>CANHQJ010000015.1 GCA_947462875.1 Verrucomicrobiia bacterium
TCGCAATTTTCTCATAGCCTTCCTTCCTCGGAGCGGTTACCCTTTCCGAGTTGGCCTCTGATAGTAGTATGTTCATTTTCATGTTTGGTATTCCTACAGGGGACTTGAACCCCATTTACAACGTGCCCATGCTGGGCACACACAAGCCGCTCCATCCAACGGCGGGTAACGCTCCAGTTTGAATTCGGGCTTTCCACCCCGCCGTGGATGAGCTAGACGTTGGCTCAAAAAATATGGACACGGAATGGCTGACAGAAGCTCACCGGCGATTCGGAGATCGAGAAGACGTCTTCGAGTATGTCGAGACGCCCTACAGCCTGTGGTCTAATCTCCGCGATGTCTTCAAGCGCGCCTACGACTATCCTTACAAGGAGGCGGACATTCGAGCGATTTACGAGTATGCAGATTGGTCATGCCGACAGCCGCGGGGAGAGACAGCGAAGGATGATCTGCTCACTTGCGTTGCCGTCTGCTTTTACGAGCACATTCCGGAAGTCGAGGCTGCCCTGAAGGATTTGCCAAGATGGTTTAAGCTGAGCGAGGTCATGAACATGAGAGAGATTTTCAGCTACCAAGTCGGTGATGCAGGTTTCGAGCGCATGTTGGAAGCCTATCCGAAGTCCCAGCGGGCCAAGATCGAAAAGAAGAAGCCAACAAGTCGTGGTAGGCAACCGCGACAACGCCGCTAGTTCGCTGCGCTCTGGAAAGTCCAGGGCGCGGTTGCCTACACTCAAACGTTGGGCAAGATATTCTCATCATCTCAGCAGCCACATCCAATATCGCATGCATAGTCTTTGGTTCCGCTCTCGACTGCTTTGGATCGGTCTTTTTGGCTTCATTTTCATCGCGTGTATTTGGATGTCGCCATTCCTCATGGGAGAAGGCAGGTATTTTGGTGCTCGATGGATCGCTCCAGGCGATTTCTATCAAGGCTTTGGCATCACTCAAGACTTCCATCGAATCGGACTTTGGGTAGGAAGGCCGTATGCCGGATGGGGAAATCCCATGCGCCAGACAGGCATCACTAGTCTGAGCTTCCCATTTGACCCAATACGACATACTTGGTATGACAATGAACCCGGCCCAATTTGGTTCCAGTGGGGCACCCCATCTGGAAACAGCTTCACGGTCAAAGTCGATTACTGGTTTTTGATGCCATTTTGTTTTATGGTTTGGGTTGCGTCGATGTTTTCTTGGCAGCGCCGCAAACGTCGACTTCTTGCGCCGCCGACAATAGAAACCAATGCCCAACAAGCCGGTGCATCCAACGGAGGGTAACGTCTTTCCTTGAATTCGGGCTTCCATTCCCGCGGTGGATGGCCTAATCGTTTGCACACAAAAAATGCATAGCATCCTAAAAACAACACCATATTATTTCCTACTTTGGACAAGTTTATTATCTGTGGGATGGGCTGAATCTGATCACGAGCTAAAAGGCACCCCACCATTCAATCGACACTACCAGCCTTCAGATTATCAGGAACCCTACCGACCCCAATTTCACTTTTCACCCCAAAATGGGTGGATGAATGATGTAAATGCCCTGTGGTATCTCGACGGCAAGTATCACATGCTCTATCAGTGGGGCGTAAAGAATCGAGATGCTGCCTATGCCAGTTCCGATGACCTTCTCCATTGGACTGATCATGGGCTCGCTTTGATTGGTAAAAGCAGCCATGCCCTTGCAGCAGGCGCAAAGCAAAATGTATCAGGAGAACAGATTTACTCAGGTAGCGGAATCGTGGTCAGCGGGTCGGCTGCAGAGAAAATCACAGGGTCGCCTAAATCTGCCCTGATCACATTGTATACGGGAACCAAAGTGGGGACTTGCATGGCCTGGAGCAATGATCAGGGAAAGACCTGGAATAACTACCGTAAAAACCCTGTCGCTAATGCCACCGCCACCGCCGATCCGCGTGATCCCTGTGTCATTTGGCATGGACCGACGAAAAAATGGGTCATGGCCCTCTACGAGCATGGCACCACCTTTTACGGGTCAGAGGATCTCATCAACTGGGAAAAGCTGAGTAACATTAAGTTTGGTTTTGAATGCCCTGATCTTGTGGAGCTTCCTCTTGATGGTGATCTCAAAAATATGAAGTGGGTCCTTTATGATGCCGCTGGCAAATACCTCGTTGGACACTTTGATGGAACTAAGTTTACCGATGAGAATGAGACCAAAGAGGGTCTCTTTATGGACGTCGGACCTGACTTTTATGCTGGTCAGACCTTTTTTCCATTCACGCTACCTCAGAAGAAATACATCCAACTCGCCTGGATGGACGAGTGGAATGGAGGCATTGGCGAGAAGCCCTGGGAGCGGAATGCGACCTTTCCAGTTGAACTGGGTCTGGTCACACGCGACGGTAAAATGCGCGTCACCCAAACCCCTATTGCGGCCATTAAAGATCTATACGTCGATCCTGCTGTCCAACTAGGCAAGATGGAAGTGGGTACGGATAATATTCTCAGAGATGTGAGATCAAAAACCTTCGATATGACTTTCACCATAGATTTGAAGGGTGCCACGGCAGAAAAGATTGAGTTCAAAATCGCGAACGTCAGCTATCAATATGATATCACGTCTCAGACACTCATCTATCAAGGCGTTGAGAAAAACAAGTTTGGCGACAAGCAACCGCCTGTGTTACGCCCAGATTCAAACCGGATACTAAAGATACGAATGCTGGTCGATTGGTCATCAATTGAAATCTTTTCCGACGGCGGAGTTTTCTCCCTTAGTCAGCAGGTCGCATTCGACCCCAAAGACGAAAGCCTTTATCTGGCTGCCATTGGAGGAAATGTGAAACTGGTCAACCTTGAGCTTCACAAGATCAAGTCCATATGGCGGTGATGCAATATGAATAGAAAGAAACCGATCAAGTCATGGATGTCAACCGCCCATAAGCTAATCAATTTCAGCTCATACTTACCGCAATGACGCGGTGACATCACATCAAACGTTCCATGAATCCTTCAACACGAGACAGACATGCCTTCTCGCGCACCTCCGGCGCGCTGTGCGTAATGGTGATGAAAGATCCGGTGGTTGCACCACCGGCTACCTTCTTTTGTCCCCTCGGGACGTGGAATGCATCGCTTGTCACAGCAAACATCGAAGCATCACCGGCTAGTTTCTTATGAGCCGTCGGGACATGATGCGCCTCGCTGAGCTCAGCGAACGAGCGCCTGCTGCCATTGTCCGGCGTGGAAGCCGGTGAGGGCGATGCCGTGTGTTTCGTCTAGCAAAAAGGGGCGCTTGCACAGGTTGCCGTTTTCCTGGATCAGGGCGAAAAGGGCTTCATCGGACAGGGTGCCGATTTGATCCTTCAGGCCCATGCCGCGATATTCCGCACCGGCGGTGTTGAGCAGTTTTTTCCGGTCCCCGCCCAGCAGGCGCAAGGCGACGGCGAGCTCGCGGGGAGACGGCGGAGTCTCGCGGATTTCGCGAACCTCCACCGGAATGCCCCGCTGCTCCAGCCATTTCATCGCCTCGCGGCAGGTGGAGCATTTACGATATCCGCAGTAGATCATCAGAGTGAAGACGGCGATCAATCCTGCGGAAGTGGCTTGCCCTTTGTTTCCGGCAGGAAGGGAAGGACGACAATACCGAGAAGGAAACAGGCTGCCATCAGGCATGGACCTAGGCGGAAAATTTCCAGCTTAGAAGAGAAATCGATCGCAGCTTTTGCTTGAACCGCCTGCCATTTGCCAAGCGTAAAAGGGGCTGTCGCGGCAACGAGACGTCCTACATTGTAGCAAAACGAAACCCCGGTGGAACGCAAGCTGGTAGGAAACAACTCGGGGAGATAGATGGAAAATCCAGCAAACACTGACAAATGGAAAAACCCGAGAAGCGGCGCCATCCACAAAACATCTGTTGTGGTTTTCAACGATTGAAAGACAAACACTGTGAAAACCAAAGATAACAGGAAGAATGAGAGGAAAGCCTTTTTCCGACCGACACGCTGAGTTACTGATGTAAACACGAGCATGCCGATAAATGCACCCGCATTGAACAGAGTCAGGTTAATCGAGGGCCATAGCTTTTTTGCTTTTTCCGCTTTTGCCATAACCATCTCAGCCGGTGAACCACTCAAAAATCGAGGATCCGCCTTGATGGCCTTGATATCGCCCTTTGTTTTCTCGAACATCTCGGCGACCCATTCTGTGCCGGGATTGTTAGCCACATTTTCTACCAAAACATGGCGGGTGCTAACATCTGACACCAACTCATTAGAAAAAACACCAATGCCCCACAAGCCCACGACTCCGGCACAAGAAAGTAGCATTCCTAACAATGCATGCTTGCGCCAAACAGGGTTAGCGAACAAATCCATGTAAGAACCAGCCCTCCGGCCTTCCTTTCTGGCTTTGTCCCGAGCAGCAATCCAAGCCTCCGGCTCTTTTAGTCGCATTTGAATGAAAGCCGTCAAAAATGCAGGCAAAGCCCCGATCAAAAATAGCCATTTCCAATATTCACCTGTGACAAATAGTGCAATGCCTATGCCAATCATTCCTGCCATTACGTTTCCAACAGCGGAAAATGACTGCAATACTCCCAGCGCTTTGGGCCTCACATCACCAGGCATCGTATCAGCGACCAAAGCTACAGCCAGGCCGAATACCCCTCCGACACCAAGACCTGTCAGAATACGATATAAAGAAAAGTCAACGAACCCGACCGACAAGGCTGAAAGACCTGTTGCGAGTGAATACAAGAGAACCGTGCAAGCCAACATCTTGGCGCGGCCGTAACGATCCCCGAGCGAACCGAAAATCATGCCTCCAATCGCCCACCCGACCAAAAAGAGGGATGTCGCGTATCCACCAAATTCCTTAGCATCAACGGCACCAACAAGTTTTTCCATCGCAGGATTCCGCGCCAAATTAAACAACTGCTGATCAAGGCAATCGAATAGCCAAGCTGATGTTGCTACAATGAATACAAATCTTTGATACCCACTCAAGGCGCTCCACCAATTTCCCTGTTTCTCGGAACTCGTCATGGGTGCATTCATGCCGTATCGCGATCTGTCTGACAACCAAAAAAGCCGCTATCATCGGGAAAGTCACGACATAAAAAAACGCGCATCCCTCGGGGAGATGCGCGTTGGGAAAAAGATCGCGTGCGATCAGGAAGTCACACGCATGGGCATCAGCACGTAGAGGAAAGAACCATCGATGCGGATCACGCCCGGGCTCATTTCATCGATGAGGTCCAGGTAAACCGTCTCGGTCTCCAGATTGCGCAAGGGAGCCATCATGAACTCGGGATTGAAGGCCACCTGGATCGGCTTCGCTTCATACTTCACGAGCATTTCCTCACGCGCTTCGCCGACATCCGGCGAGTTGGCGGAGATATCCACTTTGTTATCGGCAAACAAGAGCTTGACCGAGCTGGACTTATCGGAGGAGAGCAAGGAAACACGACGCACGGTATCAAGCAGCGCCTCGCGAGGCAGCTCGACGCGCTCGTTCGCATCGCTGGGGATCACCTGGCGGTAGTTCGGATAATTGCCTTCGATCAGTTTGCTGACGAGCAGCGTGTCGCCGATGGAGATGGAAACCTGATTGTCGCTGAGGCGCAGGGTCAGATCCCCTTCCGTGCCGAGCAGACGCTGCAGTTCCTGGACCGCTTTGGTCGGGATGATCACGTCCGTCTCGTGCGAGGCGGGAAATTCCAGATCGCTCTCCGCCATCGCGAGACGGCGGCCGTCGGTGGCGACCAAGGTCATTTTGCCATCGCGGAAGGAAGTGAAAATGCCGTTCAGTACGTAGCGGGTCTCATCCGAGCTGATCGCGTAGGAGGTTTTTTTCAAGCCATCGCGCAGATCATTTTGCTGGATGCGGAACTCCTTCGCGCCTTGGAAATCGGGAAAAGGAGGAAACTCGGCATCGCTGAGGCCGTTCACCTTGAAATGGGCGGCGCCGCTGACGATGGTGGCCACGTGTTTGCTATCGACCGTGACCTCGACCTCGCTCGATGGCAGCTCGCGCACGATGTTGACGATTTTTTTCGCGGGCAGGGTCGTGGCGCCCTCTTTGTCCACATTGCAAAGCACCGATCCCGTGATGCCCACGTCCAAATCCGTGGTGGTGAACTGCAAACGATCTCCCTTGGCCACGATCAGCACATTGGACAAGATCGGAAGCGTCGTGCGACTGCTGACGACGTGTTGAACTTTTTGCAGCCCTTCGAGGAGCGCTTCTTTGGAGATTCGAAACTTCATGGTTCGTGATAGCTGATGATTTGGTGAGCTGAGTTTTCTATCTTTCTCCGCCGATTGACAAGCTCACAATTCATTATTTCGAGGAATCTCGGAAAATTCCCGTCATTTGGACTTTTTCCTCGGGAAAATGTGCGTATTTTCGCGCATGCCGTCCTTTCCTCCGGCCATCGCATTCTCCTATCCGGGAATCGCCGAAGATGTGGCCCGCCTGCGCTCCTTGCTGGCGGAGGCGATGCGGCTGTTGCAGCGTCCGCCGCTGGTGGAGCCCTGCATTCTCAACCTCGCCTGCGGTCGGGCCGACGAGACCGGCGTGCTGCTGGAAGCCCTGTGCCTGCCCGGGCAGGGCGGGCACTATCTCGGCATGGATCTGCGGGTGGCGGAAATCCAGGAGGCCACGCGGCGCTGGAAGCAGTGCTGGCTGCCGCAGGGACGCGTGGAGTTCCGCGTGGCCGATGCCTCGCTGGCGCGGCATTTGCCGGAAGCGGCGGACATGGATGTCATCTTCGTGCGCCATCAGAATTTCTGGGATGACCCCGCCACCTGGGACAGGATCTATCGGAATGCGATGGCACGACTGAAGCCGAACGGGCTGCTGATGATCACCTCTTACTTCGAGAAGGAACACGAACTCGCTCTGGCCGCCTTGCGCGGGTTGGGCGCCCGGGTTTTGCTAGATCTGCCTCACAACGCCTCACGCCCGCTGCCGGATGCTCCGGGGAAATCGGTGGACAAACGGCTGGCGGTGATCGCACATGAGACATCGAGCACACTGGTGTTGTGACATTTTGCGCTTGTGACAAAGGCGTCCAATGGATAGTTAGTTGCGTCTACAACCTGCAACCGTTTGCAACCTCACTAGAACACAACCCTTTTCTCCATTCTAACGATGCATATCCTGATCGCTGAAGACGACCCCACCAGTTTGGAATTTCTCGCGGAAGGCCTGCGGGAAAATGGCTTCACCGTCGATGCCACACAAGACGGTCGACAAGCCCTCGTGATGCTCGCGCAAAACACCTATGATTTGATCATTCTCGATGTGATGATGCCGCAAATCGATGGCTGGGAAGTTCTGAACCGCATGCGCCAGCACCGCATCGCCACGCCTGTGCTGTTTCTCACCGCGTGCGATACCGTCAGTGACCGCGTCAAGGGGTTGGAGCTCGGTGCCGATGATTACCTGGTCAAGCCTTTCGCCTGGGCCGAGTTACTGGCACGCGTGCGCACGCTGCTGCGTCGCTCGGTCACCCGCCCCAGTGATTCGCTGGTCGTGGGCGATCTCGAACTCGACCTCTCACGCATGAAGGCCCATCGCAACGGCATGGTGATCGATCTTACCGCGAAGGAATTCCAGATGCTGACCTTGCTCGCGCGCAGCAAAGGGGAAATCGTCACCCGCGCCACGCTGGCCGAGCAGATCTGGGGCATGCCGAGTTTTGTGGAATCAAACGCCGTCGATGTCGCGCTCGGCCGTTTGCGCAAGAAAGTCGATGACCCGTTTGCCACCAAGTTGATTCATACGATCCGCGGACTGGGATACACGATCAAGGACGAATGACATGGCATCGCCCCACCACCACCCGCTCTCGCTAACGACGCGCCTGATGCTTAGTTACGCGCTCGGGAGCATCGTTGCGATCGCCGCCACGGGTTGGTATTTCCGCAGCGCACTGATGGAGCAAAGGCAGCAGGAGAGTTACGAACTGCTGATCAATCACATCACCAGCCTGCGCAACAGCGTGTTGGAAAATGCCGATAGTCCGCAACGATCGGTCGAGTCACTGCTTTCCTCCAGCGCGCGCGATCCGCTGCACAGCATCCATGGCCGATTGATCAACAGCAAGGGCGACGTGTTGTTCACCACGCCTGAAATGGATCGCCTTTCCCTATCCCCGCCCTTTCCCGCCCACCTGACCGATGAGCAGGACATGCAGATCGTCAAGGACCGGCGCGGCAACAAATCACAGCATGACATCTACTGGTTGGCGGCCACCATCGCCGGCATCGATGGCGGAAATGACACCATCTATCAGGCGCAGTATGTCGACACCCATCTGAGTGATTGGCTCAAAACCTTCCATGGTCTGTGGCTGCGGGCCACCTTGATCGGAGGAATCTCGTTTTCCTTCCTCGGTTGGTGCATCGCCCGCAGAGGCCTGAGACCCCTGCGACAGATCACACAGGCCTTGGGGAAAATCACCGCCAAGGATCTGAACGAACGCATTTCCACCGACAACTGGCCCCGCGAAATCACGGCACTGGCGAGCGAATTCGACCGCATGCTCACAAGCCTCCAGCAGTCGTTCCGCCAGCTCTCCCAGTTCACCGGCGATGCCGCCCATGAATTCCGCACACCGCTCAACAACCTGTTAGGCGCGACCAGTCTCGCGCTGAGCAAAGAGCGCAGCCCCGAGCAATACATCGCGCTGTTGCAATCACACGTCGAGCAGTTCAACCGGCTCAACCGCATGATCGAGAGCCTGCTGTTTCTGGCACGGGCGGATAACAGCTCCTCGGGCTTCCAGCTGCAACAGGTGGATGTGGGGGCCTGTGCCAGAGAGGTGCTCGATTTCTTCTCCGCTGTGGCCGAGGAACGCGATATCCGTTTGCAAGTGCGCGGCGAGGCCACGATCATGGCGGACGAATCGATGCTGCGCATCGCCCTCTCGAACCTGGTGTCAAACGGTCTGCGTTTTACGCCTCATGGGAAAAAGTTGAGCATCGTCGTGGAGCGGAATGATCAGCACAAAGTCATCGTCTCGGTGATTGATTCCGGACCCGGCATTGCTCCGGAGCATTACGAAAACATTTTCGATCGCTACTACCGATTGGAAAAATCCCGCACGTCGGAGGGCGCGGGGCTGGGCCTGTCGATCGTGCAAACCATCATGCAGCTGCACGGTGGCAAGGCGCTGGTGGACCGCGCTCCGGGAGGAGGCGCGGTGTTTTCACTGGTGTTTCCCTCGTGAAACATCACTGCGGCACAAAACGGATGCTTTCCCGTTGACCGCGCGCGAAATCCGTCGCCCGCATGCGCTTGCCTCCCTCGGCCTGCACATCCGTGAGAGCCAGAGCGCCCTCGCCGCAGCCCACCAGCAGCTGATGATCGCGGACTTCGGTTTCACCGGCACCGATCTCGACACCCTCGACCACTCTCACAGGAGGAAATACTTTCACCCGCTGACCCTGCTCCATGACGGCGAATGTGCCCGGCCACGGATCGTAGGCACGGATGCGGCGTTCCAGCGCTGCGGCGGATGAGCGCCACGAAAGCCGCCCATCCTCGCGCGCCAATTTGCCGACATAACTCACTTGCGAAGGATCCTGCGCCAGGCGAGGCGCTTGCCCCGCGGCGAGCATCTGGATCACCTCCGCCAGCGCCTCGGGTGCCAGTTCAGCCAGCAAATCATGCAGCGAGCCGCCCGTTTCTTCCGCACGGATCGGCGTGGTTTTTTGCAAAATCATGTCACCCGCATCGAGCTCGCGCACCATGTGCATGACGGTGATGCCGCTGACTTCATCGCCCTGATCGATGGCCGCCTGAATGCAGGCCGCGCCACGATATACCGGCAAGAGAGAGGCATGCAGATTGATGCATCCGAGAGGGGGAATGGCCAAAAAGCGTTCGGTGAGGATTTGGCCGTACGCCATGACCACGATCAGATCGGGTGACAGCGCCGCCACCGAATCGATCGCAGATTTTTTGCGCAAGCTATCCGGCTGCATGACGGGAATGCCCGCGTCCAAAGCCCTCAGTTTGATCGTCGGCGGCGTGAGCTGCATCTTGCGCCCCGCCGGCTTATCGGGTTGGGTCACGAGAGCCAGTATCTCGCACGGCGAGCGCACCATCCAGTCCCATGTCGGCAAAGCGATGTCCCCGGTAGCGACAAAAACAACTCTCATGATCAGATGATTCTGCCCTCGGACTCCTTGTAGCTAGGGAGCTTGAGAATCACCGAAGTGATTTGATTGATCACCTGCACGGGCGGCTTGGTGGCGTCGATCTCACATATGATCTCACTTGGGAAAAAATCGAGAATCGGCTTGGTTTCCTCTTCATATGTCGCAATGCGGCGCTGGATCACCACCTCGTTGGCGTCATCGATGCGATTGTCTTTCAGCGCCCGTTTGCGCATACGGCGGGCCAGTTCGGCACGGTTCGGGCAGGACAAATGGAAGACTTGTTCGATTTGCACAAAATTCCCCATGTATTGCGCCTGAGCGACATTGCGGGGAATGCCATCGAGCACCAAGTAATCGATGTCCGGCTTATACAAGTGCATGTCGCTCCAATTCGCCACCTGGGTTTTCCAGAGTTCCACCGTCAGTTCATCCGGCACCAATTCCCCACGGCTGGAGTATTCCACAAACTTCTGCCCCAGCGGCGTACGGGTATCGAGCGAGCGGAAGACATTGCCGCACTCGCAATGGAAGAAGCGGGGAATCATGCCGAGGATTTTCCCTTGGGTGCCCTTTCCGGAGCCGGGCGCTCCCAGCAGGATGATGGCAGGACGTTTGGTTTCAAAAACTTTTGACATAGGTGACGCAGCAGTAAGAGGAATCAGTGGAAATGACAAGGAGCGAATCAGTGAATTTCCACCGACAGGTCATCGCTCAGGTTCTCGATCGCGGCACGCAAGGCAGACTCATCGCTGGAACCGGGCAAACTCACCTTGCCCGAGGCGCGGAACAAAGGATGCCCGGACATCGCCGCACTCTCCAGCCCCGTCACCAGTTCCTCCACATTGCCCCCGCAGTGCGCGATGGCCTGCGTCAGCTCATGCACGATGCCGGCACGATCATTGCCCACGACATCGATGTGCCACACACGCCGATCCTCCGCACACGGAGTCGCCTCCTGAATCAACTGGATCTGGATCCCCTCCACCGCCAGCTTTTGCAGCGCGGCGGATAATGCGGCCACCTGTTCCGCCGGACAGTCCACTCGCAGGATCCCGGCAAAATGCCCCGCCAATCGCGCCATGCGACTCTCCTGCCAACTGGCCTGATGCGCGGCTACGATCGCTGCGATGGAACGCACCAACCCCGTGCGGTCCGCACCCAAAATGGTCATGATCAATGTTTCTTTCATCTGCCCCACACTGCCAGACAATCAACCACCAGGTCACGGTTTTATTGTAATTTTCCGAAAAAATTAGGAAAAATTAGATCTTGCTGTTTGTTAAGCACTCAAGATTATTACTATGTCTTTCGTAGCAAGTCATGCACTCCCTCGCCAATCTCCCCTGTTTTCCTACCGAATCCCCTTGCATGGACGAGAATCTGCGCCAGCCCTTCGTGGAAGATGGAGTGATCAACGCCGTCGTGCGCCGACAGGAGCTCGGCTGGCAAGACTTGCGCTACATCGGTGAAGACTTCGCCGGTCGCGATGATTGCCCCGCGCCGATTGACAGCGCCCACCCGTGGACCACACGCCAGGCCTGCGGGGCCTTCTTCGCACCCGCGCCCGAGGCTCCCGCCCCGGCCCTCATCGACGCGTCAGAGCCACACTCCTCGGAGACGCTTGAGGAAAGCCACGCCCCCCTCTGGCGTCGTTCGCTGGCCATCGCAAGTGCCGCGGCCATCCTGCTATCCTCCTCCCTGATCGGCCTGTGGGCGCCCCACTCGTTCGCCCCGCAAACATCGCAGGATCAGCCGGAAAACAACAAGCAAGATGCCACCATGGTCACCCAGGTGAGCGGTCGCTAGTCCCTTTTGGATTGTGATCGACAGAAGAAACAAAACCTGCTTGTTTCACTTCATGCAACATTGGTCGCTGGGTTTGGTATTGCTCGCTGTCTGCGCGGTCGGATGCGGCCCTGACGTGGAGGCTATCCCACAGGTGACCGATCAGATGGCCACAGGCATGGGAGTGGAAAAACCCCAACTCCAGCGTGGTCGCGATCTCTACATGGCACACTGCAACCAATGCCACGCCCGCGTGAAGCCGGCAAAAATCGATCCGGAGTACTGGAGGGAAATCTTGCCACACATGAGCAAAAATGCCAAACTGAACCCGTCGCAGCTACGGGACTTGCAAACCTACCTAATCGCCGCGCACGGCACCGTCTATCAACTCGATCAGCAACACTAACCCGACGCATTCTTGATGAAACCCATTCTTCTCACCGCCAGCCTTGCCTTTTTCCTCGCCAGCTGCGCCAGCTCGCCCACGGGCGATATCGAACAAGGGAGCGAACCGGAGCAAGGCGGCATTTCGGAAGTTCCCAACCCCTCACCCGAGATGGCGAAAAAAAGCGGCACGTCCCTCGACAAACTGCAACGGGGTCACGCGGTGTATATGCTGAACTGCGCGCAGTGCCACGCCTACCCGCTGCCCGAGGACCTCGATGACGCGGAGTTCACCGAGACCGTGCCGAAAATGGTCAAACACGCGGGCCTTGCGAACGAAGAAGGTTCCGCGGTGCTTTCCTACATTTTGGCAGTGAAAAAATTATAATTCCCCGCTTATGAAACGCTGGCTCTGGACATTATCACTGGGCGCGCTCGCCATCGCCGCCTGTTCACCAAGCCTGGACCGGATGGCACCGCCTGTCACACCCGCCATGGCCGCGAGCAGCAAGGCGACGGAGGGAAATCTCCAGCTCGGGCGCGCGGCATACATCGCCCACTGCGGGCGCTGTCATGAGTATCAGTTGCCCGATACGGTCAGCGATGAGGACTGGCATGTCGTCGTGCCGGGCATGGCGTGGAATGCCGGCCTCAGCAAAAAGGATGAAGTCGCGATCCGGCAGTATCTCATCGCCGCCAAAACAAAGCAGTGAACCCCATCGCCGAGCTACTGCTGTTCGCGGGCATCATGGCGGTGGCACAGTTCAGCCCCGGTCCCGATATGATCCTGCTGACCAGCACCTCCCTGCGCCATGGCGGTCGTGCGGGTGCGATCATGGCATGCGGCATCGCCACGGGTCTGGCATTTCACGCGATTCTGGCACTGGCAGGCGGTGGTTATATTTTCACGCGTGAATCGGCTTTTTTGCCGTATGCGAAAATGGCCGCCTCACTCTATCTCGCCTACCTCGCCTGGCAGGTATTCCGCAGTGATCTGACGGAGACGCAGACGAGTGTCACCAGTCAACACCGCCATTACCTGCGCGGGCTTTTCTGCAATCTGCTCAATCCGAAAGCGGCACTGGTGCTCACGAGTATCTGCGCGCCGTTTTTGCAACATTCCTCGGGTATCGCTAAACCGCTGGCCCTCGGTGCGATCATCGTCGGCCAGGGTGCCGTGCTATGGATCCTGTGGGCGTATTTGCTGCAAACCAAAGCCCTGCGCGATGGCTATGAACGCAGCCGCTGGTGGATCAACCGCTGCTTTTCCGCGCTGTTGTTGCTGCTCGCCGCTATGATCTGGCTGAGATGAAACCGCTCAGTCTCAGCCGATTTCCGTACGGCCCGCCAGTTGCGCGCCTTCTTCCATCGCGAACATCTTCGCCTTGATGTCGCCATCCAGGCGCGATTTTGCTTTCAGCTCGCAACGCTCCGAGATGATCTTGCCCTCGACTTTGCCGAAAACCTTGACCTCACCGGCGGTGATGTCGCCCTTGATGCAGGCGTTTTCCCCGATCGTCACGCGTCCTTTGTCGGACATGATCTGCCCTTCGATTTTGCCATCAATGATCATGTCATTCGAGAACCGAACGGATCCGATGATTTCGATGCCTTGCGCGAGAACGTTTGTAGGATTTGCCATAGCGGCGCCACCTCACCAGAAATCCCGGCGCTTGGCAATGCCAAATCCCGCATCTCCAAAACTTTCCCCCGCACTACCCGGGCGCTATTTCCAGGATGGTCACCTGCCCGTCCACGCAAAAACGCACATTCACTCCGCAAAGCCGCGCGCCATAAACGCGCGCGCCATCATCGTGCACCGCGGGTCGAGGGTCCTGGGCCAGAGCCTCGCGTATGATAGACTGATCGCGTGCGGACAATTTCGCAAAATCCTCCCCCGCCGCATCGGCCACACGCACGGGCATGGCCGGCGGCGCGTCCAGGGCATACCCGCAACGCGCGTCCGGCACGGATTCGGCATAGGCCAAATAAGGCTTTAGGTCGTACACCGGCGTGCCATCGATGCAATCCACACCACCTAACAGCAATACCGGACCCTCTGCGGAAGATTCCACTCCCTCGATGCGACAAAGCGAAAGACCAAGCCCGTTCGGACGAAAGGTGCTGCGGCTCGCCCACACCCCCACGCGCTGATTGCCGCCGAGCCGGGGCGGTCGCACGGTCGGAGTCCATCCCTTGTCTTGCGTTTCATGAAAGCCGAAAATCACCCACACATGGGAAAAGCCCTCGATCCCTCGCAAGAACTCCTCGCCGCGGAATGGCTCGTGAAAATGGATGCGTCCCCAGGCACTCGGGCACAGGCCCGGTTGGCGCGGAGTGGCGAATTTTTCCCCGAAACAACTGCGCATCACCCCGATCGGCTGAATTTCCATACCCCAAGCAAGGCCATACACGCTCACCAGGACAAGAAAAAACTACCGATCGTCGCGACCGAGCTGGGTGTCAGATGACTCGCCAGCCTCCGCGATCGCGCATCCGCGCGGTGTCGCCCGTCAGCGCGATCAAATGAATCCACTGGTGATCGAACAGCTGTTTCACCTGCGGATGCGCGTCGAGCACGGCATCGATGCGTTCCGTTTCACTCTCGATATACACGGTAAGCCTTCGCGGTTCGTGCACGAAATTCCGCCCATCGTGAATCGACTGCATGGGCAAGCCGCTGCGCAGATCGCCGGCATTGCCCTCGATCACGCCCAGGCCCGCCACGACCTGATGGATCGTTTTGTCCCCGGCTGCGAAATTTCCCGGATCGATGCGCGAAGCGTAGTATTGGAGGTTGATCCAGCTCGCCACCACCACAGGTGCGGTGAGAATCACGGTGAGGATTTTTGATTCGGGATCGGCGGCAGGATCATATTCGTGAAGAAACACGCGTCCATTGAGCTTCAGCGCGGCACTGCGCGTGCGCGGCGCGGCGATCAAGGCGGCATTGTTCGCCAGTCCCCATTCCGGGCGGATCTGTGCGATGTCCGTTCCGCGCGCGCGCACGGCAAGGTCCAGCGCCTCCCCTTCCAAATGCCCCAAGCCCAGCCGCTCCGCACGCTCGCGGCGTGTGGCCGCACTCGCCTGCCGCAAGGCCGCGTTCAGCTCCGCGAGTTCGCCGTGATGAGATTCGGGGAAATCCTCCAGATCATAGAGCCGGAAATCATCGTTCAGCGTATCGTGGCGCGCCGCGAGGAAGTGCGTGTCGTCGGGAATGAAAATCTCGCGCTTCGCCAGAACCTTGCGCACCTCGCGATCGTTGAGCGCTTTCGCCGCGAGTCGGGCATTGACCTCCCCACCGTGCCCACCACAAGCACCACAGTCCAGCGAAGAAGCAAAAGGATTGTTGGCGCTATGACTGCCGTGTCCGGTGATCATCACCAGCCGTGCGAAATTCCCGGTGAGGCTCATGCCGCGCAGCGCCCCCTCGGCAATGCCGGCGACCTGCTCCGCGGTAAGCCCGGTGAGCTCCGGAGCGGGTGCGATGCCGGCCTCGGAATTCTGCCGCATTTTCAGCAACCCGCCGGAAAATGCCACCCCTAACGATTCCACGAACGTGAAGCACGAGGTGGCGGAATTTTGAAATGCTTTCCACGCCCCGCGCTCGGATCGGATCCGCGCCGCATTTTCCGGCCTTGGTTCGCGACTGATCACCGGCGGCACCAGCAAGACCGGGCAACGCGGAGCCGGCTTGCAGGCATGGGCGGGTTGGTGCGCCACGGGAAAGCCGAAGAAGCCGGCAAAGCCCAGTGTCTTGGCTCCGGGCAAGGCCGCTTCCAGATGACGCCGCACGATCTCCGAGCGGACATCGATGCAAAACACCGCTTGCAGGCGCGGACGTTCGGCGAGAGGCTGCGATGGCTGCGCGATCAGATCAGCCGCGAGTTTTTTCTGATAGCCCGCCTCATACGCGCGCTGCCAGCGGGCCAATGCCTCATGACAAGCATCCTGCGGCACTTTCACTTTCTGATTTCTCCACGATGCCGCAATTTGCGCATCACTTCCGAAGGCGCGGTGCAGTGCCGCATCGTAGGCGAGGCAGATCGCGAGAAGTTCGATGAGTGCCGGATTGTCATTGCCGCGCATCAGATCCTCGCGCACGAGATAGCGCACATGCCCCGCCCATCCGGAGATGTGGGAAAGCTGGCGGTGAAGGAAATCCGCAAGATCCACCTGCTGGGGCTCGAGCTGCGCCAGGCAGCGCTGGATGACTTTTTTGGGATCATCGGTCAACGCTCTCACAAAGGCCCGGAAGCCGGGAAGGCCGAAGGTTTCCGGCTTGCGATCCTCAGCCGCCGCCGCCTTCCACGCCGCAAACAATCCCATGTGCCGCCAGGGCGATACCCACGTCGTCTGGTTGCGATCAAAGTGCACCGCACACCATTTCGCGATTTCCTCCGCGATAAATCCGGACCAGTGCGCATGCGGCAAGGTCTCATCCAACAGATCGGCAAAGGTCGCCACGGGATGAACGAGTGTCTGGTTCCCCGTGTTGGCGATCATTTCCAACAATCGCTCCGTCGGCCATGTTTCATCCGTAACCAACGCGAGATCCGCCGCGGTGATTCGCCCCTCATGCCAGGCGGCCAGGTAGTCCGCTGGTTCCTGGACGGGAGCCTTGCCCACGGTGCGGCGCAAGACCGCACAGGCCTCCGCAAAAGGGCGCTTGGAGAAACCCATGAAGGGATTGACCGCCACAAAATGCTCCAGCGGCCAGAGTGGCGGAATGCGCTCGAGGGCCTCGGTGATGGCGAGATCGAGATGCGCAAAAGAATCCGTCGTTTGTTTCTTTTCAATCGTATTCATAAAAGGATGGGAATGAAGTGTTAGGAAAGGGAGCGTGAGGGCCAGAGTCTGCCGAGCAATCGGTTCGCCAGGGTGCCGACGTAGAATCCATTGAGGGCGTGGATGTATAACTTGCGTCCCAGCGGATGGGCGGAGGCTCGCCATAGCATCGATTGGAACAGGAACAACAAGGTGAAGACGAAGCCCACCCATGCGACCAACCACACCGGAGCCTTGTGCTCCGCCATTCCGGTGAGAACAAATCCCGCAGCCGCATGCAGCAGCATCGATGACAGCACAATGCCGGCGGCCACCACCAGCGCGCGCGTCAGGCTCGCCCGGTGCCCGGACCACGCCCGCGCGATTCCATAAGCGAGTGCCAGGGCGAGAATCAGGTGAAACGCCAGCGGCACCACCGCGGCGGCAGGCGCCAGCCAGTGCAGGGTCGTCACCGCCAGCACCACCAGCGTAGTGCCCGCCATCACTCCCAGCGCCAGCGCCGGAGTCGCCAGCGGAACCGCCGCCCGCGGGGTGGCGCCGATGGTGGAACCCGCATGCAGGAACGCATGGGCTTTGTAGAGCGAGTGCGCCACCAAGTGCAGCAACGCAAGCCCCCAGGCACCGAGTCCGCACTGGATCATCATGAATCCCATCTGCGCGATCGTGGAGAAGGCGAGCGAGCGTTTCACCCCCGGCTGGGCCAGCATGACAATCGCACCAAAGGCTGCCGTGACAGAACCCACGATCACCAGCAGGTGAAGGGAAACGGGAACCGCCACGAATACGGGCGACAGTCTCAGCACCAGGAAACCACCGCCATTGATGATGCCGGCATGCATGAAAGCGGAAACCGGCGTGGGCGTGTCCATGGTATCGGGAAGCCAACTGTGAAAGGGAAACTGTGCGGACTTCAGCATCGCGCAGAAGGCCAGCAACAGCGACGCTGCGACCAGGCCCTGGTGATTGCCCAGGGCGATGGAGGCTGATAATTCGTCAATGCGCCAGGTCTTGTGTCCTTCATGCAGCAACAGGATCGCCACCAGCATGGAGACTTCCGCCATGCGGCTGAAGACGAATTTTTTCCGCGCCGCAAAGACCGCTCCCGCGCGCTGCGGGTTGTGCAGCAGCAGCTGGTTCAGAAACAAACTGGTAGCCACCCACGCGCCGAGCATCAGCAGCAGGTGGTTCGAGATCACCATGAGCAGCACGGACGAGAGAGTCAGACTCATCCAGGAGAGGAATCGCGGCAGCGCTGGATCGCCCGCAAGGTAGCGCGCGGCGAATCGCAGCACGACCGCTCCCAGGAACGATACCAACAGCACCATCACGGTCGACAGGGTATCGAAGCGAAAGAGCCCGTGATCGGCATGATGCGGCAGGATCGTCAGCACGAGCGCGATGCCGAATGCGATCGCCGCCGCAACCGGCGCGATGGCGTGGGCCTTGCGAGGCATGAGACGTGTGGCGATGCCGGCGAGGATCGCAGGCAAAGGAATCAACAGCGGCGGCAGTAGGTCGGTGATAGTCATCGGCGCTCATCATAATATTTCTTGCGTTTTAGGGAATGACATGTTTTTTATGTTTGCGTTAACTTTACTTTAACTTAAAACGCCATGGAATTCCTCAATTACCACCACCTGCGCTACTTCCGCATCATCGCCGGAGAACTCAATCTCACCCGCGCCGCACGCAAGCTGAACCTCTCGCCGCCGGCGCTCAGCGTGCAGTTGAAACAACTCGAAGAGAGTCTCGGGCATGCGCTGTTCGAACGTCGGCACGGCGGCTTGGAACTGACCGAAGCTGGCCGCATGGCATTGGACTATGCGGACGCCATCGGTCGGGCCGGTGAAGAGCTGATGGACGTGATGAGTCACCGCGTGGGCACCCGGCGCCAGGTGCTGCGCATGGGGGCGGTGGCGACGTTATCGCGGAACTTCCTCTTGGAATTCGTTTCTCCCGTGCTGAAGCGAGCGGAAGTCGAGCTGGTGCTGCGCTCGGGTTCCCTATCGGAATTGTTGCTGGCGATGCAGGCGCACGAAGTCGATCTCGTGTTAACCAATGATGCCGTGCACCGCGATGCCCAGCGACCATGGCACAGCCATCGCCTCGCCGATCAATCCGTGGCGCTGGTGGGGGCTCCGGAGTGGAAAAAGAAACGGCTGCGCTTTCCGCTGGACTTCGGTGACGTGCCGCTGGTTCTGCCCGGACACGCGAACAACGCGCGCGCGGCGTTCGATCGGCTGCTTGCCTCCGCAGGTGTGCGACCATTGATCATGGCGGAGGTCGATGACATGGCGATGCTGCGATTGCTCGCACGGCAAGGCAGCGGCCTGGCGCTGGTGCCACCCGTGGTGGTGCGCGATGAAATCGCCAACGGCTCCCTGGTGGTGACGCATGAGATTCCCGAAATCCGCGAAACCTTCCACGCAGTGACACCGAGCCGTCGTTTCCCCAATCCGCTGGTCGGCGAGTTGATCGAAGCGATGAAAACCAAGGGCATGAAAATCGAGCGCAAAAAGTCGTCCCCTCAAAAATCGATCCGTTAGGATTCCTCCCGCTCGTCACCGAAGTCCGGCTCACTGGCATCATCCGCCCCCGCGATCGTTTCCACATTCCTGAGCTTGTTGAGCATGATCTTCGTGCGCGTGCCCACCAGGTCATCGAGCTCGCGATTCGCTTCGTGCAGTTTTTTCTGCGCCTTCGCCAGCACCCCGCCAAACTTGCCAAATTCGTTTTTGACCGCACCGAGGATGCGCCACACCTCCGAGCTGCGTTTCTGGATCGCAAGGGTGCGGAAACCCATTTGCAGACTGTTGAGCATAGCCGCGAGCGTTGTCGGACCGGTGACGATGATCTGATACTCGCGCTGCAACTGCGCCACCAAATCCGGCTGCCGGATCACCTCCGCAAAAAGGCCCTCCATGGGCAAAAACATGATGCCGAAATCCGTGGTGTGCGGCGGGTCGATGTACTTGTCGCGGATGTCCTTGGCGAATTTTTTCACCGACTGGGCCAA
The DNA here is from genome assembly GCA_947462875.1 of Verrucomicrobiia bacterium. Classification (GTDB taxonomy): domain Bacteria; phylum Verrucomicrobiota; class Verrucomicrobiia; order Verrucomicrobiales; family Akkermansiaceae; genus UBA956. The sequence goes on from CANHQJ010000015.1 coordinate 20,110, forward strand.
CGCCCGCCCCGCGCTCTCCACGGTGGCGGCATCGCCATCGTCGTACGCCCGTTGCAACCGCAGGTAATCCTCCTGCGGAAACTTCGCGTCAATGGGCAGATAGACCGGCTGATTGTCCCCCGTTTCCAAGCCCGGCAAACGCACCGCGAATTCCACATGATCGTTCGATCCCTTCTTGGTTTTCACATTGGCGTCGTATTGCTCGGGAGCCAACAACTGCTCGAGAATGTTCCCTAACGCAATCTCCCCCAGCACCCCGCGCGTTTTGACGTTCGTGAGGACTTTTTTCAAATCGCCGACTCCCAGAGCCAATGTCTGCATTTCTCCCAGGCCCTTCTGCACCGCCTCCAGGCGCTCGCTGACGAGTTGAAACGATTGCCCCAGGCGCTCCTCAAGCGTCTTGTGCAATTTCTCATCCACCGTCTCGCGCATTTTTTCCAGCTTCGCCTCGGTCGCCTTGACCAGCTCATCCTGCTTGTGCACCAGTTCGTTGAATTTCTGACGCTGGATCTCATTGAGCTCGCTGCGGAACTCGCGCAAGGACTGCGCCATTTCCTGCCGGTTCACCCGCAAGCCTTCTTGCAGCTCGCGCCGGCTTTCGCGAAACTCCGTCTCCATGATGGACCGCACCATCGCGGCCATCGTGACGCCATCCGCTCGGTTCGCCCGTCTCGCGGACCACCCTTGCCACGCGCTGAAGAGCAAAAGCACTGCCGCCGCCGCCATGAGAAGTTCCCGCCAGTATTCCATCCACATCATTATCCTTCGGCACCTGCCTATGCGGAAAACAGTTATGCATAAAAAAACGATGGATGCAAGAAAACATCGCAACGCGACCGGTAGCGGTACTTGAGCGAAGTCAACGCGAGCGATACGGACCGGTGATCCGCCGCACGGGATCCGTTTGCTCTTGCCAGGAGCGCAATGTCATTTCCAAGAGAAACTCCACGCCCTGTGTCGAATGGCCGACTCTTTCGCAATCGGCGAGGATATGATAAAATGCCTCCTGCTCCCGCAAGAGCGGGACCTCCCAGGGAAGCGATACGAAAAGAGGGCTCCACTGACCATGAACGAGGGTCTGCCACAAACGCCCCATCCGTCCATTTCCATCGGAGAACGGATGCATGAATTCCAGTTCGCAGTGAAACACGCATCCGGCGATCAACGGATGCACGTGAGCCTCGCTCAGCCATTGCAACAAATCATTCACCAACCCGGGAACGTGCCGGGCGGGTGGTGCGACGTAAAGCATCCGCCCGCCACAAGCCAGCCCGGAGCCAACACGGCGCAGCCTCCCCGGATCATCGATGAGCCCGCGCATCAGAGTGTGATGCGCGTGAAGCAGATCCTCCATCACATTCGCTTGCAGAAACGGCAACAGTTCATGCGCGGCAAAGGCATTTTTCACCGCCCGGACCTCCTGCGGCCAGGCGGAGATGCGGCGTCCGCTCAGAATGTCCGACACCTCGTCCACATCCAAGGTCAAGTGCTCCATCGCCAGCGAGGCCCGCACTTTCCGCAACCGATTGCCATGCTCGCGCTGCTGGCGCGTCATTGGATCGTGCTGCCATAGGCTGGGCAACATCGCCACAACAATATCCCTCACCAAAGCGTCGATCGCCGGCGAAATCGAAAAGGGTGGTGATGCGTACGCAGCCATACGTTTCGCAAACCCTGCAGAGGAAACATCCCGCATTTTCCTGATGCAAGAACTACAGGATGACAAAAACTCGGAATTCCGCCAGAAAAAAAAAGGCCTCCCGCGCAACATCGCACAGGAGGCCCTTTTGATGAATCAACGAGAGAATCAGTAGGAAACCCGCATCGAGCTGCCCGAGCTCAGGACGCGCACGCGGTCCCCCGCCTTGAAGTAGTTCGGATTTTTCTGCGTCACTTCCTGCACCACGGCAACCGAGCCACCCGAATCGAGGCGGACGGTGATTTCCACGCCTTGACGGGAGCCGGCAGATTGCTGCACGGCGGATCCGAGCATGCTGCCGACCAACGCGCCACCGATCGCACCGGCCGTGTTGGAGGCACGTCCGCTGCCGATGTTGCTGCCCATGGCACCGCCAGCCAGACCACCCACAAGCGCGCCAGCTTGATTGCCGCCCTCGATCTTCACGTAGCGCACATTCGTAACGCGCCCGTATTGCACAGCCTGACCGGAGCGAGCTTCACCTCTCGAGTATACATCGCCGGACATGCTGTCCTGCGCACAAGATACCATCAGCCCGATCACGGGCACCATAAGCAAGAATTTGTGTTTCATAGCGATGCGAAGCTAGCAAACTGAACAGACAAAGGCAAGAAGTCTTCACGACATTTTCCGCCCGACTTTCACGAGCGCACTCGGCTCCCACGCAAAGTCTTTTTCAAACGGAAACAGCGGACGCCTGCGCTGCTCATACGGCAGGTTCCAAAAATCCGCCCGTACGCCTCCGGGCGACAAAACCAACTCGTGGGCACGCGCCATGGCTTTCAGCTCCGGCTCCAGATAGCCGATTTTGACAATCGTAGCGTCGGACATCGCCGGATCCAGACCCAGCCGTAGATAGTCTTCGCGCAGGTGATAGGGACGACGGCCAGCGGAGACGATCACATCCACTGTCTCCACACGGAGCACCGCCTGCGCGTCCTCGCCTGCGATCAGCGCCATTACTTTCCCGGTGAGAGACAATGCCTGCCCATGAACGGGATCCAACTTCCCGCCCAAATCCACCGTCACCGTCGCACCCACCCCGGCCTCGTGCATGAGCTGACATGCCGTCGCATCGGGAATGGAGGCGAAAATTACGGCACGCTTTTTTTCCCACACCGCATTGGCCCGAATCACACGGGCGAGAGTATCGGTCACGTCACCCGCGGCTCCCGCCGTGGGATTGTCGCCGGCATCGCTGAGGAAATACGGCCGTTTTTCGGAGGCCAGAACACGCGCCCAGCATTCCTCAAACGATCCGGCGGGACTGCTGAAAACAAAATCTTCACGCGCCTCCCAGTAGCGCCGCGCGATGGCTTCGGCCATAGCACGGGCCCGCTCACCGTCATCCGCCAGCGCGATCGCCGCCGCACCCGACCGCGCCTGATCCGCCCAGGCGTAGCCAACCCAGAGGGAGACATCCCAGATTCCCTCCGCGCGCGATTCTTCCGCGAGCGGCGCATACAGCGAGGCTCCGGGCTCATACTCCGTGCTCGACATTTCTCCCGATACCAGCACGGGAATCGGCACATATGCCAGTGCCGGCAAGCACCCCTCGCGCAGCGCCCGAAGCAGCAAACACAACGCCCGCTCGCGCGTCTCCATCCAGTCCACATGCGGTGCCGTGCGGTAGGTGGTGATCAGATCCACCGACGCCACCAGGCGCGCCGAAACATTCCCGTGCAAGTCCTGACTGCACGTGACGATGGCATCCGCCGGAAGATGACGCCGTATCGCCTCCAACAGATCCGCTTCCGCATCGTCCAGCCCCTCCACGGTCATCGCCCCATGAACATCAAAGTAAAACGCATGCGGCGGTTCCTCCAAACCGAGCAAGCGATCGAGGATTTCCTGTTTCATCGCAGCGTACTCCTCCGCCGCGATCATTCCACCCGGCATGGCGCGGAAATGCGCCAGCGGCTGCAACTGGATCGGGGAAAATTCCGGGGTGGACAGAAAGGGATATCGGCTCCGCATTTCCTCGCCTCGCAACGTGAAAAAATCCCGCTGCCGCGATCGCAACGGGGTGAACGTTCCGCTCTCGATATGAATCCCCGCCACTGCCACGCGCCATGTCATGCGCCCAGCATAGGCCATCGCCCCCATCCATCAAGAACCAAGCGCACGGATCCGCCGGCACCCCACTTTCTCCTTTCCAAAGTTCCCGCGCTCCACTACAAAACCCCTCGCCTCACTATGAAAACTCGCACTTTCCTGTTCACAAGCCTCGCCCTTGCCGCTGCGCTCCTCGGTGCTTGCAAATCAGGTTCCACCCAGGGAAAAACCCGCATCGCCGTGATCCCGAAGGGCACCACACACATTTATTGGAAATCCGTCGAGGCCGGAGCTCACAAGGCCGCTGCCGAACTCGGCATCGAGGTCACCTTCATCGGTCCGCAAAAAGAAGACGATCGCTCGCAACAGATCGACCTCGTGACCAATCAGGCGCTGCTCTGCGATGCCATCGTGCTGGCCCCGCTCGATGCCACCGCCCTGCGCGATGTCGCCAAACAAACGGTCGATCAAGGCAAGCCGGTGGTGATCATCGATTCCGCCCTCGTCGATAGCAGCGCCTTTATCACGAGTTATGTCGCCACCGACAACCGCGAGGGCGGTCGCATCGCCGCGCGCCGCTTGGCGGAAGTGCTCGGCGGCACGGGGAAAGTCGCCATGCTGCGCTACATGCAGGGCAGCGCCTCAACGATGGAGCGGGAGGAAGGTTTCCTCGAGGAAATCAAAAAAACGCCCGGCATTCAGGTCGTGAGTGACAATCAATACGGCGGAGCCACCGCCAGCCAGGCACAGGATGCCGCCACCAATCTATTGCAGAGCCTCATGACCGGCACGGAGCTGGGCGTGCAGGGCCTCTATTGCCCGAACCAAACCACCACCTACGGCATGCTCCAGGCCCTCCAGGGCAAGGCCCTCGCCGGCAAGGTGAAATTCGTGGGCTTCGACTGCGATACCACTTTCCTCGAGGCTCTGAAAAAAGGCGAACTCCACGGCACCGTGCTGCAGGACCCCGTGAACATGGGCTACCTCGGCGTGAAAACCGCCTACGCGAAGCTCAAAGGCGAGCCCGTCACGGCGCTCATCGATACCGGCGCCACCTTGGTCACGCCGGAAAATGTGTCGGATGCCAAAATCGACGCCTTGATCAAAACCCAGGTCCCCTAACCGCTCCCGCCATGCCGCTCTTGATCGATCCCAGCACCCTGCCCGAAGATGGCATTTCGCTCGCCGGCGAATTGCCCGCGGAAATCTTTGATTTTCCCGCACACGATGACGCCAAGGCCCTGAGCCCGCTGCATTACGATCTGTTTATCCAGCGTTTCGGCACGGAATTGCTGCTGCGCGGTGACCTGCAGGCCACGTTTGAATTCACCTGCGTGGTGACCCTCCAGCGCTTTGTGCAAACCATCCGCCTCTCTGATGTGGCCGTTTCCCTGGAACTGGAAAGCGAGGCCCCGATCGACATCGCCGAGTCCCTGCGCGAGGAAATCGTCATCGAACTGCCCGCCGACCCCCGCTGCGACGAGGGCGACGTGCCGATGGAATGCAAATTAAATTCTCCGTATTTAGTACTCGACAAAACCACGGACTCTGATCTAAGTTCCCCGCCCCCGCCCCCGGCGGACCTCCGCTGGTCGGCTCTCGATGCCCTCTCAGACCTTAACGACAACCACTAACTACCTACTACCATGGCCGTACCAAAACGCCGTCAATCCAAGAGCCGCCAGAAAATGCGTCGTGGCGCCAAGCGCTGGAAAGCACCCTTGCTCAAGTCCTGCCCTGAGTGCGGCACCAAAGTGCCTTCTCACATCGCCTGCCCTTCCTGCGGTTACTACAAAGACCGCAAAGTGCTCGTTGTTGACGCACTGTAATCCCTGAGCTGGTTTGATCCGCTCTATCACACCGCGCCCTCCCGGCGCGGTGTTTTTTTCATGTACGGGCTCAAGCCCAATGCCTGTAAGGATTCGGCAATTCTTCAGCACCAACGGTGCGCCACATACCAGCCCAGGGCACTCGCCCTGGGTCTTGGCGTTTCATGAATAGAGAGCCCTGTAGGGGCGACACAAATGATGGCCAGTCGTTTCGTGTTGTTGCGCCCATTCAGGTCTTTGAAATATTGAGGGAACGCGTTCCCAGGGCGTTGCCTTGGTATGCGTCAGGCCTTTGGCCTTGAAGAATAGAGACAAAATACACCTCCAATCCTTTAAGGCATGGGAGTCAAGCCTGCGCGGGCAGGAAAAACCGGCGCAACAAATCCGCCACTTGCGTGAAGTCACCGCCCTCACGCAGCGGAGCCGGGCTGTGCAAGGTGAGCAAAGGCACTTGCTCGCGGGTGTGATCGGTGCCGTGATGATACGGGTCATTGCCGTGATCCGCCGTGATGCAGAGAAAATCCCCGGCCTTTACCTGCGGCAGCCACTCTCCCAGCCACGCATCAAATTCCCGCAACGCCCGGGCATAGCCCTGCGGATCGCGCCGATGGCCGTAAAGCATGTCAAAGTCCACCAAATTCACCACAATCAAGGAATCGCGATCACCGCACCGCTCCCACAAGCGATCTACCATTCCCATGCCCGCGGCGTTTGATTTGGTCGGATGACTTTCGCTGAGACCGCGCCCGGCAAAGATATCGGAAATTTTTCCCACTCCGATCACCCGCACACCCTGAGCGCAAAGTTCATCCAGCACCGTGGTCGGCGGCAGCAAAGAGTAGTCCCTGCGATTCGGCGTACGTTGAAAATCTTCCGCGCTGCTGCCAATGAATGGCCTGGCGATCACCCGTCCCACACGCAACCCGCTCTCATCCAGCAATTCCCGTGCCTGCTCGCACAGACGCAACAGCCGATCGAGCCCGAAAATTTCCTCATGCGCCGCGATCTGCAACACGGAATCCGCGCTCGTATAGAGAATCGGCATCCCCGTCCGACAATGCTCCTCGCCGAGCCGTTCCAGAATCTCCGTGCCGGAGGCCGCGATGTTTCCCAGAAACTTCACCCCCGCTCTTTTTTCCAGCTCCGCGATGAAATCGGCAGGATAGCGCTCAAAGGTGGCAAACGGTTGCTCTAACACCAAGCCCGCCAGCTCCCAGTGACCCGTCGTCGTATCCTTTCCCAGCGAGCGCTCGGTCATGCGACAAGCCGCCGCTCCCGCCCGCAGGGGCACCGCCTCCGGCACCACAGGACTGTGCCCGCGCATGATTTCATACAGCCCCAGACTCGCCAAGTGCGGCAGTTCCAGTCCCTCACGCTCGAACAAATGCCCCAGCGTATCCGCCCCCGCATCGCCAAATTCCTCTGCATCCGGTGCCCCACCGCAGCCCACAGAATCCAACACCAGCCAGCATGCCCTCATGACACGAAGCTAGCGCATTCCAGACCAGTGAAAAGCACATTCCTCTTGATTCTTGCGGGGATTTGTCAAACCTTCCTGCCCCGCATCATCCGCAGGAATTTTCTACCATGCACACCATTACCATTCTATCCGGCGACGGCATCGGCCCCGAAGTCATGACCCAGGCACTACGCGTTCTCGACGCCGTAGCGGAAAAATTTCACTTCTCTGTTTCCCGCAGCGAGCACCTCGTCGGCGGTGCCGCCATTGATGCCACCGGCCATCCGTTGCCGCCCGAGACCGTCGCCGCCAGCGAAAAAGCCGATGCCATTTTGTTCGGCTCTGTCGGCGGACCGAAATGGGAATCCCTGCCCCCTGACATCCAGCCGGAACGCGGCGCCCTGCTGCCCCTGCGCAAGCACTTCGGCCTCTTCGCCAATCTGCGCCCGGGCGTTTGCCTGCCAGCCCTGATTCACGCTTCCCCCGTGAAAAACGAACTGATCCCGAATGGCTTCGATGTGCTCTGCGTGCGCGAGCTCACGGGTGGCGTGTATTTCGGCCAACCGAAAGGCCGCCGCGAGGAAAATGGCGAGCCTGTCGCCTTCGATACCATGATTTACAAAAAATCGGAAATCGAGCGTATCCTCCGCGTCGCCTTCACCGCCGCCATGGGTCGTGGCAAACGCCTCGTCTCGGTGGACAAGGCAAACGTCCTCGCATCCTCGGTCCTCTGGCGTGAGACGGCGAATGAAATCGCCAAGGAATTCCCCGAAGTCGCGCTCTCCCACATGTATGTGGACAATGCCGCGATGCAACTCGTGAAACGACCCTCCGAGTTCGATGTGCTCGTCACCGAAAACCTCTTCGGCGATATCCTCTCGGATGAAATGGCGATGATCTCCGGCTCTCTCGGCATGCTGCCCTCCGCCTCGCTCGGCGCGAAAAACGACAAAGGACTCTACTTCGGCATGTATGAGCCGTCCGGCGGTTCCGCGCCCGACATCGCCGGCCAGGGCATCGCCAATCCCATCGCGCAAATCCTCAGCGTCTCCATGCTGCTGCGTTATTCACTGGGCGAATCCGCCGCCGCCGACGCCATCGATGCCGCTGTGGCCGCCACGATCCGCGATGGCTTCCGCACCGGCGATATCGCCACAGGTGCCGCCGGCGAGACCCGCGTCAATACCGCCGCCATGGGCGATGCGATCCTCGCCCGCCTCTGATCCACGCTGATGCGCACGCACCTCCTCATCCTCGGCATCATCATCATCGCCATCGGCATCGCTGGCAAAATCATGCTGCCCGGGCGCAACGAAAGTTTTTCCTTTCTCCAAGGCGGACTTTCGTTGGGAGGAGCGTTTCTCATCTGCTACTTTTTTTCCCGTGGCAACTACTGGCACGGCATGATCGGCAGTGGCATCGTCGCGTTGTTAGGTGCCTGCCGCAGCCTCGTCAATCTCCCGCAATGGGCCGATTGGCTCAGCCACCCGGCTCCGAAGCCACCCGCCACGCCCCTGCTGGAAATGGCAGTCGCCATCCTCTGCTCCTGGTATCTTGTGAAAATCATCCGCCTGCTCATGGCCGAGAGAACTCGACGAATGCTCGAAAACAACGACTGATCCATTTTCCCCCTCACGCTTGCGCCGGAACCTTGAGGCGCGAACCCCTTCGCATTCCTCCTTGACGCGACGGGAATTGGCGTTACAGGTAATGCCACTATGCGTTGTTTGTTTTCCACTATGCTGTTGGTCTCGGGAATGATGGGCTCTCTGCACGCCGCGATTGGCGTGAAAAAAGTAGCCGATGGCTTCAACCGCCCGGTCTGGGTGGGCGTGCCGAAGGTTTCCAAAAAACAACTCTGGGTCATGGAACAGCACGGCGTGGTCACCGCTGTCGATCCGGAGACTGGCAAAAAAGTCGAGCTGTTCGACATCCATGAAAAAGTCAGCCGCAAGGGCAATGAGGAAGGTCTGTTAGGTCTCGCCTTCTCGCCGGATTTTGAAACCAGCGGGCGCTTTTATCTCAACTACACCGACAAAGAACACTTCACCTGCATCTCGCGCATGGTATTCCAGGGCGGCAAGGTCGATGCGGGCAAAGAAGAGGTCATCCTGCGCTTCAAACAGGATTTCCAAAACCACAACGGCGGCTGGATCGAGTTCGGCCCCGACAAGATGCTCTACATCGGCAATGGCGATGGCGGATCGGGCAACGATCCCAAGCAGCGCGCGCAGGACCTGACCTCGTTGTTAGGGAAAATCCTGCGTCTCGATGTCTCTCCCGCCAAGGGCTATGAAATCCCTGCGGACAATCCCTTCGTCAAAAACAAGGACGCCAAGCCCGAAATCTGGGCCTACGGCGTGCGCAATCCCTGGCGTTGTTCGTTCGATGCCAAAACGGGAGATTTCTGGATTGGCGATGTCGGCCAAAACCACTGGGAGGAAATCAATCACATCGAGCACAAAAAAGCCTTCGGCGCGAATTTCGGCTGGCGCCTGCGCGAGGGAGATGTCGCCACACCGGCCAACAATGTCGGCGGCGACAAGCCCAAGGACAACGTCGATCCGGTCTATGTCTATATGCATGGCGGCGGCTCGACCGAAGGTTTTTCGGTGACCGGCGGCTATGTCTATCGCGGACCGATCAAGGAACTGCAAGGGCGTTACATCTTCGCCGATTACCAAAACCCGCGCATCTGGTCCTTTGTCGAGAAAAACGGCAAAGCCAGCGACTTCAAGGACCACACTTCCGCATTGCAACCCGAGGGCGGAAAAATCAAGCAGATCCCCAGCTTCGGCGAAGCTCCGGACGGCACCCTTTACCTAGTGGACCACTCCGGCCCGATTTATCAGATTGTGGAGAAGTGATCCGATGCGTGTGAGCGGCCGGCTTGCCGCAGTGCTTGCATTTTTTTCACTCGCCAAGCGGGGTTGCGTTCGGTAGCGTGGGGAATCGTTCACGGCGTTACTGCATGAAACAAGAACTCAAACTCACGCAAACCTCCAACAAACTCGCCGCCCGTCGCGAGCAGGTGTCCTTTTACCTTGCTGCGCAGAAGAAAAAAGACACCATCCAGTCGATGATCGTAGCCGCGGTGGTGGTGGCCTTGTGCGGTGCGATTCTCGCCTTGATCGCCATCCTTCCCACCTTCCGCGAGGTCCCGGTGATCGTCACCTATCAGACACCGATCGTGAAAGAAGAAGCTCCTGACCGACCTCAGGACATGGCACGCGGCCTGAAGCCGAAACCAGCCAGCTCCAGTTCCTCGATGGCTCGCGTGATCGCGGCCAACACCGCCGCCTCGATTGCGGTGCCAGTGCCGGAAGTGGTGGATCCCACGCGTCCCTTCGGCATAGACGATGATTTTAACGCGGGCTTCGGTGCGGGCGACGGTGACGGCGATGGCGGCGGCGGCAGCTCGTTTTTCGGCACCAAACGCACGGGCAAGCGGGTGGCCTACATTGTCGATTTCTCGCTCTCCATGGAAAGCGACTGCGCCGGCGGCACTCGCATCCAGATGCTCAAAAAAGAGCTGATCAGCTCCATCGAAGGTCTCGCCGAGGGCATGCGTTTCAAGGTGATCTATTTCTCGCACAATGCCTGGACCGATGAAACCCCCGGCCCCAATCAAGTCGATCACGGCTGGAACGGACTGGGCGAGACTCCCATCGTCGATTGGCTTCCCGCCAGCAAGGACATGAAGGAAAAGGCGATTGCCAAAATCAATGCCACCCCCGCCCAAGGCAACACCGGTTGGTATTCCCCGCTCAAGATGGCTTTTTCCATGGGTCCTCCGCCCGATGTGGTCTATTTGCTCTCCGACGGTGAGGCGCGCGACTCGAACATGGTGTTTGATGAGCTCAAAACCCTCAACCCGACGGGCATCCCCATCGATACCATCGCCTTCGAACTCCCCGGCACGCCTGCCTACGACCTGAGCGAAATCGCCAAACAAACCGGCGGCTCCTTCGTTCTCTACCACGAGGGCAAACGCTATCCCGGCGAGTCGGCCAAGAAGTTCCTGAGCTCGGAGTATGATCCTTGAGAAGTAGCGGAGGCAAGATGCCTCCGCCACGGGTCAGGCGAAGATGGAGTCCACGGCTTTGCCCTTGCCGTCGAGGGTGGCGTAGAAGGGGCGCTGCTCGACGTCATACACCGTTTTCGGACTGATGCCCATGGCGGTGAAGATGGTGGCGTGGAGGTCGGTGATGGTGACTGGATCCTTGATGGCGACCAGCGGTCTTTCATCGGCCGTGGCGCCGTGGAGGTGACCTTTTTTCACGCCGCCACCGAACATGAGAACGCTGGAGCCTTGGGTGAAATGGCGGTGCAGGCCGTAGTGCGAAGTGCTTTCCAGGGTGTCCCCCTTGACGGTGGCCTGATCTTTGGCTGTGGAGCCGGGACCGCCTTCCATCATGGCATCACGGGAGAATTCGCTGGCGACGATGACCAAGGTGCGATCCAACAATCCGCGCTCTTCGAGGTCGCGGATGAGCTGGGCAATGGGCATGTCGATTTCCTTGTGCATTTTTTCCACGACCGCATGGCCGTCCTTGTGGGTATCCCACTGGAAAAACGGCACGTATTCGGTGGTCACTTCGACAAATCGCGCGCCATTTTCGACGAGGCGGCGGGCGAGCAGGCAGCCCTGACCGAAACGTCCGGTGTTGTAGCGGTCATAAACCTCTTTCGGTTCCAGTGTGATGTCAAAGGCCTCGCGCTCCTTCGCCGAGAGCAAGCGGTGGGCGTTATCGAGCGAACGCAGCATGGACTCCTGCTGGTGATCGGACATGTATTCGCGATGCGGCGACTTCGCGAGCAGCTTGGTCAGCAGGGCGCGACGGCTTTGGAAACGCTCGGGCGTCATGCCTTTCGGTGGTCGGACGGCGGCGGCGGCCTGATCGGGATAAGGCAGATTCATCGGGCCGAACTCCGAGCCGAAAAATCCGGCGGTGGTGAAGGCCTTCAGCTCCTCGCTCTCCCCCACCCCTTCGAGGCGCTGGCCGATGTTGATGAAAGCGGGCATGACCGGATTTTTCGGACCCAACACCTTGGCCATCCAGGCACCGATGTGCGGTGCGGCGACGGTTTGCGGCGGCACATAGCCGGTGTGCCAGTGATACTGGTGGCGCGAGTGGAGAATCGAACCGAGATCTTCCTGCACTGCCGATCGGATCAGCGTGGCGCGATCCATGACCGAAGCGATGTTTTCCAGACCCTTGCAAATGCTGATGTTGTCCACCGCCGTGCGGATCGAGGGGAAGGTGCTGAGAATCTTGGAGATGGGCACCCCTTTTTCGAAAGGCTGGTAGCGCTTCGGATCGAAGGTTTCCGGCGCGGCCATGCCTCCTGCCATCCACAGCAGGATGCAACTGTCGGCCTTGGCCGCGGGTTGGTGGATCACTTCCGCACCCAAACGCGGGGCGCGCGCCATCATGGCGGCGGTGGTGCTGGCACTCAGGGCTTTGAGAAATTCGCGACGATTGTTCATAGAAAAATTGTGGTTGGGGATTAGCGGATGAGCTGAAATTCAGGAAGCATGAAAAGGGTCCAGAGGAAATCCTGCACGGTATCCGCATTGGGTCGGGCGCCCAGCACCTCTAACGCAATTTGTTTTTCCTCCGCGCTGGGAGCACGCGAGAGGGCCTGCCAGTAGAGCGAGTCCACCATGGTCCGCGGATCGGCCCCTTGGGTTTCGAGCAAACGCGCGGCGCCTTTTTCCAACTGGGCGGCGAGGATGGCACCGTTGTTCAGGTCCATGGCTTCGAGCGTGGTGAGATCGTTCGGGCGAGAGGTGACGATCTGTTCGCGGTTCGGGCGACCGAGCGAGCGCATGAGCAGGTCCGACTTCATCAGGCTGGCGCGCACGCGCAGTCCGCCGCCGCCCGCCATTTGCGCCTGGGCTTGCTGGATCTTATCGGCGATGGAATCCCAGTTGTTCTGAGCCGGAACGGCCACGGCGTTTTGCCATGTGGCATTCGCCGGGACATTGCCATTGGGTGCTGCGGTGGCTTGCCAGGTGGCATCGGAATTCATCATCACGGCTTCCTTGCCTTGCTTGAGCCGGGCTTGGAAATAGAGTGCCGCACCGTTCGGAGCGGAGCCGCCGTTTTTGCCGATGAGCAGGATTTCATTGGCACCGTTCTTGAGGTGGGGCTTGAGATCGACCAGGCGCGGGCTCATCCAGTCATCGCTCTTGGCGACCGCCTTGCCATTGATGCTGAGAGAAAACTCGTTATCGCAGGTAATGACCGCCATGGCCTGGCTGACGGGAGCCGCCAGCGTGAAGGTTTTGCGGAAGGCAACGGTTTCGCCGGCGGGCGATTGCGCGCCGTCATTGATCCAGATCCAGGTCGCTCGCGACAGGGCGGGAGCGGCACCAGTGGAAATGGCGGGCACAAAGTCCGACTTCCCGGGAGCCGTGCCGAGAATCTGCCACAGCGCATCGACGAACTCCTCCGCCGTCATGCGCTTCGCGCGAGGGCCGGCGTAGGTCCATTTCGATTCGTCATCGGTCTCTAACGACTGCGCCTTCGACTGATAGGCCTGTGACTCGCAGATGTGCGCGATGACTTGTTTCAGGTCATACTTGTGATCCACCAGATAGGTCGCGAGATGATCGAGCAATGCCGCATTCCACGGCTCGGTGCCCATGGCATCCACGGGATGCACGATGCCGCGTCCCATCAAGCGATGCCACAGACGATTGACGATCGTGCGGCTGAACCGGCCGTTTTCCGGCATGGTGGTGAGAGCGGCCACTTGTTTCAGGCGCTCCTGCGGGGGCTTGGACGCATCGATTTTCCCCAACTGAGGATAGAGCCAGTAGGGTTCCGCGATCTTGCCGGTGGGCTTGTCGCAGCGGGCGATCTCGATTTTTTCGCCAGAGAATGCCGCGGCCAGGCCATAGGAGTCCGTGAGTTTCCACTGGTCCGTGAAGGAGTCGTGACAGGAGGCACACTTGAGATTGATGCCGAGAAAGGTCTGCCCCACCGATTGCGCATACTGGATGGGCACGGTCTGGCCGGCGCTGACCGCACCGCGCCACTTGATGCCGTTGGCAAATCCGGCGCTGTCCTTGGTGGGAGCGATGAGCTCGCTGGCGAATTGATTGTAGGGCTTGTTGTCGTAGAGCGAGCGATAGAGCCATTGGCTGATCTGGGTGCGACCGCCATCGATGTATCCGGTGCCGGCATAGTCATTGCGCAACAGGTCGTTCCAAAACGCCATCCAGTGAGTGGCGTAGGCCTCCTTGTCCTGGAGCAAGGTTTGCACGAGCTTGCCGCGTTTTTGCGGGTCCTTGTCGGCCAGATAAGCCTGCAGTATCTCCACGGAGGGCAAGAGGCCTGTGATGTCGAGATGCACGCGGCGCACGAATGCGGCTTCATCGATCGCCGCGGGGCGAGTCACCTTCGTCTTGCTCAAATGCGCATCGAGAATGCGGTCGATCGGGTGGGACCGTCCCGCTTGGGCAGCTGGCAGAACAGGGCGTTGCAAACGCAGGGGCGGCTCGTAGCTGCTTTGTTTGAATGTGAAACCCGGTTCCCATGGCGCACCGGCATTGATCCAGGCGGCGACGAGAGCCACCTCTTTTTCGTTGAGGCCGTCGCCCTTGGGCGGCATGCGCTCGTCCTCATCGTCCGAGGTGATGAGGTGCATCATCAGGCTTTTCGCGCTATTGCCCGGCTCCAGTACGAAGCCGTCGTCGTTTTCCTTCATCAGCTCCTCGCGGGTGTTCATGGAAAAACCGCCCTTGTGCTTGTTGCCCATGTGGCACTCGGCGCAATGCTTTTTCAACAAAGGGGCGACTTCATGGACAAAATCCACCGCAAGAGCAGGACTACACGTGGTGGCTGCGAGGACGAGACCGATGCGTTTCAAGAAAGGATTCATCTGGGAAAAAGATACGGCAAAAATCGCGTTTGTCTATCACCCATCTGCACATCATGACACCGATGACACCCCCAACTGAACAAGAAATCCATTTGCTTCATGTAACGATTCTTTGTAAGCTCATGCCAGCGGGGCGCGTATCCGCATCCGATAACCGCATCACTCGTTCTCTTCTCTCTCTCTACTTTTTATGACAATCACCCAAGTTACGTCCCGCTGGTTCATGACACCCGCTTGCGCATGGATCGCCCTCTGCGGTTTGCTCCACGGCGCGCCCAAGGTCGATATGACCATGCCTGACTTCACCAAAGGCGACAGCATCCCCGCCGCGGCCAAGCACGACTGGAATCTCGGCGCTACCGGCCTGCGTGGCTGGATGTTTACCGACAAAATGGTGACGTCGGACGCCCGGCAAATCGCGGTCACCCAGGTGGCTCCCGGCTCGCCTGCCGATGG
Organism: Verrucomicrobiia bacterium; assembly: GCA_947462875.1. Lineage (GTDB taxonomy): Bacteria > Verrucomicrobiota > Verrucomicrobiia > Verrucomicrobiales > Akkermansiaceae > UBA956. The sequence goes on from CANHQJ010000015.1 coordinate 35,501, forward strand.
CATCATGCAGGTTGGCGATGTCATTCTCGGCGTGAATGGCAAGCCCTTTTCCTACGATCCGCGCACCGAGTTGGGCAAAGCGCTCACCACTGCCGAGGAAAAATCGGGCAAGCTGATGCTGACCCGTTGGCGTGCCGGCAAAACCGAGGAGGTCGTCCTTCCGCTCGCCGTTCTCGGCAGCTACAGCGCCACGGCGCCGTATGATTGCCCGAAATCCAAACGCATCATCGAGCTCAGCAGCAAGGCCCTGGCCGCGTCGTTGGAAAAAAAAGGCGGTAGCGGAGATCCCATCGTTCGCTCGCTCAATGCCCTGGGGCTTCTCGCCACCGGCGATCCTGCGTTTTTGCCCGTCATCAAAAAAGAAGTCGAATGGGCTGCCAACTACAGCGAAAACGGCATGCAGACCTGGCGCTACGGCTACGTCATCATGTTGCTCGCGGAATACACCATGGCTACCGGCGATCAAAGCGCCATGCCGGGACTGCGCCGACTGGCTCTCGAATCCGCCCGCGGGCAAAGCGCCGTGGGCTCCTGGGGCCATACCTTCGCTCTGCCCGATGGACGACTCAAGGGCTACGGCATGATGAACTCGCCCGGCGCGGTGCTGACCATTTCCCTCGTCATGGCACGCGAAGCCGGCGTGAAGGATCCCGAGGTAGCCAAGGCCATCGAACTCAGTGCCAAACTCCTGCGTTTCTACACCGGCAAAGGTTCCATCCCCTACGGCGACCACCACCCCTGGATTGAAAATCACGACGACAACGGCAAAAACGGCATGGCGTCTGTTCTCTTCAACCTCATGAAGGAGAAAAACAGCGCGGAATTTTTCAGTCGCATGAGCGTGGCCTCCCATGGACCCGAGCGCGATACCGGACACACGGGAAATTACTTCAACATCCTCTGGGCCATGCCCGGAGTGTCCATCAGCGGCCCCAAAGCCACGGGCGCGTGGATGAAGGAATTCGGCTGCTGGTACTACGACCTGGCGCGCCGTTGGGATGGCCTGTTTCCCCACCAGGGCCCGCCGCAACCCACGAACGACAGCTACGGCAACTGGGACTGCACCGGCGTCTATCTGATCGCCTATTGCCAACCGCTGAAAAAACTCCTGCTCACCGGCAAAAAGCCCAGCACCGTCACGGAGCTCAAAGCCGCCGAGGCGGAAATGCTCATCGCCGATGGACGGGGCTGGAACAACAAGGACCGCAACAGTTTTTATGATGCGCTGAGCAATGAGGAACTGATCGAACGCCTCGGCAGCTGGTCGCCCATCGTGCGCGAGCGCGCCTCGCTCGCCATCGGTCGCCGCCGTGATTTCCCCGTGGCACCGGTGCTGGCTTTGCTGCAATCAAAAGCCTTGGAACCGCGCTACGGCGCCTGTCAGGCGATTGAGAAACTGCGTGGACGCGCGGCGGACGCCGTGCCTGTGCTGGCCAACTTGCTGCGCGATAAGGATCTGTGGATGCGCATCAAGGCCGCGGACGCACTGGCCAGCATCGGCAAGCCGGCGATGAGCACCGTGCCGACTCTATTGGAGATCTTTTCCCAAACCGACCCGGTGGGTGATCCGCGCGGCATGCAGCAGCGCTACCTGTGCTTCGCGCTCTTCGATGGTCGCGGCATGCTGGCAAACTCGCTGGAGGGTGTGGATCGTGCCGCGCTTTACAAAGCCGTGCGCGGTGGCTTGCAAAACCAGGACGGACGCGCACGTGGCAGCATCGCCTCGGTCTATCGGAATCTCTCCACGGAAGAAATCAAACCGCTGCTTCCCGCCATTTTGGAAGCCGTGGAGAAACCCGCGCCGAGCGGCGAGATGTTTGCCGATCAAATCCGCGTCGAGGGCCTGAAGATCCTCGCCAAACACCGCATCGCCGAGGGCATCACCGCCTGCGTCACCTACACACGCAGCCAAAATCCATGGGACAGCCAAAAGCGCACGCCCGAGCTCATGAAAATCCTGCTCACCTACGGCACCCATGCCAAAGCGGTCATTCCCGAATTGCAAAAAATCGCCGACTACTTTGAAAAGGAAGAAAAAGATTTCCCCAAGCCCTTGATGATCATGAAAGCCACCGAGGTGAGAGAGACCATTCGCAAGATCGAGGCATCGACAGAAACACCCGCACTGATCCGAATTTCCCGCTGATGAAAACCATTTCCCCGCAATTCTCTTCCATCATCATCGCCTGCTGGTCGTTCTGCCTCTGTGCCGGGGCTGAGGAATCCGAGTTCTACGAACAGCGCGGCACGGATCCAACGTTTCAGGAACTCGTGGATCGAGGGAAACTGCCCAAGGGGGAAAATACCAAAGCCGGAGTCACGGGCTCGCGCATTTCGATCAATCGCAAGGTCGTGGAGGTGCTGCCCGAGTGCAAGAGACCGATTCCGCGCGACATCAAGCTTCACACCTTGCTCAACAGCGCGATTCCGCGCAACGAATTCGGCAACTGGACGCGCTGGTATCAGGAGGATGGCAACACCCAGATTTTCCGCTTGTTCAAGGGCGAGGAAAACCGCCGCAACGACCGTGAATTGGCAGGACGCGTCGAGACATTCAGCATCGAAAAATGGACGGAATCACAAAAACAATGGTATGAGTGGTGCGGCATCGTCACCGCCATCAAACCCACAGGATCGATCTTCCAGGCCAAGGCCCTCATCGAAGGTCCGGCGGTGATGATCAACATGAACGACAAGGGCGATGTGGTGTTCAACCCGCGCCGCGGCAAGGACAGCGTGATCGCCAAAGGCATGATCGCCAAACCGTTCCATCTCCGTGTGCGCGACAACGGCAAGGACTACGAAGTCTTTTTCAACGAAAAAATGGTCGGCACCGGTCACTACGATCGCCCCACAAGCGCCACCAGTTTCCGCTGGGGCATGTATGTGGGCGACAAACCCATCAACTACGATGCCATGATTCTTTTCTCGGGCGTCACCATCAAAAAAGTCAAATGACCCCCGCCACCACAGTCTAACAATCACCGCATCATGAAATCCATCCGCTTTTTTCTCCTGCTGGCATGCGCCACCATCAGCGTCCAGGCCAAGCCGCTGAAAATCTTCATCCTCGCCGGGCAATCGAACATGCAGGGCCATGCGAAAATTTCCACCATCGAACACATCGGCATGGATCCCAAGACCAAGCCGATGATGGAGGAAATGCTCCAAGCCGATGGCACACCACGCACCTGCCAACGGGTGTGGATTTCATCGATCGGCTGCGGCGGCAATGACACCGAGGAACAAACCGGCAAACTCACCGCCGGTTTCGGCGCTACCAAAGAAAAAATCGGCCCCGAGTTCACCTTCGGCCTGACGATGGAAAAACTGACCGACTCCCCCATCCTCTTGATCAAGACTTCCTGGGGAGGAAAAAGCCTCAACACCGACTTCCGCCCGCCCAGCGCCGGACCTTACGTCTTCAATGAGACCCAGCTCGCCAACTTCGCCAAACAAGGCAAAAACATCGATGACATGAAGGCCGCCAAGGCCAAGGAAACCGGCGTGTATTACAAACTGATGATGGATCACGTCAAAAAAGTGTTAGGCGATATCAAGCGCGTGGTGCCCGACTACGATGAAAAACAAGGCTACGAGTTGGCGGGATTCGCCTGGTTCCAGGGCTGGAATGACATGGTCGATGGCAGCACCTACCCGCAGCGCGACAAACCCGGCGGCTACGATGCCTACACCGAGGTGATGGCCCATTTCATCCGCGACGTGCGCAAGGAACTCAACGCGCCGAAACTGCCTTTCGCCATCGGCGTGATCGGCGTCGGTGGCCCCACCGCCCTCTACGGTCCTGACCAGAAACGCTACCAATCGACGCACCAGAACATTCGAGACGCCATGGCGGCTCCAGCGAAGATGCCGGAGTTCAAAGGTACGGTGACCGCCGTTCTCACCGAGCAATACTGGGACCTCGAACTCAGCGCCGCCAAGGCCAAGGAAAACGAACTGAAGCAGCAGGCGAAAAAACTGGCCACGGAAAAGAAATTGAAACCCGCCGAGGAAAAAGCCGCGTTTGAAGCCCTGCGCAAAGAAAAAATGACCGAGCGCGAACAAACCATTCTCGCCAAGGGCATTTCCAACCTGGAATTCCATTACCTGGGTTGCGCGAAAATCCTCGGCGGCATCGGCAAAGGCCTGGCAGAGGCCATGACACCGATGGGGAAAAAATAACGCATCACTCAGTTCGCAACGGAAAAACTTCACGCGCAGTCGTGATTTGCACTTTCCTTCTCGGCGAGGTGCGCCATAGTTCTCGCAGAATTTTTTCAACCTACTACCATGTCCATGCCTACAACCAACTTTCTCAAGTCTCTCTTCGATCTCTCCGGTAAAGTCGCAGTCGTCATCGGCGGCACGGGCGAACTCTGCGGCACCATGGCCGTGGGCCTCGCCCGCGCTGGCGCGGAAGTGGTGCTCGGTGGCCGTATCCCGGAAAAAGCGGAACGCCGTCTGAACGAAATCACTTCTCACGGCGGCAAAGGCTATTTCGTTCCGGTCGATGTCACCTCGCGCGAGTCGCTGCAAAATCTGTTAGACACGGTATTGGAGCGCTCGGGACAGGTCGATATCCTCATCAATGGTGCCGGCACCAATTCCCCCACCCCGTTTCTCGATGTGACGGAAGAGGAATACGCCCGCATCATGGACACCAACCTCGCCGCCGTATTCCGTTCCTGCCAGGTCTTCGGTTCGTATTTCATCAACAACGGCCAACCCGCCTCGATCATCAATCTCGGCTCGATCTCCGGCCTCAGCCCGCTCTCCCGCGTGTTCACCTACTCGGCCTCGAAAGCGGCGGTGCACAATCTTTCGAAAAACCTCGCCCGCGAGTGGGCGGACAAGGACATCCGCGTCAACACGCTGGTGCCGGGCTTTTTCCCCGCCGAGCAAAACCGCAAGGTGCTCGATGAATCGCGCGTGCTCGACATCCTGCGCCAAACCCCCGCTTCCCGCTTTGGTAACGCCGAGGAACTGATCGGCGCCACCCTGCTGCTCGCCTCCCCTGTGGCCGGCTCCTTCATCACCGGCCATGAGCTCATCGTGGACGGCGGCTTCCATGCGATGACGATTTGACGAAGTCGGGATGAAAGGGATTGCAAATCCCTTCTCCTTAGGGGAACTCCACGCCGAATTGCACGTCGCGCCAGAGGATGGTTTCGCCTTCGAAGAGGAAACGGCCGACAAAACTCTGTCCCGCGATCATTTGCGGCAACCAGTAGATGTCGTCGGCCCACATGCGGTCGTAGGGGATTTTTTCCAACGAAGTCCACAGCGGAATCGCTTCGTCAGTCTCGGTTGGCTCGCCTTCGATGCCATCGGCGATGAAAACGTGGCAGTGGATGTCGGGGATATCGGACATGGCGAAACACAGCTCGCCGCGTTTTCGCACGTTGAGCGCCTTGACGTGAAGCTCCTCCATGGTCTCGCGGATGGCGCATTCCATCGGTGTTTCACCGGGATCGATTTTCCCGCCGGGACCATTGACCTTGCCCGCGCCGATGCCTCGTTTTTTTTCAATCAATAAAATTTCCCCATCGCGAATGACGAAGAGCAGGGTGGCGAGGATTTCTCCCCGCCACTCTTGCCAATCCACGGGCGATGCTGCGGGAGAACTCATGTGTAGGACTCCACGCTGTCGCAGGTGCAAACCAGATTGCGGTCGCCGTGAACGTTATCGATGCGGCCCACGCTGGGCCAGAATTTGTGCTGTCGCAAGTACGGCAGCGGATAGGCCGCTTGTTCGCGGGAGTAGGAATGTTTCCACTCATCGGCGATGACCGCAGTGGCGGGGTGCGGCGCGTTTTTCAACACGTTGTCCTCGCGGTCGGCGGTGCCATTGAGAACTTGCTGGATCTCGCCGTGGATGGCGACCATCGCATCGCAGAAACGATCGAGCTCGGCCTTGGATTCGGATTCGGTGGGCTCGATCATCAGCGTGCCCGTAACCGGCCAGGACATGGTGGGCGAGTGGAAACCGTAGTCCATGAGGCGCTTCGCCACGTCCTCGACGGTGATGCCACTGGCATCCGAGAGCGGACGCAGGTCGATGATGCACTCGTGCGCCACCAACCCTTTGTTGCCAGTGTAAAGAATCGGGAAATAATTCGCCAAACGTTTCGCGACGTAGTTCGCATTGAGGATGGCAATTTCCGTGGCCGACTTCAGGCCTTGCGGTCCCATCATGGCGATGTACATCCACGATATGGTATTGATCGAAGCGCTGCCATACGGAGCGGAGCAAACAGCACCTTCAGGATCAGCCAAAGTCGCATGACCGGGAAGATACGGCACCAGTTGTTTGGCCACGCCGATGGGCCCCACGCCGGGACCACCACCGCCGTGCGGGATGCAGAAGGTTTTGTGCAGGTTCAAGTGGCAGACATCGGCACCGATGAAGCCTGGGCTGGTGAGGCCGACCTGCGCGTTCATGTTCGCACCGTCCATGTAAACCTGTCCACCGGCGTCGTGGATCCATTGGCAAATGTCCTTGATCGTCTCTTCGAACACGCCGTGCGTGGAGGGATAGGTGATCATCAAGGCGGCGAGGTTGTCCTTGTGCTCGGCGATGCGCGCCTGCAAATCGGCACAATCGATGTTGCCCTGATCATCGCATTTCACTCCCACCACCTTGAAGCCGCACATCACGGCGGATGCCGGATTGGTACCGTGCGCCGAGACGGGAATCAGGCAAATGTGGCGATGCCCCTCGCCATTGGCGCGGTGGTAGCGGCGAATCGCCAGTAGCCCGGCGTACTCGCCTTGCGATCCCGCATTCGGTTGCAGCGAGACAGCGGCGAAACCGGTGATCTCCGCGAGCCATTTCTCCAGCTCTTCTAACATTTCCACATATCCGACGGATTGCGCGGCAGGCACGAAGGGATGCAGCGAGGAAACTTCCGGCCAGCTCAAGGGCATCATTTCCGCCGTGGCGTTGAGTTTCATGGTGCACGATCCCAGTGCGATCATCGATTCGTTCAAGGCGAGGTCTTTCGATTCCAGACGCTTCAGGTAACGCAGCATCTCGGTTTCGGAATGATACTGATGGAAGACCGCTTGTGGCAAAATTTCCGACTGCCGCAGATGCGCCGCTGCCACCGCCCACTCGTCTTCCACACTCACAAGCGACGCACCGAACAGGGCAGCCATCGCCTGCACATCGGCATCGGTGGTGGTTTCATCGAAGGAAATGCCAACGCGATCCGCATCAACCACACGCAGGTTGTACCCCGCCTCCACGGCAGCCGCAGCGATGGCCTGCGCCTTGCCCGGCACCGTGACGACCACGGTATCGAAGTATTGCTCGCTATCGAGAACGAGGCCGGCTTTTTGCAGGGAAACCGCCAGGCGACGGGTGTGCAGGTGCACTTGTTTCGCCATGTGCTTCAGGCCGCGCGGACCGTGATAGACGGCATACATCGATGCCATCACCGCCAACAAAACCTGCGCGGTGCAGATGTTCGATGTCGCCTTGTCGCGACGGATGTGCTGCTCGCGCGTTTGCAGGGAGAGCCGGAAGCCCGGCTTGCCATAGGCATCTAACGAAACGCCGATCAGGCGACCGGGCATCTTGCGCTTCAGCGCATCGCGGCAGGACATGAAGGCCGCGTGCGGACCACCGAAGCCCATGGGAACGCCAAAGCGTTGGGAATTCCCCACGCAGATATCCGCTCCGAATTCACCCGGCGCGCGCAGCACGGTCAAGGCTAACAGATCCGCCGCGACGATGCTCAGCGCCCCCACGGCACGCAGCTTGTCGAAGAAATGGGAAAAATCATCCACGCGGCCGCAGGTGTCAGGATACTGCACCACCGCCGCGAACAAGCCGCTGACCGATGCCGGCTCAAAACTCGCATGATCCCCCACCAGCACCTCGATGCCCAGAGGCTCGGCGCGCGTCTGCACCACGGCGATGGTTTGCGGGTGGCAGCGCTCGGAAACAAACAGCACCTTGCCATTCGGCTTACCCGCCAGCGCGAGACTCATCGCCTCGGCGGCAGCCGTGCCCTCGTCGAGCAGCGAAGCATTCGCCACATCGAGTCCGGTGAGATTGGTGATCATCGTCTGGAAGTTCAACAACGCCTCCAAGCGACCCTGAGCGATCTCCGCCTGATAGGGCGTGTAGGCGGTATACCAGCCGGGATTTTCCAAAATATTGCGCTGAATCACATGTGGCGTATGGGTGCCGTAGTAGCCCTGACCGACGAAGGATTTTTTCACCTGATTCTTCTTCATGATGCCCGCCAGGCGAGCGAGCGCCTCCACCTCGGACAAGGCCTCCGGCAGCTCCAGCGCCCGGGCATTGCGAATCACGGCGGGCACGGCATCGGCGATCAGCGCCTCCATTTCCGCATACCCCAAGTCACTCAACATCGCCTGACGATCCGCCCCGAGCACGCCCAAATGGCGACTGCTAAAATCTGTATGAATGTTCATTTCAAATAACTCACTGATGGTAAAAAAATTGGCCCGCCCCTGCATAGCGGATTTTTGTGCGTCCGCAACCCGGACTTGCAAAAAAATCATGAATTTTTCTGCTCTGCGGCGGTCGACGACGGGGCCATATCCCGCCAAGCGAGCACCGGCCCGGAGGCAGCAAAAATCACCGCCGCCAATTGCAGCAAGAGCTCGAAGGATTTCCTCGGATAATGGATGGTGGCATCACTTTTGCCAAAACATCCGCACGAGATATCCAGTCCATGGTACCAAGCCCAACCGATCACCCAACAAAACGACAGCGTCATGATCAGAGCGCTGCACAGCGCCCCCTTGCGCATCACATCCAGCATCAGGCAAAGGCCCGTCACCACTTCCCACCACGGCATCACATACGCCACGATGGGCACGAGTGCAGCGGGCAAGATCTTAAATTTTTCCACATCCCCGACAAACAGCGCCACTCCGCTGACAAACAATTTCTGCCCGCCCGCATATAGCAACAAGACACCCAGGGCGACTTGGCAGAGAAGACGCAGTCCGCGCAGTGTGGTGGATGTTTGATCCATGCACCGAGTCTATCGCGACCAAGGAATTCCGCAAGCGGGAATGCCGAGACAAGAAATGACACGCCTTCCCGCATTCGCCTGCTTGCAATCTGCCCGAATCCGCTTATCCATGGGGCGACAAAACGACACATGATGGGTTCATACAAAACACTGGTGGGACGCGTTCGCCTCGTCGGCGCGATCGAGGGAATTTCGTTTTTGCTGCTGCTGGGCGTGGCCATGCCTCTGAAATATTTCGCTGACATGCCAAAAGCGGTGAGCATCGTCGGCATGGCCCACGGCGTTCTGTTCATCGGTTTTTGCCTGGTCTTGCTGCAAGCCTGGCTCAGCGAGCATCTGAGTTTCCGTTGGGCCGCCATCGCGTTCACCGCCACATTGATCCCCTTCGGACCCTTCGTTATCGATAAAAAGTTGCAAAATTTCGACAAACCCTAACGTATCTCGATAGCCATCACGGCAAAAACGCGTGATTTCCCACAAACAGCTGAGCGCGTGAACCAAACCGATGGGAAAATCACGACAGAAAACACAAACTTTCACCACTGACTAACATCTTCACAGAAAATCTTCAGTATGACAGCAATACTGCCGCATTTCTGGCTTGCTAGTTCTCTCAATTTCCTCTTCACTTTCTCCCCCTCTTTTCATCATCTACCAACATGAGCAAATACGGACCACCTGAGAAACAAGGACTCTACGACCCGAGCAATGAACACGATGCCTGCGGCGTCGGTTTTATCTGCCAGATGAAGGGGAAACGGGCCCATGAAATCATCGGTCAGGCCCTTACGGTGCTGGTGAACATGGACCATCGCGGTGCTTGCGGTTGCGAGACGAATACCGGCGACGGCGCGGGCATCCTCATTCAGGTGCCGCACAAGTTTTTGCAAAAAGCCACCGCTTCGCTCGGTTTCACGCTTCCGGAAGCCGGTCGCTATGGCCTCGGCATGGCCTACCTTTCGCCGAATCCCCACGTCCGCAAGGCGAGCGAGGCCTTGTTTGAGCAGGTCGCGGCGGAAATCGGACTCAGCGTGCTCGGTTGGCGCGATGTGCCGACGGATAACTCTTCGCTCGGCAAAACCGCTCTCGCCAGCGAGCCTTTCATGCGCCAGGTCTTCGTCGCCCGCCCCGCCGATTGCACGGACGATCTCGCCTTCGAGCGCCAGCTTTTCATCTTGCGCAAGATCAGCTACTTCCGCATCCGCAATGGGAAAATCGACGATCACTGGTATTGCTCCAGCCTGTCCGCCCGCACCGCGATTTACAAAGGCATGCTGATGCCGGAGCAAGTCGGAAAGTATTTCCTCGACCTGCAGGATCCCGACATGGACACCGCGCTGGCCCTGGTGCACTCGCGTTTCTCGACGAACACCTTCCCGAGCTGGGAGCGCGCGCATCCGTTCCGCTACATCGCCCACAACGGCGAAATTAATACGCTGCGCGGCAATGTGAACTGGATGAACGCCCGCCAGCCTCTCTTGGAAAGCCCGCTGTTTGGCGATGCGATCAAAAAAATCCAGCCCATCGTCAATGAAGATGGCTCGGACTCGGCGAAGTTCGACAACGTGTTCGAACTGCTCGTGATGGGTGGTCGTTCGCTACCGCACGCGATGATGATGATGATCCCGGAGCCATGGTCGGGTCACGAGTCGATGAGCGACGAGAAAAAAGCCTTTTACCAATTCCACTCCTGCCTCATGGAACCGTGGGATGGTCCGGCATCGGTCGCGTTCACCGATGGCACGATGATCGGCGCCACACTTGACCGCAACGGCCTGCGTCCTTCTCGTTATTATGTCACCAAGGACGACTACGTCATCATGGCTTCGGAAGCCGGCGTGTTGCCGATTCCGCCGGAAAACATCGCCAGCAAGGGCCGCTTGCAGCCGGGTCGCATGTTCCTCGTGGATATGACCGAGGGCCGCATCGTCGCCGATGAGGAGATCAAGCAACGCATTGCCAGCGAGCAACCGTATCGCCAGTGGCTCGATGAAAATCTCATCAAACTCGCCGACGTACAGGCCGCCCCCGCCGTACCGAAGACCGATCTCGCCACCATCACCCAGCGCCAGCACGCGTTCGGCTACACCTTTGAGGACCAGCGGAAAATTTTGCTGCCGATGGCAAAGGACGGCGTCGAAGCCACCGGCGCGATGGGCACCGACATCCCGCTCGCCGTGCTTTCGAACAAATCGAAGTTGTTATACGATTATTTCAAACAACTGTTCGCACAGGTCACCAACCCGCCCATCGACTGCATCCGCGAGGAAATCGTGACCTCGTCCGTGACGACCATCGGCCCCGAGCGCAATCTGCTCGACCCGCAACCGGAGAGCGCCTACTTGATCGAACTGCAAACACCCATTCTTTCGAACGAAGAGCTGGCCAAGCTGAAACACGTCGCGCAGGGTGAATTCCGCTCGGTGACTTTGCCGATCCTCTTCGATCCCGCCAAGGGCACGAAAGGTCTCGAACAAGCGTTTGATGAACTTTGCCGTCAGGCCAGCTTGCAGATCGATGCGGGCATGAACATCCTCATCCTCAGCGACCGTGGCGTCGATGACAACCACGCCGCCATGCCCGCGCTGTTGGCCGTTTCCGGCCTGCACCATTTCCTCATCCGCGAAGGTAAGCGCACCAAAGTCGGCCTCGTGCTCGAGTCCGGAGAACCACGCGAAGTGCACCATTTCTGCACGCTCGTCGGCTACGGTTGCGCGGCGATCAATCCGTATCTCGCCTTTGAAACGCTCGATGAAATGATTCACCAAGGCCTGCTGGTCGGTGTCGATCACTACACCGCCTGCAAAAATTTCATCAAGTCCGCGACCAAAGGCATCGTCAAAGTGGCGTCAAAAATCGGCATCTCCACGATCCAGAGCTACCTCGGTGCGCAGATTTTCGAATGCGTCGGACTGCAGCAAAAAGTCGTGGACCGCTTTTTCACCGGCACCGCCACCCGCATCGAAGGCTCGGACCTCGAAGCGATCACGACCGAGGCCCTGGAGCGCCACCAACGCGCCTACTCGGAACAATCGGGTCGCACCGAGCCGCTGGAAGTCGGCGGCGACTACCAGTGGCGCTCGGAAGGCGAAGCGCACTTGTTCAGCCCGCAGGTGATTCACTCGCTGCAAAGCGCGGTGCGCAGCGGCAATTACAAAACGTTCAAGACCTATTCCAGCCTCGTCAACGAGCAGGATAAACAGCGTTTCACCCTGCGTGGCATGCTCGATTTCAAAACCCGCACGCCCATCCCCATCGAGGAAGTGGAGTCGGAGGAGGAAATCCTCAAGCGCTTCAAATCCGGCGCGATGAGCTACGGCTCGATCTCGGGCGAAGCACACGAAGCCCTCGCCATCGCAATGAACCGCGTCGGCGGGAAATCGAACACCGGCGAGGGAGGCGAAGACCCCGAGCGCTACACGTGGACGAATGAAAAAGGCGACTCGAAAAACAGCGCGATCAAGCAAGTGGCCTCCGGACGTTTCGGCGTGACCAGCCTTTACTTGACCCAAGCCCGCGAGCTGCAAATCAAACTCGCCCAGGGTGCCAAGCCCGGCGAAGGCGGTCAGCTCCCCGGAGGAAAAGTCTATCCGTGGATCGCCAAGACGCGTCACTCGACGCCGGGCGTGGGACTGATTTCTCCCCCACCCCACCACGACATTTATTCGATCGAGGACCTCGCGGAACTCATCCACGACCTGAAAAATGCCAACCGCGCCGCCCGCGTCAGCGTGAAGCTTGTGAGCGAAGTGGGCGTCGGCACAATCGCCGCCGGTGTGGCAAAAGCGCACGCCGATGTGGTGCTCATTTCCGGCTTCGATGGTGGCACCGGCGCTTCGCCGCAAACCTCCATCAAACACGCCGGTCTCCCCTGGGAACTCGGCCTCGCCGAAACGCACCAGACGCTCGTGTTGAACAACCTTCGCTCGCGCATCGCCGTAGAGACCGATGGCCAGCTCAAGACCGGTCGCGATGTCGTGATCGCCGCGCTGCTCGGTGCGGAGGAATTCGGTTTCGCCACCGCGCCACTCGTCAGCCTCGGCTGCATCATGATGCGCGTCTGCCACTTGAATACCTGCCCCGTCGGCGTCGCCACCCAGGACCCGGAGCTGCGCAAAAAATTCACCGGCGATCCGGAACACGCCGTAAATTTCATGAAGTTCATCGCTCAGGAAGTGCGCGAAATCATGGCCGAACTCGGTTTCCGCAAACTCACCGACATGGTCGGACGCACCGATGTGCTGGAGCCGAAAAAAGCGGTCGATCACTGGAAAGCCAAGGGCATCGATCTATCGAAAATCCTCTACTCGCCGAACGTCGGCCCCGAAGTCAGTCGCTACTGCACGGAGACGCAGGATCACGGTTTGGAAAAATCGCTGGACCTCACCACCCTGCTCGACCTCTGCAAGCCCGCCATTGAAAAAGGCGAAAAAGTTTCGATCAAGCTGCCAATCAAAAACACCGACCGCGTCGTCGGCACCATCCTCGGAAACGAGATCACCAAACGCCACTGGAACGGCCTGCCCGATGACACGGTGCACATGCATTTCCGCGGCTCCGCCGGTCAGAGCATCGGCGCGTTCATCCCGAAAGGCATCACCATCGAAGTCGAAGGCGACGCCAACGACTACGTCGGCAAGGGCCTCAGCGGTGGTCGCATCGCCATTTACCCCGATGCGAAAGCCACCTTCGCTGCCGAAGATAACATCATCATCGGCAACGTCGCGCTTTACGGAGCGACCAGCGGGGAACTCTTCGTGCGCGGTGTCGCGGGCGAGCGTTTCGCGGTGCGGAACTCCGGCGTGCATGCCGTCGTCGAGGGCATCGGCGACCACGGATGCGAATACATGACCGGAGGAAAAGTCGTCGTGCTCGGCACCACCGGACGCAACTTCGCCGCCGGCATGAGCGGAGGCGTCGCTTACATTTACGATGAAAAAGGCGACTTCGCCACCCGCTGCAACAAAGCGATGGTCGATCTCGAAAAAGTCGATGAAGACGATGCCGAAGTGCTGCGTGCCTTGATCCAGAAACACGCCGACATCACCCTCAGCAAAAAAGCCAACGCCATCCTCGCTGACTGGAAAAACGCCGTGGCCAAGTTCGTGCGCGTCATGCCACGCGACTACAAACGCGTCCTCCAGGCCATCGCCAAAGCCGAGGCCGACGGCCTCAGCGGCGACGACGCCCTCAACGCCGCCTTCGAAGCCAATGCGAAGGATGTGGCTCGCCTCGGAGGCGGTTGATAAGAAAAGGATCAGACCAATGGGTCTGATCCAACCAATCTGACTGATCAAATTCAAAAGAAAAAAAGAAAATGGGCAAACCTACCGGATTCATGGAATACACCCGCGAGCTCCCCGCCGATCGCTCGCCACTCGAACGCATCAAGGACTGGAAAGAAATCCACCTCCACATGCCCGAGGAAAAACTGCGCACCCAGGGCTCACGCTGCATGGACTGCGGCGTGCCGTTTTGCCACACCGGCAAACTCATCAGCGGCATGGCCAGCGGTTGCCCGATCAACAACCTCATCCCCGAGTGGAACGATCTCGTCTATCGCGGTCTCTGGCGTGATGCGCTCGATCGCCTCCACAAGACCAACAACTTTCCCGAGTTCACCGGTCGCGTCTGCCCCGCTCCTTGCGAAGGCTCTTGCGTGCTCGGCATGAACAACCCGCCCGTCACGATCAAAAACATCGAGGTCTCGATCATTGACAAAGGCTGGGAAGAAGGATGGGTTGTCGCCAAGCCGCCCGCCAAACGCACGGGCAAAAAAGTCGCCATCATCGGCTCAGGCCCCGCCGGACTTTCCGCCGCCGCCCAGCTCAACCAGGCCGGTCACACCGTCACCGTCTTCGAACGCGCCGACCGCCCCGGCGGCCTGCTCATGTATGGTATCCCCAACATGAAGCTCGACAAAAAGGAAGTCGTGCTGCGCCGCATCGAATTGCTTGAAGACGAAGGCGTGAAATTCCGCTGCAACGTGACCATCGGCAAGGACATCACCCACGCCCAGTTGCAAAAGGACTTCGATGCGATCATCCTCTGCACCGGTGCCACCAAACCGCGCGACCTCCCCATCCCGGGCCGTGAACTGAAAGGCATCCACTTCGCCATGGAATTCCTCACCGCCAACACCCAGGCCGTGCTCGATGGCAAGCCGCACGACAATTTCATCACCGCCGAAGGCAAAAACGTCGTCATCATCGGCGGCGGCGATACCGGTACCGACTGCGTGGGCACCTCCCTGCGCCATGGTTGCGTCAGCGTTTGCCAGCTCGAGCTGTTGCCGAAGCCACCCAACGAACGCGCCGCCAACAACCCCTGGCCCGAATGGCCGAAGGTGTACAAAATGGACTACGGCCAGGAAGAAGCCGCTGCAGTCAATGGCAGCGACCCACGCATCTACACCACCACCGCCACCCATTTCGAAGGCGATGAAAACGGCAACGTCAAGGCCGTGCACACCGTGCAGGTTGAGTGGACCAAAAATGAACAAGGTCAGTTCATCCCCAAAAACATCCCCGGCACCGAAAAAATCATGCCCGCCGAATTGGTCCTGCTGGCCATGGGTTTCCTCGGCCCCGAGCAAGACCTGTTAGAGAGCATGAACCTCGACCGCGACGCCCGCAGCAACATCAGCGCGCAGCACGAAAAATACACCACCAACATCCCCGGCGTCTTTGCCGCCGGCGACTGCCGCCGTGGTCAATCGTTGGTCGTCTGGGCCTTCAACGAAGGCCGCGGCGCCGCAAGAGAATGCGACCGCTACCTCATGGGCACCACCAATCTGCCCTGATGTGACGACGGCATCCTGCCGCCAAGCCAACAAATCATTACAACAAAACCCACGACTCACCCTCGTGGGTTTTGTCGTTTGCATCTCACAACGCGGCATCAAAAGAATCGCGCCTAACACCTCCCCGTCGCAACGCGACGAATCAATCGGGAGCCCACGATTTTAATCGTGGGTTCCCATCCCCCATACAATTTCCCGCGTCACAACGTGACGCCTCAATTCCTTCGCTCTCAATCCCACAAATACCTCTCATCCACCTCGATCTCATACCTTTTCAAAAACTGCCGATACTCATCCTCAAACGACAACTCGCGATGATGTTCTTCCTGATTCGCGATGTATTCTTTCAGCTTCTTCTTGTGCGAAGCACTCACGGAAAAAACACCATAGCCCGCCTGCCAAGCGAACGTCGAAAACTCTTTCCCTTGCTCCTTCATCCAGATCGAGCTCGTGCCTTTGATCTTTTTCAAAAAATCCGCCACCGTAATCGTGCGCGGAAAATCCACCGCAAGGTGCACATGATCTGCCACTCCTCCCACGATGTGCACATCACACCCCATGTCACGCCCCACCTGTGCCAGATAGCCGTGAAGACGCGGGCGTATCACTGAAGTGATCGTTTTCTCACGGCCTTTGGTAGAAAACACCACATGCAAAATCATTTTCGACAGCGACTGAGCCATGAGACGACTTTACCACACGATGCAAGCCCTACTAGCAAAGCTTGAAGCGTCCCGTTAGGACGCAAAAATCATTTCGTGATCCCCTACCCACGATTGAAATCGTGGGCTCTTATTTGAATCGTCCAGTTAGGACGGAAGAATCATTTCGTGATCCCCTACCCACGATTGAAATCGCGGGCTCCTGTTTGAATCGTCCCATTCGGACGGTGGAACCAGTTTGCAAAACCTCCTCCCCGTCGCAACGCTCTAATCAATGAGGCTATCGCTTTTACTCGACGAATCAATAGGCAGCCCGCGATTTCAATCTTCTGTTGGCATCCACCAAATATATCCCCCCGTCGCAACGCGACGACTCAACAAGGAGCCCGCGATTTTAATCGTGGGTTCCCATCCCAAAAAAAATTCCCGCGTCACAGCGTGACGCCTCACCCACTTGCCACGCATTGTCCCTGTCATGACAAAATCACCCGCCCATCACAGTATCTTTTCTTACCATCATGAAGCGCACCACCCTTTTGATTCTGCTCTGCACCTTGGCCGGCATCGGGGCCTTTCTGTTGCGGCCCCGTGCCGATGTTTCTTCGCCAGACGCCGCATCCGCGCCTTCTGTCGCACCCACACCGCCACCTGCCGCCCCCGCTTATGAGTTCCGTGATCCCACGCCCGATGGCATTGGCAAGTACTACATGGGTCGTGAAATCGCGCACGTCATGGGGCACCCGGCCATCGGCTGGCTGGAGCGCGATGAACGCGAGCGCGAGGAGGCGCCGAGCCGGGCGATTGTGGCGATCGAACTCAGGCCCACGGATGTGATTGCGGATATCGGCGCGGGCTCGGGCTACTATGCCTTCCGTCTCGCGGAAAAAGTGCCGCAGGGCAAGGTGATCGGCGTCGATATCCAACAGGAAATGCTCGACTTCCTCGCCAAACGTTCCGCCGAGCTGAACATCACCAACGTGCAGGGGCACCTCGGTGCCATCGATGACATCAAGCTCCCGGAAAACTCACTGGATGCCGCACTGATGGTCGATGCCTATCACGAATTTTCCCACCCTGCCGAAATGCTGCGCTCGCTGCACAAGGCGCTCAAACCCGATGGCCGCATCATTTTGTTAGAGTTCCGCGCCGAAGATCCCCTCGTGCCGATCAAGCCACTGCACAAGATGACCGAGGAGCAGGCGCGCAAGGAATTCGCCGCCTCCGGGTTCACTCTGATCTCTAACAAAAGGCAACTGCCGTGGCAGCATTTCATGGTGTTTACGAAATCGCCCTGACACCCGCTGATCGAAGTCTGCGGGTTTACAAGGGCAATTCGTAACCGCGGCCGCTCATGCCTTCAAACCAGCGGATGTAGGCGGAGTTCACGGTCGCATAGCCGCCGGGCGTGGGGTAATTTCCAGTGAAATACCAGTCGCCGCAAGGTCCCTTGATAGAGGCGTGGAGGTTATCGATGGTTTGGAAAATGATTTCCACATCCCCGTTCCAGTTCATATCCTCGGGATAGACCATGCGGCTGATCTCGGCGGAAATTTCCTCGTCGGTGAAGGCTTCATACACCATCTTGACCGCGTTTTGCACTTCTGCGGCAGGCTTTTTCAATTCCTCACGGCAACGTTTCGCGACTTCATCGAGCAAGGATTGTCGACCGGCGCGACGGTGCAACGCCACAGCCGCCTGGAAGGCGATGAATTTGCCCATCTCCGACATATCGATGCCGTAGCAATCGGGATAGCGGATTTGCGGCGCGGTCGAGCAGACCACGATTTTTTTCGGGTTGGTTCGGGCGAGGATTTTGAGGATCGATTTTTTCAGGGTGGTGCCGCGCACGATGGAGTCATCGATGACCACCAGATTGTCGTTTTCTTTGACGACGCCATAGGTGATGTCATAGACGTGCGACACCAACTGCTCACGGCCTTTTTCCTGGGTGATGAAGGTGCGCATCTTGATGTCCTTGTGCGCGATCTTTTCGCCGCAGGGCCAGTTTTTCAAAATCAGCGAATCGACTTTCTCCGGTGTGAGGGTCCCCTCGGCGAGACCTAACAGAATTTCGGAACGCACCTGTTGGCGGCGGTACATGCGCAGTCCGTCCATCATGCCGTAGTAGGCCGTTTCCGCCGTATTGGGGACGAAAGAGAAAACGGTGTTGTCGAAGGAGTGATCGATGCTTTTGACAATCTGATCGACCAAGGCCGCGCCCATCGCTTTGCGTTCGCGGTAGATGGAGGGATCGTTGCCGCGCGAGAAATAGATTTTTTCAAACGAGCAGGGAGCCGGCTGCGCACCCGTGGCGAACTTGCTCTCGCGGATCGAGCCATCGGCCTTGATCACGATCAGCGAGCCCGGCTCCAGCACACGCACCTCGGCGGCACTGGCTTCGAACACGGTCATCAAGGGCACACGCTCGGAGGCAAACGCGAGCACCTCCTCATTCATCAGCATGTGGCAAGGGCGGATGCCATGCGGATCGCGCATGACAAACATGTCGCCATTGCCGACGACGCCGACGATGGCATAACCGCCATCCCAGGCCTGGGCGCTGATTTGCACGATGTTTTCCACATCGAGCAAGGCGGAAATTTTTTCGGGGATATCGTGACCGTCGCCGCCTTCATCGCGGAGGCGACGATACAGGTCCGTGTGTGCTTCATCGAGGTGGAAGCCGATTTCTTCCAGCACCGTCTGCGTGTCCGTGCCGAAGACCGGATGCTGGCCGCGCTCGATGAGCTTGCGGTTCAGTTCGCCGGTGTTGGTCATGTTGAAATTCCCCATCACCATCAGCGTGCGCGTCGGCCAATTGCTGCGACGAAGATAAGGGTGGCAGGAGCCGGAATCGAATTCGCCGGAGGTGCCGTAGCGCAGGTGTCCGATGAGAATTTCCCCGCCGAAGTCGAAGTTTTCTTTGACGCTCGAGGGATTTTTCGGATCGAGTTTGTCCTTGCGAGCGAGTTTGTTGAACCACTTGATCTCATCGCGGAACAAGCTGGCGAGAGAGTCCTTTTCCGCATCGCGACGACGGAAAATATACGGCGAACCCAGTGGCATATCGAGCTTGGCGCAGCCGATGCCCACACCGTCGTGCCCGCGATTGTGCTGCTTCTCCATGAGCAGGAAAAGCTTCTGGAATCCCCACAAGCACGTGCCGTAACGATCGTAGTAATAGGCCAGCGGCTTGCGCAGTCGCACAGCGGCAATTCCGCATTCGTGTGTCAGAAAATCACTCATGTAATCGTTGGGTTTACAAGCTCAGACCATCACTCGCCCGCGACCTTGACGTGGACGCCCTCGCCCGCGCGCATGGTGCCAAGGACCACGCCACCAGGACCGGCGGCGCAGGCTTTTTCCGCATCTTCCGGAGCGACAATCGCCACCCAGCCGATGCCCATGTTGAGCGTGTGGAAACGGTCTTCCGCGTCGATGTGTTCGTAAAGCTTGTGAATGCCGGGCAGGTCCCATGCCGGAATGGTGAGATCGGCGCCGAGGCCTTGGAACAGGCGCTCCAGGTTTTCCGGCAAACCACCGCCGGTGATGTGCGCCATTGCGCGCGGCTTCACGCCTGCGGCTTTCAGTGCGCGGGTGACATCGTGATAGAGGCGCGTCGGCTTGAGCCAGTGTTGCAGTTCCTCTTCGGTCGCGACTTCGGGATACTCGCGCAGCACGCGGCGGACCAGGCTCCAGCCATTGGCGTGGATGCTATCGGAGGCATAACCGACCAGCACATCGCCTATGGCCACGGTGGTGGGATCGATCAGATCGCTTTTTTCCGCGCAGCCGATGCAGAAGCCGGAAAGTTCGACCACGCCCTCGGGAACGATGCCCGGCATTTCCGCCGTTTCGCCACCGGCGAGAATGCAGCCGCAGCTTTCCAAATGATCCGCCATGCCCGCGATGAGTCGCTCGATTTTTTCGCCGTCGAGCGCGGGGATGCCGATGTAGTCGAGAAACATCAGCGGATCGCCGCCGGTGGTGAGGATGTCGTTCACATTCATCGCAACGAGGTCCTTGCCCGCGGTTTCATACATGCCGCGCTCTAACAAAAGATCGATCTTGGTGCCCACGCCATCGCAACCGGTCATGATCACGGGTGCTTCATAGGCACTGAGGTCATAGCAAGCGGCGAACAAGCCGAAGGCTCCCCACAGCTGGCGCTCCTTTTGCGTGCGCTTCACATGGCTTTTGATGTCCCCGACAATCGCCGCGGCTTTCCGCGTATCGACCCCTGCTTGTTGATAAGTCAATTTTCCCGACATTGCTTCAGTGCCTCGCGGCGGAATGCTTGTGCCACCGCCGCGCCTCTGAGTCACGCCTAAAAACCGGGAAGCACCAGTTTTCTCACCACACAAAAAAAATCCCCGCCGGAAAACCGGCGGGGATAAGAAATTCAGACGCTGTCAGCCGAATCAATGCTCGCGGCAGAATGCCTCAAAACGGTCCAGTCCCTCGGCGAGGACGTCGAGCGTGGTGCAGTAGCTGAGGCGGATGCCGTCATCGTAACCAAACGCAATGCCAGGCACCGCCGCCACTTTGTAGCGCGAGAGCAGTTTATCGCAAAGGTTCATCGACTTCAGCCCGAGCTTGCCAGTGTAAACGAAAAAGTAAAACGCACCCTTCGGCTCGACGACGCGGATGTTCGGAATCTGACGCAGACGGCCCAGCATGAACTGGCGGCGCACGTCGTATTCACCCACCATGTCGCTGACGAATGTCTGATCGCCGGTCAGGGCCGCCAGTGCGCCGTATTGCGCGAACGAGCAAGCATTCGATACCGTGTGGTTCTGGATTTTCTCGATCGCTTCCGCGAGTGGGCGAGGAGCGGCGGTGTAGCCGAGGCGCCATCCGGTCATGGAGTAGCCTTTGGAAAATCCGTTCACCGTGATGGTGATGTCGTAGAGTTCCTGGCTGAGCGAGGCGATGGAAACGTGTTTCGCATCACCGTAGACCAGCTTTTCATAAATTTCATCGGACAAAATAACGATGTCTTCCGAGAGCGCGATCTCACCCAGCGCGAGCAATTCCTCCTCGGTGTAAATGGCACCGGTAGGGTTTCCGGGGCTGTTGATGATGACCATCTTGGTGCGTGGGGTCATGGCTTCCTCGAACTGCTCAGGAGTCATTTTCCAGCCCGTCGATTCGGAGGTTTCCACGATCACAGGCACGCCGCCCGCCATCGTCACCATGTCGGGATAGCTGACCCAATACGGTGCCGGAATAACGACTTCATCGCCTTCTTCCACCATGGCCAGAATCGCCATGTAGCATGCCATTTTCGCGCCGCCAGTGACACAAATGTCCTTGGCGTCATAGGAAAGATTGTTGTCCGCCTTAAGCTTCGCCGAGAGCGCCTCGCGCAGTTCGGGGATGCCCGCTGCGGCGGTGTATTTGGTGAAGCCGGCCATCAGGGCGGCGGCTCCGGCTTGCTTGACATGCTCCGGGGTGTCCATGTCCGGCTCACCGCCCGCCAATCCGTATACTTCCTCACCGCGCGCTTTCATCGCCTTGGCTTGGTTGGTAATGGCAAGAGTGAGGGAGGGAGAAACTTTGTTGATTCGTGATGAGATGCTTTCCATGACTGCGCGGATTGGTGTTCGTAGCCCGGAGACGAGCCACGATACTGTAAGAACGCGCGTCGCCTGCGGTGCGGACGCACCTTTTGCCCATTCCCCCGTCGCAAGGCAAGCGGAATGCGCGAGCAAAACGATTTTTTTGCGACTTCAGCGCTCGGCCCCGCGCGATTGGAAGGGATGGCTTTGCACGATAGCCAGAATCACCGGGCGGATTTGATACTGGTGTTTCACCAAGGTCTGGTAGAGCTGGTCAATGACCGGCTCATCGTAGTATTCGAGCGGCCTACCGAGCGAGTAACCAAGCAACTTGCGGCAGAAATTTTTGCAAAACAGCTCGTTCGAGTCGACGAGCAGTTTTTTCAGCTCGGCGGGCGTGGAAAAGACGATATCGCCGGGCAAGGCCGCCACGGAATCGACCTTCTTGCCATTCGCATCGTGACTGCGCCAGCGGCCGATGGCATCGAAGTTCTCCAGCCCGAAGCCGAGCGGATCGATTTTTTCATGGCATCCCGCGCAGTTCGGTTTCTGGCGATGCAACTCCAGTTGCTTGCGAAACGAGAGCCCCTCGCTGGATTTATCGTCGGCTGGCAGCTCCCCGGCATCGGGCGGCGGCGGTGGTGGGGGTGTGCCGAGAATGGTATCGAGAATCCACTTGCCGCGTTTGACCGGGCTGGTGCGCAGCGGCAGCGACGTGGCGGTCAGGATCGAGGCCTGGCCAATGACTCCCCCGCGCTGCGGATCGTTGATCGCCACCAGTCTCATCTGCGGCCCGGTCACGCCTGGCATGCCATAGTGCCGCGCGAGCTCCTCATTGACGAAGGTGTACTTGCTATCGAGCAGCTCGGTGATCGGACGGTTTTTTGTCTGGATGTGATGGAAAAACTCCACCGACTCCCGGTACATGGCGATGCGCAGGCTTTCCGTAAACATCGGGAAGCGCTTGACATCCGGAGTGACGGATTCCCGCAGTTCGTCAAAGCCCAGCCACTGCCCGGCAAAGTAGCGTGCCAGCGTATCGGAGCGCGGGTCGTCCAACATGCGCAGCACCTGTTGTTGCAAGATCACGGGGTCCGAGAGTTTTCCCTGATCGGCCAGTTGGAACAAGGTGCGATCCGGCATCGAAGCCCAGAGGAAATACGAGAGTCGCGTCGCCAGCTCAAACGAATCGACTTTCCACTCCTTCTGCCCTGGCTGATCGACTTCCCAGCGAAACAAAAAGGCCGGATGGATCAGCAGCGCACGCAGCGGCGCGCGGAAGGCGTTTTCATAGCTCTCGCCCCGCTTCAAGGCCTGTTGGTAGAGCTCCATCAAGTGCGCCACATCCTCATCGCTCAGCCGCCGGCGAAAGGCCAGCGAGGCGTGGGATACCAGCACCGCCCGCGCCGCGATCAGCGGGTCTTCTTTTTCCTGCGGCTTGCGAAAAATCACCCGCTTTTGCAAGGCAGGCTGCGCATAAATGGCATCCACCACCTTGCGCGAGGACTGCACGTATTTTTCCATCAAGACCGGAGGGATGAACAGAGAATCACCGACGTTATCGAACCCTTCGCCCCCCGCCCCATCCGCAGGAAACTCCTGTCCCGCAAGAAAAGAAATCCCGAACAAGTCGCGCACGGTGTTGTTGTATTCATTGCGATTCAATCGCCGCACGGTGGGTCGTCCGGGCTTGCGCGGGAAGTCACCTTTTTTCAGATGGGCCATCACGCCCTCGATCTCGCGCACCATCAGCGCGCGCTCTTCGGCAGTCGGCAGCTCGTCCACATCATCCTCCGGCGGCATGTCGCCGGTTTTGATCTGATCGGCCACGTTTTTCAAAAAACGATGGTAGCGATAGGCGTCTTCCGCCGTTTTGATCTGGTGGAGTTCAATGCCGCCTTTCTGCTTCTTCTCACCATGACATTGGTAGCAATGCTGATCCAGCAATGGCACGACTTTCTCGGAAAATGAATCCGCGCGACACGGAATCACCAAGCTGGCAATCAAAAGGTAACGAAAATACTCCATCGGAAATGCATGGGTGAATACGAAAATCAGCGCCGGAAATTACACCGTGTATCCCATTTCGCAATACAGTCTGTCATGAAAAGGCACCATTTGCAGGTCGCTTCCGAGTTATTGGAACGCAATGACAAAACTTTTTCGCATTTCCCCTAAGGATCGGGCGCGCTGAGGCGTTATAAGCGTGATGAGTCGTGTACTTTTTCTCACATGGATCCTGTTGCTCCCCTCCCTGGTTCAGGCGGAATCCCGCAAATGGATGAGCAAGGATGGCTCCAAGTTCATCATCGCCGATTACGTCAGCCACAATCAATTCACCGTTACCGTGAAACGCGTGGATGGTAAGGTCGTCACACTCGGTCGCAATGACCTGCATCCCGATGATGTGAATTACCTCGCCAAACTCCCCGCTCCCAAAACCACACCGAGCAAATCCTCCACTCCCGATCCGACAACCACCGCACCGGTGATGGAAGACAGCGCGGTGTTCGATACCCTCAAGCTCGGCGACAGCCACAAGGAAGTGCAAGGAAAAGTCAAAGCCAGCAAAATGCTGGAGCTCACCGTCGATGAAATCTACCTTGGCCGCTTCGGAATGAACGGCTCCTACCGCACCAAACAAACCATAGGCGGGCTGAAGTGCCTGTTGTATTTCGATTGGGACGAAAGTGGCAACCTGAAGGAATTGACCCTGCAAACACAACCCCAGCAAGGCGACACCTACGGCGGATTACTCAAGGACACATGGGCTGAGCTCAGCAAGCTCATGACGACCCTGCACGGCAAGCCACTGCAAAATGCCGATTTTCCCGCCGCCTCCACGCTCCAAAATGACATGTCGCTGAGCACACACCTCTGGCGCTT
This sequence comes from Verrucomicrobiia bacterium, assembly GCA_947462875.1. Taxonomy (GTDB): domain Bacteria; phylum Verrucomicrobiota; class Verrucomicrobiia; order Verrucomicrobiales; family Akkermansiaceae; genus UBA956. Next base: position 60,429 of record CANHQJ010000015.1, read on the forward strand.
GGGCGGGGGTGGTAGCGCGCTGCTGGGCACCTCGAAATCCGCCGAAGGCTATATGGTCAGCGTCCGTTTCACCACGGAAAAAATCGAGCCTGTTCGCATCGAAAAATAACGCTCGTACCCAAACGATCACCTCCAAGCCCTGGTAACGTTTTTGTTTTTCTCCACGAATCTCACATTGGTGCAAATTCCTGCTTTCCCTCAGGCAGAAACTAAGGCAAATTAGCGCTGTCCACTATGGAGGAACGCTACGAAATTCGCGGAAAAATCGGCCAAGGCGGACTTGGCGCTGTCTATCGTGCTCATGACAAAATTCTCAACCGAGAAGTCGCCATCAAGCGCATCCTCCCTGAGGACAGCGGCCAACCGGATAGCGAAGCCGCCATGCAGCTCACGAAAGAAGCAGGCGCTCTCTCCGCCCTGCAACATCCTCACATCGTGACGATCTACGATGTCGGCATCGACAAGGATGGCCCCTTCGTGGTGATGGAACTTCTTCACGGCAGGACAGTGGATGATGTCGTGGAAAAAGCCGTTTTCACGTGGAACGACTTCCGCGAATTCGCCCTGCAAACACAGGAGGCCCTGATCGCAGCACAGGACATGGATCTCGTTCACCGCGATCTCAAGCCCTCCAACATCATGCTGACCTGGCTGCCCTCGGGGAAATTCCAGGTCAAGATTGTCGATTTCGGACTCGCCAAGTTCACCCCCAAACCCTCTCTGCAAACCATCGACCAGAAGGATTCGATCTTCGGCTCCATTTTTTTCATGGCACCCGAGCAGTTCGAGCGCGTGGAGCTGGATGCGCGCACCGACCTCTATGCCATGGGCTGCGTTTACTACTACGCCCTCACCGGAGTCCATCCCTTCGATGGAGAAACCGGCCCGCAAGTAATGTGCGCCCATCTCGATCACCGCGTTTTTCCTCTGCACGAAATCCGGCCCGACCTGCCGCGGTGGGTATCGGACTGGATCATGTGGCACATCAATCGCCTGCCGGAACACCGCCCGAACAAGGCCCGCGAGTCTCTGGCCCTCTTTCTGCAAAACGTGCAACTCGGCGATAACGCACCTGCGGCAGAAACTCCCGCCCCTGCCCGCAGCAAGCCCATTCTGCTCACTCCCGGCGCTCCTGCCGCCGCCGTCAAGCAAACACCCCCGCCCCCTCCGCTTACCTCGCTGCTGAAAACAGCACCTCAGCCCATCATGCCGCCGGAAAATTTCGGCCGCGCCAGTGTGCACACCTCGGCACAAGCACCCATCAGCGCTACAGAAGAGCTTGCTCCCGCACCCAATGCGCCTGCTCCCGCAGAAGTCGCCGCACCTCCCGCAGCGCCCGAAGCCGAGGATAACCCACCGACTCTTTCCCCGATTCCCGATACAGATATGAGCGAAGACCTGACTCCCAAACCCAAACCACGTTTGATCATCCCCGGTGCAAAGCCAGCCGCAGCTGCCACACCCGTCGCTGCCACACCCGTCGCTGCCACACCCGTCGTTGCCACACCCGTCGTTGCCACACCCGTCGTTGCCACACCCGTCGTTGCCACACCTGTCGTTGCCACACCTGTCGTTGCCACACCCGTCGTTGCCACACCCGTCGTTGCCACACCCGTCGTTGCCACACCCGTCGTTGCCACACCTGTCGTTGCCACACCTGTCGTTGCCACACCTGTCGTTGCCACACCTGTCGTTGCCACACATGTCGTTGCCACTCCGCCACCGCCCGTCGTCGCCACACCTGTCGCTGTCACTCCGCCACCACCCGTCGTCGTCCCTGCAGTCACCCCACCGCCGCCGGTTGTTGCCGCCTCAGCACCTGCAGTAGCAGCGGCTCCAGCAGCAGTCGCTCCACCGCTTGCCGTGCCAGTCGTCCCTGCCAAGCCCGCCATCCAGGCTGGCGCTTCGCCGATGCTCGCGGCCCGCCCCATTGCCACCGCGCAGGCATCTCCCGGCGCACCAAAAACCATGCCTTTGCAAGGTCCCGCCACCGCCCCGGCCGTCCATAAACCCGCACCGATGGGTGCCACAAAATCTGCCCAGCCCGCACCCGGAGCCACGCAACTCAGCACCTCCGGCCCCCAAAAAAGCAAGGGCATGAGCAATGGCGCCAAAGCCGCTCTCGCCACCACCTTGGGTATCGTCGTGATCGTAGTCGCCGGACTCATTCTCTCGCGTAGTGCGCAAAGCAAAATCAACAAGCGCTATAACTCCTTGGTCGAATTGGCCGCCATGGCCAATACCAAAGAACTACCTGTCAGCAGCAAGGATCTCGATATCCTGCTGAACGCCGCCACCAGCATCACCGCCTCGACCAGTCGCGAGACGGTATACAAAGCACTATACATCGCAGAGTCGACTGACGGCACCGACATCGATGAAAAGCTCATTCAGTATACCACCACTACGGCGATGAATGAGGAAATCCGCATCAATCTGCTGCGCCGCGTCATCGGCGGCCGTATCGCCGCCGGTCACAAGGATGCCAAAACCGCCACCGCACTGATCCAGTTCATCAACTCCAACCCCAAACCGGAAAGTGCCGCCGCTGCCATCGAGGCGCTGAAGGGCATGGCAGCTGACGAGCACTTCACCCCCTTGCTCAGTCTGTTGCAATTCTCCGCCGATCCGAACATCCGCAAACACTGCGAGGAAGTCGTCGTCACCATCATCAAGCAATCCACCAACCGCACGGCTCTCGCCGATACCGTGGAACCAGCCTACGCAGCGGCGACCGTGCCCGAGATCAAGCAGTCGCTCTTGCGCGTGCTCGGTGCCACCGGATCCCCCAAGGCCAAGGAATTGCTTCTGAGCAATCTCAAGGGAAGCGATAAAATCATGCAGATCGCCGCAGCGGATGCCTCCAAAAACTGGCCGGATGAATCCTTGCTCGAACCTCTGATTGAAACGCTCAGCGCCATGGAAGATCCTACCCTGCGCGCTCGCATTTTCCATTCCTGCCGGGAATTCCTGCTCACCGAATCCAAGCGCACTGACGCGAAAAACGAGGAACTCTGGAAGCTCCTCGCCAACTCCGCCAAAGTCGATTCCGAACAAGAGGCTGTCATCCGCTCGCTTGTCACGAATTCCTCGACCAATACCACCAAGTGGGCCATCGAGATCATCAGCAAATTCGAAAAAACCTCCGAAAGCGATCGCGTCATCGACCTCGCCGGCAAAGCGCTCGACCGCCTGAAGGCACGCACCGAAACGGACGAGAAAGAAGATAAAAAAGAAGAATAATCTTCCCTCTCATCCCGCTCTCCCACAGTCCCCTCTCACGCACACACTCACTCATGCACGAAGAAATCACTCTCACCCGCGACGTTGACGCCATCCAGATCCCCAGTGGAGACAGCCTCACCCTGCCCATCGGCACCGTCGTTTACATCACCCAGCGCCTCGGCGGCACCTACACGGTGGCCACCTCCTCCGGCCTCGCTCGGATTTCCTCCAAAGACGCCGATGCCCTCGGTATCAATCCGGAGGCCGAACAGAAAAAAATCGAAGAGATCGAACGCCTCAAGGACGCCCCCCTCGAAGAGCAAGTCTGGGCCCAGCTCAAAGGAGTCTATGATCCGGAAATCCCCGTGGACATCGTCAATCTCGGATTGGTCTATGATTGCTCACTGGAAAAACAAGATGGCAAGACCGTGGCTCTCGTGAAAATGACACTCACCGCCCCGGGCTGCGGCATGGGTCCTGTGATCGCGGCCGATGCCCAGGCCCGCATCATGTCGCTACCGGAAGTCGATGATGCCCGCGTCGAGCTCGTCTGGGATCCGGCATGGAATCAGGACATGATCTCGGAAGAGGGACGCATGATTCTCGGCATGGTCTAACATTTCCACCCTCATGATCGCTCGCCTGTCGCTTCTTGTCACCCTGTCCCTCGCGCTCTCGCACTGTGCGGACAAGGCGGACAACAGCCAGGCCGCGGCGGAAGCTTCCAAGCCGCGCAGCATGAACGAGCGCTTCAATGGCCGCGGCAAGGAAGGGTACTATCAGGACAGTGAGGGAAATTGGAAAATCAAAGACGACAAGCGCAGTTCCTTCGAGTCCGTGGGTCGCTCGCCACTCGGCAACCAGCAATACTCCGGAAAAGCCTACAACCCCGGTAGCGTGGAAAAACAATCGTGGTGGGGAAACACCCGCTACCAGAAGCAAGCCTACCTCGGCAACACCTCGGCCGATCAGTTCAAAACCACCGCCCCTGATGCCGGCAAAAGCGCTAACGAAACCGGCTCGCGCTCGATTTTTTCCCGCAAGTCCGTGACCACCCGCACGATCGATCGCACCAACGCCACAGAAAGCGGCCGATCGAACTCCATGCAGGGTGCCGATGCCGCCAGTGAAACGCAGCGCGCTTACGCCCAACCGGACATCATCGACTGGAAGGAACAACGCACCCTCCAGCTCAAGGACACCAAGTCCTGGCTCAACAAGTAAGCGTTGCGCTTTTCAGAGCAGGCCATAGCGTTCCATCGCCCGATAGGCCCACCAGAGCACCACCGCCGCCGCAATCAGCAGGAGCAGCGTCATGCAGGAACTCCGCGCGAAATCCCTGCGTGCGTTTTTTACCTGGCCCATCGCCACCTTGTCATCGAACACTTTTCCACGAACCACGTCTTCTAACAAATCAAAGGGTGGCAGGGTGTTTCTCCGCTCTTCCTCCTCCCGGCGCAATTGCTCCGGCCGGCTTCTTTGAAGGGCGATCTCCTCGGCCAGTGCAGCCTTCCTCCTCTGGACCTCATCCAGATCAGGCAGCGTGCGGTCGATGGATCTTTTCATGACTCAACGAATGAGATACAAAATCATGCCCAGCAATGCCAGCGTAATGATGGGAAGATTGAAGGCAAAACCACTTTTCAATTGCGCCAGAAACTCACCGCCATCCGCATGCAGGGAGGGCTGCTTGCGACGCTTGCCCATGCCGAAAATCTCACCCGAGCGCATCGTGGCAAAGTGCCGCGCCGCTTCCTCGTATTCATCGGAAGCCTCATGAATCGCCGCGATGGCTTTTTCCAGATTCGGCTTCAGATTCTCCCGGGTCCAGGCTTCCGGGTCATACTTGGCGATTTTTTTCAAGCGATTGTCGAACAAATGACGGCACTGCTCCAGCTCGTGCAGCTCGGTGCGCATCGCCAGTAATTCACGATCCATCAAGGTCACCGCATTGCCCAGCTTCTCGGTGATTTCCACCTGGCTGGAAAAGAACTCCTTTTTCTGGGAATTCAGTTCTTCCAGCTCGCGCGCCAGGCGCTCCAGCTCCTGCTGCTCGGCCTGCAATTGCTGCAAACGCACCTGGGATTCGCGGATCTGATGCTCGTAGTCGTCGGACAAAACGGACTCTCCCACGCTCGTGTCATGAGACATTTCCATCTGCCGGGCGCCGACTTTGATCTGATGTCGATAGAGAGTTTCTTCAGTCATAGTGTTGAGGTTCGCCACGCTTCCTAGCAAAAAATGACCCACCTTGCCAGAAAAAAATTAATATTTCTTGATTTTCTGTACATCACGGTAATCCGATAGCCCAAAACGTTCTTTTAAAAAGAATGGGGATGCCGGAAAAAGCCCTGCATGGTCCGATCCACCTAAAATCACCCGGCGCCGCGAGAATGCTTGTCGCCATGGGAAATAACTGCTAGCTATCGATGGTGCTACCGCTGGAACGACAACAAAAAATTTTACAACAATTGCAGGAATCCGGGAATATCCGCACCATGGATATCGCCGCCTTGTTGAACGTGACCGATGAAACGGTGCGCAAGGATTTTGAGGCATTGGAGAAGCGGGGCTACCTCATCCGCGTCCACGGCGGTGCCACCCGCCCGCTGAAAATACGCGAGGAGATTTCCCTCACGGAACGGCAACTCACCAATCGCGAGGAAAAAACCGCCATCGCCCGCGAGGCCGCGAAACGCATCCAGCCGAACGAGACGATCTTTCTCGATGCCTCATCGACGGTGCTCACCCTAACGGAATTCCTGCCGGACTATCCGCTCACGATTCTGACCAACGCGCTCAATGTTTTCACCGCGCTCGAAGGCCGTCCGAATCTCGACTTGATCTGCACCGGTGGGCTCTATGATTCCCGCTCGCGCTCCTACATCGGGCTGATCGCCGAGCAATCATTGCGGCGCTTCAACATCCACCGCATGTTCTTTTCCGGCAGCGGAATGCATCTGACACGCGGCATTTCGGAGACGAACAATCGCCAGGCCGTTTTCAAAGAACGCGTCGTCGCCTGCGCGGAGGACGTGGTCTTCCTCGCCGATCACACCAAGCTCGGCCAAAAAGCCGCCTTTTTCTTCGCCCAGGTCAGCGACCTCACCTGCCTCATCACCGACGCCAAAGCCGACAAAAAAATCCTCACCGATCTGGCTGGCACGGGAGTGGAAGTGATCGAGGCGTAGGCAGGGACCGTCTCTTCCCGCTAAGCGGGATCCGGTGGGGAAAACATCCTTCTCACCCCCAAACAACGAACATTCCCCCCCGACGCTCTTCGCAAACAAAGGCGAATGCATCGGATGGATCTTTGCGACCAAACAAATCGACTCCACCGGATCCCGCTTAGCGGGAAGAGGCGGTCCCTGCCCCCCATCACACCTCGATCTTCCAAGGCGCGCGCATCGGTTGATTGACCAGGGCGTTCGCCTCGGGCAGATCAAAGGTCATCGTTTTCTGGTCGAACTTCAGGTTCTTGTTCAGGCGATGCGCCATCACTCCCATGTTCACCATCGTGCAGGACCAAAAGCCGTTCTGCTCGTTGAGGGCGAATTTTTTGCGCGAGCGCACGGACTCGTGGAAATCGACGATCTGCTCCGGAGGGTCCGGCAAGGCCGCGAGTTTTTTATCGAGATCAGGAATATCGCTGCGGAAGTTTTTGAAGATCTTGCCCTTGGGTCCCTCGATATAGGCGGCGTCCTTGTCTTTGTTCTGCCCGTCGAGAATGATTTTGCAGCCATCGGCATACGTGAACTCAATGCGCCGCCAGGAACCGATCGCATCGCTGTCCTGCGGATCGGCATCGATCTCCACCGAGATGGGAGCCTCGGAATCCTTGTTCAAAATGTATTGCACTGGATCCAGGTAGTGCTGGCCCATGTCACCCAAGCCACCGCCATCGTAGTCCCAGTAGCCGCGGAAGGTCGCGTGCGTGCGGTGCGCATTGTACGGCTTCATCGGCGCGGGTCCCAGCCACATGTCATAGTTCAGCTCGGGCGGCACCGGCTGCACCGGCAGATTTGTTTTGCCCGACCAGCCGAATTTCCAGTCAAAGCCCGTCACACCGGACACCGTCACCTTGAGCGGCCAGCCTAACAGGTCATTCATCACCGCTTTTTTCAACTGCTTCACAGGCACGCCCATGCCATAAAAATTGTCCTTGAAGCGGAACCAGGTGTTCAGACGGAATACGCGATTGTGTTTTTCCACCGCTTTCACCATCGCCAGTCCTTCTCCGATGGTGCGGCTCATCGGTTTCTCGCACCACACGTCCTTGCCCGCCTTCGCAGCTTCGATCGCCATCAACGCATGCCAATGCGGCGGCGTGGCCACGTGAATGATATCGATGTCCTTGCGCGTCAGCATCTCACGGAAATCCTCATAGCCCGTGATGCCATTTTGCTCGGCCTTGACCTGCCCCATCCGGTTCGCGAGGTGCTTCTTGTCCACATCGCAAAGTGCCAGCAGTTTTCCGGGCATACTGAGGTGCGCCGAGCAAATGCCGCCACAGCCGATGATACCACGCGTCAGTTGATTCGAGGGTGCGGTTTGTCCACGCAATCCCAGCACATGACCGGGCACAATTTGAATCGAGGCATACGCTGCGATGGTTTTGAGAGCATTCCGACGGGTGATTTGTGTCATAATAAATAGCATACGCCGCTGGAACAGCCAACCTTTCAAAAAATTTCCCTTTCCCCTTACGAACGTGGCCGTCCAGCCGCGATCGGCGTGATCTTCGTCTTCGATTTCGGCGACCAGCGATACCCCGTAATCGCCCCCGTCGCCGGATCGGCGGAAAATGCCATCACCCCATGCCCCAGCCCGCTCCGCTTCCCACTCGCCGCAAGCACCTCCGCGCGCTCATCTTGCGAGCGGGAATCATCGGCATGCGGCGAGGAAGTGGAATCATACACCTTCACGCTCCAGATCCCCTCGCCCAAATCCACCGGCACACTGGCAATGATCACCGCATGACCGCTGGAGGTTGCCGTTTTGTATTCCCAAGCCACCACATCCCCCGGCATCAGATCCTTCACTTGATTCACCGACTGCCATCCTTGTTGCGGGTTTTTCGCCAGGCTCTGAAAAAACGCCACATATTTCGGCGGACTCGGAATCCGCCCCGGCGCGATCCCCAGCGCCTTGAACGCCGAAGCCCGCGCCTGCGGTGCCGCCTGCTTGAGCGCATACGCCACAAAACCCACGCAATCGTACCGATAGGTCTGCGTCTTCAGATCCACCTGCGTCTTGTGCTGATACGCCGTCCGGGTCATAACCGCGAATTGCCGCCGGGCCTCGCGAAACAAGGGACCCTCCGCCACTTCCGGCTGCGCACCGTTCACCATCACCAAAGCCGCGACACAGCCCAGAACACCCACCAACCATCGGCGGCGCGAGAGGAACGTGACATGGCATTGTTCAGAGCGGGAGACCCGTTTCATGGATGGATCAGGGTGGGCAGTTTCATGGTTCTGGCGTTCACGGCTGTCTTCCGCGATTGGTAACAGCTTTGCCCCTGTTAGAAAATGGCAAAATCGCCCCTTATCACGGCCTCATAAAATAAATCAAAAAAAATCCCGCTAATGATTGACGCCCTCCGGGAAATGTGTTTCAAACGCGCGACCGAAACACACTATCAGGAGCGATGGCTGAGTGGTCGAAAGTACTCCCTTGCTAAGGGAGCGTGGGGGTGACCTCACCGAGGGTTCGAATCCCTCTCGCTCCGCCATCACCCCAGTCCAGTTCATCTGGATTGGGGTGATGGCGTTTTAAGGGGGACGAGAACCCTGCCCAAAGGGCCATGGGTTTGAACGCGTCCTTCGCTTGTAGCGAAATTTGAAAAAATCGCGTAGCGCAAACTGGCATGGCCAGCGGCAATCCCTCTCGCTCCGCCATTCTTCGCTTCCTGCGGCAGCTACGAATGGCATGCCATTGGTTGCTGGAGAAGGATGCGAAGAATGCCCTTCGTAGCTTTAGCGAAGTATGGCTGCTAGTATAACTCTCCAAGCTCCGATCCAGAACCGTCCTCCGCAACATGCACTACGCATACATTCTTCGTTCTTTGTCCGATCCTGACAAGCTCTACTACGGTAGCACTGCTGATTTAAAAAAACGATTTGCTACGCACAACGCGGGAGAAAATATTTCCACCAAGCCTTTTCGACCTTGGGAGATTGCTTGGTATGCAGGATTACCCAATCAACAAACAGCTCGTGATTTCGAGAAGTATCTCCAACATTTCTCGCCGGATCCACAGCTTTTCTGAAGTCCGTATTGCTGGTGTTTAGCGAATGACTTTGCGCCTTCATGCGGATTCATGGGGCAGTCGAGCCGAAGACATCCCGAACGGCTTCGAGATACTTCATGTTGTGGACGGTATCGGGTTCGAGGTAACTTCCCTCGCCCCACTCGTTCCATGAATTGATGGTGACAATGCGGGCGCTGGGCGGGTTCTTGAGCGTGAGTTCTTTTGAGCGTTGCAAGGCGCTGCGAAACCGCTCGGGTGTGTTGTTGACGATAACAGGCCCGAAGGGGTAGCCGCGTTTGGTATTTAGCCAATCCGCATCCGCAGGACATCGGGGGGAACTGTCCCAGCCCATCGAGACATTCACATGATAGGGCACCGGGAGGGCTGAAGCTGGAGCCTCCAGGCCATTCCAGGCGCCCCCTGCGGTCACCGCATCAAAATAGCCTTTCGCGGCTCTCGCATAATCCGTCGAGGGAAAAGCGGGCAAAGGATAGTGATGAATCCAAGTATAAGTGGTCACGCTATCGAGGCCCAGCGCTTTCGCGACCGCAGGGCTTTCCTTGCCGCCGAGGCCAAAGAGCACACCGTTCACATGCAGTCCGGGAAAGCCCGCGGCATGGACCTTTTCACGGAAGCGGGCCAGAGCCGCCGCCGCTTTCGCGCGGTCTCCCCCAAAACTCTGAAGGAATGTGTTGACTTCGTAGATCGAGAAATACGGGCAGCCGTCAATCTTCCAATACGACGGATGCTTGAAATACTTCGCAATCACATAGTCGGTCAGCGTCTCGAATGTCTTCGGTTGAACCGCGCCTTTGGCGTTTGGATATGCGTTGTGGTTGCACCACATGACAGCGAACTTGAGACGGTTGTTGTTCGTTGCGCCGAGAAAGGCTTTCTCCAAAGCAGTGTGCAGGTATCGCGACCCATCTTGGCTGTAATGCGGCGACTTCGCAGTCCTGCTGTCATCAGGGTCGTAGTAATACCAATCAAAGATGAAGGCATCGATGCCGTGGTCCGCCGCGGCGGCAATCTTGCGTGACATCACCACCGGGTCATTTTCGTTCTCATAGCCCCAGACCGGCACCTTCGGTTGCGCATGCCCCTCGAACCTCGGCTTGGCCGCCTTGATCGAATTCCATTCGGAATGAGCGATTGGCCCCCAATTGGGGAAGTAGTAGGCGGCCACTTGGATCGGGTCGGAACCGGAGGCTTGCGGCGCAGGCACATCGGCCGCCACGCTTGGGCGGCCCTCGGTCCCGAATGGCTCCATGTTTTGCGCATCCCACTCGTCGTAGGCCCTCTTCATGGCGGCGACACGGCTGGGTTCTTTCTCAGCGAGGTTCGTGCTCTCACCGATGTCTTTAGCGAGGTCATAGAGCGCTAAAGGCTCGCGGTCGTTTTTCACGAGCTTCCAATCGCCATGGCGTATCGCCCAGCGATGCAGATCGGGCTGCGCCGGGGGAAAACGGAAGCGCCAGCAGAGCGTGTCGTGCGGGGCGGTCGCCTTCTCGCTGGTGAAAAAAGGCAGCAGGTTCACGCCGTCCAGTTTCCAGTCAGGCTGCACCTCCACGCCCGCCGCCGCCAGTGCGGTCGGCAGGATGTCGAGGTTGATGACCGGGTGATCGTAAGTTCTGCCCGCCGGAATGCGGCCTTTGCATTGCACGAGGAACGGCACGCGAATGCCGCCTTCCAGCAAATCTCCCTTCACACCCCGGCAGGGATCGTTCTTCGAGGTGTTCTGGCCGTATTGGAAATCTGCGTCCAGCTGCTTGCGCTGCTTGCCGGTCGGTCCACCGTTGTCGCTAAGGAAGAAGATGAGCGTGTTCTCTTCGAGCTGTGTCTCGCGCAGTTTGGAGAGCACGCGTCCAATATTCTCGTCCAGCGAGGCCATCATACCCAGCATGGTGCGACGGTGCAGATCAGGGATGTGGGCAAATTGAGCCAGATGCTCGGGCTTGGCCTCCATCGGCCAGTGCGGCGGCACGAAGGCAAGGTAAAGAAAGAACGGATCACGCTGGTGGCGCTGGATGAACTCCGCCGCCTCCCGTCCGAAGGCGTCGGTGGAATACGCCTTCTCCTGCAAAGGTTCAGAGCCACGGTAGAGGTTGCTGATGAAGCCCGTCTTCTTGTCAGGGAAGAGCACTCCTCCATTCGGATGCCAGAATGCCTCGTCAAAGCCGCGCTGGAGAGGCCGTCGCGTTTCACCATCCCCCAGATGCCATTTGCCCACCATCCCGGTTACATAGCCCGCCGCCTTCAAGCGGTCGGCCATCGTCCGCTCGCTGGGCGGCAGTCCTCCGTTTTGGGTCTGGTCGTTGGTTTCAAAGCCGAACCGGTTCTGGTAGCGCCCCGTCATCAAGCCGGCGCGCGACGGGCAGCACTGCGGCGCGCTGACGTAACCGGCGGTGCAGCGCACGCCATTGGCTGCGATGGAATCCATGTTCGGCGAGACGACATCCTTCGATCCCTGGCAACCGAGGTCCGCATAGCCGAGGTCGTCGGCGAGGATGACGATGATGTTGGGCTTCTGCTTTGGCGCGTCGGCGGCGTGAAGGGCGGCCAGCGGAGCGAACAGCAGGGCGGTGAGAATGAATGTGCGTTTCATGGTCAGAAAGTCCAGCTTCGTGGTTTGCCCTGTGGAGGGTTGAGGACGATGTCGTCGAGGTCAACGGACGCGGATCCCGAGGGGAGATATAGTCTCAGGATGCCCGCCTTTCCCTTCACGGGCAGTTCGAGAGTCACGGTCTCCCACACGGATTCGCCCGCCACCTTGTAGGGCACGGAGAGTGTCTCCGTGGCGCCCGCTTCGTTGAGCAGCGTGACTCGTCCTTCTCCGGCCTGAGGTGCTCGCACGCGGAAGGAGAAGCGGGCGGTGCCGGTGGTCAGTACCGCGCCGACGCCGAGGAAGGAGCTGGCCCCCTTCGATTGGATATTGAGGATGCCATCACGGACTGTGGCTGTCCCGGCCCGGCTCTTCCAACCGCCAGGGAGATCGTCCGGTGCGGGCGATTTCTTCTCGGGGGCGGCATTGAGGGACGACGCGGCCTTGCCGAAGTTGGGATTGAGCGTCGGAATAATCGCCGCGTTGTCCATCAGATGGCGTTGCAAGAGTTCGTTGAGCTTGGCGGCGATCTCGGGCTTCTCTTTGGCGAGGTTGTGGCGTTCGCCGGGGTCCGTGGAGAGATCGTAGAGTTCGAGTTCATCGGAGCCGTCATCAGCCCGCGCGTAGAAGCGGATGAGCTTCATGGAGCCCTCGCGTATGTAGGAACCGGCGTAGAAGCCGTCCATGACAGCGTCGCGCGGCGCATCACCATGCGGGAAGTGGCAGAAGACTTGCGTCCGCGGGCTTGGTCCGCCCTTGAGCGCGGGCAACTGGTCGAAGCCGTCAATCTTTTGGGCTGCCTTGGGTGCCACGCCGCAGGCCGCGATGATGGTCGGGTAGAGGTCGGTGGACTGCATGAGGAAGTCGGCGGTGGTGCCGGGCTTCACTTGGCCGGGCCATACGACGATGCCGGGTTCGCGCGTGCCACCTTCGTAGAGCGACGCCTTGCCGCTGCGGAAGGGCAGGTTGCTGGTGGCAGGAATCTCGGCATAGCCCTCGGGAACGGTCTGCTTGGGCGGGTAGGCGTAGCCGCCGTTGTCGGACCAGAAGATGATGAGGGTGTTTTCGGCCTCGCCCGACTCATCCAGGTGACGCAGGAGACGTCCCACCGCGTCGTCCATGCTTTTGACCATGGCGGCGTAGAGCGGGTTCTTCTGCGGATTGGCGGGATCGGTCTTCGTCTTGAAGTGCTCGATGTAGTCCGCACGCGCATTCCAAGGCGAGTGGACGGAGAACAGCCAGAAGTTGATGAAAAAAGGACGGCCCTTGGTGGCGCGGATGAACTTGCCCGCCTCGTCGGCCATGCGCTCGTCCACATGGCGGCCCGGCTCGTCGGTGATCGCGGGGTCGTTGATAAACTTGCTCCAAGGCGCGAGGTAGCCTCCGCCGGGGCCCGCAGCGCGCGGGACGTGCGGCCAGTCCACATCGAAGCCCTGATCCTTCGGCTCGTAGGCATCGCCGGGAGCCATGTTGTGCCCGAGGTGCCATTTTCCAAAATGAGCGGTGGCGTAGCCAGCGCCCTTCAGCGCCTCGGCCAGGGTATGGTAGTCGGGCTTCAGACGTGTGACCGAGTTCGCGACGTTCACCCGCGCATTACCCGACAAGAGCTGCTTCTTGAGAGTCACTTTCGGAAGATGGCAACCCGGAGCGGTGATGCCGGTGCGCGCGGGATTCTGCCCCACCATGATGCTCGAGCGCGTGGGCGAGCAGAGCGGGCTGGCGGAGTAGGCATAGGTCAGCCGCACGCCCCGCGAAGCGAGGCGGTCGAGATTCGGTGTCTCGTAGTAGGCGCTGCCGAAGCAACCCAGATCGCGGGCACCAAGATCGTCGGCGAGAATCAGCACGACGTTCGGCTGCGCCCCATAGAGTGAAGAGAAGAGGATGAAGATGTAAACTAGGTGCTTCATGCTTTGAGTAATTCAGTAGATAATCACGGGCGAATTTTGATGAAAGACGCAACGGATGCCATTATAAAACCAGAGAGTCCGAGAAGTTGCGGGGTTATTGAATTGACCATAGACAAGGAAGTTTCTGAAGTCACTTGTCCCGCCAATCGGAACCGTGCCGAGACAAGAGGTAAGTTCATCCAAATGAGGGCTCCGATATTCTTTCGCAAGCCGCCATTAGGAACCGCCAAGAAGCTTGGCATTCCGCAGTCGCAACATCGACCTTGATCCGACTCGCCGATTTGGCAGATGTATGAAGGATGGACATGAAATTGACCAACTAAGCCAGCTACCGGAATTCCGTAATGCTGCTTCTTTCGGCTGGGTTTCCAGGCCATCCTACATGCTGGGACAGAATGACGGTTTTTCCGACGGATTTCTGACAAAGATCCGTGTCGTGACTTGTCGTTCTGGGCAACCCGGAAAATCCAACGACCCAGTAAAACCAATGAAATCAATAGATCAAACACCATCCGTAGGCTTCCCTCTCGCTCCGCCAGTTTTTTCTTCCGAATCCGGAAGCAACCAATCGCCGACGATTGTGGCGGAGAATGCCCTCACTTGCCGATTGTAGGGAACTGTCTGTGATTCATCCGTAGTGAGATTTTTCACGGAACGGCGAGTAGGCTCGCGATGTATTGATCCCAGTCGTAGTCGGTGACATCGTGCACTCCGGCGCGGATGTGATAGCGCACGTGGCCACCCACCGGCTGGTGAATCGGCGGCATTTCGGATTGCCCGATGCCTGTCAGTCCGTGGAGTTTCCAGACGGGTGAGGCATGCACGGCAGCGAGGAACTCGCCGCGGGGATCGGCCCACAGATCTTCCTTCGCGCTGGCGATGTGCACGCGGCGCGGAGCGATCAGGGCGATGAGCTGGTGCTGGTCCACCGGCAGCTTGGCTTCGTTGTTATTGTAGCTTCGGAAGTTTTTGCAGAACCAGTGCGGGAAATTGTGATTAATGCGCAGGACTGTTTCCCCGAAGGCGCGGCGGCTCAAGGCGGCACCGCCACAGCCGGAGTTGTTAGAGATGACGAGAGCAAAACGCTGATCCTGCGCCCCGGCCCACAGGGAGGCTTTGCCGAGGCGGGAGTGCCCCATCACGGCGACGCGTTTCTGATCAATCTGCGGATCGGTCGCGAGATAATCCATGGCACGGCTCACGCCCCAGGCCCAGGCACCGAGGGAACCCCAGTCGCCCTCACCGGGGGGATCGAAGAGAGCGCGCACGCCTTTATCGATGCCATCGGGGGCATCCGGTTCGATGTCATTGTAGCAAATACTGGCAAACGCGATGCCGGAGCCGATGATGGTTTCGATAGGCCAGCGCGCCACACGATGGCCGCGCCCTTTTTCGGTGGCACGGTTTTGCTCGACGATGCCCTCCTTATTCGGTGGCTGCCAGCTTTCCGGCAAGGAAATCTCCGGCGACGGGTGGAGCGTGTGGTTGCCGAGGAAATTCAGGGTGAGGAACGTGCGAAACTTTGTCTGTTCCGCGGCCTTGGGCTTGATCAGCAACAGATCGAAAAAACGTGATTTTTCCTTCACGGAGATGCGAATGCGAATTTCCTCCAGCACCGCTTTGCCGTCCATGAAGCTGATGGATTTGCGCTTTTCATAGGTGACCGTTCCGGGGATGTGTGACGGCGTGCGGCCATAGACATGCTTTTCAAACAGCGAGAGAATTTCACTCCTGCGCCCGGGCCAGTCGCCCGCTTTTGCGACAGCGCTGCCGTTCTCGTAAACGAGAGGATCGGGCAACTGATACTGCGGCACCGCGGCTTCATCATAGTTCGGCGTGAAACCCGGCTGTGCTTTGGCAAACCAAGGCACGGCGGCGAATAAGGCGATGAAAGCAGCGGAATGTCGCATGACCAATGCACTACGCTCGGTTTGATTGCCATGTTTCAAGAAGGAATGGCGGCTGCCTGATGAAACATCTGCAAACAGGGCCGACACGCGCGGGCGGCAAGGCACACGGTGCGTATTTTGTCCAGGTGCGTGTGCTCGCAAAAGATGCTACCGATCCAGATTCACGCCGATGAGGATACTCATGATTTTTCCTCGCATCATTTCGCAGCCGCGGGCGGATACTGCTTCAGGTGATCCTTGGCGGCCTGGCGGAGCCGCTGGGCGATCTCGGGATGATCCGCGAGGACATTGCGCTCTTCTTTCGGGTCATCGATCAGTTGAAAAAGCGATTCCTCCAGCTTCGCGGTCTTGGTCTCGCCGCGTGCGCCATCGTTGCCCGGCGTGACGACATCGCGATAGTCATGAGGGAGATGGTATTTCCATTTCCCATCCGAGGTCATGACGGCATCCAGGTTGTTGTAGGTGGAGATGAAATAATACTCGTGGGCATTTTTCGCCCCATCATCCCCCCGCATGAGCGGCCACAAGTTTTTGCCATCGATCGGCTGATCCGGCAGCGGCGCGCTGGCGAGAGCCGCGAGTGTGGGGTAGAGATCGATGGAAAAAATCGGTCGGTCGTTCGTAGTGCCTGGCTTGAGCTGAGCGGGGTATTTTACGACCAGTGCGGAACGGATGCCTCCCTCGAAGCTGGTGCCCTTGTGCTCGCGAAAAGGCGTTTTTCCCGCATGATTGCCGTATTCCTCCCAGGGGCCATTGTCGGAGGTAAGAAGGAATATGGTGTCTTTTTCGGCACCTGTCTCACGCAGGGCTTTCATGATTTCGCCGACCGACCAATCGATTTCCATCATCACGTCACCGAAGGTGCCTGCGCCGGATTTGCCCTTGAACTCATCGCGGCCGTAGAGCGGCACGTGCGGCATCGAATGGGCGACGTAGAGGAAAAACGGCTTCTTGCCGGCCTGCGCACGGATGAAACGCGTGGCTCCCTCGGTGGCCCAGCCGGTGAGATGCTTCTGATCATCGGGACTGGTATCGGGAATCTTGATCGCGCCGTTTTCCCAATAGGGCAAGGGTGCGGATCCCATACGCTGCCGCCACACCGGGTTGTGACGCCACATGTCGTTCGAAATGAGCAAGCCCGCATGCTCATCGAAGCCACGCTTGTTCGGGCGCGTCTCCGGAGCATCACCGATGTGCCATTTGCCAAAATGGGCGGTAGCATAGCCGTGCGCCTTGAGCGTTTCCGAGATCAACGGAAACTTGGGATCCAGCCCACGCACGCCCGGACCGATGGCACCCGTGATGCCTGTATGATGGGGATAACAACCGCTCAGCAGCGAGGCGCGCGAGGCCGAGCAAACCGCCTGCGGCACGTGGAAATTCGTGTAGCGCACCCCTTCCGCAGCGAGCTTCTCGACATGTGGCGTAGGATACGGCGGTTTCCCGAACGGGTGAAAATCCGCATAGCCCGCATCGTCGAGAAACATCAGCACGATGTTCGGGCGATCGGCAGCGCGCACATCGAGCGGAGCGATCAGCCACAGAGAAAGAACGAGTAGGTATTTCATATGGACCGCGAACACGATGAACCAATGTCACGGCCGTGTCACTCGAATCTTTCGTGACCAAAATGATCCCATGGAAGTCGCGCAAGGGGCTTGCCCTGTGAGTGACAAGTAGTAAGATCACATCATGCGATCACCACTGCTTGTTTTTCTCACGGAGCTACCCGCCCTTGCGGAGAAACCCAACATCCTTCAGAAACAAAAAAGCGGAACCCCTTACTCAAAACAAAAGCCCCATGAATCAATCACGCCCATGAAAACTCCCGATGCCACACGCAGAAGTTTCCTCAAGACCTCCGCCGCTACGGCGCTGGCATCCGCCATCCCGCTGCGATGGGTAAAGGCAGAGGAGATTCCCGCTGGCCGCAAGATCAAACTCCGTTTCGCCGTGGCATCCGATCTGCACTACGGCCAAGCCAATACGCCCTTCGATCAAATGACCGGAGAATTGGTGACCTGGATGAACAAGGAAAAAGCGGACAAAGGTCTCGATGCCTTGTTTCTCAATGGCGATCTCACACACGATTCGTCCGCGAGCTTGGTCACGCTGCGCGACAATCATCTCAAAACACTCTCCATGCCGTATTACTGCGGCAAGGGCAACCATGACTTTGTCGATCAGACACCCGGCTCCCCCACGGAGTCTTGGGAAAAAATCTGGGGCCATCCTTCCAATCACACGGTGAAGCTCGGCGACATGGTATTTTTGATCGCAGACACTACCGCACCGGCAAAGGCGGATGCCTATCTCGCCGCGGATCACGCATGGCTGCAAGAGCAACTGCTCAAACACAAAGACGCACCGGCGGTTTTTGTCATGATCCACATCCAGCAGCGCAAGCACAAGGTCGATGGCTGGCCGGAGCATGGAGTGAAAGACGAAGCACAGGTGCCGAAAGCCGAGGCCGTGATGAAGTTGTTAGAGACAACGCCGAACGTGCGCGCGGTCTTTCACGGTCACAACCATCTGGAGACCAGTGTTTACGTTTCCGGTGAGCGCCGTTATTTTTTCGACAGCCATGTGGGCGGAAACTGGGGCGCGAAACGCGGCTATCGCATTGTCGAAGTCTATGACGATCACTCAGCGGTCACCTATCAGGTGAATGGCGAGCAAGGCGGAGAACTGAACCGCCATGTGTGCGAAGCGCCGAAGAAATAAATCCCCGATCTCACAAAACCCGATGAACCCGTTGCTGCGCACTCTCATTTCCGCTGTGTTTCTCGCCACCCAATTGCCAGCGGAGGAGCCCGCGCGACCGAACGTCATTCTCATCATGGCCGACGACCTCGGCTATCACGACCTCGGCTGCTACGGTCACGAGAAAATCCGCACGCCCGTGCTGGACAGGCTCGCCTCCGAGGGAGTGCGACTGACAAATTTCCACTCCGGCGCGACCGTCTGCACACCATCGCGCATGGCACTGATGACCGGTGCCTATCCCGTGCGGCTCGGCTGGACGCAGGGGGTGGTCGGCTACCTGATCCCCAACGATCAGGGCATGAGTCCCGAGGCCCTGACGATCGCCGAAATTTTCCGCTCCGAGCAATACGCGACCGGCATTTCCGGCAAGTGGCACATCGGCAGCGGCCCCGCGACCGGTCCGCTCGCGCAAGGATTCGACGAAGCATACCACATCAAACTTAGCAACAACCAAACGAAACAAGTCTGGCAAGGCGAGCAGCTCGATCCGCGTCCCTTCGACAATCGACTGCTCACCGAGCGCTTCACCGAATCGGCGATCCGTTTCATCCGAGCCAAAAGCGAGAAGCCGTTTTTTCTCTATCTCCCCTTCACAGCGCCGCACTTCCCCGTGCAGGCCCATCCCGAGTGGGCGGGGCGCTCGTCCTTCGGGGAATATGGCGATGTGGTCGAGGAAATGGATTTCCGCATCGGCGAGATCATCAAGGTGTTAGAGGAACTCAAGCTTCGCGAACGCACCATCATCGTCTTCACCTCCGATAACGGTCCGCAAGCCGATCAACCCGCGCGCGCCACTCCCTACCGCGGCGCGAAATGGAGCGCACTGGAAGGCGGCACCCGCGTGCCCTGCATAGTCAACTGGCCGGGTGGGATCGCCGCCGGACGCGTGAGCGATCAACTGATCGCCGCGATCGATCTCCTGCCCTCGCTGAGTCGCGCCTGCGGGATCGACTGGCGCGCCAAAAGCAAGGGCCAGCCGAAAATCGATGGCGTCGATGTGTGGGAAACCCTCCGCGGTGACAAGACGGAACATCAGCGGCACACCTTGTTGCATTGGCAGGGAAAATCGCCGGAACCGCAGGCGATCACGCACGAGTCATGGAAGCTATTTTTTAACGCAAAGGATGCCTTCGACGGCCCCGGCACCGATTTCGGCACTCCTGAGCAAGTCACCGCCTCCGCGCATCTGCGCAAAACAATCAGCGCGGAAAACCAACCCGCCCTTTTCCATCTCACGGATGATCCGAGCGAAATCATCGACCGATCGACAAAGGATCCCGATCAAGTGAAAAATCTGTTAGAAATTGCCAAGCCGCTAAGAGCTGAACTCTCAGTGGGCAAGCTACCACTGGTGCAATCGAAACCGGAAAAAGGAAAGCAACCGTGATGCATCCTTGTTCCAGCTTCATCATCGGCTGCGGGTTAAAATCCAGCAACGCTCTTCAGCCTAACTTGCTTGCCACTCATGATCATGCATCTATCCTGAAACCGATCCATTTCACCGCATATCCCTCCCGATGAATCGCATTCTATTTTCCATCCTGCTGTTATTCTCCGCCTCAAGCTGCGCGGTTCGCCAAACCTCCAATGCCCTCTCGCCCGAGCAACAGGCAAGCATGGAAAAAAAAGTCCTGGTGCATGTGAATGACTATCGGAAATCAAAAAATCTGAGCCCGCTCGTATCCTCCGAATCATTGGCCATGCTGGCAAGGACGCACAGCATGGGAATGCAGGGTAGAGATAAGATCGATCACAACGGGTTTTCCGGGCGCGTCTCAAAAGTGAGAAAACAATATCCGGAAACGTACGTGGCCGAAAACGTCGGTTGCAAACATCGCGACTCCGTGCCGGAAAAAACCGTGGTTGATTCCTGGATCAACAGCCAAGCTCATCAGGCAAACATTCTGGGAAACTACCGCTACACCGGCATTGGTGTCACCCAGAGCGCGGAGGGAAAAGTATTCTTCACTCAACTCTTTGTGAGTCCATAGTGTTACTTGATCGACCGCTCATGGCACGCCCGGTTTCAGGGTGAACGATTTGAGGGCGACGCCGTCTTGCGGGGCTTGGTCGCGCCAGAATTGCAAGGTGTTGGCGCCTTGCTTCAGGGTGACGGTGATGGTTTCGCTGTCGGCCCATTTACCCATGGTGAAAGGTAGCTGGATCGTGGCCGGGGACTCCGCGCCATTGACGGAGAGCTGGAGCGACTGATTCACGTTCGAGGTCACCGCCCGGGCGCTGATGGTCTAGTTGCCCGCCTTCGGGACATCCACGGTGTATTCCATGCGGGAAAAGACTCCCAGGAGCGGGCCGGTGGGATCGACCTTGGGGCCTTTGGCGTAGTAGGTTTCGTCGTGTTGGTCACTGACAAATTCGGCGACGTTGCCATACATGTCATATAGGCCCCAGGGGTTCGGCTTTTTCTGACCGACGGGATGGGACTTGCCATCGGCGTTGTCCTTGAACCAAGCGTAGTCGCCGAGCGTGCCCGGATCATCGCCGAAAGACCAGCGGGTGGTGGTGCCGGCGCGGGCGGCGTATTCCCACTCGGCTTCGGTGGGCAGTCGCACTTCCCTGCCGCTGCGGGCGGAGAGTTCATCAATGAGCACCAGGGCGCGCGATGGCTTGACGCCGTCCGCCGGATAGTCGGGGCCTTTGCCGAGGCTCCCCTGCTCCTTCTCCATGACGGCGGCATACTGCGCCTGGGTGACCTCGGTTTTGCCGAGATAGAAGCCACGGGTGAGCGTGATCTCGTGCTTGGGAGTATCGGCGACCATCTCGCCCTCCTTCTGCTGGCGCTCGCCGCCCATGACAAACTTGCCGGGCGGGATGTAGACGAAGTCCATGGTCACGCCGTTGGCCAGTTCGAGTCTGAGCTCTTTGTCCGCCTGATCGCCATCGGGGGAAACCGCGAGGCGCAGACCGCGCATGTGCTGGGAATTTTTCGGACGACGGCCTTTCCAATGGCGCGTCGCGGAATCGCAAAGATTCGCCTCGTGGCGGATGGTGCCGCCTCTCACGAGGATGGGCTGCTGCCGGTTGAAGCGCGGCAGGAAAATTTGCAGACCGCCGGCGAAGCTTTTCATGGCGATCACGTCTTCCGTGGTTTCCTCTTCGTTCGCCGCTCCGCCGGCTTTTTGGCGAAGGCCGCGGCGGGGATGGTGATGGATCCGTCCGGACTTTGGGTGATCTTGCGATCCTCGGGAGTAATCGCTGCGGCCATGACGCCCTCGGCCACGGTCGGACCGTTCGCCTCGCCGAGTTCCGCGCCGAGGGCGGCGAGCGCCACGGCCTTGGAGTCTTCGATGATGCGCCCTTGCGTGGCCAGGGCGACGCCGTTCCAGAAGCCGGGCTTGGTGCGCTGGTCGCGCTCACCATAAACGCGGGTTTCCCCCATGACATCGCCGATCCAGAACGCGCGTTTCACCTTGAGAAACTCATCGCCCCGGGCGCGGGCCTGGGTGGTGGCGAGAAAATTCAGGTCGTTCCCATAACGCGTGGTGGTGCCGCCGCTACCCCAGTTAGGCCCCAACACGATGAGCCAGCCCTGCGGCGTCCAGCGGGCGGAAGCGCCGTGGCCGCTGCTCGGGCGTGCGGTGGCGGGGATGCCGAACGCACGGCAAATGTAGCGGGCAAAAAAAGCACGACGCCCGCAAATCCCGCCGTTCATCAGGATGTTCTGCACGCCGAACTGTTCGGGCCGGTCTTTTCCGACATTGAGGGAACCGTAGGCGACATCGGTGTTGACCACATTGGCGTAGCGCCAGCCGTGGTTGTCGGTAGTGATGTGATCGGGGCGGAAATTGCGCAGCATTTCGCGGCCCCAGCCCAATGCTTCATCGGGCTCCGGAGCACAGACGACAAAACGCAGATCCCAGACGCCGAGCTGTGCAAAGGCCGGATCGAGTTCACCAGCTTCGTAGGCCTTTTCGAAGTGCTGATAGCGCTTCACGGGGTCGATTGTTTTGGTGGCAGTGGGGTCCTCGTCTTCCTTGGGCGGGTCGGTGGGCTCATTGAATTCCAGACTGGTGGCCAGTGCCAGACGCTGGAGCACTCCCGTTTTTGCCTTGGGGCTGGCTTGTTGGATGGCGCTGTAAATTTCCATCGCCTTGCCGTAGTTGGCCGGTGATTTCCCATCCTTTCCGTGGACGGGTCGCGCGCCGTCGGCCACGGCGATTTGCAGCAACAGGGCGTCGTTTACCAGAAGGTCATCGATCATTTTTTTCTGCGCCGCACCCTGAGCGGCAAAAGCTGTTAGACCGGCGGGAGTGGCATCGTGCAGGATGAAAAATTTCGCCAGTTTCGCGTCGAGTTTGTCGTCGGTGAGAAAGGGATCGAGCGCCGCCAGTTTTTTCACCGCCTCCACCCGGGCCTTGGCATCCTTGGCATCGACGATGCCCTTGCGCGCGGCGTCATCGAGGGATGGGAGCTTGGCGGAGATTTGTGAGCGCAGTTGCTCGAGCATTTCCCCGTAAGGCTCCGCGGCCTGCGCTTTCGAGAAAAAACCCAGGTAGGCGCACATCGTGAATGCGATCGCAGTTTTCATGTTTTGTTCCATTTGACAGATTTCTTGGTGCGGCGGAATTCTCTGATGAAGGAATCATCTGATGATTTCCGCAGCGTTTTTCCTTTGACCGGCTCGATGCCATTTCCCCAGACACCCACTACTCTGACACGTTGAAAATCAGCCATTTCTGTCAGATCACGGCAACATTCCCCGGTCTGCCTGACAGCCCCCCTGTTTTGCACGCCGCGAGGTATCAAAATAAATTCTGCAAATCATGATTGCATCCTCCCCGGTTCAGTGTTAGTATTTACCATGTGATTGCGAAAGTTCGGTATTGTCAGAACACCGCGATTCAGATTCAATCCTCCACCTACCCACTCATATGAAAAACCAAACCGTCCGCCAGCTCCGTGGCTTTACCCTCGTTGAACTGTTGATTGTCATCGCCATCATCATGGTACTGGCAGCTCTCGGCTTCGCCGGTGTGCAATCCGCACTGAAGAAAGCCCGAACCGTACAAACCCTGAACATGGTGACCAACACCTCGCAGGCCATTCAGAATTTCTTCGATGAGTACGGTTCGCTACCCACCGCCAACGCGACCCCCACTCCGATCAGCACCAATACTCCCGAAGGTCTCAATGTGCTGCGCGTGCTACTGGCACAGGAAGGCACCGGCACAACGGTCCTCAATACCAAAGGCGTTCGCTACCTGGACATCAAAACCGCCAAAGCCCGCAAAGCAGGTGTTGTATACGAAGGCGGCGGCACGACCGTGACCGGAATGTTCGATGCCTGGGGTGATCCCCTGTGGATCGCTTTCGATGAGGACTACAACGACGAGATCAACAACCCCGTTCCAAACTCTCCCGGAGATCCGCAGATCATCCGCGGCATGAAGGCCATTGTTTACTCCTACGGAGCGGACCGCACGGAGAAGACCAAAGACGATGTGCGCAGTTGGTAATTGATTTCACCCACACTGATTTTCCCTGCCCCGCTCGCCTCCGTGCGACGGGGCATTTTTTTATCTGTGACGAGAAAGAAGGCATCATGCCACGGCGTAAGGTGAGTGATTTGAAACCCCTTCGCCCAGTACGGATTCTGACTCCTGCCTGCCTCGTTGCCAGCAGCCTCTCGATTTTCGCGGCCGATAAAATCACCTACGACGATCACGTCTTTCCGATCTTCGAGCAATCGTGCCTCAATTGCCACAATCCGGATAAAACCAAAGGCGGACTCGATCTTTCCTCCTACACGAATACGCTCAAAGGCGGCTCCGGCGGAAAAGTCGCGGAACCCGGCGATACCGCATCGCCCCTGCTCACCTCCGTGATGCGCAGCGGCGAACTGAAAATGCCGCCGGAAGGCGATGCCATCAGCCCCGCACAAGTCGCCACGATCAAGGCGTGGATTGAGGGCGGTCTGTTGGAAAACAAAAACTCAAGCGCCCGCGCCGCGAAAAAACCATCCTTCCAGGCCAATCTCAGCGCGGCCACAGGGAAAAAACCGGAAGGCCCGCCACCCCTGCCGCAGCATGTTTTGTTAGAGCCTGCCGTCACCGCCGCGCGCGGTGCCGCCGTGCAAGCGATCGCCGCATCGCCCTGGGCTCCTCTCATTGCCATCAGCTCGCTGCGCCAGGTCATGCTGGTGCATACGGACTCGTTGGAACTGGTCGGCATTATGCCCTTTCCCGAGGGCGAGCCCGTCTCGCTCACCTTCACCCCGGATGCCCGCTATCTCGTGGTCGGCGGCGGCATCGCGGGAAAATCCGGCCTCACCGTGACCTTCGATGTCACCACCGGCCAGCGCGTGCTCACCGCGGCGAAGGAGTTCGACAGCATCCTCTGCGCGGACATCCGTCCCGGCTTTGACATCGTCGCCACCGGTTCGCCCTCGCGCCTGGTGAAACTCTGGAACACTCAGACCAATGAACTGCAGAAATCCATGAAAAAACACACGGACTGGGTGACCGCGCTGGACATTTCGCCCGATGGCATCCTGCTCGCCACCGGCGACCGCAATGGCGGCGTGCTCGTCTGGGAGGCCGATAGCGGTGGCGATTTCCACACACTCCGAGCTCACCAGGCCGCCATCACCCATGCCGCTTTCCGCGCCGATTCGAATCTGTTAGGCACCTCCTCGGAAGACGGCTCCATCCGCATGTGGGAAATGAACGGCGGCACCGAGGTCAAAAAAATCGATGCCCACCCCGGCGGCGTGGCAGGCTTCGACTGGGCGCGCGATGGCAGCTTCGCCAGCACCGGACGCGATCAGAAGGTGCGGCTCTGGAAAACGGATTTCAACGTCCTGCGCGAACTCGGCAAAGTGCCCGCGCTACCCACGGCCATCGCCATCGAAGCGGAAGGCAAACGCGTTTTCGTAGGCGACGTCAATGGACAGATTCATGTCATCGATAGCAGCAACGCCCAGGTCATCACGGTGCTGAACAACCACCCGCCCACCCTTGCCGAGCGCATCCGCTTCATCGATGAGCGCCTTGCCAGCCTGCCTAACGAACAAACCCAGGTGCAACAGGAAATCACCGCCGCCCAGGCAAAATACGAACAGCACCAGCAGTCGATCAAAACGGCCGAGGCCGCCTTGCAACAGAACCGCCAAGTCGCCGCCCAGGCCCAGCAGAAACTCAACGGTCTCAAAGGCAAGCTCGATGCCACCCGCAAAACGCTCGCGGCAAAAAAAGCGGAGCGCGATGCCCAGCGCGCGCAATTGACCGCCGCGCAAACCACCCTCGATCAAAGCCGCCAACAACTCGCCACCACGCAAGCCGCCGGCGTGGGACCGGCGATCGAACAAGCCCAAACCGCCACGCGTGAGGCCGAGGCCCGCTTTCACCAGATCAATGCCACCATCCCGCCGCTGGAGACCGCCATCGCACCGCTGCAGCAGGAAGAACAAACCCTCCAAGCAAGCCTGGCCCCCGCCGAAAAAGAACTCGCCGCCGCTCAGGAAAAAATCGCTCCCGCCGAGACCGCGCTGAAAGCACTGCGCGATGCCAACCCCGCCATCGAACAGGCCCTCGCCGCGGCCAGGAAAAAACAGCAGGACAGTCAGGACGAACCGATGCGCTTGCGAAAATCCCGTCACCACTGGATCGCCGCGCAAACGAATGCCCGCGCGCTTGGTGCGAAAAAAGAGGCTCTCACGCAACAAAACGCCTTTGAAGATCAGGCCTCCGCGTATGCCGAGGCCGCGAAAGCCATCGAAACACTCGCCGCCGCACGACTCCGGGAAGAGCAAGCGCTTTCCACCCTGATGCAGGAAACGCCGCCCACCGAAGAAAAGGCCCTCGCGTCCTGGCAACAGCGCGTCAACGATCAAAAAACAAAAACGACCCAGGCGCTGGAAGCGATGAAAAAGGCGGAAGCCGAATTGGTGAACCTGCGGGTGCAGATCGAAGCGCAAAGCCCCGCGCGCGTCCGCTCGCTCACCACCAGCCAGCAGTTGCACGAGGAATACCTTCGACAGCTCGCGGAAAAAACCGAATAGTCGCCCGCGTGTCCGATGCTCCCGAAATCCGCCTCAGTCCCGGCCCCGGCCCCGGCCCCGGCCCCGGCCTGCACTTGCGCGAGGCGGATCTGTGGCTCGATCCGCGCCGCCCGCAGCACCGGGCCTTCGTTTCCCACGCCCATGCGGACCACGTCGCCCGCCATCAACGCATCCTGTGCAGCCCGGTGACGGCGCATTTGCTCCAGACCCGCTATCGCATCGCCCGGGAGCGCCTGTGCATTCAGGAGTTTCATGAATGCCGGAACTGGCAGGGATTTCTCTGCACCCTCCTCCCCGCAGGTCACATCGCCGGCTCAGCCATGCTGCATATCGTGGACGAAACCAGCGGCGCCAGTCTGCTCTACACCGGCGATTACAAACTGCGTTCCTCGCGCAGCATCGAGAGCGCCTCGTGGAAAACGGCGGACACTCTCATCATGGAAAGTACCTTCGGACTCCCTCGCTATGTGCTGCCATCCGCCTCGGCCATCGAGTCGCAGCTCTGTGATTTCGTCAAGGAATCGATGGCCGGAGCTCACACCCCCATTCTGTTAGGTTATTCGCTAGGCAAAGCCCAGGAAATCGCCGCCATCCTCGCGGCGCATCATATTCCCTTCGTGAATACGGCATCTGTCGCGCAAATGACAGAGGCCTGCCGCGCCGCCGGGCTCGCGCTGCCCGCAGCGAGCGCATGGCACGAGGAAATCCCCCACGGCCACGCCCTCATCGCGCCGCCACAGTTTCTCCGCCACAAGGACTTCTCCCGCATCCCCCGCCCGCGTACTGCCATGCTCACCGGCTGGGCGCTGCATCCCTCCGCACGCTTCCGCTACGGCGTGGACGCAGCCATCCCGCTCTCGGATCACGCCGACTTCCCGGATCTGCTGCGCACAGCGGAAATCGTGCAACCCCGCCGCATCATCACCGTCCACGGCTCCACCCGCGAGCTCGCCGCCAGCCTGCGAGCTAGGAATTTCAATGCCTGGAGCCATTTCGGCGATGACCAGCTCGAATTGTTCGCCGATTTCCCCTGAAATCCGCACTGCGCATATCTTGCTCAACCGACGCAAAACTTGCACAGAAACAATAATTGCATTCATGGGTAGAGGTGTTATTCTGCCTTGTCTCCCACGAGGAGACGTTTCATCAAATTCAGATTGTTTATGTCAAAATTCCGCATTCCCTTTGAAAGGGTCAATTGGGTCACTAGCACGTTCCTGATCGGCACCTTCCTTCTCGCCGTTACCGTTGTCCCTTGGTACGTCATCAAAATCGAACAAACCTGGTTCCAGTGGGCCATGTTTGCCTTCATGGTTCCCGCCACCGCCATGAGCATCACTCTCGGTTATCACCGGCTTTTCTCCCACCTGTCGTTCAAAGCAAAATGGCCGGTGAAATTGTTCACGCTGATCTTCGGAGCCTGCGCTTTCGAAAATTCCTGCCTCGACTGGAGTGCCGATCACCGCACCCACCACAAGCATGTCGATCACGATGAAGATCCCTACGATATTTCCAAAGGCTTCTTCTGGGCCCACATCGGCTGGTTGATGTTCAAACTCCGCCCCGAGCACCCCGCGACAAACGTCAATGACCTGCGCAAGGAAAAACTCGTGATGTGGCAGCACAATCACGTGCAAACCATCGCCTTCCTCGTCGGCATCGTGGGCCCCACGATTCTCGGCGGTCTTTACAACCACTTCTTCACCGAGCTTCCCGTGTGGCAAGGCGCCCTCGGCGGTTTCCTGATCGCCGGTGTTCTCCGCGTGGTCGTGGTGCAGCACTCCACGTTCTTCATCAACTCGCTCTGCCACACCATCGGCAAGCGCCCCTACTCCACCAAACACTCCGCCCGCGATAGCATCGTCATGGCATTCGCCACCTTCGGCGAGGGATACCATAACTACCATCACGAGTTCCAGCACGACTACCGCAACGGCGTGAAGCCCTGGCAGTGGGATCCCACCAAGTGGACCATCTGGACACTGTCGAAGCTCGGCCTCGCCTCGAACCTGCGCCGCGTGCCTGACTCGAAAATCCTGCTCGCCGAAATGGGCGAAGCACGCCTCCGTGCCGAGGAAAAACTCGCCGCGCTCAACGCCGCGAATCCCACCATGGCCGATCGCGCCCACGTCATGCTCAACGAGCTTTGCCAGAACATCGCCAACAACTACGCCGAGCTGGAAAAAGCCGTCGCAGACCGCGTGGAAGTGTCCCGCCAGACCCTCCTCACCTGGCAGGCCGAAACCCGCGAGCTGGCCCGCTGCGCCCGCTCCATCCGCCTGATGCCGGCGTAAGCAGCTCCGCACCAATTTCCCACACGGGCCATTCGCAAGAATGGCCCGTTTTTTATGCTGGGTGGTAGGAAAAAAGCAAACATCCTTGAAAATTGAACATCGGATATTAAAATTTCATGGATAAATGCAAAAAATTACTCGAACCAGGCTGTAGGAGTTCGAGAATGAGGATACTGGGACTGATTCGCCTAGTCATCCTGGTGGCATGAAAGTTGTTAGCCCGGGGTCGAGGAGCGAACGTGAAGAATACCCTGGGAGAGAAGGTTCAAAGATGAAAAGCTCCCGCAAAGGAATGCGAGAAATGCGCCGATTACTTGCGAAAAAGAAGCCCTTCCACGCGGACTGATGCTCAATGCCTTTGATGATTCGATCAGCCAATTGATGCTTGTGTCTTCCGTCCCAAAGGGATATTTCATATCAGCCCACGGAGCATCCGTGGGTGCGCATTCCCAAAATTTCATCGCGTCCTGAAGGGACGCTTCATCGTGGGCCGCACGTCAATCCCATAAATCGATGTTCATCAACGATCATACAATTTTCCCAAAAAAACACCCCGCTCTACCTGATGATGCGTCCCGTTGGGACGCAATCGTTCTTATCGGACATCTTACCCACGGATGCTCCGTGGGCTGGCATGAGTCGTCCTGTTAGGACGGAAGACTGAAGAAACCAAGGGTTGATTGTCCCCGAATAGACATTGGGCTCAATTTCTCGCTACTTTGTTTGGTCTGGCGCTTGGAAAGCGCTGCCACGGTCAGTCATCGATCCATTTGTCCAGGGCTTGCAGGAGTTCGTCGCTGCGTTTGACCTGATAGAGTTCGGGTAGCTCGACGGTGCATCGTTTGCCGCTGCTGTTTTGGAAATGCAAAAGCACCGGTGTTTTGCCCGGGTAGCCGGCGATGATGTGGCGGATGTCTTGCAGATCGTGTTCGCCGTGGCGCGTGGTCCACAGGGTCAACTGCACCGGGCCTTTGTCGTTCTTGGCGGCGACGCGGGGCTTGAGTTCATCCACCTCGTAGCCGGTGAGCCGGCGGGTTTGCGTGCGGTCATCCACCTGGATCGCGGCTTTGCATTTGATGATTTTCCCGGCTTCGAGAAATCCTTTGTCGCGCGCGGGCACGAAGGACTCGCCCCACATCACCAGTTCCGTGGAGCCGGTGAAATCCTCGATCGTCAGCACGCCGAAGGGCTTGCCCGTCTTGGTCATTTTCGCCTCCACCGTGCGGATCATGCCGGCGAAGGGGAATCGCGCGCGCGGGTTGGCGGTATCGAGTTCATCGATGAGACCGATCTTGCAGAACTTGTCGGAATCCAGCAGTCCCCGGAATTTATCGAGCGGATGACCGGTGACGTAGAAACCTAACAATTCCTTCTCATGCGCGAGACGCTCATCCTTCGGCCATTCTTCGATGATCTCGCCACGCTTCACCGGGGCCACCGGCGGGGCGAAGTCAATGGAGTCGAAGAGCGACACCTGGCCGGACGCGCGGTCTTTTTGCAGCGAGGAGGATGCCGCCACCACCGATTCCAGGCGGGCGAACATCGTCGCGCGTGTCTCGCCGACCCAATCGAGCGCGCCGCATTTGACGAGAGTTTCGAGAATGCGTTTGTTCACCACGCGGGAATCGAGACGATTGGCGAGGTCCTCCAGCGATTGGAATTCCCCTTTCGCCTCGCGCTCTTCAATCGCGATGGCCATCGCCGCCTCGCCGCAGTTCTTGATGGCGGCCAGACCGTAGCGGATCGCGGCGGCACCGGAGGGCGTGGTCTCGGGTGAAAACCGCAGGCTGGATTTGTTCAGATCGGGTGGCAGAATCTCGATCTTCATGCGATGGCACTCGGCGACGAACACGGAAATCTTGTCGGTATTGTTGATCTCATTCGAGAGCAAGGCCGCCATGAACTCGACCGGATGATTCGCTTTCAGGTACGCGGTCCAGTAGGAAATGTGGCCATAGCAGGCGGAGTGGGACTTGTTGAAGCCGTAGCCGGCAAACATCTCGATCTTGTTGAAGATGGCATTCGCCAGCTTCTCGCTGATGTTATTGGTTTTTTCACATCCATCGACAAATACGGCGCGTTGTTTCGCCATCTCGGCGGGGTCTTTTTTACCCATCGCACGACGCAGCAGGTCGGCGCCGCCGAGGGTGTAGCCCGCAAGCAACTTCGCGGCGTTCTGCACCTGTTCCTGATAGATCATGATGCCGTAGGTGGAGCCCGCGACCTGCTCTAACAAAGGATGTTCGAATACAGGCTTGGTGCGGCCTTTTTTCACCTCGATCATCTGATCGATGAACTGCATGGCGCCGGGGCGATAGAGAGCGAGCAGGTCGATGATGTCCTCGATCTTGTCGATGCCATACTTGCGGCAGGTTTCCACCATGCCGCCGGACTCCAACTGGAACACGCCCATCGTTTCCCCACGGTTGAGAATCTCGAAGGTTTTCGGATCATCGAGCGGAGCCTCCGCCACGCGGAAGCCGGGGATGTTTTTGCGGATGTGCGCCTCGGCATCGTGAATGACGGTCAGGTTTTTCAGACCGAGGAAGTCCATCTTCAGCAGGCCCACGTAGGTGATGGCACCCATGTCGAACTGCGTCACGACCTCGCCCTCGTTACCCACGGTCAGCGGCACGTGCTCGTCGAGCGGACGATCGCCGATCACCACGCCCGCCGCGTGCACGCCGGTATTGCGGACCAGTCCTTCGAGTTTCAGCGCGTAATCCCAGAGCTCGTGATAGGTCGTGGAGCCATCGACCAATTCGCGCAGCTCGGCTTTTTCCTTCCACTCTTTATCCAAAGTGACTCCGGGCTTTGACTCGATCATCTTGGCGATGCGATCGGCCTCGCCGTAGGAAACACCCATCACGCGGGCCACATCGCGGATCACGCTTTTGGCACCGAGCGTGCCATAGGTGATGATCTGTGAAACACTGCGACGTCCGTATTTTTCCCGCACGTATTCGATGACCTCGCCGCGACGGGATTGGCAGAAGTCGATATCCACGTCGGGAGGGCTGACGCGCTCGGGGTTGAGGAAACGTTCGAACAGGAGCCCGAAGCGCAGCGGGCAAATGTCGGTGATGCCCATGGTGTATGCCACCAGCGAACCCGCCGCCGAACCACGGCCCGGGCCAACGGGGATATCGTGATCGCGCGCCCATTGAATGAAGTCGGCGGTGATCAGGAAATACGACGCGAAGCCGAGCTTGTTGATCGTATTGATCTCGTAGTCCAACCGCGCGACGACATCGGGCTCGGCGGCCTTTTCCTTGCCATAGCGCCGCTCCAGGCCCTCGAAGCAAAGCTTGCGGAAATACTCCTCGCGAGGCGAGCCATCGGGCGTGCCGAATTGCGGATACTTTTCCGAGCTGGAGGGATCAAGCTTGAGTGTGACATTGCAGCGCTCGGCAATCTCCAAGGTGGCATCGCAGGCCTCGGGCAGATCGGCGAAAATCTCACGCATCTCCTCCGCCGTTTTGAAATGCACTTCCGGCGTGTAGCGCATGCGGTTTTCATCGATGAGCTGCTTGCCGGTGCCGATGCAGATCAGGGCATCGTGCGCCTCGTGATCGCTGCGATTCAGAAAATGAACGTCATTGACGGCCACCAGTTTCAGACCAAACTCACGCGCGAGCTCCACCAACTGCGGCAACACCTGCAACTGCGGCCCGAGCCCGTGATTATGGATTTCCACATAGACATTCTCTTTGCCGAAAATCTCGATCAATTCCGTGAGCGTCTCCGCCGCCTTGGCACGATCCCCCGCCAGCAACCATTCGTTCACGGGACCGGAAATGCAGCCCGTAAGACAAATGATGCCCTTGGCAAACTGCCGCAAGTCACCGCGATCGATGCGCGGCTTGCCGTAATACATGCCCTCGAGATGACCGACCGTCACCAGTTTCGTTAGATTCTGCCAGCCTTCGTTCGTTTCCGCCAGAAGTGTCATGTGACAATTGCGCTTGCGCCCGGGAATTTCCTTTTTGTCCTCCTTCACCGTCGGGCACAGGTAGATTTCGCAGCCGAGAATGGGCTTCACGCCGGCTTTTTTGCAGGCCTGGTAAAATTCGATCGCGCCATACATGTTGCCGTGGTCGGTCATGGCCACGGCCGGCATGCAAAGCTCCGCGGCGCGTTTGGCGACATCCGCCGCCCGTGTCATTCCGTCCAGTGTGGAGTATTCTGTGTGGAGATGGAGATGAACAAAGGATTCCGACATGGTGCGCGCTCACAGTAGCGGAGGGCGCGGAGACGTGGCAAGTTCCATGCAAAAAAAAATCTCACGATGGTGGCAAAGGGCGGATTTGAACCGCCGACCAAAGGCTTATGAGTCCTCTGCTCTACCACTGAGCTACTCTGCCATCGTGAGGATTCGCCGCTTGGGAAAGCAGCGGGCGCGGAGATTGTACGAATCCGGCGATTTTGTCCAATAAAAAAATCGCTATTGCATTTCAGCCCTTCCGTGCGAGTTTGTGGCCGATGAATCCTCTCAAATACCTCGCTCCCGCCGCCGCCATCGTTGGCATCACTCTTCCCGGTGCCGCTGAACCGATTGCCGAGGGCGCCGCACTGCCCGCCGTCACCTGTGCCGATCAGGCTGGCAAGGAAGTGAAACTCGCGGAAACCGGCGCCAAAGGCTACGTGCTGGTGTATTTCTACCCGAAAGCCGACACCCCGGGCTGCACCAAACAGGCCTGCAGCCTGCGCGATGCCTATCAAAACATCACCGACAAAGGCGTGAAAGTATTCGGCGTCAGCATGGACACGGTCGAGGCGCAAAAAGCGTTTGCGGAAAAATACAAGCTTCCCTTCACACTGCTCGCCGACAAGGAAGGCAAAGTCGCTGATGCCTTCGGCGTGCCACACGTCGCGGGATTCGCCAAGCGCCAGGCCTTTCTTTTCCAAGATGGCAAACTCGTCTGGCGCGACCTATCCGCATCCACAGACCAGCAAGCGGCCGATGTGCTCGCGTTCATCAACAAGAAATGATACGTCTGGCAATTTTGCTCTGAAATATCCTGCGAGTCCGCTTCGTAGTATTGTTTCATATGACACATTTTGCCCGTCTCAGTCTTGGCCTGCTGGCCTCATCGCTTTTTTCGCACGCCCAGGAATTCCGCCCGCTCTTCAACGGCAAGGACCTCACGGGCTGGAAAGGAAATGGCTACGAAGTGGTGGACGGCACCATCGTTTGCACGCCGAAAGGCAGCAACCTGATGACTGAGGAACGCTTCAGCCATTACATCCTCGATTTTGAATTCAAACTTCCTCCCGGCGGCAACAACGGCCTCGGCATCCACTATCCCGGTGCAGGTGACGCCGCCTACGTGGGCATGGAGTTGCAGATCCTCGATGACACGGCGGAAAAATACAAGGACCTGAAGGACTACCAGTTTCACGGCTCCATCTACACCATGCTGCCCGCCAAAAAAGGCCACCTCAAGCCGGTGGGCGAGTGGAATCACGAGCGCGTGACAGTCATGGGGAACTCGGTGAAAGTCGAACTGAACGGCACGGTGATCACCGATGCGAAGCTCGACGAGCTCGAACAAAAATTCCCGAAGCACCAGGGCGTGAAACGTCGCTCCGGTCACATCAGTTGGTGCGGTCACGGTGACCCTGTCGCCTTCCGCAACATCAAGATCGCCGACCTCGCACCCGCTGCCAACACCGAGGAGTGGAAAAAACAAGGTTTCACTCCGCTGTTCGATGGCAAATCACTGGAAGCATGGAAAGTCGAGTCCGGCAGCGAAGGCCACTGGGTTCCGACCAATGGCGTGCTGAAATACGATGGCAAAAGCACAGCGAAGGTCAAAGACCTGTGGTCCGTCAAGCCCTATGGCGATTTCACCATGGTGCTCGACTGGCGCTGGAACGGTCCCGGTCCTGTCATGAACCGCCCCGTGATCAACGCCGAGGGCAATGAAACAGGCGAAACGCTCAAGGTAGAAGAACTCGACAGCGGCGTTTACATGCGCGGCAACATCAATTCCCAAGTCAACCTTTGGAACTGGCCTGTGGGCTCCGGCGAAGTGTATGGCTATCGCACCAACAAAGGCCTGCCCGCCGAAGTGCGCGCCGGTGTCACCCCGAAGGAAAAAGCCGACCGCCCCGTCGGCGAATGGAATCACATGGAAGTCACCATGAAAGGCGATCGCTTGACGGTCATTCTCAATGGCAAAAAAGTCATCGATAACGCCCAGCTCCCCGGCGTGAAACCCACCGGTCCAGTAGGCCTGCAGCACCACGGCAGCTCGATCGACTTCGCGAATATCTGGATCAAGGAACTTTGATCCCAAGAGACTAACAATAAAAAGGATCACGGTGAAAGCCGTGATCCTTTTTTGTTGTTCGTGATCTTGACTACCCCACCACCAAGTTCAGCAAACGGCCTTGCACGTAGATGACCTTGCGCATGGTTTTGTCGTTGGTGTATTCCTGGATTTTGGGTGAGGCCAGTGCGGTTTGCAGGGCGACTTCTTCGGTGGCATCGGGCACGACGCGGATGCGATCGCGAAGCTTGCCATTGACCTGCACGACGAGCTCGATCTCGTTTTCGATCAGGGCCTCGGCATCGAACTCCGGCCATGGTTGATGGTAGAGCATCGTGTTTTCCGCGGTGAGCTTGGCATGCAGTTCCTCGGCCAAATGCGGCGCGAAGGGATTGAGCAGGCGCAGGAAAATGAGGAACTCCTCGAGCGGCACTTGCTCGGCTTGCGTGAAGGCATTGGTGCAAATCATCATCTGCGAGATGGCGGTATTGAAGGCCATGCGCTCGATGTCTTCGGTGACTTTTTTGATGGTCTCGTGCACGACCTTGCGCAGCTTCGCATCGCCGCACGGAGCCTTGCTGATGCGCGAGGAAATCTGCCATTCGCCGGCCTGGTTTTCTTCCATCGCCACACGCCACACGCGCGCGAGGAAGCGGTGCACGCCCTCGACGCCTTTCATTTGCCAGGGCTTCACTTGCTCCAGCGGGCCCATGAACATTTCGTAGAGACGCAGGGAGTCGGCGCCATACTCGCGGATGACATCATCGGGATTAACGACGTTGCCCACGGACTTCGACATTTTTTGCCCGTCCTCGCCGAGGATGAGGCCTTGGTTGACGAGTTTTTGGAAGGGCTCGGGTGTGCTGAGATGGCCGAGATCGAACAAGACCTTGTGCCAGAAACGCGCGTAGAGCAAATGCAGCACGGCGTGCTCGGTGCCGCCGACGTAGAGATCGACCGCGCCGCTTTGTCCTTCGCCGCCTAACCAATAATGTTCCGCTTCCCTGGAGATGAAAGCGTTTTCATTGCGCGGATCACAATAGCGCAAGTAGTACCAGCAAGAGCCCGCCCACTGCGGCATCGTATTGGTTTCGCGCTGCGCGGTTTGTGTGTATTGAATCCAATCGGTCGCTTTGATCAAGGGACCACGCGGGTCGCCGGTCGGCTTGAAATCTTCCAAGGCGGGTTGCAACAAGGGCAGCTCGGACTCGGGGATCGCGGCATGCAGGCCGTTTTCCCAAACGATGGGAAACGGCTCGCCCCAGTAGCGTTGGCGCGAGAACAACCAGTCGCGCAGTTTGTATTGCACCTTGCGCTTGCCCTTGCCGTTTTCTTCGAGCCACGCGATCATCTTCGACTTCGCTTCGGCGGTCGGCAGGCCATCGAGGAAGGAGGAGTTGATGGCGGTGCCGTAATCGGTGTAGCCTTTCCAATCGTCTTCTTCTTTGAGCGGCTTCACCACCTGAATGATGGGCAGAGAAAACTTTTCCGCGAAGGCGAAGTCGCGTTCGTCATGCGCGGGCACAGCCATGATCGCGCCGGTGCCGTAGCCCATCATGACGTAGTCGGCGATCCACACGGGGATGTTTTCGCCGTTGACGGGATTGATCGCATAGGCACCGGTGAAGACTCCCGTTTTGTCTTTGTTCATCTCGCCACGCTCCATGTCGGACTTCGTCGCACAGCCCTGGACGTAGGCTTCCACTTCCGCTTTTTGTTCGGCGGTGGTGATTTCATGGACAAGGGCATGCTCGGGAGCCAGCACCATGTACGTCGCGCCGAACAAGGTATCCGGACGGGTGGTGAAAACCGTCACGGTATGGCCGCCGACGAGGAAGTCCACCGTCGCGCCCTCGCTTTTTCCGATCCAGTTTTTTTGCAACAGCTTGATGCCTTCCGGCCAATCGAGCGCATCGATCTCATTCAGCAAACGCTCGGCATACGACGTGATGCGCAGCATCCACTGACGCAGCGGCCGGCGCTCGACGATGTGGCCCTTGTTGCGCCATTCCTCGACCTCTTCGTTCGCCAACACCGTGCCGAGATCCGGCGACCAGTTGACGGGAGCTTCCTGCACGAAGGCCAAACGCACGGCATCGATCTGCTCGCGCGTCCAACCCTTGGCCGCGAGTTCGCTCACGGGCTTGGCCTTTTGTTCGACTTCGTCAAAGTACGAATGATAGAGCTGCAGGAAAATCCACTGCGTCCAGCGCACGTAGCTCGGATCGGTGGTATCCACCTCGCGATCCCAGTCATAGGAAAAGCCGAGATTTTTCAACTGCTGGCGGAAATTCTTGATGTTCGCCTCGGTGGTGACGCGCGGGTGCTGTCCCGTCTTGATCGCGTATTGTTCCGCGGGCAAACCAAAGGCGTCCCAGCCCATCGGATGCAGCACGTTGAAACCACGGCAACGCTTGAATCGCGCCAAGATATCCGTCGCAGTGTAGCCCTCGGGGTGACCGACATGCAGGCCCGCGCCACTCGGATAGGGAAACATGTCGAGCACGTAGTACTTGGGCTTCGATGCATCGAAATCCGCTTCCCCCGGACCCGGAGTGCGGAATGTTTTTTCCGTGTCCCAACGGTTTTGCCACTGGGATTCAAAAACATCAAAAGGAAATGGTTTGCGACGATCGGACATGATAGCTGGAAAGTTCAGGGGCGGCAGATTGGCGGATTTTATCGAAATTGCAACGCATTTCCTGTGGGGAGCAGGCATGCGTGTTGCCTCATTGAAGCGGACACCATAAATATTTCCATGAGTGACTGGGAGAGTGCCGTTGCCTCATAAATAGAGACACCATGGCGCCAGCCATGAGTATGAGTGAAAAAAGCATCGAAGAATACACAAAGAAGATGCGCGCA
>CANHQJ010000016.1 GCA_947462875.1 Verrucomicrobiia bacterium
CCTTGCGCGCATCTTCTTTGTGTATTCTTCGATGCTTTTTTCACTCATACTCATGGCTGGCGCCATGGTGTCTCTATTTATGAGGCAACGGCACTCTCCCAGTCACTCATGGAAATATTTATGGTGTCCGCTTCAATGAGGCAACACGCTGATGGGCCATGGAGAAAATTTTCATTGCGCGGGAGGAAAATGATTTTATTCTCGAAGCATGACGCAATGGCACTATCACACACCCTCGGGCAGCAATGGCAGCACTGCTGAAGAAAATCTCTCGGAATTGGTCGAAAACGGCACTCTCAAGGCGGACACGTTTGTTTGGAAATCCGGTATGACGGAGTGGCAACCGGCGGGCAAGGTCCTGCCGCAGTTGTTCCCGGTTTCCGCCTCGCCCCCACCGCCGCCGATTCCCGCCATGGCGGGCAAGCGTTCGCATGAGATTGACTTTGCGATTCTCGGCGAAAGCATGCAGATGGTGGAGATCGAGCTGGATCCGAATGAGACGGTGATCGCCGAGGCGGGCTCGATGAACTACATGGAAGAGGGCATTTCGTTCGAGACAAAAATGGGCGATGGCTCCACGCCGGACAGCGGCTTCATGGGCAAGCTCATGCAGGTCGGCAAGCGCGCCTTGACAGGCGAGTCCTTGTTCATGACACATTTCACCAACCGCGGCGCGGGCAAGAAGGCCGTGGCCTTCGCGGCTCCCTATCCCGGCACGATCATCCCGGTGGATCTCTCGCAGCTCGGCGGCGAGCTGCTCTGCCAGCGCGACGCTTTCCTCTGCGCGGCGATGGGCACGCAAGTGGGCATCGCGCTGAACAAAAAAATCGGCGCGGGATTTTTCGGCGGTGAGGGCTTCATTCTGCAGCGTCTCAATGGCGATGGCATGGCCTTCCTGCACGCGGGTGGCTTTGTGATCCGCAAGGAGCTGAAAGGCGAAAAATTGCTGGTGGATACCGGCTGCCTGGTGGCGTTTACGAATCAGATCAACTACTCGATCGAACGCGCGGGCAATCTGAAGTCCATGGTGTTCGGTGGCGAGGGTCTGTTTCTTGCCACCTTGCAAGGCCACGGCACGGTGTGGCTGCAGAGCCTGCCCTTCGGCCGCATGGCCGCGCGCATCGTCGGCGCCGGTGGCGGACGTCAGGAACAAGGCGGCGTGATCGGCGGCTTGAGCGGGATTTTCTCCGAGTGAGAAGGTGAAAAAAATCGCAGCCACCTCGGAAAGTGGCTGCGATCGCTACGAATCAGGAAAAAAAACAGGCTGTCGGTCAGGCAATGCTTACCACAGCCCCTCGAGCATTTTGTTGCCGGGGTAGGGAGCGGCGGAGTGCGGGCCGAAGAACATGCGGAAGCCGGCATAGAACGTGAGTGTGTCCTCGTCGTTCATTTTGGCATACTCCACGCCCGTCATCAGCTTGATGCGGTGATCGGCGATGTAGTAGTTCAGGCCGATGTAGCCCGCTTGGTAAAAATCCCCGTCGGGCAAACCAGCCAGGCTTTCATACCGTCGCTGGCTTCTGAGTCCGTTGGACTCGCTGGATGAGGCGATCTGGTAGCGTCCCACGAGCTCGAGCACATCCGTAAGGAACACGCTCGGCTGGATATTGAGCCCCACGGCATTTCCTTTGGCACCGCCGAAGCCGGTGGTGACCTCGGTGACCAGCGCTGCAGAACCTTCCGTGAGGATCAAGGCACCGGAAACGGCATCATCGAAACGCTTCAGGTTCGTCGCGTTCTCATTCGCATCGCTGTGCAGGTAGCTGCCATAGAAGTAGGCCGTATCCGCGCCGAGAAAATGTTCCAGATCATAGGTGGCGGCGGCGATGTAGGACCAGCCGGAATCTTGTTCGGTGAACGAATTCCACATGTCCGTGCCAGCGAAATTCGAGAAAATGCCCGTGTAGTATTCCAGTTTGCCGATTTTGCCTAACAGAGTGACCGCCGGGGTATAGTCCAGGCCCATCATGTTGGTGAACATCGAGCGCTCCATGAAGCTCATGTAGCGGCTGGACACGTTACGGTCGTGGGTGAAACGATGCTTTTGCTGGCCGACGGTGAGGCTCACGGCATCGCTGAAAGTCCAGCGCGCCCACAGCTCGGTGAAACCATTGTAATCAGGATCAAAATCACTGCCGCTGATCGCCTGGGCATGGAGGGTGAGGCGATCGAACATTTTCGCCTGAAAACCGAGGCGAACGCGGCGGCTTTCATAGCCCGTGTCTTCTCCATTGCTGCCATCGGTTTCATGAAAATGTCCGTGGTAGCGGCCCAGCAACCAGAATTCCTGGAGGAGCGGGTTGGTTTTGTCCTTGTAGAGCAGGCCGAGGTTTTCGAGCTGATCGCCGAGGGTTTGTTCTTTTTTCACCTCATCTTCGGCAGAGGTGATGATCGATGCGTCTTTTGCCAGAATGGGACTGGCAGCGAGCGTCAGGGCGAGGGCGATGATGGAGCGGTGTGTCAGCATGGTGCTTTGGGTATGGGATGGAGCTGCCGGACTGATGGGAGGCAGTGCGGGTGAGCACAAGCACTATTGTGACAATTCGCGCCTCTGGGAATTAAATCTATGTGACAATTTCGACACAGAGATGCATTTTTTGATTTTTGTGCTATATTATGCGCTTTTTTTATCTGAGTACCGATCATTGGCAGCGTGCTCGAACGATGAAGCCGCAGGAAATATGAAACCGACGCTTGCCAGAAGCGTCGTTGCCGTTCTAAGCTGCGCACCGCGAAAGCTCACACATGGGCCCGTAGTCCAATGGATAGGACGATGGTCTCCGAAGCCGTAGGTACAGGTTCGATTCCTGTCGGGCCCACTTGTGAAAGCAAGGCGTGGAAAACATTTCGCGTCAGAGAACGAGGAGAAAGTTCTTTTCCGGCGTTGACCTTCGAATGAATTTGCATAGAGTGTGTCTGTCGCGACGAGGTTGCGACGCGTTCCATTTGTGACTGAACAAAGCGACATCGATTGGGGAAAATTTGACGGCTTTTCGTGGATCCGCTGCAGTGGGAAGGGCAATTTCCTCTCCAGCCCTGCGTTGAAGCAATGCGCGGAACACTGCCTGCAAGCGGGCGAACGTTGCCTGGTGATCGATCTGCATCAATGCAGTGGCATGGACTCCACATTCATGGGCATGCTCGCGGGCCTGGCGATGCGCATCACCAAGCAGACCGGCGGCGGGCGGCTGGAAATTGCCGGAGCCGCGGAAAGAAACGTGAACTCGCTCGAGGACCTGGGCCTGGATGCCTTCATGGAAATCAATCCTGATAGCGCCACCTGGAGCGGGCAGGAGGAGACCATACGCGGCGCACTCGCGTGCTGGAAAGCGCAGGCCCTGAACTCGCGCGAGCGCGGCCAGGAAGTGCTGGAGGCGCACAAGATCCTCTCCGCCGCGAATGAGGAAAACGCGCAGAAATTCGAATCGGTGGTGCAATTGTTGGAAAACGAACTGGGGGCGCAAACCAAGTGATGGCACTGCATCTATCGCATGAGTTGAACCCGAACCATGTCCCTTGAATTTTACATCGTCTGTGGCCTAGTGGCGTTGGTAGTGCTGATGGCGCTCTGGGGCTCGCGTGCGCGGCGCAGCGCGAAGCTGCTGGAGAAGGAAAAAAGCGACATCGTGGGTGAGGAAGAAAGGATGTTTCACTTCCTGCACGATCTGGGCGAGGCGATCGAAAAGGACTCCTCGCCGCACAGCGTGAACCGCATGATCGTGGACGGCGTGGTGGACGTGGTCAGTGCCAAAGGCGGGGCGATGTACCTGAGCAATGATACCCGCGAATTGTTGGTGCCGAAGTATGTGAGCGAACAATGCCCGCAGCTCATCGGTCTGCCGCTGGAGGTGATGCGCCGCGCGCAAAAGGATCCGCGCGTGGCCGAGAGCCACATCCGTTTGTCGAACCAGGCCAGCGATGAGGGCATACTCGGGCATTGCCTGATGGTGGGCAAGGCGGTGCACGTGCCGGATGTGAAAACGCACGAATCGTTCCGCGATGCTTTTGTCAATTTCGAGGAAGACGTTTCCGCCATGCTGGCTCCGCTCCGCCACGGCGGCAAGGATCTGGGCGTGCTGGCCGTGGCGAAGCCGCACAGCCAGGGAGTGTTCAATGAGCATGACTTCAGCGTGTTCCGCTCGGTGGCGGAGCAGTCGTCGTTTGCGCTGGGAAATTCGTTGGTGCATCTGGAGGCGAATGAAAAACGCTCGCTGGAAAACGAACTGCGCACCGCACGCGAGGTGCAGCGCATTTTGCTGCCCCAGCAAAATCCCTTGATCGAGGGCTACCGCGTGGCGGGCACCAACACCCCAGCGCGCATCATCAGTGGCGACTACTATGATTTCATCGATCTCGGCGAAAAACGCTGGGGGCTGGTGATCGCGGATGTGTCCGGCAAGGGCGTGGCCGCCGGCCTGCTGATGGCGATGTGCCGTAGCGTGTTGCGCTGTGTGGCCATGGGCGAGACCTCGCCGGCGAAAGTGCTGGCACTCGTCAACCGGCAGTTGTTTCCCGATATCCGCGAGGACATGTTCATCAGCATGGCCTATCTGATTCTGGATGGCGATAGCGGGCAGGCCGTGATGGCGCGCGCGGGACATGATCCGGCATT
This sequence comes from Verrucomicrobiia bacterium, assembly GCA_947462875.1. Taxonomy (GTDB): domain Bacteria; phylum Verrucomicrobiota; class Verrucomicrobiia; order Verrucomicrobiales; family Akkermansiaceae; genus UBA956. The sequence continues at coordinate 4,613 of CANHQJ010000016.1, forward strand.
CTGGTTTCACAAGGAAACGGGAGAGGTTACCCAAATCAAGCCGTCCGGACTGGCGGTGGGGATCGATGAAGGCGACGTCTTCGAGCGTGTGACCAAGGACTATGCCTTCCAGATCGAACCCGGCGACTGTTTGCTCCTGCATACCGATGGCGTCAAGGAAGCGCTCAATGGCGAGGAAGAAGAATACGGCCTCGAACGCATGAAGTCCACCTTCCTGCAAAATTCCCCGCTGGGAGCGGAGGCGGTGCTGCAGCAGATGTTGCGCGCCCTGAAAGAATTCACCGGTGACGCGCCGCAAATGGATGACATCACCATGGTGGCCTTGGAAAAACGCAATCCGAGCGCCTAACCGCTTCGCCGTTCCATGAAACTTTTCCCCTTGCGCACCTGGCATCGGCTTTGTTCCCTGACTCCCTTGTTGGCGGTGGCGATCGTGGGCCTGTGGTTCCTGCCCGCCACCTCGCGCTGGCAACTGCTGGCCCTTCCCTTGGGCGGCGTGCTGGTGAGCATCGCCCTGCTCGGCGCCTGGCAAGGCTGGCTGTTGGCACGGCGACGCCTGGAATTCGGCTGCCCCCAGTGCCGCAAGAACGCCCTGGTCACCGCGGCGGACAAAAAGCGCTGGCATCTCGATTGCCCCGAGTGCGGCCCGCTCACCATCCACACGGGTTGGCGCAGCCTCCGCATCGCCTCATACGCAAAAAAACGCCCCCGCCATCGATCCAAAAAATAAGCGATCCCACAATGTCGCGGGATCGCTGATGGAAAATGATTGAGAAAAATCGCTGCGGTCAGATGCCGGCTTCGATCACGCACTGGGGCAGCTTTTTCTTCAGCTCTTCGATCCCGGCGGGGGTGACCTTGCTGCGCCAGACGTAGAGTTTTTTCAACTGCGGCAGGGCGGCGAGTTTTTGCAGGCCGGCATCGGTGACTTCGGTGCCGTAGATGTTCAGCGATTCGAGCGATGCCATTTTTGCGACCGCGTCCATGCCGGCATCGGTGACTTTGGTTTCCGATAGGCGCAGGGCGCGCAAGCCTTTGGCAGGGGCGAGCAGGGCGAGGGACTTGTCGGTGATCACGGCGGCGGAGAAATCGGCGGAGACCAGACCGGTCATAACGGGGCCGAGCTTGGCGGTATCGTCATCGCTGAATTTCCCGCGCATGCTGACGGCGGTGAAGGTGAGGCAAGCGGAGTCCTGGGACTCGAACTGCACGGCACCGGGGAAGGATTTTTGCACTTCGGCCATGGCGGCCTTGAGGGCATCGCGCTGGTTGTCAGCCTTCGGTGCGGCTTCAGAGGTGCTGGGTGCAGGAGCGCTTGGTTTTTTCACCACCGGCGCTTGTTTGGCGATGATGGCGGCGACATCGGCGGGTGCCTTGGCTTCGCTGAGCTTGACGGTAGGCGAGGCACCGGCATTGATCCACCACTTGATCACGGTGAGCTGTTCGGGGGTGAGGCCGGGCTTTTCATCAGGGGGCATGCGCTCATCGTCATCGATGGGCAGCTCGCAACGGATCACGATATTGCTCTTGGCGGCATCTCCGGCGACGAGGCCAACGCCTTCTTTGCCGCCTTTGACCAGCAGCTCGTAGGTGTCCATGCGGAACTTGCCTTTGATTTTATCGGCATTGTGGCACTTCCAGCATTTTTCCTCCATCATCGGCGCGACCACGTCCTGATACACGAGCGGCTCGGCGGCGGGCGCATCTCCAGCGGGATCTGCTGCGTTTTCCACTTTTCCACCGAGCAGTGGCTTGAGGGCGGGTGGAGCGTATTTGCTAAGGTAGTCGGTGCCGTGCACCATGGACGCACCATCATGACTGGCGAAGGCCATCACGCCCGCGCTGATGAGGAGCAGGAAGCGGTAGAACCATGCGGCGGAGGCTCCGGCATCGGTCCAGGACTTGACGATGTAGGCGAGAATGGTCACGCAGGAAAAGGCAATGCCGCCCCAGAGGTGGCGATTGCCGAGATCCGTCGCTTCGCCATCGAGATCGCTTTGATACAGCAAAAATCCCGCAATCACCGCGATGACCGAGGAAACGGCGGCGAAAAACATGATGCTGCGCGTGGAGGAGACATCACGGGTGAACAGGGAGGCGAATTCCTGCAGCAGGGCCAAAGTCAGGATGCCGATGGGCAAATGAAGAATCACCGGGTGAAAGCGGCCGAGAAATCGCATCATGTCGGGCATCGCCTCGCCATTCGGTGGGCCGGCGATCCCTGGCATGGCCAACATGCCTGCGCAGGCACCCAGTCCGAGGATGGTGAGAAAAATCGGTTTACGACGTGTGGTTGCTTCGGTGGAGTCGCTCATTTTGATGATAGGGGATACGGGGAAAATGCCGCCATCTTTCGAGAATTCGCGCGCGAATGTGGCAGTGTGGAGGGAAAGGGGGGAAGATCAGACATCGATGATGGGATCTTTCGCGGTCGGCTTCGGGCCGAAGCTCCCCGATGCGGCAGGGTCTTTGCTCTGCTTGCGGCTTTTCAGGAAGGGCATGAATTGCGCGATGTCGATGCCGAGATAGGCGAGGGACTTGGTGAGCAAGACCAGTGCGATGGCTTCATCGATGAAAAAGAAGGGGATCGGCGGCAGATCAAAGGGTGTGAAGATGACCCAGGCGCTGACGAGCGCGATGACAAGCGCAAACAATTTGGCGAATGCTTTTTTCATGGGAGGATTCTAGTGGCGGGAAGGGGTCATCGCAATGGGAAAAGTGGCGCATTTTTCCAAGCTCTGCGATCAAGCCGATTTTTTGCTCAAGGCGCGGATGATGAGGACCATGCAGCCCACGGTCACGATCAGGATCGCAGCGCCGAGGAGCGGGCGATACCAGAGCCAGGCGAGGGAAATGGTGAGCGAGCTGCCGATGCCTGCGAGCAGAAACGCGATCAGGCCCGTGCCGGCACCGACGATGCGACCGGCGAGAGGCAGGACATCGGCGAGGATTTTCAGGGGCTGGAAGATGCACACAAGTCCGAGAAACATCAGCAGCAGCCCCAGTCCGCGCAGCAGCCATGTCATCATGGTGTTTTCGGATTGTGCGGCGGCGAACATGCTTTCCTTTGACTGAACACCACTGGTGATGCGGGCGATCTTGGTCTCGGTTTTCGTGGTGTAGGGCTCGAAGGTGTCTTTGATTTGTCGCACCAGCACGCTCGCGTCTCCCGCGGGGATGGACTCGAACTTGATGCGTAGGTCGCCGAGCTTGGGCTCGTCCGGGTTTGTGGATAGATAGAGCCAGTTATCGCGTAACTGGGCGCGGGATTGCAGCGCCTCTGGCAAGGTTTCTTTCGCTGGCGGCGAGAGCGGCTTGTAGTCATTCCACGCTGCGATCAGGAAATCCGGCAAGCGGTACGCGCCGAGGCTGACTTGTTTGGCGGAAAAATTCTCGCTGTTGTACAGCGGCTCCGGGTTGCCATGGCCGGCGGGCTTTTGGAACTCGGAGGAGCGGTGCATTTTCGCATCCCACTCGGTGCGGTAGGTGTATTCCGTCACCGTCTCCTCGCCGCCGCCCATTTTGGTCCTTTTTTTGGTGCTTTTTTGCTCGGTCCATTGGAACATTTCCACGTTGCGGCGGAGCTTGACGGTGCCGGGGAGCTGGAGGCCGAAGACGGGATCGGCGACCGCGTCTTTCGCCTCGGCGCGGGCGCTGGTATGGACGAGCTTGCCATCGTTCGCGGGATCGATGGCCTCCGCTGACGCCTCGACGCAGACTTTTTCCCCCTCCACCAGGCCTTGGTAGGTTTTCACGCTGCGGCCTTCATTCCACCACAACAGGGGAAAGGAGCCGACGGTCAGAATGAGGCCGACCAGCATACCCGTGATGGATTTGCCGATGCGTGAGAGCCAGCCGGTGTGGGAAACTTCGGTAAAAGTGTCGTCGCTCATAATATCGTGCAGTGCTTTTCCTAAGAATATCCGTGATTCCACGGCACTGAAAAGCATATTTTCTTTTGAAATTTGCACGAATTTCCCATTCTCCGTCGTTGTGATATGTCAGAACCCTTATGAAACAAAAAAATTTGATGATTGCCGGTGCCGGGCTCGCCTTATTGGTGGGTGGAATTTATCTCGGCTCCAGCATGGGCAACAAGAATAAAGCCACACCCGAAGCTGCCACCGCTGCGACCACAGGTGCTGCGAATGCGAATACGGGTGGTGCGGGCAATGGCATGGCTCCCGCTGCCGGTGCCAAGGGTTCTTCGAATGACCGCGGTGGCGATGGTGCCTGGTCGAAACTGACAGAAAAATATGGCGACGGCCGCACGAAGCTTTCGAAAAAAATCACGCAGGACATGGCTGGTCTGATGACCGATGCGATGCAAATTGCGGACATGGGTGCCGCCCTCGGCGGGGCAAAGTCGGCGAAAGAACTCGCGATCAAACAAGCGACGGACTCGCTCGCCTCGCGCCTCGGCCTGACCGAGGAACAGAAGGCGAAAGCGGCTGGCATTGTCGAAACACGCGTGGGCGAACGAATGGATGCCGTCACGGAACTCGCCGCCGCCCTCGAAGCTGATCCCTCCGGCATGATGGAAACCATCCTCGCGGGTGATGCCCTGAAACGCGGCGAAATCACGCAGGAAGAATACGATACGATCTCCGCCGATACGCTCTCGGTGATGCGCAATGTCAGCGGCTTCGCGTTTTCCGGACGCGGTGGCAATGACCTCACCGACCCGCTGCTCGCTCAGCAACTGCAAGGGATTTTAACGCCGGAACAGCAACAGCAACTGGCGGGCATCGTGCAGAAAGCCACGGATGCGCAAGCCAGCAATCCCCAACAGATGCCCTTCCAAAACGGCAACCTGCCGGTGATGGAATTGGAAAAACTCGATCAAACCATGGCCAGCGCCCAGAAGCTGACCACCGGCTTGAAAGCGATGATGGAAGGCCTGCAAGGCATGAAAGATCTGGCTCCGCCGCAGAACGGTCAGTGATCGAACGCGCATCAGCCATCCATTTCCTCCAACTGACGCAGGTAGGCAAAACGTTCTTCATCGCTGGGCTCGCCGCCTAGCTCGTGCAGAAGATTTTGCCACTCGTCGCGAAAGGCCGGTAGATCACAGGGGAAGGTTTTCGCCTGACCGATGAGCCAGGACAGCGCGAGGAAATCACTGAGCCACAAGTGGGCGCTGGCATACATCACCAGCACCGCCTCCGCCGGGCTGCCGATGGCGGCCTGTGCCGGGCAGGCGAGCTCAAAGGCGCGAGGATGCGCCATCAGTGATGCGACATACGGATTGCGCCGCAGCGCCTGGCTCAGCAGCGCGTTCGCCGATTCATCCTGCCAGGAACTCGCCGCCGCGAGATCGCCGCTTTGGTGATACGCCTGCTCGGCCTCGTCCGCCGCTTCGAGAAAACACAGCAGCGCACGATGGTAGAGCACGATGGTGCTGTCTTCCTCGGCGAGCCGATCCAGCCACGCGCGCGCATCGGCGAGCCGACCATCCGTCAGGCTCAGCGAAAACAATTTCTCCGCCACGCCTAACGAATCGAACGGATCCGCCTCCCAGACCTGAAGGTACGCCTGCTCCGCCCCTGCGAGATCGCCGAGCATTTCCCGGGTGGCGGCACGACCGAACAAGGAACAAAGATACGGCTGCATCTTGCCCTCCTGCCAGGTCAGCGGCTCACGGCGCGCGGCGGCGATTTCCTCGGCTAGCGTCTCCTCGGCATGGGCGATGGCTTGCTCATACAGCGCCAGCGCGGCCTCCGGATCCTGTGCTTTTTCCGCCCGCTGCCACAGGCTCATCAGCCGCACGGTGGGCACAGCGCAGGTTTCGAAAAATTCCTCGATGCTGCGGTTTTCCGATTGCAGCCGCAGCCAGGCCTCCGCCTCTTCCGCGGTCTCGAATTGATGGTGTTCGAGAATCGCATCCAGGTGCTTGAGCCATTGTTCGATCGGTTCCGCCATGGATGATGCTCCGCCGCCCGCGCGTGGCTGTCAAGAATCGCGGTGGAAATAAAAAGCATTGCATCCACGCATGAGGCGAGGGAAGGTGCTTGGTCATGAATGCGAAATGGATGCGTGTGCTCTGTGCGATCGGGCTTGCCACATCGGCAGCCTTTGCCGATGCTCCGGCGATGGAAGAAAAACAAGCCGCTACCTTTGTCACCATGGCCTTGGCGGGCATCGATCGCGAGTATCCGTACAAGCCCGGAAACGTCCTGCGCGATGCCGCGGACATCGTGGCGCCGCGCGCGAAGCATCCGGTGTTTTACGGGCACTTCGATTGGCATTCCTCGGTGCACGGGCACTGGATGCTGGTGCGTTTGCTGCGATTGCATCCGCAGGCCCCGTGGGCGAAGGACGTGCGTGCCATCCTCGACAAACGCTTCACGCAAGAAGCACTCGCGGCGGAGGCGGCGCATTTCACGATCAAGGAAAATTACGGCTTCGAGCGCATGTATGGCTGGGCCTGGGTGATGCGACTGGGCATCGAACTGCGCACTTGGGACGATACGGATGCACGGCGCTGGGCGCAGTACTTGCAGCCACTCGAAACGCAGTTGGTCACCTTGATGAAAAACTACCTGCCCAAGCTCGATTGGCCGGTGCGCTGTGGCTTTCATCCGGAAACTTCCTTTCCGCTGGCACAATTTCTCGACTGGGCGGATCTCACGAAAGACGAGGCGCTGGCGAAATTGATCCGAGAAAAAGCGCGAGGCTTTTATGGCAAGGATGTGAACTATCCCGTCACTTATGAGCCATCAGGCAACGACTTTTTTTCGCCGGGTCTCAACGTCGCCGATCTGATGCGGCGGGTGCTGGATCGCGAGGAATTTTCCACGTGGCTGAGCGCGTATTTTCCGGATCTGGGCAAGGGGCAATTAGGAAACTTGCTCACGCCCGCGGAGGTCAGCGACCCGAGCGATGGGCACTTGATCCACCTCGCCGGCCTCAATCTCACGCGCGCCTGGGCGATGAAAGGCATCGCGGAAAATCTCACCAAAGAAGACCCGCGCCGCGACACCTTGCTGCGCAGTGCCGCCGCACATACGCAGGCCGGCCTGAAGCATGTTTCCAGCGGCCACTACGAGGGCGAGCACTGGCTGGCCTCCTTCGCGGTGTATCTTCTCACGGACGTGGGCCTACTGTGAGGTACAAGGCAGCCGCAAGGTCGCTCTGGCACCACCGCCCTCGCGGTTCGTGAGGGTAATGCCGCCGTGATGCAGCTCCGCGGCTTCTTTGACCAGATTCAGGCCCAGGCCTGTGCCTTTGCGGCCGCTGTGGTGATGGCGCAGGGAATAGAAGCGCTCGAACACTTTTTCCAACGCATACTCCGGCACGCCGGGGCCCTGGTCATCGATGTGGAGCAGCACTTCTTGGTTTTCCACCTGTACGGTGATGTGCAGCTCGGAATCGGCAGGAGAAAACTCCAAGGCATTTTCCAGCAAGTTCGCCACGGCCGCACGCAGGATGAAGCGATCGCCGCGGACCATGACGCTGGCCTCAGGCGCGGTGACTTGCAAGCGGACGCGGGCATTGTCGGCGGTGGGACGTTCTTCCTCCACCACGCTTCGCACCAACGAAACGAAGTCGATCGACTCGGTGGCATCGAGATGCGCGCGGCTCTCCACCATCGCGAGTTCCAGCAGCCGCGAGATCAAACGCTCGGCCCGCGAGCTCTCGGCGCGGATGTTTTCGAGGAAACGCCTTCTCTGCGGTTCCGGCATTTCCTCGTCTAACAATTCCGCCGCGCCTCGAATCGCCGCCAGCGGGCTTTTCATTTCGTGCGTCAAGGTCTGCGTGTAGTGCTCGGCATAGCGCTTGCCCTCCAGCGCCTCGCGCATGGTTTCGAGCGCGTGGTAGAGCGCGTTCACCTCGCGGCCGGCGCCGAGCCTGGGCTTGGGCGGGCGTTGGCCTTTTTCCACGGCGCGCGCGTAGTCGGTGAGGATGCCGATGGGTTGATAGACCCACCAGAACACGGCGGCGATCAGCAATAGAATACCGATGCCGATGCTGATGATGGCGCGCATGATGACACCGCGCCGTTCCGCGATCATGGGCAGCGCGTCCGCTTGTTTTTTGAATACCGTGACCACCCCGCGGGGCGCATCGCGCGGACCGAGGGGCGCGCCCACGTACATGATCGATGTGGTGGAGTCCTCTTCCGCTTCTCGTGTGCTACGTGCGCCGTATTGTCCGGAAAGAGTGAGCCGCACATCGCGCTTGCCCATATAGTCCTGACCCTCGCGCCGTCCACCGTCACTGTCGAAAATCACCATGCCGTTTTGATCGGTGACATACAAATTCAGCCCTACCTGTTGTTTCTGCAATGCGAAGATTTGTGCCTGAAACTCGTGCTCGCGGGCGCGATGGAACATTTCCCGCAACCGTTCTTTATCGAGCGTGCCCTCTTTCATTTCCTGGGATACGAGCTCGGAAAACACGTGCGCGGCATCCACCATCACTTCCTCGGTAGCCTGGAGGATTTGTGGTTCGACATCGTCCAACAGAAAGGAGGTCAATTGGTAAAATCCCACCGAGATCACCAGAGTGATCAGCAGAAGGGTGATGCGCGTGAGCCTCATGGGAAACGGTGTTTCAGTCCATCACCAGCACGTATCCGAGCCCGCGGCGGGTTTGGATCAGATCTTCCGCGCCCGGTGCGGCGTGGCGCAATTTGGCGCGGACGGTTTTGATATGCGCATCCACCGTGCGATCCGTGACCGCACCCGGATCATACCAGGCCTTTTCCAGCAACTGATCGCGGGTGAAGACGCGACCTTTATTTTCCAACAAAACCAGGAGCAATTTGTATTCGTGGGCGGTGAGATCGAGGCAGATGCCGTGGCAGTGAATGCGCATCGCGACGGCATCGTGTTGCAGCGGCTGGAGGGATTTTACGGCGGCGGGGCCCGTCGCGTTCATGTCCATCGCCGCTCCCCGCCGCAGGATGGCGCGCACGCGGGCGGTGATTTCGCGGGGCGAAAACGGTTTCGTCACGTAGTCATCGCCGCCGATTTCCAGGCCGAGAATGCGATCGATTTCGCCATCGCGTGCCGTCAGGAACAACACGGGAACCGCCGAGGATTCGCGCAGCTTGCGGCAGACATCGAAGCCCGTCATGTCAGGTAGGCCCACGTCCAGGATGACAAAGTCAAAGGCATGACCACCGAGAAGTTGCAAGGCATCGTTTCCCGTCAGGGCATGCGTCACCACGAATCGATCAGTCTGCAAGGCATAGACGAGAGTATCGGCGATCGCCGGCTCATCCTCCACTAACAACACACGTGTCATGGCGGGATCATGCGGGAACTGCCGCCTCATTCCAAGCCTGAATGCCGGACTTTGCAAAAACGTCCGCAAGGTGCCTGTAGGGGATTTTTCAGGGATGCGAGAATTGCCACAGAAAAAACTGGCAAAACCCCGAGGTCTCGCCTAGGATTTCGCGCGCTTCCAACAGATTTTTCCCACCATGGCTGTAAATATTGAAATGCCCAAGCTTTCGGACACGATGACCGAAGGAACTTTGCTCAAATGGCACAAAAACGTCGGTGACCGCGTGGAGATCGGCGATATCATCGCAGAGGTCGAAACCGATAAGGCTACCATGGAGATGGAAGCGTTCGACGAAGGTGTCATTACCGCCATTCATATTCCCGCCGGTAGCAAAGCGGCCATTGGCGCGATTCTCGCCGTGTTGGACGGCAATGACGCGGCACCCGCCTCTGCCCCCGCACCCGCTGCGGCTCCTGTTGCTGCGGCACCGGAAGCTCCTGCAGCCGCCTCTGCTCCGGCACCCGCGCCCGCAGTCGCGTCATCGGGCGAGCGCATCAAATCTTCTCCTCTGGCCCGCAAAATCGCGGCATCGCTCGGCGTGACCTTGTCTTCCGTCACTGGCACGGGCCCTGGCGGACGCATCGTCCGCAAGGACGTGGAAGCCGCCTCACAGAAACCAGCCGCCGCTCCCGCGCCATCCGCCCCCGCCAGTCCTCTGGCCGCCGCGGCATCGGCCCTGGCCGCCGCTTCGAAGGCCCGCAGCGTCGCCCCCGCAGCACCCGCTCCGGTGGCCATCACACCCGTGGCGAAAGCGGAAGATCAAATCATCGAGCTCTCCTCGCTGCGCAAGATCATCGCCAGCCGCCTGCTCACCTCGAAGCAGACGATCCCTCATTTCTATCTCCACGTCGAGGCTGATGCCGCACCGCTCATGAGCCTGCGCAAGCAAATCAACGACCAAGCCGCCGGCACCACGGGCAACAAGTATTCGGTGAACGATTTCATCATGAAGGCGCTCATCAATGCCACCATGGCCGTGCCCGCGATCAATGCCTCCTTCGGCGGTGATCACATCGTGCGCTTCGGTTCGGTGGGTCTCTCGGTCGCCATCGCGATCGAAGACGGCCTCGTCACTCCCGTGGTGAAAAACGCGGAAACCAAGTCGCTGCTGCAAATTTCCCGCGAGGTGAAGGATTTCGCCGTGCGCGCCAAGGATCGCAAACTCCGCCCGGATGAGTTCGATGGCGGCACGATCACGATTTCCAATCTCGGTGCCTGGGGCATCGAGTCCTTCGATGCCATCGTCAATCCACCGCAAGCCGCGATTCTCTCCGTCGGTGCCGTGATCGAAAAACCCGTCGTGAAAAACGGACAAATCGTCGTCGGCCAACGCGTGAACCTCGGTCTCTCCTGCGACCACCGCGTGGTCGATGGAGCCATCGCCGCCGCATTCCTCAGCGAGGTGAAGAAACTCATCGAGAGCCCGGCGTTGATGCTGGTCTGATTAAGAACAAGTCAAATCCGCAAACCCGCTGACCTCAACGCCAGCGCGAATGAGTGTCATGTTTCGATAGAGACCTGCGCGTCCCTCGTAATCATGGCACGTGCAGCCGTTGAAACATCTCGCCATTCTCGCCTGGGTCATGATTTGCCTGATCCATGCCGCATGCCCGGCACACGCGGAAGGCAATTTCAATATCGTCAGCTACGGCGCCAAGGACGACGGTGTCACGCTCAATACGGATGCGCTGCAGCGCGCTGTCGATGCCGCAGCGGCGGCCTCCGGCGGCGGCACGGTGATCGTGCCTCCGGGACGTTTCCTCACCGGCTCCTTCGCCTTGAAAAGCCACGTGACCTTGCACCTGGAAAAAGGCGCGGTCCTGCTCGGCAGCACGGATCGCAGGCACTACCGGAAAATCAATTTCCACGGGCTCATCCTCGCCCACCAACAAAAACACATCGGCATCACGGGCGAGGGCGTCATCGATGGCCAAGGCGCCGCGCTCGCGCAGCACACGATGCAGCTGCATAAGGAAGGAAAACTGCCCAGCGCCAACGAAGCGGAGCGCCCCACCATCATCCATTTCCGTCTCTGTGAAAACGTCACTGTGCGGGGTATCACCCTGCGCGAAAGCGCCTGCTGGGTGCAACTCTATCGGGAATGCACCCAGCTCCTCATCGAAAACATCAAGGTGCGCACCTGCGCCGCCATCACCAATGATGGCATCGATATCGATAGCTGCGCCAACGTCGTCATCCGCGGCTGCGATATCGATTCCGAGGACGACGGCATTTGCCTGAAATCCGGCCCGCGTTACTGCGAAAACGTCCTCATCGAACACTGCCGCATCCGCTCCAGTTGCAATGCCTTCAAGCTCGGCACCGCCTCGGTGAAAGGCTTTCGCAACATCGTGGCACGACACCTCGACATCCACGACACCTACTTTTCCGGCATCGCCCTGGAGCTCGTGGATGGCGGCGTGATGGAAAACATCTCCGTCTCCCACATCCGCATGAAAACCACCAACAACCCGATCTTCCTCAGGCTCGGGCACCGCAATGCCGATGGCGCGGTCGGCACCATGCGCCGGATCACCATCAGCGATGTGACTGCGGAAATTCCGAACCGTCGTAAAAGTGAAATGAACAAATTTCCTCCCTATTGGCGGCATCTCTGCACCACGCTGATCACCGCCTCCATCACCGGCCTGCCCGGTCATCCCGTGCGCGGCGTGACCTTGCGCAACATCGACCTCACCTACGGCGGCATCGGCGATGAACCAAAAGCGGATCATCATCTGTTAGAAAATCTCGCCAAGATTCCCGAGTGCGCGCGGAACTACCCGGAATCGAAAATGTTCGGCGTGCTTCCCGCCTGGGGACTCTATATGCGCCATATCGATGGAGTGGTCATGGAAAACGTCAACCTGCGCGTGAGCGGACGCGACTACCGCGCCTGCCTCGTTGCCGATGACGCCAAGCACCTGACCCTCGCCCACTGCCACATCCACTCCTTCGGCCGCGAGCCGGTGATCGTGCTGAACGACGTAACGACCGCCACCCTCCGCCACTGCCCGCCACCGAAAGGAACCAAACGCTACCTCGAAACACGCGGCACCACCCACGAAGTCACCGGACCATGAGGAGGATCGCTTGCATCTCTACCATCATCGCTCACGGTTGAAACACGAACGAGTAGTAGGTCGTGGCTGCCATTTCGGCGGCAGTCATGCGGCGGGCTTGGTCCTTGCCCGTCCAGCTTTCCAGAAACAAAAATTCTCCGCGCGCCGCGTGGTAGCCTACGATGACCGAGGCATGCAGCGGCGCCTTGGCATCAGGCCAGGATAGCCGTTCTTTTTCCCCGGCGGGATTGGGCAGTGTGACTGTGGGGTCTGCTTTCCATTCGCGCAGGAAATCATCGTGCACTTGGTTCCGCTCCTGGGAAAATCTGCGCCACACGATCACGGGCATTCCTTGATCGATCGCGCGTTGCACCGATGAGATGTCGAGCTGGCTCTGACGATCCAGGTGCAAGCCCGCCTCCGCGGCAACAGCTTGATACAGCCCCAGCATATCGGACCCGGCGGCACTGCCGGTATTCTGGAATTTTCCCGCAACAGCGAGCCAGTCCTCATCGATATGAAGGCCGAAATGACGCGCCGCCATCGCCAGCGTATTCAAGCCGCAATAGGGCTGATACCCCTGCGGAATCGGTCGCAGTGTCGGCAGCATCACGGTGCCATCCGTTTGTTTTTCCACGCGCTGCCGCAGCAGCGATAAACGGGCGCGCATGTCCTGATCCGCGAGACTGGCATCCAGCCACGTGCGCATGGGTTTTTGATCAGCCAGCATCACGATCCGAATGAGACGATTTCCATCCGCCAGGAGTCGCAGCGTATAGCCTGGCAGTTTCCACTCCTCCAGTTCCGCTCGCAGCGCGCGGGTTTTCCCCACCTCGATCATCTTGCTGCGCCCTTTGCCAACGAGTGGTTGGATCGCTGCGCGCAGACTCGCGAGCATGCGCTCATACTCCGTGGCAAACTTCTGTTGTTTTTCCGCCATCTTGGCGTTCAGCCACGCTTGTTGCTCCTTGCGACTCAGTGTTTTGTCCACTTCCTCGGCACTGGAAAAATAGCCAAAGTACGATCCCGCATCGGCAAAGGTGAATTCCAGTGACTCCAGTTTTTCCTCACGGTGCAGCGTCCGCACGAGGGTCACGGGTTCGCCGAAAAGATGCGGCCGCGCCAGCAAATGCGTGAGCCTGGCGGATTCGATCATTCCCTCTTCCCGCCAATTCCCCGGCAACGTCCCGCCGTCGCGGATGGCGGCGATCATCGGCTCTGTCAAATCCTGACCATCCAGCGGACTCGCCGACTCGCGAATGGCCCCCAACACCGCATTGGGAATCGCCATGGCACACGGTGGGAAAAACACTCCGCACCCGACCATCACTAACAACCATTTTTTCATGATCCTTTCCTACCATGAATTACCGTCCGTTCAATGCCAAATATCGCAACACGGTCAACCTCACGGGGCTTTGTCCGCAACGGGATACTGAATTTGCAGACCCCGTGGTTTCCAGAATTGCTGAAGCGCGGCACCTACCACGGGACCATCCACCGCATAGGAAATGGGCCGGTAGCGCTCTTGTTTCGCGGCTTCCTCCAACAAAGCAACGATGGACCCGCGCCGCACCTCGCCGCCATGAAGATGGTAATGAATCATCAACAAGGCAATCGCGTATGCCTGATAACGATCCTTCTCCGCAAGCTTGGCCATGAGATCCAGCCACGCACGGCCATGGAGCGGCGCGATTTCCGCCACCGCACGCACGAACACCGTTGGATCATCACGCCGGTAGCGGTCTCGCAGGTGATCGCGGATGGACATCTCGGGATTGGCGAAAGAAAAATTACCCGCTCTTGTGTGCATGCAAGCGTAGTATTCGGCAAAGCCCTCCGCCACCCACGCCGGCAATCTTCCCATATACCGGTGCATGCACAAGTGCACCATCTCATGCACCAGCAAGTCCTCATTGTGAACGGGAGTCAGCCTGCTGCCAGCCCGGGGCGCTGACTCGAAATAATACGAGCCATTGAGAAAAAGGCACGACTTCCTTGGTTCATAAGAACCTGCCGTGCCTGCGTACCCACCCGCCGCCTCATACTGTTTCGTATCCGGATAAATGGCAATCAAGGCCCGCTCACCCGGCGGCGGTGCGTAAAGCGGCAGTGTCTCGTTTTTCACGACCCATGTGATCGTCTCCGCAATTTGCGCGATGCGCTTGAGATCCTCCCCCTTGATTTCGGTGGGGGAAGTGATGCGGTAATGTGCGGTATGCCATACCAGCATGCCGTTTTCCCCGGCTTGCTGCTGTAACGCCACCGCCACTGGAGCGACCTGCTTCGGCAGCGCATGCAGCGATTGCGCGGCACACAGCGCGATCATCGTTTGCAGCAGAAACACTTTCAGGAGCATGCGACAGGAAATCACAAACTCCGCCTGACGAAAACAACGAATTTTTTTCTCATCCGCAACTTTCGCAAACATCCCGTGTTTCTCCTACCGAATCCAACAACATATGAAAACACTACTCCTACTCACATTCCTCGTCGCCTGCAGCACCAACGTTCAGGCGGAAGAAAAAGGCAAAGGCAAACACGGCAAAGCGCATGCGGCAAAACATGAGCTGAAGAAGCGCGATGCCAACAACGACGGCTCCATCAGCAAGGAGGAATTCCTCGCCGGTGCCAAAGACGCCGCCCGTGCGGAAAAAATCTTTGCCAAACTCGATCGCAATGGCGACGGCGCGATCAACAAGGACGACCGCAACAAAAAGGACAAGTAATCGCATCCATCTCCCTCACCGTGCCCGGACACTCCGGGCGCGGTGATTTCATTTGACCGATTCACTGGCACAGAATAGTGCTCATCCATGTTGAGAGCCATTCTGTTGTTCACGCTGCTGTCCGCCAGCGTTTGGTCGCAAGTCCTCCTGCCCACGCCAACGCAGGTGACGCCGCAAGCGGGCAGTTTCACCTATGGCAACGGTGTGAAATGGGTCATGGAAGGCATACCACAACAAGACGGTGGTTTCCTGCAACAGCAAATCCGCTCGGCATTCACCGGCAAAAGCAGCGCCGATGCCGGTAATAAAAATACCATACGCCTCACCGTCTCACCCGCCAGCGCGGTGACACAGGACTATCGCCTGCGCATCGGCCTAACGGAAATTTCCATCGAGAGCCGCACACTCGCCGGCGTCTTCCACGGCATCCAGACCCTGCGCCAATGGGTCCCGCTGGGCAGCGATCAGGCGGCCGCTTGCGAAATCACCGACTCGCCCCGCTTCGGTTGGCGCGGACTCATGCTCGATTCCTCACGCCACATCCAATCGGTCGAGGAAATCAAAACCTATCTCGATCAGATGGCTCTCTACAAATTCAATGTCTTCCACTGGCATTTGACCGACGACCAAGGCTGGCGCATCGAGATCAAGTCACGTCCCAAGCTCACCGAAGTCGGTGCCTGGCGTGTGCCGCGCGAGGGCATCTGGTGGTTCCGTCCCGGTCCGCAGCCGGGAGAAAAACCGACCTACGGCGGCTTCTACACACAGGAACAAATCAAGGACATCGTCGCCTACGCCGCACAGCGCCACATCTCCGTCGTACCGGAAATCGACGTGCCCGGTCACTCGCTCGCCATTCTCGCCGCATACCCCGAACTCTCCACCGGCGGTGGGCCCTTTCAGGTCAATCCGGGCTCGAAATTCTACGGCAGCATCGAAAACACGCTCGATCCTTCCAATCCCGAGACCTTCGTGTTTCTGGACGATGTCTTCCGCGAGGTAGCCGCGCTGTTTCCTAACGAATTCATCCACATGGGCGGCGATGAGTGCCCGAAAAACTTCTGGGCCAAGGACCCCGATTGTCAGGCATTGATGAAAAAGGAAGGCCTCAACAACCCCGGCGAATTGCAATCGTGGTTCGTCAAGCGCGTGGAAAAAATCATCCACAGCCATGGCAAAAAACTCATGGGCTGGGATGAGATTCTCGAGGGCGGCCTCGCGGAATCCGCCACCGTCATGTCCTGGCGCGGCAAGGCGGGCGGCATCGCCGCCGCGAAAATGGGACGCCAGGTCGTGATGAGCCCCAGCCCGGCCTATTACCTCGATCTCTATCAGGGGCATCCGGAAATCGAACCCGCCACCTATGGCATGGCGCGGCTCAAGGACACCTATCAGTTCGATCCCACTCTCCCCGCCGATGTGGATGCCAAGCTTCTGTTAGGCATTCAGGCGAATCTCTGGACCGAGGAAATCCCCACCTTCCGCCACTTGCAGTACATGACCTGGCCGCGCGCTTTTGCCGTGGCGGAGGAAGCCTGGTCAGCCAAGGCCGATCAGAAAGACTGGCCGGCATTCGTCAAAAAAGTGGAAGCACAGTTCCCGCGTTTCGATGCCATGGGCTGGAACTACGCGCGTTCCCTCTATGATCCCGCCGTGAGTTTTTCCGCCGATAAAAAATCCATCGTGCTGACGCCGGAAATCGATGGCTTGCAAATCCACTACACCTTCGACGATGCCGAGCCGGATGCCAGCTATCCTGTGTATCAAGGACCGCTGCCCATCCCCCAGGGAGCCAGCCATCTGCGCACCCGCACCTATCGCGATGGCAAACCCATCGGCCGCCTGACCCTCATCACCATCGCCAACATCGCCAAGGACAAGCGCACACCCTGACGTTTGAATCATGACATTCGTTGCCGGGGATCATCCTTGACGGAATGGAGCCGTGCTCCTACGCCTCTGCGTGTAGCACGCAACTCATGATTCTCCCCATCCATCTGCGGACCAATGCGTATGCCGGAATCATCCGATTCTGCATTTTGCTGGCATGCCAGATCGCTGCATCCGTGGCGGAGGAAATGGAAAAGGGCATTTCATACTATCAGGCATCGCCGAGCTACAGCACCACGCGCGATCCTGACGTGCCGAAATACGCCCACACTCTGGACCAATACCCTTGGCTCGATCTCGGCATGGATCACCGCACGCGTTTTGAATATCGCGATGACGACATCCGCCGCCCCGAGGCCGGACTGGACATGCCGTTTCTCTATCGGACACGCGCCTTCCTCGGCATCCGTGATGTGCTGGACCCTTTCCGTTTCGCCATCGAAATGCAGGACTCCCGCCGCTCTAACGGAAACTACCCGCAGGATAACCGCGACTTCAACGAGTTCGAGCTGATCCGGCTGCAGGCGGAGCTCTACTTTGATGATGTGCTCGCCGCCGATCCGCGCGGCAATGAACGCCCGCTCAGCCTGCGCTACGGCATTCAGAATTTTGAATTTCTCGATCGCCGCCTGCTCGGCAACAACCAATGGCGCAATACCGCGAACACGTTTCTCGGGTTTCGCGGAGCGGTCGGCCAGGATGCCAATGACTGGAATCTGGATCTGCTCGCCGTGCAGCCCCTGGCACGCGAGATTTCGGCATGGGATCAACCCGTGGACGGGCAATGGATCTATGGACTCATCGGACACTGGCGCGGCTGGGAAAACATCACCCTCGAGCCGTTTTATCTGGCGCTGGATCAGGAAACGACCGCCACGGCAGCGGATCGCACGGTGCATTCCCCCGGCCTGCGCGCCTACGGCCGGTTCGGCGATAGCGGCTTTGATTTTGATGCGAGCATCATCCATCAGTTCGGGGAAAACGGCGACCTCGCCATCAATGCCTGGGGCGGCACGGTGGAAATCGGCTATCGCTTCGATCATCCGTGGAAACCACGCCTCAGCGCGTTTTTTGGCTATGCCAGCGGCGACCGCGATCCCAACGACGGCACCGACAATCGCTTCGAACGTTTTTACGGATTCGGCAGGCCGTGGTCCGCCAATGACTACATCGTTTACGAAAACATCATGGCGCCCAAGCTGCGGGTGGAACTCACGCCCACATCTCGCTTGCGGGTGGACTTCGGCTACAGTTGGTACGACCTCGCCAGCAATAAGGATCGCTATCCCGGTGCTGACGCGATCCGCGACGTCACAGGCCGAAGCGGCTCAGGCATTGGCCACGAATTCGACATCCGCGCCCGCTGGCAAATCACCGATCAGGTGGAGACCATCATCGGCTATGCCCATTTTATCCCCGGCGATTTCACACGGCATGCCATACGCCCCGGAGATACCGACTTCGCTTATCTGGAGGTCAATTGGTTTGTATTCTGAACCGCCGTAACCTCGATCGGCACGGGATTACCAAGTCTAGCACTTTTTCATACATCACTTGTTGCAAATGCAAGCATCTTGCATTACTGTCGCGCGCGCCACGGCCATGTGGTCCGTCATTTTTTCGCCCGCACAGCATTTTTTCCGCAGAACGCATGAATCTATCACTCGCACGCTCCCGCTCCACCATTCTCGTAATCAAAGGCCAAGGCATCGGTCCTGAATGCATCGAGGCCACCAAAACCGTACTGGCCGCTACCGGACTGGATCTGGAGTATATCGAAGGCAGTCTCGGTTATCCGGATGCGAAAGACTTGTTTCCACTCCTGAAGGAGCATGCCCCGGAGGCGTACGCTTCGCAATTCGCGGGAGAGGATCCGCTCGCCGTCGCCGAAAAATGGGAAGCCGAGGCAAAAGAGCAGGCCCGGGCTGCCGGAAACATCAATGACTTTTACAAAAAATTGTTGGCCAAGCTCCAACCCGAAGTTCTCAAGGCCGTCAAAGATGTGGTCACCCGACTGGAAAAACAAACACTGATCGAAGCCAGCAAGGCCGATGCGGTACTGAAGGGTGCCCTGCGCACGCTGGATGAAGGTGATGAACCCAGCCGCAATGTGACGATACGCAAAGGCTTCGAACAATACGCCAATATCCGCCGCTGCGTCACGCTCGATCCGATCGCGCCGGGCATGCCTGGTGTGGATCTTCTTTTTGTCAGAGAAAACGTGGAGGACCTCTATGCCTCCATCGAACACCGCCTGGCACGCAATTATCCACAGGCCCTGCGCCACCAGACCCCGGAAGGATGCGAGCTGATCTGTCGCGCCGCCTTCGAGGCCGCGCTGCGCGACGGCCGGAAAAAAGTCACGGCTCTGGAAAAGCCCAACATCCTCAAAATCACCGGCGGTTTGTTCAAAGAGGCGTTTTTGAAAGTAGCGAAGGACTATACCGTCGAGCGGCTCGGCGATCGCGCCATCGCGGCGAATTTCATGATCATCGATGACGGGCTTGCCGCCATCGCCGCCGTGCCCGAGCGCTTCGATGTGGTGGTAACGACCAACATGTTCGGCGACATCGGCTCCGACATCGCCGCCAAGGTCTCGGGGGGCGTGGGTCTGGTGAGTTCTAACAATACCAACCCGAACAACCCGCGCGCGGTCTCGATGTTCGAAACGATGGGCGGCACGGCGGACGACATCGCCGGACAGAACAAAGCCAATCCCGTGGCCCTCATCGATGCCGCTGCGGAAATGCTCCTGCACATCGGTGGCGAAGCGAACATCCTCGCTGCCGAACTGATCAAGGGAGCCGTGATGGAAGTGTTGGCTGACGGGTTTTACGTGGGCGACATCGCCAAAGGGCCTTACCAGATCGCCAAGGGTCGCGAGCGCTCGGGCACTCGTGAGTTTGCCGCCGAAATCGCACGTAAAGTCAGCGAGCTACGCACACTCAAGGACGCACATCCGCACCAGACCATCAAGGAAATCGTCATGGATCGCGTGGATGCCGCGGTGAAGCCCTTGTTTGATCGTGTGCTGCGCTCCTACAGCCAATACGCCGCCGATATGCGCGCGGGCACGGCACAGTGGAACGCCTTCGCCGAGCGCAACGTGCCGCCGAATCCCATCCGCTCACGGTCACGCATTGTCGGCTTCGACATGTTTGTCGATGACTGCGGTCTCGTCATAGCGTTTCGGGAGGATGGATCGATTGATGAAAACGCGTCGGGTGTCGCACCGGCCGTGCGCGATCTTTTTGAAAGAGAAACCGGCCTCAAACTCGATGGTTTGTTTCACTGTGGCCGAGCCGGCAGTTTGCAGTCGATCCGCAGTTTTGGCCAGTACAGCGCGCGGGTGATGCGGGATTTCCTGGCACGGCACCCTGAGTGCGCCTCTCTCTCTCTCGCCGATGTTCTGAAAAAAATCGATTCCAGTGCAACGACCGTTGCCCGTTTCAGCGAGGTCCTGTTAGCAATGCCTCTGCGGGATGCCGTGCCGTGCCTGAGTTCCTTTGATGCGGTAAGCATCAAGCTCATCCAGGCATTCTATCGCGTGCGGGCGGATGAGATACGCCCTTTGTTACACGCCCATGGTTTCAATCTCGTGCGCATCACGAGCCGCGGCACGGAGATCTATCCAACCATGTGCGACTTGGAAAAACGCGACGTTGATCGCTATCGTATTGAAATAGACCCCAGCGGGCCCCTTGCGGCGCATGCTTATGATTACGCCCGCATTCAATGCGCGATCATGGCCGCGAAAGGCTGCATCGTGGCAAGGGGCTGGATCATTTCCGAAACCATGCTCAATCGCAATTTCATCGATGCGGAGGGAGATAAACAAGGGAAGGAAATCACCGGCGTCTCACGCCCCTATGCCATGAATCTGGGAAATCGTTACACCGCGGAGTGATCTTGATGAATCAGCCGTCCATCGTCGGGTAGTCATTGTAGCCCTTCGGTCCCGGGGCGTAAAAAGTCGCCGGATCCGGTTGGTTCAGCGGTGCACCCGCACGCAAGCGCTCGGGCAGGTCGGGATTGGCAAGGTAACTGGTGCCGAATGCCACGGCATCGATGCCCCCTTCCGCCACCGCCTGTTTCGCTTCCTGCGGGGTGTAAAACATGTTGGAGACAAGCACACCGTGATAGACCTTGCGGATCGGCGTGAGCACGTCGCCTTTTTGCTGTTGCAGCAAATCGGCGCGCATGACATGCAGATAGGCCAGGCGGAAATCATTGAGCTTTTCCGCCAGCCAGGTGTAGAGCCCGATCGGATCGCTATCGCGCATCGAGTTGAAACTGTTGAGCGGGGAAAGTCGCAAACCGACACGGTCACTGCCCCACACGGTGCTGACGGCCGTGAGAATTTCAAACAACAAGCGCGCGCGGTTTTCCCGGGAGCCACCATACGGACCGCTGCGTTGGTTGGCGCTATCGCGCAGGAATTCATCGATGAGGTAGCCATTCGCGCCATGGATTTCCACACCATCGAAGCCCGCTTCCTTCGCATTGATCGCCGCAAGACGAAAGCCCTCGACGATGCCGGGAATTTCCGCATCCTCGAGCGCGCGCGGCAGCACGTAGGGTTTCTTGCCCTCGGGCGTGTGCACTTCATCATTTTCAATCGCCAGGGCACTCGGTGCCACGGGTTGAGCGCCGCCATTCAGCAGCGGATGACAGGCGCGTCCGCCGTGCCAGAGCTGAAGGAAAATTTTCCCCCCTTTGGCATGGACGGCATCCGTCACTTTTTTCCAGCCGGCCACTTGCGCTTCCGAATAAATGCCCGGCTCGCGCCAAAAGGCGGAGTTTCCCTCCATCACCATCGTCGCCTCCGCAATGAGCAATCCACCACTGGCCCGCTGCGCGTAGTGCTCCACCATCAGCGCCCCGGGAACGTGATCGTCCTCAGCGCGGCATCGCGTGAGCGGAGCCTTGAAAATGCGGTTCGCGGTGGTAACGGAGCCAATGGTCAGCGGATCAAAAAGTGTGGGCATAGGAAAATGATGTGCCGCAAACTAGCGGTAATTCATGGACCTGCAACATGAACTTTTCTCTCATGAGAGAAAATCCCCGTTTCACTGATGACAGGCTCTTGCGGAAGGCAATCATGACAGGGAACATCAATCCGCCGTTGTCACAAAATCCTTCGCATAGGTCGCCACATCTTCTAACAGGAATTTTTCGGGAGCACAGGAAATCGCCATGCCATCGAGATACATCAGGCTCTTGATGATGGGAAACGCGCCCTCGGGAAATTGCAAACCCTCTTCCACGGCCATGCGGATGGTTTGCATCATTTGCATGGTGAGGCTTTCTTCGCCCACAGGTTTGTTGCCGAAGTTCTGATAGAGCTTGGCAAAGGCATCTCGGAATTTCTGCGGCTGTGGCAGAGGACGCACACTGAGCGCCTCGATCGCGCGGGCCGCGTCATCGTAGCGTTTTTCTCCGAGCGCCACCATGAAGGCGAGCAAGCCGCGGGAAAACTCGCGCGGCACGGTCTCCACGTTGGCATTGTCGATGAACCAAAAGCGCTGGCCATCGTAAAACACATTGCCGGGGTGGAAGTCGCCATGGAATTGTCCCTGGAAAAACAGGAAGTAGCCGTGAATGCGGAACAGGAGCAGCAGGTTTTGATAGGTGAATTCCTTGCTCTTGAGCAACTTGCGCACGGTGGGCGCGGCGACGAATTCGCTTACAAGGATGCTGCTTGAGGAAAATTCCCGATAGATGCGCGGAAAGGCCAGGAGCTTCAGGTGCGGTAGCGAATCGATGCCGAGATCGCGCAGCCGTATCATCTCGTCCGTGCCACTGGCCTCCGCCAGCAGATCCATTTCCGTCACCGTGGTGCGGCGTATGGTTTCCAATGTGCCTAACGGATCCGCGAGCCGTTGCAGGGGCGGGTAAAAAAACAATGAGGTTTTGGCGAGAAATTTCACTGCGGCCACATCGCGCTGGAACTCCGCCGCATGATCCTTGCGCAGGACCTTGACGACGATCTCCGTGCCATCCTTCAGACGGCCGCGATGCACCTGCCCGAGCGATGCCACGGCCAGTGGCGTTTCTTCGAGGTGATCGAGATGCTCCCAAAATGCCGGCGGAGCCTCGCGCTTCACTTCGGCGAGGAATTCTCCCGCGGGCATCGGTGTGGCTTCTTCATAAAAGCCATTGAGCTTTGCGGTTTTTTCCGGACCCAGCAAATCGGCGCGGATGGCATACATTTGCGCGATTTTCACCGCCAGCAAACCCATGCTCTCGATCTTCCGCGGGTCGAGATTTTCCACCGGACCGAAGATCATGCGAAAGAGTTGGATGAACCGCAAGGAGCGCATGCCGCAACATCGACGGAATTCCCAAAAGCGCAAGCTCATCCCGGAAATTATGGCACTCAATGGCGGCGTGCGGCACCGGATATGACATGACGCACGGAAAACAACCCGATCAAGGCACCGAGCGCGAGGCCCACGGCCAAGGTTTCGTAAGGATGTTTGCGGATGGTATCACGGCAATAGCAGGCGCCGTCTGCCACGCTGTCGCGCCATGACTCGGTAGCATGACGACCACGCTGGAGAATGTTGGCGAGTTGATCGCGGGCGGCTACGACTTTTTCCGATGCGATATCGGCAGTGGCGACAAACAGGGCTTGTGCGTGTTCGGCGAGTTGTTCCACATCGTGGCGGATGGCATGGATTTCTTGGTTCATAGGATCGTTTTGGTTCGTTGATGGCAACCTGGTTGGTTGCGACTGGAATCAAATTAGCAGAACTCCACGACAAAGCCATGGGGACAAACCCTACATCGGACGTATGATGTTTTGTCAGGTTATCGTTCGTTGAGTGCTGCTCTCGATCACACCCTCCTCAATCGCATAACGCGTCAGCCCCGCCGTATCGTGGATGTTGAGTTTTTTCATCAGACTGCAGCGATGTTTTTCGACGGTTTTGATGCTGATCTTCAGATCCGCGGCGATTTGTTTGTTAGGCGCGCCTTCCGCCACCTGCTGTAGCACTTCCATTTCCCGCGAGGTAAGAGGTGCGACATGGCTCGTGAATCCCTGCCTGCCCTCCAGAGCGGCGATATTGAAATGTTGCAAACGCTTCATGATCGCGGCGCTGAAAAATTTCTGTCCCTGCATCACTTTGTTCACGGCGCGGCAGACATCCTGCACGGATGATTGTTTGAGCAAATAGCCGACCGCTCCGTTATCGATCGC
Source organism: Verrucomicrobiia bacterium (assembly GCA_947462875.1). Classification (GTDB taxonomy): domain Bacteria; phylum Verrucomicrobiota; class Verrucomicrobiia; order Verrucomicrobiales; family Akkermansiaceae; genus UBA956. The sequence goes on from CANHQJ010000016.1 coordinate 28,792, forward strand.
TTTGCTGATGTAATTGTCGTCATTGTGCGCAGAGAGCATGATGATTTTGGTTTGGGGAAGGTGCTTGAGCAACTGCCGCGTCGCTTCCAAGCCATTGAGATCAGGCATGGCGATGTCCATGAGAACGACATCCGGCTTGTGGACACAGGCGAGACGCACGGCATCGTGGCCATCGGTCGCTTCGCCCACGATGATGAAGTTTTTCTCCATCTCCAACATCATGCGAATGCCTTTTCTCACGATTGTGTGATCCTCCGCGAGTAGGATGGTGATGGTTTTCATGGTTTTTTCCTGGTGGTGGGTTTGAGATGTTTCGATGTCGCGTGGAGAGGAATTTTCACCAAGATCTTCGTTCCCTTGCCCGGGGAGGATTCGATCGCAAAGGTGCCGTCGATCATAGCCACCCGTTCACGCATGCCGATGATGCCGAGGTGTTTGCTATGATGATCCTTCGACACAGCATCAGGATCAAACGACTTCCCGTCATCGACGATCCTCATCGTGAGGAAGCCTTTGGTTTTTTTGCATTGTATCGTGACATGGCTTGCTGCCGAGTGGCGTGCGACATTGACCAATGCCTCCTCGGCCACCCGGAACAGACAAGTGCGATAGGCGATATCAAGCGTGTGAAGCGGTGAATTCGTTTCCAGTGTGCCCCGGATTTTCGTTCGCATGGAAAACTTTTTCAGCATGGAATCCAATGCCACGATCAGGCCAAGATCATCGATCACGGCCGGACGCAACTCGTAGGCGTACTGATGCACGATATGCACGGATTTCTCGACCAACCGCTGCGTGCTGGTGATATTGCGCGCCAAGCCTTTCGAATGGTTTTGCGATTGCTGCTTCAGCATGGCCAGCTTGATATTGATGCCGGAGAGTGTTTGCGAAATCACATCGTGCAGATCGCGGCTGATCTTCAGACGTTCATCTTCCTGGGCGGTTAGCAATTTCCGCGACAGCCGCCGCAACTGCACTTGAAAACTTTCCGATTTTTTCAAGAGTTGCGCATGATGCGCCTGGTTTTTCTGCAAAATGAGCAAGGCATCGTTTTTTTCCTTTAATGCCTGTTGCAGTTCCTTGCGAATGGCCGCGAGTTCCAGCGCGTGACGGCTGAGGACTTCCATGGATTTCAGCCATTCTTTGCCCGTGCGATTTTGCGGAGAAACATCCGCGATTGCCGTTACTTTCGTAAAGAACCGGGCGGCTCGTTTCAGCATTTGGGACTTTTGTCTTTTGTTTGTCAGATCGCGCATGCAATCGGAAACAATGCGTTCGTGAATCTGGATTCGCTTGGCTACGGTGCTTGTGGGCAACAAGGAACCTGCGGTCGCATTGCGAAGTTCCGCTGGCAAAGCCGGATCGGTCCCGAGCAGATAGGAACGGAGAAGAGTCTCGTAGCGGTGCGTATCGGGCGTTTTCATGATCGTGATGAATTCATCATGATCACTTCATAGGGGAAGAAACCACAGTCACAGGATGACTTGCTGAACCACTACCTTATGACAGCATCGCGGATGCCTGTCAATGAAATTGCCGCTGTTCCCATCTAACGAATGAAAACAATGGTAGTCCGCGTCGATGGTATCGGCGTTTTTAATTACACCGGCTCTTTATCGAGCTGGAAGGCATCGTGCACGGCGCGTGCGGCGTCTTCGATGAAACGCTCATCCACCGTCACGGCAATCTTGATTTCCGACGTGGAGATCATGCCGATGTTGATGCCCGCATCGCCCAGTGCCTTGAACATCGTGGCGGCCACACCGGAGTGCGAGCGCATGCCGATGCCGACAGCGGAAAGTTTTGCGATGCCACCTTCCGTTTCCACTTTGGCATTGGTGCCGAGTTTTTCCAGAACCGGCTTGAGCGCGGCCTGGGCCTTGCCGAGATCATTCGAATGCATGGTGAACGAATGACGGGCGAAGCCGTCATTGGCAATGTTCGAAATGATCATGTCCAGATTGATTTCGGCATCGCCCAATGCGCCAAGAATGGCTCCGGACATGCCTGGTTCATCAGGTATGCCGGTGACGGTGACACGGGCTTGGGAGCGTTCGATGCTGATTCCACGAATGACGACGTTTTCCATGGCGGGATGTTCTTCTAGGACTAAGGTTCCGGGATTTTGATTGAGACTGGAGCGGACTTCGAAAATGACGCCGTATTTTTTGGCGAATTCTACCGAACGCGATTGCATGACTTTCGATCCGGACGATGCCATTTCCAGCATTTCGTCATAGGAAATTTCCGGCAGCTTGCGCGCGTTCGGCACGATGCGTGGATCGCAGGTATAGACGCCATCCACATCGGTGAGGATTTGGCACACATCCGCCTTGATCGCAGCGGCGATGGCGATGGCTGTCAGATCAGAGCCACCACGACCCAGGGTGTGAATCATGCCCTGGGGAGTGACTCCCTGGAAACCGGCAACCACCAGTGTTTTGCCTTCGGCAATGAGCTCGTTCATCAAGGTCGGATCGATGTCGAGGATGCGACCACGCGTGTGAGAACCGGTGGTGAAAATGCCCGCCTGTCTGCCTGTCACCGATGCGGAAGGAACACCGAGGTCTTGCAGGGCCATCGCGACAAGGGCGATGGATTGTTGTTCGCCTGTCGATACCAATACATCGAGTTCGCGCTCTGACGGGTTCGGGGTCAGCTCATGTGCCATTTTGAGCAATCCATCCGTAACGCCTGACATGGCCGAGACAACGGCGACCACCTGGTTTCCCTGGTCGCGCGTCTGTTTCAGACGCGACGCCACATTGCGAATGCGATCGAGCGAACCAACGGAAGTGCCGCCGTATTTTTGAACGATGAGAGCCATGGTGTTGAGCGGCGGAGAATTAAGGGGATTTTTGCGGATTTGGCAAGTGGAGAGAAACGAATGCGGATCCGTTGTCAGTCATAATGAAAGCCAATCGCCGGAGGGAATGTGGGCAAGATGTTCCGTGGGCGGTAGGTATTGCCAGACCCAGGCCTCGTACGTTTTCTGTGTGCTGGTGATTACCGTGATGTTGATTCGTTCGTAATCATCGCCTTCAAAGGCATCGAGTTCCCGCAATGGTTCCATGGGGACGGCATAGAGTTCGCCATGAATGACCGTCCCTGCTGTTTGGTCAAAAATGGCACCGGGATACCAATCCACCCGATAAAGGCGGCCCAGCGCCGTTGCAGCTTCCACAAACGTGGCTTTCTCCATACGCCAGGCATTGCTACCACCCCGTCGCAAGGTGCCGTAAACAAATACCCATGCATTCTCTTTTGCCGCTGTGTTCATGATCTTGTTGAGAATAACTCGCTCTGTGTTGGGAATAACCTGAGAACAGTTCCGGAACAAGTCGAATGCTTCGGTCGTTTTGAGGCTCATCGTGATTTTATAACCGATGGATTCACAACTTATTCATCGCATGGAACGCCTTTCATGAAAATGGGGAACAGTGTTTTTACGAGTTTATTCACACGAAGAAGAAGATGAATCTATTGGGTTATTTTAAAAAGAATTCTTAGAGCCTGTGAACAATAAAGTCAGTCAAGGACCGCTCCGATGGCGTAAAGTGCGTTTGTTTGCAAAGATTCATCCGAACCGTATTACGTTGTCTGCGAATGACGCTGGGGGTGATGATTGGTTTCCTTGGTGTGAGAAGGTTTTCTTCTCCATCGGACCGCTTGGAGAGACGGTTCGTGCCCTGGCATTTGCCATAGAAAAAACCGCCTGCTTCGTGAGAAGAGGCGGTTTGTGCAAATCGAGATTGTGTCGATCAGTTGGCGGCTACGACGTTGACGCGTGTGCCGTCTTTGTCGAACAGCACGCGGCCAGCGCTCAGGGCGAACAAGGTGTGGTCCTTGCCCATGCCTACGTTCGTGCCAGCGGTCCAGCGAGTGCCGCGCTGACGAATGATGATGTTACCAGCAATCACGGCTTGGCTGCCGAATTTTTTCACGCCGAGGCGCTTGCTGCGTGAGTCGCGTCCGTTTTTGACAGATCCTTGTCCTTTTTTATGGGCCATAACGTTTGAGTGGTTGAGGGATAAAAAATTAGGCGTTGATGCCGGTGATTTCGAGTTTGGTCAGATGACGGCGGAAACCGATCTTCTTGTGGAAACCTTTGCGGCGTTTGAATTTGAACGCCACACCTTTGTCGCCACGGAACTGTTCCACGACTTTGGCCGTGACAGAAGCGCCTGCCACTGTCGGGGTGCCAACAGTCACGGATGCGCCTTCGCCTACCAAAAGAACGTCGAACTTGGTTTCACTGCCGACTTCGAGTGCGAGTTTTTCCACATCGATTTTATCGCCTTGTTGGACGCGGTATTGTTTACCGCCTGTTTTGATGACTGCGTAGCCCATGATTGTTAGAAGGTTATGCTCTTGCGAGCGGGGGGCGAAGTTCATCATAAAAGGAACTTTGTGGCAAGTTTTTTTTGAAAAAATATTTGCGGCTTTTTCTCGTCACGTTAGCGGGTCTTTCGTTACGCTGGGTTTGCGGAATATGAAGGAGCATGAATGGCAATTGGAAAGTGCGCGGGAGACGGAAGATTGTGCTTTTGCCCTTGCTCAACAACTGACGGAACCCGTCATGATTGCCTTGATCGGCCCCATGGGTGCGGGAAAAACACATTTTGCCAAAGGTTTCGCGCGTGGTCTCGGATATGCGGGCGATGTGACCAGCCCGACTTTTTCGATTGTGCAGGAATATCATGGCGGGCGTTTTCCTTTGTTTCACTTTGACCTTTATCGCATGAAAAGTGCGGAGGAAGTCATCGCGTTGGGCTGGGATGACTACCTGGATCAAGACGCCGTTCTTCTTGTCGAGTGGGCGGATCTGTTTCCGGAAATCTGGCCGAGTCCGGTACAAATCGTTAAAATCGAGATCCTGGCCAATGGCCGCAAGATTCTGTACCAAAAATAGTATCAGAATACGGTGCGTCCCACGCTTTGTAACGTACGCTGTGCGGTTTGGGCGGCACTTTGTGCCAACCCGCAAGACGAGAGCAGAACTGTCAAGGCAAGGAGCACGGTGCAATAGATGGATTTTCTCATGGGCTGGAGAATAATTAGGCGAGAATGCGACTGTCGAGATTAAAAATTTGCCCGGAGGTATGAGGCAATTTTGTATGCAAGGAATGGACAAAAGCAGCCACGGATTCTTCGGTATTGTATCGTTGCAGGCAGTGCATGTTCTTGACTTCCTCCTGGCGATCTGGCGAAACGTTGACTGTCATGCGGTTTTCCAGAAATCCTGGCAAAATCAGATTCACGCGAATATTGGCGCGACCCCATTCCCGGGCGAGAGAATGGGTGAGTCCGATGAGACCGGCTTTGGCGCTGGCATAGGCGACTTGTCCGATGGGTGGATGGAAAGCGGAGTAGCTGCCGAGGAAAATCACGTGACCACAGCGCTCGCGCAGCATGTGTTTGGCAGCGTATTTGGCGGCAAAAGCGGCTCCTCGCAGGTTGCTTTGCAACAAACGATCCCACTCGGTGGAAGAAGCCCGCGCCAAGGGTTGGTCACGTGTTTCCCCGGCGGCGGCAATCAGCAAGTCACAGGAGTGAATGGAAAAATACTCGCGCAAGGAAGCATCGGCTGTCACATCCAATTCCTGTCGGGAGGGGCAATGGATGGTCCAGTTCGGCTCCTGCTCGCGCAAGTGGGTTTGGATTTTCCGGGCCAAGGAGCCTTGCCCGCCTGTGATCACTACGGTTTGAGCCATCGGAGCAGCGGTCATTTCGCGTCGATCACAATCGCGTGCTCTTCATAGACGATCTTGCACTGGGCGGTGGAGGCGATGTATTGGAGCACCTGGGCGGCTGGAATGTTGGCGAGTTGCAGGCTGATGGTTTTGTCCTTCAAGCGTCCGGTAGGATCCTTGATGATAAAATTGGGTGAGAATTTTTGTTCGGTAGCTGCTTTGATCAGAATGGTGAGGCTTTCCATGCATTCGGCGACGCTGGCATCGACATACTCCACCTTGGCGATTTTCGTCTGCTTCATCATGTTTTCGCGATAGCGTGCGGCGAATTTTTCGCGATTGAGCAGAAGCTGGTTGAGTGCGTAGCGGGCATGGGGATGCTGTGGCTGTGCCTGAAGAACCGCCCGCAGATCTTTTTCCGCGGCTGCGACATCACCGCGATTCATGGCTGACACACCACGATTGTAGAGAGCCTGGGGGCTGACCTCGGTATTGGATACGGCTTGGTTTTGCTGAGCCATGCCGAGTGTGCTCATCAGGAGTAGGCTAAGGATGGTGGTTTTCATATGCGTGGGTTTACACGTGATTCGTGTGTAACATAAGCTGAATCATTTCCCCCAAAAGGCAAGGAAAAAGCGAAAGGAAGCCCACTTTACGATGATGGTTGCGCTTCTTGCCCGCTTTTTTCGATCCAAATGGCCAGTAGGGCCAGGTCGGCGGGGGTGATGCCGCTGATGCGACCAGCCTGACCCAGGGTGCGTGGCTGGATTTGTGCGAGGCGAAGTTTTGCCTCGGTCTTCATCCCGCGGATCGCTTGGTAATCGACCCACTCGGGGATGAGTTTTTCTTCCTGACGGGCCATGCGGTCAATCTGCACCTGCTGGCGATCGAGATGACCGGCGTATTTTACCTCGGTTTCGATCAGCGGCCAGAGGGTTTCTGGGTAGCGCGAGAGAAGATCGGCCGGAAGATCCGTCCAGGTGTTTTCCATGCGACGGAACCAGAGATCGAGCTTGATGCCGTCGTGATTGGTCTTGGTAACCCAGTGCTGGGCATCGGTGAGGAGAGAGATTTTTTCCGCAGCGCGTTGACTGCGTTCGGCGGTGACGAGTCCGATTTCTGTGGCCAGGGGTGTGAGGCGGATATCCGCGTTGTCCTGTCGCAGCAGCAGGCGATACTCCGCCCGACTGGTAAACATGCGATACGGTTCCGTGCAGCCGCGCGTGACGAGGTCATCGATCATCACGCCGAGGTAGGCCTGATTGCGACCCAGCACGAGTGCGGGACGGCCCAGCACCTTGAGGGCGGCATTCGCTCCTGCGAGAAGCCCCTGCCCCGCTGCTTCCTCGTAGCCGGAGGTGCCGTTGATTTGTCCGGCGAAGTAGAGTCCCGCCACGGCTTTTGTCTCCAGTGTCGGCTGGAGCTGGGTGGGCGGGCAGTAATCATACTCCACGGCATAGCCGGGCCGGATGATCTCGCAGCGCTCCAGTCCGGGAATCGTGCGGAGAAAGGCGAGCTGGACCTCGTAGGGCAGTGAGGTTGAAACGCCGTTGACGTAAAACTCATTGGTGTGTCGTCCCTCGGGTTCGAGGAAAATCTGGTGCCGTTCCTTTTCGGCAAAGCGCACAACCTTGTCTTCGATCGATGGACAATACCGTGGCCCCACCCCCTCGATGATGCCGCAATACATCGGTGACTGGTCGAGATTGTTGCGGATGATTTCATGGGTGGCAGTGTTCGTGTAGGTCATGAAACACGGCATTTGTTCCACGTGGAACATTTTGTCGGCCCAGGGATTGAGGGTGAAGATGTCGTTTTCTCCCCTTTCGATGGTATCGTAGAGGTAGCTGAAGTGCGGGATGGGCGTGTCGCCGCCCTGGACCTCGCAGCGGCTGAGATCGAGCGAACGGCCGTTGAGTCGGCACGGGGTGCCGGTTTTGAAGCGCTCGACGGTGAAGCCGAGATCCTTCAGGCTATCGCTGACGGTCGAGCTGGCGTCGCCCATGCGTCCGCCCTTTTCGTTGCGGAGGCCGACGTGCATGAGGCCGCGCATGAAAGTGCCGGCGCTGAGCACGACCGATTTGGCGCGGAACTGCATGCCGAGGCTGGTGGTGATACCGGTGATTTGCTCGTTTTCGACGAGGAGCGAGCCGACATTTCCCTGGTGGATGTCGAGGCCTGGTGTGTTTTCCAGGACCCACTTCATGCGGAACTGGTAGGCTTTTTTATCGCACTGGGCGCGCGGAGCGCGGGCGCTGGGGCCTTTGCTGGCATTGAGCATGCGCCACTGGATGGCTGTGGCATCGGTATTGAGTGCCATGGCTCCGCCGAGCGCGTCGATTTCCCGCACCATGTGTCCCTTGGCAAGGCCGCCGATGGCGGGGTTGCAGCTCATTTGGCCGATGGTGTCGAGGTTCTGCGTGAGCATGGCTACTGAGCAGCCGAGTCGGGCGGCGGCAAGAGCGGCTTCGATCCCGGCGTGGCCGGCACCGATGACCAGGACATCGTACTCTTTCGGGTAAACAAACATAGGGAAAGCGGGGGCGCAGAGTAGCACGGACTGCGCGGCCCGACCACTGAATTTTTCACGTGGAAATTTGTTCCACGTGGAACAAAATCATCGATTGAGGATGCCGGCGCTGCTGCGAGGTAGGAGCTGTTCGAGGGTGAAGTCGAGATGTTCCCGTCGATTGCAGAGACGTATTTCCGTGATGCCGAATTCCGCCATGACCTGGCGGCAGGCACCGCAGGGGGAGATGGGGGTGTCGGTATCGGCCACCACCACGACGGCGCGCAGCTTGCGCGAGCCCGCGGCGATGGCAGTGGCGATGGCGGCGCGCTCGGCGCAGATGGTGAGGCCGAAGGAGAGATTTTCGACGTTGCAGCCGGAGAAGGTGTTTCCGTCTGCATCGATGACAGCGGCGCCGACGAAGAACTGCGAGTAGGGGGCGTAGGCGCGATCGCGTGTTTGCCAGGCGAGTGTCGTGAGCGATGACCAGTCCATGGGAAGACGATAGCGTAAAACCGGGAGTAGGGGAATGGAAAATGTCGTTGAGTTCATGGAGGGCGGTTTTCTTCGTCATATGCGTCGTTTTTTTAGATGGATTGTGGGCATGAGCAAATTTCGCTGGCAGAGTGCGTGATTTTGTGGCACATGAGGTTTCATGCATCGGTGGTTTGGTTTTGCAGGTTTGTTGATAGTACTGGTGGCATTCCGCTTGGTGGGTGCTTGGCAGGGATGGATGAATGTTTCTCCCCTACCCGCTTTGTTTTTGCTGAGCATGGTTTGTTTTCAGGGGCGCGAGCGTTGGCTGTTGCCGCTCGGGGCATGGCTGATCACGGATCCGCTGTTGAACGTGTTTTATGGCCATGATCTCTTTGCCTGGGATCAACTGGGGATGGTACTGGGTCTGGCGGCCACGGCCTTGCTGGTGCCGTGGTTGAAGGCTTCCTTCAGCTGGTCGAGGGCGTTTATGGCTTCGCTGGTGGCGGCGGTGCTGTTTTATGTGGTGACGAACACGATCTCGTTTTTGGGCTTGCCTGAATTTTATGAACGGAGCTGGCAGGGCTTTTGGCAGGCGCAGTGGTCGGGCCCTGTGGGGCTGGGGCCGACGTGGGTGTTTTTGCGCAATGCCTGCGCGGCGAATCTGCTGTTCACGACACTCTTTCTGCTTGCGCTCCGTCCACTTTCCGCGTATCTCCCTGCGCCTCTCGCAGGCTCGACATCCCGTTGATTCCTCTCACCGAACTCTTGCTTATGTCCTTTCCCGCAGCTCCTTCGCATCGTCTGGATTTCGCCTCGTCGCCGATCAACCAAGCGCTGACCGCAGAACAAAAAGTAGAATTGCTGCGCACGATGATTCGCATTCGTCGTTTCGAGCAAGCTTCCCTCAAGTACTATAATGCCGGGCGTATCGGCGGGTTCTTGCATTTGTATATTGGACAGGAATCGGTGGCAGTGGGAACGATCTCCCTGTGTGGGGAAAACGACCACAATATCACCGCCTACCGCTGCCATGGCCACGCTCTGGCAAGTGGCATGAACATGAACGAGTGCATGGCGGAGCTTTTCGGCAAGTACACGGGAAGCGCCAAGGGCAAGGGTGGCTCGATGCACTTTTTCGCGCCGGACAAAAATTTCTGGGGTGGTCACGGGATTGTGGGCGGCCAGACACCGCTGGGCCTGGGCCTGGCATACGGACTGAAATACAAAGGTCTCCAAGGTGCGGCGCTGTGCTACATGGGCGATGGCGCGGTGAACCAGGGCGCGTTTCACGAATCACTGAATCTGGCGGCGTTGTTTGAGCTGCCTGTCGTTTACATCATCGAGAACAACGGTTACTCGATGGGCACCTCGCAGAAGCGCTCGTCCGCGTATCGCGGTTGCCTGGCGCAGCGTGCGGAAGCCTACGACATGGAGTGGGATCTGATCGACGGTTCCGACATTTACGAAGTGCGGGCGAAGACCCACATCGCCATGGAACGCGCGCGCAAGGAATCCCGCCCTACCGTGCTGGAGATCACCACCTATCGCTATTACGGTCATAGCGTGGCCGATGCGAATGCGAAAAAATACCGTTCGCCCGAGGAGATCGAGAATTACAAAAACAACTACGATCCGATCAATACCTTCCGCAACCGTTTGCTCCAGGAGGGCGTGATCACGCAGGAACAGGCCGATGCGATCAACAAGGAAGCCGCCGATGAAGCGGCGGCGGCGGTGGAATTCGCCGATGCCTCTCCTGCCCCTAGCATCGAGTCGATCATGGACGATGTGTACTGGGAGGTGGATAACAAGACCATCGCGGGTCAAACCGGACGTCATTTCTTCAACGACTGAACCAAGTACGAGAAACGTAGTAGTTTTCACCCCATCAACCAATCACACTTTAGCAACTGGATATGCGCACATTGACCTACAGAGAAGCACTTCGCGAAGGCATGGATGAAGAACTGGCCCGCGATGAAAACGTCGTGCTGATGGGCGAGGAAGTCGCCCAATACAATGGCGCCTACAAGGTGACGGAAGGCTTGTGGAAAAAATGGGGTGACAAGCGCATTGTGGACACGCCGATTTCCGAGGCCGGCTTCATCGGCATGGGCATCGGTGCCTCGATGCTGGGCGTGCGTCCGGTGATGGAGCTGATGTTCTGGTCCTTTCACTCGGTTGCCTTTGACCAACTGGTGAGCAATGCGGCCTGTGTCCGCTACATGTCCGGTGGGTTGATCCATTGCCCGATTGTGGTGCGTGGGCCGGCCAATGGCGGAACAAACGTCGGTGCCACGCACTCGCACATTCCCGAGGGCATGTTCGCCGCGTTTCCTGGTTTGAAAGTCGTGGCTCCAGCGACACCGGCGGATGTGAAAGGTTTGATCAAGGCATCCATTCGCGACAACGACCCCGTGTTTTTCATGGAAAACACCTTGCTCTACGGCACAACCGGTCCTGTGCCGGATCCGGCGGATGGCGACCATGTGGTTCCGTTAGGCGTGGCCGACCTGAAGCGCGAGGGCTCCGATCTCTCCCTCATCGCCCATGGCCGTTCGGTGATCCACTGCCTGGAAGCCGCGGAAACCTTGCAACGCGATCATGGCATTTCCTGCGATGTCCTGGACCTGCGCACCATTCGTCCGCTCGATCAGGAAGCCATTCTGAAAACCGTTCGCAAAACCCATCGTGTGGTGCTCGTGGATGAGTCCAAGGCATTCGGCGGTGTTTCAGCGATGGTGGCGACCTTGATCCAGGACCATTGCTTTGATGATCTGGACGCACCGATCAAGCGCGTGACATCTCTCGATGCGCCCGCGATTTACTCCAAGTATGTGGAAAACGATCAGCTGCCGAATCCGAAGCGTATCGTGGAGAAAGTCCTGACCATTGCCTGAGGCAAAGAATCTTATCCACAAACGCATTTTCTGTTTGACCTACCCCCTACTCCATCGATTAACCTGTCGCCCGTCATGAAAAACCTTTTTCTGTCTTCTCTCTGTGCTGTAACCGCTCTCGGTCTATCGTCTTGCTGCTGCTTGTTCGGTAGCAACAACACCTACAAAACCAAGGAAACCTATGTGGCTCGTCACAAGACCGTGACCAAGGAAGTCCAGGTCGCCACTGGCGCCAAAGGTGGTATCGAGACTCAAACGGTCAAAGAGAAAGTGCCGGTTTACAAAGATCGCTATGTTACCCATCGTGTGAGCTGCGTGCGTTCCTATTGCCCCCGCACCGGCGCGTGCGGAACCACCAGCGAGACGATCACCAAAATGTCGTCCAGCCAAGGCAGCGTAGGCAGCCCGCACATCGGCCTGGTGCCGACCATGAAGCCTTTGGCTCCCTGATCCATTGGTTTTCCAATAAAAAAGCGCACGGGTCATTCCTGTGCGCTTTTTTTGTGAGGTGTTTCGGAATGGGATCAGAAACTGTAGGAGTAGGACAAGCCGATGCTGTTGAAGCCGCCCACGTCGAAGATGCCGAAACCGCCGGAGTGATGGGCGATATAGAGGTTCACGCGGTGCTCTGGAGCGCTGGGTAGTGCGAATGAAAACTGAATGGGCAGGGTGAACTTCATGTTCGATCGATTTTCATCAGGGTGGCGCTGTTCGTCCATGGCGTAAATTTCCGAGGCATACGAGAGCCCCACGCCTGCGGCAAAGCTGGTTTGAATCCATGCGTTCCAGGGGAAATCCACCCAACGCAGTTGCAGTGCGGCATTGTATGTGAGGAACGGTTGATTGGCATTTTCATCTACCAATTCCAGGCAAAGAGGCATTTCCAACAAGGGATGGTATTCCTTGCCAAACAGCTCGATGCACAGTTCAGACAGGGTTTTGGTGGCGGTGAATTGATAGACCTCCGCGCCGGCATCGCCATCCTCGACGGTAATGTTTCCTTCCAGGAAGTCATCGATTTCGTTCTTTGTCATCAGCGAAACGCCGAACTCGAAGGTCCAGCCTTCGAATACCTCCCAGTTATCAAACGTGATCAAGGCTTCCGTCTCCGCGCGTGCATGAGAGCAAGCGATCACACAACTCATCATAGCAAGTGCAAAGCGTTTCATGATGCGGTTTTTTAGGGAGAAAAGGGAACTGATGTCAAGGTGTGAAACGGTGAAAATTAGCGCGATGCTCTCAGGGCTCGCCGGGGCAAAATCCTAAACCGTCCATGTATGCGCCGCTTGCGGCATGATGGTTCACGGTGTGTTATCCTAAGGATGCTTCTTCCTGCAGCCACACTTTTTTGCGCAGCGCCTCGAGCGCCGCGCGCACCTCGGCTTCTTTTTTGCTTTTGCCGCGCCCTTGGGCCAGTACCAAATCGCGCCAGAGAACCTGTGCGTGGAATACCTTGCGGTGATCGGGTCCGCTTTCGCCGGTGATGCGATAGCGCGGTGCTTGCGTGTCCAGGGATTGCAGGATTTCCTGAAGGGTTCCTTTGGGATTGCCCACCACCGTGCTTTCCTCCACCACGCCGATGCCTTGCTCAAACAGGCGCAGGACCAGGTCGCTGGCCGATTGATAGCCGGAGTCCAGATAAATGGCACCCACCAGCGCCTCCAGGGCATCGGCCAGTGTGGAGGGACGCTTTCGCCCCCCGCTCGCCTCTTCTCCTTTGCCTAACAAGATATAATGTCCCAATTGCAAGCTGGTGGCGAACTGCGCCAAGGCCTGCCGTGATACCAACTGCGCGCGCAGCTTGGTCATGTGGCCTTCGGGAGAATCGGGAAATTTGCGAAACAAATGCTCGGTCAACACCAATTGCAACACGGCATCGCCGAGAAATTCCAAGCGCTGGTTGTCAAAATGCGCTTTTTGCGACTCATAGGCCAAGCTCGGATGCGTCAGTGCCTCCGCTAACAATAACGGATTGCGGAATTTGTAACCCAGTCTGACTTCAATGCTTTCCATGCCATGCGCGTTTTCCTCCTCTCCCGCCCGATGTACCATGTCACCATCCGACAGGAAAGATGGGGTGATCGACGGGATTCGAACCCGCAACAACCAGAATCACAATCTGGGGCTCTACCATTGAACTACGACCACCATCTTTCGTTGGGGGGAGAGGAAGGTAGCTACTTTCGCACCGATGGCAAGACAAAAATGGCAATTTCTTCGCCCTGCGCGCGCCGTGGCCTGATTTTGCTATTCATTTCGCGCCGCATTGCGTCACAATCGGGCATGACATGGCGCATTCATGAAAGCGTGGTCCGCGGTGAGATCGATAGCCGCGTGAAGGGCCGGGTAACCGGACGTATCTGGTTGGCGGGGCTCGATCATCCGGTGGAGCTCAACCTCAAGGGTAATCCCTGGCGCGATATGGCCGGACATGTGCTGAAATTCACCCACGCCAACCCGAAGCCCGGCAATCTGGAGAACCTGGACGCGGAGCAAACGGGCGTGGTGGGGGATATGACCGCATCGCGCAAGGTGAAAGTGCCCGAGTTACCGATGGAGGAAATCATGCGCCTCACGAAAGCCGGCGAGCCATGGCCATGGCACTGGGCGAACTGTTTGTATCTCGAATGGTTCAGCGAGCGCAATGGCCGTGTGGTGGTCGAATCAACGGACTATCAGATCGAGATCGATGCCGAGGCGGCATGGGTGATGGATGAGGCCATGGAAAAGCAACAGTGCGTGGAAAACGCCATGGCACTCACCCATGTCATGGACCTCCTGTCCCAGGCGGTGGCTGATCAGAAGGACGCGGAGGCGGATTTTGACGACGAGGATGACGATGAACCGCAGTCGCTCGCGGAAGCCCAGGCCGACGCGGAGCACGAATACATGAACCGTCTGATGGACCGCATCGATGCCCGTATGAAGCGTGAGGGGCTGGAAGACATGTCGGATTACGAACGCATCTATGACGAGGAACGCGAACGCTTGCGCCGCGAAATGGGTTTCCCGCCAGACCCTGAGCCGACCCCTGAGCTGTTAGAGCAACAGCAAAGATGGATCGAGGAAATGAATGCCGCAGCCGAGGAGGCGATGCGTGAGATGGAAGCGGAAAAATGGATGGAGCCTCTGGATAAGAAGCGCCCGGAACTTGTCGAGCGCGCGTCAGAACTCGGTATCCGGCTGCACAAGGATGTGGACGGGCTTCTGCCCCCGGATCCATCGCGCGAGCATCCTTTGTTGGAGATTGTGAACGGCGTGTGCATCGCCTCCGCGAAACTCGCCGGCGCGCTCGGATGCCAGGAAGACGAAGAGGACTGGCCGCCCGATCCGCTCTTTGCCGGAGACACGCTGGTTCGCCTGAAAAAAGCCCGCGCCGTGCTGCGCGATTCCCTGCGCGGGCTCGACTCGGCGGATGAGGAAAATCTCGGCACTGCCGAGTGGCGCGCCGCCACACGCGCCGAAATCCATGCCATTCTCAGTGAAGTGCAACGCCTGATCAAAGAAGTGCGCGATGTGCTCGCGGACGACGATGATCCCACGGACACATTGCCTTTTTGATGATGTCCGCACTTTTCTTCGGCGCACTTTGCTGTATGTTTCCCGCATGGCAAAACCTGACGGCTCTTCTTTTTTGTTACTCATGATTGGCATGGCTTCGGCGCAATCCACCGCGCCGACGATGAAATTGCAGGGCACCGAATGGGCGAACGATTCGCTGCTCGGCAGTCCGGTTGCCATTTCCATGGACAATCAAGGACGCGCCTATGTGACGCAAACGATGCGCCGCAAGGAAAGCGAACTCGATATCCGCGCGCACACGAACTGGGTTACCGATACACTTTCGTTCGAGAGCGTGGCCGACCGCGAGGCGTTCTATCGTAAGGAATTGAGCGCGGAACGCAGTGAGAAAAACAAGGGCTGGCTGAAGGATCGCAACAACGACGGTGTTTCGGATTTCCGCGATCTCGCCGTGATTTCGGAAAAAATCCATCGCATCCAGGACAAAGCGGGCAAGGGGGTCGCGGACAGCAGCGAGGTATTTGTCGATGGTCTAAACGACTCCATGACGGGCGTGGCCGCTGGCGTCATGAGCTATGGCGATGATGTTTATCTCGCCGCCATTCCGCGTGTGTGGAAATTTTCCGCGGATCGCAAACCGGGTGCCGCGGACTTCAAAAAGGAAATTTTGTTAGAGGGATTCGGCGTGCGCATTGCGTACTCAGGGCACGACATGCACGGCCTGACCATGGGGCCGGACGGGCGCATTTACTGGAGCATCGGCGATAAAGGCCTCAACGTCACCGATGCGAATGGCGTAGTGCACAAAAAAAACAGCGAAGGCGCGGTGTTGCGCTGTGAACCTGATGGCAGTGGCTTTGAGATCTTCGCCCACGGCCTGCGCAATCCGCAGGAGATCGCCTTTGACCAATGGGGCAATCTTTTCAGCGTCGATAACGACGGCGACTTCAAGGGCGAGCGCGAGCGCATCGTCTATATCACCGAGCGCAGCGATTCCGGCTGGCGTTGCAACTGGCAGTACCGCGGCAGTGGATACAATCCGTGGATGGACGAAAAACTCGCCGTGCCGCAGTGGGAGGGCCAGGCCGCCTACATCACGCCACCACTGGCCAACTACCTCGACGGCCCCAGCGGCTTTCTTTACAACCCCGGCACCGCTCTCGGCGCTGCGTGGAAGGACACGTTTTTTGTAACACTTTTTCCCGGACGGAAACTCGCGGCGTTTCAGTTGGAACCATCCGGCGCGAGCTTTCGCATGACCAATGACCGACTCGCCTTCAGCGGCCCGATGATGACAGGCCTCTCGTGGGGCCCCGATGGCGCCATCTACGTAGCCGATTGGAACAGCGCCGCGTGGGATCCGCACGACAAAGGAAAAATCTGGAAGCTCGACGTCGAGGACAAAGACAAACATCCGCAACGCCTCGCCACACAGTCGCTGCTGCGCGAAGGCATGGCGAAAAAATCCGTCACGGAGCTGGCGGAGTTGTTAGGCCATGACGATCAGCGCGTGCGTCGTGATGCGCAGTTTGCTCTCGCTTCGCGTGGCGAAGCCAAAATTCTGTTAGCTACCGCGCAAAACCACAAATCGTTGCCTGCCCGTGTCCACGCGATCTGGGGAATCGGCCAACTCGGTCGCAAAGACGCGAAAGACGTTGCCCCCCTTCTACCATTACTAAAAGACCCTCAAGCTGAAGTGCGCGCTCAAGCCGCCAAAGTCATCGGCGATGCCGCTTATCAACCAGCCGCTGACGAACTCGCCGCCTTGCTGAAAGACCCCGAAGTTCGTGTGTGCTTCCACGCCGCCATCGCACTCGCGAAAACTGGTACTCCTGCCGAGCTTCCCGCTATAACGCAAATGCTCGAGCAGAAAGCCGTGGAAGATGTTTATCTGCGCCACGCCGGCATTACCGCTCTTGCGGGTGTGGCTGAAAAAAATCCCGCAGCTCTTGCCGGACTCCGGGAACACAAAAGCACCACTGTTCGTCTCGCGGCAGTCGTGGCACTGCGCCGCTTAGCCGCTGAGCTAGTCATTGCATTTCTCGATGATTTCGATCCGCTCGTACAAGCCGAAGCCGTCCGCGCCATCCACGATGACGATTCCATCACCGCCGCCCTTCCCGCACTCGCAGAACTTCTCACAACCTATTCCGGCGCCGATCCCGTCATCCTGCGTCGTGTCATTTCCGCCAACCTTCGCCTCGGCGGCACGGGGTCAGCGCAACGCCTTGCCGGCTACGCCGCTCTCACCACCGCCCCCGAAGCCATGCGCAAGGAAGCGCTCGATAGCCTCATCACCTGGTTGCAGCCCGCACCGCTCGACCGCGTGGAAGGCCGCTACCGCCCGCTCGCCCCTCGCCCCGCCAGCGAATTGCAAGCGGCTCTCTCCAAGACCGCCGAGGCCCTGCTCGCCGATGCCTCCGCCGCCATCCGCCAAAGCACCTGCGAGCTGATCAAAATCGCAGCCTTTGACAAAGCCAATCCCTCCCTGCACCGCCTCGCCGCAAATCAAAAAGAAAACGCTGCCGTACGCGCCGCCGCCTTGCAAACTCTCGCCGCGCTCAAGGACCCCGATCTCGCCCGCGCCACCGAGTCCGCACTTTCCTCCAACGAGGCCAGCCTCCGCAACGCCGCCCTCCAACTCCTCGCCCGCGCGGGTGGTGCCAGCGAAAAAGTCATCCCACTCCTCGAAAAAGTGTTGGAAAAAGGCAAACCCGCCGAAATGCAGGACGCCTTCGCCACACTCGGAAGCATCAAGAGTCCCGCCGCTCGGAAAACGCTCCTTTCCTGGATGAAAAAACTCCCATCAAATGCCGTGCCCGAGGCCGCCCGCCTCGATCTGTTGGAAGCAGCCCGCGCCCAGAACGATGCCGCATTGACCGATGCCATCGCTGCTTACGAAAAAAGCAAATCGCCCGATGACAAACTCGCCGCCTTCCGCGAAACCCTGCAAGGAGGCAATGCCGCCCAAGGCAAAAAAATCGCGCTCGAACACCTGGCCGCGCAGTGCACCCGCTGCCACAAGATCGGCAAAGAGGGCGCGGAGGTAGGCCCCGATCTATCGAAAATCGGCAAACGCATGAACCGCGAGCAGTTGTTAGAAGCCATCGTATTACCCAATGCCACCATCGCCAAAGGCTATGACGTCATCATGATCACACTCAAGGACGGCAAAACCCTCAGCGGCAGCGTGGAGAAAGAAAATGCCACCGAGCTCCACCTGCGCGGTGCCGACAAATCACTCACCACCCTCCGCATCGATCAAATCAAGAGCCGCACCGTGCCCCAGTCCATGATGCCGCCCATGGATGCCCTGCTCAACAAACGCGAGCTCCGCGACGTGATCGAATACATGACGACGCTGAAATAGCTGTAATCAATATTTCAGGATTTTCAGTCCTTCGATCCGAGAGAAGTCTTGCAGATTTTTTGTGACCAGAAAAAGATCATGCTCGAGAGCGGAAGCCGCTATCCAGAGGTCGTTTGTGCCGATCAATTGTTTTTTCTTACGCAAGACTCTCGTGATGGAGGCATAGCGCAACGCTGTCTTTTGCGTCATGGGCACTACTTGAAATCGTTGTAACAGGCTCGTACAGATGGGCGATTGCGGATCAGCAAAACCTTCCGAAAATTCCCCTACCGTGATGAGTGAAATCATCGGCACAGCCGCCGCATGCAGGCGCAAAAATTGCATCGCATCTCCCGCGCCACGCTTCATCTCACGTTCGATATCAATGAGAAAACAGGTGTCAAAGAGTAACTGTTTCATGCCCATGGATCATCGGGTGCGGCATCGTGTTGCTGCGCTTTTTCCAAATACCGCAATGTTTTTTCATCCGCCTTGGGCAGATGGGGCAAAGCGGCGAGAAGATCGCCGCAAGTCATGACTGGTGCGTCCCATTTTGCCCGCTTGATTACTTGAGAAAAGGAATCCCTTTCCGAACGCCGGGCCCGCCGCAACGCTTCGTAAGCTTCCATGTCAATCGATATGGTTTTCGTAGCCATGCATGCAGCATACACAGATATGGCTCGATTTCAAATCAAAAATCCCCATGGGTATCCAGAAGCGCCGTCTCGGTTTCACCGGCACACCTGATCGAAACTCAACCCAAACTTCGCCAGATATTTCTTCAGCCGATCCGCATCGTTCGCCACGGCGCGCTGTTTTCGCGATACCGCGAAGAGCTTGCGCCCGGCGTCCGATAGTGTGTTGCTGTCGCGGCAGGTTTTTATCACATATACCAACTGCACCCGGTCAAACGGATCGAGATTCGCCGCTGTCTCTTCGCCGAGAATTGTCGTTAGATCAATTGAATCACCTTCGACTGCTTGTTCCGGGCGTTGCCACGATTGTTTCAGGCGCGTCACTTCTTCCTGCACGTCCATAGTGGTGATACGACCTCGTGGCGCAAGGGTAGCCATGCGTGTGATCGCCGCATTCAGATCGCGGAAATTCCCGAGCCACGGCGTATCTGCCGCCAGCGCGAATTTCAGAAACGCCTCGCGCGCTTCTTTGTTGAAGCTCACGGAGCGACCTTGCTTTTCCGCATAACGCGAAAGCTCATAGTCAATGTTCGGCAACAGATCCTCGCGCCGCTGGGCTAACGATGGCAGCTCGAACGACCACAGATGAATCCGCGCCAGCAAGTCCTCGCGAAATTTTCCCTCGGCGACCTGCTGTCGCAAATCGCGATTGGTGCCGGCGATCAGTTGGAAATCACTCTTCACCATCTTGTCAGAGCCCACAGGCAGAAAGATTTTTTCCTCCAAGGCGCGCAGCAGCATCGCCTGTTCATCGAGGCCGAGCTCGCCGATTTCATCCAGAAACAACAAGCCGCCATGCGCCTCGCGCAGCAATCCCGGTCTGTCCTTTTGCGCGCCCGTGAAGCTGCCCTTCACATGCCCGAACAAGGTGGATGCCGCCAAGTCCCCGCGCAGAGTGGCGCAGTTCACTTCCACAAAATTCCCGCGCAATCCGCCGCGTTGTTGCCGCAGCTCGTAGATGCGTTTTGCCAGTTGTGATTTTCCGGCGCCTGTCGGCCCGCTGAGCAGGATGGGCTCCTTGGATCGCAGGGCGACTTGTTCGATGCGTGCGATCATCTGGTTGAAGCGCGCGTTCCTGGTCTTGATGCCGCTTTTGAGAAAATCCGTATCCTCGATGTGCTGCTCCTCGAAGCGAGTACTAAGTTTATCGTACTTTGACAAATCCAGATCGATCACATCATAGCGCGGCTGCGACAGGCCCGTGTGCTTGCGCCCCGCCGGCGGACTCGTCTGGATCAGCTTGGCGGGCAAAAATCCCGCTTCGGTCAGGAGAAACAAGCAGATTTGAGCAACGTGTGTGCCTGTGGTGATGTGGATATAATACTGCTCATGATCGGTATCGAACGCATACGATTTCGCCCAATCATACAGCGCGCCATAGACCTTTTCAAAGTCCCAGGCATCACCCTCAAAGTCTAACAGATGCGGCCGCACCTCGCTGCCCGGCGATACCTGAAGCGCATCGCGTGCGACATCGCGCGCGAGGCTTTCAAAGGTTTTTTCGTGCAGCAATTCCAGACGGCTCACGAGAAAGTCCTCATGCTGAAACAACGATACCGTGGGCCGCCAGTGCTCCCAACGATCCTCGCCCCGGCCCCGCCGATCCAGTTGCGTGCCTAACAATCCGATGACTACCTGCTTCACGCGGGGACCTTGCCAGAATTTTGGATAAAATACTAGCGAAAATTCTATGATATACCGAAAAAATGAGAAGCCCAAAAATCCAGAAAGAAAAAATCACATCAAAAAATCATTGGTAAATCAATGGTTTCAGCGCTTCCATCATCATTCTCGAAAATCTTGGCACGCACCATGCCAATAGGATCACAACAACACCAAACACCAACATGAACAAAACACTCTTCACATCCCTCCGCTCGGCACTGCGGTCTCCCGCTGCCACCAACGATGCCGGTGCTCCCGCCTATCGGTTTTCCGCCGAAGCCGCATTGGCCCAGCTCGCCTGCACCGGTTGCCTATCGCAAACGTTTTACGCCACGGCGGAAACACAACTGGATCGCGTGCTGGAGCTGGCTCGCCAAGTGGATGCCGATTTCCTCGCTCGCACCGCCCTCTATTCTCGCGAGGTCGCTCACATGAAAGACATGCCTGCCCTGCTCTGCGCCGTGCTCGCCTCGCGTGATCTCGATCGCTTGAATGAAATTTTCCCGCAAGTCATTAACAATGCAAGACTCCTGCGGAACTTCGTGCAAGCCATTCGCTCCGGTGTCACGGGTCGGAAATCTCTCGGCAGCGCCCCGCGGCGTCTGGTACGTCAATGGCTCGACCGCGCCGATGACGAAACGCTCCTGGCCGCTACGATTGGTAATGATCCTTCGCTCGCCGATGTGATCAAAATGGTTCACCCGAAACCGCATTGCGCCCGTCGCGAGGCCTTCTATGCCTGGATCATCGGCCGACCGTACGACCCCGCCTTGCTGCCCGCCATCGTGCAGGAGTTCGAGGCCTGGAAAGCGGATCGTTCCCAGCCTTTGCCGCGCGTGCCGTTTCGTTTGCTCACCGCCGAGCCACTCACCACGCGGCAATGGACGGAAGTCGCACTGTATGCGAACTGGACGACCACACGCATGAACCTCAACACCTTTGCCCGTCATGGCGTGTTGAAAAATGCCGAGTTGGTGACACTGCTCGCCAAGCGTTTGTCCGATGCCACCCAGGTGCGCCGTGCCAAAGTGTTTCCCTATCAACTGCTCGCCGCTTTCCTCAATGCGGAGTCGAACATCCCGCAAGCACTCACCCTCGCTTTGCAGGATGCCCTCGAAATCGCCACGGAACAGGTGCCGGCCTTGCAAGGGAATGTCTCTGTCGCCATCGATATCTCCGGCTCGATGCACAGCCCCGTCACCGGTCAGCAAAAAGGCCGCAGCTCGCGCGTTCGTTGCCTCGATGCCGCCGCCCTGATCGGTGCCGCCATCGTCCGCAAAAATCCGTTAGCCACGATCATTCCCTTCCACGAAATCGCTCTGAGCCAATCCCTGAACCCGCGCGATTCCGTGATGACGAATGCCCGCATGCTGGCGAATCTGCCATCCGGCGGAACCGATTGCAGCGCCCCGCTGCGATGGATCAATCAGATGAATGCCTCGCCTTCCCTGGTGATCATCGTCTCCGATAACGAGTCCTGGTGTCATGCCCACAACCGTCAAACGACTCCGGTCATGCGCGAGTGGAGTAAAATCAAAGCACGCCAGCCCCATGCCAAACTGGTGTGCATCGACCTGGCCCCCAATACCACCACCCAGGCTCCGGACCGCAGCGATATCCTCAACATCGGTGGCTTCAGCGATGAAGTCTTCACCCTCGTGAAAAATTTCGCCGACAGCAACGCCTCACCCGATCACTGGGTGCGGCGCATCAATCAACAGGTATTGCGCGCCAGACAGCGCATCGCTTGATCACTCTCAGGGGCGATGCATCGTTCTGACTTCGGTCATCGCCCCTTATCCCCTTCCGATGAATGCCCTAATGATTCCATTGGTCGTCGGTTCGAATCCGACCCTGCTCCCCGGCAGGTAGCTCAGTTGGCAGAGCAGTCATAGAAAAGCGTCATGATAAACTTTGTCATCGGAATTTTTTCTCACTAACATTTTTGCCGAATGCCGAATGAAACTACATTTATCACATGTTAGACGTTTCATTCATCCCTTGTCGGCAATCCATTTTCATCTTACAAAATTTGATTCACGAATGCAGCGATGATTCCATGGAACTACGAGCGTCGGTTCGATTCCGGCCCAGCCAACGCTGATTCAACTCAGATTGGCTGGTCGACCAGTGGCAGGTCAGTAAAAAAATCATCGCATTCCTTGTCGTGAATCTCCTTCCTAATCTTGAAGCTCTTACCACTGATCACTGCTCACTAACAACTCAACACTTTTATGATCCATAAAACATCCGAAGCCCTCGGCTTCATTCCTACCAAAAACAGCGATGGAAAACCCATCACCGTCATCGGCACTGACAAGATCCGCGATGGCTTCGATGACACTTGTCTCGCCCAGGCACTCAACTCGCGTGAGGCTCCCGGTGTCACCGATCTCATTCTCAATCCCGATGCCCATGCCGGTTACGGCGCTCCCGTGGGTTGCGTGATGGTCTCGCCGACCCACATCTATCCGGGTCCCGTCGGCGTGGACATCAAGTGCTCCATGTCTCTACTCCAGCTCGATGTGCCCGAGGATGCCATTGCCGATAAAACGATACGCCGCGCCCTCATCAATGCCATTTGCGAACGCACACCAACTGGCGCCGGTCGCGGCCAACGATCGGCGAAAAAGTCCCGTCACGTGGGGATCGATCTCGGCCGCAAAGTCATCACGCAGGGTGCTACCGCCGATGTGTTAGAAGCGCTCGGAATCCCCGTGGAGTGGGCCGAGCGATGCGAAGACCACGCGCACTTCGGACACGATGGTTGCGTTTCCACGCTGCAAGAGCGTCTCGATCGCATGGAAAATTCCGGCTATCATGACCGCTTGCCGAACAAGATCATGCAGCTCGGTTCCTACGGTGGCGGCAATCATTTCGGCGAGGCCGAGATCGTGGAAATCAACGACACGCCCGAGGCCCGTCGCGCCGCAGAGGTCTTCGGTTTGAAAAACAAACACGTCGCCTTTCTCAGCCACTGCGGATCGCGCGGGCTCGGTCACGACCTTGCCTCGAATCAATTCAAGGCTCTCGAAAAACACTTCCAGGCCTGGCACTTGCCCTATCCTTCCGGCGACCGTCAACTCGTGTATGCACCGCTCGGTTCGCCCGAGGGCAATGCCTACCTTGATGACATGGCCATGGGATCGAACTTCGCGACCGTGAACCACATGTTGATCAATGCCCTGGTGCTCGAAGCTTTCCAGGAAATCCTGCCCGGAACGCAAGGAAAGCTCGTGTATTTCATCAGCCACAACATCGCCCGCGAAGAGATCGTGGACAACCGTCCGCAGTGGGTGCACCGCAAGGGGGCGACCCGCGCGTTTCCCGCCGGTCACCACGCCCTCAAGGATACGCCTTTTGCCAACACCGGTCACCCGATCCTGTTGCCCGGAAATCCGCGCGATGGTTCCCTCGTCATGGCCGCGCTGCCGGGTGCGGAAAAATCGTGTTACTCCGTCAACCACGGCGCCGGACGACAAATGGGGCGAAAGCACGCCATCCGCACCCTCGATCAAGGAGAAGTGGACAAGGACTTCGATGCCCAGGACATCCTCACCAACTGCCGAACCTATCCGAAAGACGAAGCGCCCGATGCCTACAAGGATTTCAACGAAGTCCGCAACAGCGTCGAGATCGCCGGCCTTGCCCACACCGTGGCGAAACTCCGCGCCCGCTTCGTGATCAAGGATGCGGATAAGGCGGATGATTGAGCGGGAGACAAAAGACTTTCAGACATAAGACGTAAGACTTGAACTGTTGCTCTTCCGTAGTCTAGTCACATCTTATGTCTGATCGTCTTATGTCTGACAGTCTAACACCCACCCACCCATGAATACCATTTCCGGCAGCAACGGAGGAGGACAGATCCTTCGCACAGCACTCACGCTCTCCATGATCACGGGGCAGGCGTTTCGCATGACTCACATTCGTGCGCAACGCCGCAAGCCGGGGTTGATGCGGCAGCACCTGACTTGTGTCACGGCTGCTGCGGCCATTTGTAACGCTTCGCTGGAAGGCGCGGAGATCGGTAGCACGGAGTTGCTGTTCACTCCGGGTGCGATCACTGCGGGCGATTATCACTTTGCCATCGGCAGTGCCGGTAGCACCACCTTGCTGGCGCAAACCTTGTTGCCGGCGTTGTGGCATGCGAGCGCGCCCAGCTCCCTCACGCTCGAAGGCGGCACGCACAACCCTCTCGCGCCGCCGAGCCATTTCATGGATGAAATTTATCTCGGCACCCTGCGCAAGAGCGGCCTGGACGTGACCTGCGCTCTTCACGAATACGGTTTCGCCCCCGCCGGTGGCGGACGCATTCACTTGCAAATCCAGCCCTGCGCGGTACTGACTGCGGTAGATCTGTCAGAACGTGGCAGTCTGGAGACACTGGAAATGGAAGTCATCGTGCGCAATCTCGATTGGTCCATCGCCGAGCGTTTCATCACCGTGATGCAGAAAAATTTCCCCCACGCCGCGATCCGCCGCACCATGCTCAAGTCCGGTCCGGGGCAGGGAATTTGCTGTTTGGTGCGTGCAGAGTTTTCGCAGAGCAAAGAAATGTTCAGTTCCTTTGGGGAAATCAGCGTTAAAGCGGAAACACTGGCAAAACGATGCGCGCATCAAGTGAAACACTTTCTCGCATCGCAAGCCGCTGTCTCGCATCACCTGGCCGATCAACTCCTGCTGCCGATGGCGCTGCACCAAGGCGGCGGGTTCACCACCCTCAAGCCCGATGAACATTTCCTGACCAATCGCGATACGATTCTCGCGTTTCTGCCGGATGTGGGAATCGATACCGATGCGCAGGACGCATTGTGCCATGTGCGTATTGAAACCCATGCCCGCGGATGATTTTTTCTAACGGAAAAATGACCGTCAGGCGGTGACGTGAGCCGCATTACTTTTTCTTCTTGCGCAGGAAGGGGGGGATGTCGAGGTCATCGCCATCGATGAGCGTGGGCTCGGTATTGGAGAAGCGTCCTCGCGAGCCGCCTTCAAACAACAATTCGTTTTGTTTGAATTTGGCACGTGTTTTCTCCAACAAATCACTCACATCGCTGGCACCCGGTTCTTCGCTCGCGGGGGTGGAGGTCCAGACTTCGGTCATTGGGTCTTCCTGTTGCATGGCCTCGCGCAAATCACGGGCTGCCGCCGCCACGGGATCTGCGGGTTTCTCGAGGATCGAGGAGAAATCCGCGGCGGGGGCGTCACCGGCATGATCGGGCTCGGCAAAGGGCTGCAGTTCGGGCGCGGAAATTTCCTCTTTTTGCCAGCCATCGAAAACCAATCCCTCGGGTCCGTTTTCTTGTTCTAGCACGATGGTGGGCTCTTCCGGCTCGGGAGCGAGAACGGGAATCGGCTCGGGTTCGGGAGCGGCGAAGGAGAAACTCTCGATCACGGGTTCCGGCTCTGGTTCCGCTGCTTTTTCCTCGAAGCCGAATCCGACACTGGGCTCCATGAGTGGTTGTTCCTCGGCGACGGGCGACGCGGGATTTTGCTGGAGTTTTTCCTCAGGCAAGGCGCTGATGAGCGTGATGCTCAGCGCGTCCTTCATCGATTCATCGATGGCCGC
The DNA here is from genome assembly GCA_947462875.1 of Verrucomicrobiia bacterium. Classification (GTDB taxonomy): domain Bacteria; phylum Verrucomicrobiota; class Verrucomicrobiia; order Verrucomicrobiales; family Akkermansiaceae; genus UBA956. The sequence continues at coordinate 55,174 of CANHQJ010000016.1, forward strand.
TCCGAACAGCACATGCGCCTTGGCGGGCACATACTTGACGAGCTTCTGCATCAGCAGCTCGATTTCATACAGTGTCAGATCTTCACCGCCGCAGATGTGCACCAGCACCGATGCCGCTTCGCGCAGCAGCGCACCCTTGTCGAGCAGCGGGCTGGAAAGCGCGTTGGACAATGCCTTTGCCGCGCGATCCTTGCCCGTGGCCACGCCGGAGCCGAACAAACAGCGCGAGCGCGTGGTGCGCAGCGCGGTCATCAATTCATCCAGCCCCACATGAATCAGGCCCGGACGGATCACCAGGCGGATCACCGCCTTGATGCTATCGGAAATCATGCGATCGCCCGCCTGAAACGCCTCGTGAATGCCTTGTTTCGCCAGCACCAGTTCGCCCATGCGGTTGTTGTCAAAGACCACCAGGGCATTGCTCAGCACCGCCAGTTCGTTCAGCGAGGTCTGCGCCTGATCGCGGCGGCGCTGGCCCTCGAACGCAAAGGGCATGGTGGCGAACACCACGACAAACGCTCCCTCTTCCCGCGCGATGCGGGTGATGATGGGCGCGCCGCCTGAGCCGGTGCCACCGCCGAGACCGACGCAGAGGAAAATGATCTTGCGGCCCTTGATGGCCATGCGGATTTCCGCCTCCGCTTCCTGCGTGACTTTTTTCCCCAAATCCGGATCGCCCCCCGTGCCCAGGCCTTTGGTGAGATTGCGGCCGAGCTGGATGCGCTCGGCGGCCACCGATCCTGTGAGAGTGCGCACATCGGCATTGAGCGCCAGCATTTCCGCGCCGTCCATGCCATCCAGCGCCACGCGGTCGAGCATGTTCGCACCGGCACCGCCGAGGCCGATGATTTTGACTTGCGACGAAGGAATCGTGTGTTGGGCGTTGCGAGGAAATTCGATCATGAGGAAAAGTTGTTAGGATTTGCGGCCAAAGGGCCAGAGCTTGCTGAGGAATCCGCCCTTTTGCATTTTTTCGATATCGGCCAATTGCGCGTAGCGGATCAGGCCCAGCGCGGTGGCGAATTGCGGGTCCTGGAAATTCGCCTGCACGCCGCTGATTTCGGATTTTTCCGCGCGATAGACCGATTGCCCGAAGACCTGGTAGGCGAGCTTGTCGAGACCGTGCATGGTGCTGCTGCCGCCGGAAAGAATGATGCCCGTGCCGAGGCGCTCGATCGCACCGGCAGGCAGGCGTTTTTTGACCAGCGTGAGAATTTCCAGCATGCGCTGGCGGATCACCTCATTGAGCAATTCGCGTTTCACTTCCTGGTGCGTGAAGCCTTTTTCATCAAAGGGAATCTTGATGCCACCGACCGAGCGCGATTGATCGCCCGAGGCATCGCCCTCGCGGATTTTCAGCGCCTCCGCTTTGGAAAACGGCAGCTCGGTGAGCATGTGGATGTCGTTCGTGACGTGCTCGCCACCCGCGGCGATGCAGCCGGACGCGGCGATCGCGCCATTCAGATAGAGCGCGTAGTCGGTCGTGCCGCCACCGATGTCGATCAACAAGGCACCGCGTTCGCGCTCGCTGCGGTTGAGCGCATACTGCGCCGTGGCGATGGGGGCGAACACCACGTCATCGACTTCCATTTGCAGCTCACGCGCGCACTTGATGCTGTTCTGAATGCGCGTGCCGATGCCGTAGACCACGTGATAATCGGACTCCAGCGTTTTGCCGAAGAGTCCCACGGGGCTCGAATTGTGCTCGAAGGCATCCACGCGGTAGTGCCGGGGAATCGTGTGCAGGAAAACATTTTCCTCGCCGATGCTCACCCCCTTGGCGATCTGTTCGGCCTCTTTCAAATGTTCCGGGCGGATCTGTTTTTCCTTATCGGGCAGGCGATAGGTTCCGGTATTGTTCATGCCGACAAAATGCGCTCCCGTGACCGAGAGAAACACACTGCCGATCTCGACATCGCTCGATTCCTCCGCCTTGTGACGGGCCTCCTCGACGCAGGCGCGGATTTTCGAATAGTCGCAAATTTCCCCCTTGCGCACGCCTGCTGATTTCGCGGTGCCGATGCCGAGAATTTTCACGGAACCATCCGACTTCACTTCCCCCACCAGCATGCAGACCTTGCTGGTGCCGATTTCGAGTGCTACATGAATTTTGGCGCGTGCCATGGTGATGAGGAAAAAACAGTTAGGGTTGCCCGGTGGCGTGCACGCCTGCCGGACCTTGCGGGCGGACACGCAACGGTGCCTGGGAATCGTTGGAGCGCAGGATCACCGGGAGATTGCGCTCGGGAATCAAGTTGATGCTGGCGATGTGCAGGCCTTTTTCACTCGCGTGTTTCATCGACAGGAGCAGGTTTTCCATTTGCACCTGATGGTCCTCGAGGCCGAAAATCGCCTCGATGCCATCGCGCGTCCATACCTTCATCGCCCACGGCTGATAGGGCTCCACGCTGTCGATCCAGGGCAGGCTCGATTTCGTCGCTTGCTCGGCCATCGTCAGCAATCGCAAGGATCGCTTCATCGTTTTGGACTCGATGCATTGCCCCGGCACCAGCAGCGCCGCTTCTTCCGCCGCGACCACGATCACGGGCAAAACCACGGCGGCATCGTATTGCATGGCGGGGCAAGGATAGAGCACGCCCTCGCGATCGATCAGATAGCCTTTTTCCCGCGATCTCCCCTCCATCTGGCGCGCGCGGCACTCGATCCACGCGAAGGGCTGGCGCACGGTCACATCGATGCTGATCGTGCCCGGCAGCTCCCGCTTCACCATCACCGAGGTGATTTCCGGACGAGCGCGCAGGCGTTCCTCCACCTGGCTCAGGGAAATGCCGAAAATGCTCTTGTTCAGCGGGATCTCCGCGATCGATACCACATCCGATTCATCGAAGGCATTGTTCGGCGACAGTTTGATCACCCGCAGTTCATACTTCGGATTTTCCAAAAAGTTTTTTTTCCCGTAGTCCCAAATGGCATAGCCCGCACCACCCACGAGGGCGAAAATGAAGGCGAATTTGAACAAACGCATCAGCCATTTCAGCGTGGTATACCAGAAAATCCGCGGCGAATAGATGCGCGCCTGGAGCACCCGCGAGCGGTTTTTCGGAAGGACTCTTGTTGTTCTACGGCGCGGCATCGTTACGAACGTAACTTTACCGAAATATCAGCAATTCGTAAACATAAATCCCCGAAAGGGATTCCTTTTGCGGCGGCGGCTTTGGGCAAAAGGCTGGTCTCGGTCATGCCGGGAATGGTGTTCGCCTCCAGCACGTAGGGGCGGTTTTGCGCATCGAGCAGCACATCCACGCGGGAATAGACCTCGATCCCCAGCGCCTTGTGCGCGGCGACGGCGGCGCGCTGCACCGCGCGGGTGGTTTCCTCATCAAGATCGGCGGGGCAGTAGTAGTCGCTGCCATCGCCCCCGCTCATCCACGGGTACTTGTTGCTCATGTCGTAAAATCCACTGCGCGGCGCGATGTGGACGATGGGCAGCGCCTCGCCGTCCAGCACGCCGACGGTCAGCTCTTTCCCTGCGATGTATTGCTCCACCAAAATGTCATTGCCATAGCGCGCGGCATCGTCCATTGCCTTCATCGCGTCTTCTTCCTTCAGCACGATGTGCACGCCCACGCTCGATCCCTCACGCGGCGGCTTCACCACAAACGGCACCGGCATTTTCGGCAAACGCACGCCGTTCGTGACATCGATGATTTCCGCCGCAGGCGTCGGCACCTCGGCGGCTAGGAATTTGTCCTTCGCGAGATTTTTGTCAAAGGCCACGCGGCTGCTGTTCACTCCCGCACCCGTGTACGGCATGCCTTTTTTTTCCAACAAAGCCTGCAAGGTCCCGTCCTCGCCGAAGGTGCCGTGGATCACGTTGAAACACAGCCCCGTGCCCTCGGGCAGCGTGAAATCCGGCCCTTCCACATCCACCGCCTCGGCGCGATAGCCCTTTTCCTGCAAGGCCTTGACGACCGCCGCGCCCGAAGCCAACGAAACTTTTCTCTCCGATCCGGGTCCGCCCATGAGAACGGCAATGAGTGTGTTATTGTCCATGATGTGAAGTGGTGAAAATCGAGTGCGGCAAAACGCTGCAATGCCGACGAGCGTAGGAAGGAAACGTCTGCCATGCGAGCAAAAATTGTGTGACTATGCCTGGAAATCGGCGCGTCTCGCCTGTCTCGGCAAACGGTCTTCCAGCCTTTTTTTAAGGCATCCACTCGTTTCATAAATTAGCTACGACCAATCGTCTCACTAAAATAAATCAGATCATTGACATAAAAAATTTTATTCCTAATTATAGGTTACAACATGACATTGACTCAATATTTACAGAGCCAAGGGTTAAAGCAGAAAGTTATCGATGACTTTCTCCCTTACGTAGCTCCGCATGGGGAAAGCGGATTTTTTTGAGGATCGCAACAATTTGGCTCTCTGTGTATTGGCTCTTTTTCATCGTTTCGTTTGCTTTCTAGACACCAAAACCTCTCATTTCAATCTGTTTCACCTGCGGGGACTCTTACAGTGCCGTATTCTATATTTCTCTGGAGTATTTGGCCGCTAACTACCCAGTGGAGGAAATGGTCGTTCAGGTGGCCGAATCGCCATCTGAATGGATCAGTAAGGTTAGTGAAGATGATTTTCCCTATGATTACTGCGAGGCCAGTTCCCGATAAATTTCTGTGAACTCGCAAAACTAGGCCCAAAACCAATCCGATTTCGCCTTACGATTTGACAAAAATCGTAATGCGACTACAATGCCGCCATGCTCATCAAAGTCACCAGCAAACGACAAGTCACCTTCCCCGCCGCGGTCCTGGACGCTCTCGGCGCGACGCCGGGCTGCCATCTGGAACTTCAACCATGCGACAAGGGCTTCCTGCTAAGGGCGCACAGGATTGATCGTTCGAAGCTCGCTCCGCTGCGCCAGCAGATCAAAAAGAACCACAAGGCGTTTGACCTCGAAGCGTTCCGCAACCAAGGCCATGAACCATCATTACGGGATTGATACCTCGGTATTTGTGCGACTGCTCACAGGCCATCCCGAGGCGGAATATGAGAAAACCGTTCACCGTTTCGAGGAGAGGCTGAGAAAAGAGCCAGAAGCAGAATTTTTTGTCTCCAATCAAGTGATCGGAGAAGCTTACATCGCTCTTCAGCATCACTATGCCATCAGCAAACCCGCCGCTAAATCTGCCATGTGCCATGTGTTCACAAGCGGCCTGTGCTCGCCACTGAACGGAGCATCGGTGATCGAAGTTCTTCAAACTGACCATAGTTGCGGACTGCTCGATCGATTGATTGCCAATGACTACGACAAGTGTGGCATGAAAGTCCTGACCAATGACTTGAAAATGAGCCGTCTTCCGTCTGCGCAGAAACTGTGAGAGGCTAAGGCAGGCAAGATGCCTGCCCTACGTTCGATCAAAACGTCGCCTCATCTTCGCCGATGATTTTGACTTCCATCTCCATCTCGATGCCGCGTTCCTGACGGGCTTTGTCGCGGATTTCCTCCACGAGGGCGAGGATGTCGCGGGTGTGGGCGCCGCCGGTGTTGACGATGAAATTTCCGTGCACGGTGGAGACTTCCGCTTTGCCGTGGCGCGTGCCTTTGAGGCCGAGTTCATCGACCAATTTTCCCGCGGGCACGGGCTCGGGGTTCTTGAACATACAGCCGGCGCTGGCGGCGACGGGCTGCGACGTGCGGCGTTTGTTGCGCGACGCATCCCAGCGCGCCTGGATGTTCTCGGCGGTATCGGGCGGGCCGGTGAGGGTCACTTCCAAGGCAAAATTTCTTCGCAGCAATGGCACGTTGCGGTAATCGACTTCCACATCCTCGCGGGCGAGGGTGCGGATCTGGCCTTCTTCATCGAGAAAGGTCACATCGACGACTTGATCAAACATCTCGATGCCCATGGCTCCCGCATTCATGCGCAGCGCTCCGCCGACGTTGCCGGGAATGCCTTCCATCCACTCGAAGTTGCCGAGACCCGCCGCCTGTGCCACGCTGGCGACTTTTTTCAAGCGCGCGCCCGCCCCGGCGATGACCTTGCCATTCTCCACACGCACATCGGAAAAGACCCCGCCGCTCGGGTGAATCACCGCGCCGCGGATGCCGCCATCGCGCACTAACAGATTCGAGCCGCGCCCGATCACGCGCACCGGAATGCCGCGTTCGCGACAATAGCCGACCGCCTCCGCAAACGCGCGGAAACTGTGCGGCTCCAACCAGAACTGCGCCGGTCCGCCGACCAGCATGGTCGTATGCCGACGCATCGGCTCGTAGAGTTTGCCGGACATTTCCTCGGTGGGCACGAGGCGCAGGATTTCCTCCAGAATTTTCAAATCCTCCGCGATGCGCGTGCCGGCTTCGTGCACGTTGCCCGCGCCGAGTGTGATCAATAGATCGCCGGGCTCCAACGCATTGCCGACCTCATAGTGCGCGGTGGCGACGAGTGGCGTGGATTTCACGCGTGTGTCGCCGTGGCGCTGCATCGCATCGAGCAAAGTCAGCCCGCTGATGCCTTCGATGGGCTTTTCACTGGCGGCATAGACATCGGTGAGGAACACCAGATCCGCGGCTTGCAGCACCTTGCCGAAATCATCCGCCAAGGCCTGCGTGCGGGTGTAGCGGTGCGGCTGAAACAACACCACCACGCGATTCGGCTTGAGCGAACGCGAGGTTTGTAGCGTGGCCGCGAGCTCGGTGGGGTGATGGCCGTAGTCATCGACGATGCGGAAATCGCGCGAGAGATACTTCGTTTCGAAACGCCGTTTCGCTCCGGCAAAAGTAGAGAGAGCCCGCGCGATCAGCGGGAAACTCGCACCCACGCCATCGGCGAGGGCAATCGCGCCGAGCGCATTGAGCACGTTGTGCCGGCCCGGGATGCCGAGCTCGATATTGCCTAACAACTCGCCATCGCGCACGACGGAAAACGCCGTGGATCCGCGCAGCTCGCGGACGTCAGTGGCGACATAGTTCGCATTGTCCCAGCCATAGGAAACGGCATTCGCCCGACCCACCTGCAAGCGCGTGGCGACAGGACACTCCTTGCAATAAACGATGCGCCCACGGGTCTGATCCAACAATTTTTTGAAGACCTCGCAGATGTGATCGAGATCGCGGTAGTAATCGAGATGCTCCGGCTCCACATTGAGCACGATGGAACATTCGGGTTCATAGAGGGCCAGTGTGCCATCGCTTTCATCGCCCTCCGCGACCATGTAGCTGCCCTCTTCCTCCCAGCGCGCATTGCTGCCCAGCACGGGAATTTCCGCACCGACGTAGTGGCTCGGCTTGATCCCCGCCTCGCGCAAAATGTGCGCCGTCATCGAGGAAGTCGTCGTCTTGCCATGCGTGCCGGAAATGACGATGCCCTTTTTGGTATGCAAAATGGCCGCGAGGCACTCGGCACGACGAAGCAACGGAATGCCCGCCGCAGTCGCCGCGGCGTACGCGGGATTTTCTGGGCGAATCGCCGAGCTATAGACCACGAGGTCCACGCCATCGACGGCCTCCGCGCTGTGCGGAGAAGAAAATTGCAGACCCACGCCTTGCAGCCGCTCCGTTTCCGAGCTCGTCACCCGGTCCGAGCCACTGACGCGATGCCCCATGCCCATCAGCAGCAACGCCAGACCGCTCATGCCCGAGCCCGCCACGCCGATGAGATGCACGCGCAAGGGTTTTTCCTTCTGCGTCAGTTGACGGCTCCAGTCATTGATATCGGTCATGGGAAATGGGGTAGGCGAGAATGTGGGAAAACGTGCCGCAAGGCGTATCACCCACCCCACCGGACCGCAAGCCGAAAGCGGGGCAAGTCAGGAGCGGGAAATTGCCATCGCTTTTCCCCCCGCTTCGCATAAAATCACCCATCCCGTTTTTCCCCTTTGATCTTCGGCGGTTTTGACCTATCCTACGCGCATGCTTCAGCGTATGTTCCGACTTTCCCACTTCTCCTTGATCGCGATGCTCCTGGTGGCGTCCTGTGGTGGCAATCCCGACCCCGCTCCCAAGAACGGCACGGGCCAGCCATCGGTGAAAGTCAACCAAGACAACCTTCCCCAGCCTTTGCCTGGCACCATCCCTGACAAGGCCCCGCCACCGGTGGTCGCGGAATCCGCCATCGTCGTTGACATCGGCTCAGGCCGCGTATTATATGCCAAAAATGCCGACTTGCAGCGCCCGGTCGCATCCACGCAAAAAATCATGACCGCTCTCTGTGTGCTCGAAGGCGGAGACATCGACAAAACGGTGAAAATCGAAGCCAGCGATGGCAATTGTGAGCCCACCAAGCTCTACCTCAAACCCGGTGAAACCTACACGCGCCGTGAGCTGCTCAAGGTGCTGATGGTGAAGAGCGCGAATGACGTGGGCCGCGCACTGGCGCGCGACGTGGCCGGCTCGCAGGAGGATTTTTGTGCGATGATGAACGCCCGCGCCGCCGCGCTGGGGATGAGACAGTCACGTTTCCAGAACCCGCACGGATTACCTGCCGCGAATCAATTTTCCACGGCACGCGACATGGCCATCGCCGCCCGCCAGGCCTATCGTTCGCCGTTGTTACGCTCGTTCATGAGCACGCGCGAGATGGTGTTCACCTACAACAATGGCAAAACACTCAAACTGGAAAACACCAACAAAATTCTCAAAACCGTCCCCTATTGCAATGGCATGAAAACCGGCACCACCAATGCCGCAGGGCGCTGCCTGATCTGCACCGGCGAGCTGAATAACAGAGCCGTCATCGTCGTCGTGCTGAAATCTAATACTCCCAACGTCTGGAAGGATTCAGAAAATCTCCTGCGCTGGGCGCTGGAGCGTCAGGCCTGACAGCTTATTGTTTTTACTTATTTGTTCTCATGCGAGTGGATTCCACCTTTACGTTGAAGCCGGGCGACATCGCGCCGGATTTCTCCCTGCCTGATGCCGATGGCAACATCGTCCATCTGCAAGACGAACGCGGCCCCCAGGGCACCCTGATCGTGTTTGCCTGCAATCACTGCCCGTTTGTGGTGCACCTGGCCGATGCGCTGGGCGAGCTGGCCTCCCGCGCCTTTGCCTGCGGGGTCTATACCGTGGTCATCAACTCCAACGACCTCGATGCCTATCCGCAGGATGGCCCGGAGTTCATGAAAACCTTCGCGCGCGAGCACAGCTGGGATTTCCCTTATCTCATCGATGCCACACAAGATGTCGCCAAGGCCTACGGTGCTGCCTGCACGCCGGATTTTTTCCTTTTCGATTCGAACCTCGCCCTGCACTACGCGGGTCAGTTCGATGCCTCGCGTCCGAAAAACGGCAGCATCGCCGATGGCGCGGACCTGCAAGCGGCCATCGACGGCATGCTCTCCGGTGCTCCATTTCCGTCAAAGGTCTATCCCTCCAGCGGGTGCAACATCAAGTGGAAACCCGGCCAGGCGCCCACTTGGTTTCCCGGCTGAGCGGAATGGCGCATGACTGGTGCGCTCTCGATTTCGAAGCGCCGAAAGCTTTAGTTTTGCAAAATTTCAAGCATTTCCGAGCGGGATTCTGGGAAAATTTCACATTTTTTCGCAGTGAGCTTGACAAATTTTACGAGATTCCTACAATTCCAACCCCTGCGCGTTGGAACCGCGCGGACTTCGTTTTTATGAAAAGCAATCTTCATCCCAATTATCATCCCGTGGTTTTCGTTGACATGACCACCGGAGCACGCGTGGTCACACGCTCCACCAAGACCTCCGACCGCAAGGAAGAGATCGATGGCGTAGAGCATTACCTGATCACTGTCGGTATCACCTCCGACTCCCATCCGTTCTTCACCGGTCAGAAGCAATTCGTGGACACCGAAGGTCGCATCGACAAGTTCCAAAAACGTTTCGGTGCCTCCGTGCGCCGCGCGGCCAAGCCGAAGCTGTAATCGCTTCGACAAGGCACAGCCCCTTTTTTGTTGTTGTCTATTGTTGTTTTTCCATCTGTCTTTCCTCCTACGCGGCGGGGAAGGCAGATGGTTTTTTGTACTCGTTCGATGATGGTTATTTCACGGGCGTCATCACCGCGGAGATGCTGGCACTCATGCACGCGGGGAAATGCATTGCCAAAACACGCGTGATCGCGCAGGGTCGGACATGGCAACTTTGGGCGAACGCTGCACCTTGCGCATTGTGAAATCGCGCAATGCCGGATTCTATCTCGATGCGGGTGATCTCGGCGAAGTGCTGTTGCCCGGCACCGAATACACACCCGAGCTGCACGTCGGCGTGGATGTGGAGGTGTTTCTCTACCTCGATTCCTCGGATCGCCCGATCGCCACGCGCAAGATGCCGCTGGCCATGCCCGGAGCCATCGCCCTGCTGACCTGCACCGCCACGAACGACACCGGCGCGTTTCTGGACTGGGGCCTGCCGAAGGAATTGCTGGTGCCCTATCGCGAACAAAACAAGGCGATGATCCCCGGTCGTCACTATGTGGTGAAAATCCTGCTCGATGAAAAAAGCGGTCGCTTCATCGGCAGCCAGCGCATCGCCCGGCACCTGCGCAGCGCCGCCGCCCGCTACCGTGATGGCGATGCCGTCACGGGACTGCTGTGGGGAAAAACCGATCTCGGTTACAAGGTCGTGGTGGACGGCCAGTTCAACGGCCTGTTGTTCGCGAACGAAGTGTTCCAGAAACTCGAATACGGCCAAAGCATCACCGCCTACGTGCGCGAGACCCGCACGGACGGCAAGCTGGACCTTACGCTCACGCCGCAAGGGCGCAAGAAAATTTCCCCGTTGGCCCAGCAGTTGTTAGAGAAACTGAAGGTCACCGGCGAGCTGCCCCTGCACGACAACAGCCCGGCGGAGGAGATCAAGGCGCAGCTGCAGATGAGCAAAAAATCCTTCAAGCAAGTGATCGGCCAGCTCTACAAAGAGAAAAAAATCCTCATCCAGCCGGACCGTATCCTGCTCGCCAGCAGGAAATAAATTTTGCTGGCACAGCCGCTGGCGGGAGATTGTGCTCCGCGCGGATTCGCTTCTTGTGTTTTCCCGGAACTGAACGACACTCCTGCGCGCGGCAACAGGCCGCCTCTTGGAATTATGATATTTTTCGCGCTGTGGGGTTTGATTGGTTTGTTGGTGGGCATCGTGTTCGCTTCGTTTTTCGAATGGACGCTGCACAAGTATGTGATGCACCGGCCCGTGGGAAAATTCCGCTATGCCTTCCAGGCGCATGCCGTGGTGCACCATCAGGTGTTCAAAGCGGACCACACGTATCACCTGCAAAAGGAGAGCGATAAAGAGACGATCCCGATGGCGTGGTGGAATGGCCCGGTGCTCATCATGATCGGCATGATTCCCTTCGCGATCATTTCCTGGTTGATCGGCGAGTGGGCCTTCACAGCGGGCGGCTTGCTGGCGTTTGCCGGATACTATGCCACCTACGAATACCTGCACTGGTGCATGCATCTGCCCAAGGCACGCCGCGTGGAGAAGCCTCGTCTGTTTCAACGCATCAATGGCCACCATTTGCTGCACCATCGCTACATGCATAAAAATTTCAATGTCGTACTGCCGCTGGCGGATCTCTGTCTCGGCACACTGATGCTGCGTTCCAAGACGCACTTCGCCCAGGCCACGGGGCCCGCCGTGCCGAACGTGCAACCACTGTCTTGAGCTAGTTATGGCTGATCGTGATGGCTCTCCTCACCAGCCCATTCTCGCGGGCCGCCTGGGTGGCCTGACTTTGTCGCGCCAGGTGGCATTGTTGGCGATCTGGCCGTTGTTGGAAAATGCCATGACCTTTTTGGTCGGCGTGACCGATATCATGGTGGCGAGCCGCATGGACACGGGCGAGACGCGCGTCGCGCTGCTGGATGCCATGGGGCTGGGCGGCTATGTCGGTTGGTTTTTCAATATCCTGCAAGGGGCGGTGGCGGTGGGCGTGATGGCGCTGGTGTCGCGTGCCTTCGGTGCGCGCGATGGCCTGCTGGCGCGGCGCGGGCTGTGCCAGGGATTCTGGTTGGGAGTGGCGGCGGGATTCGGGTCCTTGTTGTTGCTGAAGCTCGGTTCCGCGTTTCTCATTCGCAAAATGGAGATGTCGCCGCAGGCCTCGGTGTTTGCAGGGGAATATCTCGGCATTCTCGCGTTCTCCGGCCCTTTCAGTGGGGCGATGATGGCGTTGAATGCGGCCTTGCGTGGTTCGGGCGATACACGGACGCCGTTTTTTTCGATGATCGTGGTGAACGTGGTGAATTTCGCACTGAGCGTGTTGTTCGTCTTCGGCCCCGAGCCGATCGGTGGTCATGGCATCGCAGGCATCGCGTGGGGCACGGTCTGTGGCTGGGTCGCGGGGCTCATTTCGGTATCGAGCGTATTGTGGTTTCGCCGGGGCGGCGGGGATCTGGTGCTGCACTGGTCGCGCGAGGCATTGCGTTTTCATCGCGAGACGCTGGCTCGCATCGTGCGCATCGGCGTTCCGCAATCGATGGAAGTCGCCGGCATGTGGATGATCCATTATTTCGGCATCCAGACGATTTCCCAGCTTCCCATGCACGGTGCGCTGGGCGCTCACATGATCGCGATCCGCGTGGAGTCGATGAGTTTCATGCCGGGCTTCGCCATCGCCACGGCGGCGGCGGCATTGACGGGACAATACCTCGGCGCCGGTTCCAAGGAAATGGCCGTGCGTGTGGTGCGGTTTTGCTGGAGGCTCAACATTGCGGTGATGAGTTTTCTGGGGCTTTGTTTCGTGTTGTTCCGCGAATCGCTGGTGGGCATCCTCGCGGCAGGGAGCGAGGAGCACCTGCGCATGGCCACGCCCTTGCTGGTGGTCTGTGCCTTTTCGCAACCGGCATTCGCCACCTGCATCCTGCTGAAAACGACGATGCGCGGTGCGGGCGCGACGCCGCTGGTGATGAAGTGGGCGTTTTCGATCATGGCGTTTTTCCGCATCGGCGTGCTGTTCTATTTCAAGTCCTCAGGCCACCTGACGCTCGTCGGCGTATGGACCATCTTTGCCGTCGATCTCACCGTGCAAGCCCTGGTTTTCTCCTGGCTGCACTTCCGCGGCAAATGGCTGGATGCGCGGGTCTAACGGAAGGTGATCGAGGTCCGGTTTTTGTCAAAATCTTGACACACTCGGCGCTGGGCAGCGGGGGGAGAATTCGATAGTGTGGAGCCCGTCATGATTCCCGAGCCCATCCTAGAAACACGTGTCTTCGCCCCCGCTACCGTGGCCAATGTGGCCTGCGGCTATGATGTGCTGGGCTTTGCCATCGACTCACCCGGCGATGAAGTCGTCGTCCGCCATTCGAACAAACCGGGCCTGCGCATCACCACCATCACCGGCGATCACGGCAAGCTGCCGAAGGATCCGGAAAAAAATACCGCGGGCGTGGCGGCACTCGATTTCCTGCGCCACCTCGGCATGCTCGATCGCGGCATCGAGATGGAGATTCACAAAAAAATGCCCTTCGGCTCGGGCCTTGGCTCTTCCGCGGCCTCAGCCGTGGCAGGGGTGTATGCGGTCAATCGCCTGATCGGCGAGCCTCTCACCAAAAAACAATTGTTGCCCTTCGCGATGGCGGGTGAAGCCAGTGCCGATGGCGCGTGGCACGCCGATAACGTCGCGCCCTGTTTGCTCGGCGGCATCGTGTTTATCCGTTCGAATGAAGAACTGGACATCGCCCAAATCCCGGTGCCGAAAAATCTCTGGGCCGCCGTGGTGCATCCGGACATTGAAATCCTCACCAAGGTCGCGCGCGAAATTCTCCCGCAGGATATCCCGCTCGCCAATGCCACGCAGCAAATCGGCAACCTCGGCGGATTGCTCTGCGGGCTGATCCAGGAAGACTACGGCCTCATTTCGCGCTCGATCCACGACGTCATCGCCGAGCCGCGCCGCCAGAAACTCATCCCGGAATTTTACAAGGCAAAACGTGCCGCGCTCTCCGCCGGTGCCCTTGGTTTCTCGATCTCCGGTGCCGGACCTTCGGTCTTCGCGCTGTGCGAGGGCGAGGAGAGCGCACGCAAGGTAGGCGATGCGATCGCCAAGGTCTTCGCCGCCGTGCCGCTCTCCCACCAGATCCACGTCTCGCAGATCAACCCGCGCGGCGTGCATGTCATTGACGAAAAAATCAACGCGTAAACCGCCGTGTGGTACCACTCGACCCAGCAACCTGATCAGCAAGTCCCGCTCAAGGAAGCGATCCTGCGCTCCTTGCCCGCGGACAACGGCCTCTACATGCCGGAGGAAATCCGCCCGCTGGACGATGATTTCTGGCATCGGTGGCGCGAGATGAGCTTCGCGGAAATCGGCACCCATGTGGCGCAGGCGTTTTTCGGCGATGATGTGCCCGCGGAGGAATTGCGCCGCATGGTGGAAGAAACCTTGTGTTTTGATGCGCCGCTGGTGCAGCTCGCGCCGGGTGATTTTGTGTTAGAGCTGTTTCACGGGCCGACGCTGGCGTTCAAGGACTTCGGCGCGCGTTTCATGGCGCGGCTCATGGCCTACCTCACGCGCGAGGACGGTCGCGAGCTGACCGTGCTGGTGGCCACCTCCGGCGATACCGGCGGCGCCGTGGCCTCCGCGTTCTATCAGGTGCCGGGCACGCGCGTGATCATCCTTTTCCCCAAAGGAAAAGTCTCGCCGCTCCAGGAAAAACAACTCACCACCCTCGGCCACAATATCACGGCGATCGAGATCGATGGCACCTTCGATGACTGCCAGCGCCTGGTGAAGTCCGCCTTTCTCGATGCCCGTCTCTCCCACGATCTCAACCTCACCTCGGCGAACTCGATCAACCTCGCGCGACTGGTGCCGCAGAGCTTCTACTACTTCCATAGTAGCCGCATGCTGCCCACGGGCGTCGATCCGGCCTTTGTCGTGCCCTCGGGAAATTTCGGCAACCTCACCGCCGGCTTGCTCGCCCAGCGCCTCGGCCTGCGGGTGAAAAAATGGATCGCCGCGACCAATCGCAACGACGTCGTGCCCGCCTATCTGCGCAGCGGCAGTTATGAGACGCGGCCGAGCATCGCCACGCTGTCGAACGCGATGGATGTGGGCGCGCCGTCGAACTTCGTGCGCATGCAGTATCTTTTCGGCGATGACTGGCAGCGCATGGCCGCGCAGATCGAGGGCTTTTCCTTCGATGATGAGCAAACGCGCGCCGCGATCCGCGAGGTGAAATCCCTCTATCAATATGAGATCGATCCGCACGGAGCGGTCGGCTGGCTGGCGGCGAAAAAATGGCGCGCCAACAATCCCGGCCATCCGACGATTGTGTTAGAGACCGCGCATCCCGCGAAATTCCTGGAAGTCATGGAAGCGGAGTTGGGCGCGGGCAGCATCGAGATTCCCGAGCGCCTCGCCTGCCTCGCCGACCGCCCCAGCCAGGCGCATGCGCTCGGCACCGATGAGGCATCCTTCCACGCATGGCTGCGGCGATAAGCCGCAGCTCTCTGCGCGGTTCGGCTGAAATTACAGGCTCTTCAGATAGGCCGTGATGTCGGCGATGGCCTGCGGCGTGAGGCCGAGGTTCGCGGGATCATACATCAGGGATTTTTCCATCAGCTTCATCGAGGCGATGCGTGACTTCGCGATCGACTGGGTCTGGCCGCCCACGCACTTGACGAGCACGGGGTCGCCATCGCTGAGCACCATGCCGACGATGGTGATGCCGTCTTTCGTTTTGATCTCGGTGCCCTCGTAGCCGTGGGACACTTCCGCGCTGGGTTTGGCGATGGCATTGATGATGACATCGGCGGGCTGCTGGCGGCCGAAGGTGGTGAGATCGGGGCCGTAGTCGATGCCTTGTTCGCCGACCTTGTGGCACATGTAGCAGGAGGCGATGGCCGCCTTGCCGCGCTCTTTGTCACCGGGGAGTTTGGCAATGTCCGCAGCGCTGGGAAGTTTCGGCGCATTGGCGGGCACGGCGGGCATTTCCACGGGAACCAATTTCACGTTCGCAGGGTCCTGGCCCATCGACTTGAGGATGGCATCGAGATTGTGCGATTTCCACAGATTGCCTTTGCGGTTGTTGATCCACCATTTGGCGAGATCCTTGTGGACGAAGCCCTCGGTGTTGGCGATCTGGATCATCGCGCCGGAAGCGGTGGGGCTGGCATTGAAACCGAGCGCGGTGAGCATGAGCTTCGATTGCTCGGGGCTGGTGCCGGCGGCGAGGGCGCGCAGTTTCAGGTCGGCCACGGCTTGGTTCGGATGAAGGCGCCAGGCGATCCAGGCGAAGGCATCGCTCCATTTGTCGCCGGCACCTTGTTTCATCAGCGTGCGTGCGGCGTCATAGACGGCGGCTTCCTTGTTCGTGGAGCCGAGGCCCAGGGCATCGAGGTAGGCGCGGTCTTTGCCATCGAACTGCGCGGCGATTTGCGCGAGCAAGGGCACGCTTGCGGCGGCGGGAACATCGCGCAGCATCAGCGCGACCTCGCGGCGCACCATGGGGGCGGGGTCCTTGACCATTTTTTCCGCGAGCTTCACCACATCGACCCCAGCGGCGCGCAGGGCGCGGAGGGCGACGAGGCGTTGGCGCGGCTCCTTGGCGGAGAGCAATTGGCTGACGATTTCCTGACCCTGATCACCCATCTGTGCCAGCAACCACACGGCGCGGGCGGCGATGTAGGGGTTGCTGTCCTTGAGCAGAGCGGTGATGGCGGGGATGGCCTTGGCACCCTGCGCTTTGAGGCGGGTGAAGCCGCTGTTGCGCACGTTGACGGCCGGGCTTTTCAGCGCGGCGATCTGGCCCTCGGTGGTGTTCAGATCGATCTTGGGAACGACGCTCTTGAAGCCTTTCGGCGCGATGCGATAGATGGTGCCGGAGAGGCTCTTGTCTCCTGTGCCGTGGCCGCCGACGCGGGGGTCGAACCAGTCGGCCACATACAGCGCGCCATCGGGGCCGACGGTCACATCGCTGGGGCGGAAGCGGGTGTAGAGTTCGTTGTTGGCACCGCCGATGAAGTCGGAACCGGCGAATTTTTTCTCCTTGTTGGTGTTGATGAAGTCGATGCGCTCGAGCTTGAAGCCCGCGCCATCGGGCACCGGAAGGTAGCCGAAAATGACGTTTTTCCCGGCCTCGCACGCGAGCAGGAGACCCTGCCATTTGTCGCCGAGAGCGCCGTTTTCATAGAATGCCACACCGGTCGGTGAGCCGCCGCCGTAAACATCGCCGGAGGGCATGGTGCCGGGGTCTTCCTGACGCCATTCCGCGGTCGGCGTGTCCTGACCGGGGCGTTTGTCCGCTCCCCAACTGCGCTGGCCATCGGCCGAGGAAAATCCGGCATTGCCGCCCTCGATGATTTCCGCCACGCGGCAGGCCGGTGGGTCGTCGTTGTCGCTCTGGAACATGTCGCCGAAGGAGGTGAGCGCCTGCTCGTAGGAGTTGCGGTAGTTGTGGCCGACGATGCGGGCATTCGTGCCGTCGGGATTCATGCGCACGGAAAATCCGCCGACCCAGACATTGCCATCATCGCTGCGTTGTCCGGCGATGCTGCGGGTATCGGAATACCACGTGCCGCCGCCGCTTTGATAGTAGCCGCTGCCGATGCGGAAGGTCTTGCCGGTTTTGTCGGTGAAAATGCCGCCGCAGTTGCCGTTGTTGAAATTCCACTGGCCATCAGGACCGGCGGTCACGCTGTGCAGGCTGTGGTCGTGCTGACGGGCGTTGAAACCGGTGAGCAGCACTTCTTTTTTGTCCACGGCGGGGTCGAATTTGCGGTCGCCATTGACGTCGGTGTAAACGATCAAATCGGGCGGCTGGGAAACGATGACTTTGTTGTCGAGCACGGCCACGCCGAGGGGCGATTCGAGATTTTTATCCTGGGTGAAGACGTTGCTTGCATCGGCCACGCCATCGCCATCGGTGTCTTCCAGGATGACGATGCGATCACCTTCGGGGCGCGGGAGGGAGCGGCGGTAGTTGACGCCCTCGGCGACGTAGAGGCGACCGTCCTTGTCAAAGTCGATGTTGGTCGGGTTGAAGAGCTGCGGGGTGGTGGCCCAGATGGTGACTTCCAACTGGTCATCGGCGAGGGAGAAATTCTCTTCCGGCACCAGAGCGGCGGTGACTTCACCAGCGGCGGTGGGCTTTTGCGAATAGACGGCGAATTTCACGCTGGAAGGTTTGACGCCGCCTTGTTGGAAGGCACCACCGTCGTCGATGCCTACCTTGGCCGTGAATGCCTCCACGCCAGCGGGTAGATCGAACACAATCGTCGATGCCGCATGGGTGCCGATGCCCTTGGTGTAGGTTTTTTTGTCAATGACCAGGTCCTGGCCGTTGACGTTTTTGCCGACCTTGCTCTGCCCCCAGCCTGACTCGGCGGAGCGCCATTTCAGTTCGGTGAGGTCTTTTTTCGAACCATCCGACATGATCAGAGTCGGCTCGATCCAGTCCGCCCAGTCGCTGTTGTTGTCACCGGCGTCTTCGACGACCAGATAAAGTTCCTTCGCGCCTTTGAGCGATGCCTTGATTTCCTCGAGGCGCTTGCCCTTGGGAGTCATCACGGCGGTGGCGGCGAGTGCGGCTCCTGCTCCTGCGGAACCGCCCTGTGCGGTTTTGCGTGCCGCATCGATCACGGCTTTGCCGTTCTGGCTGGTCTTGCCACTATCGTCGATCTTGGGAAACTTCGCCTCGCGCTCGGTCTGGATCGGCGCGGGGGTGAAGTTTTTCTTGAATTCACCCGGTTCGACCAGCTTCAAACGCACTTCCTTGCCTTTGGCATCGAGGTTGGCATTCAGCTCGTCCTCGGTGAGCGGCTTCGAAGGCACGCCATCCTTCGGCACCTCGAGGCCCGCGGTCCAGACGATGGCGTTCAGCACGATCTTACGGAAATTGTCGATGGACCAATTGCGATGATAGTGGCCACCGGTGAAGCCCACGCCGCGACCGCCGTCCTTGCGTTCGATGCCCCACATCAGCGTCTGCGGCTTGCCGATGCCTGCGACGCCATGCTCGTTCCACAAATTGATGTAGGCCTTCATGCGTTCGCGTTCGGGTGTGGCGGTGACCAGGTCCAGCACCTTCGCACGATCCGGAATGAAGCGCATGTTGTAGTAAAATTCATCCATCGCCTCGGTCAGGGAGCCGACACCGTTCGACACCGGATGATTCGGCAACACCTTCAGGTCCGCCACCCAATGCGGGTTCACGGAATAGCCTGTCTCAAAGGCCCCGCCGATCCACGGGCGATAGTATTTTTCCCCCTCCTCCGGCGACGGATGCACCGCATAGTGCATGAACATCAGACCCACGCCGCTTTTCGCGAGTTGGTCGACTTTTTCCCAGCCCTTGCCCACCACGCTGGTGCCATCGGCATAAATGACCAGGCCCTTGATGCCATTGAGCACGCTTTCATCCTTCGGCCAGCCTTGGATGACGGTGGCTTCGATGTCGAGCTTGCTCTCGTTCAGCGCCTTGGCCAGCAACTGGCAACCGGCGTTGAATTCGTGCTCTCCCGGCCCGTGGCTGCGACCGCCGGCGAGGAAAACGATTTTGCGTGCGGCCCAGGCCTGATGAGTGAGCAAGACGGCGATGCTCAGGGTGGTGACACGCCAGATGGCAGGAGTTTTGATGCGGAACATAAGTCAGTGGATTACGAATTCAGAAGGCGACTCTTATCAGAATGACACGGAATGACGAGGGTAAAATCACAGGCGAGGTTCCAGTTCAGCTCCACTCGCCGATCGCAGACGAGAGCAGCAACACAAGGGAAACCGCCCATAACCAAAACCACAGCAGTCCACATCCGAAAAAGAGGATCAGGCACACGCCTATGCCAATCAACCCATAGATCAATCGCTGCTTGCCCGTTGTTTCTGTGAACCACTCGATCATGACGTTACGGGAGTCGAATCTTGAGCGGAAAATGAAACCGGCATGATCCATGTCATTTCCTGCGTCTCTGCTGGAGGATTTTCGTAAGCGGAGCGCATGCCTCGAATCCACAGTGAGGCTGCCGTCATCAGCACCACGCCCACGATGATGTAGAGCAACCGGATATTGGATCGATCAAGAGTACCCACGTAGTGATCCACTACCGAGGCACAGGTGGCTCCGGAAATGAACATCAGCATGCAGTAGAACCACGCCCGGGTGACTCTTCGCGAACTCAGCATCGAATCCGCTGCCAGATCAGGCGTCTCGAATCCTCGCAACAGTGCAAAAACGGCCAGCAGCCCTACCAATAACAGGATACGTTTGAGTGAAAAATTGAATTCCATGGTATTATTTTGCTTTGAATCTCGGGTTTCCATTGCGGCCACTGAAATCGATCAACCCCATTTGTGCCAGATAGAGGATTTCACTGCGCCATTCCGGATAGTCCTGAAGCCCCTGCCACTTGTTTGCCGCGCGCAGAGCTGCCAGTGCACTCGCAAGTTTCTCCTCTAGTGCATCAGTTCGCGCGATTCTACTGCGGAAAAGAGTCAAGGACTTCAAAATACCCTGAGGACCAGCCATAAAAATCTGCCCGAGCATGTAGGCCGGTCCTGTCACCCGATGCGCATAAAAATCAACAACCGCGGCCCCGGCGGAATCTTCACCCAAGTCATGATACAGTCCCGATTCATGATACCCAAACAAGCCCCCGCGCGCCTTCCATATTCTGTATCCGGAAAACCACACCGCCGCCAACCCTAACAGACCGATTCCCACGGCGACACTTGCCGGTAAGGTATGACCGAATTGCCAGGCGACAAAAACAGGCAGATAGCGGAAAAACAAGAAAGCGAGCCAGCAGCAAAAAACACCGCCTGTCAGAAAAAAGATGGCTTTGAGGGTTTGCGTCTGATTGTAGCGGCGGATCATGATACTGCTCGAAGTCTTGAAGTTGACGCTAGAGTGACAGCTACAGCCCAGTCAAGGCAACGTTGGTTTTGCCTTCCCAGGCTTGAGAGTCCGCATTTGCCAGAAGCACGTTCTCATCGGTTCTTTTGGCCTAAAAAATGACGAGGCCGCCGTTCTTCATTTCATGCGGAACGATCACGCTTCGGGTGTTTCTGGTTGGTCACCGCGAAGGTGAGTCGGTTGGCTTGGCGGCTCGCTCGATGGTATCACGGACAAACTGGGCATGAAGCACGGTGCCCAATCCCAGCGGGTGATGCAGAACCCGCTCCTCATACTCCGTCTTCACCCGCTCATCGTGGCGCGACTGCGCGAGCACAATGCCGACAAGCAATGGGTGAGCGTCTTTACCCGCGACAAAGACGGGACCACCGCTGTCTCCGGCGAACGTCGTGAAATCGGCGAAGAAGGTATGATGGCGCTGGACGGGGAGGAACGGATGGCTGGCGATGATGCCCTGGCGTGCCACGGCGAAGCCCGCCGCGTTTCCTTCAAAACGCTGTGGATAGGTGAGCACAAAAAGTGGGCTGCAAATGTGCAATCCGGAAGCGATCAACTGGGCCTCGTCTGCGATGGCCGCCAGCGGCAAGGCACTCACCGGCACAGGAGGCGCTTCCGCAAGGCGCAACACTGCGGTGTCCTCTGTCGCATGGCGCACCCAGAGAGGTTTGCCCTCGCGACGAATCGGGATGGTATGATCACGGCGTTGAAAGGAGCCATCCTCTCGCCGCTCGCGAAGCACGACGATGGCCGTATCGCCCTTGGTGCGTTCCAGCACATGGGCCGCTGTCACCACGTAGAGGCTCTGGTCGGGTGCTTCTCGTCGCACCAGAACGCAGGTGCCGGTGGAGTTCACATGGAAGAGCTTGAACGTCGCGTCCAGCATTTCCGTGGCAAAATCTCCCGCCGTGGCGATGGCGCAACCGATGATTCCGAAAAAAAGTGTTAGGATGGCTTGTTTCATTGGGTGGAGAAGCTGGAATACCGAACGCGAAAACCCAGCGGATCTTTCACAATTCCATCGTGACTGCGGTGCTGATGATTCGGGGGCACTTCCCGGCGGACACATGAGGCCTTCATGGTTCGGCAGGGCATGATATGAATTCCAAGCCAATCAGAATGCCATTTTCCAAAGATTTGTATCAGCGTGCCATCGTGTGATCCGTGGTTGATGGCAATCCTGTTTGGCGCGGGACATTCGCGAGAAAGGATGGGAGCTGTTACCACGTAGGTAACCATCACTATGGATTCTTCCCTTTTCCTTTCTCGTCGCCGTCTTCTGGCGGGTGCTTTTGCCACCGCCGCACTCGGGCCCTCGGTTCTTCTGGCTGCGCCGAAGAGGGATCGGCTGCATGTGGCGTTCATCGGCTACGGCAAGCGCGCGTACGGGGTCATGGCACACGCGCTGAAACAGCCGGATGTGCGCATTGTCGCGGTTTGTGATGTGGAGGGGACACGGCTGGCGAAGGCGAAGGAGGTGGTGGAGAAACACTACGGCGCGGATGTGAAATCCGGCAGCTACAAGGGCTGCAAGGCCTATGTGGATTACCGTGAGTTGTTGGAGCGCGAGGATCTGGATGCGGTGGTGATCATGACGCCCGATCACATGCACGTGCACCCGGCGCTGGCGGCGGCGAGGAAAAAGCTGGAGATTTATTGTGAAAAGCCACTCACGCGCACGATTGCCGAAGGACGGCTGTTGGTGAATGCGGTGAAAAAACACGGCGTTATTTTCCAGACGGGCAGCCAGCAGCGCAGTGAGTATGGCGGACGTTTCCGCACGGCGGTGGAGATGATCTGGGCCGGCCGTATCGGCGATGTGAAAACGGTGCGCATCGGCGTGAGCGGGCCATCCGTTCCCTGTGACCTCCCCACGCAGCCCACGCCCGACAACGTGAACTGGGATCTGTGGCTCGGGCCTGCGCCGATGCGTGGCTATCACGAGGAGCTTTGCCCGAAAGGCCTGCACAATCATTTCCCCGCGTTCCGCAAGTATGAAGAATACGCGGGTGGTGGCTTCGCGGATATGGGAGCGCATCATTTCGATATCGCGCAGTGGGCGCTGGGCATGGACGGCAGCGGGCCGGTGAGCATCGAGCCTCCCGCCACCGGCGAGACGGGGTTGAAATTCACCTACGCCAATGGCATCGAGATGTTTCATGGCGGACCCAGCGGCTGCACCTTCGAGGGCACCAAGGGCACCATCTGGGTGGACAGGAATCTGCTGAAGAGCGACAAACCGGAAATCCTCACCACGCCACTGGCGGAGGCGGATCGCCGTGCGATGCCGTCCAAGGACCATTTCCGCAACTGGCTGGACTGCATCAAGTCGCGCACCGAGCCGATCTGTTCGGTGGAAACCGGGCATCGCACCGCCAGCGTGTGCCATCTCGGCAACATCGGCTACAAGCTGCGCCGCAAGCTGACCTGGGATCCGGTGAAAGAACAATTCGCCGGCGATGCGGAGGCGAACGCCCTCACCTCGCGCAAACCACGCGACGGCTGGGCCTACGAGGCCTGAGACATTGACAGAGTCTGAGTAAACGTTAGTGTATTGATCCATGGATGACTACAACCGCCGCGAATTCATCAAGACGACCGTGCCCGGGCTGCTGGGCGTGATGCTGTCGCTGCCGACCTTGTGCGCGATGGCCACGCGGGCGAACGCGTTTGAGGGGCGGCCGAAGGCGGATCAGTCGATGCATTGGGAGGCGTTTCTCGAAGCCGTGGCGAAGGAGGCGGCGAAGCAGCACCTCGATCGCTGGAATGAGGAGGAATACTTGCAAAAAATCGCACGGCTCACGAAATCGCTCTACCTGGAGGACCCTGTCATTTCGCAAGCGATGGAAAAAGTGGCGGTGCGGCTGAAGAAGGGCTGGGTGGATTTCCATGATCTCGAGAAAAATCTGGATTTCGCCGTGTGTCTGCTGCAGTTCGATGTGAACGAGGTGATCAAGCCGCACAATCACCCGGGCATGACCGGCATGATCCTTTGTGCCTCGGGAGAAATCCAGGCGCAGAATTACGATCTCTACAAGACGATCGATGAGCGCGAGGTGGATGGCGTGCGCAAAGGGAAATACCTGCTGCACCAGTCGGTCAACAGCACCTTGCGCAAGGGGGACATTTCCACGCTCACCTCCCAGGCGCGCAACATCCACACGCTCAAGGCCTCGATGGTCACGCAGTTGATCGACATTTTCACGCCGCCGTACAATCAGGAGCGCTCGGAGAAAAGTTGCTGGTATGAGCTGGATGAGGTCCCTGTGGCGGGCAGCCGCACGATCTACGAAGCCCATCTCCGCGAGTGATTTTTGCATTTGCGCTTGGCAATTCCCCTCGTTTCGCTCCAGCATCCCGCCAACAGTCATGCCGACCGACGCCATCCTCGCCTGCACCCGCATTTATCTCGACATCGATCCCACGGTGCCGGTGTCGATGATTCCGATCAAAAAAGGCGCCTCCGGCCGCACCATCGTGCGTGTGCTGCGGGAGGGGCGCGCTCCCTTCATCGGCATCCACTGGAAGCCCGAGCGGCCGGACAGCGAGAACTTCGTGCCGGTGGCGCGCTTTCTCATGAAGTGCAAGCTGCACGTGCCGGAGATCTACTATGAAAATCGTAACAAGCGTGTCGCGCTGGTGCAGGATCTGGGTGATGTCGATCTGCTCTCGATGAAAGACGAGCCGTTTTCCGCGCGGATGCCGTACTACCGGTCGGCGCTGGAACAGATCGACCAGCTGTTTTACGCGCGGCCGCCGAAGGAGCTGGAACTGATGCCGCCCTTCGATGAGGCGCTCTACCGCTGGGAGCAGGAATATTTCATGGAGCATCTGGTGGAGGACTACCTCGGCATGGACAGCGGACCGCTGCGGCGCAGCGAGGAGCTCAAGGCCCTGGCGAAGGGTCTGGGTGCCTCGGCAAAGCATCTGGTGCACCGGGATTTCCAATCGCAGAACATCCTGCTGCACGATGGCGTGGCATGGCTGATCGATTTCCAGGGCCTGCGCCGCGGACGGCAGGAGTATGATCTGGCGTCCTTGTTGTATGATCCGTACATGGACCACAGCGCCGGGGACCGCGAGAAGATCCTCGATCTGTGGGAGCAGATTTCCGAGGACAGGCCGGCGGAGAGCACCTTGCGCGATTGCGCCACACAGCGGCTGATGCAGGCGCTGGGAGCCTATGGGAATCTGGTCGAAAACAAGGGCCAGGAGTGGTACCTGCAACACATTCCCACAGCGGCCCGGCTGTTGCAGGAAGTGGTGGCTGACACGCCCCTGCAAGAGCTGTTGGCACCGTATCTGCGGCAGGCGCTGAAAAGCCGTTAGGCCCTTGTGTCTTTCACGCCTCATCAGGATCACACGCCATGCATGCCCGCCAGACACCGTTTTTGACCCGCCTGCTGCCGCCGTTGTCCGCGAGCGTGGCCCTGTGGGCCTTGTTGCTCTCGGTGCCGGTGGTGATGCGGTGGGAGAATGGCATGCAGCGCATCGCCGGCAAAGTACTATATCCATCGTACAAACGCGTCAGCGGCGCCGGCACGCACGCCGAGCCGTATGTGATGATGCGCTTGTTCGAAGTCGCCAAGGTGGAGGAGCCGTTTGTGGTGGCGATGGGGGAGGATCCGGACAAGATTTTCGATTCCAACCCGCTCTCGCCCAGCGACTGCGCGGTGTTGCTGGACGCGATGAAAACAGAAGGCGCGGGGAAAGTCATGATCGCCGCGCCGCTGGCCTGGCAGTCCGCCGATCCGTTTGCGTTAGAGGCGCTGGAGCAGGTGATGGCCGGGCTGCCCGGCTGCGTCACGAGTGTGGCGGTGGGGCGCGGGGCGCAGGAGCAAAGCATGCCGCCGGCACTGATGCGCGCTTCCGTGCCTTTGCTGCGTGTGGTGGGGTCCGGCGCCACCGTGCCGGTGGTGAACCGACTGACGATAGACGGTACTTTTCTCGGGCGTGAGTCGACCTGGGCGGGGTTTTCCGAGATCGAGTCCGAGACCAAGGCGCCGGGCCAATCCTTCCTGATCGCGCGCTGGGGGGACCGCGTGATTTTTTCCTCCTCGCTTCTGGCGGTTCTGTTGCGCGAGGAGGTGCATCCGGAGGAACTGGTGATCGAGCCGGGGCAAGCGATTCACTCGCCGCGCACCGGACACTGGTGGGAGATCGATCTCTATGGAAGGGGCAAGGAAATCCCCTCGCTGGCCGCGCCACCAGACCTGCAAGCCGCGCAATTGATCCGCCCCGAGCCGGAGGATTTGGCCAAGTTGCAAAAGCATCGCCCGCCGGCGCATCTGCTCACGCAAGCGGGTGATGGCGCGCTGATGCAGCAACAGCGGCGAGAACTCCATTCACTCTACATGAGCCCGCGCCTGCTGGATCGCGTCAGCTGGCGGCGTTTGCCGATGGCGGGAGAGCTTGCCATCGTCGCCCTGCTGGCCTGCCAGGCGGTGCTGGTGCTGGGTTTTTCCCGACGCGGGAAATGCTGGGCCACGCTGCTGCTTTTCGGCTTGTGGCTGTTCGCCCTGCGCGGCGGGGCGACGTGGATTCCGCTGGCACCGGGATTGCTGGCATTTTTTGTGGCCTATGCCACGCGGAGGAAAATGCCCGTCACCATCGCGGCGACCGAGCCGGTGGTTCCGATAGAACCGGCGCCCCCCGTCAAAGAGACTGTTGCGGCCAAAAAAAACCCGCTCAAGCAGGCGAAAAAGGCCGCGCGCAAAAAGAAAAAATGATTCGCCGGGCGCGGTCATTCCTGCACCGCGGCGTCGATCGCGATGCACGGTTTTTTTCCCTCCGCATCCCAGCCCTTCGCGGCTTGTAAGACGCCGGTGATGCGCGTGAGTTCGGCAGGGCCGAATTCGTAGCGCTGCATGGTGAGCCGGAGCGAGCCATCGGCGAGGCGGGTGGGCACCTGCGGGGTGGAGGAATCGATCGCGCCATCGCCGGAGAAAAACCACAATGCGCCGAGGTCCTCGATGCGCCGGTGATTTCCGCTGGCGGGGGTGAGGGTCAGCGAGATGTGTTGTCCCTGGATGGTGGCTTTGGTGAGCCAGCGCGGATCGGGCTGTGGCACTGCGGCGCGGGCTTGGGCGAAAAGCGCGGCCTGTTTTTCATCGGTGCGGGCTTCCTGACCGGCTGCTATCGTGAGAGAAAAGGGCACGGCATGCGCGGGGTGGCAGCTTTGCTGGCAGCACATCCAGTCGAGCTGCGCGCGCAGGGTCACGGATGCCGCTGGCAGTTGTTCCGGGGCGGTGATGGGCACCATCAGCAGAGTGTCGCCGCGGTAGCCTTGTGCGGGATGGATGCTCATCATGACCTTCTGCGGCGCGGGCCAGACGATCTCTCCCGCGGTGAATCCCGCGGGCAATTGCCAGGTGATTTTTGTCGCCACTCCTACCACGCCGGGATGCTTCCAGTAGCTGTGATAGCCCGGAGGATGTTTCAGGTGGAAGCCCACCCAGAATGTCTGGCGCGCCCGGATTTGTTCCATCTCGCTGATCATTTCGACTGTGAGTGGGTTTTTTTCCGCCGCCTGCGCCCAGGAACAAGCGAGCAAGCAGAGAATCCATCGAAGGGTGCGCATGTCCGGGATACGGCAGGACCCGGGTAGGTTTTGTCAGCAGGGTGGCATTTCCCCAATGCATTTACACGCAATTCCCCCTTGACGGATGCTGGCGAACCAAGTGAGATGCTCGCGTTCTTTCGGAACCTCGAAATATGAAACCATTGTCCCTCGATCATTTGAAGTGCAGCTTAGCCCTCTCACGCAAGTCAGCATTGTTTCTGTCCGCTCTCCTTTGCTGCGCTCCCATGATGGTCCAAGGGCAGGGTGCGGATTACGAGGGCAAAAAAATCACCAACGTGGAGATCCGCTACCGTGGGAAAAAAACGGTGGATGAAGCCGCATTGCGGAACTCGATCAGCACCCGCGCGGGCCAGACCTACAGCATCGATCGCCTGGACGCCGATATCAAGAGCCTGTATGAATCCGGCAAGGTCGATGACGTGCGCTGGCTGGCCGAACCGGCTGGGGATGGCGTCAAGTTGATCGCCGAGGTGTCCACACGCCCCGCTCTCGAGTCGGTCGGTTTCGCCGGCAATACGATTTTCAGTGATTCGAAACTGGCCAAGGAGTCGAAACTGCAGGCGGGTGGTCCGCTGAGTGACGAACAGATTCTCTCGGCACGCCGCAACATCGAAGCCTACTACCAGGGTTACGGCTATCCTGATGTCTCGGTGAGCCATCGCATTCAGCCCGCCGATGGCGGCGGCGCTTCGTTGATTTTCCTCATCGATGAAGGCGTGAAAAATGAAGTGCGCAACATCAAGTTCCAGGGCAATGACAACATTACCTCGAAGGACCTGGAAAAGGTGATGAAGACCAAGGAAAAAGGCATTTTTTCCGTGATCACGAAATCCGGACGCATCCAGGGCAACCAACTGGAGGAGGATCTGGAGGAAATTCTCGATTACTACCGCAACAAGGGCTTCCTTCGCGTATCCAGCCCCGGCATCCAGCGCATTCCCACCGGCGATGGCAAGATCGACCTGCTCATCCCCATCAATGAAGGCATCCGCTACAAGGTCGCCGGTGTCGGCTTTGGCAAAATGACCGTTTTCAAACCCGAGGAACTCTATCCCGCGCTCACTCTCGTCGGCGGTGATGCCTATTCCGCGAAAAAAATGCGGGCGGACATCGATATGATCCGCAGCTACTATGGTTCCCGTGGATACGCCGATGCGACCGTGGTGCCCGACATCGACAATTCCTCGAACGATACCGTGCAAATCACCTATCGCATCACCGAGGGTTCCCGATTCCGCGTGGGCCGCGTCAGCATTTCCGGCAATACCAAGACGCAGGACAAGGTCATCCGCCGCGAGGTTCCTCTCAAGCCCGGCGATTGGTTCAATTCGGTGGATGTGGAAACGACCCGCACGCGTTTGCGCAACCTGAATTACTTCAACGATGCCCAGGTCAGCGCCGTGCCCGGTGGAAACGGCTACCGCGATCTCAACATTCTCGTGAATGAGAAAAAAACCGGCACCCTGAGCTTCGGTGTGGGCTTCAGCGCCATCGATAGCTTGGTCGGCTATGTGACCATGGAGCAGACGAACTTCGATATGCTCAACCCCTGGAACTTCACCGGTGGTGGTCAGCGTTTCACCGCCAATCTGCGCGCGGGCGCCCAGCGCCGTGATTTCAGCGTGTCCTTGGTGGAGCCGTGGTTCCTCGATCGCCAATTGGCTTTGGGTGGTGAATTGTTCTATCGCAACGCGCTGTTCTTCAGTGATTATTTCAATCAAGCCAACGCGGGTGCCTCGATCTTCCTGCGCAAGCCGCTGAGTGAAAATTCCTTCCTTCGTTTGGAATATCGCCTGGAAACCATCGAGATCGATCCGGATGATGACGGCATCGTCGGCACGGATGACGACTATTTCGCCGCGCTTGCAGGCGACTCCCTCCGCAGCTCCATCGGTCTCAACTACGTCTTCGACAATCGCGACAGCAACCAAACGCCGCGCGAGGGTCACAAGATCGATGCCGGCATCAACTACGCGGGTCTGGGCGGTGACGTCAATACCGTCACCTTCACTGCCGCCGGTCAGAAATACTGGAACCTGAAATGGGATACCATCCTTTCCGTCAACGGTGAAATCGGCATGGTGGATAGCACCAATGACGATGAAGTGCCCATTTTCGACCGCCAGTGGCTCGGCGGTGCCCGTACCCTGCGCGGCTTTGAGTTCCGCGATGTCGGTCCGCGCGATGACGCATCCAACGAGACCATCGGCGGCAACTCGATGGCCTGGCTAGCGGTGGAATACACCGTGCCCTTGTTCGAGCAGGTGCGCGGCGCGGTATTCTATGATGCCGGTTTTCTCAATGCGGATTCCTGGGACTTCAGCGCCACCGATCTCTACACGGATGCCGGCATCGGTCTGCGTCTGAACCTGCCCATGGGACCATTGGCCTTCGACTATGCCTTCCCGTTGCAGGTGCCTGACGAGCGTGCGGACAACGGTGGCCAATTCCAGTTTTATCTCGACTACCGCTTCTGATTCATGTCACGCGACGGACACACGGATGACATCATCCTGCTCCGCTGCTGTGGTGATGAAATCCTTCCCTACCTCGATGACGCGGCACGTCTGCGCATCGGGGTTTTTCGCGAGTATCCGTACTTGTATGATGGTTCGGCGGAGTATGAGGCGGTGTATTTGCGGCGCTACATCGATTGTCCCGAGAGCCTTTTTGTCTGCGCCCTCGCGGCGGGGGAAGTGATCGGCGTATCGACGGCGCTACCGCTCTCCGCTGCGGATGAGTCCTTTCAGCAGCCCTTCCGGGACGCCGGCATCGCGGTCGATTCATTCTACTATTTGGGTGAATCGTGTTTGTTGCCCGCGTATCGCGGACGCGGCATCGGGCATGCGTTTTTTGATCATCGGGAAGCACGCGCGCGCGAGCTGGGCTATGCGATGACGACTTTCTGTTCGGTGCTGCGGCCGCCGGATCACCCGTGCAAGCCAGCGGACTACCGCAGCCATGCGCGGTTTTGGCACAAACGCGGATATGACCCGAATGGTCTGGTCGCGGAGCTGGCGTGGGAACAGATCGATGCCGCGGGCGAGGTGCGGAACCGCCTGGAATTCTGGCAGAAATCACTGAGGTAAGACTCCCGCCGCGATGGCACCCGTTCAGGGGAAGAGACCACGCAGGGCTTTCGCATCGGCCACGGTCTTGATGGCGATCGACTGCGCCGCCATGCGCTGGGAGACCTTGTGGCGCTCGGCGAAGCCGGTGACTTTTTCAAAGGCCCGCTGCATCATGGTTTCCAGCTTGGTGATGACTTCGCGTTCGTTCCACTGGAATCGTTGGAAATTCTGCACCCACTCGAAATAGGAAACCGTGACACCGCCGGCATTGCACAAAATATCGGGAATCACGAAGATGTCGCCGCGCTCGTTGAGAATGCGATCGGCTTCGGGCGTGGTGGGACCGTTTGCGCCCTCGGCGAGAATGCGGCATCGGAGGCGCGCGGCGTTTTCCCCGGTGATCACGCGATCCAATGCCGCGGGAGCGAGGATATCGCAGGGCTGGCAGAGCATTTCGCCGGGATCGATCGCATCGGCCCCGGGAAAGTCGCGCACCACGCCGTGTTCGGCCACATAGGCGCGCAGGGCGGACACATCGATGCCGCCGGGATTCCACAGCGCCCCGGACGCGTCGCTGATGCCGATGACCTTCACGCCATACGAGGCGAGGGTCAGCGCCGTGTGCGAGCCGACGTTGCCGAATCCTTGTACGATGGCCGTAGTACTTTCCAGCGCGAAGCCCAGCTTGTGCATCGCGTTGGATGCCAGAAACGCGACGCCATGGCCGGTGGCCTGCGCGCGCCCCGCCGAGCCCTGCATGCCCAGCGGTTTTCCCGTAACGATCGAAGGCACCAGGTAGCCGGTGTGACTGGCATAGGTATCCGTGATCCATGCCATGGTCTGTTCGTTCGTGCCCATGTCCGGTGCCATGACGTCGATCTCCGGGCCGATGAAGGGGAGAATCTCCATGGTGAAACGACGGGTCAGGCGCTCGAGTTCGCCACGGCTCATGGTGCGAGGATCGCAGGCGATGCCGCCCTTGCCACCGCCGTAGGGCAGATCCATCAGCGCGCATTTCCAGTTCATCCACATCGCCAGCGCGGCGACCTCGCCCAAATCGACTGCCGGATGATAGCGCAAGCCGCCTTTGACAGGGCCCCGCGTGAGATGGTGCTGCACGCGGTGTCCGTAAAACACCTGCGTGCTGCCGTCGTCGCGCAAGACGGGCACCGCGACGCTGATCAGGCGCTTCGGCCACTTGCAGCGCTCGCGTAAATCGGCTGGCAGATGGAGGAAATCAGCGACCAGATCGAACTGCTCCGCCGCCATGGCGAAGACAGGATTGGAAAGGAGTTCTTTTTGCATGATCGGAGGCTAACATGATTTTTGCAAAATGCAAAATATCTCACTGCTGATCGAGGATCATCACTCGCCGTGACAGCAACTGGGCAGGGCATCCGCGGGTTTGTCCTGGGCGCGGAAGGGCAGGGTATCGTGGAGCCGCCAGGCCATCATGATCGCGGTGGTGATCGCGAGCCCGCGTTGCAGTCGCTGCATCGTCAGGGGTGTCACGCGTGCGCGGAATTTGTGAAACTGGTGCTGCGCCAGCCACAGCAGGGGCACGGTGCCCAGACCGAATGCCAGGGTGAATTCGGCACCCTTCGCGGGGGAGCCCGAGAGCAGGGAAACGCCGAAGACCAAGTACAGCGGACCACAGGGCAGCAGCGGAGTGAGCAGTCCCATCATCGATGCCGCGCCCAGGGTGGAAAAGCGTTTGCTTTGAAAGCGGGTGCGGGCGGTGAAACGATTGAGAATCGCGGGTCGAGGGATCTTTTTATCGAGACCGAACGCGGAGAGAATCAACGCCAGCACCAAGGCCCAGGGCAGCAGTACCGCGGGCGAATCAAAAAACCATTGCAAAGGCTGCTTGCCCAGACCGCCGCAGATCGCGCCGATCATACCGTAGGAAACCAGCCGTCCGCCGTGATACAGCGTGGCCGCGGTCATGCGCTCGCCCTCGGATTTCGCCAGCGTGCCGACGCCGCAGGCGATGGGTCCGCACATGCCCGCGCAGTGCAGGCTGGTGACGAGACCCGCCAGCAAGGCTCCGGTGGTGGTGGTGATTTCCATGGTTTAGCGGTTCTGCATCACCTCGATCTTTTCCGGCGAGTTTTTCACGGCCAGCGTGATCAGGGCCGACCACGCGCTGATCAGCAGCACGAAGGCGAGAACCACGTAGATCCAAGGATGACGATTGAGAAAGGACAGGTTTTCTTGGGATGGCGGATTCATTTGCTTTCGGGAATTTCGGGTGAACGGAGAGTGCGGGGATCGGGACCGAGGAAGGGGATTTTTTCTTCAAAATCGACTTCGCCCGGCATGGCGTGGATGTGGAAGGTGATCTCACAACGGCCGGTGTATTGGCCATGCGGCACCATCACCACCGCCGTGCGTTTGGTCTCGCCCAGCGCGGGGATTTCAAAAGGCTCGTTGCCCCCGGAGAGCGTGAATCCCTCCGGCGCATTCACCAACTGGATGGTCACGGTGGCAGGCTGGTTGCGTTTGTTGAGAATGCGGTACTGGAAGTGATTGCGCACCATGCTACTATCCACATAGTAGGGAGCACCGCGCATGCGGCTGAATTCCGCCGTGTAGGGACGCACGCGGCTGCTGGCGATGACGGCAAGAACACCCAACCCCAACAGGGCCAGGGCCAGGTAGGCGTAGATGCGGGGACGGAGGATGCGACGCTTTTTCTTCGTCAGGCCGTTGAGCGAATCATAGCGGATCAGGCCGCGCGGCTGATCGACCTTGTCCATGATCGCGTCGCAGGCATCGATACAGGCCGCGCAACCGATGCACTCGAGTTGCAGGCCGTTGCGGATGTCGATGCCGGTGGGGCAGACGTTGATGCAGCGGCGGCAGTCGATGCACGCACCTTCGGTTTTCCCCTTGGGTCCGCGCGGTTCGCCGCGCATTTCATCGTAGCCGATGATGATCGTGTCGTCATCGGTGAGCGCGCTTTGCAAACGGCCGTACGGGCACATCAACACGCAGAACTGCTCGCGGAACATGCTGAAACAGAACCACAGGATGCCCGTCAGCACGGTGACAAAGGTGAATACCGTGGCATGTGCCAGCGGGCCTTCCTTCACATACGAATAAAGGCGCTCCAGCGAGACGAAGTAGGACATGAACACATGCGCGATCAGGCCGGCGCTGATGATGTAGAGGCTCTGCTTGATCACGCGCTTGACGATTTTTTTCCCTGTCCACGGCGCGGCATCCAGCAACTTGCGGGCGGGGCCATCGCCATCGACGAGGCGCTCGATCCGGCGGAACACATGTTCCAGAAACACCGTGTACGGGCAGGCCCAGCCGCACCACAGGCGACCGAGCAAGGACGTCACGCAAAACAGGGAAAATCCCAGCCCCGTGATCGCAAAAAACATCACCCACAAGTCCTGCGGGATCAAGGTCAGCCCCATCAGGTGAAATCGACGGTTCTCCACATCCAGAAACACGGCAGGCGCGCCATTGATCGGAATCCACGGCAGCAACACATACACCGCCAGCAACAGCACGCCGAACAAGCGGCGGAACGTGGTGAACCGCCCGCTCACATCGGCCGGGTGCAGGACGTAATGCGACCCATCCTGATTGATGGTCGTCACCGAATCCAGATTCGGTTGCTTTGGTCCCGTGACAGGCATGGGGAAAGCCTAGTTGCTGCCGCCATTTTCCGCTCACCATCCCTTTGCAATTCCTGAGCAAAATTTCGCACGGTCCCGCCATGGCTCGCAGCGCCGGCATGCGAAGAATGCCCTGGTCCGTCGCGGGCCATGCCAATGAAGGAGAAGGGGATTGCATCCCCTTGGCGATGGGCGAGAAAAATTCCCATTCTCGCAGGTTAGGAAGATACTGGGGTTAATGCAAAGGGGTTGCAAACCCCTTCTCCTTAGGGTTTGGTCTTGCGAGGACGCGGGCCAGTCGATAGCGTATCGAGACGATGCAGCGAACGTTATTTTGTGCCTTGTTAGGGCTGGTGATTTCTCAATCGATCTTGGGTGCCGTGGAAATGGAGTTGCCCAAAGATTCCCGTGTGGTGTTGTTGGGCAACGGGCTTGGTTCGCGCATGCTGCGCTATGGGCATTTTGAGACGGAGATGCATCGGCGTTATCCCGAACATCATTTGGTGATTCGCAACCTTTGCGACGAGGGCGACACCCCGGCCTTTCGTCCCAATGCCGGACGCAAGAGTCCCTGGGCCTTTCCCGGGGGCGAAACGTTTTTCCCCCTGGTGGAGGCGAAGGATCTCTGGGGAGGGAATTCGGGCGACGGGAGTTTTCCGGAACCGGATGCTTGGTTGAAACAATTGAAACCGGATTTCATCATCGCGTTCTTCGGTTACAACGAATCGTTCGGTGGGCCAGCGGGCTTGGCGAATTTCAAGGCGGAACTGGTGGCCTTTGTGGAGCACACACTCCAGCAGAAATACAACGGCAACCATGTGCCGAAACTCGCCCTA
Organism: Verrucomicrobiia bacterium; assembly: GCA_947462875.1. GTDB lineage: Bacteria > Verrucomicrobiota > Verrucomicrobiia > Verrucomicrobiales > Akkermansiaceae > UBA956. The sequence goes on from CANHQJ010000016.1 coordinate 90,070, forward strand.
GTTTCGCCGACGGCGTTTCAGGATCTATCGGCACTTTACGGCACGCCGAAGGGTACCACGCAGAATGCGAATCTCGCCTTGTATGCCAAGGCGATGGAAGATGTCGCGGCAACGCATCAGTTGCCTTTTGTGAATTTGTTTGCCCCCACCAGCCTGTGGTTCGCGGCAAGCAAGAAACCGCTGACCCGCGATGGCGCCTTACTCACCGAGGAAGGCTACGCGAAGCTGGCACCGGTGCTGATCGATCAACTTTTCGGGGCGCGCAAGCCGGTGTCGAAGGCAAATGCCGCCGAGCTGAAAAAGGCCGTGGATGACTTCGCATGGATGTGGCTGAGTTATTACAAAATTCCCAATGGCGTTCACGTCTATGGTCGGCGACACAGACCCTACGGCCCGGAAAACTATCCGTCGGAACTCCGCAAGCTGGAGCAGATGGTGAACATTCGCGAACAAGCGATCTGGGCCTTGGTGGAGGGCAAAAAGTTCGACGTTGCCGCAGCGGATGCGAAGACCGAAGTGCTCCCCGTGATCGGCAAAGTCGATCCGACCATCAAGTACCTTTCGGGCGAGGAGTCGTTGAAAACATTGGCGGTTCCCACGGGCTATAAGATCGAGCTGTTTGCGGATGAAACGATGTTCCCTGACCTCGCGAATCCGGTGCAGTGCTCCTTCGATAACAAAGGACGCTTATGGGTCGCCACGATGCCCTCGTATCCGCACTACAAGCCCGGTGATCCGCTGCCGAACGACAAGTTGCTCATTCTGGAAGACACCAATGGCGACGGCAAAGCTGACAAGCAGACAGTTTTCGCGGATCGTCTGCACTTGCCGATGGGCTTTGAGTTTTCGCACGATGGCGTCTATGTATCGCAGGGCAATTCGCTGCTCTTTTTGCAGGATACCAATGGCGATGATCAAGCCGATGTGCGCGAGATCGTGATGAGTGGGTTTGACGACCACGACACGCACCACGCGATCTCGGCTTTTTGCGCCGATCCCTCGGGCGCGATCTTCATGGGCGAAGGCACGTTTCTGCGCAGTCACGTCGAGACCGCCTATGGCCCCGTGCGCAGCTCGAACGGCGGATTTTTCCGCTACAATCCGGCGCGGCGGCATTTGGAAAGAACCGTGCGTCTTTCGATTCCGAATCCCTGGGGCATTGCCTACGATGAATGGGGTCAGGATTTTTTTGCGGACACTTCGGATCCACCCGTGCGCTGGATGCTGCAAGGTTCGGTGCAAGTGCCGCTGGGCAGCTTCAATCCGACACCACCCAATCTGCTATCGGTGCTGGTGCGACCCACGGCTGGTTTGGAATTCATCTCCAGTCGGCATTTCCCCGATGAGGTGCAAGGCGATCTTCTGATCAATAACACGATCGGTTTTCAAGGCACCAAGCAACACACGATGGGGGACGAAGGCACGGGTTTTGTGAGCAAGTTCCGACAGGATTTGGTCAAGGGATCTGATCCCAATTTCCGCCCGGTCGATATGGAATTTGCGCCCGATGGTTCGTTGTATTTGGTCGATTGGCACAACGCTCGGATCGGCCACATGCAGCACAGCGCGCGCGACCCGAATCGCGATCACACGCATGGTCGCATTTTCCGCATCACCTACCCCGCGCGTCCGCTGGTCACTCCCGCAAAGGTGGCCGGTGTCTCGATCAAAGAGTTGTTAGAAAATCTCAAAGCTCCCGAATACCGCACGCGCTATCGCACCCGTCGTGAGTTGCGGGGAAGAGATGCGGCCGATGTGTTGGCAGGAGTGAATCAATGGGTGAAAGCCCTCGACAAAACGGATGCCCGCTACGAACACAACCTCGTCGAGGCGATGTGGGTCACGTGGGGTATCAACCAAGTGAGCGAGCCTATCGTGCGCACACTGTTGCAAGCCAAAGATCCCAAGGCGCGCGCCGCCGCTGTGCGAGCCTTGCGCTACAACTCGCATCAAATTCCGCAACACGCCGAGCTGCTGAAAATCGCTGCTGCCGATGAAAATGGCCGCGTGCGATTGGAGGCGATCGTGGCCGCATCGTGGCTGGAAAATGCCGCTGGTCGCAGTGTGCTCGAAGCCGCCGCCGCCTACAAGCCGACTTCCGGCGAGCCGATGGACAAGTGGATTGATCCCGTTTTCAAAACGGCCTCCGCCTATTTGAATGGTCAGCAAATCAAAGCCGAAGCGCCGACGGTCTATCAAACGCAACTCAGCGGAGCCGCCAAAGAGCAATTTCTCCGCGGTGCCGAAATCTTCCTGCGCGATGGTCATTGCGCGACCTGCCATCAACAAGACGGCAACGGTTTGCCCGAAGCGCTATTCCCGCCACTGGCCGGCAGCGAGTGGGTGCAAGGCAGCGAAGATCGCCTCATCCGCCTCACCCTGCACGGCATCGCTGGCCCGATCGAAGTGAAAGGCGTGAAGTATCCCGGCGCCGTCCCCATGACACCGTTCAAGTTTTTGAGCGACGCCGAGGTGGCCGATGTTCTCACCTTCGTGCGCAACGCCTTCGGCAACAAAGCCAATCCTGTGAGCCCGCAAACCGTCCAGAAAATCCGCGCCGCCACCAAAGACCAAGCGACATTCTACCAGGCATCCGAGTTGAAGGAATAAAGAGACCGGGGAGATGACATGCATATTCGGCGGGAACTTGCGGAGAGATTTGCGCAAGGGGAATCGTGGTTCTGTAAGAGTCCCCGCAGGTGAAACAGATTGAAATGAGAGGTTTTGGTGTCTAGAAAGCAAACGAAACGATGAAAAAGAGCCAATACACAGAGAGCCAAATTGTTGCGATCCTCAAAGAAACCGATACGGGGATGAAAGTCGCTGAAGTATGCCGCAAGCATGGGATCAGCCAGCCGACCTATTACAACTGGAAGAGCAAGTATGGTGGTTTGAGCGTCTCGGAGCTCAAGCGCACCAAAGAGCTTGAGGCAGAGCTCTCGAAGCTCAAGCGCATGTATGCGGATCTGGCTATGGAAAACGACGCGATCAAATCATTGCTCGAAAAAAAGCTCTGAAGCCAGTCGAGCGCCAAGAGGCGGTTGACTGGCTGGTTGAAGAAGAACACGTGACAGTGAGCCGGGCCTGCCGGATCATGGGAGTAAGTCGTGCGACTTGGTATCGCGAGCCTGTTGACAGCGCGCAGCGAGACGCGCCCGTGATTGCCAGGCTTAACGAAGTGATCAGCAAACATGGTCGCTGGGGATTTAGAAAATGTTTCCACTGGTTGCGGCAACATGGCGAGTCATGGAATCACAAGCGAGTGCTACGAGTTTACCGTTCCATGAACCTCAATCTGCCACGTCGGGCCAAACGCCGTCTGCCGATACGCTTGCGCCAGCCATTGGAAGTTCCTGCCGCCCCCGGTAGGATGTGGTCAATGGACTTCATGCATGACACCCTTTACTGCGGGAAACGCTTTCGAACACTCAACATCATTGATGAAGGAGTTCGCGAAGCTCTTGCCATCGAAGTGGATACTTCGCTTCCAGCGGAACGCGTCATCCGTGTTCTGGAACAACTCAAGGACAGCCATCCGCTGCCCGAACAGATTCGAGTGGATAATGGTCCGGAACTCATTTCCTCGAAACTGGTGGCATGGTGTGAACGACACCAAATCCACCTCCATCACATCCAACCAGGCAAACCAACTCAAAATGCCTACATCGAACGCTTCAACCGTAGCCTACGGCGCGAAGTGCTCGATGCACATCTCTTTTCCAGTCTGAGCGAAGTCCGTGAAATCATCCATCACTGGCTCATCTCCTACAACGAAGAGAGACCACACTCCTCCCTCGGAAATCTCCCTCCCAATGCCTACAAACAACAATTAACCAACCATAACAGTTGCCACCGAAAACTCTAATTTAAAAATGTCTACTTGACGGGGACTCTTACAAG
>CANHQJ010000017.1 GCA_947462875.1 Verrucomicrobiia bacterium
GGCAGCGTGACGCTGGACGGGATCCTGCGTGCGGGGCAGGGCGGGACGAGCGACCGCAGCCTGGAAATCGTGGGCGACCTTACCGCAAACACCGGATCATCGCTGGTGTTCACCGTCACCGGCGAATCGAACCATGATCAATTGCTGGTGGGTTCGGTGAATTTATCGAATACGAATCTGGTGATCGAGACCTTCACGGACAGCACGGTGACGGAGTTGACGATGGGGCAGGGTGCGAGTTTCCTGACCAGCGGTGCTTCGTATTACAAACTGATCGACGGCACGACCACAGGGATGTTCGCGAACGTGACGGAAACGATGAGCGCGGGTGAGTTGGGTTATCTGGGACTGACGGGAACGCAATATACGATCACATTGTTTGATCAGAAATTCTGGGTGGCGCAGGGATCGACGTATCTGGTGGCGATCCCCGAGCCCTCGCTGACCCTGCTGGGCAGCCTGGGGGCGCTGCTGTTGCTGCGCCGCAGGCGCTGAGGCGATGGCGGGCAAGACTCTTTTGTTAGAGTGAGAGGGAAGCCATGGCTTCTTTTCCGTGGTTTTATTCGCGCATGGTGGCGAGCTATTCCGTTTATTTTTGTTAGAGTCAGATGAATGAATCAATTTGATCAAACATTGATACAAATTGATCTGACTCCTGTATGAAGAGCAAATGATACAAGCTCCGGAGATGTTTTTATGCTGGACTTTGTATTAATGTTCATTACAGTGTGCGAAAGTGCATGTGACATGACGGCTATGAACCCCTCTCCTATTTCAAGAGATGCACGGCATGACCATGGGCGTTCACGCGGTTTTACCTTGATCATTACGATATCGCTATTGGTTCTTCTGACCATGGTGGCGATCGGTGTGCTGTCGTTGTCATCGGTGAGTCTGCGCGGCTCACAGCAGGGGAACGCACAAGCGCAAGCACGGGCGCAGGCACGGCTGGCCTTGCAACTGGCGCTCGGGGATTTGCAACGCCATGCGGGACCGGATCAGCGGGTGACGGGGACGGCGGATTTGATCAATTCTTCCCATCACAAGCAATGGCTGGGCGTTTGGAAAACGACGCAGGGCAGTGGATCGTTAGAGTTGCCGGTAACGCGGTGGCTGACAGCACGGCAGGATTCCTCGGTCATCGATGACCGCACATCTTCTGCCATCACGCAGCGCACGTTTTTGCAGAAGTGGATGGTGAGTGGAGATCGTTCGCCGGACTCACCGGGTGCGGCGTTGGTCCAGTTGGTGGGAGTGGGATCGGCATCGCAGGCGGTCGATCATGTCAGCGTGCCGTTGGTGCGGACCAACAATCAAAGCGGGCAGGGCGCTTATGCCTACTGGGTGACGGATCAGTCGCTGAAAGTGGATGCCACTACGGGCGCGAACAGTCAGAATCTCACCGACAACCAGCGTCTTTCGCAGCCCTTGCGCGCGGGCCTGGGCGTGCTGGCGGGGTTGGAAAATCACAGCCAGATCACGGATCAGGAGCTGAACAAATTCATCACGCGTGGCCAGGGTGAGCTCACTGTGGTGGGGAATCGCACGGCGTGGCGGCAATGGCGGCACACCACCTCCGCCGGTTCGCGCAGTGTGCTGGCGGATACGATGCGCGGCGGTTTGAAAAAGGATCTATCGGTCTATCTGCTGAAAGGCAATGTGCCGGCCAATGGTGCCTTGTATCCTGCCGTGACGGACAACACGCCTCTTCTGACATCGCCTCTGCGGAGCGGGCAAGGGCCGCGTTTCGGGGCGTTGCGGGCGTGGTCGGCCTTGGCAAACCGCTCGGAAACGGCAGCCATCGCGCCCAGTGCCGCGACGGATTTGGTGGCGATGGGAAAATTCAACAACGCGCCCCACTGGAACCGATTTCAGAGTCAGCCGGTTCATCCGGTCATCACATCCGTGCAGTTGTACACCCGGTTTTCCTACATCCGCGGTTTCCTGGTCGTGCATCTCTATCCGCTGATCACGCTGTGGAATCCCTATAACGTGAAATTGGCCGCGGCTGAATATACCATCGACTTCAATCACGCGGTGAACGACTCGATGGATGTGGAGCGCATCACGGCGGGAGCGGGAGGAGCCGCAGGCTCCAGAATCATCAGCACGGCCTACGACACGCGCGGAGCGAAGGAAAACCGCATGCGTCTCACGATGGAGCGCACGGCCTTTGAGCCGGGCGAGGCGCTGGTGTTTTGCCCCAAGCCGAACGCCGCCGCGATCGCCGGGCGCGCCACGCCGCTGATTCAGCGTTCCAGCAGCGGGCAGAATGTCATGAGCGCGCAGGTCTCGCCGCGCTTGCTGACGAATTTTTACCTCACGCTCAATCAGTTGCCCGGCATCACCGCGGCCGATCTTCCCATCCGCGCGGATCACAACAAAGGGGCGTATTATTGGATTGATATGATGGACTGGTGGGAAGGGAATCCGGACAACGGACTCAAGGTGAGTCTGCATCTCGGTTCTTCTAACAATTACACCTCGATGATGAATCTGCCGCTCTTGCAATTGATCGACACCGACAACTGGAAGCGTGGATACGAAGGTCGTTTCAACAACGGGCGCTGGAAAGTGGGCGGGCAGGAGATGGTCTACAACTATGAAACCACGGCGGACTTCGAGCCATGGGCGCGCACGAACTACGGCTTCCGCCTCAAGTGGTGGGCGGAAAAAAATCCCTCCAACCTCGCTGGTGCCGGTGCAAACCGCATGTGGCAGGCGGCCGTGCTGGCGGATTACAATCTGCGCGCGCCGCTTTCGCATCACACTCCCTACGACAACATCACGGACAATGCCGAATCGCACCACTGGTACATGTGGGGACCCTACGCCGTGGAGCGCGAGCAGGGTCTGCCGTATCTCTCGCCGGAACTCGCGGCGCATTCCTCGCCCAACGGATTCAGGTCTAACATTTTTTTCGGCGGCTCCTCCTCGCGGCCCACGCATGTCTATCCGGTCTACGATGTGCCCTTGCCGAACGAGCGCATCCTTTCGCTCGGTCGCTTCCAGCACACGCAGCTCACGCCCTTTGTCTGGCATACCTCCTATCCGGTCGGGAGCAGTCTGGTGCCGCAGAATCTGAAAGCGCGCGAACGCAGCGCGGACGTCAGCTCGCAACTGACCGCGATCTGGAATACCGAGGTACCGCATTTGCCCGCATTCCTGGCGCAGGGACGCACGACCGAGCCGGTGATCTACGATCTCGCGTATGAAGTGAATCACGAGCTATGGGATCGTTTTTTTCTCTCGGGGGCGACGGATGGCGAACGCAGCGCGTTTCTATCCACGGCGGGCACGCCACTGCCGAATCGTCGTTTGCAAGCGTTGAGCGGAGCCACGCCGCAAGCGTTGAGTGACTACCACAAAGCCGCCTCGCATGTCCTGCTCGGCGGCGGCTTCAATGTCAACAGCACCGACCCCGCCGCGTGGCGTGCTTTGCTCAGTTCCTTGCGCGGATTGAATGTAGGTGGCTCTGCGGCGCAGAACACGCCGTTTCCCCGGAGCTATAACAATGCCGGTGCCGGGCATGAGCCGAATTCGATCTACGACCCGCAACTCTGGACGGGCACGCGCCGTCTGAGCGATGCGCAAATCACCACGCTGGCCGCGCAGATCGTCGCGGAGGTGAAACGGCGCGGTCCGTTCTATTCCGTGGCGGATTTTGTCAATCGCAGGCTGGTGCGCGCCACCGGAGTCTCGACGGCTGTGGCCGCCACGGGAGTGAAAGGAACCTTGCAGGCCGCGATTGACAACGCCCGCCTGAATGACCGGTTCAACCGCACCGAGCTGGCGCTGAGCCGCACGGGACATGGGCAGGGCAGCTACGAACCAGGAAGCAATGCCGATGCCTGGGCGGACACCGCGCACATGCGCGACAATGCGGCCACGGGCTTGCCCACCTGCTTGCAACAGGGGGATTTGCTGCAACCACTCGGCTCGCTGCTGGTCGCACGGGGTGACACCTTTGTCGTGCGCGCCTATGGTGAAGCGCGCGCCGCCGATGGCGTCACGGTCACCGCCCGCGCCTGGTGCGAGGCGGAAGTGCAGCGCATGCCGCTGTATCTGGATCGCAGCAATCCGGCGGAAATGCCACCGTATTCCGAAAGTGGTGCTGTCACCAGTGGTTTTTCTAACATCAATCGACTTTTTGGACGTCGCTTTGCATTGGTATCCTTCCGCTGGTTGGGAGCCAATGAAATCTAACGCATGCTACCTGTGAAACGCCTCAGCCATTTTCCCATCTTGTGCATCCTCAGTGTCTGGGCGACGTTTGCTCTGCGCGCGCAGCAGCCACCACCGCCGCCACCGCCCGATTCTCCGGGCGGACCTGCCATCACGCCGGGGAACATCGATCTCAGCAAGATTCCCGTGCCGCCCGCCGATGCCGAATTCGAGCGCAGTCAGCTCACCGAGGAGGAGCAAAAAGGCCCCAGCCTGCAAGTGCACGTGATTCCCGTGGGCTTCGTGCCGCCTCCCATCATCTATCTCGATGCCGCAGGCATGCCGCGCGAGAAATACCGCAATCCGCTCGAGTATCCACCGGTCATCTATCACATCAAAACACAAAAAAGCAGCGTCCGCCTGCTCGCCTCGCAAAACCAGATCGGTCCCCCCGTGCGCGTGCCGAAATTGCCGCTACTATCTTTATCGTACCAAGTGCCGGCCGATCCCGGCGCCCCGGCCGATACCGATCCCGGCAAAGGCCCGCGGTTGCGCGAAATCATGGAGTTTCCCGTGCCCGCTTCCGCGACGCATCTGGCGATCGTTTTGTGGAAAGATCCCCGGGAAACCTTGTGGACGCGGCCGCAGTGCAAAGTCATCGACATTTCCCCCGCCCAAACCCAGCAGCATCAGGCGATCGTGGTGAACGTTTCGGCATCGCAACTGTCGCTCGAGCGCGGTGACAAACCGTATCTGATCCAGAGCGGATTCATCGGCAAAGCCGCCCTGCCGATGAATGCGGAGAACCAACTCATGATGGTGGTGCAGGCACCGCTCCAGGGCCAGGCCGAGCCTCTGATCCAGACGGCATTCGATGTCCATGCCGAGCAGCGCGCGTTTCTGTTAGCCTGGTCCGTGCCCAAGGACGCCGCGCGCCCTCACGGTGTCGCCATCACCGCCGTGGCCAAAACGCTTTTCGAAACGCCGGCGCCCCAATAAGGAGAAGGGGTTTGCAACCCCTTTTCCAAGCCAGGCTCGGGCGGGCAGCCTTCGCCAAGGCCTCGTCGGTCAAGCCATTGGCTTGCCAGCCGAAGCCTTGGCGAAGGCTGGAGGCGAGGGGAGTCGAACCCCTGTCCGAAACGCCGTCGGCACTGACATCTACACGTTTAGCATGGGGTCGGTGATTCGGAGAAACTCGGCCCTCATGCGGCGTCGTTTTCCTAGGAACCTGTGGTTTCTCAGCAATCCATCCGGTTCCCCGACTTCATGCCCAGCCTGTTAAGTGTCGCCTTCCCCCCCAACAGGCGTCAGGGTTCAGACGTGGCCGTCAATTAAGCAGCCAGTGCGAGCTCGTTAGAGTCTGCATTTATTTGTTTTGATCGGCTATTAAGGAGGCCAACCGATCAACCTCCACGTGCAGTCAGCGCGTCAAACGTCCCGTCGAAACCAGAACGCCCCCGTTAGCCAAGCAGCAGTAAGATGCATGCGCCTTTCCTTTTATTCAAGGAAAATTCTGCAAATCGTCGCGTTTTGTCGTGGAATCGATCAGTGGTCGGATGCGACAAGTTTCCCGGCTCTCCGGGCAACCGATCCATGGGATGGTGGCGTTTGCTAACGGGCGCTGCGGTCGGAAAAAGCGGTCAGTCAGATAATCCGAGCATGTGCATGATGTGTGTGGCGGTGAGAGCCCCCATGGTTTCGCAGTCATGGAAGACATCCGTTTTGTGATATTTCATCAGATCCTTGGCAAGGCGTGCGACGTGCGGGCGCGGTGCGAGCTCCTCGCGGCGCATGATGCCAAGCACGGCCTTGAGGCGGGTGCTTTCCACGCGGGCGCGGCGGGCCATTTGCGCGCGCTCTTCCTCCACGTATTGTTCGATGGTGCGGCGGTTGAGTTCGCCGAAGGCCAGCCGGGTGACCGCGCGGTTGGAATCGAAGTGATAGGCAAGATACGTGCGGCCCGGACCCTCGTAGGATTGTTGGTCGAAGTCGATGGGTCGCACGCGGTACTGCACTTCCTCGAAGTCCGGCGTGATATCGACGACGTAGTTCACACTGCGCATGTCGCCTAACAAACGGATGAAGCAGCGCTCGTTGAATTTCGTGAACTCCTTGGCGATACGGACGCGGTTGAGTTCGGGGCGTTCGAGGTAGTCGCGCTGGAAGACATTTCCCGGCACGCCGGCGATGTGCTCTTCGATGAGCGTGTTGCCATTGACGAGGTAGTTGATGCGGTTGGGCGAAAGGATGTGCTCCAGCTCGAGACCGTAGATGCGTGAGGCATCGGCTTGTTTGACGTAGAAATAATCCGAGTTGTCGTTGTAGAGATTGGTGATGCGGACGCGGAACGGTTTGGAATTTCCGAACTCGCCGAAGTCGATGCGATCCACGCACAAGTGCTCGTGCAGGCCGCTTTCGCCGCCGATTTTCAGCTCGGTGTAAATGCGGATCAGGCGCGCATGGAGAGAGGTACGCAACTCCGGCGAATACATCACCGTCATCCACAGCGTTTCATTGCCGTGCGGATCCTCATAGGGGGAAACGCCGTGGAAACGGAAGAGGTCGTCATAGACCATCGGGATCTCGATCTGCCGGGCAAAGCGATGCAAGTACTGCCGCAACAGGGCGGAGGGTGCGTATTTTTCTTTGCAGCGTGAGATCATGGCGGCAACCGGTTATTCTAACAGATTGCTGCGGGTGTAAAGCGCCAGCACGGGGATGCCGCGGGCCTCGATGGCGGCGCGCCCGCCTTCCTCGCGATCCACCAGCACGAGCGCGAAGGCGACTTTCCCGCCCTCGGCTTCGATCGCATCGATGGCTTTCAAGGTGGAGCCGCCGGTGGTGATGACGTCATCTACTACGATCACCGTATTTCCGGAAGAGAAGTTTCCTTCGATCTGTTTGCCGCGGCCGTGGCCCTTCGGCTCCTTGCGCACGGTGAAGACCTGGAGCGGAGCGGCGGAGTTTTCACGGGCGGAAAACATGCCGACTGCCAGTGAAATCGGGTCCGCGCCCATGGTCATGCCGCCGATGGCATCGATGTGCAGGCCGTGTGTGGCGATGTATGCTTTCACCGCAGCCCAGCCGACCTCGCCGACGAGGTTCGCGCCATTGGCATCGAGCGTGGTGACGCGGCAGTCGATGTAGAGGTCGCTGGTTTTCCCTGAGGCCAGCGTGAAGGTGCCGGTGCGGACGGATTTTTCTAACAGCAGAGAGCGGAGTGCGGAAACGGAGTCGGACATGCGGGCAGTGTGCGTGATTTTTGCGGCGAGGAAAAGCAGGAAGCGCGGGAAAATCTCAAAACCGCCGGGCGTGTTGCTTTTTATTCCCCGCTGCCGGTTGATATGCCCGGCGATCCGCTTCCGTATGAGTAGCATGCGCAACCCATTTTCTCTGATCGCCCTGCTGTTGATGGTGACGTTCGCGGGCGCCGAGCCGCGCGTCGGAGCGAAGCCACACGATTTCGCGAAGTGGGAAAAAGACATCGCCGCGTTCGAGAAAAGCGATGCCGCCAAGCCGCCCCCGAAGCAGGCGCTGCTCTTCATCGGCTCTTCCGGCATCGTCCGCTGGAAATCCCTCGCCACGGATTTTCCCGGCGCGACCATTCTGAATCGGGCCTTCGGTGGCAATGAGATCGCTGACAGCACCCACTTCGCCGAGCGGATGATTTCCCCCTATCAGCCCAGAATGATTTTCCTCCGCGCCGGGGGCAATGACATCCATGCCGGAAAATCCGCCGAGGAGGTGTTCAACGACTACAAAACCTTCGTTGCCACCGTCAGGGCGAAACTTCCGGACGTGCCCATCGCCTACATCGCTCTCAGTCCCTCACCGGCACGCTGGAACGAAAAACCCGCGGGCGATCAACTGAATGCGGCAATTGCGGATTACTCCAAGAAGAACAAGAATCTCATTTTCATCGCCGCCGCCTCCATCACGCTTGATGCCGATGGCAAGATCAGACGGGAACTTTTCGTCGCCGACCAACTGCATTTCAACGAAGCCGGATACAAGCTGCTTGCCGAAGCGGTGCGTCCTCACATTCCGCGGTAAGGCAAGCGTAGCTTTAGGGAGAATCTGTATCCAGAAGGCCCAACCGTCGTGCAAGACGCCGCTGCGCCTTCTCCTTGCCAAAAGTTTTCCACCTGACAAACTGGAGGGACCATGTCGTCTGAAATGAATGCACCACGCGATCTGCGCTACCCTTGTCTCGTCACCGTGCTGGCGATCTTGTTGTTTTTGCCGGAATTGTTTTTCATCGGTTTGTTGCCTCGCATGGCAGAGATGATGAGTGAACTCGGAGTGACATTGTCCACTCTCTCCCGCATCCTGGTGGCCAGTCCCTTGATCACCTTTTTGTTTTTTGTGGGTCTGATGATCTCGACGATCTTCTTCGCCTGGTGCCAGCGCAAAGGTGCGATTCTGGCATCGCTTTCGCTGCTGATGCAGGGCATCGCTCTGGGCTTTCATGCACTTGCCTGTTTTCTGCCATGGGTGCAGGTGGTAAACGCCATGGCAGCATAGCGACGCATTGGATCCGGCAGACGATTGTTGTGCGGAGAGCGAGTGATCAACTGAAGCGCTGGTTCAGGTAATCGGGCGGCACATGGTCGGTGAGCCAGACGCCGTTTTCCGCCCGATAAAAACGATAGCCGTGCTGTGCCATGAGTTGTGCGGCGATTTCCAACACCACGGGCTTGCCGTGACGCGAACCGACTTTTTTCGCCGTCTCTCGATCCACGCTGAGATGCACGTGCTGGCGCGATTGTTTGCGCAGTCCCTCGCGTACGATGGCGGGCATCGACTTCACCGCGGTGCCGTGATAGAGCCACTGGGGTGGAGCCATTTCCTCCAGCTTCAGGTCGATCGCGATGGAGTGCCCTTGGTTCGCACGGATCGACAAGCCATCATCGGAGAGCCGGAAGCGCTGCTTGTCACTGGTCTCCACCACTCGCAAAATCATCGCGTCATCGACCCGCTTGCCGTGCGTTTTCATGCAGGCGATCAAGTCCGTCAGTTTCGCCCAGCCGTTTTCATCGAGCTGCAAGCCGATGGAGCCGGGGTCATGGCGCAGCACCAGACTCAGGAAACGGCTGAGTTGGTTTTCGAATTTGCTCATGGCAAGACCCTGAAGCAATGGCCCGCCTCGCGCAAGCCGGATGTCACGGCGAGCGGCTCACAGAAGATCGACATCCGCGGCATTCAGCGCGGGAGGAAATGCTCCCACTCCGGAATGCCGTGGATGTTGCGCAGACGCAGCGTGCTGGGCACCGTGCGCGGTGGGGTGGGTGTTTTCAGCAGCCGCAAACCCGCTTCCGCCGGAGTGCGCGCGGCTTTTTTCCGATTGATCGATTTGTCTGATAAGACGCAGTTCTCCCAGGTATTGCCACCGCCCCGCGAGCGCGGGATGACGTGGTCGATATCGCCTTCACCGGGGGCCAGGAGACGACCGGAGTATTGGCAACGACCACCATCCCGCTCCCAGAGATTCCTCAGGCTGAAGCTCAAGGTGATCATCGGAACCTTGTCATAGCGTTGCAGCAAGATGATGCTGGGCGCGCGGATTTTGCCTTTCACGGTGCCGATCACGCGATCGTCCGCCGTTACGGGCAGGGCCGTCCACTCGTCCCAGGACAGTGCTTGGAAATTCTGTGCGTCGATCCACAACGCCTTGGCGGTGCCCGCGACCAAACGCGAGAGCGCCTGCTCTTGCGTGATCGTGGCGATCGCTTGCCAGTTCCGGTTCAGCACCAGCACGACTCTGTCTGTCAGTATGTGATTCATAAATGTGGGAAAAAATGTACGCAGTTGATCTATCAAATCGATCCATGGATGATTCGCATCAGTGGGAAGTTTGGGGAAAAAGAGGAAGTTCTAGTACGGCATAAATAATGAAAAAAGGGATTGGTTGGTGTGAAGTAAGAAAAAGAAAAAACCCTGCGACCGGAAGTGGTGGCAGGGTGAGTGAATCGTAAGTGATTTTGCTCTTACGCGTGACCGAAGCTTCGATCTGTAACGCGCGTCCTGCCCTGTGGCCCTTGAATCAGCGGTGTTTCCGCGAGTCGTGATGCTTCGCGTTTGTTTTCACTGACGGGGCTACCCCATGCCATCTCAAACATCCCGCACCCTGCATCATCGTTGCCGATGCAGTCATAGGTGGTGAACTTGAGTGATTGGTGATACATGGAGGTAATGGTTGGGTGCGGGGTTTCTATAGAGAGGAAAGATTCTGTCAATCGAATATTTTCTTATAGATCGAGTATGGTAGGTTATCCGATCCAATAACTACGAATCCCATGCGTTCGATCGAGCGAACTCCTATCGCGAAGGCACGGAAAATCCCGTGGCTTTTTTCTCGCTGAAATCCATGTGCTTGGTAGAATGGGACCATGGAGATCAACGTGAGCGATTACGAGAAGCTGGGGAGTTTTTATCTGGGGCGGCCGTATGACCTGGAGAGCAAGGCGATGGAAGAGGAGCTGGTGCTTTATGACTCCAAGGATCTGGTGACGCATGGAGTGGTACTGGGCATGACGGGATCGGGGAAAACCGGCTTGTGTCTGGCTTTGTTAGAGGAGGCGGCGATGGATCACATCCCCGCGATCATCATCGATCCGAAAGGGGACATCGCGAATCTATTGCTCACGTTTCCCGGGATGAGCGCGGAGGAATTCACGCCGTGGATCAATGAGGACGACGCGGCGAAAAAAGGCGTGAGCGTGCCGGAGTTCGCGCAATCCACGGCGGATATGTGGAAAAAAGGCCTGGCGGACTGGGGGCAGCCGCTGGAGCGCGTGCGGCAGTTCCGCGATCGCGTGGACATCAATGTTTTCACGCCGGGCAGCAAGGCTGGCATTCCGGTTTCCATTCTCAGTTCGCTCTCCGTGCCGCCGTTTGAAATCCTGGATGATGGCGAGCTGTTAGGCGAGCGCATCGAGAGCACGGTGTCGTCCTTGCTTTCACTGATCGGCATCTCCAACGATAACGGGCAAAGTCCCGAGGCGGTGTTGCTGGCGGCGGTTTTCCAAAACGCGTGGCAGGCGGGGCAGGACTTGTCGTTGGAGACATTGATCCGGCATGTGCAGAAGCCGGCCTTCGACAAGGTGGGCGTGATGGATCTGGAGTCGTTCCTGCCGCAGAAGGACAGGCAGGCGCTGGCGCTGAAATTCAACAATCTGTTAGCCTCGCCGGGGTTTTCGTCATGGCTGGAGGGCGCGCCGCTGGACATCGCCACGATGCTGACCGCTCCGGATGGCAAGCCGCGTCTATCGATTTTTTCCATCGCGCATCTCGGCGATGAGGAGCGCATGTTTTTTGTATCGCTGTTGCTGAATCAGATGCTGGGCTGGATGCGCGCGCAGAGCGGCACCTCCTCGCTGCGGGCGATTTTGTATATGGATGAAATTTTCGGCTACCTGCCGCCCACGGCGAATCCGCCGTCGAAACGCCCGCTGATGACCTTGTTAAAACAATCGCGCGCCTTCGGTGTCGGCTGCCTGCTCGCGACACAGAACCCGGTGGATCTCGATTACAAGGCGCTCTCGAACATCGGCTCGTGGTTTCTCGGGCGTTTGCAAACCGAGCGCGACAAGATGCGTGTGCTCGATGGGCTGGAAGGCGCGGCGGGCTCGCAGAACGCGAAGTTCGACCGCAAGAAAATGGAAGTGCTGCTCTCGGGCCTGGGCAATCGCGTGTTTCTCATGAACAACGTGCACGATGACGGACCTGAGGTCTTTCACGTGCGCTGGGTGATGAGCTACCTGCGCGGGCCGCTGACGCGCTCGCAGATCAAGACCCTGATGGATCCGAAGCGTGCGGCGTTTGAAAAACCAGCGCCAGCCGCGAACCCGATGGCATTGCCCTCGGTGCATGCGGCCGCAGGTGCTTCCTCGCATCCGGTGGTCGGTCCCGGCGTGGTGGAAAAATTCCTCGCGCCCAGTGGTGGTGCGGATGATGTCAGTTATCACCCGCATTTGCTGCGCAGCGGCAAGGTGCATTTCGATCACACGAAGTCCGGTGTGGCCACGTCGCGCGAGGTGCTCACCGCGCATCCGATTCTCGAGTCGTCGATCGATTGGGAGCATCCGGTCTCCGTGGCGATCCGCGCCGATGCCTTGCGCGATCAGCCGACGCCAGGCGCGGGCTTCGCCTCGTTGCCGGGATTTGCGATGAACAAGGATGGCTACAGTCAGGTCAGCAAGGACTTTGCCGAGCAACTGTATCGCGAGCAGCGCCTGGAATTGCTGTATTGCGAGGCGCTGAAAGAATGGTCGCGCCACGATGAATCGGAAGCGGATTTCCGCGCGCGTCTGTCGCTGCGTGCCCGTGAATCGCGCGATGCCGCGGTGGAAAAACTGCGCGCCGCCATGGAGAAAAAAGTCCAGTCCGTGCAGTCGCGTTTGCAGACCGCGCAGTCGCAACTGGAGCGCCAAAAAGCCGAATCGACCAGCGCGAAGATGCAAGCGGGCATGTCCATCCTCACGGGTGTGCTGGGCACGCTGTTCGGTGGCAAACGCCGCGCCGCATCCATGAGCACGATCACACGCGGGAAGTCGGTTCTCACTTCCGCCACAGGTGCCTTCAAGCAAGGCCAGGATGTCACGGCGGCGGAGCAGAAAATCGCGATGATCCGGGAGGAACTGGCTGCCTTGGAAAAACAAGCGCAGGAAGAGATCGATCGCATCACCGCCAGTTACGATCCCGCTGTATTGAAGTTGGAGACGGAAACTCTCAAGCCCACGCGCACCGATGTGAAGGTGGAGTTGGTGGCGCTGCTATGGCTGCCCTACGATGCCGCGCGGCATCCCGCATGGTGATCCATTTTCTAACATTTTTACTTTCTCATTTATGCCAGCATGCGAATTACGACCGGAGGACAAGAAGAAGTTCATCAGCGATGTGGGACAGGAGCTGGTGCGGACGCACGGCAAGAAGAAATACTACAAGCCGGAGCAAATCAAAAAGGCGGTGGCCGATCGCGGATACAGCGCGGACATTGAGTGCTGGGCGTACTGCATGTTTGCCGAGCCCGAGGTATTTATCGCGTTGCACGATGCGGCGGGAGAGGTCTGCGATTACGTCAGCATGAAAACCGAGCTGTTGTCGGAGCTGGCCGGTGGGGGATCGTTTTTGGGCATTGACATCGACCTTTCCTGGCTGGAGTGGCCCGATATCGATCTGGGATTGCTGTTTGATTGGTTCGATTTCTGATCGCGCGGCCATCCAAGGCATCTCACGCAGTGCTTGCTAGCGGGGGAACATTTGTGGCAGGGTGGGCCGCGTGCCGCAGGCGGAATACAAGACCGAGACCGAGTCGCTCTGGAAAGAGCGGGCTTTTGCGTTTCTGCGCATGATTCCCGGCGTCGGCCGTCTGCGCTTTTTGCGGCCCGGCTTCGATGCGTTGTTAGGCCCTTTGATCGATGCCTTCGCGGCCTTCGCTCTGGCGGACAAGCGCATCGAGGACGATGAGGCCGATTTGATTCTCGACTTGCTGCGCGCGGCGTTTCCCGAGGTGGACCACGGCTGGTTGGCGCGGCGCTTGCAGCGGTCCGTGCGGAATCCGCGTTCCCTGGTCAACATCGCGGCGGAGCTGCACGAGCGGCTCGATGATCTGGGCAAGCTGGCGCTGGGCTTCCAGTTGTGGACCCTGGTGGATGCCGCCGGTCGCTCTGCTCCCTTGCGCGTGACCTTTGATGTGTTCATGCGGCGTCTGGGTCGGCCCGATTACGGCAGGGAAATCCTGCAGGAAATGGCGGATGACGATGAGATCGTGCAGGCGGGAAGCTTCGAGCGCGTGACCTTTGGCGAGGCGGGGAAAGCGGACGTGGTGCTGCCACCGCAGGCGCACGATCACAGCTTCCGCGTCTATCGCGTGGGCGATCTGGTGATGCTGCGCAACACGGGACTACTGCCCTTGTGGGTGCGCGGGCGTTCGTTGGAGAGCGGCAGCTTCCTGCGTTTGCGCGAACGTCAGGCACTCGCAGTGCCGGGATGGACGCTGCAGCACGAGGATCTGGTGCATTTCCTCAACGTCAAAAAAACCGGTCTCACGCCGCGCATCTACATTGCCGTGAGTGATGAGGGCATCACGGCGGAGCGCTCGAAAAGCCGACAGAGTCTGGCGGTGCTGCGTTTCGGCCTGCAGGTGGAAATCGAGGCACTGCGCGAGACGGACTTGCAGGTCGGCACGCATCAGGCGCTGCAGATTGGGGGAGCGGTGTCCTGCTTCCATCACAACCGCTTGGTCGATCCGGACGGGGCGACGGCGGATCTGGAGGTCCTTCGCAAACAGGCGATCAAGGAAGGCGGGCGTTTCCGCATCGATAACAAACGCCGGCGCTTCCGTGTGTCGAACGATCCCACGGCGATCGCCAAGGGCGACTTGCTCATCACCGCGGGGTTATCGCCGCGTGTGGTGTTGGAAATGCGCTACGTGCCGGAGGAGTCGGCAGGATACGTGGAGGTCATCGCGGCCGAGGGCGCGGTGACGATCGGCGATCTGCCGCTGCGCGGTGTCACGCGCCTGGAGGAGGGCGGACTGATCCGTCTGTCACCGCGGCAGGCGCTGCGCTGCCGTTTTTCCGAGCATCTCATCGATGAAGAGCGCCACGTGATCGAGTCGCTGGTGGTGGAGGATTTGATTCACGATTTCAGCTACGAAGTCCGCGCGCTGGACAATCTCAGCTTCACCGTGCAGCGCGGCGAAATGCTCTGCATCATCGGCCCCAGCGGCTCGGGGAAATCGACCTTGCTCTCCGCTCTATCGGGACAGCTCGAGCCGACCCGCGGACGCGTGACACTGAACGGTGTCTCGCTTTACAAAAACCGTGAGGAGCTGGTGCGTTTCATCGCCTACATGGCCCAGGAGGAGGCCTTGTTCCCACAACTCACCGTGCGCGAGCATCTGCGCCATGCCGCCTCGATCCGCCGCCCCTCGCAGTCGGCCGCGGATCGTGAGCGACGCATCGATATCGTGCTGGCCGATCTCGGACTGCAAGGGCTCTCGCACCGGCGTGTCGGTTCGCCAGGGGAAAAAACCCTGTCGGGCGGCGAGCGGTCGCGCCTGAATCTCGGGCTCGATCTGGTCAGTGCGGCGGAAGTGTATTTGTTCGATGAGCCGATCTCCGGGCTTTCCTCGAAAGACTCCGAGCACGTGGCGGAAACGCTCCGTGCGATGGCGCGCGACAAGATCGTGATCTGCTCGCTGCATCGCCCCGGCGCGCAGGTGCTGCGGTTGTTTGACAAGGTCCTGCTGCTCGATTCCGGCGGGCGCCTGGCGTATTTCGGTTCGCCGCATGAAATGACCGAATACTTTCGCCTCGCCTGTCACGAACTGAGCATCGCGCATCCGGCGATGACATCGCAGAGCGCGTTGGGAGCGGACTTTGTGTTCGATGTGCTGGAGACGCCGTTGAACACCATCGGCGGCGGCCAGAACCCGATGGCGGCGCGGCGTTTCCCGCCCACGTTTTGGCAGGAGCGCTTTGAGAGCGAGACGCTGATTCTCTCGCTGCAACGCAATACCGATGGTCCTGCCTCGCGGCTGTCCGATGGCGCTTCGCTGATCAGCGAGCGGCCGTTTCCGCAGCGTCGCCGCCGCCGCGTGAGGGAGATCTTTTCCCTGTTCACTTCCCATTTCCAACGCTCGCTGCTCTCGAAATTCCGCACGCGCGGCACGATGTATTCCACGCTGTTGGAGGCGCCGCTCCTGGCCGCCCTGATCGCCTTCACCCTGCGTTCCTCGCCCGAGGGGCAATACGAATTCCACACCGCGCTGCACATCCCCGCCTATCTGTTTTTGAGCGTCACCGTGGCGATGTTTCTCGGTCTAACAAATTCCGCCACGGAAATCCTGCGGGACAGGCCGGTGATACGCCGTGAGCGCAATTGTTATCCCGGCGCAGGCTTGTATGTGACGGCGAAATTTCTCGCGCTGGCGCTCGTGGCGGCGATGCAGTGCGGCGCCTATCTCGCCATCGCGCATCCGTTGTTAGAGATACGCGGGATGTTTCTGGACCATTGGCTGTGGATGACGCTGACGGCCCTGACCGGCACCGCGCTCGCCCTGTTGGTTTCCTCGCTGGTGCGCACCGAGCGCGCCGCGCTGACATCGGTGCCGCTGCTGTTGGTGCCGCAGATGTTGCTGGCCGGCGCGTTGGTGCCGTTCAAGGAAATGAACCGCGCGTTGTATGATGAAGTGGGCATCAATCGCGACCGCGGCGGTACTCCCGTGCCCGCGCAGATCATGCCGCTGCGTTATGCATATGAGTCGATGGTGGTGGCGCAGGCGACGCGCAATCCTTTTGAGAAAGAGCGCATGCGTTTGCAGCAGCGTCTCAACTTGCTGACGGCCACCCGCGAACTCACCAAGGAAAGCGCCGAGAGGCTGGAGGTGATGAAAATCTGCCTCACCAAGTTGTTAGGCTCGGGTAGTGTCAATGCGCGCGAGGGCGAGCGCCTGGCGGCTTCCATTTCCCTGATCGCCCGCCGTGGTGATCGCGAGGCGGCGATGGCCCTGAAAGTCTGGCCGGAGGGTGTGGAGGATCCGAAAGATGTCAGTGCGGTCAGTGATTATTTTGTCAATGCCCGCATCGATCTGATGACGCGCGAGGCCGAGGCCTTCCGCATGGACTACCGCAATCAGAAACATCGGGCGATCTATCTGGCGCTCGAACAACCGCTGTGGGCCGGTCGCTGGATCGAGACAGACCGCCGCAATGGCATCGTGCTCGCGGTTTTCATTTTGCTCTGCCCGGTCCTGACCGCGATCATTTTGCGCAGGCAGAACCAGCGGGTGAAATGATGCGATTTCCTGATAAACTTACGCCTTTCCAGTGGTATCGATAAGTTCATGAAAAGGATGTATTGTGCATTGTTGTTGTCGTGGATTCCCTCGGCGCTGATGGCTGAGGTGAAGCTCCCCGCTATCTTTTCCGATGGTGCCGTGTTGCAGCGCGATCAAGCCGTTGCGGTGTGGGGCTGGGCGGAGCCGGGAAAAGCGGTGAAGGTCAGTTTCGGCAAGCAGTCTGTCGAGACCACGGCGAAGCCGGATGGCACCTGGCAATTGCAACTCGCCGCCATGCCGGCGTCCGCGGAGTCGCGCTCGCTCACGGTGACGGAGACAGGAGGCACGGAAGTGGTGGTGAAGGATGTGCTCGTCGGTGAAGTGTGGCTTGCGAGCGGACAATCGAACATGGAGTGGTCGGTCGCGGCCTCGCAGGAGGCGGACAAGGCGGCCGCCACAGGCACACCATTGCCACAGGTGCGCATGATCAAGGTGCCGAAAAAAGTCACCCATGCGCGGCAGGATGACTTTGTCGGAAAATGGGACACGGCCACACCAGACAAGGTCATGAGTTTTTCCGCCGTGGGCTACTTTTTCGCCCGACAACTGCACGAGCAACTCAAGGTACCCGTGGGCATCATCAACAGCTCGTGGGGCGGCACTCGCATCGATCCCTGGCTGGCGGAAGAAGGCTTTGCCAAGGTGCCCGAACTTGCCGAACTGGGAAAAACGCGCGCCAACCAGTTGCCGGGAACTCCGGCCTTTGATCAGGCCTTCCAGAACTACATCAAGCAAATGCGCGCCTGGTGCGATGGCGCGGAAAAAGCGATGGGCAGTGGCCAGGGGATTCCCGCCCAGCCTGCTGCCGTGCCCTTGTTAGCCCTGCAAAGCCAGACGGGCATGTATCAGGCGATGATCCACCCCGTGCGCCGCTACGGCATCAAGGGCTTCCTCTGGTATCAGGGCGAGAGCAACAACGGCGAGGGCATGCTCTACTATCAGAAAATGCGTGTGCTCGTCGAGGGCTGGCGCACCCAGTTCGGCAATGACAAGGCGCCTTTCCTCTATGTGCAGTTGGCTCCGTTCACCTACAACAATCTGGGCTTGCCGGAAATCTGGGCCGCGCAGCAAAAGGCGCTCAGCATCCCGAACACCGGCATGGCCGTGATCAATGACATCGGCAACGTCAAGAACATCCACCCCGGCAACAAGTCGGAGGTGGGTCGCCGTCTCTCGCTCTGGGCGCTGGACCGCACCTACGGCATCAAACAAAAAGAAGTGAGCGGCCCGCTGTTCCGCGAAGCGAAAGCCGAGGGCAAGAGCATCAAGGTCACGTTCGATCACACCGGCAGCGGGCTCGTGGCGCGCGATGGGAAAGCTCTCACGCACTTTGAGGTCGCAGCGGCCGACGGAAAATTCGAGCCCGCCGTGGCCAGCATCGCTGCCGATGGCAAATCGATCACCGTGAGCGCCGAAAAAATTCCCGCCCCCACCCAGGTTCGTTTCGCCTGGCATGAAACCGCCGAGCCGAACCTGATGAACAAGGAAGGCCTGCCCGCCGGAGCTTTTCACAGCCAGTGGGGCAAGTAGTGTGGCACTCGCGAGCTGATGGAAATCCCCGCACAATCCCGGATCCCCACCACCACCCGCAACCGCTGGGCCTGGGGATTCGCGTGGGCTAACCTCGCCGTGCTTTTGTTGTGGAATTTGCTGCCGTATTACGAGTATCAGAATTTTACGAAAAGTGAGAGTGGTGGCGTCTGGGTCGCAGAGCATCTGGTGATGATCGAGGTTTGGCCGTCGGTGTTTGAGGGGCTCTATCTGCTGGTAGGACGTTCGATGGACTTCGAGGACTACCTGAACATCATCGCATCCATGGCATTGATCTTCATGGTAGCCGTTCAGTTTTTGCTGGTGCCGATGTGGCGCGCGTTCAGTTCCTCGCGCCTGTTGCGATTCATCCCTGCG
The DNA here is from genome assembly GCA_947462875.1 of Verrucomicrobiia bacterium. Classification (GTDB taxonomy): domain Bacteria; phylum Verrucomicrobiota; class Verrucomicrobiia; order Verrucomicrobiales; family Akkermansiaceae; genus UBA956. The sequence continues at coordinate 18,917 of CANHQJ010000017.1, forward strand.
GGCATTTGTGCCATGGGATTTCTTGCCGTGAGCTATTGGCTTTTCGACACAACAACCCTCGCTGATGCATCGGAAAGATTTTCCCTTTTCCTGCTGCTGCTGATCGCGCTGAATTTTTTTCTCAGTGTGGTGGTGCTTTTGCTGTATCATCCCGAATATTCCCCAACCTACGAATCATGAAAATCATCACATTTTTTGCATCCATCGTTTTACTGTCCGCATCCTTCGCCCAAGCGCAGAAGCCGAATTTCATCGTGATCTTCATGGACGACATGGGCTATGGCGATCTCGGTTGCTACGGTGCGACGAAACAGAAAACACCGCACCTCGATCAGATGGCGAAGGATGGCACCAAGCTCACGTCCTTCTACGCCGCGCCCGTTTGCTCGGTATCGCGCGCGCAGCTACTCACCGGATGCTACGGTGTCCGTGTTTCGGTTCCGGGCGTCTATGGACCAGGCTCTCCGCAGGGGCTGCATCCGAATGAAACCACCATCGCGGAGCATCTGAAAAAACTCGGCTATGCCACGCAATGCATCGGAAAATGGCACGTCGGCGATCAACCGGAATTTTTGCCGACCAAGCAGGGCTTCGATCACTACCTCGGCATCCCCTACTCGAACGACATGCAGGGCAGACCGCTCGACTCCGATGAACGCGTGGTGCCGCTGCTGCGCGATGACAAGGTCGAGCGCCTGCTCAAGGACGAGGACCAGCGTGACATCGTGGAACTCTACACGCAGGAAGCGATCCAGTTCATCCGCGGGAAAAAGGACCAGCCGTTTTTCCTCTACCTGCCTCATACCGCGATCCACACGCCGATCTATGAGAGCAAGAAATTTTCCGGCAAATCGCAGAACGGTCGCGTCGGTGACTGGATCCAGGAGGTCGATGACAGCACCGGCCGCATCCTGGCGGTCTTGAAGGAACTGAAGCTCGAGGAAAACACGTTGGTCATTTTCACCAGCGACAACGGACCATGGGAAAGCCAGGGCAAGGACGCCGGCAGCGCAGGCCCTTTGCGCGGTGCGAAAGGCAGCACCTGGGAGGGTGGCATCCGCGTGCCCACCATCGCCCGCTGGCCCGGGAAAATTCCGGCCGATAGCACGAACGACGCCGTGCTCGGCACCATCGATCTGCTCCCAACTCTGGTCTCTCTCGCAGGCGGCACGGTGCCTGCGGAGCCGGTTCTCGATGGCCGTGACGCAACGCAACAGTTCATGGGCAAGTCTCAAGAATCACCTCGTGTAGCCCACTATGGTTTCCATAACTATCAATTGCAAACGGTGCGACAAGGTCCTTGGAAACTCGCATTGATGCCGCAGAATGAAGCCATGGCGCGTCCTGTCAAGGATGACGCCAAAGGCCCCGAACCGCGCCTCTATCACCTCGGCAAGGACATCGGAGAAAAAACCAACGTCGCTGCCGCAAATCCCGAGGTCGTCGCCCAACTGCGCGCACTGGCCGAGAAGATGAATGCCGAAATTGGCGGCACCCAGCCCACCGCCCGCCGCCCTGCCGGCAAAGTGGAAAACGCCAAAACTCTCTACCCCATGCAATCCCGTAAAAAAGCCGCTACGCCCAAGAAGAAAGAGACGAAGTGAGCGCTGCGGCCTCTCGCTTGCGAGGCAGAGCTAGAGTAGGGGTTCATTCGGTTTCCACCGCTTGTTCCGAGTCGTTGTCCTGTCCCGGCATGCGGAAGTCGCGGAAGTAGTAGATTTTCGGCAACTTGCCTCCTGTATCGACCATGAAGCCCACGTGCCTCGAGGCGGCATCATGCCACCAGCTTTGTTCCGTGATGGGCGCCGGCGCGGCCGTGGCGTTTTCCTGATAGGCGAAGCGGGCAAGGTAATACCCGCTGGCCGGTGTCGGCGCCTGCGAGATCGCTCGGCTGAGCGGCGGAATTTGAAAATCGGTGGTTCCCAGTTTCGCAAGGATTCGATGGTTCGTGAAATTATACCAAAGTGTCTGTCCGGCCAAGAGCTTGCCATTTCCCGCATCGACAAGGTTGAGTTTGATGGGCAGTTCCGCGTTGTTGGCATCCGGCAGGATGATCAGGTAAAAGTCCATCACGTTTTCGGGAATGATGACTTTCGGTGCAGCGGCCGGAAGCGCCTTGGAATCTTGTACGGAAGCCCGGGTCATGCACAGGGAAAGAGGCCCGCCTGGCAGCTCGATGACTTCGGATAAGGTCATACTCGGCAGGTGGACGGCAGTCGACTTCTTGCCATCGAAAAGGAACGCGGTTTTAGGCGCATCGTTGGGTCTTTCCGGGTAGACGATGCGGCAGGTTCTGGATTTCGCCGCGCACCAGCCGATGAGCAGAAAGGAAAGCAGGGTGGTTTGCAAAAGTGCCGTCATGACAGGTGAATCTGTGGTTATTGTTAGACTTCATCGGGGTTCATCCAGCGGAACGAGATGATGCGGTATGCCCGGCCGAAGCGGGTGTTGAGCGGGCTTGCGGGAGGCTCGGTGCTGTCGGCGGCATCGGCGGCATGAACGAAATCGCGGGTGCGCTTCACGACGGCCTCGCACCAGGCGCGGGCGGTAACCTGGCCGTTGCCGTCGAGCGCATCACCATAGGCGCGGATGGTGAAGGTGTCATCGCGCACGCTCAGGATCGGGGCGAGGGGGCGGAGGATGTCAGCCTGGCGGATCCATCCGGGAACGCCGTAGGCGCTGGATCCCACCGCGGCTTGTTCGAATTCATAGCCCACGCCGTTCATTTTCGGATCTCTGGCTGACATCGCGTTTTCCGCCAGCGCGTTGGCGGGATTGCGCAGTTTGGCCATGGGGTCGTCCGCCAGCAGATTGATGGCGGTCTGCACCGCTCCTGCCAGCGCCAGATTCGTGTCATTGCCCAGCTGGCGGTTGACGAACTCGGACAAGGAAAGGAAGGGCCCGCGCAAGCGCACCTGCTCGACCACGCGGCGCGCCAGCAGATCGATCTGACTATCCGTCAGGTTGCGGAATCCGGTGAACTCGGAGGCATTGCCGAATTGTCCGGAGAACCCCGCTCCCGTGCCCGCCTCGATGTCCGCGGCCACCGTTCCGCGGGTGACGGTATGCTTTTTGCTGACATCGGCGCTAACCATCTCATCGGCACCGTGCATGGCGATTTGCTGCACCGCTTTGGCATGGCCGAACAAGGCTTTCCACGCATCCACCGAGGTCGAGTTGACATTGAACATTCCCTCGACTTCTAGCCGCGAGGCGACCTTGAGCCAGCCGTCGTGGCTGTTGATGATCTGCGTGATGCGCGTGTTGGCTAGGGCATCGGTTATTTTTCCATCGGCGGCGATGGGGCGGTAGGCGCGATTCACGAGGTTCCTCTGGCCGCGCAGGAATTCCCGATAGACCGTGCTGATGTCCTTGACGCTGGGATTGCCGAGAGTGGGCGGATCGGGTGCGATCGAAGAAAGGAACCAGTCATCAAACAGCAGATGATTGGCGCAGTAGGCATCGTCGTGCGCCAGATTGGTCTGGATGGTGGCCGGTGACAGTGAGGCGGGCGTGATTTGGTTCGGCGGGATGAAGGGGGTGGCATCGCTGTTGCCGATCAGATTCATCTGGAACGGCGGGTAGGGATTCTGTCCCCGCGGGTTCCAGCTTTGCAATTCGATCAGCGAAGACATCGGGCGCAGCGGGATGTCCACCATCACCAGACGCGACAGGCCATCGCCGCTCTGGTAGCCGGTCGCGATGTAGGCCTTGGAGTTGCTGATGTTGGGGGTGATGGTCGAGCCCAGGGTGAGTGAGTGATAAGCGAAGTCGAAAGGGTTGTTCGCCGGATGATCCCGCGCGGCGCCGCTGGCGGGGTCGCTCAGCGCGAAGGCGGCGAGGGGATTGTTTTGCAGCACTCCTTTGGTGGGCCGGTTTTGTTTGGTGCCGGGCGCTGTGCCTAGGGTCATGCGCGGGCCGAAGGTGATCGAAAAAAGAGGAATCCACGGCCCCGATGCGAGCTCCGCGACAGAGTAGCCGATTTCATCCACTTCATCCGGCGGCCAGTATTTCGAACCCTGGCTGTCGCTGCTGAGCGATGTCAGATTGTGATACTCCTCACCGGGACCGCTGGGCATGGTGCTGTTGGCTCCGAAATGCGAGCTACCATCGCCGAAAGAGAGGGAGAATCCGTTGCCTGGCGCACGGTTCAGGTAGGGCTGGCTCATGCGGTCGGTTTTCATCAAAAACCAGAAACTCTGCGTCGCCGTCAGATTGGTCATGGCGTTGAATTCCGAGCCGACGAGATTGTTCGGCTGGTATCCTTCGCGCAGTCGGAGCACACCAGCCAGACCGTAGGCCGGATCGCTCAACGAGGGGGAGAAAATTTTCGCCTCGCCCGGCTTGAAGGTGAGTTTGCCCTCGGGCAGCCAGCAGCCGAACGTGCGTTTGTCCACCCAACGGTTGCCATATCCTTTCGCCACGTTCATGGGGAGCCCGGTATCGTAGGCGTTGGCGTTGTTATTGGGGAAATCCAGGGTTTGGAAATTCCCGGGGGTCAGCAGCCGGTATTGGTTGTTCGGCACGGCGTCGGGGTTGGGAAAGGTCGACCTGTTGACAACGGCCAGCGCGCCCGGCGGAGAACGCCGCCAGCCGAACCCCAGGAAATTGACGTGTTTGCCGCTGCCTTGACCGGCATTGAGCGTTCCGCTGATCGTATGTTCCAGAGTGACGTTGTAGGGATTCCACAGCACGAAAATCGGCACATACAGGAGTTGCAGGATGTAGCGCTTCGGATTCTGTGCGGGCGTGGATTCGATCGCTCTGGCATAGATGATGAACTGGAAGCGGGCAATCTGCGGGTACAGGCGCTGCACGTGTTTGTATTGAAACATCTTGTCCGCACCGAGGTTGAAGGACTGGTTCGCGATCTTGTCCCAGACAAACGGACTCACGACCGAGCCACCGGTGGAGCTGAATTTTTTGTATGATGTGGCAAAACTCATCAACGACTCCCAGGAGGCGGAGGCGGCGTGATGGGTATAGGGGGCTTTGGTGCCGATGATCGTCGAGTACTCGCTCCAGGGATAGAGATTGGACTGCGGTGCCTCGGGAGTGGCGGGTGTGGCACGAGCGACCGCGGAGGTTCTCCCTTGTTCCGGGAGGTAGCGGAAAAGCGGCAAGCGACCTCCGGGATAACTGCCGTAAATGGCATCCCATCTCTCGGTGAGGATTGAGAGATCCTTGCGCCAACCGCCGGTGGCGCTGTTGGTCAAGAGCCCGACCGCGGAGGTGGTGAGATCGTGGAATTTCCGTTGCGGCTGCTGCGGATTGTTTTCCGCGAGGAGGGCCAGCGATGGACGGCTCAGCGCCTTGCGGGCGGGTTTTGTCGCGCCATCCTCAGGGAAAAATGGCTCGGGATCCGCAAGCAGGGAGGGCAGCCCGAAAACTTCCGGGTTCGCGGCGGCATGTGATTGCGCCATTTCCACGAGCCCGGCATTCGTCTTGCTGCGCGGAAGATAGGGCTGGGAAATGCTGGCTTTTTGGTTCTCTCCCGAAATCCACCAGGCGAAGCGCCCGTCGCCTTTTATCTTGCCGGGAAGCACATGAATCTGCCGGCTGTCCAGAGCGGTCAGCGAACCCTGTGCCAGCAGCGGCACGGTGCCGTTTTGCGGCGTGGTTTTCACCAGAGTCATCGCATCACCGGGAGTGGGGGATGTCAGGCTTGCCGCACTGGAGACCAGCCACTGCAGGAAACGTCCGCCGTCGGCTTCAGGCTGTCGCTTGGAGGAGTAATCGGGCGCCACCGGACGACCGTTGCCAGCCTGATGGTTTTTCCCCTCCCAACTCCGCCACACTCCCGTCAAACGCGGGGCCTCCGCCGTGAAAAGATCCGCGGATGCGGTGATACGCGTGTCCGATCCCGTGCTTTTTTGCAATGCGCCGATCGCCATCATCAGCGCGACACGCGCGTTCGACCGCGCGAGAGCCAGCCCCTGACCGCGGTTGCTCTGTCGGAGAGATACCGACGAGAGACTCAGCATTCCCATGCCGATCATGGTCAGCAGCACCAGCAAACTGATGCAGAGGACAAGCGTAAAGCCCGGGTGCGTCCTGCGATGGCGGATGGCGGAAATCATAAAACCCGTGAGATCAAAGCGGTTCTTGCAGCGCCACCAATACATGCCAAATCAGTCCTGTTTTTCAATAAATATCAAGGACCGGATCCGCGCTCGACCGCCATGGGCGTGCGTCGACTCGAATGCCCCTGCGAGTCCGTGTCAGAGAGGCGATCCAGGAGTCGCTTTGGCAGAAAGAACGACCCTGGGATTTTTCAAAGATCACACACTTTTGGTGGAATTCAGAGAAGAGGTGACGCGAGCCTGCGATGCGTATCAAGTATGTGGTAAAATCATTAGAAAAATAAAAATAAGTCGTGTTATATTGTACTTTTTTCTTGAGTGAATCGAGTTTTTCGACTCATTTTTGAGCATGAGTTCTTCCGAGAAAATCACCACCGCAGAGGCATGGATTCCGTCACTTTCCCGGCGGATGGAAGCGCTCCTCGATGAGGCGGCTCAGCAAACCGGGAGAAGCCGGGAAGAGATTCTGCATTTCTGCCTGAAACATGGCATCGAGAGAATGCTGGAAGAGTGGGGGGAAAGTGATTCACCCTGACCATGCGCAAACGTGGCCAGGCAGCTCACGTGGCGGAAGCCCATCGCCGCGGAGCGCGGGGATGTCGCAGTCTTGATCAAGAGTAAAGAGCCAGCCTACGCCCTTCCTGCCAGAACCAGTGTCCCTCATCCTTCGTCTTCGGCGCCGCGGAGGGTGTCGCTGGGATCGTCGATAGCCGCATTGGAAAGGGATGTCCGCGTGAGACGTGCGCTCTGGGAAATGAGAGTGGGCAGGTCGAACTGTAGGCGGCGAAGATCCTCCAGCCCGGTTTCCATGGCGATACGCATGACATCGGCCTTACTGAGACCGGTGCGCTGGGCGGCTTCGGTGATTTTCTCGAGTAACGCGGGCTCGAAGCGTAACTGCGTGATGACGGTCTTCGATTTCATGGCGGAGGACAGTAAAGCAGGATCATGCGTCAGTCGCAATTTTTTCTACTTTTTTCTTGAGTGCGTAACTATTTTAGTCACATTAAGTGAGTGAATCGCTCTTTTCGAGAATCCGCGATGGAAACACCGCCGCTTTCGGTGACAGAGGAAACCGAGCAACTTCTTCGCGAAGCGGCCGAAAAAACCGGCAAAACCGAAGAAGAAATCCTCCAGCTCTGCCTGGAACATGGGATTCACAAAATTTTGGAGGGAGCGGAAACGAAAATCAATCAGAGCTAGAAAGCTTGCTCATAAATAAAAAATTAGAAATGGACCAAATCATTCAAAAAGCCATAGAGCCGTTTGCAAATATTACCTTAGAGCAATTAGGCGCATTCCTGATACCATTCTTAATCGCGATATGGATCGATCTGCGAGCGCACAAAAAAGAAAAGGCGATTAGTGTAAAAGATGCTGCAGGATGGTCATTCATCTGGGTGGTATGTGCGCTACTGTTTGCAGCGTATATTTATTGGAGTCAGGGTGCGGAAGCAGGAAGTCTATATGTGACTGGATACGTTTTGGAAAAAGCGCTGGCGGTGGATAACCTTTTTGCTTTTTTCCTGATTTTTAAATCATTCGGACTAACCAGCATTCAAAATCAACCACTTCAACATCGGATTTTGTATTGGGGAATATTAGGAGCAATTCTATTTAGGATCGTATTCCTCGGGTTAGGAGCCTTTATTGTAAACCTGAGTCCATATGTTCTAGTGCTATTCGCTCTCGTAGTCCTGTGGACAGTATGGAAAATGTGGAAAGGAGGAGATGACGACGAGGAAGAAGATTACACGAATCATTGGTCAGTAAAAATAGTAAAAAAATTTACCCGCGTTAATTCATCAATTGAATCTCACCGATTCTTCACTCATGGAGTAACCCCATTATTTCTTTGCCTAGTATGTATTGAGGTTTGCGATGTAATTTTTGCATTTGATTCAATGCCTGTCATTATCGCTGTGGTAAAAGATCCTTATTTGATGATCACATCGAGCTTGTGGGCAGCCGCTGGTTTGAGAAGCTTGTATTTCCTACTAATAGCAGCACAAAACAAATTCTGGGCGCTCGAAAAAGCGGTCATGGTTTTACTTGTATTCGTCTCAGGAAAACTAATTGGCAGCGCCTTTAGCTTTCATCTACCCAACGTTGTTAGCTTGAGCATTGTAGCACTAATTTTGGCAGCTGGCATTGTTTGGTCACTACTAAAGCCGAAAAATGAAGAATCGCAATAAAAATTAAATATTAAAGAATTTTTATAAATTATTCAATTTTGTTAATATTGCTAATTATGAAAAAAACTCCGTTAAATCATATTAAAAAATTATCATAATACTTAATTTTCATAAAATCTATGGCTATCAACTTATCAAAAGGACAACGTGTGGACATTGGCTTGCAAAAGCTGGGTGTAGGTTTGGGCTGGGATCCGAGCTCGGCTCCAGGTATTGAGTTTGATTTGGATGCTAGTGCTTTCATGATTACCACGAACGAGCAAGTACCCACGGAAAAGTTTTTCGTCTTCTACGGTAATCCAATTTCGCCAGACGGCGCTGTTGAATCATCTGGAGATGATAGGACTGGCGGTAACTCAGACGGTGACGACGAAACACTTTTGGTTGATCTTGCGCGTCTCGACCCTCGTATCGATCAAATTGTCTTTACTGTGACGATTTACGAATTCGCCGAGCGTAGGCAAAATTTTGGTCAAGTGCGAAATTCATTTATCCGCATATACGATTCGACGAACGGTGCCGAGTTATGCAAATACGAACTTGATGAAGATTTCTCCGTTGAGACCGCCATCGAATTTGGACGCCTTTACAAAAGGAATGACTCGTGGCGTTTTGAAGCCATTGGCAATGGCCATAGTGGCGGACTTGAAACATTCGTGAAAAAATATGCCAGTGCTTATTCTTAAATTTGATAGTAAAATAATTTATTATATTAAGAAAAAATTCGAATTAACAAATTAATACTACATACCTATGCGTCGTCTTCCTGTATATTTAGTTCTTGATGTCTCCGGCTCCATGTCTGGCGAACCGATCCAAGCCGTTAAAAATGGCGTGCAAATGCTTGTCTCGTCTTTGAGGCAAGACCCGCAGGCATTGGAAACCGCTTATTTGAGTGTAATCACTTTTGATTCGTCTGCTCATGAATTGGTTCCGTTGACCGACCTGCCTTCTTTTCAAGCTCCCAACATCACCGCTAATGGCGTCACAGCGATGGGCGAGGCTCTCACTCTCGTTGCGGATTGCGCGAAGCGCGATGTCGTGAAGGCTAGTGCTACACAAAAAGCTGATTGGCGTCCTATGGTTTTCCTCATGTCCGATGGTGTACCTACTGACGACTTTGAAAAGGGTCTTGCTCGTTTCAAGCAAGAAAAATGGGGTGCCGTAGTCGCCTGTGCCGTGAATGATGCTGATGTCAGCATTCTCCAACGCATTGCTCCAGAGTCAGTTGTGCAGCTCGACACCTCGGACAGCGCTTCCATGTCTGCGTTTTTCAAGTGGGTAACTGCATCGATAGGGCTCTCAAGCAAAAGCGTCCAGAACGGCAAAGAAGTGGAAGGCCTTAACCAATTGCCACCACCACCTCCAGAGATTCAAGTAGTTGTTTAATCATCTGTAAGTGCCAACTAAAAGCTCATTGCATGTCCATCCGAAGACTACCTGTATATCTGCTACTTGATACTTCCGGCTCCATGCGCGGTGAGCCGATTGAGGCGCTTAAGGTCGGCGTTCAATCGCTGATATCTTCGCTGCGACAAGACCCCCATGCGCTCGAGTCTGTATATATTTCCCTTATAAGCTTCGATAACGAAGCCCGCGTTCTCAGCCCGCTCGAAAGTCTCGAAACTTTTCAAACTCCTTTGATTGCATGTCCGCGGTCGGGAGCTACGATGACTGGTGCAGCACTAGAACTATTGTGCCAATCTGTAGATCGAGAAGTAAAAAAAAATACGGAAACGGAAAAAGGTGATTGGCGTCCGATCGTTTTTCTCATGACAGATGGTAGTCCTTCTGACACAGCACTCTACAATCAAATGACCGAAGAAGTGGCCAAACGCCCATTTGCCTCGATCATCGCGTGCGCTGCTGGCACCAAGGCAAAGCATGATCCGTTGAAGAAATTGACTCAAAATATCCTAAACTTAGAAACGATGGATGGGCATTCGTTTGCCGGTCTTTTCCAATGGGTTTCTTCGACTGTATCCTCAGGCAACCGCAGCATGGGCGCTGCTTCGAGCATAATCTTGCCGCCTCCACCTGCAGAAATTCAGATTGTTATTTGATTCCTTTGTATGTCTTATCAATTATCTCAAAAAACTCCTTCTCCATCGCTATCGGCTTTCATTAGAGGACTCGTTCGTGAGCTCGACGAGATGCACGGAAGTGGAATCGCCCATGGTGCTGTAGCAGGAGACTTAAATGCATGGTTTTCGGAAAATGCTGAATTCGCGCCAGAGAAATTTAGACATTTTGCGACAAGCGAAGCATCTGATGCGAATCTGATCGCTGCTGATATAGCGGATTTTATGAAATGCTCACGTCAATGGATCTGCGGGTCAATATTATCGGATCACACCGCGTTCAAAGCCTTGAATTACCTTGACTCTAAGCTGCCTCAGTCATTTCTCAAATTACTTGAGATTTCAGACGATAAGAATGCCGTCCTGCCATCAATGACTGATTTTCTCAGGGCGTTAACTGAAGAACCAGTTTCTGCATCGATTAGCCCCGAGCAAGCCATTCCACCCACCGCTGTGGTTGCTGCAGTTCCTCCGCGCATTCCCGTCACAAACCACACCGCCATTTCCATAGCTTTACCAAACGGCACTGTGGGCAAGCCCTACGTCATCGAGCCTGGAAAGATCGCGCGCTCCATTGCAGCTCAAAGAAAAGATGACCCTGAGCGTGCTAAGATTGTTCATTTACAGATTCCAGAGAATTGCGGTTTATTTTTTGATGTTGCGAGCGGAACAATTACAGGAACGCCGACGCGGAGTCTGGATGAACATTTGTATCTGGACTACATTCCTTCACAGTACTCACCCAGCATCTCTTGCAAAGCATCGCTCTTTATCAATCCTGATCCCGCTAGTCTCTGGAAAGATTTGGATTCCGATCCTAATGCCCCTTATCAAAAGCCAGCACTCGTGCACACGGAACAGGCACTTGGACAATTTCGCATTGTCGCAGCTAGTCGAAGAGGACGCTCACACGCGAACAAAGGGGACTTCCGTGACGATGATTATGCAATTGGCTATGCTGAATCCAGTGGATGGCTGGTGGTGACCGTTGCCGATGGCGCAGGTTCTGCGAAATACTCACGCAAAGGCTCGCAGATCGCAACAAGAGTAGCGTGTGATTGGCTAGTTAAAAAGCTCGACTCTCCCGAATATGCAGAATGGAGTGAGACAGCCGAGTCAGGAAGCGAAGCAAAATCCCCAAGTGATATCCGCGATTTGCTCTACAATGCAGCGCTCTTGACGCATTACAAAATTAAAGAGGAGGTAGAAAACCCTACGGAAGCTCTCCCGGAAACTCCAGTCATCAGAAATTACGATACGACGCTCATTTTGCTCATACTCAAAAAAATTAAAGTTGGCTATTATGCTGCTACATTCTCCGTGGGTGATGGTGGTACAGGACTTTTTTTAGAACCAGATCAAGCGGTGCCTTTGATGAATGCCGACGGCGGTGAACATGCTGGTCAGACTACTTTCGTGACCATAGCTTCATCTCTCTCTGCTTCTGAGGAAAATTTAGCCCATCGCTTTAGCCAAGCAAACGTGGCTGACTTCTCTTTAGCCTTGGTCATGACTGATGGCATCACAGATCCAAAATTTCCCAGCGATGCTGCATTTGCCGATTCTAGCTGCTGGCAGGCGCTCTCGAATGAACTTAAACCTGCGCTCGGCGATTCTGCGAGCTTGCTAGAGTGGATGAAATTCTTTTCACCCGGAAATCACGACGACCGCACTCTAGTGGCCGTTTTGCCCTCTAATCATTCTCATCTCCCATGAGCGTTATTCATGTAAAATCAATTAGCACGGGGAAAAGCTACCAATACGATACGGCAAAACATGCTGGCAGTGGTGGCATGAAGGATGTGTATTTTTCCCCTGATAAGAGTTACGTGGTTCAGATATTTAAACTTCCGCAAGATTCTAATCAAATTGAACGCTTGCAAATGATCGTGGGTAAATATAGAGAGAATATTTTCAATCAAGCTGGTGGACAATTCTGGGAAACAGTCTATTGCTGGCCTACTGACATCGTCACGATACCGACAACTGGTCAAATTGCTCTCATCGCGCCATGCTACAGAAATGAGTTCTTTTTCCAATACGGCTCACAAAACAATGACATGTTGGGGATCAAAGGTAAGGACAAACAAGGTAAGTGGTTTGCATCTTCTCTTCACCGTGCAAAATACACTGATCCTCGAGAGCTAGGAAATTGGAGGAATTATCTTGGACTCTGCATCAAAATTGCACGCGCTGTGAAACGTCTTCACGCAGCTGGTTTAGCGCACTCTGACCTATCCTATTGCAACGTTTTGATTGATCCCCTAACGGCATCAGCTTCAGTGATTGATATTGATGGACTTGTTGTGCCTCAACGCTTTCCGCCTGATGTCGTCGGAACTCCAGATTTTATTGCCCCTGAAGTACTAAGAACCTTGTCTTTAAGCATTACCGATCCTAAACGCTCCCTTCCTTGTATCGAGACTGATCGTCACGCTCTTGGTGTATTGATCTACATGTATTTATTGTATCGCCATCCTCTAAAAGGTGGAAAAATCCACGATGCAGATCCTTCACGCGATGAGGAACTTCACATGGGTGAACGAGCACTTTACATTGAGCACCCAACTGATAAATCCAATCGCCCAAGAATCCAAGATTGTCGCCCTACGGATCTTCCCTACGCAGATCCTGCAAAGATTCCTTCTAGTGCTTGCGGACCTTATCTTCACGAACTGTTCACGAAGGCTTTTATTGACGGACTCCATCATCCGCACCTGCGCCCAAGTGCCGACGATTGGGAGACTGCCTTGGTGAAGACGGTCGACATGCTTCAGCCCTGCTCAAATACCAAGTGCGCCCAGCAATGGTACGTCTTCGATAACAGCACCAAACCCGCCTGTCCATTTTGCGGCACGGCTTACAAAGGCCTACTCCCTGTTCTAAACCTTTACTCGCGACGAAAATCTAGTGACCCATTTCGCCCAGAAAATCGGCGTCTTATGGTCTATACCGATCAGTATCTCTATCCATGGCATGTTAATCGCCTCATTGCCCCAAATGAAAGACTCACGCCCGATCAAAAAAAACCCGTCGGCTATTTCGTTCTACATAACGGGCAATGGTGGTTCGTGAATCAAACACTTACAGGACTCAAGGATGTAACGAACAAAATCGATATACCGAAAGGTGGTAAAGTCGAACTAACCGATGGACTGCAATTATTGCTCAGCCCAGAGGATAATTGTCGTCTTATTCAAGTGCAGATGGTTCAGGGAACCTAAGGATTCTTGCGACATGAAATTCGGATTACGCATACCCTCCTTAAAGAAGCGAATCGCCGCCCGAACTTCGGTGAAGCGTTACGTAAGACACTCCATGGGATTCAAAGCACCCCGCGGTTGGGGATTCTTAACCAATCCGAAAAAAGCCATTTATAATCGAATTTACAACCGGACTACGTTTGGCTGTCTCTTCGTTATACTCGCCGTATGCACATCGTTTATTACTGTATTTTCAATTTATTCACTACTCACTTGAAACATTATGATTCGCCGTCTTCCCGTTTACCTTCTGATCGACTGTTCCGAATCTATGATCGGGCAAGGGATTGAAGCTGTCCGTGCAGGAATCAGCTCGATGGTATCCTCACTGCGACGCGATCCTCATGCTCTAGAGAGTGTTTATATCAGTGTGATCACGTATGATGCCAAGGCGAGATTGGAGTGTCCACTAACGCCTCTCATCGATTTCCAAGAGCCTAATCTTACTCTTCGCCCCGGCACTTCTTTGGGTTCTGCTCTGACTCTACTCGCCGATCAGATTCGAACGGAAGTTCGTAAAACAACATTTGAAAACAAAGGCGACTACCGCCCACTTGTCCTGCTACTCACTGACGGACAACCCAGCGATGATTGGCGCGCTCCGCTTCAACGCATCGGTGCGCAAATCCGCCCACGACCAGCGAATATCTACGCGATCGGTTGCGGGGAAGACGTGGATTACTCCGTATTGCAGGCCGTTACGGATGTAGTGCTGCGCATGGATGACATGGGGCCAGAGTCCTTTGGAAAACTATTTGTCTGGTTGACCGCCTCGGTCTCCAGTGCGAGCCAAGGTGTTGGTGAAAATGCACAGGGAGAAATCAACCTTCAAAAGCTCCCGCCAAACGTCGAGAAAGTCACAACGCCTGCCATATCCATGGAGGGTGAGCCGCCGCGCCAAGTGTTTCTACGGGTGCGCTGTTCAGTTAAGCGCAAGCCCTATTTAATGCGCTATCGAGTGAATATGCTCGCCCAATGTTACGATCCTAGTATGTCACACAAGTTGACCGAAGAAGAAGCTCTAGCCGCTGGAGATGGGGAACTTCCTGACATCCCCAGTGAACTACTCAATGGGGCACCCGACTGCCCGTGGTGTGGTAATCCGGGCGGCGGGCAGTGCGGCAACTGCGGCACGATGTTTTGCTCAGACTCAAGCGACCCTGCTGACATCCAGTGTCCTGGATGTAATAATACTCTCAAGAGAAGGCACGCCGGCGGAGGTGGTAATTTCAGCATCAAGCAAAGTGGCGGCTGATACTTTCCATCTAACAAAAAATAATACCAATTGATTCTCCCCAACTCTTGATTCATCACAACCAAACAAGCAAAAAATACATGCCTATTACACTAACGAAAGGAGCGAATGTATCGCTCAGTAAATCCGCTCCCGGCCTGAGCAACATTATTGTTGGCCTCGGCTGGGATGCACGCGCTACCAGTGGTGCAGCATTCGATCTTGACGCCAGTGCTTTCCTGCTCTCCGCAGCAGGCAAGGTGCGTATCGACGCAGATTTCATCTTTTTCAATCAACCGGCATCCTCTGATGGCTCCGTGAATCACCTCGGAGATAATACGACTGGTGATGGCGATGGCGATGACGAACAAATTACGATTGATCTCACTAGAGTTCCAGCAGACGTTGAAAAAATTGCCATCAGCGTGACGATTCACGAAGCTGCATCACGCAATCAAAATTTTGGTATGGTTAGCCAGGCATTTGTCCGTGTTGTCGATGCCGCCAACAATGAAGAAATCGTACGTTATGATCTGAGTGAAGACTTCAGTGTGGAAACAGCCCTCGTTTTCGGCGAGGTCTATCGCCACTCAAGTGAGTGGAAATTCAGAGCAGTGGGTCAAGGTTTCCAAGGCGGGTTGGAGGCCATGGCAAAAAATTACGGCGTCAACATTTAATCAAAATTAACTAAAATACGAATATGGCAATCAATCTACAAAAAGGACAAAAAATCTCGTTAAGTAAAGAGGCTGGTAGTTCCGGTTTGACTAAAATCGTCATGGGTCTCGGTTGGGACGCGAAGAAAAAAAGGGGTTTTCTAGGATTTGGCAGAAAAGAACAAGAAATTGATCTCGACGCATCTTGCGTGCTTTTTGACGAGAGCAAGCAACCGCTGGATGCGGTATTCTTTGGGCAACTCAGGAGTCGTGATGGGAGTATTCTCCATACTGGTGACAACCGTACTGGTGACGGCGATGGAGATGATGAACAAATTATTGTTGATCTTTCACGTGTTCCCGCAAATGTTAAGTCGATCATTTTCATCGTTAATAGCTTCACAGGGCAGAACTTTAGTGAAATTGAGAATGCTTTTTGCCGTGTGGTGAACGGTGCCAACAATCAAGAGTTAGCGCGATATAATTTAAGTTGCACAGGCAATCATACTGGGATGATTATGGCAAAGGTCTACCTGCATAACGGAGAGTGGAAAATGCATGCCATTGGAGACAATGCCAATGGTAAGACGTTCGATCAAATGATTCCCCAGATGATCGCTGCACTTTGAAATCATCATCTATGCTGCAGGGTTTGTCGACTTCCCTGATTGCTCGACAGGGCATAAATAGAGTAGAGAGGTTGTATGTCATGTTTTCACATTCAAGTGCCTCTCCTTCCAGGCGTCGTGCTGTCGTGGAGAAGAAGGGCTAGGTGCTGTCGCCCTTCCCAGTTATGCACCGGTGGCGGCGATGGCTTCGAGTTCTTCCCAGCGTGAGTAGAGCGCGGCGCAATGGGCGCGGGCTTTTTCTAACGATTCCATGACACTGGTGACTTCCTGGAAGCGGGTGCTGTGAAATTCGGGATCGTTGAGGAGGGCTTCGAGTTCGGTGACTTTTTCCTCGGCGGCGAGGATCGCTTCTTCCATGCCTTCCAGCTCCTTGCGTTCGGCGAGGGTGAGTTTGCGTGGTTTGTCCGCGGGGCTGGTGGTGGATTTTTTCGCGGACTCCTTGGCAATCGCCTGTGCGTATTGCTTGTCGCGCTGCTCGCGGGCTTTGCGTTTTTCGAGGTAATAGGAGTAGTTCCCGGGCTGCACGATGACATTGCCGTCTTCAAAGGCGACGATCTGATCGCAGATGCGGTCGAGGAAATAGCGGTCGTGCGAGACCACCAGGACCGCGCCATCGAAGTCGGCGATGGCTTCTTCCAGCATGCGCAGGCTGGGGAGATCAAGGTCGTTCGTCGGCTCGTCCAGCACTAACAGATTGCCGCCGTGTTTCAGCACCTTGGCGAGCATGAGCCGCGCCTTTTCGCCGCCGGAAAGGAGATCCACGCGCTCGTTGATGCGTTTGTCATCGAAGAGGAATCGCCGCAGGTAGGCGCGGGCGCCGAGCGTCTGATCGCCGAACTGGACCTTCTCATTGCCGTCCGCCACTTCATCCAGCAAGGAGCCGGTGCCGTCGAGCTGCATGCGGGCCTGGTCGATGTAATTGACCCGCACTTTTTTGCCAATCTGCACCGTGCCGGCATCGGCGGGGCGTTTGCCGAGGCAGACGTTGAGCAAGGTGGTCTTGCCAACGCCGTTGCGGCCGACGATGCCGGTGCATTGGCCGGGTCGGATCGAAAGCGTGAGATCGCGGGCGAGGGTGCGGCGCTCCTCTGGCGGACCAACCGCGATGGTGACTTTTTCCAACTCCACGGCGATGTTGCCGATTTCCGGCGCGGGCGGAATGAGCAAATCCATCTCGCGCTCCTCGGGCGGCGCTTCCAGATCGGCCACGGCGTAAAAGGCATCGAGCCGGTGCCGCGACTTCGTGGTGCGCGCCTTCACGCCCGCGCGCACCCATTGCAGCTCCTCGCGCAGGAAGCGCTGGCGGCGGCGTTCGGTTTGCTCGGCGATCGATTGCCGCACGGCTTTGGATTCCAGATACGCGGTGTAATTTCCCGGATGCGAAAAGGCGCGGCCGTTATCGATCTCGATGATGCGCGAGGCGATTTCATCGAGGAAGTAGCGGTCGTGCGTAACGAAGATCACCGCGCCGGAAAATGTGCGCAGGAAGGCCTCCAGCCACGAGATTGATTCGGCATCGAGGTGGTTCGTCGGCTCGTCTAACAACAAAAGATCCGGTTGGGAAGCGAGGGCGCGGCAGAGGGAAACGCGGCGTTTTTCTCCACCGGAGAGCGGGCCTACGAGCGCATCGAGCGGCGGACCGCTGAGCGAGGTCGAGAGCGACTTGATGCGGGCATGCAGGTTCCAGCCATCGGCGTGTTCGATCACGTGCAGCAGGTCGGCGAGTTCGTTTTCCGAGCCATCGCCCTGCTCGTAGCGCTGCATTGCGAGGATCAGATCGGCCGCGCCTTGCTCGATGCATTCCATCACCGTCTGCTGCGGATCCATTTCAAAATCCTGTGGCAGGTAGCCGATGCGCAGGCCCTTGCGCACGGAAATTTCCCCCGAGTCCGCTTGTTGCTGGCGGGTGAGAATTTTCAGCAGACTCGATTTGCCGCAGCCGTTGCGACCGACCAAGCCGACCTTTTCGCCCGCAGCCACGGCGAGAGTGACTCCGTCTAACAGATTCTGGTAGCCGTAGGACAAACGGATTTCATTGGCGGAAAGGAGAGCGGACACGGCGCGCACGCTAGGTGGCAAAACGACGATGGGCAATCCGAAACGCGCAAGGCTCAGTTCTCCGCCAGTTGCTCGTTCAGCGTGAACAGGTCATAAAGCACGCCGATGCCGAAAACGCCACCGGTGAAAAGCCAGATCAACCCCGTGCCCCACTTGCCCAGATAAAAGCGGTGAACGCCCAGGATGCCGAGCAATACCAGCAGCAGCCACGCCACCGTGGGGTCTTGTTTCGCGTAGGGATAGCGTTCATTGGCCTCGCGCACCATGCCGGGGACGAGGAAGACATCGACCAGCCAGCCTATGCCCAGCAAGCCGCCCGTCAGCGCCCAGATCAGACCGCTGATCTTGCGGCCCGTGTAAAAGCGATGCAGTCCGATGAATCCGAAGACCCAGAAAACGTAGCCCAGCCAAGTGTCATGTGTTTGTTTCACGGCGGAAAAATAGCCGAATGAGCACGGCGCGGCGATGGGAATTTCCTGTCATCTTTGGAATCGCGCTTGCAGTCGGGAGGGCGATGTTTAGTCTTTTAGCATGACCAGCCCTTCTTGGAACCGTCGCAGCTTTCTCACCGGCTCCGCCGCCTTGCTCTCGCAGTTGGCCACGTCCGCCGCCGCCGAGCCACCCGCCGCCACGGCAGCGGCGCCGTTTCGCAATCCGAACGTCTATCGCTTCCAGATCGGCGACATCGAGGCATTTTCCATCAGTGATGGCCACTCGCTGATTCGTCCGGCCATGGGCATGATGCATCCGGAAAGCGACCGCCCGCAGATGCAGGCCGTGATGGAATCGCACTTCGAGCGCCTCGATGGCATTCCGCTCTATGTCAACATCCTCGTCCTGCGCAAGGGCAAGGAAGTGGCGGTGTTCGATGCCGGATTTGGCAAATGGCCGAACCCGAACTGGGGCTGGTTTTTCGAGGCCCTCGCCTCCGTGGGCATCCAGCGCGGCGATGTGACGGCGGCCTTTCTGAGCCACGCGCACATCGATCACATCGCTGGTTTTGTCACCGACAATGCGATCACATTCCCCAACGCGCAATTCTACTGCACCCAGGAAGAACTCGATTTCTGGTTCTCGCCCGAGCCGGATTTTTCCAAATCCAAGCGCGACAAACGCGAGCTCCCGGGCCTGACGCGCGACAACCGCAAGCGCTTCGAGATTCTCAAGCCCGTCACGCAGGTGCTCAAGGATGGCAGCTCCGTATGGAATGGCGACATCCGCCTGGAGCTCGCGCCCGGCCACACCGCGGGGCATGCGATTTTCCACATCCAGTCGAAAGGCGAAAAACTGCTCCACATCATGGACCTCGCGCACCATCACCTGCTGATGTTTGCCAATGTCAACTGGACCATCGCCTTCGATCACGATCCCGAGCTCGCCGTCGTCACGCGGAAAAAAGTCTATGGCCGCGCCCTAACGGAAAAAACCCGCTTGTACGGCTTTCACCTGCCCTGGCCCGGTCTCGGCCATCTGGGCTCCACCGCCGCCGATTCCTACGTGTGGATTCCCGAGCGCTACTCGTGGGGATCGTAAGGAGAAAAAAAATTATCGATTTTAGACAACCCCGCCTCCTTCCGACGTTATTACTGTGAAAGTGATCGATTGGTTTTATGGGTTTTTCCAACGATGACTATCAAACACAGAGCGGGCTGACTTCAACAGAAGTCAGCCCGTTCGCCGTTATCCTGCCCAATGTGGGGTAGGATGATTTCGATAGAAATTTTTCATACTGCGATCTTTTGAAAGAATTGGCACGCCACGCGCTTATACTTTTTTGTCATTGATTGGTTTTGGGTTTTCCGACAGTGACGCAAAAAGGGGCGGTGAATCGATCGAGTATCAAAGGATTCGCCGCCCTCTTTTTTTGTACTAACAGGAACAAACCGCCACTGGCATTCTCGGGGACAGAAAACACATGCTTGCTGAAATCCGAGACATCTCATAAAACAGGTCAGAAGAAGAACCATGACTTTCTCCGAATTCAAACAACTCATCGCCAGTCAGCCGGACGGTGTTGTGCTGCTGGAGGGGCGCCGGTCCATTTCCCCCGAGGACTATGAGCGGGCCAGAATATTGGCCCGTCAGCTCGCGCTTCAGTTCCCGCGGCTTCGATTCCGGTCGGGCAATGCCGAGGGATCCGATCAGGCGTTTTCCGAGGGGGTGGCCGAGGTGGACGCGAGCCGCTTGCAGGTGGTTGCGCCTTATGCGACCCATCGCAAGGCCGCGCGTTATGCCGACGCGCTGTATGATTCTCCCGCCTCGATGTCCAAGGTGCAGCTGGATGAGGTCGCCTACAAGACGATCAACGCCACTCCCGGAAATGTGAGATTGATTGAGAAACGGGACACGCAGGGACGTCTTGCGGCGAAGGCGGCTTATTTGATCCGGGACACGATGAAGGTCGTGGGTCACTCGGAGGCTTTTGTGAAGCCAGTGTGCGCCTTGTTTTATGTGAAGCCCGAAGAGCCGATGGAAGGAGGCACGGGCCACACGATCCGGGTCTGCCAGCAGGAAGGGGTGCCCGTGGCCTATCAGGATTCATGGTCGGAATGGATCGGTGAATCATGCCGAAGCGTTTTCTAGCAGGTCTTTTCCTCCTGTGTCCTTTCCCCCGTGAGCAGCGTTTCTTTTTGCCCTGCGGGTGAATGTGCGGTAGGTTCGTTCCGAGAAAATGCCGCTGATCACAATCGAAACGCTTATCAACGCACCGATGGAGCGCGTGTTCGATCTCGCCCGGAGCATCGATGCCCACATGGCCAGCACGGATGGCACGGAGGAGAGGGCCGTGGCAGGTCGCACCACGGGCTTGATCGGGAGGGGCGAGAGCGTCACGTGGGAGGCGAGGCATTTCGGCATCAGGCAGAGACTGACAGCGCACATCACCGCGTTTGATCGACCACATCTGTTCCGTGACGAGATGCTGACGGGTGCGTTTGCCGTGATGCAGCATACGCACCGGTTTTCGGCAGCAGGAGACGGAACCTTGATGGTGGATGAATTTGCCTTCACCGCGCCCCTGGGGTGGATCGGTCGCATGGCCGAGCGTCTTTTTCTAACGGCATACATGCGGAGATTCCTCACCAGCAGAGCCTCACGATTGAAAGACATGGCCGAATCCGACAAGTGGCGGATGTATCTGAACGATGCGGCGGCTGAGAAATGATGTAAACTCCTTGGTGTTGATCTCGTTTTGTTAGAGAAGAAAATTTTTCATAGGTCACATTCCTGAAAAAGTTGGCACGCTATCCGCTCTCTTTACGGCGTGGCTGTTTGGTTTTGGGTTATCCGACAGTCGCCCAGAAGGGGCGGCGAATCGATCGAGTATCAAAGGATTCGCCGCCCTCTTTCTTTTGTTTCGATGGTCGAGCTGTGATGTCCGCCGTATTGGGCGGCGCTCGAATCCGGCGCGATGATGTTTTTTTTTCTGGCAAAAACGACATGCGCATGAGAATTTCACGCATTCGTTTTTTTCCTAACACTTCCTTCCATGAAAAAATCCTCTCTCATCAGGACCATCGCATCGCTCGTGATCCTGGCTGTGATGGCAGCGCTGGTGTTTTGGTACGTGGGGCATCGTCCGATCGCCTACCATAACAGCACGCTGCGTTCGCTGATCGGCAGCGCGTCCCAGTTGGAAGTCTCCCGTGCGCCGCATTTCGGAGCGGATGGATTGCTGGTGGAACCTGCGGCTGCTGTGATCATCACCGATCGCTCCGAGATCGACCGGATTCTCCGCTGCTTCGAACTTCCTCTCTCCCGTCGGGCGTCCGGCTTGTTTCATGAGTGCGGTGGGCATTTGGTGATTCGAATCAAGTCGCCGGAGGGCACGGAATCCGTGATTCGCTATGATCACGGAAAAATGTTCCATCCGATCAGCAAAGAAGGCGAGTATCCGGGCTACTGCCACCTGCCCGTTGAGACCTGCCAGGAGTTGAACGGGATATTCATCGTCCGCGGTTTCAGTCAGCGCGACATCGGATTTTAGGCTGACGGCTTGAGTAATCTTTATGACCGCTCATTCCCTGATGATTGGGGACTGTGAAGAAAATTATTCATACCACCCCATTTCGCCAAAGTTGGCATGGCAATCGCTATCTTTTGGGCGTGACTATTTGGTTTTGGGTTATCCGATAGTCACCCAAAAGGGGCGGCGAATCGATCGAGTATCACAGGATTCGCCGCCCTCTTTCTTTTCAGGCATCGGGTGCCAGCTTCCAGGCGGCTAACGCAATGCCGCGCTGCCAGACGCCGCGTTTTTTTTCGATCACGCCGACACTCAGGGTGTTTTCCTTCCATTCCGTCCAGTAGGCGGAACCGGGTGGCATGAAGGAGCCGCTGTTGATGACGGCGGGTAACTCTTTGTCCCAGATGCCGCTGCGATGAAAGTGTCCGCATACGATGATCGCCGCATCGGGGAAATAGCGCCGCGCGAAGGCCCGCGTTTCCCGCACCATGGTGAGCCATGCGGCGATCATGCGCCAGGCGCGTCCGGGCGGGGTGACCGCATCCCAGATCCGGGCGAAAATGTTTCTACTATGAGGATAGTAGGGAGGGACGAGGAATTGCGCCACTTCTTTCGCCAGCGCGAAGCGTTGTTCCAAGGTGTCCTGTGGATAACGGCTGATGAGTTCGCGCAGTTCGTCCTTTTTCTGAATCGCTGTGCGGCTCCAGGGTGCGACCTCGGGGAAGACGGTATCGCCGTGCATGACGACGATTTTACCCGCTGCCAGCGTGATATAATCGGCATCGCGATTGCCGGGATCGTGATTGCCCGGGAGGGAGATGATCTCGATGCCGAGACGTTGGCAAAGCGCCTGCAGGTCGCGCCACAGGCGCAGGCCGTCATCGTGGAACTCGCGCGCGAGCTCCTGCCAGGTGTCGCCATTGAGCACGAGCGTGGCGGCTCCGCGCAGCAGGGGCTCGAGCGCGGAGACGTCATCGAGCGACGAGGCCTTGTGGCCGAGGTGCAGGTCCGAGAGGATGAGCACGGGCTCCTTCATGACATCTTGCGCTGGCGCACCGCTTCGTAGAGGCAGATGCCGGTGGCGACGGAGACGTTGAGGCATTCGACTTTTCCGGCCATGGGCAGCTGGCAGAGGAAGTCGCAGTTTTCCTCGGTCAAACGGCGCATGCCCTTGCCCTCCGCGCCCATGACAAGGGCGATGGGGCCTTTCATGTCCATTTGATAAATCGATTTATCGCACTTGTCCGAGGTGCCGATGATCCACACGCCGACTTCCTTGAGCTTTTCCATGAAACGGGCGAGGTTGGTGACTTGGAAAAACGGCACCCAGTCGGCGGCGCCTGTGGAAACACGGCGCACGGTCTCGGTGATGGAGGCGGCCTTGTCCTTGGGCGCGACCACGGCCGTGACGCCGGCGCCATCGGCGGTGCGGAGAATGGCGCCGAGATTGTGCACGTCCTGGATGCAATCGAGAATCAGCACCAGTGGCACGGGAGTCGCGGCGAGGAGGTCCCAGACATCGTCTTCATTGCGTGCGGGGATGGCTTCGGATTCCGGAGCGAGGGAGCGCACGTGGCGGTTTTCGCGCGCGGCATCCGTGCGGTCGCGCATTGGTTTGCGGAAATTCTTCACGTGCGGAGCCTGCAACAATTTTTGCGCATTGGCAAACTCTCACTGTGGCGAAATGGCCGGGTAGTGGCTCATCAGCGCCTTCATTTCCCGCACCGCTTGCTCCATGCCCACGCGCATGGCACGCGAGACGATGCTGTGGCCGATGTTGTATTCGGTCAAATGCGGCACGGCTTCGAGCAGTCGGCAGTTGTGGTAGTTGATGCCGTGGCCGGCGTTCACTTGCAGGCCGGCGTCGTGACCGACGTGTGCAGCGCGGTGGAGTCGCTCGATTTCCGCCGCCACCGTTTCCGCCGTGGCATTGCCAAAACAGCCGGTGTGCAGCTCGATCATTTCCGCGCCCAGTTCCGCCGCGCAGCGCACCTGCGCTTCCTCGGGATCGATGAACAAACTCACGCGGATGCCGGCCTTTTGCATGAGCCGGATGCAATCGCCTACCTCGCGACGGCGGCCGACGACATCGAGGCCGCCCTCGGTGGTGACTTCCTCGCGCGTTTCCGGCACCAGGCAGACGAACTCGGGTCGCAGGTTCAGGGCGATGGCGATCATTTCCTCCGTGATGCCCATTTCCAAATTGAGCGGCACCTGGATGGCGTCCTTGATGCGATAGGTATCGGCCTCCTGCATGTGGCGTCGATCGCCGCGCACGTGGATGGTGATGGAGTCCGCGCCGCCCGCGATGGCATCCAGCGAGGCCTGCACCGGGCAGGGCTCGGCATTCGGGGAATCCGGCAACAGCGCGTAACGCGCCTGACGCAGGGTGGCGACATGATCAACATTGACTCCGAGCAGCAAAGACATGGCGCAATGAACAACGGGAGGGGGGATTTGGCAATGCCGGATTGCTGGGGATTTGTTTTGCTTTTGTAGCATTTCATCATACAGTTTGCGCGATCACCCTTTTGCCTATGTCCACGAGAGAATCACTCACCGCCACGTGCCCCGCTTGCGCCAAGTCCTTCGAGGTTGATGCGTCGTATCTGGGCCGCCATGGGCGCTGTGACGCGTGCCAGACGAAATTTGTGATCGCGGCATCCGCGCCTCGCGCTGCGGTGCATCAGGCGAATGCTTCCGCTTCCTTCTCGACACGATTTTTCCCAATAGTGGCAGCCGTGGTGGTTTGTGCGGGCGCGGGATTGTGGTTGGTGAAGCGGGGCGGAAGCAAGGCGGATACCGAAGCGGCGGTGCTGGTGAAAACGGCGAACGAGACACCTGCCACCGCATCCGCGCCGGTCCCATCATCTGTCGTAGCGGAGACGGTTTCTAACAAAATTCAGGAAAACGAGCTGAAACCACTGGAGAAGAGTTTTCCGGTGATTCGTGAATTTTCGCCCATCGACATACGGGAGTATCGCGAGATCTATGAGGATGTGCACATGGGATGGATGCCGCAGTCGGCCGATCAGGCGGAGGAGGCAAAGCGCTGGGGCGTGTATCTCGGCCCGCTGGGGGTGAGGGTGCGTTCGCATGTGCCGCAATTGCAGAACAGGCCGGCATTTGCGGCGATCGTGCCGCGCAGCTTGCGATCGATGACGGGCGAGCTCGCGCTGACGGCGGCGGAGGTGGTGCGCATCGCGCCGGGTGCACCGGCTGAAGGGCATTTGCAAACGGGCGATCTGATCATCGGCATCGAGGGGCAGCTTTTACAGTCGGGCAATCAGTATCGCCCGGACTGGAAGTTCATGCACAAGGACGCGCGCGAGCTGCAGTTGATGCTGGGAGAAAAAATCGATGAGGCGCAAGGCCGTGGTGACATACGCCTGACGGTGCTGCGCATGCCCGAGGCATCGGCGCAGACGTTGCCGGTCGAGCGCAAGGAGCTTTGGAGCGGCACGGGCGGCAATCAGTCTGTGGGCACGCAGGATTTTTCCGTGGAGATTCCGGGTGATGGATTGCTTACGATCGAAACGAATCAATTCGACGACAACATCCATGGCGATGGCGGAATGTGGATGGATCTCACTATCGAAGGCGACTACGGTGTCAAAAATTTGTTAGAGATACAGGCGGAGGCTCTGCAAGCGGGCTACGGCAGGCCCACGCTGGAAACGAGCAAGCCAGTGGAAGTGGGCGGAAAGCCTTATGCGCAGACGCTGCACCTGCATGCGACCGGCTTTGGCAAGTGGGCGCTGCCGGCGGGGACGAAGCGGGTCAAAGGTCACTTCGCCGCCTTGAGTTACGGCAAGGTGCAGCCGAAAATCCATTTCACCAATCAGGCGTTGCCCCTGCGCGGCATTCACCAGCAAAGCGTGGTGGAGTTGCGTTTTCCGATCGGCAAGGTGGGGAGCTTCAGCGCCACGTATCCGAAGGACTGTGAAAAATCCGCCATCACCGTCCAGCGGCACACGGCCTGGCTGGCGGCGCAGCAGCGCGATGATGGCAGTTGGCCGCGACTCGCGGGCTACACGGGCGATGGCTGGGATACGGCGTGGTGCGGGCTGGCCCTGATGTCGAGCGGCGATGCGAAGTACGACGCGCAAGTCCGCACGGCGGCCTATCGCACGGCCTACCAAGGTGCCCCCAGCGAGTGGACGGCGGAGCGGACGATGCGCTTGATTTTTCTCTGCGAATACTACCTGCGCACGCGCGATGCGGGCATCGTCGCAGGCATCCAAGCCGCCTATCAGCAACTGGCCGATTGCTGCAAAAATGATTTCATGGCGGGGCATAAAGTCAATGGCTTCGGCTACGGCATCGCCGGTCAGCATTACGGCACCGGGCATCTGGCGCTGGGCATGGCCATGGCATCGCGCACGCCCATCGCGTATGATAAAAATCTGGTCGAAAGCGTGATCCGCCATGCGGGGGAAGTTTGCGTGAATGGCACCTACGCCTACGGCCGCGGCCGTCGGATGGCGCGCAGTGAGGAGCGTGAATTCGGTGGTGGCAATGCGATGTCCGGCCCGGGGGTGTTAGGCGTGCAGATCGGCGGCGGTCACGAGAGTGCGGTGAAGGAATTCATCGAGCGCATGGATGCCTCCCTCGGCGATGCCGATAACTCGCACGCCACCAGTTCACTCGCGTTCATCTTCGGTTCGCTGGCGCTCGCTGCGGCGGACGAGTCCGTTTTCCTCAAGCACATGCAACATTTCCGCTACAAGATGAGCCTGGATGATTGCTGGGAAGGCGGCATCCTGAAGTCGGCCTTTCCTCTGGATTACCAAGGCGGCGAGGGCGTCACCGCATCGTGGATCCGCAGCGCTGGCAGCATTCTGGTGCTGAATGCGCTGAAGAAAAATCTGGCGATCACTGGCAAGAAAGAGTTCTGGAATCCGCAATGCATCCAGCAGCCTGCGGTATGCGAATGGGGCGGGCAGGTGCATTCGTACTACTTGCGAAACTGGTGCCTGGCGATGGAGCTTCTCGGACCCGGTGCGCCGAAGGATCTGAAGCAGGGCATCGAGGCGCTGAGCAGCCTGCCGCGCGACATGACCCTGGTGCCGGCCACGCGTGAAATCATCGAACGCATGGCACCCGCGCTGGTGGCTGCCCTTGCGGGAAATGCCTCACTCCCGCCGCTGCAGAAAGCATACGCGATCGAATTGATCACTGGCGTGGATTTCAGGATTTACGCCACCAAGGATGGCGACAAGGAAAAGGTGGATCTGCATGTGACGCTGCCGCTGCATCAGCTGAATTGGCAGGATTCCGACAAAAATCAAATGCATGCGGCATCGCCGTTTCCGCTGCGGACCAAGGTCGAAATCGTTTCTAACAATCTAACGGCTCCGATCTTGTTTGAGAGCGACGGGCTTGCCGGGTTTGATCCGGATGAGGGGCTGCGCAAATTTTCCGCATCGCAGCCGCTGAAAGACGCCGCTCTGGAAAACTTCGATGGCACGGCTAACATCGCGTTCAAAATCGGCAACCACACCGTCGTGTATGCGCGGCCGCTCAAGTTCCACACGGAGTTCAGCCACTCGAATCATTACAACCTCCGGCGCCTGCAACTGCGGCTGAAAATGGCACCGCGGCCCTACTTCCAATCGCAGGCCCTGATCATCGCCGGCATTCCGTTTGACGGCATGTATCCCACCGAGCGCATGCTGGAAATCCAGGGCCCGGAAGCAGGGGTGGCGGTGAAATCTCACGAGGGCGATACGGTCCTTGTCGATGTGGCGAGCGAGAATTTCATTTGCCCGTGGGTGCATTCGATCAAGTTCGAGAAGCCCAGCCAGGTCGATATCGCCCGTCCGGCGAAGCTCACGATGATCGTCGGGAAAATGGAGGGGGACTTCGCCCATCTGGCGGACTTTTCGTTAGAAACGCGGTGCCGTTTCAGCGGGGTGAACTCGACGATGATCGCGGAGTATGACTTCGGCACTGCCGTCACATTGAACGGCGTGGATGCGGACTTTGACGGCGGGCGTTTCCTGCGGGTGTGGTATCAGGAAGGGGAACGCTGGATTCCTCTGGTATGGGACAACTACACCGTCAGCACGGGGCATCATCCTGTGTTTCCGAATACCACCGCGCGGCTTTGGAGGATCGAGATGGGCGTGGGTGCTCAGCTCGATGTGCCGACCTTGCGCTTCTATCACAATCCTCATGCCGTGATTGATCGCAAGAGCTTCCCGCAATCCACGAACAAGGACTACCTGCCGCCCATCCAACCGGAACCGTAGCCATGAGATTTCTCCTCCCGGCCCTCACAGGCGTGTTGCTTCTTTCCTCCTGCAAGCAAGCGGAAAAAGTCGATGGCGCGCCCGCAGAACAAGCGCCTGAAGCTGCGGCGGCCAGCGAGGAGCTGAGTGGATATTTCCCGCTCCTGCCCATGATCGAGGCCACGCTCTGGAAGCAACTGCTCGCGGCCGAGTCCCGTCTGCATGGAGCAACGGAGTCAGATCACGAAGCCGCGCAAGGTGAGGTGGATCGATTGGTGGAAAAGCTGAGACGTCTGCATCCGTACGAGCAGAAGCCGGATCGCGTGAAGCTGGGGGAGGTCACGTTTGACAAGGCGCGCCAGTGTTTCTCCCTGCCGGCGCAAGTCTCCTATCCCGATCCCGGTGACGAGCGCCATCCGGGCGAGGTGGAGCTGCTGCTCTGCACGGAGGGGGGCAGGCGGCATGAAACCTTGTTTGTCAGCCGCGCCAGGCCGCTGCACTTGGAGTTGTTGCTGCATCTTGCCGGGCATGGCAAAGGACCGAATGGCAGCCGTTTCCGCATGGATGTGATCACACGGGACGGTGCGCGCATCGCGGTGCATGACCTGATCCGCAGCAGTGAGCCAGTGGATCATCCGCTCGTGTGGGAATTCAGCGGCAGCGACTACAAGGATCTTTACTCGCCCGATCTGAGTGGTGACATGGCGATTTTCTGGCACGCGCATGAGTCGGTGCTTCGGGTGCGCCACCCCGGCATCGCCTCGGGCGTGGTGAAACTCGCACCGGTGCCGCATCCGCAACTGAAAAACGGCGATCCTGTGACCCTGGAAATCGTGCCTATCGGAACATGAAATGCGTTAGAGCCGATCAAGCATCATCACGGTAGGGCACCTTGTGCGCCTGTGCATGCGCAAGGATCCGAAGACGGATTTTTCCGACTTTTGGCAGGACAGGGAGTGGCTGTGTTGTGTGATGGATAGTCGTTTTTCCAGTTGATCGCCCGGATGCGAATCGTCGACTTTTTTGGTATTGACAGAATTCTGGGTATTGAATTACTAATAAGGTCTTGCGAGGTAATGGTTACTTCCACGGTCTCACAACGCAGCGCCAATGGGCGCACTAGTCGGCATAAACCCATAAAAAATATTATATGACAGAAAAATATGTGACATCAGGCTCCAAAGTATTTCTTCTAGGAGGACTACTTCCTTTACTCAGCTCATCCATCATTGCCGCTGGCGAGGCCGTTGCCCCTCCCTCAACTACTGATCCTTGGGAAGTGACGGGGGCTGCCGGACTCACGCTGGCCGATGGTAATGCGGAAAGCCTTTCGTATAGCCTGCAATTGTTGGCTTCTCGTATTACGGAGACGGATGAGATCTATCTCGGTGCCGACTATTTTTATGCTGATGATAGAGGGATTGAGACATCGAATGCGCTGCGCCTGAATGGCCAGTACAACCGCCTCCTCAATGACAGATTTTATTACGGTGCCATTGGCACATACCTCTCTGATGATGTAGCTGATCTTGACTACCGTTTTGATTCAAATATCTTGTTAGGCTATTATCTTCTCAAAAATGAACGCGCTTCCTTATCCATAGAGGCTGGTCCCGGATACACTTGGGAAAATCAAGGAGGCGTTACCGATGACTTCGCCAGCTTGCGTTTTGCCGAGAGGTTCGAATACAAATTTTCCAATCGTTCGAAATTTTGGCAGAACTTAGTATTTTCTCCAGAGGCAGGCGATTTTGACAACTATTTGATCACTGCAGAGGCTGGTATAGACACACTGATTACGAATCAATGGTCACTCCGTACATTTGTCCGACACCGCATTGACAACACTCCCGCACCTGGTGCGGAGAAAGGCGACACGTCCATCATGCTTGGACTGGCATATTCCTTGTCTGGTTTTCCGGAGCCTGCAGCAGCAGGTCGCAGGACTCTCAAGGCAGATCGCGTCGCAGCACCAGTCGCATCCATGGGATGGTCCTCCAGCGCGGCCATCGGATATTCTCTGGCATCTGGAAATGCAGATAGCAGTACGCTCACAGCCATGTTCGATAGCGTCTATCGTAGCAATGAAAACGAATTTTTCTTCAATTCGGCAGCCAATTATTCCACGAATGAGGGAAATACCAGCATCGAAACCCTGCGTGCCAACGTGCAATACAATCATCTGATAGGGAGTCGCTATTTTGTTGGATTTGGCAGCGGCTATCAGCGTGATGAGCTGGCAGATCTATCCTATCGATTCACACCCGCTGCTGCCGCAGGACTCTATGTGATCAAAAACAAGGTTAGCACACTAAGCGTAGAAGCGGGCCCAGGTTTCACATTTGAGAAAACAGGTGATGCAACCGATGAATTTCTGAGCTTGCAAGCAGTAGAGCGTTTTTCCTGTGCTCTGAATTCTCGCTGCACATTCAATCAAACACTGATTTACAATGCGGAAGCCTCGGATACGGCGAATTACACAATTACGGCGAATGCCTTTCTTGATACAGATATCACAGACAATCTGGCTCTTCGTGTCGCTGCGTCATTTATCTATGACAATATTCCCGCGATGGGGCGTGAGAAGCATGATACCACACTGACCAGTGGCATCGCGGTAAAGTTCTAGACTAGTCAGACGCATTTGGCAGATAGGCATTGATCAGTCGTTTTTGTTAGATAAAAATGGGCCGATGGGCTTTGCCATTTCCCGAATGAGTGGCGGACCGCCCTCCACTCGATTTGCCAAAAATGCTTGCAGCGCTGTTCTTTAAACCGAAATTCGAAGTTGACCGCGGGCATTGTGATCAATCACTGAACTTCGGACTCCGTTTTAACTCTGGATTGACGCCGCCTTTATGTCCTTGTAAGAGTTGCTTCCCATGCAAGAAACATACGATGTGGCCCGCCGATTGGAAGCGAACGTGTTGTCGGTGATCCGTGGGCAGGCCCCCGCGATCCGGCGCATCTTGGCCTGCCTTTGTTCGGGCGGGCACGCGTTGTTGGAGGATGTGCCGGGCACGGGGAAAACGACCTTGGCCAAGGCGCTGGCGAACTCGATCGGCGGCGCTTCGTTCCAGCGCGTGCAGTTCACGCCGGATCTGTTGCCCTCGGACATTCTCGGCCTATCGGTGTTTGATCCGGCGAGCAGCAGCTTCCGTTTTCAGCCCGGCCCGATCTTCACGGATATTCTGTTAGCCGATGAGATCAACCGCGCCTCGCCACGGGTGCAGAGCGCGTTGTTAGAGTCGATGGCCGAGCGGCAGGTGACGATCGATGGCAAGCGCTACCCGTTCGAGGGATTGTTTTTTGTGATCGCCACGCAGAATCCCGTCGAGTTCCGCGGCACCTATCCGTTGCCCGAGGCGCAGATGGACCGCTTTGCGCTGCAATGCCGGTTGGGCTACGTGAGCGAGGAGGAGGAAGTGGGCATTCTCGCTGATCAGCGGCATGAGCATCCGGTGGAGCAAATGAAAGCCGTGGTCACGCGCGAGGAAATTTTGCGATTGATGGCGGCGGCGCGCGAGGTGCGGATGAGCGAGGAATTGCAGCACTACACCGTGCAGTTGGTGGCGGCCACGCGGTCGCGCAAGGATTTGCAACTGGCGGCCAGCCCGCGTGCATCGCTGGCGTTGATGAAAATGGCACAGGCGCTCTCGCTCTTCGAGGGTCGTGATTTTGTGGTGCCGGAGACGATTCAGGAACTGGCGGCGGATGTGGTGGCGCACCGCTTGGTCCTGAGCCCGGATGCACGCTACGGCGGATCGAGCGGCCGCAGCATCATGGCGGAAATCATCGAGCAAACCCCGGTGCCGGTCTGAGCCGGGCGGCATTTTGTGTTGAATAAAGCATTGGCGATTTCGTCAAACGGGCGTAAAATGCCAAGCATGAACGCCCTTTTCCTCGCACCGGCTCGCTGGTTGTTGCTGCTGTGGAGTGCCTCCTGCGCGCTGCTCCAAGCGCAGGTCCGTCTGGATGACGAGGCCTTCGGCCAAAGCCTGGGCGGCTGGGACGTGAAGCGCGGCAAGGCGGCCGATTACGAACTTTCCGGCAGCAAGTACCGCACCTACAAACCGGAAGTCACCCCCACGCCCGAGGGCGGCATTTTTGTGTCCGTGCGCATCGATTACTGCCGCGGCATGTTCGCGAGCAATGACTTCGCCACGCTGGAAATGACTTTTGACGCCCGCGGAGTTCTCAGTAGCACGCAGAGCAGCATTGCGATCCAAGGCCGCAAAATCACCAGCGACGTGATGCGCAGCAGCGTGAAATTGGGCGAAAGCCAGGGGGCGGTGGGCGCTGCGGTGAAAATGGGCGGCGATCTGGTGGCGGACCTCACGGAGAAGTTGACACGGGAAAACCTGGTGGAAGCCGGGCGCGTGACCTTCCCCGCGGCGGTGCGGCACAATTTCAACAAAGTCTTTCAGTCGGTGAGCTACAGTCCGCCGGTGCAGGCACCGATGCTGCCGGAAAGCTCGCCCGCGAAGCCGGGGGCCGCGCCCGAGATCAAAAAATGAGCACAAGCGCCCGGGCGGATCTGCGTGCGGGAACGGGATTCCTGACATTTCCTGTTTGGCAGATGCCTTTGCGCCATGTAGCTTCGCGGCAGACACTGATTCCATCATGAGCCATTACCACATCATCGGCCAAGACCGCCTTCCCGCCACCAGCACGCTTGTCATTCCGGGGCGCGTTTCCCGCGCGGAGATCACGGTCTTCAAAAAACTGTTTTCCGGGCGTCCGATCACCTGGCTGGTCGAGGAGACGGCGGTCATCGCGGAGGAGATCAAGTCGCTGATCCAGCAGGACCAGGGCGCGATGTTCGGTGTGGACGATGACCCGGTTCTGGTCGGCGAGCATTTGAAGAAATTTTTCGACAAGCAGGGCGTGATTGTCTATCTGCCCGGTTGCTCGGTGGCGCGTGCGGCGGTGCCCTGTCATATCCCGTCGCGTGTGCTCAAGGCACTGTGCCGTTTCGGATTGCCCGTGCTTCCCGTGGCCGTGGATGTGCCGCGCGAGGGCGGATTTTTCATCGATAAATCGACGAGCCAACCCGAGGGCGTGATGGCCATCGGCCAGAACATCGAGGCGGGCAAGGCGACCGTGGCACTCTATCAGGAACGTCTGCTGTTAGCCGCGGAGGAGGCATTTTCCCAGCGCGGTTTCCTCAAGCAATCGCTCGGCATGGTGCTGCTGCGCGGCTTGAAAAAATTCGCCAGCAAGGCACACATCCACGATGGCACGGATGACTCGCAGCTCGGCTACGACAAGGTCCTCGCCTCGGCGATCGTCCTTTCCAAGGTCGTGCGCGAGCAGACCGACAAGCCGCGCGTGGGCATCGTGCTGCCGCCGGGCAAGGCCGGCCTCATTGCCAATCTGGCGGTGATTTTCGCGGGGAAAGTGCCGGTGAATCTGAACTTCACCGCCAGTCAGGAAGCCGTGCGCTCGGCGATGCGCCAGGCGGATCTCGATCGTTTCATCACGGTGGATCCTTTTGTGAGAAAATTCCCTTCCTTCCCGTGGCCGCCGAATCGCGATCTCATTCTGATCGAACGCATCCTGCCGAAGTTGAAGAAAAAAATCGGGCTGTGGCTGGTGCTATCGAAGATCCTCCCCACCTCCGTGCTCGCCGCGCAGTTGCGGATCACTTCGAAAAAGCCGACCGATGAAGCGGTGCTCTTGTTCACCTCCGGTTCCTCCGGCGAGCCGAAAGGCGTTTCTCTCACGCATCGCAACGTTCTCGCGAACGAGCTGCAATTCCACTCCCGTCTCGATAGCCAGCCCGGCGCCAAAATCTTCGGCTGCCTGCCGCTGTTTCACTCGTTCGGCTGCACCGCTACGCTGTGGTATCCGGTGATCGCCGGTCTGAATCTGGTGACCTACCCCAGCCCTGCCGAGAGCAAGCGCATCGCCGAGCTGATCGACCAGCAAAAGGTGCAGATTTTCCTCTCCACTCCGACGTTCCTGCGCGGCTACATGAAGCGCGTGGACCCCGAGCAGTTGGCCTCGCTGCGGCTGGTGGTCACGGGTGCGGAAAAATTGCCGGAGTCCTTCGCGCAGGCCTTCGAGGAAAAATTCGGCATCCGTCCGTTGGAGGGCTACGGTCTTACGGAAACAGCGCCCGCTACCAATCTGAATCTTCCCGAGCTGCCGAGCCCGAAGGGCTGGCCGGTCATCCCCTCCGCGCGCGGCGGTTCGGTGGGCACGATGCTGCCGGGCATCGCCGTGCGTTTGACCAATCCCGCCACGGAAAAAGGTATCACGCTCGATCAACAAGGCCTGATCTGGCTCAAGGGCGCGAACGTTTTCGGCGGCTATTTGAACAATCCCAAAAAATCGGCGGAAGTCCTGCAGGATGGCTGGTTCCTCACGGGGGACGTCGGTCGCATGGACGAGGACGGATTCCTTTTCATCGAGGGCCGCATTTCCCGCTTCTCGAAGATCGGCGGCGAAATGGTGCCGCACGAGACGCTGGAGGCGGAGGTCACCAAGGCGCTCGCGCTCGATCAGGAGAGCGAGCGGAAAATCGCCATTGTCGGCGTGCCGGACGCGCAGAAGGGCGAGGTCATCGTGCTGCTCTCGACCGTGGCAGGCTTCGCGCTGGAGCAGGAA
Source organism: Verrucomicrobiia bacterium (assembly GCA_947462875.1). Taxonomy (GTDB): domain Bacteria; phylum Verrucomicrobiota; class Verrucomicrobiia; order Verrucomicrobiales; family Akkermansiaceae; genus UBA956. The sequence continues at coordinate 53,925 of CANHQJ010000017.1, forward strand.
TGCATCGATCTGCGCTACAAGCTGATGGACGCCGGTATCCCTTCGCTGTGGTGCCCGAAACGCATCGTGCCCGTGACGGATATCCCCATGCTCGCCTCGGGCAAGCTCGACATCAAGGGCTGCGTGGAGCTGGCGGTGGAAGGCTAACGCATCGATTCATGCGCAAGTTTTTTGAACGATGGCGCGCCGGAGCGGCGTATCGGTGACATGCTGCGCACATTCCTGATTCTGGCCCTTTCCCTCTTGCCCGTGGCCGCGGCCGAGCGACCGAACATCGTCTTTCTTTTCTCGGACGATCACGCGCTCGCCGCCATTTCCGCCTACGGCGGGCTCTATGCGGATGTCGCCCCCACGCCCAACATCGACCGCATCGGCAAGGAAGGCGCGCTGTTCCGCCGTTCCTTTTGCGCGAACTCGATCTGCGGGCCATCGCGCGCCTGCATCATCACGGGCAAGCATTCGCACAAAAACGGCTACCTCAGCAATGACTTCGATACCTTCGATGGCAATCAGGTCACCCTGCCGAAACTCCTGCAAGGCGCCGGCTACCAGACGGCGATTGTCGGCAAGTGGCATCTGATCAGCGAGCCGCAGGGCTTCGACTACTGGAACATCCTGCCCGGGCAGGGGAATTACTACAATCCTCAGTTCATCAGCGCCGATGGCACCAAAAAATACCCCGGCTACTGCACCGACCTCATCACCGATTTCTCGTTGGACTGGCTCAAGAAAGGACGCGATCCGAAAAAGCCGTTCCTGCTCATGTGCCAGCACAAGGCACCGCACCGCAACTGGACGCCCGCACTGCGTCACATCGGTGCCTTCAAGGGGAAAACCCTGCCGCAACCCGCAAGCCTGTTTGATAACTACGATAACCGTAGTACTACGCTCAAGGCCCAGCGCATGACCATCGCCAAGGATTTCTCCTGGGGGCACGACATGAAGTTCCATGGCAAAAACGAATTTCCGCAGCATTTCACCGCCCTCGGCAATGGCGAGTACGAGCGCATGGATGACGAGCAGAAAAAAGCCTGGGATGCCGTCTATGAGCCGGAGAACCAGGAGTTTCTCGCCCAGATGCGCGAGGGCAAGCTCACGGACAAGCAGGTCACCGAGTGGAAATTCCAGCGCTACGTCAAGGACTACCTGCTTTCCGTCAAAGCCGTGGATGAATCCGTGGGCCGCGTGTTGGAGTATTTGGAAACGTCCGGTCTGGCGAAAAACACGATCGTGATTTATTCCTCGGACCAGGGCTTCTACCTCGGCGAACACGGCTGGTATGACAAGCGCTGGATGTTCGAGGAATCCCTCGCCATGCCCTTCCTCATCCGCTGGCCCGGCACGGTGAAACCCGGCAGCAAGCCGGAGGCGATGATCCAGAACATCGACTACGCCCCCACGTTGTTGGAAGCCGCGGGACTGCCCGTGCCCGCCGCCATGCAGGGCAAGAGTTTCCTGCCCGTGTTGCAAGGGAAGAAGGACGAGACGAACGAGGCGATCTACTATGCCTATTACGGCGAGAACACGCACAGCGTCGCCCAGCACGACGGCGTGCGCACCAGCACGCACAAGCTGATGTATTTCCCCGCTACAAAAGAGTGGCAGTTGTTCGATCTGGTCAAGGATCCGCAGGAAATGAAGTCGGTGCATGCCGATCCCGAGTATGCCTCCACGCTGGACTTCATGAAAAAGGAATACGCGAAACGCCGCGCGCAGTATGAAGTGAACGATGCCGCGGTGCCGAAGGACAGGCTGAAAGAAGACTGGTGGACCAAGCGCCATCGCGAAAAACTCCAGCAGATCAAAAAGGAGGGCAATCCCGGTCTGGTCTTCCTCGGTGACTCGATCACGCAAGGCTGGGAAGGGGCGGGCAAGGCGGCCTTCGATCAAACCTTCGCCGGCTACAATACGCTCAATCTCGGCTTCTCCGGCGACCGCACCCAGCACGTGCTGTGGCGTTTGTTCAATGGCGAATGGAACGGCCTGAAGCCGAAAGCCGTCAACCTGCTCATCGGCACCAACAACACCGGACACGTGAAGCAGGCACCGGCCGAGACGGCGATGGGCGTGAAGCTGATCATTGACTTCATCCGCGACCGCTCGCCCGAAACCAAGATCATCCTGAACGATGTTTTCCCCCGCAGCGCCTCCAAGGATGATGAAATGCGCAAGCTCAACGACGAGGTGAATCGCCTCTGCGCTGCCTACGTGGACAACAAGCACGTCTTTGCGTTAGACATGAGCAAAGAGTTCCTGCAAGAAGACGGCACGCTCTCGAAGGAAGTCATGCCCGATCTCCTCCACCTCAACGCCGCCAGTTACGATAAGTGGGCCAAAGCCATCGCCGCCAAACTCAAGGAAATTGGCGTCCAGCCGTAAGAACAATCCCACTCAGGATTTGCGGACGACTTTCTCTTTGCCAAAACGCAATAAGGAGAAGGGGTTTGCAACCCCTTTCTTAGCTCACCAACTCCCGAACCACATACCCATTGCTACACTCTTGCAGTAGTTCTTTCGCAAGATGAGTGAAGCTAACTTTGCATCGCTTCACGGCGTGAGATACCTTGACCTTGGGCCCGTTCCGCAGCCTTCTCTCACTTCCACCACCCGCGATCCTTCGCCCCCGTGAGGGTGAGGGATTTTTTGCTGGCTTGTAGTACCAGTGGATAGACGGCGTTGATGAGGTCTTCTTCGCCCATGTAGGGGGCGCCCATGTGGGGGGTGGTGAAATGGAGGCCGTAGCCCGGTTGCCAAGCTAATGAAAAGGACCAAGTGTATTCCTTGAGGACCTGCGGAAAGGCAGAGGGGCGGGCGAGGTTCAGTGCGAGCAAGCCCCAGCCGGCACCGGGTTCGCCGTAGGCGTGGGTGTTGCGCAGCCAGGCGTGGTTTTTTTCCATGAAGGTCGTCATGGCATCGCGCATATCGGGTCTTTCGCCGCGCAGTTGGCAGGCCATGGCAAAGAGGCCGGAGCGCGACCAGAATTCCTCGGTGTCCTTGTAGGAGCGGTTGTAGCCCAGGGCGCCGTGACCGCCTTCTTTCGGGTCCGACCACGCCATTTCCATGTAGGGCATGAGCATTTCCCAGAGCTTTGACTTCATGCCGCATTTCATGGCGAGGGCTTCGAACACTAACAAGTGGCAGGCGGGGGCGACCAGGGCTTTTTCTCCGTAGGGCAGTCCATCCGTGCCGTGGCCGAGCGCGGGCACGCCCCAGGCGGAGGGGTGCTTGCCGTTGAAGGCCCAGTCGCGCAGGGCATCGAGGTAGGGCAGCACGCGTTCGTCGCCGGTGGCGAGATACCATTCGCTGTAGAGGATGCCGGCATAGGCACCACTCCAGAAGCCGAGGTTGCCGTATTTTTCCGGTTGGGGGTACTTGTTCATGGCCCAGTCGACCGCGCGTTTTACGTTTTCCTTGTGAGCGGCATCGCGCGTGGCCATGAGGGCGAGCGAGGCCCAGCAGGTGCGGATGATGTCACCGGACCACGAGCCATCGGCGCGCTGGGTGGTTTTGGTGAATTGCAGCTGATCGGCGAGCAGCGCCGCGGCTTCGGGATCGCTGCGCGGATCCATGGTGGTGAAGGGGCGGCTGCGCGGGAGCTTGAGGGTGATGGGGGTTTCCTTGCCATCGCGCAGGACGCCGAGCACGAGCTGGGATTGTTTCCCACGCAGGGCTGCCTCGGTGGCGCGGCCGAGCATGGCTTCATGGCTGTGCGTGAACCATTCCCAGCCGGGGTTGAGATCGTTAGGCGCGAGGGGCACGCCGGAGATGGAAAGGATGGCATCGCCCGCGACCAGTCCGGCGGCGGCGGCGGGAGATCCCTCGCGCACTTTCATGAGGGTGAGAACTTTTTGCTGGTGCTCGGTGAGGGCATCGAACCCGAGCAGTCCGGCGCCGAGTTCATCGGGGCCGAGGCCGCCGTTCGAGCGCCCGTAGAGCTTTCCGCTGGGGGCGAGGTGGATGCGCGCCTGATCGATCGCGCCCATGACAGCTCCCGTGCCTTTGGTGTTGGCACGGAGGATGTAGCGCTTGCCGGTGAGTTTGCTGAGAAGCTCGGCGGGGATTTCCAACGAAACACGATGGCGGGCGAGCACGGGTTTTTCCAAGGGGAGCGGCCAGGTGATGCCGAGCGGCGTCAATTCCGCGCAGGCGCCGAATCCGCCGCCGGTGATGTCGCTGAGAATGGTCATACGAATCGCCTCCACGGCTGTTTTTTCCGCGAAGGTGACTTCCAGGGGCGTGGTTTCTTTGCCCTTGGCGACGGTGCCGGCGGAGGCTTCGAGCCACTGTCCCTTGCTGCGATATTCGAGGCGGTAGTCGCGCGGATTGCCATTGCCGAAGCCCTCGCGCGGCGTGTAGCGGATGCCGCTGAGGAGCTGGGCCTTGCCAAACTCGATGCCGATGACGTGCGGACCGTCGACTTTTCCTCCGGCGTAGCGGGAGTGCCAGATGGTCTTGGGGTTGGCGTCGAAGGCGTTGAGCGCATTGCCGTCGCCGGGATTTTCCGAGGAGCAAAAGTACGCCCATGTGGCGCGCGGTGCGGGCTGCCGCACGGTCGTGGTGGCACTGGCAAAGGCCTGGCCGGTGGCGGGGTCCGCGGCTTCCAGGGTGACCTCCGCGCTGCCCGCCGAAGTGGTGCCATAGAGATCGGTGGAGACCACCATGCGCCAGGCACCGCCCGCTTCTTTTTCCTTATCGCCCAGCTCGGGGATCGTCAGCGGGATGCTGCGGGGCCGATCCTGTGTCAGCGGAAATCCGAGAGTGCCGGGCAGCGGCCAGGTAGCCTGAGCGTCCGCAGGCCAGTTTTCCGATGGCAGGACGTGGCCGTAGGAGCAAAGTGTGATTAATGATAGTACATATAAGCCGCGCATGATGCTAAAACGACAGCGAGGGCCGAATTGTTTCAGAAAATTTCCCGCCTCAGCGTTTCCAATCGACCGCGCACTGCTGCACCTGGCCATTGCGATCGGCAAATTTCACGAATCCATGCTCCACGCCGAATTCGTGCACCATCTTGGTGACCTTGACGTCGTAGCAGCAGTACTCGGCGATTTTCATCAGCGGCTCGGGGCTGCCGGTACGTTTGTGCTCCTGCCACCATTTCAGCGCATCCAGCCCATCGGCGGTCTTGCCCGTGCCGAGAGTGGCGGAGGCGATGGAATCGAGCTTCAGCCGATGGCCGAGCGTTTTTTCGATATCGACGAGCATGTCGAGATTGTGCGTTTGCTCCATGAGGTCGAACACCGAGTAGGACTGCAGCACGCCGTAATCGAAGCCGATGTGATTGAATCCGACCACGAGGTCCGCGCGGGTGAGTTCCTGCACCAGTGCCTGCATTTCGCTCTCGGGATAAATCGTGTATTCCCCGCGCGCGGTGGAGTAGGTGACGGCGACCGAGATTCCCATTTTGTGCTTTTGCGAAAAGCCACCCACGTCACTGAAGCTCCGCTGCGTTTCCAGGTCAAAGTACACGATATTCGGCATGCGCGCGCATCGTAGCAGCGGGGCGGTGACGCGCAAGGGAGAATCGGTGCTGGATTTTCCGGCCACATCCGGATACAGGTAAAAACGTGCAGAGTTTGCTGAACACCGTGGCGCGTTTGATGGAGGAAAAGCACTTGCCTGCCTTGATGATCGGGGGGCATGCGGTCACTGTGCTGGGTCATCCCCGGGCGACCTATGATTTGGATCTGCTGATTCCACGTAGTGCGGCGGATGCATGGAAAGCGGCGCTGGGTGGATTGGAATACCGGTTGTTTGCGGCATCGGAAAATTTCCATCAATACGAAGCATCGCCGCATTTCCCGCTTCCACCGATCGACTTGATGTTAGTTGATGAGGATGTTTTCTGGCTGATGGAACAGACCAAATGGCAGGCTCAGCCGATCGCCGTGCCTGGTGTCGATGCCATGATAGCGCTGAAACTTCATGCGTCGCAACAGCGGGCGAGGACGGAGGCGGAAAGAGATTGGTCGGACGTGATCGCACTGATCAAAGCGCACAAACTCGCGCTCGACGATGCGGATTTCCGTGCTATGATCCTGCGCCATGGAGGAAATGCCGCGATTGACCGCCTCACAGATGCGCTCGCTGACGGAGATGAAGCTCCCCACCGGTGAGGGCCCTGTGCCGCATACCGTGCGATTTTATGATCCGCGCGAGGTGGAGGCGCACTTCGCCGCGCTCAAAACCGAGCCGCGCAGCGCGGAGGAGCGCTGGGCAAGCAAGGCGAATGCGCGGCCATTTCCGGGGGGGTGATCGCCGTGAGGGCGAGCGTTATTTTTTCAGCAGTGCCTGCAGTTCCCACGTGGCTTTTTGTTTGGGCGTGGCGGGGCCGTTGTAGCCGAGCAGGCGATAGCGATCGAGCGTGAGTTTTTTCTCCGCCAGGGCGGCATGGATGGCGGCTTTGGCCTTGGCGACGTTGTCCTTGCTATCGGTGCCTTGCCAGGTGTAGCTGAGCACTTCGGCCTTGGGCACGTCCTTGACTTCCACGGCTCCGGCGGCACCAGGTTTGCCGACCTGATCGTTCTGATAGAGGAAAGCCATGGATGCCATGTCGAGGTTGGCCTCGTTTTCCGTCATGCTCATTTCCACGGGAGAGGTCATGGGGATGTTGTTCTTCTGGATGTGCAGGAAAAGCGTCCAGAACGAGGTGCCGCGGCCGCCGGCCTTGGCAAAAGCCGCGCGGTAGGCGGGTAGTGTCTTGGTGGTGACCTGATCGTAGGGGCCGGGCGTGGGCCAGCCTTCGGGCAGCGGCGCTTCGCTGACATAGGCGGGTGCGGCGGCGGGAGGTGCCTGGCCGTGTGAGGCGCAGGCGGTGAGCAGGGCGAGGCCTGGAAGCAATGTGGTGAGGAATTTCATCAGGGCGCAATGAACCACCAAAACGCCCAGATGCAAGTTCATGCGCAGAGATTTTTGAAAAACATTCGCAGCGAGGGTAGTAGGGAAAGCATGCCCCCGAAGGATGACAGCGATGGTCTTGCGATGCAGCGCGAGTTTTTTTCGCGCGTGCATGATGCGAGCCAGTTGCTGCAATTGGTGGATGCGCTTCACGGGATTCATTTTTTTGTCAAAGACCACCTGTGCCGCCACATCGCGGTGAGTCAGAAATTCGCCGAACGCCTCGGCCTGCAAAGCGCGAGCGAGATGATAGGCCGCACGAATTATGATTTTTACCCGAAACTGATCGCGGATAAATTCGCCATCGACGATGAATATATTCTCCGCTCCGGAGAGCCTCTGTTGAACATCGTGGAGATGCTGCCCTCGGCTTGCGGCGGATTCGACTGGATCACGACGAACAAGATGCCGGTATTCGATAAAAGCGGCCGCGTCATCGGGATCATGGGGACCTTGCAGTCGCACGGCGATTATTTCCGGCCGTGGGCGGAGGGTGCCGGGGTGGGGAAGGCGGCTGAATACATCCAACGCCACTTTCACCAGGCGGTGGATCTGGATCAACTGACGAAGGCCGCGGGACTGTCACAACGCCATCTCAACCGGAAGTTTCACGAGGTGTTCGGAATGTCGGCTCAGGAGTTCTGGATCAACACGCGCATCCAGCGTGCCTGCGATGCCTTGACGGGCACTTCGAAAAACATCGCCGAGATCGCCGAGGAGTTCGGATTTTGTGATCAGAGCGCGTTTTCCCGTCAGTTCCGGCAACGCACGGGCCTGTCGCCGATGGAGTATCGCCGCCGCTACGCGCCCCCGCGCCGTGGCTGAATAGTCCCGATAATTGGCGGTCGTGACGCTGGCAGAACGGATCGTTTGTGCTAGAGTAATGTTGTTCGTTTGCCCCGAAATCCGCATGAATCTTTTTTTCCGCCGTAAGTTCTTTTCGCTGTGCCACCTGTGGCGCTTGGCACCATTGGGTCTGGTCCTGAGTGTGCACGCGCAAAGCCCGGAAGACGTCGCGTTTTTTCGCGATCGCGTGAAGCCGATCCTGCAGGAGCATTGCATCGAATGCCATGGCGGCAGTGACGGCAAAGGCGGCTACAAGATCAAAAGCGGCTTGCAGCTCATCAGTCGCAAAGGCCTGCTGAAAGGCGGGGAGCATGGACCGGCCTACGATGAAAAAAAACCGGCGCAGAGTTTGTTGTTGGAGGTCATTTCCTATCGCAATGACGACCTGCAGATGCCGCCGAAAAACAAGCTCTCGGAGGAAAAGATCGCCTTGATCGCCGAGTGGTTGCAGCGCGGTGCGGCGTGGACGCCGGAGGATGCCGAGCTGATGCGCGAGGTGCACGAGCCGATGTCCGATGTGACGACGGTCAATGAAAAGACCAAGGCGCATTGGTCCTACAAGCCGATGGCGCGGCCAGCGGTGCCTGCCGTGGCGGGCTTTGCTCATCCGATCGACCGTTTTCTCGAAGCCCAGCGGCAGCAGCACGGTCTGGTGGCCAATCCCCCTGCCAGCAAGGCGGAGCTGTTGCGCCGCGCCGCGATGGACCTCACGGGTCTGGCTCCCAGTCTCCAGCAGATCAGGGACTTTGAAAACGACAAGAGCCCGGATGCGTGGAGCAAGCAGATCGACCGCTTGCTGGCGATGCCGCAGTATGGAGAAAAATGGGGCCGCCATTGGCTCGACCTGGTGCGCTATTCTGAGTCGCAGGGATTCGAGCGCGATACGAACAAGTCCATGGTGTGGCGCTATCGCGATTATGTGATCGACGCCTTCAATCAGGACAAACCCTATGACCGCTTTTTGTTAGAGCAGCTGGCGGGGGATGAGATCGCCGAGCCCACGCGCGACTCGATCATTGCCACGGGCTACCATCGCCTGATGCAATGGGATGACGAGCCTGCGGATCGTTTGCAGCACACCTTTGACATCATCGATGACAACCTGCGCGTGACCACCGAGACGATGCTCGGCATGACCGTCGGCTGTGCCCGCTGCCATGATCACAAGGGCGACCCGATCCCGCAGAAAGATTACTACCAGCTCGCCGCCTTTTTCCGCAACATCAGCCCCATGGGCAATGGCGAGGCGAATCTCCGCCCGGTGCACGCGCCTCATGCGCAAGGGCCGGAACAGATGAAACAGTGGAAGGCGGAAAAGGAAAAAATCTCCGCGCAAATCGTTAAGGCCGAGCAGGAATACCGGCGCCGCACGGATGCCGCGGGCATCACGGGTCCCACGGCGGATGTCTCCTTGATTTCCGATGCGAGGCAACGGCCGTGGAAATGGCATTATACCACCGACAAACCCGCCGCCGACTGGAACGCGGTGGGCTTCCGCGCCGAAACGCAGGGCTGGAAGGAAGGCCTCGCCGGATTCGGCACCTCGGTGCCCGATGCCAAGGCCAAGACTCCTTGGACCAGCAAGGACATTTGGCTGCAAACGACATTTTTGTTAGAGGCTATTCCGACATCCCTCATCATGTCCCTCTATCACGACGAGGACATCGAAATTTTCTGCAACGGCCAGTTGGTGCATCGGAAAGAAAAGTATCTCATCGAATACGCGACCATCGAGGCATCGGACGCCTTCATCGCCGCCTTGCAGACGGGGCGCAACGTGATTGCCGTGCACGTCAGGCAATCCGGCGGCGGTCAGTACTTCGACATGGGCCTGACCATCAAGGGCCGTTCCCTGCGCCGGGAAATGATGGCGAATGACAACCCGCACTTCGCAGCGGCGGAGCGGGAGGAATTCCGCAAGTTGTTGGATCAGATCACCGTGCTCGATGCCAAACTGGACCAGCCGGAGGAAATGACACTCGCAGTCGCGGAAAACGGGGCGCAGTCGCCGCCGACCTTCATCCATCTGCGCGGCAGCGCCCATGCCGAGGGCGAGGAAGTGCAGCCGGCGTTTCCCGCGATCTTCGGCGGAGAAATCGCGAAAATCGAAGCACCCGCCTCGCGGCAGAGCAGCGGCCGCCGCCTGGCACTGGCCCAGTGGATCACCCGGCCGGACAACCCGCGCACGGCACGCGTGATGGTGAACCGGCTGTGGCAACATCACTTCGGCCGCGGGCTGTCTTCCACGCCGAACGATTTCGGCTACCTCGGCACTGCGGCTACCCATCCGCAGTTGTTAGACTGGCTCGCCACGGAGTTCGTGGAAAAAGGCTGGAGCCTGAAAGCGATGCACCGTCTCATCATGAGCTCGGCGGCCTATCAGATGTCGAATCGCAGAAACGATGCGAACCTCGCCAAAGATCCCGCCAATGAACAGTGGTGGCGTTTTCTCCCACGGCGCATGACGTCCGAAGAACTGCGCGATAACATCCTCGCCGTCACGGGCGAACTGAATCTGCAATTGGGCGGCCCCAGCATCTTTGTGCCGATTCCGGAAGAAGTGCTCGCCACTTCCTCCACCAAGGGAAGCAAGTGGGGCAAGAGTGCGCCCGATCAAGTCAACCGCCGCACGGTTTACGCCGTGAGCAAGCGCTCGCTCTCCGTGCCCATGCTCACCGAACACGATCAGGCGGATACCGACAATCCCTGCCCGGTGCGTTTCGCGACCATCGTGCCCACCCAGGCCCTGGGCATGATCCACAGCGATTTCATCCATGAAAAAGCCCTGGCCTTCTCGCAACGCCTGATGCGCGAGGCCGGTGCGGAGCCCGCCGCGCAAGTGCGTCTGGCCTTTCAGCTCGCCCTCCAGCGCGACCCGCAGGAAGCGGAGCTCAAACGCGCTCTCGCATTTCTCGACCTCATGCAGCAGCAGGAAAAACTCGCACCGGATGTGGCGCTGCAACGTTTCTGCCTCGCCGTATTCAGCTTCAACGAATTCATTTTCATCGACTAACATTTCATCACCAGAGCCATGATCCATGTTCCCAATTTCTGCGGTCAAATTCGCAAGCGTGAATTCCTCCATCAGCTCGGTGGCGGCTTCACCTCACTGGCGCTCACCGGCTTGTTAGGGCAGAGCGGATTTTTTTCCCAAGCGAATGCCGCGGAAACGATGGCCAATCCGCTGGCACCGCGCACGCCGCAGCTGCCGGCCAAGGCGAAGTCCGTCATCTTTCTTTTCATGTATGGCGGGCCCAGCCACATGGATACCTTCGATTACAAACCGAAACTCTATCCGCTCGATGGCAAAACGATCCCGATCAAAACCTTCGGCCGCGGTGGCAAAAAAAACCAAGGCCGCGTGGTCGGTCCGAAGTGGAAATTCCAGCAATACGGCCAGTGCGGCAAGTATGTGTCCGATCTGTTTCCGCACACCGCGCAATGCGTGGATGACATCGCCTTCATCCACTCGATGACGGCCGACTCGCCGATCCACGGCTCGGCGATGCTCATGATGAACAGCGGTTCGCTGCTGAGCGGCAAACCCTCGTTAGGCTCCTGGCTGAATTACGGGCTCGGCTCGGTGAACGAAAACCTGCCCGGCTATGTGGTCATGCTCGATAAAACCGGCGGCCCGATTTCCGGCGCGAAAAACTGGTCGTCCGGCTACATGCCCGCGTCGTACCAGGGTGTGGTCTTTCGCTCGCAGGGTGATCCGATCCTCAACCTCGCTGACAAACACGGCATGAACCGCGTGCAGCAGCGTTCGTTGTTGGACTACCTCGGCGACGCCAATCACGGCCACTTGCAAGGTCGCGAGGATCACAGCGATCTGGCATCGCGCATCGCCAGTTACGAGCTGGCCTTCCGCATGCAGACGACTGCGCCGGAGGCCATCGATGTGGACCGCGAGCCGGAGCATATCAAGGCGCTCTATGGCATGGACCAGCCGCGCACCGCGGACTTCGGCCGCAAGTGCCTGCTCGCGCGACGATTGGTCGAGCGCGGCGTGCGTTTCATCCAGATCTATTCCGGCGGCGCGCACAACGACGACAACTGGGATGCGCATGGCGACTTGGAAAAAAATCACAACTTCCACGCGGGCAATACCGACAAAGCGATTGCGGGCTTGCTCAAGGATCTGAAGCAACGTGGTCTGTTAGATGAAACTTTGGTTGTGTGGGGTGGCGAGTTCGGTCGTCAACCCACGGCCGAATACGCCGCAGGCACCGGACGCGATCACAACTCCTACGGCTTCACGATGTGGATGGCGGGCGGCGGCATCAAGGGCGGCATCAGCTACGGCGAAACGGACGAGCTCGGCTCGCAAGCGGTCGTCAATCGTTGTCAGGTGAAACACCTGCACGCCACGATCCTGCACCAGATGGGCATTGATCCGAACAAACTCAGCTTTTTCTACAACGGCCTCGATCAGAAACTCGTGGGCGTGGAAGAGATCGACCCGATCCGAGAAATCATGGCCTAAATAAGGAGAAGGGGTTTGCAACCCCTTTCATCTTCACACCTTTCCCTCATCACTTGTTATACCCCTTGTGATTCATGAATTCCCAGATGCGCTCCATCCAGGTGTAACTGCCCGTTTCGGGTGATGCGGCTCTTTGGAAGCAATGATTGCGCGTGGCCAGCGTGTGGAGATCGGACTGAAGGCCCATGCGGCGCAGTTGCTCCCAGCATTTCACCGAATTCATCGCCGCCCATCCATCGGCGTCGCCGTGGATGAACAGCATCGGACAGGTGGCGAGATCGAAGGCGAATTCCGGTGCGAGCCGCGAGTCATCCTCGTTGCCGCCTTTCGCATTTCCGGCATCGATGCCATCGGTGAGCGCGTAGGCCGGATAGATCGCGACCGCCCATTGCACGTTGCAGGAAATTTTATCGATGTCATCGATCGCCGCGTAGGAGCGGGATGATGAACTGGTGGAACCCATGAGCGCGAGGTGGCCGCCGGCGGAGGAACCCATGATGCCGATGCGCTGGGGATCGAGCCCTTTCGCCGCCGCCTCGCTGCGCACCAGCCGGATGCAGCGCTGCAAGTCCTGCCAGGCCGTGGTGTGCTTGGCCAAGCCGCCCTGGGGCCGTGGCGTGCGGTATTTCATCGTCACGACCGCCATGCCTTTTTCATTGAGATAGCGCCGCGCCGGTGCGACTTCGAAATCGTCCGGGTTGTTGCCATTGTAGGCGCCGCCCGAGAAAATAATCTGCACGGCCTTGGTCTTGAGTTGTTTCGGCATGTGCCATTCCAGGTAGGGCTGGACCTGTTTTGCCTGCGCATCCGGCATCTTTCCTTCCGGCCAAAGCGGGGCCTTGCGATAGTCAGCGCGCGCATCGTCACTCGCATAGCGTTGCATGAGCGGGACTTCCGCGCCGAGACGTCCATCGTAATTCATCTGGCGCAGGAACTCGGTGACGCGGTCCAGCCAGTGATCGTAGGCGGTGCCGTTCTCGCCCTTTTCCGGATCGCCCATGAATCCGTGGGGACGGTCCGCGAAGAGATGGAGCTCGGCAGGCAGTTTCATACGACGGAGCTGGCGGTAAATTTGCGTGGAGCCCAGAGGAGAATAGGCATCCGTGCCGCCGTGAAAGAGCGCCATCGGACAGGTCTTGGCATCGAACTTAAATACTTCCGAGAGCTTGACGTCGGGCGCATCGCCCTCGCGAGTGTTGGTCCCGGTGAGACCATCGGTGAGCGCGTAGGCGGTATAGATCGGCACCGCCCAGTTGATGTGGCAGGGATGCTTGTCGAGTTCATCGATGGCCGCGTAGGCGGGAGTGAGCGCGCTGGTCCCGAGCAGCACGGTGAGATGGGCTCCCGCGGAAAAACCGAGCGCGCCGATTTTTTCCGGATCGTAGCCGCGTTTCTGCGCCTCGCTGCGAATCAGGCGCACGGCGCGTTGCCCGTCCTCCCAGGCGCTTTGATAGATGGGCAGGTTTTTCGGGCGCGGTGTGCGGTAGGTGAGATTCACGCACACATAGCCGAGCGACGTGAGTTTTTTCGCCACGCGATCAATCCACACGCCATCGACGCAGCCCTGATAGCCGCCGCCGGTGATCAGCAACATGCAGGCACCGTTTTTGATGGCGGGTGCGTCATACCAATCGAGATGCGGCATGGCATGTTCCTCCGCCTTGAATCCCGGTGCCTTCGCCTCGTTCTGCGTCGCCGCGATCTGCTGCGGCTGGAAATCCGGAATCTTTCCCTCCGGCCAAAGCGCGACACGATCCGCAGAAAACGCAGGAACAGCGACCAGCAACCACGAAGCAAGAATGAGGAGTTTTTTCATAGCATGTCATGCCCCCGATTGTTTCCCGAGGGACTTCGTATCCTGTGCGAGGCAAGGGTGCGTCCGCAAGCCGAATTGTCGCGGCTGTTCAAGTTCGGCGACCCTTTTCTCTCAAGGATGGTTTTGCGGTCGGCGCGTCCGTGGCGGAGTCCTCTGGCCTCCATGCCAAAAAGTCATGCATCCCACATCAACCACCTGCCGGCCACAGACCATATCCAAGATTTGGGAACTCCCAAGGATGGGCAGACCACTACCGAAGACTCGTGGCGTCCGCATATCTGCCACTAAATCGCCTGTTCCGAACCACTCCGGGCGATGCCCTGATCTACGAACGATTTCCCGGGAAATTCCTTGCAGTATGAAGGTAAACATGGTTTGTTGCTAACGAAACAGCACTCTGATAAAATTGTCAGATGGGATGCTACTAAACACTGTTCGCTGAAGAAATGAGCCTTGAATCCGAAACCATTATCCAGCGAGGACAATCGTTCCTTCCGTGGATGATTCGGAAGATTGCTTCTGCCCTTTTCATCGGCGGAATCGTTGGGTGCACTATCGGCCTTCTTGCGAGTCACAATGTTTCGCTACTTCGAGTATCGTCCATTGTGGCGGCGGTGGTGTTTGTGCTCTGTTCACTTCTCTATTTCTATTGGGCCGCTTGTTCTACGAATGGAGGTGGATACAGATGGTCAGCGTTGGAGCGAGCAGGAATTGCCGTCTCCGGGCTTGCTGCTCTTATGATGGCAGCCAAGTTGGCGCTTCCTGAGATCCTTCCTGGGGCGCATTTCGTCTATCTTATAGGCGCATTGATTCTCGCTTTCGTAGTGCGCCCTATTCTTGACAACTTCGGCTACAACCCAAACAACAGTGAACAATGCGTCGCTGATCAACGCCCTACCCGTCGCGAGTCGAGATTACCATGAAAATTCAAACCTTTAACCTGAGTTCGGAGCGTGCCCTCGGCAGGGCGTGACAGGACTTGGACCTTCTCTGAAAATATGCAACCCTACATCAAAGATATATCCATCGCCGCTGTAGGTTTTGTGGCGAGTTTGCTTCTCACCTGGTGGTTCATTGAGAGGTTCGATGGATACATCTCGCAGTCCCAGATGATGTTGTCCGGCGCGATCGCAGGAGGCAAGTGGGGGATGCAACTGCTTCTCGCGGCGGCCCTTTTGGGTGAGAGAAGGTGGCGTTACTTCCGAGAGATGGGGGTGGTTTGCGGGATTGGTAGCTGCGTGCTCATTCCCTACATTCTGTTAGGAGGTGGTTGGGCTTTTTTTGTCGGTTCCCTGATTCTATGTGTTTTGATGATGGCGTGGCTCGTCATCTCAAGGCTTGCGGCGATAGGCCTGAACAGGCGATGGACCGTTCTGTGGTTCGCGCTCCTGGGCGTTGCGGTCACTCTTCAGCTTACTTTGGTGTTTGATTTGATTTGACCACGTGTCGCGGTGTTGATCGGCCGGAACGGGCAGAACAAGCCATGCGGGGCAGCAGGCGATAGCATCGTGATTCGAATCGGAGCTTGATCCCGCCTGTGCCTCCCCATTAGGTTGTCTCTATGAAAACAACAGCAGTCCTCCTGTTTCTGCTCGCGTCCGTGGCGAGGCTCTTCGCCGACGAGGACGGCGGGGCTGACGGAAAAGCCTACAAGTGCGATGCTCCGAACGGACGATTTTCGGTCAGGGCAGACCAGGAGAAGGGATATGGTCAATTCGCTGTGGAGATCGTCGAGGCCGCTTCCCAAAAGCCAGTTCTGACCTTTCAGCCGAAAGCGCGCTTTATCAGCGCGGCATGGAGTTCCGATAGCAAGCTCGTTGCCATTGAACAGAACAGGAGCACGCATGAAAGCGCGGTCTCTGTGTATTTCATGGATCCCAAGGCGGTCAAAGAACGGAGTTTGCCCAAGGAATGTGTCGAGGCAACTGCCGCGGCGCTTGAGACCATGGCCCGCAAGCATTCGAGAAAAGCCGACTCGCTGCCATTCCATTTCACCTCGGAAGGTCTCCAGATCGTGAAGTGGTTGTCCCCGGACGCGCTTGTCCTTTCAGTATCGGGAATGGGATGGTGGGGCGGGGTGCCGGCAGGAGACAACGACACCCGTTTTCTGGCGGAGTATGAAGTCACCATCCATTTCGCCACGGACGGCACGTCTTCACTGCAAAAAACAGCGCTGAAGAACTACGACGAACTGTAGCCCGGTGACAGGCAGAGGAGAAGGCGGTCCGCTCTCGCCCTGCATCGGAGTCTTGGCATGCCACAGTCATACCTTTGCTCAGCGCGGTTTTTCCGTTCATGGAGTCAGGTAGTCCGGGGTTTCCAGTATATCATCGATACGCGAGGTGATGATGTGCAACCGTCACACCATATGGGGAATGGAGATAGGATCCCCACTGATATGCTGAGCTCCGTTCCGGTGCTCATGACATTCCCCGCACGGTCGTTTTTTCATTACCGAGAATCATCCAGCAGGTAATGCAAGAGTAGGAAAAGAATGACTGACGTTATGATCCAAAAGGTCCGGTTGTATTTGATGAACTGCATGTGCAGCGGATGCTTGATGCCGCGGCACCAGGCGCTTCGGAGACGATTGGGTTTGCCGCGGAAATCCGGCACTTGCCGGGCGATGTATTGTTCTGCCGCAAGAATCATGCTGCGAACGTCCGGATAGACTTTTCCCGTGATGTCGTAGAGGGCGAGGCGGTATTCTTGCGCGGCTTTTTCGAGGTTGCCGGTGCAGAGGAGCATCGCGCGAACGAAGTGCAGATTTTTTTTGAGACTGCGGTGCAGGCGCTGTTCTTCCAAATTCGCGAGCAAGGCTTCCGCATCGCTGTTGCGGCCTTCGATGATATCCTGGAAAGCGATGTTGACGGCCATGCCGGGCATGAGCCTGCTGCCGGGGAAAAGCGCCATGGCCTTGCGGCGTGGGGCGTCCCCGGCACCGAATCCCGACGTCGCATCAAGGGCGAGCGCGACGTTGTTGTAGGTGACATCGTTGGCATCATCGCGGCGGTCCCAATCTTTCAGCCATTCCGCGGCTTTGGCGTATTCCCGCATCTGTGTGTAGCTGTAGCCCATGGCGTTCCAGAGCGATGGATCGCTTTGCAAATAGGAGGCGTGTTGTTTCACGATGGAATCGAGCAGGGAAAGTTGCTCGGGCCTATCGGTTGATTCGATCAGAGCGGTCCAGGCGGCGACCTTGGCATCCTCGTCAAGATTGAGCTGCTGCAATTGGCGGGCGCACTTGGCAGTTTCATACTTGGCCTGCATGAATTCGATCCATACAATGACGGGCGCCTCATGCAGCGGCTCTTTGCGGGACATGTAATGCGTGAGCCAGCGCGAAAAAACGGACTCGCGCTGGAGACCGGTGAGGCGATCGCGGAACCAGCGCAACTGCTGGGGGACGACGTCCTTTTGCTGAAGAAGCACGTCGATGAGGCGTATGGCATCCTCGATGCGATTCTGGTAAAGCAGCAAATCCATTTCATCACAGACCGTGATAGCGCCGGGAGCGTAGTGCTGGAGGTGGATCAGCGTCTCTTTCGCCTCGGTGAAATTTTTCGCTTGCAGCTGTAGTTCAAAAAGCTGCCGGCATGCGTACGAATAGCTGGGATCGAGTTTCACCGCTTGCTGGAAGGAGAGCTTGGCGAGCGATTGCTGATTCAGCTCCATCAAGGCTCTGGCCAGATAGCCGTGGGCGATGGCATTGCGTGGATCCA
The DNA here is from genome assembly GCA_947462875.1 of Verrucomicrobiia bacterium. Classification (GTDB taxonomy): domain Bacteria; phylum Verrucomicrobiota; class Verrucomicrobiia; order Verrucomicrobiales; family Akkermansiaceae; genus UBA956. Next base: position 71,692 of record CANHQJ010000017.1, read on the forward strand.
TGCGCACCCAGTGTTGTGAGAGGTCCTTGAGTTCCTTCCATTGCTCGCGCATATCCCGGCAGGAGGCGAGCATGGAGATGTTCCAGAGGTAATCGGGCTCTTTTTCAAAAAGCCGTTCCATGCGCTCAATGGCCTCCACGGGCTTGCCACTTTTCAGCAATATCCAGCAGTAACGGCCTTCCATCTCGCGGCTGGGCGGCTTGCCGTCTATCGTTTCCTGGCAAATGGCGATGGCTTCCTCGTGTTTCCCCTGCGTGGTCAATGTGAAGGCTAACAAGTCGCGGAGGTCATGATTTTTCCCATTGATGGCGAGGCCGCGGCGGCAGTGCTCGATGATGTTTTCCCCACGACTCAACTGCGAGCATGTTTCCGCGGCCACGAGCCACCAGTCTGCGCGATGGCCTTGTTTCTGTGAGATGGTTTCCAAATCATCGAGGACACACTGCGTTTGATCGTGATCGACAGCGAGGGTGGCGTAACAGTCCCATGCCGCACGTGAGAGTGGCACGAGGGTGACGCATTTGCGCATGATCGCGAGTGCCTCGCCGTGCCGTTTGCGTTTGGCTAACAGGGAGGCAAGAGCTGTGTAGTTGTGCGATGTCAGCGGCTCCAGATCGATCATGCGGCGCAGCAAGTGTTCGGCTTTTTCATACTCACGCAGGCGCTCGTGGGCATCAGCTAGGCGTCGCGCGACGACATCCCATGAGGGCGAGAGATCGAGGGCTTTTTGCAAGGCGACGCACTCCTCCTGGTACGCGCCATTGAGGTGATGAATGTCCGCCATTTCCGCCCAAGCACGCGGCATGAGAGGAAATGAGGTGGTCATGGTGTTGGCGCATTCGAGGGCTTCATCGGCGAGATTCATCGCCTGGCACTGGAGTTTGCGGGCGGCCCAGGTCTGCCAGAGATCAGGGCGTTGGCGGCAGAAGTCGCGCAATTGCTCCAGCAGTTCCAGCGGTGCGAGCACGGGATAGGCGAGGGATTGGTATTCCATGACGATGTCGCCTTGGGAAACCTGCGCGCACATTTGTTGGTAAATGAAATCCAGGGCACCGCGCTGTTCCGCGACGCCGTTGCTGAGATGCACGAGCGATGTCGCAGCCCAGGTGTAGTCGATGTGAATGGTGATGGCATCGCGGAGTTTTTGAGCGGCTTTTTCCGACTCGCCGCACTTGCGCAGGATGCTGGCAAGGACGCCATGGCTCTCGGGTTGATAGGGTGCTTTATCACAGGCCTCCTGCGCATCGGCGAGTGCGGCTTTGCCATCGCCGGTCCGCATGTGGAATTCCGCTCGTTCGCGCAGTGCCCAGACATAATCGGGATCCAGCTCGAGAATGTGATCGAGAGTTTGCTTGAGAGCAGGATCGTGCGTGAATGCCTGCCACTCGGCGTAAAGCCCCCACAATGCGGCGAGCGATGGCTGCTCCTGACAGGCTTTGTGGAGGAATTGCAACACATGATCGACGCCGTTTTCATCGGCCAGTAACGAAGCCAAGCTGTTGTAGCCCTTGAGCGATAGGGGCTGACGGGCGAGGTAGGTTTTCCAGCAGTCGATGGATTTTGTGCGTTGGCCGACGAAGTTGTAAGCGGCTGCCATTTCCTGCAGCCATTGGTATTCGGGCATCTTGTCGCGTGCGCGGCGAATCATGTTCAGGCCCTCTTCGCGCTCGGCTTCTCCCCAACGCATCATCAGGCTGCCGCATCGGCATAGCAGCAATCCATCGTCTGGGAGCTGTTTCAGTCCATCGTGAATCACGTTACGAGCTTCTTCCTGGCGGTTCAGGTTGTTATAGAAACCGGCGAGCGAGAGCCACGGACCGGAATCTTTCCGCCCGAATTGTTCCACCCGCTGGCGGAGGTGTTGCAGACCTTCTTCGGTTCGTCCGATGGCCTGGCATGATTCCACATACGAGCGCGCATACAATTCCGAGGCGGGAGAGAGGCAGGAGGCGATCTTGCGCAAGCGAGCGACTTCCGTGAATTTCCGTTGTTTTTCACGGCATCGGGCGAGGCTTTCATAGACATGCGCCTGGGAGCGCTGCCGTCTCATGGCTTTGATAAGGAAACGTTCCGCCAGTGCGAGATCGCGTGCATCGGCGAGGAGAATCTCGCCATACTCTGAATCGAATACCGGATCGTGGGGGATTGTTTGGATGATGGTTTCCGCCAGCTTCCGTTGCTCGGAGTAGCGCTGCATGCGCTGTAGCACTGACATTTGCGTGAGAGCGTAGGAGTGATGCTCGGGGAACAAACGCAACAGGTGGTCCATGGCCGTCCATTGGCCCTGGAGATTTCCGAGATAGGCGTGATAGCGGTAAGAGGCATCCTGGAGAATGGGCGAATCGGCAGCCACCACGCGCATGAGCGCCATCGCCGCTTGGGCCTTGATGCGGTCATTTTGATCAATCGCGATGGCGAGATCGTGCAGCGCATCAAAAGCGGCGGCATCAGGGAAATGAAGGTCCTGGAGCAGTGGCAGTTTCTCCTTCGGCACGAGTAGCATACCACGAGGTCCGAGCGGGTGATCTTCGAGAAGACCGCTCATCAGCATCTCGCCATAGTGCCGGTGGGTGGGATCGCGAAGGAGGATGAGATCGAGGCGCTGGTCATAGCCGATGCAGGCTTGCAGGTGGGCGCTGGTGACGGCAGTGGTGGTGAGTGTGAAAGGAATACCGCGATCAATCAGCGCGTATAGTATTTCACGAGTGACGCGGAATTCCCGTGTGATGAATCCTTGGGCCTCCGCCCAATCCCGTTCCTTGTGCCACGGTGTGCCATCGTAACAAATCGCCTCGGCAATTTCCAGGTGGTCCGCTTCATGACCCCAGAATGTCGCCAGCGATGCGAGCGTGGCCGGAGCGCAGGTCATGTTGTGCTGGCGGATGAAGGGCACATCCAGCTTGACGCGTTTCGGATCGGTGTGGGAGGAGGAGTCGAAATTATCTAACAGTTTTTTGTAGTAGCCGGATTTGATTTGGGAGGCGTGATGTTTGAATTGTTCCAAGTCGCCGTTGATGTAGGCGAAATCGGCGCGTCGGGCTGCGAACCATTCTTGATAGGCCTTGTTTTTCAGGGGCAACATCGGCTCGGCGATGTCGAGGCAGCGGCTGCATTCCGCGTGCTGGTCGCGCTCGCTGTAGTGGGTCAGCAATTGAGTGATGAACGAGGCGTTTTGCGTGGCATCGTGGGCCTTTTGGAGTGTCTCCATGGCCTCGTCGTCACGTCCCAGCAACAGGAGGATGCGCGACTGTTGCAGGACGGCAGGCCGATAGTTGGGACGAATTTCGCTGGCGCGCTTGGCGGCTTCCAGTGCTTCTTCGTAGCGGTCTTCCAGATCCAGCACCGAGGATTTCTCCACATGCAACCAGGAGAGGTTCTCCCCCAGTGCAAATGCTTCTTCCAGCAGACGATGTGCGGTTTCAAAGTCGCGCAGCAAGGCATACACCCAGGAAAGGAAGCCTAGCAAATTCGATCGGTCCTTCGCGCTGATGGAGGATTGTTTGCGATCCAGGCGCTGCTCGATTTCGGCGATCAGTTCGTAGTGTGATTTGTAGGCGATGCGACCAAAGAGCGCGAGAAAGTAGTAGTGATCGTTTTCGCGATCGGCGCGCCAGTTCAACCAGTCGAGCACGCGGCCCATACGAATGTCACCCAGGCCATCGCAGAGGGTGGATGCGACCTTGCGTGCCCTGCCCTGCGGCCAATTTTTTAATGGAAGGGCTACCTTGTTGGCATCGGCATAGGCATCGAGCAAGTGATTGCTGCGAATCATTTCCTCGATACGTTCGAGCAGTTCATCGGTCGGCTGCTCTAGCAAGATTGTGTTCATCTTCCCGCATGCAAGCAAGCGGGTTCCTGTGCGCCAAGAAAAAAGGTGTGGGATGGCAAAAATTCGCGGGATGTATGTACGGAGAGCCCAGGCTTGGTGCGGTATGTCACATTCGCCAGCGGGCGGGTTACCAACTATGCGGACCATTCATATTTACCGGTGCCATGAATGCTCATGGAGTCAGGTAGTCCGGGGTTTCCACCACGTGGTTTTGGGGAAGAAATGCAGCGGATTTGGGAAATGGTCTTCCATCACTGAATCGAGCCGCAGGTGTGTAGGGTGAGTCCTTGGAGTATGCCATCCGTTCAAAGACCGTGGAGTGAAATCGCTGGTGTGGAAGGATGGTACGGTTGCTGCTTCCTACGACCAAAGGTTGCAATGGTCCTAACCATCGCAAAAACTCCTTGTGCGAATGGCGCGCAGTGCCCATCGCGTTTTCCCGATACCAGCCCTCGATGTATTGCTTGTCGGTGGGCAGGCCTGCGCCGACGGCCATCCATACCATCCATGCCAGTGCGATATTCGACAGTTCCTTGTTGGCGTAGCCTCCGCCTACATTGGAATGTACGCCCAGAAACCACATTTCATCCACCACCGTACGCGTGTCGTTGTTTTTCCAGAACTCCGGTTGGAAACTGCTGCGCCTTTCATCCAAGGCGAGCGCGTGGGCCACTTTTTTGACATTGCCGGGGGAAATCTTGTGCCAGCGAGCAATCGGTGCTCCGAATGCCAGCGCGCCGACAGTGTCCCATGCCCCCAAAAAGTTCACGTCAACGCGCCTATGACCTGATGGCAGGGGTTGGTGTTGCGTTTGCTGCCGATAGCGTTCATAGAGTGCGTTCAATTCGATGGCATCAAGACGCCGAGGCGACGAGGGCAAGCCCACGCAGTCGATAAAACCAGCGAGGCTGCGGGCTGCGAAAGCTCCACGGCTGAAGCCAAAGAGGAAGAGCTGATCGTTATGCTCATGGTGTTCAGCCAAAAAATCATAGGCTTCCATGATGCGTTCCGAGGTGCCGGTTCCGGTGGCGCCATTCCACGCTTGGGCCAAGCGACCTCCGGAGCTGCCAACCCCTGTTAGATAGAGCGCCAATCCGGAATTTCCGGAAAGATCACCCACCAATGGCGTCGGGCATCCCACGGGAATCTGCATATTCTCATGGGTGATTTTCGTGAGAAATCGGAAGATGCGCAATACGTTGGTCTCACTTTCCGTGACAATCTTTTCGCCGGGGTCGGCGTCCGTTTGGCCAGGAAGATTCCAGGTTCCATCGATGCAGACGACATTCGTTTTCATAGGAGGAATGCGGGTGTGTTGTGGTGGAGCAGGCCTCGATACACAGTGAATGAACGACGAGGCTTCATTCTGATTCCTGACACAGCGTGCCCCGCTTTGGCAAGAAAATTGCGTGCGGTCCGTGCGCGTTCATTTCCGCTGCCAGCAGGTCAGCAGGGACTGGGACCACTGGAATTTGCGGGACGTCTCGCGGATGAGGAGCGGCTCATGGCACTGATGCACTAACGTGAAATGGTGCGATAGCAGTCCGCGGAGCCACGAAAAGGTATCACCCTGCGGCCAAGCGCTGGGTGGGGTGAATTCTTCCAGCCAGGTGCAGGGGGTGGCGAGTATCAATTCACCACCGGGACGGACCAGAGCAGGCAGGCGCTCGATGAGTGCCAGCGGGCGCGGCAGGCGGCAAATGAGGTTCGCCGCATGGACGCGATCGAAACTGCCGAGGTCGCCGCGCAGATCCATGGCATCGCCTTGCTCGAACGTGCAGCGCTCTCTTTTTCCGTGAGCTTGTGCTGTCAGGTCAACGTAAAGCCCGCCCTCGTCATGCCGCCGATAGCCGAGCGCATTTCCCTGCCGGAGTTCTTGCGCGGCACGGATGAAAGCGTGCGAGTAATCGATGCCGATGACGCTCTCGCAGGTTTCCGCCATCGCAAATGCGGAGCCCCCCACGGCACAGCCGAGATCCAGACCGCGTGCGACAGGATAGTCAGAAAAGTATCCGACGGTGCGCCGCGTGAATCCCAGTGCCTCGCGCATGGCGGGGGGGTAGGGGATTTCGGCACCGGCGAATACTTCTGACTCACCGCCGTAGTGAAACAACAGATATTCGTCGAGCAGACGCGGGGACTCGTAGATGTTAGACCCGGCCACGTGTCTCAGAATGCCGTCAGCGCATCCATGATGTAGCGGCTGGGGCGGAAGTTTTCGATGATGATTTCCTCCTGGTCGCCACGTTTCATGCGCACTTCGCTGATGTTGAAGTTCGGCGTTTTGTGCGGGGCGAAGAGGATGTCGTCGTGGGTGGAGTTCTCGTGTTTTTTGAACATCGAGGGCATGATGTCACCACCGAGATGGTCATCGCGACCGGTGGCAAGGTGGCAGGTGCCGAGCACTTTTTCGTCCTGGATATCGGCACCGGATACGGGCAGGACCTGCGTGCCGAAGCCGAGCTCGCCGAGCGTGCCGGTCATCGGGTCATCGATCAGGCGGGCGTTGTGCGCGTCGATCGTGGCCTGATTGCCGGCGATGAGGGTGGAGCGGATGATGCAGCGGTTTTCCACATCGAGCACGCCGAGAGTGCCGTCCTCGTATTTCATCGGGAACTGGCCGCGCGCATCGGCGGGGACGAAATAGACTTCTCCTGCGGGCAGGTTCGCGATGTCCGGGGTGAGCCCGTTGCAGAGGCCGTGGGATTTTTGCGCCTCCTGACCATCAAGGCCGAGCCATGCGGTGAGAATGCGGCCGTCTTCGAGGGCGAAGTCGATTTCGATGGAATCGGCACCCGTCATGGCGAGGCGGATTTTTTCGGCATCGCGCGAGACCTCATGGTAATCGACGGCCAATCCCGAGGAAAGGATGATATCGTTGACCCCGTGCAAGGTGGCACCGCGGAAGCCGAACTGCTTCGCCTTGGCGGTGAGCGGTGCGGTGGCGGAGTAGGTGGAGATGCAGAGAATCAGATCGTAGTTCGGATAGATGTCGCGATCGAAAGAGAGCTGCTTGCCGCTGGCATCCCAGACCTCATCGGCGAGATCGAGGTTCGAGCCATAGGTCATGCGATAGGCGAACATTTCCCCGCCGTGCATGCCGAGCTCCGCCATCACTCCGTTTTGCAAGCCTTGATGGAAATGCTGATGGGCGCGCTTCTGAATCGGGAAACCGTCCTCCTGAAGGAAGCGGAAATTTGCCATCATCGGCTGGGGATCCGCGAAATCGACGAGGATGCAGATCTTGCAACCGGCGGTGGGCGTGAACACGGTATCTAACAGCCGCCGAAGATCGAAGGCAGGAAAGGTACGGTTTTCAGGGCGGAGCAGAATTTCCTCGTGCAGGTAATCGGGAAGTGTCGGGCAAATGGCGGACATGTGGCAAAGTAGCAATGAGTCACGGGGGCGCAAGGGTCATGACGGAATTTTTTGGAAATTTTCTGATGTGGTGGCAATAAGGCTAACGGATCCCCGTCTGTGGGATGTTGTTTATTTTGGTTCAGACTCGCCAAGCATGCGACCGATCTTGCGGTCGATTTCGGGCAATCCTTTTCTAAGGGTGCTGACTGACTCGCTGAGCGATTTGTCGTGGAAGCCCTTGATGTCGTCATCATAGCCCTTGTCTTTCACTTTTTTGATGGCACGGGAAAGGGTGCGGGCGGTATTGGCAAGATCAATGGCTTCGCCGTAAATCTCGCGTTCTGTGCTGGCGATCAAGCGATCGAGCGGATCCAGTGCCGCGCGGCAGGATTCATGTGCGGATTGCATTTGAGTGAATGTGGGCTCGGTGTCCTCATCGTCATCGTGATAGAGATCGACGAGGGATTTCAGCGGAGCAAGAGCCATGCGGAGTTCGTGAGCGGTGATTTTATCCGACAATTGTGTGGGGCGTTTTCCTCTGGCCTGAATCAGCAGGTATTGGGCGGAGGCGTAGTTCGGCATGGCGGCGGCGATGGTTTCCAACCGGCCGCGGACAAATTGATTGGTGACAAAGGGACCGATGGTGGATGTCGCTTTTTCACGGATGCCGGCGAAATTGCTCAAGGCGGCGGCGAGATTGGCATCGGGAGTTTTTTTGCTCAGTGCGACCAATTCCTCAATGTTATCGGCGAGCAGCACATCATGCTTCATGAAAAAGGATAGGTCATCGAGCGTGAGGAGACCGAGCAGCAGTTCCGCGGAAGACTTGGGCAAAACGATACGCGAGGCTGGCGCGTTGGAGAGTGAGCGGATGAGTTGCCAACCGTTGGCGGGCAGGGCGAGCTTGCCATCGGGCTGGACGATGCCGATCACCACGCCAGTGGGTTCTTGACCACTGAGCGAGGCAGTGGCCAGCACGGCGGCGGCGGCCGAGATGTTTTCTCCATTGCGGCGGGTGGAATAGATTTCCCTTGGCGGCAGGGCGAGGTTGATGACGCCACCGCGCGGGAGTCCGTGGAATTTTTCCTTCAGCCACGGCACGGTGCTTTTGTTGATGGCGAGCAGTGCCGGGCGGATTCTTTCTTCGTCCACGTCTTTGACATGGTAACGGAATTCGTCGTGTTCCTCATCAATCGAAGCACTCAGGCTGACGGGCAGCAGCTTGAGGTCATAGGTTTTGGTGGCCTCGTTATAGATCATGAAGGGGGAGGAAACGCTGGCGCTTTTCAGCGCAAAGGCAATATCATTGCCATCGTTTTCATCGCCTTCCTTTTCCTTGTCAGGCATATCTTCCTCAGACTTTTCTCCGTTGTCCGCGATGCTTGGTTCCTCTTTTTTGGCAAACCGATCGGCGGCTGCGACCCATTCGGTCCACTTGCCTTGTTCGGATTTGTAAGCGACCGCCGACGGGTGCTCCGGATCGACTTTGGCCAACACATCGCCGAGGCAGAGTGCCAGGCTTTTCCCATCCGCCCCGGCCTCATCACTGGCGAGCCACGACTGGGTGCGCCATGCGCGGGTCTTGGCAAGGGTAAGGACGGGAGCGCCGGGTGCGAGAGGTCTTTTTTCTGCGCTGTATTGTTCCAACATCTCTTGCGCCTGGCGGTTGACGGGATCGAGCGCCTGAGCCAGTGCGAGAAATTGCGCGGCGGTGCGTTGCTGCCCCGGGTCTTCCGAATCCAGAGAGGCGCAGAGGGTGGCAAGCTGGCTGGACAACTGCTGCATGGTTTCCTTGTCGATCGGAAGCTGATCGCGGCGGAAAGGCGCGTTGTCCGTGGGCGCGATGAAGACCGCCTCGGCGCGCGGTGCGGTCAGAAGCAGTCCGATGGCAACTGCCGTGAGGAGATGGGAAATGACAGAGTCAGCTTTCATGAGAGGGGTTCCTTTCGCAAAGGGTTACGAGATTGAACATACGAATGTTGCAAAAGTCTGCATGTTTTGTCAAGCTGGCGCTGTGATGTCTGAAACGCTAACGATCGCCACGCGGGAGGAGGTAATGTTTTTTGATACGGACTGCGGGGGTGTGGTTCACAATCTGGCGTATTTGCGCATGATCGAGACATGCCGCACGCGTCTGGCGGCCCTGATGGGCATGGATTTGCCCACCATGGCAAAAACGCAACTGTATCCGGTGGTGGTGCGCACGGAGGCGGACTATCGTTTTCCCGCCAAGCTGGGCGATTGGCTGCGCATCGAGGGGACACTGGCGGAGATCGAGGGCGCGCGGTTTTGGTGCCACTTTGTGATGATCCGCGAGTCGGACGGACAGGAACTGGTCAGAGCGCGTCAGGCGCTCGCCCTGGTGCAGATGCCGGAGGGCAAGCCACGCCGTCTGCCCGCGGAGTGGCGGCAGAAATGGAATGCCGGCGCGCGTGGCTAAAACAAGCTCGGCAGGTTCGGTTCGGGCTCGGCTCGCTTTTGCGGTCGTGAGAGCAGGCCATCGATGCGGATGAGGTCATCCATGGACGGCTCCCATTCGCCCTGACGCAGGCGCAACAGATCTCCGTGCCAGTCGCGCGTCGGTCCTGGCTGCGATTGCAACATCGCCGCCAGTTCCGCCATGCGTCCGCTGATGGCCAATTCCTTGCGCACACGGCGCAACCAGAATTCGATGAACTTGCGATCTCTGGTCACTGCGGTGGTGTGGTTGGTCTCAGAACCAAGGCTTGCGGCCCTGGAGGTAGATGCGGCCGAATTCCTCGTCTGACTTCGTGAGGTAAATGATGCCTTCGATCAGGCCGATGATCGCCATGACCAAGGTGGGGATGGCGCAGAGGAAATAGCCCAGCACGCCGACGACGCACATGATGATGCCTTCGTTTTTGTAGCCGAGAACGAATTTGTGAACGCCGAAGCATCCGAGCACGATTCCCAAAATGCCTGCGAGGATTTTTTTATCCTTGGCCTCCGTAGCAGAGGCTGGTGCTGCAGCCGGGGCTGTGTAAGAGGGCGCGGGTGGTGGGGCATCCGCTGGTGCCGGTGGCGGGGTTTCCGCAGGCGCGGATGGCGGTGGTGGTGGCACGTCTCCGGCAGGTGCGGGAGCATTGTTTTCTGCATCAGGTGATTGTTCTGTGGACATGGTGTCACTCTGTTACTAAAGTTTTTGCGCTGCGACAACAGTAAAACAACATGAAACCACGTATCATTCTCGCTCATACCACGCTTCCTGATGGCAGCAGCCTCGAACTTCACGAGCACGACAGCCGATTTTACCTGCATTCACATGGGCAGCAGTGGGCCGGAGCCTCCTCGCGCATCGCGGAAGAAGAGCTGGCAAAACTCGCCACGCACCCCTTCCGCCCCGCGCGACAGCCGAAAATGCTGGTGCTGGGACTCGGGCTGGGCGCGCTGGTCAAAGCCGTGGCCGCGGCGATTCCGCAAAAGAAAGCGGATTTCATGGTCTATGAACCCCAGCGCGAACTGGTGCAGTGGCAAAAGAAATTTTTTCCGGAAGACCACTGCTTTCAGGATAGCCGGGTGCGCTGCCTGCATGATCTCACGCCCTCTTCTCTCGCCCGTGAAAACGGCAGCCTGCACGCGATCCTGCTGCAAGCGGATGCCTGTCCGCTGGATCAGGGGAAATTGCTGTTCGATGACCGCCGCTGGCTGGGCGCCATGCGCGATGCGCTGCAATCGGGCGGCGTGCTCGGCATCACCGCCTCCCGCATCATCCCCGGCATGTTTTCCCGCCTGCGTCGCGCGGGCTTTGATGTGGTGGAGCATTTTGTCGAGAGCAATCCCACCTCGAAACGCCCGCGGCGGTATCCGATCTGGCTGGCGCGCAAGCCCGCAGGAAATGCGGAAAAATAATTGGATAAATGCCGGACCTGGCATCGTTTTATGGTTTCAATCACGTTTTGATTTTTTGTCCCGATTTATGAAAGTTACCGCCTCCCTGTTGCTGTGCCTCTGTGCGTCCTTGTTTGCCGATCCGCATGTGGTGAAAACGTCCGACTTCACCGTGCGCCCCTCGCTCTCGGCGACATTGTTGCCCGAACAGGCGATCCCCATCAGCATTCCGGCCAAGGAGTGGTCGACTTTCACCATCCAGGAAATTCTTCCTCACGGCAGCAAAGTGAGCAAGGGTCAGGTGCTGGTGCGCTTTGATGACGAATCGTACTTGAAAAAACTTCGCGATGCCGAATCCGCCGCGCAAGCCGGCAAACTGAGCATGGCCAATGCCGAGGCTGATTTCGTCAGTGCCGAAAAATACCTGCCGATGCAGCTGCAGAGCGCGAAAATCAAGGCGGAGGAGGCTGCCGAAGCATGGGACTATTTCCGCAATACCCGCCGCAACAACGAAATCGCGGAAGCGAATCTCAGTCTGCGTCAGAGCGAGTTGCGCTTGGATTCCGAGCGCGAGGAATTGGCCCAGTTGGAAAAAATGTACAAGGCGGATGATCTGACGGAGAACACCGAGGAGATCATTCTGAAGCGCCAGCGCGAGACGGTCAAAGCCGTGGAAATCATGCTGGAGCTGGCGAAAATGTCGCACAAACGCAAACTCGAAGTGAGCCTGCCACAGGAAGCGGTGGGCTTGGAACGGGAAGCGCAGAGCTCGGCCATCGCCCTCAAGGAGCATGAGCAAAATCTTCCGCGCAATCTGGAACTGAAGCGCATCGCTCTCGAAGATGCGCGCGTCAATGCCAAGCGCAGCGCGGATGCTCTCGCGGCCCTGCAAGCCGAGAAGGAACTCTTCGTCATCAAGGCTCCCGCCGATGGCTATTTCTACTACGGCAGCATGCAGGAAGGCCGCTGGTCCACGGGCGAGCCCGTCAAGGCTCTCGTGCCAAATTCACCTGTCGCTCCGAAGCGCCCCTTCGCTGTGGTGGTTCCCGCTGATGCGAAACTCCGCATGGAGACAACGGTGGATGAAGCCACGGTGCGCCTCATGAAGGCCGACCTCAAGGGATTCGCTACGATGACAGGACAGTCCGAAACGAGTTTCCCTGTCAGCGTGGCCAGCGTGGCCAGCACCCCCGGCCTCGATGGCCGCTATCGCGTGACACTCACGGCGGAATATCCCAAGGATCTTCCTGTCGTAGCAGGCATGACGGCATCCGCTCAGGTGCTCGCTTATGAAGCCAAATCCGTCATTACGATTCCCGTGAAAGGCCTGCGCTCCAATGGCGAGGGCGGCTGGGAAGTTGAACTCCAGGAGGCGGAAAACAAAATCAAAAAAGTATCGGTGAAGCGCGGCAAAACGTGGGGAGAAAAAGTCGAAATCCTCTCGGGTCTTGAGAAAGAGCAAACGATCATCGTTCCCGGCGCATGAAGTATCAATCTCTCATCTGCCTGTTCGTCAGTGGCACGATCGCGCAAGCGGATCCCGCTGTTGCGAATGCCTCCGCTGCCACACCTGCGGCAGCGGTCGATTCGCGGGTATTGATTCCCGCGGATCAGGTGACGAAAGCGGCAGTGGAGAGTTCGATCCGCCGCGGCGTGGACTATCTCGTGGGCAAACAAAATCCCGATGGCTCCTTCGGCGGACCCCAGCGCACCAAAGGTCTGAACATCTACGCGCCATTGCCCGGTGCGCATGATGCGTTTTTGGCGGGAGCCAGCGGCCTGGCCCTCGCCGGATTGGTCGATGCGCAAGACCCGCGTCCGGAGGTGAAAAAATCGATCGAGCTCGCGGAAAAGTGGGCGTTTGACAAGCTGCCGCAATTGCGCCGTGCCGACACCACCACCACCTACAATGCCTGGGGCCATGCCTACGGATTGCGCGCCATCACCCGCCTCTACCAGTCCGCCGCCAATGATCCCGCCCGCCAATCGTCGCTGAAAAATCTCGCACAACAACAGATCGAACTCGCCAACCGGTATGAGGATCTGAACGGCGGTTGGGGATACCTCGATATTTACGATGGACTGCACACGCAGAAACCCAGCGGCATCACCACGTCCTTCACCTCCGCCACCGTGCTGCTGGCGATGAAGGAAGCGGAAAAAACCATGGGCGTGAAGCTGGATCAGAAAATCATCACCAGCACGCTGGCATCGATCCGCTTGCAGCAGTTTCCCGATTTCACCTACGCCTATTCCCACGGGCACCATCTCGCACCGCAGGGCGAAATCAACCGCCGCAACGGCTCGCTCGCCCGCTCGCAAGCCTGCAATGCCGCGCTGCGCGCCTTTGACGATCCGAAGATGACCTCGGAAGTGCTGTCCACCTGGGGCGATAATTTCATCGAGTTCGAGCCATGGCTGGATCACGGGCGGAAAAAGCCTGTGCCCCATGAATCGACATTCAAGATTTCCGGCTACTTCTACTTTTACGGTGTCTATTATTTCACCGAGTCCGCTAAGCACCTGCCCATCGAAAAACAACGGGATCTGGCGAAAAAACTGGCGCGCATCATTCTCACCCGTCAGGAAAAGGACGGCTCGTGGTGGGACTACCCGCTCTACGACTACCACCAGCCCTACGGCACCGGCTATTGCCTGATGGCGCTGAAATGGTGCCGTGACGTCATGGAATAATGCGCGTGCCTTCTCCGCGCGTTTCACCTAGAATGCGCCCATGTCCGCTCCGCTTCGCCCGATCGCGCTGTTTGATTTTGATGGCACTTTGTTGCCTTGGGACACGCAGAAACTTTTCTGTCACCATGTCCTGCAGCGGCATCCGTCACGGCGCTGGTATCTGCCGTTGTTCGCGGCGTTGCTGCCCTTCGCCCCCATCCTCGGCGCGGAGGGAATGAAGCGGGTGTTCCTGAGTTTTTTGTGGGGCATGAAACAGCAGGAAGTGGAGGAACTGGCGCACGGTTTCGCCGCACAGTGGGTGCCTTCCACGATCTGGCCGGAGATGCTCGCCATCCTGCAAGAGCATAAAGAGCGGGGCGACCTGACGGTTCTGATTTCGGCCAGCCCCGAGCCCTACATCGCGGAAATCGGCCGCATCCTCGGCTTCGATCTCACTCTCGGTACGCAAATGGAATTTCCTGCCGGGGGCCTTCCGTTGTTCCCGGATCTCATCAATAACAAGGGCTGGGCGAAGGTGGAGCGCTTGCGTAAAGTACTAGATTCATCGTACTTTAGCGGAGACCAGTTGCATCACGCTCACGGCTATACCGACAGCACGGCGGACTTGCCGATGCTGACCTTGTGCCAAGAGGCCACTGTGGTGAATCCCTCTCCCCGCCTGCGGGAAATCGCCGGGCAAAACGGCTGGCGGATCTTGTCGCTGCCGCGCCCGTGGAAAAACAAACTGCATCGTTATTGGCAGCGGCTGAAGTACGTTTCCGGGTGCTAGCGTTTCCGGGCTTTTCACCACCGCGGCTCGTGTTATGATCAGCCGCATGGAAACGAGATGGCGCGTCGCCAGTTTGCAATGGCAGCATCGGGAATATTCTTCCGCAGAAGCATTCTGGCAGGAGCTGGCGTGGCAGATCCGCATCGCGCACGAGGACTATGCGGCGCGGTTGGTGGTGCTGCCGGAATATGTCGGCGCGGGGATGCCTGGTGCCTGGCCGTCTGAAGAAGAGTGGTCGCGGCGCCTGGCGGAGTGCGCTTCATTGCACGGTCTGTGGATCGTCGGAGGTTCGTTTCCCCTGGCCACCGCGCAAGGGTTGTTGAATCGTTGTCTGGTGGTGGGGCCGGAGGGTCAGAAATTCTCCCAGGACAAACTTCACATCACTCCCTGGGAAGCGGATGCCTGGCAGATGGTCGGTGGAAACGAATGCGTGGTGATCGATACCGGACTCTGCAAGATCGGCGTGGCGATCTGTTACGATGTGGAGTTTCCGGAACAAATCCGCGCGCTGGCCGATGCCGGGGCCGAAGTGCTCTGTGTGCCGTACTGCACCGACGATGCGAACGGCCATCATCGCGTGACGCGCTGCGCCCTGGCGCGTGCGGTTGAAAATACGATGTACGTAGTAACAGCTGGCGGTGTCGGCACCATCCGCCATCGCGAGGGCTTCGCGCATCATTTCGCGGAGTCCGTGATCGCTACGCCCTGCGATGTGGGATTTCCCGCCGAAGGCATTCTGGCTCGCGCGTTGCCGGGTCAGGCGCAGTGCCTCATCGCCGATCTCGATCTGGCGTTGTTGCGCAAAAAACGCACCGCAGGAACGGTCCTGCCCCTGCGCGACCTCAGGCGCGATTTGTTTCCCGCTTCGCGCGCGGTGAAATGAAACACTTTTTCTCAACGCCACTGCTCCTGCCAGGTGCGGAATTCTCCCGGGCGCAGGCGATGGCGTGCGATGCTGCCTTCATGCAGGCTGCTGAGCTCTTCCTCCACCTCCTGAATCAGGCGTTGACGATCCGTTTCAGGCACCATGACTTTCGCTTGCCGTGCGATCCATTGCGCCGCCTGGCCTTTGTCCATCGGCGCCAATACCACGCCGCGTGTGAGTTCGCTGATGGAGGCACGATGCCGCAACCGGAAGGGATCCGGCTCGCCTAGCGTTTGCAGCACCGCCCCGTAACGCGCCGCCGATCGACGGTACGCCCACAGGAAAACATCCCTCATATACTCGATGCGATTCAGTTCATAAATGCCGATCAGGCCATTCACGTAATCGCGCTGCGGCACGTCCACGAACGAGAGCGGGCAAAGATTTCCGCGGATGAGCGGAATGTTCGCCGCAAGCCGTGAGACGCGCTTGTTCACATCCTCGAAGGGTTGCAGGTAGGGCAAATGCACCATCACGAAAAACGATTGCTCAAACGGATCATCGATCATTTCCGCCTTGGTCAGAATTTCCATGAAATGATCCTCGATGCGTTGGGGCACTTGCAGCGGATAATACACCGTTCCGCTGATCCCCACGGCACGCGTGCGCAGGCGCCCGCAGGCGTTGCGGTCAAACAGCAGGTTGTCCGAGAGCAAGGCGTGAAGATTGCAAATGGTGTAGCGGTTGAAGGCGATCTCATCCGCTTGATCGGCGAGCATCTCAATCGCGGCTTTGTGATTGAGGATCATCTGCGTTTCCTCGAATTTCTTTCCTGCCGCCCCTTCTCCACCTGCGAGCAATCGTTCGGTTTCGAGCAACGAATAGGTGTTTCCCTCCAAGCGGCTGGAGTTCCACGAAAGATCGATCAGCAAGCGGTTCATCACTTGACGCACGTAGGTGCCGGCAGGCAAATGCGAGACTCCCACCTGGCCCAGGCGCGCCAGTTCCGCGCGCATGTCATGCGTCAGATAGGCGGTTTTGTTAGGCACGTAGGAATCGAGAAACGGGGCACGATAGGCCACGGGCTCCCGGTGCATGAGCGGGCGATTGATGAGGATCTCGATCTCTTGCGCCGCGGCACTCAAGGGAATGCGATCGGCTTCGGATTTTTGTGCTTGGAGCGGTGGTTCGTCTTCTCTCAGCACGAGTGTGGCCGACGGCTCTGCCCAAGCGGGGAAGTAGCGTTTGCCTTTGGAGTTGCCTTTGCTGCGGATGCGTTGTTCTTGTTCGAGCTGATGCAAACGACGTTGCAAGGTGCGGGGCGGCAATGGTTTTACCAACCGACTCCGGATTTTTTCCACGCCAATGCCTGCGGGATGCAGGCTCACAATGGCTGCAATCGCTTCGAGTTCGATGGGTGAAATTTCCCGGGGCACGGGTTGATGTTATGTCGTAATGGCATTTTTTGCGACAATAAAATGCGTTTTAGCGACACATATATGATTTTTCCCGACATTTCCGCCTTTTTAGTGTCGCAATTGTGGTGTTTAATGTCGCAATCGAAGGGCTGAATGGCATGGTAAGGCGGCTGTCAGGATCGGATGAAATTGTAAAGTTTTGGTAAATGAGTTCGCCACCGCGAGGCGATTGCGCTTGTATGTCGGGCAATACGAATGAGTGCTGTATCTGGCAAACGCAGGATCTTGATGGTCGATGACGACCGGAAGCTCTGTGCTCTGGTGAAAGATTATCTCGATAGTATGGGGTTTGTGGTGGATTTGCGTCATTCGGGACCGGAGGGCTTGAAGCAGGCGCTTGCCGATTCGTACGATGCGCTGATTCTGGATGTGATGATGCCGGGTATGGATGGGATCGAGGTGCTGCGGGAGTTGCGGAAAAAATCCGATGTGCCGGTGCTGATGCTGACAGCGCTGGGCGAGGAGTCGGATCGCATCGTGGGCTTGGAGATCGGCGCGGATGATTATCTGCCGAAAACGTTTTCCTCACGCGAGCTGCTCGCTCGTTTGCGGGCGGTGACGCGGCGCAGCCAACGCATCGCGGAACAAGATGCTACTATGGATTTAGTAGATGGTGAGTTGCGGCTGAACGCTGCGGCGCACACGCTGTCGCTTGCCGGAAAACCGGTTGAACTCACCGCGCTGGAGTTCGCGCTTTTGCACAGTTTGATGAAAGCGAAGGGTCGCGTGAAAACGCGCGAGGCTTTGATCGAGGAGGTGTCCGACCGGCGTTTCGATGTGTTCGACCGTTCGATCGATGTGCACATTTCCAGTCTGCGCAAAAAGCTCGGCGATGATCCGAAAGAGCCGCGTTTCATCCGCACGATCCGCGGCGTGGGCTATACCTTGGGAGAGCATCCGCACGCATGAAACCAAAACGTTCCATTTCCCTGCTGTGGAAAATGCTGATCTGGCTGCTGTTGCATCTGGCTTTATTGGTGGCGGTGGTCTTGTTTTTTGGCGTATGGCAATTTCGTTCGGGCCTGGATGCGCTGTTGCGCGGCCCTGCGGGAGACCGTTTGCGCGTGGCAGGGGAGCAGATGGGCGGACAGTTGCGGCAGTTGTCGGTCGATGAATGGGAGCCGGTGATGAAATCATTCGCGCAGCAGCATGGCGTGACCTGTGATATCTGGATGCCGCATGGCGATTGGGCCACGCAAACGCTGGGCGATGTGCCGCCGGAAGTGATGGATCGCTTGAAAAATGATCGCGCGCTTCGTCCGGCGCAAGATGGTCCCCGCAAACCGCCGGGCATGCGCCCGCCGCGGGAGCGCTTTGATCCGCTGGATGAATTCGGTCCGCCTGAGGGTGATGGCCCGCCACGCCGCGGACCGAACGGACCGGAAAGAAGAGGCATGCCGCCACCCGATAGGGGCCCGCCTCCCCGCGAGCCGGATGACCAACCGCGCGTGAATGAGTTCCAACCCGCGCGTCCGGTTTTTTTCATGACGGACAAAAACCGCGATGCCTACTGGGCGGCGGTTCATGTGCCGCTGCAGGGCAGGAATGCGCCGGATCATGTCTTGTGGATCATTCGCTCGGAGTCGCTGAGCGCGAATGGCTTGTTGTTTGATGTGACGCCATGGATCATCGGCGCGGCTTCGCTGTTGCTATTCAGCATTCTCTTCTGGTTGCCTTTCGCGCTCAGCATCACGCGATATGTCGCGAAGTTGAAACAGGCGACCGATCACATTGCCGACGGGCATTTTGACGTGAATCTGGATACGCGGCGCAGCGATGAGCTGGGAAGCCTGGGCGAGGCGATCAGCGGCATGGCGGCGCGCCTCGATCATTTGTTGAAGGGGCAAAAACGTTTTCTCGGCGATGTCGCGCACGAACTCTGTTCACCGCTCGCCCGCATGCGAACCGGGCTGGGTATTCTGGAAACACGCCTGCCTGAAT
This sequence comes from Verrucomicrobiia bacterium, assembly GCA_947462875.1. GTDB lineage: Bacteria > Verrucomicrobiota > Verrucomicrobiia > Verrucomicrobiales > Akkermansiaceae > UBA956. Next base: position 90,477 of record CANHQJ010000017.1, read on the forward strand.
CGGAACAAGCGCGCCTCTCCGCGATTGAGGAGGAAGCCGCGGAGCTTGCCGAATTGATCGATGAAATTCTCGTGTTTTCCCGCGCCACCGCCGGCATGCAGCAAGTGCGCGGCAAGGAAATTGTCCTGCGTGATTTGGTCGAGGAGGTCAGGGCGCGCGAGGCTCCGGAGCTCGCCATCGAGCAGGAGATCGATCCATCGCTCATGGTCATGGGCGACACCAAACTGCTCAAGCGCGCCATCGGCAATGTCCTGCGCAATGCCGTCCGTTATGCGGGCGAGCAAGCGCACATCCGCATCCGGGCTATCGCCGAAGCGGGAACCGTGCGCCTTGCGATCATCGATGACGGCCCCGGGGTGCCGGAATCGGAAATCGTCCATCTTTTCGAGCCTTTCTATCGTCCCGATACCGCCCGCACTCGCGAAACAGGCGGCGTGGGCCTCGGCCTCACGATTGTCAAAAGCTGCATCGAAGCCTGCGGCGGCAAGGTCAGCGCACGCAATCATCCGCCCAAAGGCTTCTGCGTCGAGATGACCTTGGCCGCATCTTCCGCAAAACTACTAAACGCATAGTAGAAAATCATTTTCTGATGCCATTTGACTTGGCACGGCACTTGCTTGATCCCATTGGCGGCTCTTTTTGCCTGTTTTCCGTTCATTTCTTCGTCCGAAATCACATCAATTGAGATTTTATTTTCCGCGAAAACCATTGTTTTTCAATGGTTTGAGGGCGATTCGCAAAAAAACTTCAAAAAAGGAGAGAAAAATCGTTGACGTTTTTTTGAAAATGAGTAGTCTTGCCCCGCCGCGGTGAAGCGCCCGGCACGTGAGAGACTCCTCAGTTGATCGCGACTTTATCGGAAGTCGGCAGCGATGCCCTGATCTGA
>CANHQJ010000018.1 GCA_947462875.1 Verrucomicrobiia bacterium
CGTGTTGCCTCATTGAAGCGGACACCATAAATATTTCCATGAGTGACTGGGAGAGTGCCGTTGCCTCATAAATAGAGACACCATGGCGCCAGCCATGAGTATGAGTGAAAAAAGCATCGAAGAATACACAAAGAAGATGCGCGCAAGGTATGCGCGGCTGACGGGACGCAAGGCTCGTGGCAAGCTGCTTGACGAGTTCATCGAAATCACCGGATGGGAGCGCAAGCATGCCAACAAAGTCCTGCTGGGCAAGCGGCGGAGCAAAGGCCGACGCGGGAAACGGGGAGCACCGAGGCAGTATGGAGCCGAACTCACCCGGGTTCTCAAAACCTGCTGGCTAGCCATGGAGCAGCCCTGTGGAAAGCGGATGAAAGACATGCTATCGCTCTGGACGAAGCACCTGGACAGCCCGGAGGAGATCCGCGGCCAGCTTGGCAAAATCAGCGCCGCGAGCATCGACCGACTACTGCACGACTTCAAAGCCAAAGCCGGGAAAAAGATCCGTCCCCCCAAGCCCGCGAGCGCCGTCAAAGCACTCGTCGAAGTCCGTGCGCAAAACTGGGACACCACCGAGACCGGGTGGACCGAAGTGGACACCGTGGCCCACTGCGGCGGCGACATGGGCGGAGATTTCATTTGGACAATGACCAGCGTGGAAATCGCAAGCGGCTGGACAGAACTGCGAGCCGTGTGGAACCGCGGGCAGCATGCCAGCTTCGAAGCACTGGAGTCCATCTGGGAAAGCCAGCCATTCGACCTGCTCGGAGTGGACAGCGACAACGGCGGCGAATTTTTGAACTTCCACCTGCATCATTGGCTCAAAAAACACGGCATCCACCAGAGCCGATCCCGGCCCTACTTCAAAAACGACCAAGCCTACGTGGAACAGAAAAACCACACCCACGTCCGTCAGTTCCTCGGTTACGATCGGCTCGAACATCGCGAGTTGGTGGACGAACTCAACGCCCTGCTCAAACTCTGGAGTCGATGGCGCAACCTCTTCTGCGTTACCATGAAACAAGAAAGCAAGCGTCGGGAAGGGAGTCGCCAGATCCGGCGTCATGAAAAAAAGGGGCGCACCCCCGCGCAACGTCTCATCGACAGCGGAGACCTGCGAAAAGAAGAACAGCACAAACTCGAAAAGCAACTGTCCGAACTCAATCCATTTGCCATGAGAAAGGAAATCCGCCGACTCGAAAACGAGTTCTGGAGCCACCGAGAGAGGCTCTACGCGAAGGCGGAAGAGGAATCGCTTGCCCCTGCGGGCGCTCCTCCGCTACGCTCCGAAGCGCCCGCAGGGGCAACCAAACCAACCACCAAAAACAAAGCCGCTATGGTGTCTCAATTATGAGGCAACGATCCCGATCATTCAGGAACCTTTGGGTGTGCTCGAATTATGAGGCAACAGGACGACGGATGTTATGCCCCCGCACAACGCACCGCGCGGCAAGATGGATGCGTGCGTTCTGGCGCGATCGGTGGTGGCCTTGACCACGGAGGCAGTCTGTGGATTGGCGGGAAATGCCTTCGATCCGCAGGTGGTGGCCAACATGCGCCTATCCGGGTACCGCCTCCCATCCCGCCGGCGTTGCTGAGGGAGCGCTGGCTCGCCGCGGCGGTGGGCGTCTTTGATTTGCCTTGCTGGAGCATGGTGGGGATGGTATTTCATTTTCCGGTATTGAGGCCTGCCAGGGATGTTGCCGTTTGGACGACGAGACATCATGCCAAGTCCTGAACCGTTCAACATTTCTCATGCCGCCTCTTTCACACCGTTGCGTTCGCTTTTGGGATTTCCCGTTACTCAACGTGTTGGCATTCGCCGCCTGTGCTTGGCTCACTGTTCCGGCGGGGGGACAAATCACCTACGTGGACGCGTCAGCCGACAATCTGTCTCGTCTCGATGGCACTGCTTTCACTCCCTCCACCACGGCTCCGGCCTACGCCGACAACAACTGGTCGCTCCGAACCACTGCGGGCCTGGCGAGCCATAACACCATCTACGAGGCGGGCGGTGGTGAAATTGTGCCCGCTTTGCGCCAGAGAGTCAGCGGGGTGAGTCCCGGGCTTTATGAGGTTTACGCGTATTACTGGGTGGCCACGAGCGTCAATTGGCAGTTTTCCAGCAGTCTGGGAGCCATTGAGTTCCCCGTGATCAGGGGAACGAATGCCAGCATGGGCACACCCGTCACTTTCACTCCCGCATCGGCGGACCTATCCTACGTGCCCGCGGCTCATCTCAGCGATGGTACTTTTGCCAGCGGTGCCGCCCCTACGCAGACCACCGGTGGATCGGATCGAACCATGATACGGCAGTATCTGGGGAAACACTGGGTCGGTCCATCGGGTGAACTCGTGGTTCATGTCCGCAATGGCGGGTTGATTTCCAACACCGCCAACAGCCGCACCTGGTATGACGGGCTGGGCTATCGGGCATCGGCCGGATCCACACCGATCATCGGCTCATCATGGTCGATCGGTCTGGGAACGCCAGCGATTTCCGCTCCATCCCTCAGCAGTCTGATCTGGGGAAACAACACGGCGAACAATGCGGACAACAGCGCGGTTCACGTTACGGTGGACGGCGACCCCACCACCGCAGCGGCGGACCCGGTGAGCCTGGCCGACGGCCAGAGTGTCAAGCTCAGTGGCAAGGTTCATTTGCAAACCTCCATCATAGACACCACGGTGGCCAGCCAATTCCGGTGGGGGCTCTTTCATCACAACGGCTCCGCCAATTCCGGCGGCTGGACGGGCTACTGGGCGGGAAATGGCACCGCAGGGAATGCCGGCAGCATCTTTCGCCTGGGCAGCGGCAGCACCCTCTACATTTCGGGAACCGCGCCCAACGGGTCCTACCTGCCCAACAACATCAACAATGCCGGAACGGTCAATGTCACGGCGGGGGTGCATGACTTCCGTATCGTCATCACCCGTGAAGGCAATGGGGTCAAAATCAGCGCCGTGATGACCCGTGAGTCGGATGGCGCCATACTCAGCGATATGACCGCCTCGGATCCGGCAGGATACACCGGTTTTACCCGCATCGGATTTCTCTCCGGCGGCGCACTGGATGCCGACCAGATCAACCTGTATCAGCTGTCCCTGGAGTATCCCTTCACGCCTCCCGCTCCGCCAGTGCCCGGTGACATTGCGGAGGTGGCGCCCAACGGCACCTGGACCTGGTTCAATGACGAGCGCGCCATATGGCATCAGGGAAAATTGTTCGTCGGTTACGTGCGAAGCGATGGAAACCCCGGCGTCACCCGTTACGATCCCGGCACTGGCGTCGGCAACCATGTGAATTTCGGCACGGCCTCCTCGAACGAGGTGGATGATCATAACAACCCGTCCTTCACCGTTCTGCCGGATGGCAGGATCCTCTCGGTGTATTCCAAGCACGGGACCGCCAGCGCGTTTTACAGCCGAATCTCCACCAACAACAACCCGTCCTCACCGGCCCACTGGAGTGCGGAATCCGTCAAGGTAACGCCGGCACGCAATACCTATGCCAATACCTATGCGCTATCCGGCAACGGTCCCGGTGAGAACGGCGCCATTTACAATTTCTCCCGCTGCATCAACTACAACCCATGCGTTACCGTATCCACTGACAACGGCGTCACCTGGGGGAACGTGACCCAAGTCATCAACGTGGGCACCGGCGGCACGCGACCCTACCCGCGCTATGTTTCCAACAAGAACAACCGCATCGATCTGATCTACACCGACGGCCATCCCCGCAATGAGAACAACTCGGTCTATCACCTGTATTATCAGGCACAGAACTTCCGCAAGACGGACGGCAGTCTCCTGAAGTCGCTGGCCAATCTTCCCATCCAGCACGGAGCCGTGAATGATCCGAACAATGGGGAGAAAGGAAGCGTCGTTTATCAATACGACCCGTCGTGGGGACGTGGCTGGACCTGGGATATCCACTATGGCGTGAACGGACACCCCGTTTGTCTCTTTCAAACCCAGCGCGATGACGTGACCGGAACGGGCTGGAATCACGACCGCATTTACTATCACTATGCCCGCTGGACCGGCTCGGAGTGGCAGAAAACATTCATCGCCCAGGGCGGACGTGGCATTTACTCATCGGAAGACGACTACGGCGGAGGCATGGCCCTGGATCCGGAGGATCCCCGCATCATCTATATCTCCTCCAATGCCGCCCATCCGTTCGCCCTATCGGATATCAACAATGTGCCGCTCGGTCCCGGTGAACGATACGAGATATGGCGCGGTGTCACCCTTGATGGCGGACTGACGTTCACCTGGTCCCCTGTCACGCGGAATTCTTCGCAGGACAATTTGCGCCCGATCGTTCCTGAAAAGCACGGCTTATCGAAACACCTGCTCTGGTTCCAGGGAACCTATGCCAGCTATGTCAACTACAGCACCAGGGTGATGGGCCTCTTTGATTGGCCCAAGGTGTCACTCGCGCAATGGCAGCAACAGAATTCCCTCGGGTCCGATGCGGCTGCTGATGCGGACAAGGATGGTCTGGCCGACCTCGCCGAATACGCGCTGGGCGGCGATCCGCACGATTCATCAGACCGACCTGTTCCCACTCTGTCCGAAGGAGTCTTCCGTTTCACACACCTGCCCCTGCGCGGCGATGTCGAATCGATTGTGGAAACGAGCGAGGATCTGACGAACTGGACCGCTGTCGCGACTTTTCGTGGCAATGATCTGGGTAACACGATCGCGCCCGGCATCGTCGCAACGCATGCGGACGGTGATGTCACCAGCGTCAGGCTGAGCCCGATGCCGCCCGGTAACGCGCGAAATGGCTTCGTGCGTCTGAAAGTCCGCGAGGCTCCCGTGCCTCGCTGATTTCCGCATCTCCGGAGTCATTCTCGCATGCTGGCGGGAAATGCCTTCGATCCCCCGGCGATGGCAGAAATGCGCATTCCCATGGACCCCATTCACTACCTGCCTCTTCCCTCCTGCTTTCTTGCTTTCACAAAATTCATTTTCGTTCATCCTACCAACGTTGTCGCTCACTGGAGCCTTAGCGCTTCGCCACCAAAAGCCATTCATGCCCCAGCCTTTACAACACCGTTGGTCCGTCGCTAACAATTACCTTGCTGGCATCACTTTGGATCGATGGATCGCTTTGCTGCGGGAAAATTCCGTCAGCCCGGCCTACTGGCACCGTGCCGCATTCATCACCGCCACGGCCTGCCTCAACTCCCTCGCCTATCGGAAAGAAAAGCAGCTCGAAGAAACCATCCGCGCCACACCTCTTGCGGGGCCGCCGCTTTTTATCCTCGGGCACTGGCGCAGCGGCACCACACACCTTCACAATCTGCTCGCGCTCGACACGCAAAACTTTGCCTTTGCGAATACCTATCAGGTGACCAATCCACTCACTTTTCTCACGACGGAGGAAACCAATACTCGTCGTTTTGCTCGTCTCGTTCCAGAAAAACGATTGATGGACAACATGGCCATGGGCTTTGAATTGCCCCAGGAAGATGAATTCGCTCCTTGTTTGGATACACTGAAATCCTCCTATCTCGGCGTCTCGTTTCCCAAGCGCCAAGCGCACTATGACCGCTATCTCACCTTCGATGGCGTGCCAGCCGATGAAATCAAACAGTGGGGCGACTCGCTGATCACCTTCTGCAAAAAACTGACCTACAAGTACCAGCGTCCGCTGCTGCTGAAATCGCCCTCGCACACCGCGCGCATCCGCCACTTGCTGGATTGGTTTCCGGACGCCCGTTTTGTCCACATCCACCGCCACCCGCATCAGGTCTTCCGCTCCAATCAGCACTACTGGGACACTGCCGTCTGGTACACTTACTTACAGAAACCCGACCGCTCGCAACTCGATCGTGAAATTCTCCAACGCTATCGAATGCTGCACGACGCTTTCCACGCACAACGCCCGTTGATCCCCGAACATCGGTTTCATGAAATCAGTTTCAATCAACTGGAGGCCGACCCGCTCGCGACCCTACGAGCGATCTATCAGCAACTGGGAATACCCCATTTCGAAACCGTGCAACCCACCTTCGAACACTACCTTGCCGCCCAATCATCGTATCGCAAAAACCGATTCACCCCGCTGCCGCCTGAAACCATCGCCATGGTCAACCAACACGCGGGCCCGGAACTGGAACGCTGGAATTACTCACCCCATCCATGAAGCCTCCTTCCCCGCCATCGCTTCCCCTCATCGGCCACATCCCGGCCTTCCGCCGCGATGTTCTCGGGCTGATTATCCGCAGCGTGCGCGAATACGGCGATGTCATCCGCTTCAAACTCGGCCCCCACCCGATTTACCTCGTCAATCATCCCGACGCTATTCTTCACGTCCTGAAAAAAAACGCGGTCAATTACGATAAAGACACCCGCAGCACTCGCTTCCTGCGCGATATCGCCAGTGAGAGCCTGCTCACATCGAACGGTGAAGCATGGCGCCAACGCCGACAGCACTTGCAACCGGCCTTTCACCGCCAAGCCATTAGCGGTTTTGAATCGATCATGCGCGAGGAAGCCGAAGTCCTCGTCCGTTCTTGGAAAAACCAATCGCAAGTCAACGCCTCCGCCGACCTCACCACCACCACCTTCAGCATCGTCGCACGGTCACTTTTCGGCAGCGATGTAGCCCGCTCTACTCTCGCATCACTCGCCGCACCCATCGCCCAAGTCCTCACCGAGGCCTTTACCCGCCTCGGTTCCCTCACGGGTCGCAAATCTCGCAGGTTCGTCAGTGCCATGAGTCAACTCAATGCCGTGGTTGACTCTGTCATTGCCGCCCGCACCCAGGCACCGGATTCCCCCGATCTGTTAGAATTGATTCGTTTGGGAAATCCCGATCCGCGCGCGGTCCATGACGAGTCGGTTTCCTTTCTTCTCGCCGGTCATGAAACGACTGCCAACGCCTTGAGTTGGTTGCTGGCTTACCTCGCTCACCACCCAGACGAGCAGGCCCGCTGCGCCCAAGATCCAGCAGCACTGGACCGAGCGTTTCAAGAATCCCTGCGCCTCTCCCCACCGATCTGGATCATCGAACGTCACGCCCTCGGTCCTGATGAAATCTCCGGCTACACCATTCCCCAAAACGCCTCCGTCGCGATCTGCACCTACACCGTTCATCGTCACCCCGATTTCTGGGATGCTCCTGATACTTTCCAACCCGACCGTTTCCTTCAACCAGTCCCCGCCGCCTTCATTCCTTTTGGTCTAGGTCCTCGCGTGTGCATCGGCAAAGAGTTTGCGCTGATGGAGGCCCGCATCATTGCCGGGGCACTGCTGGAAAATTTCCAATTCACTCCGATGTCCTCCACGTTTCCCGAAGCGGAAACCGGCATCACTCTTCGCATCAAAAACGATTTGCACCTGATCCTTAAACCCCGGCGGCCTTGACCGAAACTCGCACTACATTTCCCTGGACGATCATCGCCGCGGCGATTGCCGCGGGCATGGCGTTCATCGACACTACGGCTCTTACCGTCGCGCTGCCCGCCTTGCGTGAGAACCTGCACGCGAGCGATTCCGACCTGCTCTGGATTCACAATGCCTACGCCGTCACGCTGGCTTCTTTGCTTTTGCTGAGCGGATCGTTAGGCGATCGCTATGGCATTCGTCGTACCTTTCTTTGGGGAATCGCATGCTTCGGGATTTCCTCCATCGCTTGTGGTCTCGCTCCGAACGCTTCTATTCTTATCGCATTGCGTGCCCTGCAAGGCGTTTCCGCGGCCCTCATGATTCCGGGGAGCTTAGCGATGATCGCTCGGGTCACACCCGGTCACTCACTGGGTCGTGCGATCGGCCTCTGGAGTGCGTTCACTCTGATGGCTACCGCGCTTGGCCCTGTCATCGGCGGCATCCTCGTGCAAAACAATCTCTGGCGCGGTGTGTTCTTCATCAACCTCCCGCTGTCAGTCATCGCAGGGATCATTACTCTCAAACGCAGTCCCGCTGATCCCACGCTTCCCACCCAGAGTCATCCCATCGACTGGCCCGGCGCGTCACTTCTCATCATCGGTCTCGCTTCCCTCTCTTACGCTTTGATTGATCGATCGCTCCTCTTTGCCTTTGGCACTCTCACTTTTCTGCTGTTTTACTTGCGGGAAAAATCGACCTCTCACCCGCTGCTGCCGCTGGCCTTGTTGCGCTCCCGCCCACTGCTCGCGGCTCTTCTCATTTCACTAGTGATCTACGCCGCATGGGCTGGCTTCACTTATCTACTACCCAGTTATCTCATCGAAACTCTGCGTTTCTCTCCCACCAACGCTGGATTACTGCAAATCCCCACTTTATTTGTGCTCGCCATCGTTTCGCCGATTGCAGGAAAACTGTTAGATCGCTACGGCCCGCGCCCCACACTCGCACTTGGCAGCTTTCTCTGCGCACTCGGATTTGCCGCCCTTCTCTGGCCGGGCTTTATCGGCTTTCCCTACGCCATCCTCGCGCCGTTGCTCATGCTCGGCTTGGGCCTCGGTTTTTGCGCCGCCCCACTGAGTGCCACCATTGTTTCCAACGTCCCCGCAGAGCACCATGGCCTGGCGGCCGGCCTCAACAGCACCGCCGCGCGGATCGCCAGCGCTCTCGGCGTCGCGCTTCTCGGAAGTCTGGCTTATCATGAACAGGTTCTCCATTTCTCCACCCTCGCAGCCAGCGCCGTGATTCTCTGTCTCATCGCCATTCCCGCAACTCTAGTGTTTCCAACCAAGAAAACATCCACTACACTCGAAGAGCCATGAAACGCTTGCTCCTCTCCCTTCTGCTGTCGCCACTCACGCTTCACGCCCAAGAGGCGGTTGTTGCCAATGATGCGATCCATCAACAACTCAGAGACACACGTATCGAAATCATCGCTGCGATCGAATCGCGCGATGTCGACCGCATGCTCAAGTTCGTGCATCCCGACGTTGTGGTGACCTGGCAAAACGGCGAATCCACGCAAGGTGTTGCGGAACTGCGTGCGTTCTATGATCGCATGGGCAAAGACGCCTTTGTCGGTTACAAAATCCCTCATGAACCCGATGGACTATCGATCCTGCATGGCGGTGACACCGCGCTTTCCACAGGATTAGTCGTCGCCAATTACAAGCTGCTGGGCCGCGACTACGAATTCACCAGTCGCTGGACTGCCACACTGGTTCTGCAAGAGGGGAAATGGCTCGTGGCAGGCTATCACGTCTCACTCAATGCACTCGATAATCCCATTCTCACCGCCGCGAAATCCGCTCTCTGGATCGCGGGAGGCATCGGTTTTCTCGTCGGTGGTTTAGTGATTTACTTGCTGAAGAGACGCTGTAAATCATCTTGCGCAACATAAAGCTCGAGTATGCTGCCGCGCATCAAGGCGTCACTGGTCTGTGTGCAAACCCTAACACTTCCGACTGAGAGTCACGCACTTTCAGCGCTCACGACATAGGATTACCATCAAACCCAGGGCCTTGCCTGTGGGCTATCGACTGATGCCGCCGTTGGTGCGTTTGAGTGAAGCAGTCCGGGCAAATGGGCATTGTTTCACACTTGCTTTACGGCTCTGGGCAACGGAATGCATCGGCGATGGATTTTTTGCGCTCGCACAACGCGCGGCCTTGCGGCATGGTGGGTGCGTGAGTTCTACCGCGATCGTTTCCGCCTCTGATGAAAACTACAAAGACGCCGTGCAAGCGGCGGTGGCCCTCTTGCGCGCGGGTGAGGTGGTGGCCTTGCCCACGGAGACCGTCTACGGATTGGCGGGGAATGCCTTCGATCCGCAGGCGGTGGCGAAAATTTTCAGCGCGAAGGAGAGACCGTCCTTTGATCCCTTGATCGTGCATGTCGCGACGCGCGCGGATTTGCCGCGCGTGGCGGTCATCCCTGAGGAGATTCAGGCGACCGTGGACAAGCTGCTCAATGCCTTTTGGCCCGGGCCGCTGACCCTGATCCTGCCGAAACATCCCGACGTGCCCGATCTCGTGACCAGCGGGCTGGATACGGTGGCGGTGCGGCAGAGTGCCAGCAAGATTTTCCGCGCCATCGGCAAGGAACTGGGCGAACCGCTGGCGGCACCGAGCGCGAATCGTTTCGGCCGCATTTCCCCCACCTCGGCGGCGGCGGTGCAGCAGGAACTGGACGGTCGCATTCCGCTCATCGTCGATGGCGGCGCCTGCTCGGAAGGCCTGGAAAGCACCATCATTCACATCACTGCGGGGGAAAAACGTCCCACCATCACCATCCTGCGCCCGGGACCGATCACCAAGGAGATGCTGCAGAACTTTGGCAAGGTCGAGCGCCCCAAGCGCGTGCGCGATGGCTCCGCGCCCGCCGCGCCCGGCATGCTGCCCAGCCACTACGCGCCGCGCACGCCCTTGATGTTGCTGGAAGATCCGGCGGACTTCCGGCCGGAGCCCGGGAAAAAATACGGTTTGCTCTCCTACACGGGTGAGCCGGGGAAAGGCTATGTTTCGCTGCACCGGTGGGCGGCGGTGGAGGCGCTCAGTCCGGGCAATGGCAAGCTGCCCGAGGCCGCGTTGCGCCTGTTCCATCTGCTGCGCAAACTGGATGCCGCGGGGCTGGACTACATCGTCGCCGAGCCCGTCAGCGAGGTAGGCCTAGGCGTGGCGGTCATGGACCGGCTGCGCCGCGCGGCTACGGCATTCTAAGCCCGGGCGCGCGGATCCATCGGTCGTTTCCCCCGTTTGTTTCTTATTTCAGATCTTCCGCACGATACGGACTACCCGTGCGGGAGGCGGTGTCTTTGCGCAGTTTGGTGACCGTAGCGGCGGGCACGAGAGAGGCCTTGTTCGACCACTCATGGCGGATGTAGGTGGCGATATCCGCGATGTCGCCGTCCTTCAGCGTGGGATTCTGCATCAGGCCCGGCATGTCGGCGGTGGGCTTGTATTCGATTCCCGCCACCGTGATGGGACCGGTCAGGCCGTGAAGGAGGATTTTCACCAGGCGCTCCGGCGAGTCGGTGACGTATTCGGATTCATCGAGCGGAGGCCCCAGATTCGGCACTCCCTCACCGCCGGCACCGTGACAGCCGAAGCAGGCGGCGGCACCCGAGTAGAGGGCTTTGCCGCGCTCGAACGATGCGAGGTGCTCGCCGCTGAGACCGGCACCGGAGACGGCGGCCTTGCCAGCGGTGGCAGCGCCTTGATCGAGCCAGGCGAGGAAGGCCTTGTCCTTGAACTTGGCCTCGATGTGCGTTTTGAAGGCCATCTCGTGATGGTCCAGACCGGCGAATGCCGCAGCCTTGAGGAAGGTGTTTTTGGCATTGTCTTGCAGCAGCGATTGCAAGCGGGAGAACGCCTCCGGAGTGCCGATGGGTCCGAGCGCGCGGGCGAGGTAGATTTTCTGCTCATCCGTTTTGGGCGCGAAGGCGAGGAGGGCGGCGGCGGCGGCCTTGACCTCGGCGGCGGGAAGTTTGGTGGAAGCCCACAGAGCGGAGACGGCGACTTTGGGGTCGCTGGCTTTCAGGGCCTGCGCGATGGCGGTGGCGTTGAGCTGGCCCAGCCCTTCCAGAGTCCACAGTGCGTGGATTTGGCCCAGCGGGTATTCATTGATGCCCGTCAGCTTGATGAGCAGCGGCACCACGGAAAGATCCTTGCGATTGACCAATTCACGCTGCGCGATGTCGCGATGCCAGCCGTTCGGATGGGCGAGTTGCTTGACCAGATCTCCCGTCGGCGCTTTTTCGAAATTGACGATTTTTTCCAGCTTCCCGCCCGTCGCTTTGATGCGCCAGATGCGGCCGTGTCCGGTGGCGGGACCATCGAGTTTGCGCGAGGCGTATTGCTCCCGCAGGTAGGAGGTCATGAAAAACCGGTCCTGAATGATGCCGTGATACATGTCCAGAACCAGCATCGTGCCATCGGGCGCGTTGTAGAGATTCACCGGGCGGAAACGTTCGTCCGTGGAGGTCAAAAACTCGCTCTTGCCCAGCGGATGCGAGCCGGTGAGTTTGGTGGAGCTTTCGTCGATCTGGATCGCCTTGATGAGGTTCACAACGGACTCGGGCGTGAAACCGCGGCCGTGCCATTCTTTGGGGAAATTCGTGCCGCGATAGACGGTCGGACCGGCGGACGCGGTGGTCATGAGCAGCTTGAAGGTTTTGGGATCGAGCGTATCGGTGGTGTAGCCATTGGATTTCTGGATATAACCGCGATTCACACCCGGTGTGACGCGGGAAGGATACGTGTTGTTCGGCCCGAGCTGGGCGGCATCGTTCACTTTCAGATTCACGCCAGGATTGCCCGCCAGCAGATTGGGCGCAAGGAAGTCGCCGAAGAGGAAGGTCGAGTTGTTGTTGTGATAGAGGCGACCGTAGTTGTCCTGAGCGATGCCCCACTGACCGCGAAACGGCGTGGCTTCGACCAGCCATTTGTCGCCATCGCGGCGCACGCGTTTGCCGGATTTGGCGTTGTAATGCCAGTTGTCCAGATTGCGCACCAGGCCGTTGACCTTGTGCTCCACGTTGCCGGCTTCGATGAACTTCGGTGCCGCCACCACGGATTCCCCCACGGGCTTGAGGCCATCGCGCTTGATCCAGCGCAGGTCGTGGTCGTCGAGGTAAAGAATGCCGTCCGGATACACGGCCACGGCGCGGGGCAGGAGCACTTTTTCGAGAAACACCGTGCGTTTGTCCGCCTTGCCATCGTTGTCCGTATCTTCCAGCACGACGATGCGGCCTTGGGGCACTTTTTCATCCTTGCCATCGAGGTCCATCATGTAGCCGATCATTTCCACCACCCAGGCGCGGCCTGCGGGATCGAAATCAAGCGCGATCGGCTTCTCCACCAGCGGCTCCGTGGCAAAAGGCTCGATGACAAATCCGGGCGCGAGTTGAAAGGTCTTCAACGCGTCTGCCGGGCTCAGTACCGGAGCCGCCGGAATCAGATTCGCCGGAACGACCGGCTCCATCGAGTGGTGTTCCTTGCGATTGCCTTGCTGAGCGTAAACGAGCGTCAACGAAGCGAGAAAAAGACTAGAGGTAAGGGCTTTCATGTTGTCGGACAAATGGTAACAGAGTTTCACACCCGCGCAAGGGGTGTTGCGGGTTTTTTGGGCGGTGAGACTACGGAGCGGAGAATCGGCATGTTTCAGGAAGCTGCGCCATGATCCAAGTAGGCTGTGCGGCGGAATCGGCTGATTGACAAAAACGTCCCATGCCCCACAAATAGAAGCAGCCCATGAAAAAACTTTTCGCCCTTTTCGCGTTCGTTCTCCTTTCCCAGGCCGCGGAACCGCGCAAGCCGAACATCCTCTTCATCCTCACGGATGACCAGGCGCCGTTCGATTTCAAGTTCTACAATCCGCAATCCACGCTCGATTCCCCTGTCATCAGCGCCCTCGCCTCCGGCGGCATGGTCCTCGATGCCGCGCATCACATGGGGTCCTTCACCGGTGCCGTCTGCGTTCCATCCCGGCACATGATCCTCAGCGGGCGCACCGTGTGGCATTTGCCCACAGGCCCCGGCGCGAAAACATGCCCGCCGAATCTGGAAAACAACAGCATCGGCCCTGTCTTCCGTCGCGCGGGATGCGCCACCATGCGCACCTGCAAACAGGGAAACAGCTACCCCGCGGCGGACAAGCTGTTCGATGTCGTCCACGATGCCACCAAACGCGGCGGCACGGCGGAAACCGGCAGCGCCTGGCACGCCGAACGCGTGCTCGATTACCTCGGCGAGCGCCAAAACAAAAAAGACGAGCGGCCGTTTTTCATCTACTTCGGCCTCTCCCATCCGCACGATGTCCGCGACGGCACACCCGAGCTGTTGGCCAAGTACGGAGCCACCAACCACACCGATAAAAACGCCCCGCCCGCGCTTCACAAGCTCCAGCCCCCGCTGCCGCCCAACTGGCTGCCCAAGCATCCGTTCAACAACACCAACATGAATGTGCGCGATGAACAGTCCGTCAGCGGCGTGTGGGGTCGGCGCGATGAAGCCACCATCCGCAACGAGATCGGCCGCCAATATGCCTGTTCGGAAAACATCGATGCTCAAATCGGCCGTGTCCTCGCCAAGCTCAAGGAAATGGGCGAGCTCGAAAACACCTACATCTTTTACACCGCCGATCACGGCATCGCCATCGGCCGCCACGGCCTGCAAGGGAAACAAAACCTCTACGAGCACACCTGGCGTGTGCCCATGATCATCAAAGGCCCCGGCATCAAGCCCGGCAGCCGCGCCCCGGGAAACATCTACCTCGGCGACCTGCTCGCCACCTTCTGCGACCTCACCGGCGTTCCCGCTCCCGAGACCAATGAAGGCACCAGCTTCAAGCCCGTGCTGCTCGGCGAAAAAGCCACCATCCGCGATACCCTCTACGGCGTCTACAATGGCGGCGACAAACCCGGCATGCGCAGTGTCAAACAAGGCGATTGGAAACTCATCGAATACGAATCCACCACCGCCGGCTTGCGCGAAACGCAACTCTTCCACCTCAAGGAAAATCCCCACGAACTCCTGACCGAACCACACAACCTCGCCAAGAACCCCAAACACGCCGCCAAGCTCGGCGAAATGCGCGCGCTGCTCCTCGCCGAGATGCGCCGCCTCAACGACCCCTGGCGTTTTTCCGATCAACCCGCGGATGGCCTCACCCCACCCGCCCATGGCTCGAAACCTCCCAAGCGGAAAAAGAAGCCCTAAGCCCATCCATTCCCATCGCGGAGCCGCCGCGAACATCATCCCATGAACATACGCCTCACATTCGCAGTTCTTCTTTCGCTCATCGCCTGTCCGTTCGCCACTGCGGGAAAACCCAATGTCATCGTCATCATGACCGATGACCAAGGCTGGGGCGATCTCAGCGCGCATGGGAATACCGACCTTTCCACTCCGCATCTCGATTCGTTGGCGCGCGATGGGGTTTCGTTCGAGCGCTTTTATGTGAGCCCGGTCTGTTCGCCCACGCGTGCGGAATTTCTCACCGGCCGCTATCACCCGCGCAGCGGCGTCCACAGCACCTCGCAGGGCGGCGAGCGCATGAATGCCGATGAGCAGACGATCGCCGATGTGTTCCAGACCGCCGGATACGCCACCGCCCTCTTCGGCAAATGGCACAGCGGCACGCAGTATCCCTATCATCCGAATGCCCGTGGC
Source organism: Verrucomicrobiia bacterium (assembly GCA_947462875.1). GTDB lineage: Bacteria > Verrucomicrobiota > Verrucomicrobiia > Verrucomicrobiales > Akkermansiaceae > UBA956. Next base: position 15,072 of record CANHQJ010000018.1, read on the forward strand.
TTCGGGGAATTCTACGGCTTCTGTTCGGGCCACTGGGGCGATTATTACGACCCGCCACTCGAGCACAATGGCCAACTGGTCAAAGGCGAGGGATTCATGATCGATGACTTCACCCGTCGCGCCACCGAGTTCATGAGCCAGCGCCACGCGACAGGGAAACCATTTTTCCTCTGCCTCTCCTACAACACGCCCCATTCACCCATGCAGGTGCCGGACCAGTGGTGGGAAAAATTTTCTCACAAAGACATCGCCCTGCGCCCGACCGGCGGAAAGAAAACAGATGATCTCACCCACACCCGCGCCGCACTCGCGATGTGTGAGAACATCGACTGGAATGTGGGCCGACTTCTGGCGAAGATCGATGAGCTGAAAATCACCGAGCAAACCCTGATCCTGTTCCTCTCCGATAACGGCCCGAACGGTCCGCGCTGGAACGGCGGAATGAAGGGCATCAAGGGCTCCGTGAACGAGGGCGGCGTGCGCTCGCCATTGCTCGTTCGCTGGCCGGGCAAGGTGCCGGCGGGGAAACGCGTGGCACCCATCTCCGCCGCCATCGATCTTTTGCCAACCCTTGCCGCCCTGGCGGACATTCCGCTCGCGAGCCCCAAGCCGCTCGATGGCAGGAACCTCGCGCCGCTCCTGACCGATCCTGAAAAAGCCACCGCCACCTGGCCGGAGCGGAAGATTTTTTCCCACTGGGGCGGCAAGATCAGCGTGCGCACCCAGCGATTCCGGCTGGATGCCGAGGGCAAACTCTTCGACATGATCGCGGATCCGGGACAGGCGAAAGACGTGGCCGCCGCACATCCCGCCATCACACAAGAGCTGAAAGCCGCTGCGGCAGAGTGGAAACAGTCCGTGCTCAACAACTCCGGCAAAGACCGGCGCCCTTTCGTCATCGCCCATCCCGCCGTGCCGTGGACCCACATCCCCGCGCGCGATGGCATCGCCCACGGCAACATCAAACGCTCCAGCATCCATCCGAATTGTTCGTATTTCCTGAACTGGACCAGCGCGGATGACAACATCACATGGAACGTGGAAGTAGGATCAAGCGGAAAATACGAGGCACTGCTCTGGTATGCCTGTCCGCAGGCTGACGTGGGTTCCACCGTCGAACTGAGCTTTGGCAAGAGCCGCCTCGTTGGCAGCGTGACCGAGGCACACGACCCGCCGCTGGTCGGTCGCGAACACGACCGCGCGCCGCGCACGGAAAGCTACGTCAAGGATTTCCGCGCGATGAAGCTCGGTGTGATCGATCTGGAAAAAGGCGCGGGCACCCTCACGCTGCGAGCGCTGAAGATCCCCGGCCGCCAGGTCATGGAGTTCCGCCAACTCACGCTGCAGCGCGTGAAGTGACTATTGCTCACGCAAACGGAACAGCCATGTTGGTTGCTGAAGATATTCGCCATCAGCGCGGCTGGTGTTTTTCCTGAAATGCTTTCATCCGCTGCTGCATCTCGCGTACGGATTGTTTGAAGTTCTCCGGAACCTGCGGGTCTTCGAGAACCTTGTCGAAACTATCGCCGTTTTTCAGTTCCAGTTCCGCAGTGCCGGATTCGCTGCGGGTGGCAGTATCCCTTGCGGGGCCTGATTCGTTTTTTTGCGCCGGACGGTCTTCCAGGGTAACATCGGTAGAAGATTTTTGTCCCTTGCGCATGTATTGGATCGCGACTTTATCTCCCGCTTTTTTGCCTTGGAGTTCACGGTTCAGACTTTCCGCATCCGCCACCTTTTTTTCATCCATCGTCAGGATGATGTCATTCGGCTTCAAGCCCGCTTTGGCGGCGGGGCTATGGTCCGCGACAAGCTCGATGACCGCACCCTCGTCCGCCGCCAGGTCCAACTGTTCGCGCAGTGCCGGATCGGCGGCTTTCACCTTCACGCCGAGCCACACTTTTTCTTCCGATTCTTCCTGCGGCCCGGTCTTGTCGTCTTGTGGCTCTGAATCATCCGCACCGCCTTCGATCACGCGTCCTTGCGCATCGATGACTTCCCGTTTTACCTCGCGCACGCCATTGCGTTCCGTGGTGGTCGTTTTGATCGTGCGGTTGCCGTCCGAGGTCACCGTGACCGTTTGTTTCATGGTCTGCGAACCATTTCCGTTAGCCTCGGCATGAGCCTCCGCCCGCGCCTCGCTCTGGCTCGATTCCGATGTTGTCTCTGCGTAGCCCACCGTGGCCAGTGCCAGGCTGAGGATGATGCTGCATGGTTTCATTGTCTTTGTTTTCATGATAGTGTCTTTGGTGGATGGTTGTTGCTTGAAAAAAGGTTCATTGAAAATCGACAGGTTGCCACACCACTTCGCGGCGTTTGCCGGTGTAGCGCACGACGGCTGGGTTGTTCGAGCAGAGTGCCGTATCCTGATCGAGCCACTCTTGTTCGCACTTCTCCCACCAGACCTCGTTCTCCTGACGCAGTTCGAGTCTCTTGCTGCTGAGAAGTGTCGATTCCTGGTGGCGGATGGTGAGCACGGGCGCGGTCACCGGCGATGATGGCCGGTTGAACCAAAACAACACCGTGCCCAGCAGAAGTAGGGCGGCGACCGCCATCACTCTTTGCCTAACAAAAGAACGGTACTTGACCGGAGTCTCTTGCAATGCCGCACAAACGTCATCGGGCAGCGCTTCCGGGCGCATGCCGCGCAGCAGTTTTTCGATGGATTCGTCGTTCATATCTTCAGTTCTGTGAGGGTTTCGCGCAATTGTTCCAGCGCATAACGGTAGCGGGATGTGGCGGTGGCGACGGGGGTGTCCATCAGTTGCGCGATCGCCGGAAAGGTCAGATCCCCCCAAATCCGCAAGACCAGCACCTCCCGCAAATCATGCGACAACCCGGCGATGGCTTGGCTGATGCACTGATGGGTGTCGAAATCCGCAAAGTCGGGAATGAACCATTCCGCACGATCGGCAGCCACCGCGTTTTCCCGCCGGCTGCGGCGATCCGTGCTGCGGCCGAGATCGATCGCGCGTCTCCGTATGGTGGCAAAGACGATGGCTTTATCGGGAATGCTGTCGCCCGATTTGCGCCACGCTTCGATGAGTGATTCCTGCAACACGTCCTTGGCATCCGCTTCCGAGCGCGTTTGCTGCCGTGCGTAGAGGAAAAACACACTGCCCTGCGCCTGCCACCATTGGTGCCATGAGGCGGACGCGGATGTAGGGGAAGAAAACATGGCTCTACCCTAATAGCGGCACGCTCCGCGGGATCGATCTGTAGCGATCCACAGGAAATGCCACAAAGGCCGGAAAAGAACTGCGGCAGATGCGCCGGACCGTGCGCACGTCGCCATTCTTCTCCCCGCCTTTGGTGTTGATTTTTCCCATGCTCTATGGTAGTTCTTTCATGCATTGAAATCTGATGGCAGCAAAAACAGAACAACATCGGAAAATCTCGGAACGCATGGCAGCTGCGAGGGCAAAGGCTTCTTACCCAGTGATGTCTCGCGCCGAATTTTTAGCACAGACACCGAAAGAGTTGAGAGTTGTCAAAAAAACTGTGCCGAAAGCATCCAGAGTCAACGGCAAACCATAGCCCAGTCAGGACTTCTGGCAGTGATCCCTGCTCTTGAATCCTTCGATGCGAAGGGAACAGAACACACGGTTCGTTTCCGGGGTTCTTATGTGGAGAAACATCAACATTCTGATGGCTGGACGGCGTTTCTTGATGACCGCGGATTACTAGGTATCCGACGTGCCCTCCCTACGGAATACCTGAGCCGGCTCGATGATCATAATGAATTCTTTGGAGACCAAATTCGGATCATAGGCCTCACGCGGGCCAACCGTTTTGTTACGATCCAGCCTACATTGCGCGGTGGAGAACCCACTGAAAATGAAATTCGTGATCTTCTCCAAGAAAGCGGTTGGCAACGCATTCCCATGGCTCTCCAGAATCTGCCCGCCCGGCTCATGGGATCCGCATGGTGGCATGAAGCAGAAGATCGGATACTCGTGGATGCACGAAAGCCCAATTTCAAAAAAACGTCGTTCGGCGTTTTGCCAATTGATTTGGTGATCTCGGCACTGCCACAAGAGTTTCTCCTCAAAGTAAAGAACTCATAGTTGCTGCTCTGAGTTTCATCGGATCTAGTCCAGGCGCTATCCCATGCTCCGCGATTTTTCTGTCTCTCCCGCTTTGTCTGTGCTAGGAAGCAACATCGCCATGAGACACTTGCTTTTCACCCTTTTCCTGACCTCCGCCATTTCTGCTGCGGAGACGCCTGCCAGCAAGCCGAACATCGTATGCATCCTCGCCGATGACATGGGCTATGCCGATGCCGGATTCAATGGAGGAACGGAAATCAAGACACCGCACCTCGATCGCCTGGCGAAAAGCGGTGCCAGCCTGCGCTCCTTTTACGTGCAGCCTGTCTGCTCTCCCACACGCGCTTCGCTGATGACAGGCCGCTACGTCGCGCACACCGGCGTTTATAGCGTCGTGCGCCCGAACGCGCCCTGGGGACTGCCTCTCGCCGAACGCACCTTGGCACACGCGCTCAAGGAAGCGGGCTACCAGACGGCCATCTCCGGCAAATGGCACCTCGGCGAATTCCAGCCCGCCTATCAACCGACCAAACGCGGATTCGATCACCAGTACGGTCTGTGGTTCGGCATGATCGATTTTTTCACCCACAAGCGCGAGGGGCAGCTCGACTGGCACCGCAACGACCAACCTTGCAAGGATGAAGGCTACTCCACCCACCTGATCGCGAAAGAAGCCTGCGAACGCATCCGCCAGCGCGATGCCAAAAAACCGCTCTTCCTCTACCTTCCCTTCAATGCCGTACACACCCCGCTGCAAGTGCCGGAATCGTATCTGGCACCCTACGCCACTCTCAAAGGCAACCGCCAAAAATACGCCGGCATGCTCGCCGCCATGGATGAAGCGATCGGCCAGGTCGTCGCGGCGCTGGAGGAACAAAAGATGTTAGACAGCACGCTGATCTTGTTCTCCAGCGACAATGGCGGGCCCGCTCCCGGAAACATCACCGACAACGGGCCGCTACGAGCCGGTAAAGGCACGATCTACGAGGGCGGCGTGCGCGTCTGCGCCTTCGCCTCCTGGCCCGGAAAAATCCCCGCCGGCCAGGTGATCGATGAGCCGCTGCACATCATCGACTGGTATCCCACCCTGCTGAAACTCGCGGGTGCGAAAACGGAACAACCGCTCCCCGTCGATGGCAAGGACATCTGGCCCGTGCTAACGGAGAAGGCAAAATCTCCGCACGATGCCATTTTGCTCTCCAGCACCCAACCCGGTCTCGCCGCCGTGCGGGCGGGCGAGTGGAAACTGATCCATCGCCAGGGCGCGGCCGCCAAGAAAAAGAAAACGCCTGCGGACATGCCGGAATTCCAACTTTATCACCTCAAGGACGACCTCGGAGAATCCAAAAACCTCGCCGACAGCCAACCGGAGAAAGTCGCCGAGCTGAAAAAACTGTTGGATAAACTCCTGCAAAACGCCGTGCCATCCGCCAACCCGGATCCCAACGCCAAAGCGGGCGAATGATCATGAACCTGGACGATATCGATCCCGCCCTCGCGGAGATGCACGAGCGTTGGACGCAGCAGTTGGAAATGCCTGGTGAGGCTTTCCTGACGGTCTCGGCAGTGAACCACGCGCTGCAACAGCAGGATGCCGCGGAATGCCGCATGTTGTTAGAGGAACTGCGTCCTCAATTTTGCCACGTCAAGGGCCACGAATTCGCCGCATTCCTGGACCACGCGATCGCTGCGGGTGAGCGCGCCTCCGAGTTCATCGCGCTCTTGTTAGAGTATGGTGTGCCCGCGCAGTGCGTCTATGACTGGATCGGCCCTCATTACCAGCACACTCCTGTCATCACAGCCGCCCGCCACGGCAGGCGCGATCTCATCGAGCAGCTCGTCGCCGCCGGTGCTGACCTGCACTGGACCAGTCCCACCGGTGCTAATGCCCTGAGCGAAATCCAGCCCTTGCGCGCGCATCAAGCACCGCGAGAGGATAACGCGGAATTGGCCGCTTTGCGGCAATGGTTGATGGACCAAGGATTGCGCATCGATCCAGCTTGCAGTGATAGCCAACGCAAAATGCACTGGGCCTCGGGTCAGCCGCCATCGTGGCCTGATGTTCCCGACCTTCTCGCCAGCGGTATTTCCCTGGAAGTCACCGGATGGGGCGACTTCGAATATGACATCGCCATGGGCAGAGCTAAGGCAAGCGATGTTACGCGCCTGAGCGACGAACAGCTTTACGATCGCGATGCCTGGAATCGCACGCCCTTCCTCCTCGCCATCACCGCTGGTGATCGCGAGCGCGCTCAAGCCCTGCTGGAGCGGGGCAGCGATCCACATGCCAAGGGACATTGCGGAGCCACTGCGCTGCATATCGCCGCTCGACACAACCATCCCTCGCTCATCCCTTGGTTGCTCGAACTTGGCATTCCTCTCTCGGTCACAAACGATTTCGAGGAAACCCCTTTGCACGATGCCGTGAGCCACAGCTCTTACGAGGCTACAGTTGTTCTGTTAGAAAATGGAGCCGACGTTCATGTATTGACCGATACCAATGATGCCGTCATCCATGTCCTCTGTGACTACAGTGACCTTCGCCTGCTCGGCTTGCTCATGGATCACGGCGCGAACATCAATCAGATTTCCGGCTCTGGCGAATGGCCGCTGAAAGATGCCTGCCACGGCGGTCACATCGATGCGGTGAATTTCCTGTTAGAAAACGGCGCGGATCCGAATCTCACCTCCACGGGTGACACCGCCTTGTTTACCGCCGTGATTGCCGATTCCGTTCCGTGCATCCAGCGACTCATCGATGCGGGGGCGGATGTGAATGCCACCGATTGCGATGGTTGGACCTGTCTCTACCACTTGCGCTCATTGGCAGCAGCAAAACTCCTGCTCGATCACGGAGCCTCGCCAGCGATTCCCGATCAAATCGGCGAGCTCCCCGAGGATTGGCACTCCATCCCGCGCGAGGTGCGGCAGATGCTGAAGGAGGCACGTCTGGCACCATGAACCGGCACCCTTCACGGCACATTCGCGTACAGCTCTGATCACTCGCATTCCTATGCATGCAGAGGATCCGACTCAATCAGCGTGTAGTCTTTCGCAGGGAGAACATCCCTGATGCGTTCCATGATCAAGCCGTGCCGTTCCTGAGTCCACGTGGGTAATTGCCGCCACTCGTCGCGAGTGGGGAGTTCGAGAATCAGAGGTGTTTCCCGATAATCACTCACGCAGCGCAGCTCGATGCTCACCCATGTTCCATCGAGACGTTCTTCGTAGGTTCTGGATCCGTAACCCGCGGCACCGATGCGCCAACCCCGCTTGCGGTCGCGCCTCCAGACCTGCACGCTCCGTACGGTCAGCCAAAGAATCACCGCGTGAAGCGGGAGATAGGCCAGGAAATAGCGCCATCCATCGAGCCGCAAGAGCATGGCGAGCAAGTGGCATAATATCCCGGCGAAGTGGAGGAGCCAGAGCAACAGGAGCGGCACTGCATAGCGCATCACCAGGCGTTTGCCACCGAGCGCGAACAGCAGGCAGGGGAACCCGATGAACAAAAAAAACCGCAGGGCATTGAGCGGGTTGCTGCTTTGGGCATAACGGCTCATCGCAAAGATCGGTCCTTGAACCATGATCCATTCATCCACCAGATAGAAGAGACCGAAGACGCTGAAGATGCCCGCGAGCACACGGGCTGACAGCCTGTTTCCCCAGATCGCCCCCATTCCGCAGAGTCCGATCAGAAAGATCATGGCAAGACCTGCCATCCTACGGAGAGTCATACCGTCGGGGAAATCACCATGAATCATGATCAGCAGGCTGAGCCCCATCAGCACGATGCAGAAAAAACCGACACTCCAGCGAATGATCGGAGAGCCCGTGTTCGATTTCTGCTCGTAGATCGGGGGCTCCATGGTCGGCGCATCATCGCTCTAACAAAATCTTCCCGTCCTTCACCACCAGGTCGATGCTGCCTTTCAGGGTTTGGTCGAGGAAAGGCGTGTTCTGGCTGCGCGACTGCATGTACTCGCGGGTGAAGGTGGTTTCGCCGGCGGGATTGAACAGCACAAATTCGGCAGTGCCGCCCTCGGTGACGGGCACGGGTGCCAGGCCCATGAAACGGCGCGGCTCGGCGGAGTAGCGTTTCACCACCAGGTCCCAGCCGAATGTATTACTATGAACATAGTAGTGATAGAGGCTGATGAGCGCGGTTTCCAGACCGGTGATGCCGTTCGGGGCGCTGACGAAGTCCTGCGATTTTTCAAAGGCGGTGTGCGGCGCGTGATCGGTGGCGATGAGATCGAAGACGCCCTGTTTCAGGCCTTCGAGCAAAAGGGCATTGTCCCGCTTGGTGCGCAGCGGCGGATTCATTTTGTAGTTCGTGTCGAAGTCGCCGATGTCTTCCTCGCTGAAGAGCAGGTGGTGCGGCGCGACCTCGGCAGTGACTTTCACGTCGCCGCGCTCCTTCCACCAGCGGATCGTTTCCATGCCGAGGGCGGAGGAAACGTGCTGGATGTGGATGTGCGCGCCGGTGGCGTGGGCGAGGCGGATATCGCGATCGATGATGATTTCCTCCGCGCAGGGCGGCGAACCTTTGATGCCGAGACGGAAGGCCGTGGGGCCTTCGGTGAGCGCGCGCAGGCCGGCGATTTCCGGGACCTCGCAGTGGCTGGCGAAAAACATGCCGAATTCCTTTGCATACTGCATCGCACGATACAGCACCGCGGGGTCATAGACGGAGTCGCCATCGTCGGTGAGCATTTTCACGCCGAGATTGCGTATGCCATCGATGGCGGCGAGCTCCTTGCCGTGGCGGCCCTTGGTGATGCAGCCGCTGGTGAGCACGGTGATACCCGTGGCTTTTCCGGCATCCAGCACCGTGCGGATGGTGGCGGGGTTATCGAGCGCGGGCGAGGTGTTGGGCATCATCACCACGCCGGTGACACCGCCATTGATCGCCGCGCGCGCGCCGCTGGCGATGTTTTCCTTCGCCTCGAATCCGGGTTCGCGGAAATGCACGTGGGCATCAAACATCGCGGGGAGCAGCACGCGCTGGGCGGCATCGATCTCGCGGGCGTGCCCGGGGTTTTTCACATCGGGCCCCATGGCTGTGATGCGCCCGTCCTCGACAAGAACGTGGGCAGGAATGAGCTTAGGCGAATCTTCGCTGGCGATGAGGCAGTTTTTGAGAAAGAGCGGATTCATGAGGTGAATGGGCAGCGACAGGCCTGTCTGCTTGTGTGGGCGATGCTAGCGGCTGCCCTCTGCATTGGCAAACAAGAAACGCGAGTGGGACGACAAGGACCTGACCAACGATCATGATGTACAGAGAAATTACAGATTTTCCTTGTCAATCGATAAGAACCGTATCATGAAGAGCTCCCACATTTGATGTGGTTCATCTATGAGTACACCAGAAACCCTAGTCTTCCACGCGTTGGAGCATTTTTTTATTGAGACTCCTTCGTGGGGGTATGCCGATACCGGCACTCGTTTTGGCAAATTCCACCAGCCGGCGGCGGCGATCGATATGGCGGACAAACTCGCGGATGCGGGCCAGGTCCATCGCCTGACCGGCTGCTGCCCCACCGTGGCGACGCACGTGTTATGGGACTTTCCCGATCTGAGCAAAGCGGCGGAAATCGTGGCAGCGGCCTCAAAACACGGCGTGCGCATCGGCTCGATCAACCCGAACCTGTTCCAAGACCAGGAATACAAACTCGGCAGCGTCGGCAATCCCGATGAAGCCGTGCGCGCCAAGGCCGTGCAGCACATTTGCGATAGCATCGACCTCGGCAAGGAGCTCCACAGCCACGCGATCTCGCTATGGTTCGCCGATGGCACGAACTACCCCGGCCAGGACTCGATCCGCGCGCGCAAGCATCGCTTTGAATCCGCCCTGCGCGAGGCGCACAAGCGTTTGGCACCCGATCAATTCCTGCTCGTCGAATACAAACCCTTCGAGCCCGCCTTTTATCAAACCGACCTCGCCGACTGGGGCATGGCCTACATGATGGCGAAAATGGCGGGACCTCAGGCCAAGGTGCTGGTCGATACCGGTCACCACTACCTCTCGCAAAACATCGAACAAATCGTCGCGTGGTTGCTCGATGAAAACATGCTCGGCGGTTTCCACTTCAACGACCGCCGCTACGCCGATGACGACCTCACGCTCGGCTCGATCGACCCCTATCAGATTTTCCGCATTTTCCACGAGATCCATTTCTATGCGTGGGAGCGCGGTGGCGTGTATCCGAAGATCGACTACATGATCGATCAATCGCACAACCTCAAACCGAAGATCGAAGCGATGATCCAGACCGTCACCACGGCGCAGGAACTTTACGCGAAAGCGGCACTCGTCGATCACGAGGCGATGGTGCGCTATCAGGCGGAGGGACGCATCATCGATGCCGAGATGTGCCTGAAAAAAGCCTTCAACACCGATGTCAGTGCCGCGATTGGCGAATGGCGAAAATCCCACGATCTCCCCGCGGATCCGCTCGCCGCTCATCGCGAAAGCGGCTACGAGGCGGCCGCGGCCACCGAGCGCAGCGCACGCCGCATCGCTCTGGGCCTCACCGGTGGCTCCAGTTACGCCTGATTCCTGTTTCCCAACCCAACATAACCCATGATCGAAGAACAACAAATCGAAGCCGCCAGTGGTGGTGGCGAATACGAACGCGAACCCGTGCCCGCGAAGGCGCAAAAAGGCCCCGGCGCGTTCTGGGGCATGTATGCCGGAGAACACGCGGCCGGCACCGAGTTCATGATCGGCCCGCTCTTCCTCGCCGCCGGTGCCAGCCTGAAAGACCTGATGCTCGGCCTGCTCGTTGGCAATCTGCTCGCCGTTCTGACCTGGCGCTACCTGGTGCTGCCCATCGCCATGAACCGCCGCCTCACCCTCTACTACCAGCTCGAAAAAATCGCCGGTGGCTCCTTGGTGAAGTTCTATAATGTGATCAACGGTGTTTTGTTCTGTTTCCTCGCCGGCGCCATGATCACCGTTTCGGCATCGGCCATCGGGGTGCCGTTCAATGTGCGCTTTGAAGTTCCGGAAAACATCTTCGGTCTCGCGTCCGCGAGTTTTACCATGATCGTGGTCATTGTGGGCATCCTCATCGCGCTGGTGGCCGCCGCCGGCTACGAGATGGTCTCGCGCGTGGCAAACATCGCCGCGCCGTGGATGATTCTGGTATTCGCCATGTGCGGCGTCGTTTCGCTGGCGCAGATGAGCGTGACGGATTACGCCGGATTGGAAAAGGTATGGAATGAGGGCGTGGGTTTCGTGCAAAAGGCCAACGGCGTGGAAGACTTCGGTTTCTGGAAGATCGTGATTTTCGCCTGGCTCTGCAATGGTGCGATGCACTTCGGCATGGCGGACCTTTCGATTTTCCGCTTTGCCAAGACCAAATCCGCCGGCTGGGCGCCCTCGATCGGCATGTTTCTCGGCCACTACATGGCCTGGATCTGCGCCGCGTTGATGCTCGCCGCGGTTCTCGCCACTCAGCCTGCCGCCACGATGAGCGGTGGCAAGGTACAAGCCGACCCGGGCTTCCTCGCCTACAATGCGCTGGGCTGGACCGGCATCATCTGCGTGATCATCGCCGGATGGACCACGGCGAATCCCACGATCTACCGCGCCGGGCTCGCCTTCCAGTCGCTCTTCCCCCGCAACTCCAAAGCCTACCTCGGCGTGCTGGTGGCGGGCGCGGTGGCCACCATCGCCGGCGCTTTCCCGAATCTGTCAGGCAAGTTGTTAGGCTTCGTCGGCACCTACGGCACCGTGCTCGGTCCCATGGGCGCGATCATTTTTGTCAACCACTACTGCGGCAGGGCGATGGGTTTCATCACCGATGCGGCCGATGCGCAACGCAGTTCCTTCAATCTCGCCGTGCTGCTCGCCTGGCTGATTCCCGTGGTTCCGGCGCTTTATCTGATTTTCTACAAAAGCTACTTCGCCGCCTACTGCGTGATCCCCGCGTGGATCGCCTCCGGTCTGCTCTACATCATCCTCGCCAAAGTCCTTCATCCGCAAAAATCCTAACCCTCACCCTGATGAAATATCTCTTTCCCGCCATCTGCCTGATCGCGCTCGCTCTTGTTTCCATTCCACCCTGCCTGCACTGGAGTGGATCCATAGACAGTCTTGACTCTGTCAAACAAATCATGCTGCTCGGCACCCTGCTCTGGTTCATCGCCGCGCCAATCTGGATGAAAGCGCCTCGCTGATTCATTTCAGCGGCACGGGGCCGAAGCCGACGATGCGCGTCTCGCTGCCGGGCTTGGGCACATTGAAATCGACGATGCCGAAGCCGCTGCGTTTCCGGCCGCGATAGGAGCGGCCCTCGCTAGCGCCGATCATCACGGGGCGGCGGTCGCTTTTTTCCAGACCGAGATACAGCTGCACATGGCTCACCCTGCCGTCCGCATGCGCCCAGAAAACCAGGTCGCCGGGGCGGAGTTTTTCATAGACCGGATGGTCGATATCGCGGGCATCCGCCGGAACTACGATGAATGTAGTAGTTTTGGCCAGCCACTTGTGCATATCCGCGGAACTGCGCGGCGGGGTGACGCCGGCCAGGCCCAGCAGATACGTCACCGCGCCCGAGCAATCCATGCCGTCCTCCGGGGCCTCGGCTCCGGTTTTGTAGGGTACCTGCGGATGCTGGTCGGCGGCTTTGAGCGATCGTTCGAGCAGTGTTTTGGTGGCGGGTGCCAGGTCCTTCGGCCAGTCCATTTCCGGCGCTGCCTGAAGCGTGGCGAGAGAGCAGAGGCTGCCCAGGAGGAGGGGGAGTATTTTCACAGCCACAGCATACAGCCGCACAAAAATTTCCCAACAAGTTTTTTATCATCCCTTGCCACCGGGGGGAATCGCGGTATGTTTCGCCCGTCATGACTTCGCAACCAGCCCCGGGAGAAAAAGCTCCCAGTTTCACCGTGGCCGCCATCGGCGGTGCCTACAAGGAACCCACCATCGTTTCGCTCGCGGATTTCCTCGGCCAAGACGTGGTGCTGTATTTTTATCCGAAGGACGATACCCCGGGCTGCACCAAACAGGCCTGCGCGCTGCGCGATGGTTGGGAGGAAATTTCACAAAAGGCCCAGGTCTTCGGCGTCAGCATCGATTCGATCAAGAGCCATCAGAAGTTTCTCAAGAAGCACTCCCTGCCCTTCGCCCTGCTGAGCGATGAGGATCATGCCATGGTGGAAAACTACGGCGTGTGGCTCGAAAAAAGCATGTATGGGAAAACCTACATGGGCACCGAGCGCACGACCTTTGTGATCGATGCCAAAGGAAAAATCAAAGCCGTGCTGCCCAAGGTCAAGCCCGACGAGCACTTCGCGCAGGTGCTCGAAGCGCTGGGCTGAGACGGTCATCCGTCCGCTTACGCGAACACCTTGTCCACCGGCACGCCTTTGTCGGCGATCTTGAAGGGGCGTTTCGAGGGCGACATGATGACGAGATCATGTGGCAGACCGAGCGCCTTGGCGATGGTGGCATTGAAGTCCTGCACCGTGACCGGGTCAGCCTTGACCTTGCCGCCGCTGGCATCGGTTTCGCCGTGCTTGTAGCCGCCCTTGATGCCGCCGCCTGCCAGCAGACAGGTGTAGGCGCTGGGGTGGTGGTCGCGACCGTCCTTGTGCTCGGTTTTGATCTCGGGCGTGCGGCCGAACTCGGTGGCTACCACCACGAGCGTGTCCTTCAGTTTTCCGCGTTTGTCGAGGTCGGTGATGAGAGCCGCATAGGCTTGGTCGAACTCCTTGCAGCGGCCTTCCACTGCGGTGAAGTTGTCATAGTGTGTGTCCCAGCCGCCGAGCTGGACCTCCACGAAGCGCACGCCGTGCTCCACCAGGCGTCGCGCCAACAGGCAGCCTTGGGCAAAGCGGCTGGTGCCGTAGAGGCTTTTGGTGGCGGCGGATTCCTCGTTCAAATTGAATGCCTTGAGATCCTTCGAGTTCATCAGACGGATCGCTTCCTGATAGAGATCCTGGTAAGCCTGCACGTCGGCATTGGCGTAGCGACCGTGGAATTGTTTGTTGAGCTTGTCCGCGAGCGTGAGACGGCGATCGAAATTCTCCTTCGACACATCGCTGACGCGCTTCGAGTCCTGCAAGCCCTCTTGCGGGCTGCCGATGGGTGCGGCGGCATACTTCGCGCCGAAAAATCCGCCACCCGAGTGATCCGCAGGGGTATCGATCGAGACAAAGCCGGGGATTTCCTGATTGATGCGACCGCCCAGTTTCATGACCCACGATCCCAGCGAGGGATGCTTGATCGTGCCGCGCAAGTTGTAGCTGGTGTGCATCACGTAGGCTCCCTGCTCGTGCGCGCCCTGGATCGATGTCATGGAATTGATGACCGCCACCTTGTCCATCACCTTGGCGGTTTCCGGCAGGTAGTGGCCGAGCATGATGCCATCCGCCGCGCTGGCGATGGCTTCGGTCTTGCCCATCACTTCTTTTTTCTTCGGTTTGGGATCGAAGGTGTCCACATGGCTCATGCCGCCGGACATGAACAGATAAATGACATGCTTGGCCTTGGCGACATCGGCGGCGGTGGCGGGTGCCGCCTCGGCGATGCTGGCGCCCATCATCGGGAACAGATGCACACCGAGATAGGTGCGCGCCGCATTCGAGAGAAACTGGCGGCGGGTGAATTCATCGGGTTTGTGGAACGGGTTCATGATCGTAAAAATCTTATGTCTGGTGTCTGAAAATCTGGTTTCTTCTGATTATTGCAGGAAAAGGAATTCCGAGGACATGACGAGAGCCGATACGATGTTGCGCAGGCCTTGCTCGCCGGAGGCGGTGATTTCCTCTTTCATCCAGCCCATTTCCTCGGCATTGGGCGGACGGTTGAGGATGGCGACGTAGATGCGGCGGATTTTTTCCTCGTCGGTCTTCGCGCCCTTGAGGCCCTTGTACAGGTGGGCATCGGGATTGTTGACCAGCTGGCGCTGGACGAAGCCGTTCATGAGCGAGAGCACCTGGCCTACGTTCGGCTCGCGGCTGGCGCCTTCCACGACGTCGCGCTCGGACTGACCGAAGAGATAGAGGAAATGCGAACGCGGGGCCGGTGAGGGCAATTCCGAAGCGCGCACCTGGGCGTCATTGTTGTAGGTTTTCACGGCATTCATGGCCATCATCGCATCGCCGCCTCCGCCACCGCCGCCACCGCTTTTCACTTCGGAGAGGAAGTTGGCAAAGTAGCTGCGCACCTCCTGTTCCGATTTCAAGGCGAGCACTTCCTTGGAGAGCTGCGGCATGTTTTTCTTGCCAACCAGCACGGGACGTCCGTTCAGGTAAATGCGGTCATCGAGCGTGCGAGTGGGTTTTTGATCGGGATCGCCGCCCGCGAGCGTGATCAGCGAATCCCAGATCTGCTCCGAGGTGAGGCGCTCGATCTTACGGCCGTGGAAGTCATCGCCCGTCTCCACCGTGGAGGGGTTCGGATTGGTGGCGAACTGGAAGGTTTTCGTCAGCATCAGCACGTGCTGGAAGGCGCGCAGATCGTATTTCAGCTCCATCATGGTCTGCACCAGGTGCGCCATCAGTTCCGGTGCCTGTGTCTCCTTGGCTGCGATGAATTCATCCACGGGCTCGTAGAATCCTTTGCCCATGATGCGTTTCCACATGCGGTTGGCGATCACGGAGGGAAACTGCTCGCCGTTTTTGGTCGTGACCCATTCGGCGAGCTGCTTGCGGCCGTCATTTTCGTCTTTGCTATCGGACATGCGCACGCCCTTGCCGAAGGGAGTCTTCGCGCCGACCATTTCCCCCGGCTGGGCATCGCGGTACTGGTAATCGGAGGGCAGGCTGATGCGGCCTGCTCCGCCACCGGAGAGGCTCATGCCATAGACTTTATCCCAAAGGATCTGGGCGACATTGTATTCCTGTCCCATGGCGCGGCGATCATCGCGCAATTCGTTCCACAACGGGGCCATGTAGCGTTGGTTGAGCGTATCCTGACCGTGGGTGAAAGCCGCGAGCTGGTAGAAATCATGTCGCTCGGTTTTGCCGAAGGGGTCATCGTGGCACTGCGCGCACTCCATACGGGAGCCGAGGAAAATGCGCATGGAATTGGCGAGGTTATCCAGAGGCATGCCGCGGTCGCGGGTATAATAGCCGACCGCTGCGGTCTTCTGGTCCCATCCGTCGCCTTCCGCCGAGAGGAGGGAGTGGACAAATTGATCCCACGGCATGTTCTCGGTCATCGCCGTGCGAACCCAGTGACGGTAGGGCTCGTTGTTGGCGGAGCTGCCCATGCGGCCATCCGCCAGGCGCAGCAAATCGAAAGCCCAATTGGTCATGTGGCTGGAGTAGCCTTTCGAGCGCAGCAGGTAATGCACCAGTTCCTCGCGCTTGGCCGGATCATCGATCTCCAAAAAGGCGCGGCCTTCCTCCATCGTGGGAATCCTGCCCACGCTCACCAGAAAAGCGCGGCGCAGAAAGGTCGCATCATCCGTGACCTGCGGCACCGGCAGTTTTTTCTGCCGATAGAAATTCGCCACCGCCTGATCGATCTTCAATGCGGCCTTTTTCAACGCATCCAGCTCTTCCTTCTGGCCGGGTGATTCCACCGCCATAAGCAAGCCGGGCAACAGGGCAACACAAAGCGCAATACGTTTCATAGAATCCTTACTTTATGCCGTGTATGAATTTCGTCAATATCATTTTGTGGCATGCGATGACACAAAAAACGGATTTTTCGGATTCCTTCCGGTATGGCGAACAGCGCCGGAGGACGTGGTGCGCGGGCCATTCATGCGTGGTCGCATTTGTGAAAGATTCAAATGGTCCTGCCGTAGTGTTTGGGATATGAGCAGCGAAGACAAGGCGGCGGTGGATCGATTGCATCAGGTCTACGGCCAGATGAAACAGGAACTGGGGCAGGTGATCGTCGGTCAGGACGCGGTCGTGGAGCAGGCCTTGATGGCGATTTTTTGTCGCGGTCACGCGCTGCTCGTGGGTGTGCCCGGCTTGGCGAAAACGCTGCTGGTTTCCACCCTGGCGCGGGCGCTGGACCTGAGCTACAAGCGCATCCAGTTCACGCCCGACCTGATGCCCACCGACATCACCGGCACCGATGTGCTGGAGGTGGATCCGGAAACGGGGCGTCGCGGTTTCCGTTTTGTGCATGGACCGATTTTTGCCAACCTGGTGCTGGCGGATGAAATCAACCGCACGCCACCGAAGACGCAGGCGGCTTTGCTGGAGGCGATGCAGGAGCAGCATGTCACCGTGGGCGAACACACGCTCGCGCTGCCGAAACCGTTTTTTGTGCTGGCCACGCAGAACCCCATCGAGCAGGAAGGCACCTATCCGCTGCCGGAAGCCCAGCTCGACCGCTTTTTGTTCAACATCATCGTCGATTACCCCAGCGAGTCCGAGGAAAAGGAAATCATCCGCCGCGTGACCAGCCCGGGCGCGGCGACCATCACGCCGATGATGAATGCGGCGGAAATTTTGCACCTGCAGGACATCGTCAAGCGCGTGCCGGTGGGCGATCACGTGATCGAGTTCGCCTCGAAACTCGTGCGCGCCACCCGACCGAAGGATGCCTCGGCACCGGACTTCGTCAAAGAGATGGTCGGCTGGGGCGCGGGTCCGCGGGCCGGCATCAGCCTGATCACCGCCGCCAAGGCCCATGCCGTTTTGCGCGGGCGCTTCCATGCGACCACGGCGGACGTCGCCGCCGTCGCGGCTCCCGTGATGCGCCACCGCGTCATCACCACCTTCAATGCCGAAGCGGCGGGAGTGAACAGCGATGACGTGATCAAGAAGTTGCTGGAAACGATGGCGCCGCGCGAAGAATTGGTTGTCTGAGAGCCATGTCCGATTCGCTCCAACTTCCCGACTGCATGAAGTTGCTCCCGCAGGAAACGATGGGAGTGATGAAGCGTCTCGAATGGTATGCCCGCAAACGCATGCTCGGCACGTTGAGCGGTCGGCACACCTCGCCGGACAAGGGCTTTTCCGTGGAGTTCGCCGAGCACCGCGAGTATGCGCCCGGCGATGATCCGAAAAATCTCGACTGGAAAGTCATGGCCAAAAGTGACCGCCATGTCATCAAACAATACATCGAGGAAACCAACCTGCGCGCGATGATGGTGGTGGACGTATCCGGCTCCATGGCCTACACTGGCGATGCGGCGGCGATGATCGATGGCGTGCGCCTCTCGAAGCTCAGCTACGCGAAACATCTCACGGCGGCACTTTCCTATCTCTACATCAAGCAGGGCGATGCCGTGGGGCTGGCGACCTTCGACCAGAAACTGCGCGGCTACGTGCGCGCCGGCAGCCGCCCGAGCCAGGTGCGGCGCATCCTGCAGGAACTGCACGAGACCCCCTCCGGCAAGGACACCGCCATGGGGCCGGTCTTGCATGAAGTCGCCGAGCGCATTCCCAAACGCGGGCTGGTGGTGCTCATCAGCGATCTGTTGGATGATCCGGAGACCATCATCGAGGCGCTGCATCACTTCGACTACCGCCAGCACGAGTTGGTGATTTTCCATCTGTTGGCCGAAGAGGAGCTGACCTTTCCGTTCAAGAGTTTCCAGCGCTTCCGCGACCTGGAAGGCGTGGAGGAAATGCTGCGCATCGATCCGCAGGCGGTGCGCGCGGCCTATCTGGAAAAACTGCGCGGCTTCGTCAAACGCATCGATGCCGCCTGTGGCAAGATGCGCGCCGACTACGTCCCCGTGAACACGCGCACGCCGCTGCGCGATACCTTGCTACGCTACTTGGGAGGGAGGAAATAAATGCTGTTTCTGCATCCATGGATGTTGCTCGGATTGGCAGCGATCGGCTTGCCGATCCTGATCCACTTGGTCCGGCGGCAGGCGGCGAAGCCCATCGACTGGGGCGCAATGCGGTTTTTGTTCGATACCATTTCCGTGCGACGGCGCAAGATGGAATGGGAGGACCTGCTGCTGATGGCGGCGCGTTGTTTGCTCATGGCATTGCTCGCGCTGGCGCTGGCGCGGCCTTTCATGACGCCGGACTCGCAAGTGCCGTGGCTGTTTGTGTTGCCCGCGGCCTTGCTGGCCATCGCCTGCCTGGGAGCTTCCTTCGTGCTGAGCAGCCGCGGCCTGCGCTGGGGACTGCGTGGTTTTGGCGTGCTGTTGCTGCTTGTATCGGCGGCCTTGGGTTACTGGGAAAAGGAATTCAATCTGCGGCGCTTCGAGGCCAGCGGTCGACGCGATGTCGCGCTGGTGATCGATGCCTCAGCATCCATGGAGCTGACGCGCTCGGGCAAGTCCGTGTTCCAACTCGCGATCGAAGAGGCGAAACAACTGGTGACCGAAGCGCCGCGCGGCACGGCATTCGTCGTGATTTTAGGCGGACCTTCGCCCGAGGCAAAAACGGCATCGCCCCTCACACACCGCGCCGATGTATTGGGCGTGCTCGACTCCCTGCGTCCGCTCGGCGGCAGCTTCCGCGCGCATGAGGCGCTGGGCGTGGCGACGCTGGCGCTGGCACAGGGCAACAATACCTCGAAGGAAATCATCGTCTTCACCGATGCCCAGCGCAGCGGCTGGAGGCTCGATGACCCCAGTGCCTGGAAGACCCTGCAGCAATCGTGGCAAGGACTGCCGACCGCACCGAAATTGCTGCTGCGAAACTTCGGCGAGCCGGAAACGTTCGGCAATGTTTCGTTAGCCTCCTGCACCAGTTCGCGCGCGGTGGTGGGCACGGACCGTGAGGTTTCCTTGCGGGTGGAGGTGGTGAATACCGGGCGCAGCGCGATCACACCCGGCGTGATTACGTTCGAAGTCGATCAGAAAAAAGCCGGCCAAAGCTCGGTGGGCATCTTGCTGCCGGGCCAGCGCACGACGGTGGAATTTCCGCATCATTTCACCCAGCCCGGATCGCACGTGGTGCGCGTCAGCACCGAGGCGGCGGATGATCTGGCGGTGGACAATCGCATCGAGATGGTGCAGTGGGTGCAGCAGCGCCTGCCGGTTTTGCTGGTCGATGGCAATCCGGCGGGTTCGTTTTTCGATCGCGCGGCGGGCTATACCGCGCTGGCGCTGGCTCCCGCGCTTTCGACGATCGCGGGCGAGCGCGATGAGTCGAAATTTCTGATGGACCCGCGTGTGGTATCGGCGGCACAACTCAAGCTCGATGACCTCGACGAAGCGCGTGTCATCGTGCTGGCCGATGTGCCGCGTTTGCCCGAGAGCCTGGCGGCCGCCATCTCGTCGAAAGTAACAACAGGCGCTGGCCTGATCGTGCTCGCGGGACCGCGGACGGAGGCGGAGTTTTACAATGCTTGGAACAGCCTGGACGGCGCCGTACTGCCTCTGGTGCTGGGCGAGGAAGCGACGGATGGGAAAGGAGTTTCGCCTGCCACGGCGACCTTCGTGCACGAATCGCTGGCGCTCTTTGCCAAACGCAGCGATCTCCCGGAAGCTCTGATCAAGCGCTGGCGCAAAACCGGCGGAGTCACCGAGCACGGCGTGCAGGCGGCGGCATTCAGCAATGGCGATGCGTTTCTCGCGACGAAAGCGTTAGGCAGCGGGCGCGTCCTGCTCAGCACCTGCGCCTTCGATGCCCGTGCGGGAAATCTCCCTGCTCGTCAGGCATTCGTGCCATTTGTCCACGAATGGATCGCCTGGGCGGCGGGAACGGGAACGCAATGGAATGTCGACTCGCTGTGGAGCCCCAGCGTGGCATTGACCCAATCGAGCGGCGGACTGATGGGCTACTATACTCGTAGTAAAATCCGCGACTCACAGGAGCTGCTGCAACGCGTGGATGCGGCGATTGATTTCGATTGGTCGCAGTCCGCGCCTGAGAAAAGCCTCCCGCGCGACCAATACACCGTGGTGTGGAAGGCGACCTTGCTGCCCCCGGTGACGGGCGAGTATGTGTTTGAGGCGGAGGTGAACGATCAGCTCAGCATGACCGTAGGCGGTGATACCACATGGCGCTGGGAAGAAAACCAGAAGCCGAACGCGCGGATTTCGTTGGAGGCCGGACAGGGAGAGGAAGTGGAAATCCGCTACCAGCAGGAATGGGGCGCGGCTTATGTGCGATTGTATTGGACCACCCCGGGCGGCAAGCGGCAACTGATTCCCAGCTCGGCGTGGATCCCCACGTTGCCGTCATCGGACCCGATGCGCGTGATCGATCCGTTGGGTCTGCCGCGTGAGGCGCGGTTGCGCGTGGGGCGTCGTGGTCAGGAATTGCAAATCGACGGACCGGCCATCCCCGGCATCTATCAGGTGGCTGCCGATGTGCGACTGGCGGAACTGTTTCAGGTCAAGCCAGCGAGCCTGCTGCCCGTGGCGGTGCGGCGCGATGCGGAGGAGAGCGTGTTTGCCGCGATGAGCGAGGAGGATCTCGCGCTGATGCGGGCGCATGGCGATTTGCTGTTGCCGCAGTCACTGGCGGACATGCTGGCTGTGCTGCAGGGCAAGGGATTCGGCCGTGAAATCGCCCGCTGGCTCGCGTTTGCCGCGGTGGCGTTTTTCCTGTTAGAGAGTCTACTGGCGCGCTGGGTGGCGAAGTCGCGTCGCTCCGCCGAGGACGTGCGGGTGGAGTTCGGCGAAAACACGGTATGGAGAGGAGGTCTGCGATGAAATCGTTGGTGCGTTTGGTGGCGGTGTTTCTCGGGGTGTGGGCGATCCTATTCGGTCTGTCGCAGGTCATCCGCATCGCGCCCACGTGGCCGCTGTGGGCCCCTGCTCTGGCGTTTTCGTTAGGCTGGGAGCTGCTGGTTTTTCTCACCCGCTATGAGCGCGGTGCGGTGACTCAAACGCGCGCGCGCTGGATGCTGATCCTGCGCGGCACGGCACTGGTATTGCTGCTGTGGATGTTGATCGAGCCAACGTGGGTGCGCAAGGTGACGCAGGAACGCCAGCGCCAGATCATGGTGATGGTGGATGATTCGGCATCGATGCATTTGCAGGATGATGGCGCCGCAGCGACGCGCACGGCGCTGGCGCAGCAGGCTCTCGCCGATGCGAAAATCATCGAGACGTTGGAGCAAAGCAGCAAGGTGCGGACGGTCCATTTCGCCCGCAGTGTGCGTGAGGGTGAAACGCGCATGCCGGATGGCTGGGCGGACGCGACGGACCTGGCCTCGGCGCTGGGTCACGCGCTCGAACAAATCCCGCCGGATGAACTGGCCGGCGTGGTGCTGTTGAGCGATGGCCGCCACAACCGCCCCGATCGGGTGGAGGACATCGCGCGGCGTTTCGGCATCCTCGATGCGCCCGTGGGCATCGTCGGCATCGGCAGCGCCACGCCTCCGCGCGATGCGGCCATCGTTTCCGTGGATGCTCCGGAGGCCATCCACCTGGGCGACCGCATGCGTGTCAGCGCGAAGGTGAAATTCGATGGCTACAAGGGCCAGAAGGCGAAAGTTTTTCTGCGGCGAGGCGAAAAGACTCTCGAAGAGCGCGAGATCACCATCCCGCAGGATTACCACCGCGAGGATCTGCGTTTTGTGCATTTGCCGGAGGAAGGCGGCGTGGGGGAATACCGCATCGAGATCGCGAATCTGGGCAACGAGCGCTTCGCCGATAACAATCACTGGGACTTCGAAACCTCCATCACGGATGCGCGCACGAATGTTTTGTTAGTGGACAGCCATCCGCGCTGGGAGTTCCGCTACCTGCGCAATCTGTTTTACGGGCGCGACAAGTCGGTGCACTTGCAGTCGGTGCTGTTGCATCCGGATCAGATCGCGGGGCAGCAGGTGGTGCCGGTGGCGGCATCGGCCTCGCGCCCCTTCGGTGAAGCGCAGGCAACGCAGCTGCCGACAAGCGAAGAGGAGTGGCGGAAGTTTGACGTGATCATTCTCGGCGACGTGGAGGCGGAAGCGCTCGATGCCGCGACGTGGAACATCATTTCCCGCTGCGTCAATGAGCGCGCGGCCCTGCTGGTGCTGATCGCCGGACCACGTGCCATGCCGCATGCGCTGGTCGCGGAGGAGGCGCGCGCACTGGTACCGGCAGAGCTCGATTGGGGCGCGCGCGAGTATTTCACGGACCAGCAAAAATCCTTCCGCTGGCAGCTCACCGCCGAGGGACAGCGCCATCCCGTGACCCAGCAGAGCAACGGCGATCAGAGCCATGAGGAGCTGTGGGCGGGCTTCGCCGAGCTCTCGTGGCGTCATCCGATCACCGGCATCAAGGCGGGTGCGGAAATTTTGCTCACACAGGCACCGGCGCGCAGTTCGGGCACCGTGACCGCCGCCGCGGATCTGAATCGCGCGCTCGCCGATCTCGCCAAACGCCGCCAGCAAGAGGTGGAATCGGCACTGCTGGTGACGCGTCAGACGGGCAAAGGAAAAGTCGCCCTGCTGCTGACCGATCGCACCTGGCGACTGCGCGAGGGAGCGGGCGATGTCTATCACCACCGCTTCTGGGGAAATCTCGTGCGTTGGGGCGCGGGACCGCAGTTGCGCGCGGGCGGCAAGCAGGCGCGCATGGGGACCGATCAGTTGACATACACGCCGGATGATCCGATCACCGTGACCACGCGTTTGCGCGATGCCGCGCTGGCTCCGGTGAGCCAGGCGACATTGCAAGCGGAAGTGCTGCAGGACGGCGTCGTGCTGCGCAGCGTGACCATGCGGGAATTGCCGGAATCGAACGGTCTCTATGAGGCGGCGCTGCCTTCGTTAGAGCAGGCCGGACGTTACGAAATCCGCGTGCAAGGGCCGCAAGTCGCGCAGGCCATGCTGGCCGAGGATGGCAAGGATTTGCAGACCAGCATCCGCGTGGTGGGATCGCGCGGACCGGTGGAGCTGGCAGATACAACTCTCCACCTGCCGCTCCTGGAAACCATCGCCAGCCTTTCCGGTGGCAAGGTCGTGCGCCCGGAAAACGCGGCGGACTTATTGCCCCTGTTTCTCCGCAACAAGGCGGAAAAGGAGGAGATTCGCGAAATTTCATTGTGGGATCAGTGGATGGTATTAGCATTGCTACTGATCGTTTTATCCGCCGAATGGGTGATCCGCCGCGGTGCCGGTCTACCCTAACCGAATTTGTCTTATGTCAGAAAAATCCTCACCTTCTTCGATCGATCAATCACTCGCCGCCCTGCTGCGCCAGATCCGTCGCACGCAGGCCTGGCGCGCTTGCTGGATGCTGACGACCGTCGCACTCTGCGGACTGCTCCTCATCATGGCGGTGGACTGGTTCCTGGCGCCGGTACCGACATGGGCGCGATGGGCGCTTTTCGGCACATGGCTCGTCGCCGTTTTACTGACGGCGAAACACGCGCTGTCACCCCTGATGCGAAAGATTTCCCCCGTGGCCTTGGCGCGGTGGCTGGAACTGCGTCATCCGGAAATGCAGGAACGCATCAGCACGGCGCTGGAATTGCAGGGACAGGAGCGCGGTATTTCCGCGGGATTGTTAGAAGAACTGCGTCGCGCGGCGGAGATGGATGCGGAAAAAGTCGATGCGCGGATGGAGGTGAAGTCAGTGAGCAACCTGCGCCGCTGGGCGCGTCCCGCGCTGGCCTTGCTGGCGGTGTTCGCTTTGCTGCTCGCACTGTGGCCGCAGCAATCGGTGCGACTGCTGGTGCGCGCGGTGGCTCCTTTTTCGAGCTATGGCAATGCCGGTGCCGCTTCGTTTGTGATCGCGCCAGGTGATATCGAATTGTTAGAGGGCGATGCGCTGCAAATCCGAGTGAACTATCAGGGCACAGCCCCCGCCGTTTCGCTCCGCACCAAATGGGAAAATGGCGTCAATGCCGAGGAAGCGCTCGCCCGGACCGGCGATGCGTATGTTTATCAGCTCGATCCCGTGACACGCAGTTTCCGCTACGCGGCGCTGGCAGGACGCGATGAGAGCGACTGGTTTGCCGTCACCGTCTGGCCGCGCCCGGCTCTGGTCGATGCGAAGTTGCGCGTGGAAGCGCCGGCCTATCTCGATCGCGAGCCGGTGATGGAACCGCTCGATGACCAGGTCACCGCCGTGTGCGGCACCACGTTTCATTTGCTGGCGAAAACCAATACCGCGATCGAATCAGCGCGTCTGGAGATCGGCGGAAAAAGTGTGGCGGAGGCCACCGTGACCGGCATTTCCGGCACCAGCCAGATCGACTTGCCCTGGCAGCTCGAAGAGCCGGGCCTGGTCGAAGCGAAAGTGATACTGCGCCATCGTCTCGGTCACGACATCGAAGCGCACGCGTTTGCCATCGAATTGTTAGAGGACCAGGCGCCGCAAGTCGTCTTGCTCAGCCCCATCCAGAAGGAACTGCGCTTGCGCGCGGATGAGCAACTGGAACTGCGCTATGATGTCGTGGAAGATCATGCCCTGTCGCGAGTCGCAGTGGAACTCAACGACAACGGCAACCGCAGCATCGCGCTCGGACAAAACCTGCCCTATCGCGTGGAGGGCAGCCGACCACAGCGCTTTCGCGGCAGCAGCATGCTATCGATCGGCGATCTGATGACGCGCATGGGGAATAAACGCGATTTCCGCATCCGCCTCAAAGCACAGGACGGCAAGCCCGCCGAGCGCTCGGGTCCGGGCATCGGCTACTCCGAGTGGCTGCGCATCCGCATCGATGAAAATGCCGAGTCGCTCGTGCGCCAGGAACTGCGCGAGCAACACGAGGGCGCGATGAAGGAGATCGACAAAACCATCCAGGAAGTGCGCGAGGCCCGCCAGCGCATGGACCAGCACAAGGAACAGGTGAAGAAAGGAGAACTTACCCCGCAGGCCGAAAAGAACCTGCAAGAGGCGGCGGAGAAACTGGCGGGCGCGCAGGAAAAAAGCAATGAGCTCGCGAAAAAAATGGAGGAGAGCGTCCACGCGCCTCTGGCGAATGATGTGAAACAGGCTGCGGAAAAAATGCAACAAAGCCGCGAGAATATGGAGAACGCGCCTTTGCAGGATGAGTCCGCCCAGCGCGAGGACAAAATGCAGCAAGCCCGCGACCAAGCCGAGGAATCGATCCGCCAGCTCGAGCAGGTGAAGCAGGAGATGCAAAAACAGAATCAAAAAATCCAGGATCTCGCCCGCCTGCAAGAGCTCGCGCAAAAGCAACAGGAAGTCGCACGACAAGCACAACAAAACACGGAGAAACAAGATCCGGCGGAGCAGAAGGAATGGCAGGAACAGCAGGAGCAAGTGGCGCAACAACTTCGCCAGGAACTGCAGCAACAACCACAGGCACTGGCGGAGGCCCTGAAACAACAGGCAGAACAGGCCCAGCAACTCGCCGAACAGGCGAAGGACATCGCACAGGCCCAGGAGGAATTGCAGCAACAAGCGCAACAAGCGGCGCAGGATCAGGCGAACAAAGAACCCGGCGCCGAGGAAACGCAGCAGGCGATCCAACAAGCGCTCGCAAAGGAGCAAGCGGAGATCGCCGCCGAGACGCAGGAACAGTTGGAGCAAGCGCGCGAGCAACGCAATGAACTCGCCGACCAACTCCCCGCCGCGAGCAACGCCACGGAAAAAGCCAAGGAGCAACTCGCCGCAGAATCTCCCAACGATGCCGCCGAAGCCACCGCCGAAGCACAAAAGGCGTTGGAAAAAGCCACCGCGCAGGCCGAGGCCGCCGCCAAGGAAAGTGCCGAGGCCGCCGAAGCCGCTGCCAACGAACAAGCGCAGGCACAAGGCGAAGGAGCGGAACCCGCCGATGCCGCCGCGCAGGAACAGGCCGCCAACGAACTCGCCAACGCCGCCGAGGCGCTGGAGCAATTGGCCGAGCGCCAGGAAATGGTCGCCGAGGCCGCGCAAGCGCTTGCCGAGGGCGACACCGGCAAGGCGCTGGAGCAGTTGCAGCAGGCCCAGGCCCAACGCGCCCAGGAACTCGCCGAGGCCATCGCCGCCGCACCTCAGGCGCAGCCCTCCGGCCCCATGCAACAAGCGGAGCAAAACAGCCAGCAAGGCAGTCAACAAGCCCAGCAGGCCGCCCAACAGGCGCAGCAAGGCCAGCAACAACAAGCCGCACAGCAGCACGCGCAGGCGCAACAGAATTTCGCCCAAAGCGCCGCCGCCCTGGAACAAGCCGCTCAACAAATGTCCGCCGCCGCCGCGCAGGCCGCCCAACAACCGACCCCCGCCTCGCAGGCACAGGCATCGCCGCAAGACCTTGCACAGGCGTTTTCCCAGGCCGCGCAGGCGAGTCAAAACGCCTCACCGCAGCAGGCCGCGCAGCAATCACAGCAAGCCTCGCAAGCGCTGCAACAAGCCGCGCAATCGGCCAAGGCCAAGATGCAAGGCCAAAACCCCACCTCACCACGCCCGGGCACCCCACAGCCACAGACCGCCCAACAACCCGGCGAATCCCCACAACAACCCGGCACCACTGCCGGCGCAAACGAGCACCCGCCCGAACCGGATCCCGTCCTGCCACCGGAGCTCGCCAAGCTCGGCATCAGCGCCGCGGATTGGGAAAAAATCCAGAACAGCCTGCGCTCGGATGTGGGCAGCGGCGGCGCGCAAGCCATTCCCGAAGAATACCGCGAACTGGTGAAAGGTTATTTCCAGAGCATGTCGCAAAATCCCTCCAAAAAATAACATGAAGCGTCTTTTTCTTGCCATCGCCACCATGCTGTTCCTGCCCCTCGCCAGTGCCGAGGAGGGACTGGATCCCATTTTCGCGAAGTGGCGCGATCGCGTCGATCCCTCCGTCGAAAAAGCCCTCGCCTATCTCGCCCGCGTGCAGAAAGCCGATGGCTCGTTTCCGGAAAATTTCGGCGAATCCACCGGCATCCCCGCGTTGGTCGGCATGACGTTTCTCTCGAAAGGCCACCTGCCCACCGAGGGCCCCTACACCGAAACGATCAACAAGTGCATCGATTTCATCCTCGCCAATCAGCGCGAGGACGGGCTGTTCGAAAAAGGCCACGCCGGCAGCGGCCCGATGTATGCGCACAACATCGCCACCTTGTTTCTCTCGGAGGTCAGCGGCATGGTCGAGCCCGGGCGTCAGAAAAAAATCAACGTCGCCCTGCCCAAGGCGCTGCATCTCATCCTGCGCGCCCAGGCCGTGAAAAAGGATGAACGCAACCGCGGCGGCTGGCGCTACCATCCGGGATCGAACGATAGCGATACCTCATGCAGCGGCTGGGCATTGATGGCGCTGCGCTCCGCCAAGCTCAATGGCGCCGCTGTGCCGGATGAAGCGATCCAAAACGCCGTGAACTACCTCAAACGCCACCAACACAAAACCAAAGGCAGCTTCGGCTATACCGATTACGAAGACCACGCCCGCTCGCTCACGGGCATGGGCCTGCTGTGTCTGGAATTGTGCGGGCAGCACGGCAAACCGGAAACCATCGCGGCGGCCGACTATGTGATGAAAACCTACCGCGATCTCCCGGGTGACCAATTCGAATTTTACGGCAACTACTACAACGCCCAAGGCACCTTCCAAATCGGCGGGCGTTACTGGAGCGAATACGCCGAATGGATGTACGACACCTATCTGAAAAAACAAAACGACGACGGCTCCTGGAACAGCAATGAAGCCGGCCGCGTCTATGGCACCTCGATCATGGTCCTGGCCTTCACCGTCCCCTACCGCCAACTCCCCATCTACCAACGCGACGAAACCGTGGCGGAAGAGGGGGAGTGAGGCATAGATCTCTGCGCTCGTTATCGAATCACATCGTGCGTCAAAAACGACATCCCAAAAACAGAGGACTATTACCATTCACAATTTCAATCGTGAGAAAATGCCAATCCTCATGACGTCGCGGCCCAACGGGACGCTTTATGATGCACCAACCGTTACCGGGAATTTGTGTTTGGACTTCCTGCCATTTGATAACAAGGCAGCGATCTATTGGTCTGGGTCGATTTTCCAGTCCTTGCGGTCTTCGAGAATTTTTCTGCATTCGCGCGGGATGCTCATCGATCCCATAATGGATTTGACAGAAGGAGCGGCGAGAACTGCTGTGCAAACGGCTTTCTGTTGTTCGAGGTTGTCTGTGTTTTCCAGAAGGAGTGAGATATCAAGAGTGTGGACATCGGGCATTTTGGGTAGCACCTTGATCCAGAAATCGTGGTTCAAGGAGTTGGAACGGGAACCAGGAGCGTAAGTGATTTTGTGGGTCTTTTTGTCGAATACGATATTTTGATTGATAAGGCTAAATGACCGTTCGAATCCATTGTTGGTCAAGGTTTTCATTGTGGCCAGATATTGGAAGGCAGCGCGATCTTCGGGTGATACATCCGTTTTCAATACCTGCCAGCCGATCGCAGGCATAAGGGTGAGGGTTTTGCGGTCTTGGGAGATGCCCAGGAAGCCGGCTCGGACCACCATGGGGACTTGCTCGCCGCTGATGTCCCAGGTGAAATCAATTTGTTGACAGCCTGAGGGTTTTTCGTCTTTCGATCGCAGGGCAAGAGGGAGGTTGAGTGCTCCGAGCGTCGTTCTCGTGAGTGGGGCTCCTGACCATTGGAAATCGTGCTTGAGAACCACATCTAACATCTTTTCATTCTCTTCAATGAAGAAGAGGTTGATCCAGCCACTGATGTAACTACTGCCGCTTTCGGCAGAAAATTTGTAAAAACTGCGCCAGAAGGCGGCATCTGGTTTGTTGTTAGAGGCATTGATGAATTCATCCAGAACGGGGAGAAGGGCATCGATTCGGCGTTTGAGACCGAGCTTGCGGAGGTGTTCGACATTGTCGTGAATCCATTGCCAATCCGAGGGAGTGCCATGTAGCTCGAAGCGGGGAATGCCGCAGAGAGTGCTGACGCGGAATTCATAGAAAGGAGATGCGGCAGCAAGGAGCGTAAGTCGGCGCGTGGCGATTTGGGAGGGAGTGCTGGAAGAGAAAGGCCGGGAGAATTTGGCAACGGGCGAGTCCGGGGTGTTGGCGATGATCATGGTTTCGAATTCCGCGAAGACAGAGGGCCAGTTGTTCTGCGAACTACCCGGAACGAAGTCGTCTCGGCGCACACTGAGGGTTCGTTTGCCGAACTCGTGGTTGGCGAAGAATTCGCGGTAGGTTTCGGGTTGTTTGATGACTTCCGCGGCAGCCATTTGGGTGAGGAGCAGCCAGACCATGTCCGGGCTGATGGCGAGCGGGCGGTGATCGGCGAAAGCGAGATGGGCGGCCCGCAGGAAGGGATGGTGTTGCGAAGGTGTGGAGAGCCAATCTTGATCCGGGGCGGGAGAATGGGCCTCAAGGATATCGGTGAGGGGTTTGGCGAGAATTTGATGGGCGGGAACTGTGGGGAGGAGCTTTGTTGCGAGAGGCTCATCGCAGACGGTGAAGACGATTGGTTTGTCAACTGGCTCTGCAAAGAGAGAGCCGAGCAAAGGGAGAATCAACAGGATTTTGGTTTTCATGGTAGTGGGTAAGATGCTCTTTGCGATTTCATTGATCTAGTAACGGTAAATCTCCGGGAAAATTAGGCAACTCCTATCAGAAAAATCTCATTACTAAGATTTTTTCCGCGCAATCGTTTACTCTGGTATGAATCTTTTGCCATGGACGCTGGGCAGCATCGGGTGTGCCCTGATTTTGTCGCTTGTAGGCATCCTGCCGGCATCGCGATCCGTCTCCAATCGTCACGGGCGGCCAGTCGATTTGGCGGTCATGTCATATGGAAAAAAAATTTCCGTCGAGCAATGGATGTGTGTCGTTACGGTGGATCATCAGAGGCGTTGGTTCATCGATGGCCATGAAATCACGACTCGCGAGATGCTTCATGCGCACCTCACCGATGCTCGCAAAAAACAGCATGCGCAATTCAAATATGCCTATATCAGATGCCGGATTGATCAGCGATGCCCCGCGCGTGATTTTCTGGATTTGTATGCCGCGGCAGGGGATTCTGGCTTTGATCGGATTGTCATCGCTGGTGTGTTGTGATACCCCGCACCCGTTGCTGATAGGCGCGCGCGGCATTCATGATGTGTGTGGCCAGGTCCGCTTCGGGTTTGGCAAAGGGCGGGACGAACCAGGGATAGGAGCCTAACAGGTCGGTGATCACCGCCACTTCGCCATCGCAGGTGGTTTCGCCACAACCGATGCCAATCGTGGGGATGCGGATCGCGCTCGTTACCTGCGCGGCCACCTGCGGCACGATCGACTCTAACACAAGGGCGCAGGCACCGGCCAGTTCCAGTGCGCGCGCATCATCTAACAGTTTTTGTGCGGCCGCGGGGGTTTTGCCTTTTTTCCGGTAGCCGCCTTCCTCGATGACGTGTTGCGGCAGCATGCCGATGTGGCCGATCACCTCGATGCCGGCATCGCACAGGGCCCGCACGGTGTCTGCCATGTCACTGCCGCCTTCCAGTTTCACCGCATCCGCACCCGCGCCGATCAATTGACGCGCGGACTCGATCGCTTGCGCCGGCGTATCATAGCTGTGAATCGGCAGGTCGCCCAGCACCAGCGCCTGTGGTTTGGCACGGGCCACCGCTGCGGTGTGATGCAGCATGTGCGCGAGCGTGACGTGAGTGGTATCCGGAAAACCCAGCACCACCATGCCCAGCGAGTCTCCCACCAGCAAGACGTCGATCCCCGCCTCGTCGAGAAGACGAGCCGTCGGGTAATCATACGCCGTCAAGGCGCTGATCCGATGTTTCCCCTTGCTATCGCGCAGTCGCTGCGCTTTCCCTGCGGAAGTCATGCGCCCATCCTGCGCTACTCTCGCGCTGCGGGCAAGCGAAAGCGCTCTCTTCCCGATTGACCGCGACGACGGTCTTTTCTAGCGTGTCCGTGTGTCTTTTCCCGCCGATCTCACCACACTGTTGCGCGAGCGTTTCGGCTGGGACAGTTTTCGCGGCGAGCAGGAAAACGTCATCCGCACGCTGTTGGCGGGAAAGTCCGCCTTTGCCCTGTTTCCCACCGGTGCCGGAAAATCCCTGTGTTATCAGCTGCCGGCATTGCTGTTAGAGGGAGCCACGCTCGTCGTCAGCCCTCTGATCGCGCTGATGAAAGATCAGGTCGAGTCCCTGACGCGCCGTGGCATCGCGGCGGCGCGCATCGACTCCACCCTGACCGATGACGAAGTGGCGCAGGTGATAGAGTCATTGCGCGATGGCAGTGTGAAGCTGTTGTTTCTCTCCCCCGAGCGCCTCGCCTCCCGCAGTTTTCGCAAGCACCTGCGCGCGATCAACATCAGCATGCTGGCGATCGATGAAGCCCACTGCATTTCCGAGTGGGGGCACAATTTCCGCCCGGATTACCTGAAAATCGCCCGCCTCAGCCGCAAGCTCAAGGTGTCGCGCATCCTCGCCCTCACCGCCACCGCCACACCCGCCGTGGCGAAGGAAATCCGCAAGAACTTCCGCATCACCAGCGCCTGCCAATTCCACGGCGGCTTCCATCGCCCGAATCTCCGCCTCAGCGTGGAGGCATGCACTGCCGCGGAAAAGGACGAACGCCTGCTCGAAAAGCTCCGCACTCACAGCGGCCCCACCATCGTCTATGCGACCACCCGACGCGATACCGAGCGCCTCGCGACGATGCTGCAAAAGCACGGCTTTTCCGCGCGCTCCTACCACGCCGGCCTCACGCCGGAAATGCGCTCGCTCGCCCAGGACACGTTTCTGAATAATGACACGCGCATCATCGTCGCTACCATTGCCTTTGGCATGGGCATCGATAAAGCAGACATCCGCTGCATCATCCACTATCACCTGCCGAAAAGCATCGAGGGCTACAGCCAGGAAATCGGCCGCGCCGGTCGCGATGGGGACGTCTCCCACTGCATCCTCTTCGCCCATAAGCCTGACACCAAGACACTCGAAAATTTCATCCACGCCGCCACGCCATCGCCGCAATCGCTGCGCAATCTGTTAGATCGCCTGCTGCGCCTGGCCGATCCGGGAAAATCCTTCGCCATCTCCCCCTACGAGCTCTCCGTCAGCCTCGACATGCGCGAGGAAACCCTGCGCACGGTTCTAGCCTATCTGGAGCTCGATGACATCATCGAACGCACGGGTAATTTCCACGCCTACTTCCGCGTGCGATTGCTGCGACCACTGGAACGCGTGCTCGCCGGCTATCCCGCACGCGAGAAAAACCGCATCCGCAGCCTGTTCGCCGCCGCCGAATCCGCCTACGGCAGCCTGCATTTCCGTCTCTACGAAATCGCCGGGCAAACCGGTATCCAGCGCGAGCAAGCCACGGAAATCATCACCGCACTCGCCGATGCGGGAGATATCCGCCTGGAGCAGCGCGGCATCCGCGAGGTCTATACGCGCAGCAAAACTACTACGTTTATCGTAGCTGCTGTCATCGAAAAAATGATCGCGCGTTTCGAATCGCGGGCCTCCTTCGAGTTCGAGCGCGTGCGCATGGTCATGCGCTACGTGGAAGCGCGCCAGTGCCGCCCGCGCCTGCTGGCCCGACATTTCGGCGTAGCCGCCCCGAAGCCCTGCGGCGTCTGCGATCTCTGTCTGGGTGGCAAGCCCATCCGCTGGCGCGATGAAACGCTACCCGCGATTCCGCCCGAGGAATGGCAGCAGATGCTCGCCTTGCGCAAAGAAGACCACGCCGCACTGGGCACCCCGCGCCAGCTCGCGCGCTTCCTCTGCGGCATTTCCAGTCCGGCAGCCTACCAGGCAAAGCTGCAAACCCGCGACGAATTCGGCCTCTGGCAGCACCGCGATTTCCTTGACATCCTTACGATGCTGGAGGCCTGACATACCCTACTCCTGATGCAGCACCAGACGGTAGCGCGCTTTGCCCGCGCGCAGGTGATCCAGTGCCGCATTGACATCAGCCATCGCAAAATCCTCGGTCTGCGCCGCGATGCCGTGACGCGCCGCGAAGTCGAGCATCTTGCGCACCCTCGCCGGAGAGCCCAGCGGCGAGCCGGTGATTTTTTTCCGACCGCCGATCAGCGCGAAGGCCGATACCGCCACCGGCTCCAATACGGCACCCACAAAATGCAGCGTGCCATCCGGACCTAACAGATTCAGGTATTCGCTCCAGTCCAGCGGCACGTTCACGGTCGAGAGGATAAAATCAAAACTCCCCGCCGCCTGTTTCATCGCCGTGGTATCGCGCGAGTCCAGCACCGCATGCGCGCCCAGTTTCATCGCCTCCTCGGCTTTCCCCGCGCTGCTGGTGAAAGCCGTGACGTGGCAGCCCCATTTGTTCAGAAACTGCAAGGCCAGGTGCCCCAGTCCGCCGATGCCGATCACTCCCACCCGATCCGTCGGCTTGACCCCTCCATCGATGATAGGCGCAAACACCGTGATGCCGCCACAAAACAAAGGACCCGCCTTGCGCGCATCCAGTCCCGCGGGCAAGGGAATCGCCCAGCTCCAGTGCGCCCGCACCCGATCCGCAAAGCCCCCGTGCCGACCCACAATCGTCTGCTCGGAAGAACCACAGAGCTGATGCTTGCCGGACAGGCACGGCTGACAACTCAGGCACGATCCCGCAAACCATCCCAGCCCGACACGATCACCCGCTTTCACGCCTTTGACCAGTTCCCCCGCCGCTTCCACCACGCCCACCACCTCATGACCAGCGATCAAGGGATACGCCGACATGCCCCAGTCATTGTCGATCATCGACAAATCCGAATGACAAATCCCGCACGATTCCACACGGATCTGCACCTGCTCCGGCCCCAGTTCTCCCAGGTGGATGGAATGCTTTTCCAATCGTCCACCCGCCGCCATCGCCGCCCAACCTTCCGCTGTATGTTTCATGATGAAACCCTAGCCGCGTATGCCGATGCATGCAAGAAACAAGTCCATGGGGTCAGCTCCAAAACAGCGACCCACAGCCACAGCCGAGCGCATGGCATATCCCTCACCATCCTCCGGTTCAGAATCATACCGTTCGGAGATAGCTGACAAAGGAGTTTATTGGGAAACAAGCGAGGAGCCGATGGCGAGCACCATCAGGGCGATCCAGATGCCGCTGAGCACCTTGCCGGGGGTATCGAGCGTGCGGTGATCCTCGTAGCCTTCCGGGCAGGCCATCATGCGCCAGCCGATCCAGATGTTCATTATGGGCACGAAGCTCCACAACACCGCGAAGCCTGACATGCCCAGGTTTTTGGTCCGCTGTGCGCCTATATACAGTGCGGCGATCATGAAGACGATGGCTAACAATCCGAGCACGGCGAGTGAAGCGCCCACAGATTCGGTGCTTTTCACGATCAGGAACATGATACCGAAAGCAATGGCGTAAAACACGATGGTCATGACCATGTACGTGAGAAAATACCGCAGACGTCCATAGCCTTCGTAGCTCGGAACATAGGCATCCCTCTCCCGCGCCATGGAATGTTGGCTGCGCTCGGAGAGAAGGTAGGGATTGGTCGTGAGCGAAGCGGGCGGTGTGGTTGAGACCATCGGCGCTGGAGCCATCAGCGGGCTGGTCGTGGGCATGAGACCGGCATCCTGCAAGCTGCTCCATTCCGCCATTCCCTCTTTCCAAACAAGGAGGGTCGCCGGATCCAGTGTGCCCGAGCGCACCAAGGCCTGCAATTGCGGAGCGGTCACAGGTCCCTCCTGCGCACCGTTGTTAGCGAAAAACCATTCGTCCATAAAGGGCGAAGCTGACGGCTTCCGTTAGCCTGTCAAGAAAACCTTGTGCCATTATCCCACCGTTGCGATTCAGAGCAGCTCTCTGACATACCAACGCTCCACTTTCTCACGCGCCCAGGACGTTTTGCGGAGGAAGGTGAGGCTGGACTTGAGGCTGGGATTGTTCTGAAAGCAGCGGACCGGGATGCGCGCGGCCATTTCCTCCCAGCCATGACGGGCGTGGAGTGATTCGACGATTTGCTGCAAGGTCACACCGTGCAGGGGATCGCGGGGGTGTTGGGATGGATTGGTCATGGCGTGCGATGCGTGACGTGCCTTATTCTTCGCGCAATAACAAGGCATCCAGTTCTTGTTTGAGGTGGTGCAGAATCGCGGGGTCGGTGATCTTCGCGCCGCCGGGGTGGGTGATGTAGAGCGTATCGACGGCCGCGCCTTTTTCGGTGCAAATCCGCGCGTGCACGGTATCGAGATGATGCGCGTTGATCGCGTGAAACAGATCGTGCAGCAGGCCGATGCGGTCCAGCGCCTGAATCTCCACCGTGGTGCAGGAGGGATGCAGCTCGTTGCTGATGTAGCTGCGCACGGGAAAGGAAATGCCGCCATCGGTGCGCGGGGCGAGGAAGTTTTTCTTCCGCTTCAGGTACTGTGCCGGATTGTATTCCAACGCGGGGAAAATGGCATCAAAGGTGTCGGTGAAACGTTTGCGCACGGCCATGTCGGCGATCGGCTCGAAGTTGATGTTGCAGACGCGGAAGATGTCCACCACGATGCCATCAGTGCGGGTGTAGAAATCCGCCGACAGAATGTTGATCTGCTGCGAGGCCAGCGCGCAGCAGATTTTTTCCAACAGATTCGGGCGATTGCGCGTGGCGAGGATGAGCTCGGAGTAGCCTTTGTCGCTGTGATCGATCCACTTGATGCAGTACGCGTTTTCCTGCGATTCCTCGCGCTGGACGAAGTGCCGCACGGTGCGCACCTGGGTGACGATGTGAGGTGCCTGGCGGAAACTGAAGGCGGCCTCGGGCATGCGTTCGAAGTGTTCGTTGACCCACGGGTGGTAGTCATCGCGCATGAGCTCCAGCACCGCGGCGCGCAGTTCGAGCTTCTGTTCCTCGATCGATGCGGTGTAGCCGGCGCGTCCCTGATCGAGGAAACGGCTGGTCAGGGAATGCAGTTGCCGCATCAGCGATTCTTTCCAGCCGTTCCAGGCATCCGGTGCGGTGCCGTTCGAATCGGCATAGGTGAAGAGCAGCAGCGCATCGAGGTTTTCCTTGGTTTTCATCACCGAGGCGAAGTCCGCCACGACATTGGGATCCTCGATGTTTTTCGTCGTGGCCGTCCGCCAGAAGATCAGGTGATTGTCCACGAGAAACATCAACAAGGCGCGGCGCGCGCCGCTGATTTGCAGGCGTTTGCAGACGCGGTTCGCCAGCATGGTGGAGCCGTCGATGTGTTCGCGCACGTCCTCGGCGCGGCCGGTATCATGCATGATCACCGCCAGATACAAGGCATACGGATCCGAAATGTCCAGCAGCAGGCGTTTGTAAAACGCCTGCTGCGGCAGGTCATCGGCGAGCAGGGCATCGAGCTGATCGACGCAGCGCAGCGTGTGTTCATCGGCGGTGTAGCGGTGGAAAAACTCATGCTGCACGAGACAGTCCATGCCATCGAACTCCGGCAGGTAGCGCCCGAGGAATCGCACACGATGCATGAGCCGCAGGATGCGGGCGACGTCACCCTTGCGCTCGAGAATGGCCTGGAAGGTATCGCGGTTGGCCTTGGCATAGCGGAAATTTTTATCCACCAGATCGAGGTGCTCCTTGACCAATTTGCGCATGGGCGGCGAGAGTTTGAGATTGCGCACCTGGCAATGCTGGAACAGGCGCATCATGCGGTTCGGGTCCTGCACGAAAACATCGGGCGTGAGCGCGTAGATGCGACCGTCTTTGGCGATGAAGCCATCGAACTCCTCGCGCTTGCTCTTGCGGAAACTCAGAAACGAACGCCATCCGGAATGAGCCGCCTGCATGGTCTCGATCTGATAGATTTCCATCAGCGAAGTCGTGTGCTGCCACAGGTGGCGGGTGTGCGTGTAGTAATCGCGCATGAAGGCCTCCGTGCGGCGCAGGATGCTTTTTTGGGGGTAGTCGAAAGAGGTGGCGACAATCCCTTGCAGGCGCAGCGTGAGGATGTCGTTGGCCTTGCCGGTCTCGTAGTGCAGTTCATTGCGCACGCGGTGGAGAAAATCATAGGCGTCGTTGATTTCCTGATAGGCGGCGGCGCTGAGGCTTTTTTCCTTCACGAGATCCTTGAGGTCGGTGATGCCGCGCACCACATGGGACACCCACATGATGTTGTGATAGTCGCGCAGTCCGCCGCAGGATTCCTTGACGTTCGGCTCCTGGAGGAAGGGAGTGTTCGAGTATTTCTTATGGCGGCTGCGCTGATCCTCGCGCCGCAGTTCCAGGAACTCGGTTTGTTTTTTCTGCACGCATTCTTTTTCAAAGCGCACGAGGCAGTTATCGTAGAGGGCCTGACTGCCAGCGATGCGGCGGGTGTTCATCATCGCCGTTTTGTTTTGCTGATCGGCGTGCGCCTCGCTGATGCATTCCGTTATGGATCGCACGGAGTGTCCGATTTTCAATCCCATGTCCCAGAGCAAATACAGAATCTTTTCGATGGTCTGCTTGGTGGTGGGAGCAATGCCGGCGGAGGGACGCGGCGTCAGAAACAAGAGGTCGATGTCCGAGCAGGGATTGAGCAATCCCCGGCCATAGCCGCCGATCGCCACCAGGGCGAACTGCGGCGGATTGCTTTCATGGTCGAGCAGAGCCCACTGGTAGGCGGATTGCAGCAGGGCATCGAACATCTCCGCGCGCGCGCCGGCGATTTCCAAACCGCCCGCGCCATCGCGATGCCGCTGCCGGATCGCCTCCTCCTCCGCCGTGAGAAAGGCCTTGAAGGCGGAAATGCATTCGGCGGGGGACAGTTGCCCCTGCATCACGGGAGCCAGCCATTTGGCGGCGCGTTCTTGATAGGCATTGGTGGGAGCACTCATGGAAAAATATGTTAGAGACCGATGGCCGATTTCACCGCCTCGCGTTTGAGGCGCAGTTCGCGCCATTCATTGACAACACGACTCGCCTCGATGACCCCGCAGCCGGCGGGCAGCATGACGTGATCGCCTTCCCACCAGATGCCGCGGATGGCTACGACGGCGCGGAATTTCCCTTCGAACCACAGGCCGAACGGCGCACCGAACTCGGCCGGGCAGCCGAGTTGTTGGCGCCAGTCCAACAGGAGCTGCATGGTTTCTTTGGTGCGCGGCAGCGGTCCCAGTGCGGGCGTGGGGTGGAGTTTGCGCAGCAAAGTCTCGACGGAAGTGTCGTCTTCCAGATCGACATCGATGAGTGTCTGGAAATGCACGATGGGGCCGAGATCGAGGATGCTGCGTTCCTGGCGGATCAGGATTCCCATATCGGCGAGTTTCGCCATCAGGCTTTGCGCCACAAACTCGTGCTCGCGGATTTCCTTTTCATCCACGGCGAGAATTTCGCGCTCCTCGCGACGCGCGGTGCCGGCCAGAGCCATGGTTTGCAAATGACGGTCCTCCAGTGCGAAGAGCAACTCCGGAGTGGCACCGGCAAATCCGCGATCGGCTTCGAGCCAGGCGTAGGAAATTTTCGGCGCCGGCACCCGTGCGAATGCGGTGGCCAGCGCGTGCAGATCCCCCTGCGTCCTCTCGCCATGCTCCACGCTCACGGGCACTGTTTTTTCAAACACACCTTTGCGAATCGCGAGGGAAATGTCCTGAAACACCTGCGCGAAGGATCCGGCATCCGGTGCCTGCCAGTCGATCTGCGGCAGCGGCTGTTGCGGGATTTCCGCGGCTTCGGTCACTTCCCAGCGCTTTGGAATCAGCCAGGGCTCTTCGAGGGTCAGCCCGAAGTCATTGCGATAAAATGCCACGCCGTCCTGCGGGCGCTGGGCACTGCGCGTGAAGGGACCATAACCGATCAAACGTCGTTCCCCGGAGAGGCCGAACAGGGCCATTTCTTGCGTAGCAGTCGTCACCGCGCCTAGCTCATCACATTGACGGCGCACGTCCAGTGTTTTGTGAGTGGTGGGGAGGATTTCAGCCGCATGCCGGAATCACCCGGACTCTCAACGCTCTAACATTTCCGCGCGCTGGAGCAGGGCCTTGGCGGCATCGGCATTTTTGTTCTGCTGCTGCCACCAGGAAGCGAGCAGGCGGATCGCGGCGGCGCTTTCTTTTTTCTCTGTGGCAGGGTAGGCCTTGATGGCATCGCGCAGGCGCGACTCGGCTTTTTCCGTCTGCTTGGCGGTCCAGTAGGACTCGGCGGCGTGGCGCAGGTAGAGCGGATTGCGCGTGGGTTCTTTGGCGAGTTTTTCCGCTTCGTCGAAAAGCGCCGGCGCCTTGGCGGATTCCGCGGCATCGAGGTGGGTGGCCACGGCCCGGAGGTAGAGCAGATCGACATCCTTCGGGTAATCAAAGCAGGCTTTTTCCAACAAAATGCGCGCGGCTTTGGCGTCCTTGGCGTTGAGAAATTCGCGCGCGACTTCGAGAAATTCGCTCGCATCCCCACCGCGCAGTTTGAGCATTTCGCTGCGGTGCTTGCGGGCGAGCTCGGGTTTTTTCTGCTGATCGTAGAGTTTTGCCAGCGATTGATGCGCGACGAACAAGCTCGGATCGATCGCCAAGGCGGCGAGCAGCGTGGCTTCCCCCGCGGCCTCCTTTTTGTCAGCGAGCAGCAGAATGCCCAGGCGCACGCGCATGTCCAGCGATGACGGCGCGGCTTTGACATGCTTCTCCAACAAAGCGATGGCTTCCGGCACGCGTTTTGTTTTGCGGAAATGCTCGGACGCCGCGCGGGCCAGGTTGGGATCCTCCGGAGTTTCCTCGATGCGTTCACGATACATGCGGTCGAGCTGCTCCTGCGATTGGGCATCATCCTGATCGCGCAGAATGCGGGAGAACAGTTCCGCCACCGAGGGATCCGCCTGCGGTTGTTTGAGGTAGTTTTGATAGAGCGCTTCGGATTTGGCGCGCTGGCCCTGCTGCTCATACAGCCGCAGGAGGCGCTCCAGCACCTCGGGATGAGCCGGTTGTTTTTGCTGCAATGCCTCCAGTTTTTCCACCGCGAGACGCAGCGCAAAATCATCCTCGGCACTCTGGGATCGGAGGAAATCGGTATACAAAAACTGCGCCCGCAGCGAATCGGGCCTATCTTCCGCCAGGGTGCGGTAGAGCGTGGATGCCGTTTTGATATCGCCCGCCTTGATCGCCCGTTTCGCCGAACGATCGGCGAGCATGATGGCCGTTGGATGGGCGATGCGTGCGGCCTCTTCGTGCCTGGCTTTCCCCGCGGCATCCCCACGCAGACCAGCGAGCACGGCCTGCGCATACTCCCGCCGCGCCAGCCCGGTATCTTGCGCAAGCAGGATGCCGCTGGACGCGATCATGAGGCTGATTCCGCGAAGCATGGGAGCAGTGTATCTCATTTTCCCTGCGACACAAGCACACGATCGTCACCGACCATAGCGCCCGTTGGTTTCCTTCACCGGCAATTGCGGGCGCGAGTCCTGCGGTCGATCGCTGGCGAGCCAGTGATTGTCGTGAAACACAAACGTATCCGCCGCCGTGGCATCGCCGATGTTGAGCTCGGTGCGCACCTGCGCGCGCAGGAACTCGATCGTGTTGTGATGGATCGTCACCTTGCGGCAGGGCACAAACCCCGGCGCGCGCGTTTCCTGCAAGATGCGGAAAATCCATTTCTGTGGCTGGATGATCCGGTTGTGGGAAAAGTCACAGCCATCCACTCCCACAAACGCCGCCGCGCACTCGCTGCCCTCGATGCGATTGTTTTTCACCGTGATGCGCGACGCTTCCGCTTTCGCCTCAGGCGGACGGAAAAACTCCAGTCCCGTCGAGCCGCCGATGTTCAGCGGGCGCGCACTGGCGTTCTGAAAGCTGCATGATTCCACCACCACATCCGCGCTGCCGCCTTTCAATTGGATGCCCGCCGATGCGCTGAAGCCCGCTTTCCCCTGCAAATGGCAGCGCCGGATCTGCGCGCGATGACAACCGACAAAATCAATGCCCTGCCCGCCCCAGCCATGAATCCGGCAATCCTCGATGATCAGATCTTCCAGCCCCGAGCACTTGATGCCATCAAAATTCCCGATCGGCCCGATGTCGCTGACATCCAGATGACGCAGCACGATCCCTTTCACCCGTTGTTTCCGATCACCGCCGTCATCAATGTTCAGGCCGTTGTGTTTCTGCCCGGAAATGTTCAGATGCGACACTTGCAGGCCCTGACAGCGCGAGAAATGCCACGCCTGATTGCCGCCCGTGAATGTCGGCTTCTTGTCAGGATCGAGCGCCGTAATGTGGAGGTCCCGTACGTCAGCCACCGCATAGCCGCCACCATACTCCGCCGCCGCGAGCTTGAGGGTCGTTTGATCACGCACCTGTTTGAGCGCCGCACGCAGCTCGGCGGCATCGCGCACGATGACCTCCGTCTTTTCCGCATGAGCCGGAACACAGCAAAACATCCCCACTATCACCAGCCATCGCGGCACATGCTTTTTCATGATCCGAACTTAACAAACCCAATCGGTTTGTGCAAGAGGCTAACGGCGTGTGTCTAACAAAAGCGCCGCCAATTCCTCCACGCGCTCCACCGCGGATGCCGGCTTCTCCACCACCAAAGCCGCCCGGTCATGATAGCCCCACGTCACGGCGATCGCCCCGATGCCTGCCGCATGCGCCGTTTGCAAGTCCATCACACTGTCGCCGATCATCATCGCACTCTCCGCAGACCAACCCGGTGTCCGCAGGATTTCCCACAAGCCCGTCGGATCCGGCTTGTGCGGGATGCCCGCGCGCTGTCCGATCACCGGGCAAAAAACTCCGGGGAAAAGCTCATCTACGATAGTCATAGTAAATGCATGCGGCTTGTTCGAGAGGACCGCCAGACCGTCACCGCGGGCGCGCAGTTTTTCCAACAACTCGGGAATGCCCTCATACGGCGTCGTACCGCTGCTCCAGTGCGCGGCATAGTGTTCGCGGAACGTTTGCAACACGCGGGGGAAAACATCCGCATCCTCCCTCCGCAGCGCGCGCCGCACCAGCATCTCCGCGCCATCACCGATGAACGTGCGCACGGCCTTGGCTTCATGAACCGGCTGACCATGTGCCGCCAACGCGGCATTCAGGCTTGCAGCGATCCCCGGCAGCGAATCCACCAACGTTCCGTCCAAATCAAAAATCCATCCCTTGCTCACCAGGCGAGTGGATCAGAATCCGATCAGGGTCACCAGCTCGGTATCGGAAAATTCTCCCAGATGATCCGTGGCCGCCAATAACATTTCCTGATTCGCCACCTCATCGAGCGTCGCAAACGCATCCGCTGGTTCGGGGCGATGCTCCACCACCGTCTGTGCCGGTTCGGGGAGGAAAAACACCACCGCAGCAATCGTCAAGGCCGCTGCCATGGCCGCGACCGATCCCACGACTGCGTAGGACCGCGCCCAAAACGGCGAAGGCTGCGCCTCTGCTTGACGCACCGCGCGCATCACCCGATCCGCAAACACGGGAGAAACCGACGCCGCAGGCGATTGACGCAGCAGATCCCAGACAGGATCCTGCGAGACATCCTGCTCGTCATTGTTCGTAACTTGTGACTCTTGTGTTGCTTTCATCGGATACCTCCTACGCGATCCAACAACGGGGGCGAGCAAAAGTCGCGCCAAAAGATAAAATTTTATGCCGCCTGCCGCAACAGGGCCACCAACACACCCTGGACGATCAGTTCCCGTGCCGGAATCAGGTCCGGGAAATTTTTGTTTTCGGCATGCAGGAACGGTTTGCCGTTCTCCACGACGTAGCGTTTCAGCGTGGTTTCGCCGTCGATCAAGGCCGCGACGACATCGCCATTGCGCGGCTCGCGGAACTCCATGATGACCACATCGCCATCGCAAATGTGCGCGTCCACCATCGATTCCCCGCGCACTTTCAGCGCAAAGGTCCGGGCCGAGCGCTGGATGCCCAGCGAGCGGATATCGATCGACAAACATCCTTCTTTTTCCGGCGTGGTGTCATCGCCGTAACCCGCGGCAATGCGACCATAGATCGGAATGTCCACAATTTCCTCGCGATCGAGCTCATCGGGAAACGCCACGGCTCTGGCCTTGCCGGGCAAGCGCTGGATCGCGCCTTTTTTCTCCAAGGCTCGCAAATGGCTCATCGCGGCCGTCTGACTCGCGAAGCCGAAATAATGCTGTAGCTCGCGCGTGGATGGCATGATGCCGGTCTTGCGCTGCGACGATTTGAGATACTCAAGGATCTCCTGCTGGCGGGTGGTAAGGTTGATCGAGATCATCTGATGAACAGTGTTCGAGAGAACAAAATCGCATTTTATCTGTCCTGACAAGAAAAAATGTGAAAAAAATGATCGATCGTTTTGCTACGAACCCACACCACTCATGAAACAGCTGCTCCTCGCATGTCTCATCAGCATCCTTTCCTGCCACGGCGCTGAGAAAAGCCGGCTCGTCGCCCAGCTGGAAGCGGGCGAAAAACAAGTGGTCGTCACGTACGGCACCAGCCTCACTGCTGACGGGGCCTGGGTCAAACAAATGACTGCCGCCCTCGATCGGAAATTCCCCCAACAGGCCACCGTCATCAACAGCGGTGGCTCCGGAAAGTGGTCGGACTGGGGCGTGGCCCATTTGCAAAAACGGGTCATCGACAAAAAGCCCGATACCGTTTTCATCGAATTTTCCATGAACGACAGCGTGGCGCGATTCAATGGCTCGGTTCCGGTTGCGAAGAAAAATCTCGAAACCATGATCGATGCCATCCTCAAGGCGAATCCCCGGTGCGAGATCATCCTCATGACCATGACGCCCGGCAACGCCCACCCCGAAGGGCATCCGTCCTACCGCAAGGACATCGAAGCGCACTATCAGATGGTTCGCGACGTCGCCCAA
Organism: Verrucomicrobiia bacterium; assembly: GCA_947462875.1. Lineage (GTDB taxonomy): Bacteria > Verrucomicrobiota > Verrucomicrobiia > Verrucomicrobiales > Akkermansiaceae > UBA956. The sequence goes on from CANHQJ010000018.1 coordinate 59,549, forward strand.
GCACGAAAACTCCGCCTCATCGATCACTATCCGAACTGGATCGCACTGCAAACCAAGGACAAACCAACCTTCGACAAATACGTCCCCGATTCCATTCACCCCACCCCGGAAGGATGCGAAAAAATCATCACCCCCGTGATCCTGGAATCCCTCGGTCTCGGGAAATGAAAGGATTCGCGCAGTCGCGGTGTATCTAGGCTGCCAAAGAAAGCCTCCATGACCCGAACCCATCTTTTTTCCTGCGCGCTGATCGCCCTGATCAATTCTTTCCTGTTAGGCATCACTCAAGCACAGGCGGGAGTCTTTACTGTGCGCGATTTCGGCGCCGTGGGCGACGATAAGACGGACAACACCGCCGCGTTTGCCAAATGCCTGGAGGCACTGGTCGCAGCAGGGGGCGGTCGGATGGTTCTCGCCGATGGCGTCTATCGCGGCCGCATCATCATTCCTCCGGTCTCGAAACCGCTCCCGAGTTGGATCACCGTGGAAATTGTCGGCGATAGCGAACCGACTCCGGTGTTTGGCACGATCGGAAATTTCCCGCTGCAAAACAAAGGCACCATCGTCAAGTGCCTTGCGGAATCGGGAGAGGCGGTCATCTCCGCCGCGAAGTCGCCCAACTCGCTCTACGGTGGTTTTTCCGCGGTGTACGTGATCATCCGCAATCTGGAGGTGCGGACCTACGATAACCCTGGCATCAGCGGCATTGATCTGCACCATGCGATGCAATGCAAGGTGGAAAATGTTTTCGTCAACACCGGCGTATACAACGTGCAGGCCTCTCAACCGACGCACACCACCAAGGGATTGGTCACGCCGGTCAGCAACAACGCCGCCCTGACCGTTTTGCGCAACGTGACTGTGACCGGCTATCACACAGGCATCATGGTCTACGAGCATACGGATGCGGACAGCATCGTCGTCGGAAGCAACATCCACGGACTTGAGTTCGGCACCGCCCACCATGCCTCGCGCTTCGGACGGATCGGTGCCTATCGCAACACCCACCACGTCACGGTCAGCGGCAAACACGGCTTTTCTATCGAACAATTGAACACCGAACAACCGGGCCCCGGACAAACCACCGATCAGAACAAATGGCAGACACTTGTCAGCGATCTCAATGATCCGCAGCATCTCGGCATCGGCGACATCAACTACTGGGTCGTCGAGGGGAATGTGGGCGCGGTTGAGAAGTTCACCCGCAACGGCGGAGCGAACATCCGCGCCCGACGCATCGGCTCCGCTCCCTAACAAAATCAACGATGCACTGATGAAAAAACTCGTCCGATACCCTCTGATCCTCCTCGGTTTTTCGCTGTCACTCGCTTCACTTCGCGGCGAGGAACGAATGAATGTGCTGCTCATCATGGCCGATGACCTTCGCGACTTCGGCGGGGCGTTTGCCCGCAATGTCGTCAAGACGCCGAACCTCGATCGGCTCCGCGCGCGCGGCACCAGCTTCGAGCGGGCCTACGTGCAATATCCCGTCTGCAATGCCAGTCGCTCATCGCTGCTCACAGGACTGCGCCCCGAGCAAACGGGCGTTGTCGAAAACAACACCTTCTTTCGCCACAAGCGGCCCGATCTCATCACCCTGCCACAGCTGTGCAAAAACAACGGCCGGCAGTCCCATGCGTTTGGGAAAATTTTCCACCTGGGCGGAAAGGATGCGGCAGAAAAACAACAGTGGATGGACAACGGGAAATCGTGGCACAGCGCCCAAGCCTTCGAGGCCACGAAGATCGGCAGACAAATGCTCGCCGGACGGAATGTCACCGGCGATCAGCTCAAGTGGTGCGAATGGGGCGCGGCAGCGGGCAACGATGACGACCAACCCGATGGACAAATCGCAGCATCCACCGTGGCGATGATCGAGAAACTGGGCGATACGCCCTGGTTCATCGGCTGCGGTTTCATGAAGCCGCACGATCCCTTCATCGCGCCGAAAAAATACTTCGATCTCTATCCGCTTGATTCACTCAAGCCCTGGCACGATCCCGCTGACATCAGCCCCGTGCGCAAGGAAGCCGTGGGCTTCGGAGAACTCGGCGCGGCATTCAGCCAGTTCACCGACACCGAATGGCGCGAGCTCCTCCGCGCTTACTGTGCCGGCACGAGTTTCATGGACGCGCAGCTCGGCCGCGTGCTCGATGTGTTAGATCGAAAGAATCTCTGGGACAAAACGATCGTCATCTTCATCGGCGATCACGGCTATCACACCGGTGAGCGGAAATGGTGGAATAAAAATACTCTCTTCGAACGCTCCTGCCGCGCGCCGCTCATCATCGCCGCCCCCGGCATGAAAGGTGCACAGGTCAGTCCATCGCTGGTGGAACTTGTCGATCTCTACCCCACCGTTCTCGACTTCTGCCAACTCAAAGCCCCGCATCCGCTCGCCGGAATCAGTTTGCGGCCGGTGCTGGAAAACCCATCGGCAACCGTCAAAGACAGTGCCTTTACACTGGTCACCCGCGGACAAAAACTGTACGGACAAAGCGTGCGCACCAAAGACTGGCGTTTCACCCGCTGGAGCGATGGCAAGACCGAACTCTATCACCACACCACCGACCCCGAGGAACTCCACAATGTCTCCAGCAAGCATGCCGCTGTGGTCAAGGACCTCAGTGAAAAACTCCAAAGCCTCCCTCCTTACAAACCATGAAACTCACCTTGAACGATTTGCGTAATGGAAATAACCTCACCGCCATGAAAACCCTCGCTTTGCTCCTGCTGTGCGCTGTCACTCTGACCGCAGCCGAAAAACCGAACATCATCTTTGTGCTCTTCGACGACATGGGCTACGGCCAGCCGAAGAGTTACCGTGAGGGCACTGAGTTCAAGACGCCGAACATCGACCGCATTGCCAAGGAAGGCATGCGTTTTACCGATGCGCACACGCCTTCTTCCGTTTGCACGCCCACGCGCTACGGACTGCTCACGGGCCGCTACCCTTCGCGCATCGGCCAATATGGCGTGCTCACCACCTACTCACCTCCCATCATTCCCCAAACACGCGCAACCGTCGCATCCTTGCTGAGAGAGCAAGGATACGATACCGCCTGCATCGGCAAGTGGCATCTCGGCATGGACTGGAATGGCACGCCGGGAAATGATAAAACGATACCCGTCGGCACAGAGCTTGTCTCCAGCCCGAACGCCGTCGGCTTCGATTACTTCAAGGGCTTCACCCACGCGCGCAACATCGGCACCGTCATCGAGCAAAACAAAGTCGTGGCGAATGTCGAGGAAGTGGAAAACCAACCGCTCCTCGCGAAACGAACGGTGGAGTATCTTAACGACCCCGCTCGCAAAGAGAAGCCGTTTTTTCTCTACCTTCCCCTCTGCCCGCCCCATACGCCTGTCGTTCCCGCCCCGGAGTTCATCGGCAAAGGCGGCGTCACAGGCAAGGAAAGCCAGTATGGCGACTGGATCTATCAAGGCGACCACATGCTCGGCCAGGTGCTGGAAGCGCTGGATCGTCAGAAACTCGCGGAAAACACGCTCATCATCGTAAGCGCCGATAATGGTGCCGCCGGTCGTGCCTACGCCCCCTTGCGCGGCTCCAAAACTCAGATCTACGAAGGCGGACACCGCGTGCCATTTCTCGCCCGCTGGCCTGGGAAAATCAAAGCTGGGTCGGTGTGCGATGTCACCATTTGCCTCACCGATTTCATCGCCACCAGCGCGGAAATCACCGGCGCGAAACTGCCCGACAACGCCGGCGAAGACAGCTTCAGCATCCTGCCTCATCTGCTCGGCACCGCCACTGCCCCAGCGCGCGAAGCCGTCATCCATCAGGACATGAAAGGCACACTTGCCCTCCGCGAAGGTCCATGGAAATTGATTTTTTCTTCTAACGGAAAACCCGAACTTTACAATCTTCAGACCGACTTAAGCGAGACAAACAACGTCGCCGCCGCCAATCCCGAAATCGTCACGCGCCTTACCACGCACATGCAAAAGTTTATCGCCGAGGGCCGCTCCACTCCCGGGCCCACCCTGAAAAATGACAAGCCCATCCAGCTCAGCAAAAAGCCCGAAAAAAACGCACAGCCAAAACAAAAACAAAAAAAATAATTAGCCTCCCATCCCATAATTTTTCTGCCATTGTAGCAATATTCCCATGATGAAAAACCCAATTCACACACTCATGCTGCTCTTTTGCCAAGTCGCGATTCTTCACGCACAGGAACCGACCGCCGCGAAAACTCCCAATATCATCGTCATCCTCGCCGATGATGTGGGCTGGGGGGATCCCGGCTGCTACGGCGCCACCAAGGTCAAGACGCCTAACATTGATCGCCTCGCGCGTGAAGGACAGCGCTTTGGCAATAGCCATGCCTCCGCGGCATGCTGCACGCCCACCCGCTACTCCTTGATCACCGGGCAGTATTCCTGGCGTCGCGATGCCATCGGTTTGAACAAAGGCGTTGCCAATGGTGACTCTCCCTTGCTCATCCCTACCGATATGGTCAGCGCGCCCAGTTTACTGAAACAAGCCGGCTACCAGAACGCAATCATCGGCAAGTGGCATCTCGGCTTCGGGCTCACCCGGCCGAATTACAATCAAGAACTGCGCCCCGGTCCGTTGGAAATCGGCTTCCACGAGTTTTTCGGATTGCCCGCCACCAATGACCGCATTCCCACCGTCTTTGTGCGCGATCACAAAGTCCTCAATCTCGATCCCGCCGATCCGCTCAGCTACACCTACAACGAAGAGGAGGCAAAAAAACAAGGCATGACTCCCTTCGCCGCCGGGCGCAACCGCATCGGCTGGAGCAAGGGCGGAAAGTCCGCCTGGTGGAAGGACACCGAGATCGCGGATACCTTCACGCGCGAGTGCCTGCAGTTCATCGAGCGCAACAAAGAAAAACGTTTTTTTCTGCTCTTCACGCCTCACAATGTTCACGCTCCCATCATTCCCCATCCTCGTTTTGACGGCTCCAGCGGCCTCGGAAAACGCGCGGACATGCTTCACGAGCTCGATGCCTCCATCGGAGAAATTCTCGCCACTCTCGATCGACTCAACCTGGCCAAAGACACGCTCATCATCTACAGCAGTGACAACGGCGCCTACGTCAGCGATGAAAGCGGACACAAGCCCACCGGACCGTTTCGCGGCGTGAAATCGCAACTCTGGGAAGGCGGCCATCGCGTGCCCTTCATCGCGCGCTGGCCCGCCCGCATCCAGCCGGGAGTATCGGAAGACCTGGTCTCCACCATCGATATCCCGGCCACGATCTGTGCCGCCGCCCGAGTCGCCGTGCCGAAGGATGCCTTGCCCGACAGCTTCAATCTCCTTCCCGCGCTGCTTGGCGAAAAGACAGCGCCCAAGCGTGAAAACCTCATCCTCATGAGCGGCACCGGCTATCTAGCGATTCGCACCCCCCAGTACAAATACATGCCGAATCTCGCCTTTGCCGATGGCTGGAAAGCCGCTGGCAAAAAAGACCCGAAAGCACCCGCCAAACCCGCGCTCTACGATCTGACAAAAGATCCCGGTGAAACGCAAAACCTCTACGCCACGGAAACGGCCACTGCCAAACGCCTCGCCGGACAACTCACAAAAGCGAAAGCCACTCCCAGCACACGCCCGCAGTGAGCTGCTGTTGGGGCTTCGTTTCCTTCCCATCGCGCTCACCCCGCAGCACAGCTCGAATGACAACAACCTCCTGCGATCACCCATCGGGCTGTTTGGCAACGCCATGACATGATCATTTGTTTCTCTCTTGCATGTCAGCCAGCGTCCATTCGCATCACTGATTTCAAATCGGCAAATGCACCTTCATGCGGTCTCTGCCCATTTCGTCAATAAACAGGGCTTGCCGCACGAACCTACTCACCGCTGGGTGGGGAATTTTTCGCCGAGAAGCCAGCGGCGGACCACTTCATCGTTGCCGGTGATGTTTCCCAACACGCGGTAGTTGGAGCGCTCTAACACCAAGGCGAGCTCCGAGCTTTCGTCGACCACGCACCAGGGCTGTGAGCCGGAGGAGTGGATGAATTGGAATTCCTGGTTTTTCACCACCACGAAGCCGACATGGGTATCGAGGCCGACAAGGTAGATGCCGGGCTTGCCGCGGGTGGTTTCGAAGCGGAAGGTTTTGTAGGGGACGCCGACGCGGATTCTCAGATCGTCCTGGGGCAGAAACGTGCGCAGGATCTGTTGCGAAGCCTGCTGGGCGAGGGCGGTGCGTTCGATGCGGAAACCGGCGCCCTCCAGGACCGTCGTGACAAAATAGCCGCAGGCGATTTTCCCCTCACCGGGATTGGTGGCCGTGCCATTGAAATCCCAGGGCGTGCCCAGCCAGCAGCGCATGATTTCCGGCAGGCTGTGCTCTAACAACTCACGCGCTTCGTTGATGACCACTTTTTTTTGCGCGGCGGTATTCGCCTGGCGGTAGCGGGCGGCATAGTGTTCGCGCCAGCGCTGCAGATCGTTGCACAGCAGTTTCCATTTCGCGGCATCCGGCGCGGGGGCCTGGGATTTTTCTTCCGAGGGCAACTGGCCCACGGTGCGATACCAGCGCATCGCCAGAATATCGCGATAGCGGTGCACAAAAAAAGCCGCCACCGCCGCCAACAGCAGACCCAGCGACCAGAAGATCGCTCGGTAGGATCGCTTGGGCGCGAATTGGTTGGTGGGTTTTTTTGCCAAAATGAAAATGGGCTGCGGCGATCAGACCAGTTGATATTCGCCATCCTCATCCATGCCGATCCAGCCAATGTGGTCGAAAGCACGATAGATGGCGGGCAGGATGTCTTCCGAATCGTCCTCGCAAAATTCAATCGTCGCCGAGCTGGTGAGGCCGTGTGCGACTTCGATGCTGATGACGGTCTCACAGCCATCGATGCGAATCCAGTCCCCCCAGTTTTTGTGATCGTGGGTGACCTCCAGTTTTTGGGCGCGCAGAGCGGCGAGAACCGAGCGCAGCGTGCTGGGGCTTGAGGATTCGGGAACGGCAATGAGAATATCCATCGCGGCGAGCATAGAAGAAGGCGTGGTGTTCGCCAAGCATTCTATGGAAGAAAAATCGCGATGCTCGATTTTCCTGAATGGAAACGTACTGCTTGACATGGCTGCGATCGATGATAGTGTATCGGTATGAACCAACTGCGCTTAGGGGTGTTGCTGGTCATGCTGTTCGGCATGATGGCTTCCTCTGCGTATCCTCCGGTGTATGCGGTGACTACAGCAGAGTGCTGCTGCAGTACCGGTGATGCGGATTCCGATGGATCCTGTCCCTGCCCATCGAAGGACACTTGTTGTTCACAATGTGTGCTCATGAGCCACATTCCTTATGCGTGTGAAACCCACACGCCATTGATTTCCCCGGCGCTGCCTCCGCGGTCGGCGCCAGTGGGTGAACTCCGCACCGCAGGAGAACTTAGCGAAGTACCGCCCTTGCCGCCACCCGAATCGTGAGCCCTTGTTCACGTCGGCCCGGATCTTTTTTTCCGGGGAAACCTGTTTTTTGATTCAAGTCTTACACTCAATCTTATGAAAACGATTCTTTTCTCGATCTTGTTGAGCAGCTTTGCCAGCGTATTCGCCGCCGCACCTGTGGCCGTGACGAATGACGCCTGCAAATGCGGCAAGTGCAAGTGCGAAAAATGCGAGTGCGGCAAGTGCAAATCCTGCAAATGCGATGAATGCAAATGCGAGGAGTGCAAGTGCGGCAAATAAGTCATTTTAGCACCCACTGATTTTTTCTCACCCGCGCCGGATGATTCTGGCGCGGGTTTTTTTTGTCAACCACGGTTGCCCTGTTGCCTGCGCCAGGCGGATTGATCGGGCTGGAGTAGGTGCTGCAAGGGTGCCTGCCAGGCCTGGGTCAGGTGCAGGATTTTTTCTAACAGAAGTAGCGAGGCAACAGAGTCGAACAGGGCATCGTGCCACTGCCGGTCGGGGCACGCGGCTTGCACCCGGGCGGTGAGGTCGAGGGCATCGCACAAGGTGCCTAACGAATGATCCGACCACTGCGGCCAGGTGGCGCGTGCGAGCAGGAGCGTATCCACCCAGGGGCCGAAGCCATGTCCGGGGAAGGCGCGCAGGAATTTTTTTTCCGTGCCCTTGCCGTGGGCGACGATGATGCGGTCCTGCAACTGTTGTTTCACCACCGGCCACAGGGATAACAGCTCCGGTGCCTCGGCGAGATCGGCGACGGTGATGCCGTGAATTTTTTGAGCGCTCCAGGTGATGCTTTGGGTGGTGCGCAGAAAGGAAACGAACGACTCGCCCAGCCCGCCTTCGGGCGTCCAGCGGGCGATGCCGATCTGGATCGGGACATCGGTGCGACCCGTGGCGGCCCCGGCGGACTCGAAGTCGATCGCGGCAAACGTGTGCTGCTGGATGGGAGCGGTGAAGACCATGGTGCGGAGAGGATGCTAGCGGGCTGACAGAAAAAATCCATGGCGGATGCGGGGAAATTTCCTGTATCGACAAGACAGCGTCCTTTCACTAGTGTGGGACGATTGCTCAAAAACCCTATGTCTGCCTCATTGACAACCGTATTGCTCACGGGCGCCTCCTCCGGCATCGGTCTCGCCGTGGCGAAACGGCTCGCGACGCGTCCCGAGCGCTACCGCCTGATCGCCACCGCGCGCAAGGAATCGCTTGCGGCGATGCGGGAGGAAGTCCGCGGAGCGATGGTGGAGCATCATGTGCTGGATTTGCTCGATGAAGCGGCATGCCATGCGCTGATGGAAACGATCGCACAGCGGCACGGGGGAGTGGACATTCTCATCAACAATGCCGGCGTAAGCTACCGCACGGTGGTGGAGCACTTGCAGCGTGATGACGAGCAGCGGCAGATGATCACGAATTTTTTCGCGCCGTTGCTCCTGATGCGGCTGGCGCTTCCCTACATGCGGCAGAGACGCGCGGGACGCATCATCAACGTATCCTCGGTGGGCGGCATGATGGCGATGCCGACGATGGGCATTTACAGTGCCAGCAAGTTCGCATTGGAGGGAATCAGCGAGTCGCTCTGGTATGAGATGCGGCCCTGGGGCGTGCACGTCAGTCTGGTGCAACCGGGCTTTGTGAAATCCGATTCCTTCCAGCGCGTCCTGCTCAGTCACACCGCGGAACAGGTGATGCGCGATCAATCGTCTTATTACAACTATTACTTGCACATGGGTCTTTTCATCGAAAAACTGATGCGGCGCGCCTCCACCACTCCGGAGAAAGTCGCGGCTACGGTACTTCATTTGATGGAGCGGGAAGGTCCGCCGCTGCGTGTGCCTGTGGGCATCGACGCGCATTTTTTCGGCGTATTGCGGCGGTGGCTGCCACGGGGCATGTATCACCGGCTGTTGTATGCGTTTCTGCCCGGCATCCAGCGCTGGGGCACGGGCTGGCGTGAGAAAAAAGCGGATTCGCCCGGGAATGGCGGCGATGTCACGCGATGATCGAGTCGATGACCTTGCCGTGCACATCCGTGAGGCGGAAATCGCGACCGGAATAATGGTAGGTCAGCTCCTCGTGGTTCATGCCTAACAGATGCAGGATCGTCGCATGGAGATCGTGCACATGCACCGGTTGATCGACGGCGGCGAAGCCGAATTCATCCGTGCTGCCGTGAATGTGACCGCCCTTCACGCCGCCGCCCGCCATCCACACGGTGAAGCCGTAGTGGTTGTGATCGCGGCCTTTCATCACGCCCTTGTTCGAACCAGCCTGGGGAAGTTCCACCACGGGCGTGCGGCCGAATTCACCACCCCAGAGCACCAAGGTCTCATCAAGCAGACCGCGCATTTTCAGATCGCTGAGAAAGGCGCCGATCGCCTGATCGCATTCGCGGGCGAGACGGCGGTGGTCCTCGATGTCGTCATGGCTATCCCACGGTTGCCCGTTGCCGTGCCAGAGCTGGATGAAACGCACCCCGCGCTCGAGCAAGCGCCGCGCCATCAGGCACTGACGGGCGAAATTCCCCGGGCCGTAAAGATCGCGCACGTGCTGTGGCTCGCGCTCGATGTCGAAGGCATCCGTGGCCTCGCTTTGCATGCGATAGGCCAGCTCGAAGCTGCGGATGCGCGCCTCGAGCTGAGGGTCGTGCTGGCGGGACTCCAGATGCGTTTGATTGATCTGGCGGAGAAATTCCAGTTGCTTCTGCTGGCGCCGATCGCGCACGTTCGGGTTGTGGAGGTTCTCGATCATCTGGTCGATCTGTTGGATCGATGTGTCGAGGTAGGTTCCCTGGAAACGACCGGGCAAAAACGACGAGCGCCAGTTTTCCGCGCGCTTGATCGGCATGCCGCCGGGGCACAGCGAGACGTAGGCGGGGAGGTTTTCATTTTCGCTACCCAGTCCGTAGGAGACCCAGGAGCCCATGGAAGGCCGCGGCAGGCGGCCATCACCGCAGTTCATCAGCATCAGCGATGGTTCGTGGTTCGGCACATCCGCATGCATGGAGCGGATCACGCACAGGTCATCGGCATGGCGCGCGGTCTTGGCGAAGAGCTCGCTGACTTCCAGTCCGCTCTGACCGTAGCGCTGGAAGGAAAAGGGCGAGCGCAGTGCGGCACCGGTGGGGCGCTCGGTTTTGAGACCCTCGAGAGAGATCGGTTTGCCGTGCTGCTGTTGCAGGGCGGGCTTGGGATCAAAGGTGTCCACTTGCGAGGGGCCGCCATTCATGAACAAATGCACCACGCGTTTCGCCTTCGGCGCGAAATGTGGCATGCCGGTCGTGCGGGCGGATGATGCCGCTTGCGCCGTGGTCGTGAGGCCACCCAGCGCCATGCTGCCGAATCCCATGCCGCAGCGGCGCAGGAAATCGCGGCGATCGAGGATCAGATCGCGGGCATGCCAGAGATGATGCATGGGTTTGCTACGATACCGGCTCCGTCGATCTTACAGCGCCTACTCGCCCAGGCCCTTGGCATAGACGCCGAAGTCCTCAAACACAATCAGCATCGGCCTGCAGCAAATTTCACAATCATAGTCCCACTCCGCCGGCCATTCATCCTCCGCGGGGCCCACCACCTCAAACATTTCGCCACAACTCGGGCACATCACTTCATGCATGTTCACCGCGATACCATGGCAGCATCCGCAAATATCTCAACTCCGTCTTTGACATTCCCTAGCAACATGACTAGCTTGGTCTGGTAAACAAAGTGTTTACGGTTTACAGAACACAACCCACAACAAACTGATATGAAACTTAGCACCATCCTCACGATCGCCGCGCTGCCTTTGATTGCAGCATCCTGCAAGCCCAAAGAAACGGCGGCCCCTGCCGCCCCGGAAGCCGCCGCTGCCGTGGATGCCACAAAAGAAGCCGCTGCCGCTGCCGTAGAAGCTACCGCCGCTGCCGCCAAAGCCGCTGCTGACACCACCGCCGCCGCTGCCGAAGCCGCCGCCGCTGATGCCGCCAAGGCTGCTGAGGCTGCCGCCGCCGCCGCTGCCGCTGCCGCCGCGGAAGCCGCTGCCAAGGCTGCTGCCGACGCAGCCGCTGGTGCTGCCGGTTCAACACCTCCTGCACCTCCAGCGCCTCCTGCCGGTCAATAAGCTTTCCTGTTTTTCTCTCAGCGCCCGCCCTTGTCATCGATGAGAGCGGGCGTTTTTTTCATGGCCAACGAATGATCCTCTCCAAGCGTCTTTTATTCTTGAAATTGGCATTGTATATGCAATGGATAGGACGTTGATGTAATCGCATGAGGAAACAGCCGCCAGTGCAGCACGAACAGGGCTTCACGCTTGTGATGAGTGTCGCCCTGCTGTTTCTCATCGCCTTGATCGCGCTATCGATGCTGGGATTGTCCTCGATCGAGCTGAGGCGCAGCAGCCAGGCCACGGATCAGGCGCGGGCACGCACGAATGCACGGCTGGCCCTGATGCTCGCCATCGGCAATTTGCAAAAGCAGCTCGGCCCGGACCAGCGCGTCAGCGCACCGGCCTCCCTGGAAAACGCGCCGGCCCATCCGCACTGGACCGGCGTCTGGAGCACGACCGCCGCCGATGGCAGCTCGCTGTGGCGGCGCGACGATGCCAATGGCGGTCTGAGCGATCTGCGCGCGCCGAATCGCCTGCAAAGCGTGCGGCGCTGGCTGGTGAGCGGCAATGACATAGCCCCGAACTTCTCGCCGTCGAGCGCCCTGACGAACGATAACTCCGTTTCCCTGGTGGACCGCGGCACCGTGGGCACGCAGGCAGCGGCCACCGATCTCGTGAGAGCGCCACTGGTAAATCTCACGACCCTGCCGAACCAACGCGGGCGCTATGCCTACTGGGTGGGGGATGAAGGCGTGAAGGCGAACATCGCCACCACGAATGCCTATGACGGCAAAAAGCCCAACCCGATGCAACCGGCGGAGGGCGGCTACTTTTCCCTGCTCCACTCGCAGGAGAGCGATGCCATCGCGGCGCTCGGCGGTCAGGATATCGCGGAGGCGGCCAAGCCGCGCCTGGTGTCCGCGCGTCAGCTCGATTTGATCAACGCCTCCGGATCCACCCTCGCGCGGCAGGCCTTTCATCAAACGACCACGCAATCGCTCGGTGTCCAGGCGAACGTGCGGCAGGGCAGGCTGAAGCGCGACCTCACGGCCTACATTCACAGCAACGGCAGCTTTCCTGATCTGCGCAGCGGCGGTACATTGCTCGCGCCGGGGCTTACGGACAATGACAACCTGGTGGGCCCTGCGAACGAAGCGGTTGCGACAGCCGAGGGACTGACTTGGAGCAGCACCCGCCATCGCACCACCGCACCGCGCTTTGGCCTGATCCGCGACTGGGCGATGCAGCGCGCGGCCATGAATGCCGGAAAACTCAATGCCGTCAATCCCACGCCCGAGCCACAGCCACGTCTGTTTGCGGCGGCCGAAGGAGCCTCGGCGAACTTGAAACCCGCCACGGTCGCCGCATACAAAAAATCCAATCTCACGCCCATCCTCGTCGAGGGCTCCACCTACTTTGCGATCAGTTGGCACAACAACCCTGCGGGCTCGCCCTATCGGTTCAACGTGCGTTTGCAAACCTACCCGCGCGTGGTGCTGTGGAATCCCTACAATGTCGATCTGACGATGGATCGCTCGATGGTGATGCTGCACGTCAACGGACGTCAGGAAATGTGGACGGATGGCATCATGCAATCCGGCAACATGAACTTCACGGTCCGGGCGCAGTGGATCTGGTTTTTCGGAGGCCGCAGCACGGATTTTTCCTCGCCCCAGGGTGGTGGAGTGACGAACAGCGCGGGCTATAAGGATCCCTACATCGGCAGCTTTTATTACAGCCTGCCGAAAACCACGATAGGTCCGGGCGAATGCCTCGTCTTCACCCCCGCCCGCGCCGGAGAATACAACGAGTATGCGCTGGAACGCAACGAGCTCAGCTGCACGGTATCGCCGGATGTCTCGCGCTGTTTCTATTTCACCTCCTCGGAGCTCGATGGCGGCATCAATTTTCAGCCGACCAGGTATTGGTTTGCGCCTACGAATTACTGGAACATCCGCAACCAGGCCGATGACCAGCGCATGATTCTGAAAGAACTGGGCACACGCGGCAATATCTCGCCGGAAATTTTCGACACCCTGCCGCAGATCGCCTACGCCTCCTGTTCGCTTCAGTATGGCGGTGGGCGCGAGCCACGCATTTCCTGGGCGGCGGATGGACGCGAGCCGATGGAATACACCGAGCTGGTCAACCCCACACCCACGCAAGTGCCGAACGTCCGCACCCGCGAAGGCTATCGCCTGCGCTGGTTTCAGGAACATCCTTCGAATCAGATCAATTCCGGTTCACTGCGCGGCACACCGTTTTTCGAGGAATCGCTGCTCGCCACGTGGAACCCGCGCGCCGCGTATGCGACACGCAGCCCGTGGGATAACATCGGCGGCTCCTTGCCCGTATCGGGCTCGGGCGGCGGGCCGTGGTTTTTCGGGATTTATACGCGCGATTTGTACGACCAGGCGGTTTCCTGGAATGACCAAATGCCGGTCTATCGGAACGGCCGCTATCACGGCAATCCCTTCGGCACCCCGCAGGAGGGCCGCGAGCGCACCGTGTTGTTCGATGTGCCGCGCGACGGCGTGGGCGTGAGTTCGTTAGGCCAGCTCCAGCATGTGAAATTTTCCGAGTTCGTCTGGCATCCGTCGTATGCGCTCGGCAATTCGCTGGCGGATCCCCGCATCGCCACCGGTTCCTTGCGCGGGATCAATCGCACCGCGCCGACGCTCACCCGCACGGAGCTCTCGTTCGGCGGCTTTGATTCCTCGAACATCGGCTGGTCCAGTGATGTGCAGCGCTCGAACGGCCAGGACGACTGGGCGCGGCAGGGTCGGGCCCTCTACCAGGATTACACCAACGCGGACTTATTGGTGTATGATCTTTCCTATGAGCTCAATCACACGCTCTGGGATGACTTTTTCTTCTCGACCGGAGATCGCTATGCCAAGGCCAATTTCCTGCGCGATCCGGTGGAAAATCCGCTGCCGCAGGGCCGCATGCGGCTCAATCCCTTCACCCGCGGCACGGTGTCGGAAGCCCAGTTGATGGATCTGCACCAACCCGCACGGCATTTGTTGCTGGATGGGGCCTTCAATGTGAACTCCACCTCGGTCGCGGCGTGGGAAGCATTGCTGCGATCGAGCAAAAATCTGCTGGGCTCGCGCGGTGGTGTGGCGTTTCCCCGCCTCCTGCAAGCACCGGGCAATGAGTGGCAGAGCGCGAACTCCGCGAACAATCAATCGGCCTGGGATGGCTACCGCACGCTCAGCGATGCGGAAGTCCGGCGGCTGGCGGAGCAGATCGTCAACCAGGTCAAACTGCGCGGACCGTTTTTGTCGCTATCGGATTTTGTCAACCGCCGCCTGCGCGATGACGAAACGGGCCGCATGGGACCGCTCCAGGCGGCGATCGAGGCGGCGGGGCTGAATCAAAGTTTCCGCTCCGCGTACCCCCTGAACAACCGCAGCTCGCTTCCGAACTACACGCATCCGGATAACATCCGCGACTCCACGCGGCTGGAGCAAACCATGAAACCCGATAGCATGGCGTGGGGCGTGCCCGGCTACCTGACACAGGCGGATGTCTTGCAGGTCATCGGCTCCACCTTGACCGCCCGCTCGGACACCTTCCGCATCCGCGCCTACGGGGAAGCCTCGGATGACAACGGCGTCCCGCGCGCGCGCGCCTGGTGCGAGGCCGTGGTGCAGCGCATGCCCGAGCCGCTGCGCCCCGATGCGACCGGCCTCAATCCCCTCCAGCCCGGCAGCGCGGGCGATTTCGGCCGGCGTTTTGTGGTCGTATCGTTCCGCTGGTTGAAGCCGGAGGAGGTGTGAACCCCGGGCTTAACCAACACTTTACAATTCTTCCCTAGGAGGATCGGTGGAACGGGCGTAGAGTGGGAATGTTATGAAAACGATGATACCCCGTCCTACTGTTTGTTCCATCGCCGCGATCTTGCTGGCCATGACCAGCGCCGTACTTGCCCAGCCTCCGGGCGGCCCTCGCGGCGGCCCCGGCGGGCCTCCGGGTGGTGCGGGTTTCACGCGCGACAATCCACCGCCCGTTCCGACCGGAGACCTCAGCCCGCTCGGTCCCATGCAAGACAAGTTCGCCGCCTTTCAGCGCGCGGTGCTCGAAGGCGAGAAGTTTTACAAGAAGGACGAGGAAAATCTCCTGCGCTCCCACATGGGCTTGCGCCATCTGATTGTCGAGAGCCTGATCAGCGACAAGATCTCGGAAGAACAGGGGAATGCCTTCGTCAACCGGCTTTGCGAGATCGGCCTGGAACATCTGACCGGCGGCGAACGGGACACGGCCGGCGCGCTGGAGGAATTGACCAAGACCATCAAGTCCGAGAGCCGCGAGAGCGTGAAAGAAAAACTGCTCACGCCGGAGCTGAACCGCGTGCAAAACACCATGGGCGATCTCATCCGTTTCACGACGCGCGAGGAAAAACTCTCGAACAAAACCAGCTCCCTCAAGCGGCGGCTGGATGATCTCATCGCGCTGGAGCAACGTGCCAAAAGCGATGGCGAAGTGGATGATCAGGAACGCGAGAAACTCACCCATGAGTCCGGCCAAACGTGGCAGGAATTCATCAAGATTCTCAAACGCTGAGAGAATTTTCCGATGGCATGAACGGCGTGCGGGTAAAAAAACGGCTTTCCCGATGAAGCGTTTTTTCACCCCGCACGCCGATTGATTTTTGATCCATGGCGCTGCGCATATCGCCCTCCTGTCGGTCATGTTCGCCATGGTCATTTTGTGGATTGATTTTGCGCAAACAGCGTGAATGAATTATGTTATGAACATCCAACGTAAAAAAACCATCTGCACATTTGCAGTCTTGGTGACATCATCGGTCATCGGGTTCTTTCTTGTGCTGGCTCGATATGCGAGCTCACCCGCTGGCATTCACACACCTTTTGTTCACAATAAGCTGACCGATGAAGAGCGTCTTTTTATCTATTCAGTCATGCGTGAGCAGATTGTCGAGGTCGCGTTGATTGTCGGCATCGTCGCGGCACTGTGGGCGGGATTTGCGGTGCTATTGTGGCGGCGGTTGGTGAAATGAGTGATCATACGAATCATCGATCTTGAGGAAGAGGCGGGGAGGCGGGACGCCTCCGCCACGTTTGCGGCGTTTCTCTTGCGGATGCAGTTTGTGATTGTGTCGGGAGTCGATTTGGTTGATAAGCTCCGCGAACTATGAAAGTACTTGTGGTAGGAAAAGGCGGACGGGAACATGCGCTGGTGCGCGCACTGGCGGAATCGCCGTCGGAGCCGGAACTGTTTTGTTTCCCGGGCAGCGATGCCATTTTCGCCATCGCAAAGCCTGTGCCGGTGAAAACCTTGCCGCAACTGATCGCGTGGATGGAGGAGAACCAGATCGATCTTTGCGTGGCGGGAGAAGAGAGCTATCTGGTGAAAGACGAGGGTCTGGCGAATCTTTGCGAAAAGGCCGGCATTCCCTGCTGGGGGCCGCACAAGCAGTCGGCACAGCTCGAGGCGAGCAAGGAATTTTCCAAGGCATTTTTGCTGCGACATGGCATCCCCACGGCGAAGGCGACGGTGGTCGATACGCGTGAGCAGGCCTTGGCGGCGATCGGGGAGCAATACCCGACGGTGCTGAAATTCGATGGTCTTGCGGCCGGAAAAGGCGTGGCGGTTTGTCCCGATGAAGCGAGCGCACAGGCGTTTTTGCAGGAGGTGCTGGTGCAGCGCCGCTTCGGCGACGGGCGTTTGCTGGTGGAGGATTGCCTGACCGGACCGGAGGTTTCCATTTTTGCGGCCATCGTGGATGACCAGTATCTGATTTTCACTCCCGCCCGCGATTACAAACGGGCCTTTGACAACGACCAGGGACCGAATACCGGCGGCATGGGCGCGGTGGCGAGCCGACAGCTCATCAGCGCGGAGTTGCTGGATACGATCAAACAACAGATCGTCGAGCCCACGGTGCGCGGTCTGCGTGGCGAGAGCTTGCCGTATCGGGGCTTTCTCTACTTCGGCCTGATGCTCACACCGGATGGTCCCAAGGTGATCGAATACAATTGCCGTTTCGGCGATCCTGAGTGCCAGGCCGTGATGCCGCTGGTGCGCGGCGATCTGGCGCAATTCTGCCTCGATGGCGCGCGCGGCGTGCTGCGTCCGGAGCTGATTGATTTTTCCGGTGGCTGGAGCGTGGCGGTGATTCTGGCATCGGCAGGATATCCGGAAATCACGCGCAATGGCGATGAAATCACAGGCATCGATCAAGTGAGCGCCGCCCGCGTGTATCACGCCGGCACCAAGCAGCACAAGGACGGCATGTGGGTCACGCACGGCGGGCGCGTGCTGGCAGTCGTCGCCAACGCGGAAACGCGCGAGGCCGCGGCCGCGCTGGCGCATCGCGAAGCCGCGAAAATCGATTTCACCGGCTCACAACGCCGCTCCGACATTGGCATTCTCCACTTCTAACCGAATTTTTTCATGTCCACACCTCTCAACGCCGAAGACATCGCGCAAGCCATCGAATCCTTGGCCGCCAGCATCCGTGAACGTCATCCGGACGAGGCGCTGACCATCATCGGCATCCGCAGCCGTGGTGACGAAGTCGCCGAGCGCCTGTGCACGCTGCTCGCCACGGATGACCGCGAGCTGAACTTCGGCACGCTGGATATTTCGCTCTACCGCGATGACTTCGAGCACCTGCGGGAAAACCCGAAACTCCAGGGCAGCGACATCGATTGCCCCATCGACGGCGCCTTGGTGATTCTTGTCGATGACGTGCTTTTCACCGGGCGCACCATCCGTGCGGCGCTCGATGCGCTCTCGGACTACGGTCGCCCGAGCAAGGTGGAATTGGCCGTGCTCATCGATCGTGGCCACCGCGAAATGCCGATCCAAGCGGATTTTGTGGGGATTTCTCTCGCCACCGAGCGCCTGGATCATGTAGTGGTATCTCTCGAGGGCACTGATGGAGAAGACAAGGTGCTCGTCACTCCGCGCGCATGAGCTTGATTCCACAGCGCAAAAAAACGCCGGAAGAGCTGGCTGCTCTTCGCGCTCAGGAATTTTCCCCAGCCCCTCCCGCTCCCGCCCCTCCCGAGCCGCTGCCCGCCCCGGCTCACTACGCCCCACCGCAAAAGCATGGCGTGTTTCACGATGTGACCGGTCATACCCTCAGCGGCCCCACTCACGAAGAACTGGCGCATGACATCCATCCGCCGGAGCCCGCGCCGAAACGCCTGCCACGCCGTGGTCCGCCGGAAAAACACGGCACGGTTCATGCCTTCGCCGGCCTGCGCCCCGAGGCCGCTGCGGAAATGCCACAAGGTCGGCAAGGAACCGCCGCCCCCTTGCCGCAGCGCAAGCACGACAGCTCGGAAATCCAGCAACTCCGCCATCGCGGCCTGATGCAAACGCGCCCGCCGGTGCAGAGCATCGTGCAAATGTCGCTCCATCCCGTCCTCGCGGGGATTCTTTACATCATCGCCCTCACGGTCATTGTACTCACCGTGCGCTACTGGAGTCCCGAGGGCACGCAGCGCCTCTACAGCCCCGCGGCCGGTTGCTCGTTCCTGCTGCTCGTCAGCCTCGGACTCTATCTGAAAAAGCCGCGCGCCCGCCACCACGCGGCCATTCTCTGCGGCATCGCCTGCGTCATCCTCGGCTTCGTCATCCTACTCACCCTAAAGAATCCCTATGCTCCGTAAGGACTTGTTAGACATCCATTCGCTGACCACGGAAGACATCCACGCTCTTCTGGATCAGGCCACACCGTTCAAGGAAATCTTCACCCGCTCGGTGAAAAAAGTCCCCGCGCTGAAGGGCAAGTCGGTGCTGATGCTGTTCTACGAGCCCTCCACGCGCACGCACTCTTCCTTCGAGGTCGCCGCCAAACGCCTCTCCGCCGATGTCACGAATTTCGACGTCCCCTCGTCCTCGATCACCAAGGGCGAATCCGTGCGCGAAACCATCGAGACCCTGCAAGCGATGCGCACCGACTACATCATCGTACGCCACGGTCGCTCCGGCCTGCCCGCCGCCATCGCGAAGATGACCAACGCCTGCGTCATCAATGCCGGCGATGGCGCCCACGCCCATCCCACGCAAGCCCTGCTCGATGCCTTCACGCTGCGGGAAATCCACCCGGATCTCACCGGAAAAAAAATCCTCATCATCGGCGATATCCTGCACAGCCGCGTCGCGCGGTCGACCACCGAAATTTTCCTCCGCCTCGGTGCGGAAGTCGCCTGGCTCGCGCCCGGTTCCCTGCTCCCCGGCTACCCGCCCGCGGGCGTCACCTGCTTTACCGACTACGAAACGGCCATGCGCTGGAACCCCTGCGCGCTCTACCTGCTGCGCGTGCAGATGGAACGCCAGGACGTGCAGTATTTTCCCAGCCTGCGCGAGTATCACCGCGTCTACGGAGTCACCGAGGAGCGCCTCAAACGCATCGCCGATGCCGGCATCCACATCATGCACCCCGGCCCCGTCAATCGCGGCGTGGAGCTCTGCGATGCCGTCATGGACTACCCGCTCTCGCTGATCAACCAACAAGTCGAAAACGGCATTGCCGTGCGCATGTCCGTGCTCTACTCGCTGAAACCGGAAAGCTGAGAGGGAGAGCCGCCAGACAACCGCCTTCGCCTTGTTCGCATGTTGTCGCAGCATTCGCTTGACCTTGTTCGCATGTTTTGTCAATCTCACGCAGCGCTATGTTACAGCCTCTTGTTGCCTCCGTTGGTGTTGTTTGTCTTTTGCCGTTGTCTCTCTCTGCCTGGGAGCGTGAGGAAATCCGATTTTCCGCGATCGAGGAAAAGGCCAAGGAGCTCGCGAGCAAGGACTATGTGGCGATGGACAAGGAAGCCTTGCCCGGCTGGATGAAGTCGCTGAGCTATGACCAGTATCGCGACATCCGTTTCCGCCAGGACCGCTCACTATGGGCCGCGGACCAGGGGAAATTCCGCGCGCAGTTTTTCCATCCGGGCTATCTTTTCCGCGAGCCGGTGATCATGCATGAGTTCACGGACACGCACCGTCAGGAGATCCGTTTCTCGCAGAATTATTTCGACTACGGCCCGCTCGTCACGGATCACGCCGAGGAAAAAGGTGACTCGGGCTACGCGGGATTCAAGATCATCAATGACTTCCACGGCAAGGGTGTGATCGATGAAGTCGCGGTGTTCCAGGGAGCCAGCTACTGGCGCGCCCTGGGCAAAAACACCCGCTACGGTCTCTCCGCCCGCGGACTGGCGATCGATACGGGAGCCGAGGGCACGCCGGAGGAGTTTCCGCGATTCACCGAGTTCTGGCTGGGCAAGCCGAAGCCCGAGGACAGCCGCGTGGAAATGTTCGCACTGCTGGATAGCCCGTCGGTGGCGGGAGCCTATCGCATCCGCATCACGCCGGGGGAAGATACCTTGATGGAAGTGAAAGCGGTCTTGTTTCCGCGCAAGGCGGTGAAGCGTTTCGGCGTGGCACCGCTCTCGAGCATGTATTGGTTTGGCGAGAACTCGAAGCGCCGCTTTGACGACTTCCGCCCGGAGGTGCACGATTCCGATGGTCTGGCGATCCACATGGCCAGTGGCGAAAAAGTGTGGCGCCCGATCGCGAATGACAGCGGCCGGCTGGATTTCAGTTTCTTTTCCGCCGATCAGGTCAAGGGCTTTGGCCTGGCGCAGCGCGACCGCCGTTTCGCGGCCTACGAGGATGGCGAGGCGGCCTATCACCTGCGTCCCTCGGTGTGGATCGAGCCGACCAACGACTGGGGCAAGGGCAAGGTCATGTTGATGGAAATCCCGACGGTGCGCGAGCTGGACGACAACATCGTGGCCACCTGGGTGCCGGATGAAACGCCGCAACCCGGGCAGCGCTATGAGTTTTCCTACAACCAGCGCTGGACGCTCAATGGGGACATCGCGGGGGCCGGTGGTCATGTCGTGGCCACGCGCACGGGCGTGCACGAGTGGGAGCCGGATCAACGCACGATGATTGTGGAATTCAGCGGCGGCATGCTCGACCAGATCAAGGATCCCGCCGAGTTGCAGCCCTTGATCGAGATTGGCGGTGATGCGGCGGAGAAACTCAAGATCAAGTTCTCCAACGTGCAGCAGATGGAAGGCGGGCGCTGGCGCGTCAGTTTCCTGCTCGCACCGGCCAAGGAAGGGGTCAAGATGTCGGACATCGGTCCAGCGGAAATGCGCTGCTGTCTGAAAAAAGGCGAAGATTTTCTCACTGAAACATGGGTATACCGAATCCAGCCATAAGCACGCTGCGTCCCCTCAGCGATACCGAGCTCGCCGAGTGGGAGGAAGCATACATTTCTGTGGAGTGCTACCTGCGCGCCCTGCAGTTGCGCAATCGTCTGCTGGTGGCGGACATGGTGCGGGCCATCCTGTTCCGCGCATCGGACCGTCAGGCGCGCGAGCCGGAGAAGGTACCGCGCATTCTGGCGATGGAAGAAACGCTCAAGGCGGTGGCGGACTGGACCTCGAACGTGCTGAACGTGGAACTACAGGACAACCGTCTGGCGGCGCGCGGTCGGCTGGCCTTGTTGCTGGCGGATATGCCGGGCAAGTGGCAGCCGGTGTTTTTGGCCCAGCCGCCGTGGCCTGAGCCGTTTGTGCAAAAAATGCGTTCGTCCTACCTGGCCGCCGGTCCGCAATTCGCCGCGCTGACGATGACGCCGCAACCGCTGGAGCTCAACGCGCTGGGCAGCGGTGCCGCGCAGTGGTTCGGCATGATGGAGAATCGGCCGCTGCTGAAAAAACTCTACTATCTGGGTATCGTCGCTGTGTTGGCGGCTGTAGGCTGGTTGATTTGGAAAGGCTAGTCCATGGAACAAGACGATACATCCTCGCAAGCCCCGCGTGCCGAAGACGCGAATTTTTCGCACGTCTTGGATGCGACCTCTCCATCGGCGAAAACGACGCGTCTGTTTGCACAAGAAATGCCATCGCCGATCTCGCCGCCAACCTCCGCGCCGGTGCTGGTCAGCCCGCTGCGGGTGACCCTGCGCCGGATGTTTTTTTTCGGCACGGTGGTGCTGGTGAATTTGATCGCGGTGCTGTGGCTGGCGGACTTGTTCTACCGGCAGGGATTTCACAATTCACACTATCTCATTCTCGCGATCTTCGCGCTGCTGAATGGCTTGCTCGTGCTGGGCTCGTTCCATGCCTTGGCCGGCGTTTGGGATTGGTTGTTCTCGTGGCGCACGGTGCGCATCACCCGCCTCACGGAGCAGCAGGAGGGACCACTGGCACACCGCTATGCCGTGGTGATGCCGGTCTACAACGAGGACATCGTCAAGGTCTGCGCCCGCGTGGAGGCGATCTATCGCTCGATCGAGGCCACGGGGCGGCTGGCGTCGTTCGATTTTTTCATCCTCAGCGATACCACGCAGCTGGCCCTCTGGGTGGAAGAGGAAGTGGCGTGGACGAATCTCTGCCGCAAGCACAATGCCTTCGGCCGCATTTTCTATCGCCGCCGCCGCATCAATGAGAACCGCAAGGCGGGCAACATCGGCGATTTTGTCAAAACGTGGGGCGGGCGCTATGAGGGCATGCTGGTGCTGGATGCGGACAGCTTGATGGAAGGGCGGGACATTGTCTCGATGGCGCGCATCATGGATGTGAGCCCGCGGCTGGGGATTTTGCAAACACCGCCGAAGCTGATCCGCGGCTCCTCGGTGTTCACCCGCTTGCAGCAGTTCGCGATGCGCCTGTATGGACCTTTGTTCATTCGCGGGTTGAATTTCTGGCAGCTAGGTCAGGGCAGCTACTGGGGCCACAATGCCCTGATCCGCGTGAAGCCGTTTTCCGAGTTTTGTGAACTGCCTGCCTTGCCCGGCAAGGAACCATTCGGCGGGAAAATTCTCAGCCACGACTTTGTGGAAGCCGCGCTGATGGTGAAAGCCGGCTGGGAAGTGTGGCTGGCGTGGGACCTGGAAGGAACCTATGAGGAAGCGCCGCCGACCTTGATCGATCACTTGAAACGCGATCGCCGCTGGTGCCAGGGGAACCTGCAGCACATGTGGCTGGTGTTCGCGCGTGGTTTTCCCTTCCCGTGCCGGGCGCATTTGTTCATGGGCATCATGGCCTATCTGGGCAGCCCGGTGTGGTTTTTGTTCCTGCTGATCAGCACTTGGGTGGCGTGGGATTTCCGCAGCAGCAATCTGAGCCAATTGCCCTACGAAGGCTACGTCGGCGAATACCTCGGCATCAGTGGCGCGGAGCAGGCCTGGTACCTGGCAGGCATGGTGTTGCTGCTCTTGTTCCTGCCGAAAATCCTCGCCTACGTGGGCACCGTGCTGCACCCGCGCCGGCGCAAGGGCTTTGGCAATGTGTTTTCTTTGACCGTGGGCGTGATGATGGAGGCACTGCTTTCGGCACTGCTCGCGCCATCGATCATGGTATCGCACACCCTGATGGTGCTGGGCATGGTCCTGGGCCGCTCGGTGAACTGGGGCACACAGACGCGCGAAACGGATGGCACTCCGTGGATGGAGGCGATCCGTTATCATGGTCCGGCCATTCTGTTAGGCCTGGCGTGGTCGGCGTTGGCCTGGTACATCGGGCACTCGTTTTTCCTCTGGATGTCGCCCATTCTGGCCGGTCTGGTGCTGGCGGCGGCGGTGTCGGTATGGACCAGCCGCTCGCGCTACGGCCGTGCCCTGCAGCGCCACAAAATCCTCGCCACGCCCGAAGAGCTGGTGCCGCCTGAAGTCATCCGCCTGGCCGATGGCGCGGTGGCCGCCGTGGATGTGGCCCTCACAGCCCAGGCTCCTGCCCGCGAAGGCGTGGTGGCCGCCGTGGTGGACCCGTATGTCAATGGCGTGCACGTGTCGTTGTTGGAAACCGATGCACAAAATTACCCCGAAGCCTTGATGGAAAAATGGCTGAGTGAGGGACCGGATTCGCTCAACAAACAGGAAATGGCGGAGGTGATGTACAGCGCCCAGGCCATGCTGCAAATGCACCGCAATGTTTGGTCGCTTCCGTTCGATCAAATGCACATCAGCTGGAGCCGAGCGGTGGAAAGTTATCGCACGCGACTGGAGGATTTCTCCGGAGCGGAAGGGTGAGATCTTTCACGGAGATTTCACCGGGCGTTCCTCAAGGCTTCACAAAGGGCTTTCAGGATCGCGGTGTCATGAATCACGACATCATCAAACAAATCGTTCGTTGGAGTGGCCGTCTGGTCACATTGGTAGGGTATGCCGTCATCCTGGGGATGATCGCCGCGGGCGTGGGCATGATGGGCCTGGCCCTGTTGCTCGCGCTGTTTTCCCGCGAGGGCAGCGCGGTGGTGCTGATCCTCAGCGGCACGCTGTTCTGCGGCGTAGGGACTCTGGCCTTGCTGCGGCAGCTCCGCACGCAGAGCCGGGAGCTGAAACAACAGCTCGCGGCGATGTCCGGAAACGAGGCCACCGTCTGATCCTCACTCCGTTTCTCCCCCCGCTGGTGGCTCCACCACGGGGGGATTTTTATGGTAGGGTTTCACCCCATGGCGCGCAGCCCTGTTCCGCGTAGAGTAATCGGCAGCAACCTTGCTCACAACATCATTCCCTACTTATGAAAACAACCATCAAAACACTACTGCCATTCCTCATCACCACCGCCGCTTTGGCATTCCTGGCCGCCAGCTGCAATACCATCCGCGGTGCCGGCCGGGATGTCGAACAAACCGGTAACAGCATTCAAAAAGCCACTCGCTGAGGACCCTCTATCATGCTCCAGCTCATCGCCATCATTTTGATCATCCTGTGGATTCTCGGGCTCGTCACGAGCTCCACCATGGGTGGCTTCATTCATATTCTGTTGGTCGTCGCCGTGGTCATGATCCTGGTGCGACTGGTTCAAGGGAAAAAAATCCTCTGACACATCCTTCATGAACTCCAAAACCATCGTCGCCATCACTTTGATCGTGCTCGGAGCCGTCGCCCTGGCCTACCAGGGCTTCAGCTATACCACCCGCGAAAAAGCCGTGGATCTCGGACCCTTGCAAATCGTCAAGGAGGAACGCCACAACATTCCCATTCCCCCCATCATCGGAGGCATTGCCCTGATTGCGGGGCTGGGCTTGTTGCTGGCGAACAAAAAACGAAGCTGAAGCGGCGCCCTGCGACTCTCATCCGTCGTGGGGAAACTGCCTTCCCATTTCTAACATTTTTCGGAAATCCCCTTCCGTTCCGGCAAATTTCATTGATTCATGGGCAAAATCTGCGACAGCTAGGGCATCGAAGATTTGACTGCCATGAAACGATTGACCATCACCAAGACGCCGAAGTGCTATGTGGGCGGAGCGTTCATCCGTTCCGAAAGCGGACGAGTGGAGGCGTGGCAGGATCATCGCGGCGATTTTTTCGCGCACATGCCCGTGTGCAGCCGCAAGGATCTGCGCAATGCCGTGGAGGCGGCCGCCAAGGCCGGCAGCGGCTGGGCGAAACGCAGCGGCTACAATCGCGGACAGATCCTCTACCGGCTCGCGGAAATGCTGGAGGCGCGCGCTTCGGAAATGGCATCCGCACTCGCTCTCGATGGCCGCCCGGCCAAGGCGGCGGAAAGGGAAGTGAGCGCCACGATCGATCGTCTGGTGCACTACGCGGGCTGGACGGACAAGTACCAGGCGCTGCTCGGCAGCGTGAATCCCGTGGCATCACCGCATGTGAATTTCACACTCACCGAGCCGATGGGCGTGATCGGTGTGATCGCGCCGGACGAGTCGCCTTTGCTCGCCTTGCTGACCCTGATCCTGCCCGTCATCACCAGTGGAAATGCGGTCGTCGCGCTGGCATCGTCCACGCATCCGTATCCCGCCATTTTGCTCGGAGAAATGTTAGCCACCAGCGACCTGCCGGGCGGTGTGGTGAATTTGCTCAGCGGTCATCGCGCGGAGCTGCTGCCCACCTTCGGCAGTCACGAACAAATCCGCGGACTGAGTGCCGTACTCAACCCGGAGGAACGACGCGTTCTCGAGCTGGGCGCCGCGGAGAGCGTGAAGCGCGTCAAGGTGCTGGCCAGCGATGCCGGATCGGATTGGTATGATGCATCGACACAAGGATTGGACTGGATCCATGCTTTCGTGGAAAGCAAGACGACCTGGCATCCGGTGGGCGTCTGAAAAGTGGTAGGGGGAGAAAACCAGTAAGCGCTTGCAAGACCGGGACGATCCCGGCAGTTCTGAAGGGTATGATGATTGGCCGATGGATTCTTTTGTTAGTGCTGGGTGCGTGTTCCTTGCCCGCTGCCGAGACGTTTGAGGAGCTGGCTCCTCAACCACTGCGCATGCAGAAACTTTCCACGGGCGCACTGCATGCGGAGCAGGGACATGCGGAGATGGTGAGTGGTCATGGCCGCTCGGGGAACCGGTGCTTGAAGCTCGTGGGAGGCGAGAACCGCGCGGTGGAATGGCACTTGCCATCCGCGCGGGCGAAACAAAGCACGCTGGAATTCTGGGCCGAGCGCTGGACGCGCGCCGCGCCGTTTGCGTTTCACGTGGAAGCACGCATCGGCAACGCGTGGAGCAAGATCGGGGAAAAGAACGACATCGTCATTGGCGGATTTTTGACGCAGGTGCGCATGCCCGTGCCCGCCGGTGCGCAGGCGCTGCGGTTGGTCTGCACCAGCAAGGCCGGCGTGCTGATCGATGATCTCAGCTGGCAGGAGGATGCGACTATGCGCGTCACGGGCATCATGCCCCTCACTCCCGTGACACCCGTGATGCTGCGTGCCGTGGATCAACCCGTGATGGGCTTTGAAGTGCGCAGCGAGGGCAATCTCGAGGCACCTCTGCTGGAATCGGTAACGCTGGAACTGATGGATGGCACCCGCGCGGCGGACATTGCGGCGATTTCCGTGATGCACGGCACCCGTTCACCCGATGGAAAATGGTCGGAAAAACTGGCGACAATCGAAAAAATCGACACATCGCTCACGATTCCCTTGCAGCACAGAATCATCCCGGAACAAGGGCACTACTGGCTCGTGGTGACCATGAAAGACCGGGCATCGATCGAGGGACGCGTGCGTTTCGCCCTGCGTGAGGTCGGCATCGGCGGGCGGAAATTTCCACTGCGCGATGCCCACAGCGCGCCGCAGCGTATCGGTGTGGCGGTGCGCAAGCGCGGCGATGACGAATCGAAATTCTATCGCATTCCCGGCCTCACACTCAGCAAAAAAGGCACGCTGCTCGCGGTCTATGATGTGCGCTACCATCATGCGGGCGACCTGCCCGCCGATATCGACATCGGCATTTCCCGCAGCACCGATGGCGGCCAAAGCTGGGGCCCGATGATCATCGCCATCGACCAAGGACGTGATCCCAAGCACAGCTTCGACGGCGTGGGCGATCCGGCGATTTTGTGCGATGAGACAACTGGTCGGCTTTGGGTGGCGGGCTTGTGGAGCCACGGCAAACGTGCCTGGCATGGCTCGGGCCCCGGATTGACACCGGAGGAAACCGGGCAGTTGCTGCTCGCGTACAGCGATGATGACGGCGTGACCTGGTCCGCTCCGCGCAATATCACCAACTCCGTGAAACATCCCTCCTGGCGCTTGTTGCTGAACGGACCGGGTGCGGGAATTTGCACCAGCGATGGAACTCTCGTATTCGCCGCCCAGTACCGCTCGGCGGACGAACCCGCAACGCAGGGCAAACCGTTTTCCACCATCCTCTCCAGCAAAGACCGCGGCGCCACCTGGCAACTGGGCACCGGCGTGAAAATCGACACCACCGAGGCTCAGGTGGCCGAGTTGCCCGATGGCAGCCTCATGCTGAACTGCCGCGACAATCGCGGTGGCAGCCGCACCGTGATGGTCACGCGTGATCTGGGGAAAAGCTGGAGCGCCCATGCCACGGACCGCAGCGCCCTGCGCGAGCCGATATGCATGGCAAGCCTGCTGCGGTGGAAGGGGGAAGACGGCGCGAATTACTATATCTTTAGTAATCCCGACAGCACCACCGCGCGGCATCGCATGACCCTCAAGATCTCCACCGATGCCGCCCTGACCTGGCCGGAAAAATGGCATACGCTTTACGATGAGCGCGCGGGATTCGGCTACTCCTGCCTCAGCCCGGTGGACCGGAAACACGTGGGAGTGCTGTATGAAACCGCGGGTGATCTGAACTTCCTGCGTTTTCCCATGAGCGAGCTACTACAAAAATAGTAGTTTAGAGCGCATCGGCGATTTTCAATCCGTCCAGCGCGGCGCTGACGATGCCGCCGGCATAACCGGCGCCCTCGCCGCAGGGGAAGAAGCGGGCGAGCTGCGGGTGCTGCAACGTCGCGTCATCGCGCGGGATGCGCACGGGCGAGCTGGTGCGGGTTTCAAATCCCAACAACAATCCGTCCTGTCCGGTGTAGCCGCGGATCTGGTTGCCGAAAAGCCGCAGGCCGGTGCGCATGCGTTTCATCATAAAACCCGGCATCAGCTCGTGCAGCGGCGCGGAGGTGGCGCCGGGGAAATAGCTCATCGCCGGCAGCGAGGCGGACATTTTCCCACTGAGGAAATCGACAACGCGCTGGCCCGGAGCCTTTTGACCGCCGCCGCCCGCCTGCTTCGCCACGCGTTCGAGATTCTTTTGGAAGGCGATGCCGGAGAGCACGCCGTGCTCCTTGACAAACGATTCCGTGTCTTCCGGTTCCACCGTCACCACCATGCCGCTGTTGGCGAACGGGGAATCGCGACGGGCTAGGCTCATGCCGTTGACCACGACTTCATCGTTTTCCGTGGCGGCGGGGACGATCCAGCCGCCCGGGCACATGCAGAAACTGTGCACGCCACGGTCGTCGATCTTGGTGGCGAGGCGATAGCGGGCGGCCGGCAGCAAACGCGGGCGCTCTTCGCCCCGCGGGATGTGGTACTGCACCTGATCGATCAGTGCCTGCGGGTGCTCGATGCGCACACCCACCGCGAAGGCCTTTTTCTCTAACAGAAGATTCTTCTGCCGGAGCAGTTCGTAAATATCGCGGGCGGAGTGTCCCGTGGCCAGCACCACCGATTCCGCTTCAAAGCTGCGGCCGTCCTTGCACACCACGCCGCGTATGGTGCCGTGTTCGATGATCAGGTCGGTCACCTTGGTCTGGAAATGCACTTCACCGCCCGCCGCCAGCACCGAGTGGCGGATGGCCTTGACCACATTCGGCAGGAGATTCGAGCCGATGTGCGGGTGCGCATCGGTGAGGATTTTTTCCGGGGCGCCGTGGGCGACGAGGATTTCATAAATCGTGGCCACGGGGCCGCGCTTGGTCGCACGGGTGTAGAGTTTTCCATCGGAAAACGTGCCGGCACCGCCTTCACCGAAACAATAGTTCGAGTCCTCGATGACGCGCCCCTCGCGCAAGATGGGTGCCAGATCAAAACGGCGCGCGCTGGCATCCTTGCCCCGCTCCATCACAATCGGACGTATGCCGCGCTCCAGACAACGCAGGGCGGCAAACATCCCCGCCGGGCCGAAGCCGACAATCAGCGCGCGCGGTGCCTTTGCGGGCAGTGGCGCGCAGGACCACGCCGGATGTTCATCGGGCGGCAGCGGCGCATCGATGCCCACCTCGAGCCGGAGCTGCACCTTGATCGTGCGCTGGCGGGCATCGATGGAATGCTTGCGCAGTTTCAGCGACCGCAGGCGCCCCGGTGCGATCGCGAGTTTTTTCGCCACGGCCTCACGCCATGCCGATTCATCCTCCGACTGTGCCAGAGGCAAAATGATGTCCACCGTTTCGATCATACCCGCCACGCCCGACTCAAGCATGCCGCAGGCTCTTTGCAAAGCAGGACTTTGCGCGGATGATTACCGAGCGCATACGGCAGTGTGCTGAAAAGAGTCTCCGAAATGATGCGAAAAATCTCTTTGTCATTCCTGCCACTCAAACGAATTTTCCCGTTAGCATCAAAAACTAGATTTTTTTTTTCAGATTCTGCTGTTACTTATGGTGCGTGTTTGGATTTATGGCGAGTCCCTGTGTGCGTTGCACGCGCGATTCTTTCCCTGCGTGGCGGGGGGCATTTTGCGGTCTCGCGCGGTGCCTGGGGCGTGAGTATGGAAATGCCTCGCGACTGCTGGTGAACCGGGATGCCGCCTTCATTGGACTTGTGGGGATGTCACTTGATCCAGCCATTCCTCAGTGGAAAAACAGGACTTGCTGCAACCCGCTTGCGAGTCCGTTTCCTGTGTCTGATGATCATCCCGCCATTCTTCATGCCGCCGCTGTGTCCGTCTGCGGCCTAAAGGCCAAACTCGTGGACGATTCGCACGATGAAGGTATTTTGCGCAGAGGACTCGCTCGCATGGGCCGCTTGCTCACGGGGCCGGCGGTAGATCGCGCGGTGGCGACACTGAACAGTTCTTCATTCCCGACGGCCAGCGTATTGCATGCACTCGAATGCCAAGAGGAAATTGAGGCTTCTGATCCCCTGCGAGCCGACCAGCCCGTGGCAGCTGCTTACGGCACCATTACTTCGCATTTGGCTAATCTGTTAGACATTCCTAGTCAACGTGCGAATCTTCATCGCCTGGGTACGGCCCTTGGTTCTATGGTGTATTGGCGCGATGCGTGGCAAGACCGCAGCGAGGACCAAGCGCGCGGTCGATTCAATCCATTTGCAACACAGGATCACGAGGCGATTCGGCATCGGATATCCTCAGCATGGGAGGATTTTGGTGCAGCGATAGGCGGCTTATCCTTTGTGCGATACGATCATTTGATCGCCCAGATCCAAACTACCACTGGCCATTCACGCCAAGCCTTTCTCCAGCTCCAGACAGAAGAGCAAGCCCGGGAGGAGGCGGAAAGAAAGCGACGGAAAAAAGAAAAACAGCGCGAAAATTCTTGCTGGAACCGTTGCGATTGCGCCCATTGTGGTGACTGCTGTGAATGTTGCACCTGTCCGCGCGCCGCGAAAGGAGGCTGCTGCGATACAGCCTGTGACTGCGGCCCGGGAGATACAGGTTGTTGCGATTGCAACCCCTGCGACGGCTGCGATTGTTGTTCTTGTCACTAAATGAGCCGGTGTGATTTCCCCTGTCTGACCTGTTGCCTCATAATTCGAGCACACCCAAAGGTTCCTGAATGATCGGGATCGTTGCCTCATAATTGAGACACCATAGCGGCTTTGTTTTTGGTGGTTGGTTTGGTTGCCCCTGCGGGCGCTTCGGAGCGTAGCGGAGGAGCGCCCGC
>CANHQJ010000019.1 GCA_947462875.1 Verrucomicrobiia bacterium
AGCTCGCAATTTTCTCATAGCCTTCCTTCCTCGGAGCGGTTACCCTTTCCGAGTTGGCCTCTGATAGTAGTATGTTCATTTTCATGTTTGGTATTCCTACAGGGGACTTGAACCCCATTTACAACGTGCCCATGCTGGGCACACACAAGACGTCACTCCTAACGCCTGACCCGCCCCCAGTTCCAGCCATCATGACCGCTACAACCTCAACACGCAGTCGAAGTCTCGCCGCCGGTCAGGCGTAGGAGGACTCGACGTTCTGCAAAATGAAATTCCTTAATTATCGCCTAATCGTTTTGATGCTGCTTCTCTCGGGGAACGCGTTCGGTGAGGAACCCAATGATAGCTGGGTCGCCTCGATCAAGAAACTCTTCGGAACTTGGGAGTCTGTCAGCGCAGAGGGGGGTGGCGATAGTACCAAATTTAGATTCACGTTCGGTATGGACGGCACCATCAGCACGAAGTTCACTGTGGGAACCTTTGTTGATGACAAAAAGGGTGTTTACACTGTTGGCAGGAACCACATTTACTTTTGGGCGGAAGGGCCACCAACTGGAGTCAATGTGGAAGATCCCAAAGCTCACAGTCAGGCAATGCTGATGAGCTACAAATTTGAAGGCGATACACTTAAAGTAGTAATCTTGGATGGATCAGATCGTGCGATATTGACCCTCAAAAAATCGACCGCAGAACAAGCTGGCACTGAGCTACCCGCTACCCGCCCCGAGTCGAAGTCTGAGGGTAGCGACAAAACTCAATCTGAAGCTGAGGCGCGTTCCCACTAGCGGGTTGCCAGGCCTCATCGCTCTCTCGGAATCATTATACTCTATGAAGCGCATTCGGCTAGCGCTGGTAGTCGGCCTCTCCGTTGTGGTCGCTGCGGCAACTGGAAGACTGATTCACAAGCACATGAATCGGGAGCGGATCTTCTATGATCAAGCATTTGAGCAGCTGAGAGATGGTCGACGCGATAGTCGCATGATCACACTTGATTTCGAGGGAGGTGGTTCCGCATCGGTGATCCTGGAACATGCCTGTTGTAGCGGAGCCGGATTCGATGCGGTCGCGATCAGGACATCGGACGGACAAGAATTCGTTGCGGACAAGAACTATTGTGGACTGGAAGGCTTTCGATTTGATTTGGATCTGGATTCCACCAAAAATCTTCCGACGTTCACCGCCTTTCTCGAAAGGCGCGAATACAGAAAAAGACAGTGAACAAAGCGGAAGTGGACAACCGCGGGGCTTTGGCAAAGCGCGGTCGTGGAGACTACGGCAGCCACTCTTCTAACGAATGCACCACCCAATCCGCGCCGGCGGCTCTGAGGGCATCGGCGGAAAAGGAACCCGTCGCCACGGCCAGGCACTTGCCGCCCATGGCGTGCGCGCAGGCGATGTCTTTCGGCGTATCGCCGATGACCAAGGTAGCGGCGGAATCGAAATCTCTGCCATGATGGGAGCTCGCGCGCGACAATGCCACCGGGCCTAACAAATTGCGGTCCGCGTGATCATCACCGAAGGCTCCATAGGGAAAATACCCGTGAAGCTGGTAATGCCGCGTCTTGATCCGCGCACCTGTCTTGGTATTTCCCGTGAGCAAACCCATCGCAATCTGATGCTCCGCACCGTGTGCCAGCGCCTCTCTGACTCCATGGATCACGCGACCCGGATATTCTCCGGACGCCAGGTTCGACTCCAGCAGATCGTGATACAGCGAGAAAAAATCATCCACGTCCAGCGCGGCATGATCCTGCCCGTAGTGATCGATGAGATTTTTGATGATACCGAGATCGGTGCTGCCCGCGAGATCCAGTTGCGGCGCGGGCGCACCAAAAAACCGTTCCGCCGCCTGCGAAAGCGCGTTCATCCCGGCACCGCCCGTGTCCACGAGCGTGCCGTCGATGTCATAGAGCAGCAAATCGAAGTGGCGGAAATCCATCAGCCTTGTTCTTCTTCGCTCACGCTGCCTTCGGCCTCATCGGAATCATGCTCCTCGTCGTCGTGCGCGTCTTCGAATTCGCCGTCCTCTTCGTCCTCATGGTCATCCTCCTCCAGAAGCTCTCCATGGAACAGATGGAATTTGCGTTTGCGCTGGCCCTGCGGCAGCGGCGATAGGGTCATGGCAATCACACGACCGCCCAAACGCGGTGCCTGATCCACGTTCGACATGGTTTTCAAGTCATCGATGATGCGCTGCATCGCCACAAAGCCCAGGTCCTTGTGAGCGTTTTCACGGCCTTTGAACTGAATGATCACACGCACCTTGTGCCCGGTATCCAAGAAGCCCTCGATGCGACCCATCTTGATGTTGTAATCGTGCTGTCCCGTGCCGACACGGAGCTTGATCTCCTTCATGCGCGTGGCCGACTTGGATTTCTGCTTCTTCAACTTGGCCTGCTCATACTTGAACTTGCCGTAGTCGATGATCTTGCAGACCGGCGGGTCCGCTTGTGCGGCGATTTCGACGAGGTCGAGTCCCTGCGATTGCGCCTTGAGCAAGGCATCGCGCACGGTCATGACACCGAGTTGTTGGCCGTCCGATCCCACGACCCGGATCTTCGGGGCGCGGATGCGGTCATTGACACGGGTCTGGTCGCGGTTGCCCATGCGACCGCCCTTCGATTGATTGTTTTTGATTTGTTTGCTTATGGCTTTAGTCCTCCGGTAGGTTCATGCTGCGCCGGTTCGACTGATCTCCACGGAGAAAGATCGCCAGACTGGCGAGAGTGTTTGTGATCATCCCTGTTATCCTGGCTTTCCTCATAAGGACAAAAACGCAGCAGCAAACGCCCGACCAAGCGTGGCGATTCTGTTTTGATGGTGGCTACGTGGGGATGGGATCATCAATGAAATCTTCTGCGCAAACACATTTTGTGAAAAATCATTTGCTCTACAGAAAAGATGAGTAACGAATTTGCTCCTTCTCTGCAAGCGGAAAAATCCGTTTTTTCTGTTGCGGAAAAATCATCAGCCATGGGGGCATTTTTTTTGCAATCCCTGCGCATGCTGCTACTCTGCGTTTCCACACTACCACTATGAGTCAAACTATCGTACCAACCATCAGCAGCGGCACCGCAGGTCCGCTGGGCGTCCTCCACCTTCCCCGCCTCTGGCAAAAAGCCTCGCTGGCTGCCGCGGGCAAACTCCACCCCGATTACCCCGGCTGCGGCATGGGCTATGATCAGATGGTGCTCGATGGCATCGGCCTCGATCGCGATGCGTTCCTCGCCTTCATCGCCACCAAGCCCACCTACGTGCAAACCGAAGCATGGGTCAAGGCAAACGCCACCAAGCTGAATGCCGAATCCATCGCCGCGCTGAATGCCGCCATCACCGGCTACATCCACACCGATGAAACACGTGCCGGCATTTGCCAGGCGGTCGGCCGCACCGATGACGGCACCATCCGCGATGCCATCAATCTCAACAATCTCGACGACTGGAACGCTTTCCACGGTCAGGAACTCGCCTGATTTCTCTCTCCACAACGTCCCGTGATCACACTCACGGGACGTTTTTTCTTTTGCCCCGGTCCACGATGATTCGACCTCCTCGGTTTCCAAGCTGCCTGTCAAAATGGGCCCGAGCGCTGTTAGGGCTCTTGGCGCTCTCGCTCGTGTCCTGCCACACCTTGCCCATTTCTTCTTCCCGCATGAGCCTGGAAAACACCGACCTCGTCGATCTCTCGCGCATCGATCGCAGCCTCGTGATGTCCCTCCAGTATAAAGAAGCGCACAACATCGCCAAGCGCCCGCTGTATCATCCCGATTTCCCCGCGCTCCTGCACAAAAACACCGCCGCGCGCCTGAAAAAAGCCAACGCACTGTTGCGCAAAAACAATCTCCGCCTCGTGATCTGGGATGCCTTCCGCCCTCATGAAACACAATGGGCGCTGTGGGATGCTTGCGGGCATGACGACCGCTACGTCGCCAATCCGGCGAGAAACCCCTCTCTCCACTCTCACGGTTGCGCTGTCGATGTCAGCCTGGTTCATCTCGACGGCTCGCCCGCCGCCGTTCCCACGGACTTCGATGATTTTTCTCCGCGAGCCGCGTCCGACTACGTCCATCCCGATCCGATCGTGCAACAAAACATGCGCCACTTGAAAGAAGCCATGTGGGCCGCCGGATTCGGCACCCTGCCGCAGGAGTGGTGGCATTTCATGGACAAGGACTACAAACAACTCCCGTTCATCGAGACGAGCACCCTGCCGCCCGCGTTGCAATCGATGATCCAATCCACCCGCTGATGAAGCAGCTCCTTCACCTCCTGCTCTGCCTCACCATCACGCACGCCTCCGCGGAGGTGATTCCCTTGCTGCCCACCTATCTCGGATCCTTCGAGCGCAACTACTACGGCAACAAGGCACCACAACAGCTGCGCACGCTGTGGCGCACGCCGCTCGGCACGGGCAAAACGTTTTTCAAGGACCGCATCAATGTCATGTCCGGCGCGGGCTGGACCGGGCAGCCTCTGCTGTTTCAGGAAAATGGCAAACTAGTGCTCATCCAGGTTTCGTTAGGCTATCACCTGCGAAAGATCGATGCCACCACCGGCGCTGTCATGTGGGAATCGAAACTCGATGACTCCATCAAAGGCACGCCCACCTACTTCGATCGCGGCGATGGCGAGGAAAGCACGCGGCGCGTTCTCATCACCGGCTCGCGCCACGGATTCGGCATCGATCTGCGCAAGGACCACGCCTGGTCGCTGCGCGGATTGTCCTTCGATGATGGCCGTGAATGGTGGCGGCATGACACCGTTCTCACGGATTCGAACAGCCGCGACTGCGATGCCTCCGCCATCGTCATCGGCAAAAAAGCCGCCGTGCCTCTGGAAAATGGCAAGTTCCTGATTTTCTCCCCCGATCCGCTGCATGCCAAAACCCAGGGCCAGTGGAAACTCCCGCGCATCGATCACGAGTCCCTGCTCTATCACAAATACGATCTGCCGCTTTACGGCAACGAGCTCTCCTGCGAATCATCGCCCACGCTGCTCGGCAAAACCGCCTACATCGCCGCGGGCTGCGGGCGCGTTTACGCCAAGTCCACCAGCACCGGCTACACCTACTGGTCGCTCGATGTCGGCGGCGATCTCGAAAGCACCATGCCGCTCACCAACGACGGCTGCTTGTTGTTAGGCATCGAAAAACAATTCATCGCCGGGCAGGGCGGCGTGATGAAAATCAACCCGCAGAAAAAAGGCGCTGACGCCGTGGTCTGGTATCTCCCCTGGCCGGATGCGAGCTTTTACGAATGGCACGGTGGCATCGTCGGCTCCGTGACTCTGAATGCACGCTATGGTTCCGCCGCGCCGGGCAAGGGCAATCTCGCCTGCGCCGTCAGCGTGGATGGCACCCTGCGCGTCTTCGACCACACGGTTCTCGGCACCCGGACCAACCAGGGTCCGCGCCTTGATCGCAGTTGCAAGCAGCCCCTGGTGCTCGATGAAATCAAGCTCCCGAACGGCACCATTTCCACGCCCATCTTTGTCAACGACACCATCCTCGTCGGCTACGATAGCGGCCTCGATCTCTATCAAGTTTCCAGCCAAGGCAAACTCAAACGCCTCGACCGCATCAGCGGAAAAATGTTCGACTCCACCCCGATCGTTTGGGACGGCAAAGCCTACATCGCCAGCCGTGATGGTTTCCTCTACTGCCTCCATTGATCAAGGAAACATCCGCTTTCCCGCTCACAGCTCCTTCACCCGGAAGGTATCGCCCTGACGAATGTCTCCGGTATCGAAGCCCCGCTTGAACCATCGCGCCCGCTGCGCGGAAGTGCCATGGGTGAACGCCTCCGGCACCACCCGCCCTTGCGCCTTGCGTTGCAGGGTATCATCACCGATCGCCAGCGCCGCTTGCAATGCCTCGTCGAGGTCGCCCTCTTCCAGAAAGTGAAACGTTTCCTGCCCGTGACGCGCCCACAATCCAGCGTAAAAATCCGCCTGTAGCTCCAGCCGCACCGACAACTGATTGTAGGCCTCTTGCGAAACCCGACCGCGTCGCTGGTTCACCGCTTCCGATGTGCCCAACAAATTCTGCACATGATGGCCGACTTCATGGGCGATCACATACGCATGCGCAAAATCCCCCGAGGCCCCCAGCTCATCACGCATTTGCTGGAAAAACGACAAATCAATGTAAACCCTGCGATCCGCCGGACAATAGAACGGCCCCATCGCAGCACTCGCGCGGCCACAGCCCGAGTCCACCTGACCGCGGAACAAGACCAGAATGGGCTTTTCATACGTAAGTCCCTGCTTGCGAAAAATCTCCGTCCAAATCTCCTCCGTATCCGCGAGCACCACTTTCACAAAACGCACCGCCTGTTCCTCCTCCGCCGAGCGCGGCTCCCCGGCTCCCGGCGCGCTCATCGCAGGTCCGCCCTGCTGCGCCATTTCGTTCAAAAGCGGCATCGGATCACCTCCCAGCAGCCATACGACAGCCACCAGCACCAACAGGCCCAGTCCTCCCCCCATCGCACGCGCACCCCCGCCGCCCGTCCCACGACGATCCTCCACCTGCTCGCTTTCCCTTCTTCCTTCCCAACGCATGTCCTTTTTTTACTATCGTATTCTGCCCTTGGCAACGCACAAGTGCGGTGGTTACTTCGGAAAAGTTAAGTAATTATTCTTGACAAAACCGCGCGTTTTATGCTGATCCGCCGATTTTTCCCTAGCTTTCTCAAAATGGTGTGCTATGGTCTTGCCTGTTATGTCAGCCACTACGAAACGCACACGCTTCTCACGACGCCTCCCAGATCATGTTACCGATGAACTTGTCAGCGTCCTCATGGAGGACAAGATTTTCCCCTTCAACGACCTTTTCGAGCGCACCTTTGAAAAACTGAAAGTACGCAATGCCGTTTCCGGCGGCGAGGAAATGCTCCGTCTCCGCGCCTACGAAAAACTGCAAAACCTCGTCACCCGCGGTCTGGTCGAAAAAATCGGCAAGGAATACAAAGGCAACAAGCGTGTGCGTGAAGCCCACTCGGAGTTCGCCGCCGCGGAAGACTGATCTCCCGCCTCCTTCCTTTCATCACCGTGTTCCGCCCCCGTGTGGAACGCGGTTTTTTTGCGCCTACATTTTCCTTGCTCACTTCCGCCGGTCTTACGAGCAGGACTTTCGAACGGGTGGAAAAGGCACGCCCCTGGCAAAATCCTCCCAAAACTATCGATTTGACAGTCCGCATATTTTGCTGTATGTTTCCCTCGTTACCGGAAAAGACCATGAAAACCCTTTATCGATGGCTGCTGATCCTCCTTTTTGCCACAACGCAGATTCCCATGCTGCCGCTGTGTGCGTTGGTGATCGCCCAGATCGACAAAGGCCACCGGATCTGCCTGTCCGAAGAAGACGGCGTGGTCACCATGGTGTTGCGACATGATCAGGCTCAGACGCGGCACCTGAATGTTCTGGATGCTCTCATTTGTATCGAGGCGAACAAGGGTGACACACAGGATCATGTGATGAACTTCGTTCACTCGAAGCTCTCTCTCGAGCCGTCCCGATCCGCAAGCGATCAGGATGAAATCGCGGCGAGCGAAGCATGGATCGAGGGCGATGAGATGATTTCGCTCCTCGGGGATCAACCGCCGGTGGCGGAAGAAATTCCCGTGGCACGGATTCGAGGTGATCACACGAGGATCCCCATCGGTCTCAGGCAGACGGTGATTTTGGTATAAGCGGAAAGGGAAAACCACAGCTCAAGGGGCTAGCTCATGCAAGCAGCCTTGTTCCATGCATCCTTTTTCAACGCTTACAACACCAAAACAACTATGAAAACTTCCATCTTTCTGTCTTCTTTTTCCCTCCTCTTCTTCCTGATTGCCACACCCGCCCATGCGAGCATTGCCTACGGCAGCATCAACAACTTCGATACCGTCAACGACACGGGCAAGGAATGCCACGGTTTTGAGATCGAAATCGAAGACTGCCGCAGCACCGACATCAGCTACACCTACGATTACAACCACTACGGCACCCCGAAAATCACGCAAGACGATTCCGTGGTCGGCCACCCGAGGTGTGTGATCCGCTGGGAGAGCAAGCGCAACCCGGATGGCTCCTGGGCATCCTACACCGCGATCCCGAGAGGGCCCATCAATGCCACCGACGGCCACCAATTCACCAATCCGAACATCAACTTCGGCGGCGAGCACTTTGGTGTCGGATACAACGTGGCCGTCGGCGCGATCCGCTACCAGTGGCTGGTCGACGACGGAGCCGGCAACCTGGTGCACGGCGGTGCCGTTCAGGTTTCCACACCCGCCTTCGTCTATTATCCGCCCGTGCCCGCCCAGCAAGGCCAACCGGCCGTGCCCGCCCAGGTGCAAGCCGTCATCGAACCACCCGAGGCCATCGAATTGCCGGAAAATCCGGACATCGAATTCGGCACGGCGGTGTGGGTGAAGGAAATCCGCACCACCACTCACAACAACAACAAAGTGGAACTGCGCGACCTCGTTTCCGATGATCCGGATGACACGGATGATGTCAATTGGCGGAATGGCGAGCCCGATGAGGTCGAAGTCGAATGGCAGATCCTCCAGGAGGAATTCTCCAAGGCGAATGGCGGGAACAACGGTCGTCTGGTCGCCGCTCCCGAAGTCCTGGTGGATGGCGATGAAGTGGTGACCCGCCGCTACGAGTTCTATGAATATGTGGGTCCTGTCGATGAGAATGGCGAGGCCAAAGCCACCAAAGTGGGTTCCGATGATCTCCACGGCGATGGAATCAAGACCATCAATGGCGTGGACGTGGATCTTTCCACTGTCATTGTGGTAGGCGAATACAAAGGGGCGCAAATGGCGGCCGTGGATGTGGCTGGCGGACTCGGACTGATCGATCATGTCAGCGATGGCGAAAAGGACACGCCCTATACGGATCGTCGGCTGGTGGTCGCAAGGGCCTTGCCTTTCACCGCCGCCATCGAGGGAAGCCTGCCCGAAGGCATGGTGTTCCATACAACTACCGGAGTATTGTCAGGCACGCCCACCGAGAACGGCACCTTCCCCTTCCGTGTGACGGCAGACGACGCCGCGAGCGCACCAGTGACAAAGCATTATGTTCTCCTGATCGCCGAGCCAAGCGCGGCATTGCCTGCCACTTACATCGTGGATACCAGTCTCGCAACGGCGGCAAGCGGCCAAACGTCAGGTGACGGCTCGTATGCCCCGGGATCGGAAGTGACACTGCACGCAACGCCCACACCGGGCTATCGCTTCGAGAACTGGACGGACAATGGCGCAGTCGTCAGCACGAATCCCGACTACACTTTTACCATCGGCGATGTGAACCACTCGCTTGTCGCCCATTTCGTGGTGGCGGATGTTCCGACACCGATCGTCATGAACCGCAATCCCGCGGCAGGCGTCGCATTTTCGTTAGAATGGTCGCTCATGCCCGAAGGCTGGATCCTTGAGGAAAGTTCCGACCTGAGTCCCGCATCGTGGAGAACCTCGACGCGCCCCGATGCACCGCACGATGGCTTGCATCACATCGAAGTGACCGAGCCAGCCCCGCAGCAACTGTTCTTCCGTTTGAAAAAACCCTGACGCTCCATCGCCATGAAAAAAATACTGGTTTGGGACATCCCCGCCCGCCTGTTTCACTTCGCATTCGCCGCCTCCCTCACGGCGGCGATTGCGATCGGCTTTCTTGTCGATGATGATTCGCCGCTGTTCCAACTGCACATGCTGTTTGGCATCGTGGCGTTGTTTCTGCTCCTGATCCGATTGATCATGGGAATCGTGGGATCACGTTATTCACGGTTCTCCCGCTTTCCGGTCCATCCGCGCGAAGTTGTCAGTTACCTCTTCAGTGCCGTACTTTCGAAAACGAAAACGTATGCGGGAAACAATCCCGGCTCGGCCATGGCGGCGGTGCTGATGTTTCTCCTCGTTCCCGCCTTATTCATTTCCGGTAGCGGCTACGGGGGTGAGGCGCTTGAAGAAGTGCATGAGACATTTGCCTGGGGATTGCTCGCGGTGATTGTTCTGCACCTGGCCGGACTCGCCTGGCACACGATCCGGCATCGGGAAAACATTTCGCTCGCCATGGTCACGGGCAAAAAAGAGGGCAAGGAAGAAGATGCCATTTCATCCCATCATCCGGTCTGGGGGCTTGTCATGGCAATCGTCGCCGGAGCCTGGATCGCCTTGTTGTTTGCGGCTCACGACCCGCAGACCGCCACGGTCAAGATCCCCGGCACCGGAGTCACGGTGCAGCTTGGCGAAAACGAATCAGACGAGGGCGGGCATGACCGTGACGACGACGATTAAGCGTGCGCTACAGGTAGAAGATTCAAAATATGTTAGACTTTTTGACAATTCACGTGAGAAAACAAAAACTCTAGCCACCGAGACTTTTACGATCGATCGGTTCTCTTGAAAGGATGGCACGCTATTGTCGTATCATTGCATCATTCGATTCGATGAAAAAACTCACTTCTCCCGTTGCTGAAATCCTTTTGTTTTGTGCCTTCTCGCAGGCCGCGACCATCCCTCTCGATCTCCCCGCGCCCGATGGCAAGGCGGGTGACGCCACCAAGCCGGTGAAAGTCTATGTGCTCTCCGGTCAATCGAACATGGTGGGCATGGGCGACATCAAGGGCGCGTCACCCGAATTCAGCAATCACTACTACGTCTCCGATCCCGCACTCATTCCTGGCACGGTGCCTGTGGGCGGCGGGTTCCGTGGACCCGTCGCGACCTTACCCTTTGCCAGGCATGGTCTGTATGAGGCAAAGGGAAATATTTTCGATAAAACAGGGGGCAAGGTTCTGAAAAGCGAGACAGTCGATCTCGGCAAGAGCACGGCGACACTGCCAGCCCTCAAGGGCACAGAGGTGCTCGTCGTCACCGCCACCATCGATGCTCCCGAGAGCGGCACCTACGTGCTGCGCGCGGGCACGGGCCCCAGCAGCCACAATGTCATCAAGCTCGACGGCAAAGAAGTCTATCGCAAGGAAACGGGCAGCGCTGCCGTGGTCACCAAGGTACCACTCGAAGCAGGGAAAAAATACCCCATCGAAATCACCTACAGCCAAAGCGGATCCGCCGCTTTTTGGTTAGAGCAAGTGGACATCAAGGGCATGGGCGACCTCCTCTGGCACACCCGCACGGCGGGGAAATATCCCTACCTCATCGATGGCCCAGAAAAATGGAGCGTGCGCAATGATGTCACCTACACCGACCCACGGCTTTTCCCCACGCGTGCCAGTTCCGCCCTTTCCGCCACATCGAACAACGGCGGCTCCATCGGTCCGGAACTGGGCTTCGGTCACGTGATGGGCACCTTTCATGGCGAGCAGGTGCTCTTGATCAAATGCGCCATGGGCAACCGCTCGTTGGGTTTTGATTTCCGTCCGCCCTCCAGCGGAAAAACAGATCTCGCAGGTGCGGATCAGTGGGAAGGACTCGAGTATCGTCTGATGATCGAGGGCGTGAAAAAGACCTTGGCGGAGATCGATAAGGTAGTGCCCGGCTATGCGGGGCAAGGCCATGAGATTGTCGGCTTCGGATGGTTTCAGGGACACAAGGACAGCGGCTCCACCAAAGAGGCCTACGAAAAAAATCTGGTCAACCTCATCAAGGATCTGCGCAAGGATCTCAACGCGCCTAACATGAAAGCCGTGATTGCCACCGTCGCCTTCCAAGGCTACGAGGTCAATACCGGCAACTGGAAAGGCGTGTGGGAAGCGCAGATGGCAGTCGGCGATGCCAAGCAGCATCCGGAATTTTCCGGTACGGTCGCCTCCGTGGATACCCGCGATTTCTGGCGCGAGCGCAGCGAATCACCGCGCAACCAGGACTACCACTACCACCGCAATCCGGAAACGTATCTTCTCATCGGCGAAGCCATGGGCCGCGCCATGGTACGCCTCATGGGCGGTGAGGCGGCGGAAATCCCCAAATCCGATCGCGAAGCACAGTCGGTCACACGCGTGGCCGCCCGCACCGCAGAAGCCGCCAAGCCCGCACCCACTGCGGAGCAAATCGCGGCATCGCGCGCTGCCATCAAGCCCATCATTCTCGAAGCCACCATTCCCGACTTCATCGCCAATCCCCGCTTCCAACCGGCCATCCTCGCGGCATTCAACGGCGCGAAAAAGGCCAAGCCAGATTACGCGCTCCGGGACGAACTCGATAGCGTGGTCGATCACTACAAAGCCGCAGGCGTCAGCGACCACAACTGGAAGCCCATCTTCGGCAGCGACAATGTTTCCTGGGATTATCTCGGCTTTGATTTGCCAGCGAATTTCGATCTCACCAAGCCCGTTGCCGATCTCGCCAGCATCCTGCCGAAGGGTCAGGAAAACTGGTTTACCGTGGACTTCGATGCGAAAAAAGCCTCTTGGAAAAACGGCCCGCAACCCTTCGGTGTCGCCGAGGACAAAAAAGT
Source organism: Verrucomicrobiia bacterium (assembly GCA_947462875.1). Taxonomy (GTDB): domain Bacteria; phylum Verrucomicrobiota; class Verrucomicrobiia; order Verrucomicrobiales; family Akkermansiaceae; genus UBA956. The sequence goes on from CANHQJ010000019.1 coordinate 12,410, forward strand.
GTATCCCGAGTGGTATGTGCAAAAATACGGCGGCAGCCGCTACGTGAAACCCAAGACCGTGGTCGAAAACGATGTGCTGCTCCTGCGTAGCACTGTTGACCTGCCACCGCTCAAGGAAAACCATCGCTACCGCATCCTCGTGAATGGCAGCCCGCATCCGAACTCCGGCGAAGCCTATGCGATCTACGTCAATGGCAAAGCCATGGCCTTCTTCAATGTCGGCATCACCGCCTGGCGTCGCGAAGGCGGTCAACCGCGCGGTGCGCACATCATTGGCGAGTTCCGCGAAGAATTCAGCAAAGACAACGTGACCCTCGCCATCGCCTCCTTCCCCGCCGCCAATGTCAAAGCCGCCCAGGACGTCCCGCCCGCCGGACCTTCCTTCAGCGTCTCGATCGAAGAAATGTTGTTACCCGGTGTGAAGTAGGAGATGGTGAAATCCTCATCCACCAAGATCTCAGTGGATCGCTTGCATGATTTTTTCACTGCTGGTGCGTGTGAGGCGCAGGCCGGTCTCGCTCACTCGATCGATGCGCAGCCAGGTGCCGTCGGGTGTCGTGACAGCTTTTCCCGGAGTCAAATCGTCCGGCACGCCGGCGATCGCCGCGCCGAGGGCGCAGAAGGCGGCACTTGCTTCGTCCGCCGCGGTCTTGTCGCGCAGCTCGATGCACCATACCACGTGATGGCTGCGGTCATCGGTCGCAAACAAGCGCCACTGATCATGCACCCAGGCTTCCGCGAGATCGCGCGAAGCCTGGACATCTCCCAACGCATCCAGCCACAGGCGCAGACCTAACGCCCCGCCGTGATCCTCCAGCACCACCTCTCCCGGAGTCTCCGGCAAGGCGACGCGGCGGTCCGGCATGTCACGCTCGAAGAGAAACATCACGTCCGCCGTTTTTTGCGGGGGCTCGTGCAGCTTTTGCACCAGCGCCTCACGCCCTTTCATTACGAGCTGATCGGCATACGTTTTTCCTTCCATGCTCAAAAAGGACGACCAGCCCTGGATGAACGGCGGCAAACTGAGCAACAACTGGCTGGCCTCGGTATCCTGTGTTAGCGACATGAAGCCGATCGCCCGGGCATTGTCCTGGAAAAATTTCGACTCCACCCCCGCTGCCACTCCGGCATGCAGGGCATCGCGCGCGCGCAGAGCGTCATCCCAGATCCTGCCTTTTGCCAGTGGATAATGTTGGTCTAACAAAATACGCGCCAGCACACGAATCAGCGATGCCTGATCGGGCACGTTCGCCAGCTGGAAACGATCGGTCACCCAGCCCTCGCCGCTCACTTCATCAAACCAGGCCCGCGCCCCCACGGCACGGAGAGCGGCAAGCTGGCCGGCCAGGTTGTCTTCCTCGCCCAACCAGCCGATGAGTTGATAGGCTTTTTGCCTATCCTCCAGTCCGCCCTCGCCATAGCGTGCCTCGAGCGAAGCCTTGACGCGATCGCGCAATTCCTCGCCCGCCAGGCGGTGAATCACAGGGGTGGACACAAAGCTCAGGCCCAATTGCTTTTCCACCCGCGCCACCAACTCCGGTGGCACCGAGAACTCACCGCCGCCCTGCGCGAGAGAGCGCAGAGCCTCATTCTCACGGGTGAGCTGGTCCACCTGCTGCTGCAAGGCGACAAGCTCCACGGAGTCCACGGACTGCGCCGCACCGGAATCCTGCCGCCACTGCAAGCCCTGCATCCAGCCCGCGGCGGCAATCGCCGCGCCTAACAGAATGGGCAGCAATTGATTCGACGAAACCCGCTTCATTTCGGCGCAGCCTCTTTGGCGGGCGTGTCAAACGGATTGCTCTCGAGGGCCGAAGGACGCGCATACATTTCGTCAGCGGTCTTACCGGGGCGGAGCACGATGGAGATGGGCTTGTTCTGTTTCCCATTCGCATCGTAGGTGTAAATGAAACGACGCACCGGCATTTCGTATTTTCCCGTGGGATCGAGGCGTCTCACGCGCGCGTCAAACAACTGCTCTTCCACCAAGCGTCCGGTATCCTTGTCATAGCCGTAGCGGGCCTTGAAGAGTTCCTGCTTGAGGCCATCATAAATTTTGCAACCCAGAGGATTGCCACGGCGATCCATGCGATAGACCGTGAGCATGGTCAGCACGGAGCTCGCATTGAACGTGCGTTTCTCCAGCACCTCGTTGCTCGGGGTACGGCGAAAAATCGCCGTCGAGCCATCCTGGTTCCGCATCACGCGAACGTACTGGGTGTCCATTGCCTTGGTCGGGTCAATGTCACTCATCACCTGCGCCGAGGAAAACAGGCAAAAAAACGTGCTCACGATCAATGACAACCATTTCATGAGCGCAGATTGGCGATTTTCCTCTCCAATGCAAGCACGAAGTCCAGCGGAACATGGTTTAGGTGGAGACGGAATGAGGTCACCGCTCCCTTACTTCACCGTCGCCGTGACCTTTTCCTTGCGTTCGCCCTTGATACCTTCGAGCCCCTTGAGTTTCTCCTCCAATGCGGCGGGATCCTGCAAGTTGAGATTCTGCATCTGCTTCATCATCTCCGGATTGGCCATCAGTTTGCCCATGTCCATTTCCATCAGCGTGATGGTCTTGTCATCGTGATAGGTGGCATCGGTCTTGGCAATGCCCGGCTCGATGACGATTTTGGCGGACATTTTCATATCCTTCATCATCTGCATGGCCATGGCCTGCATCTGGGCGGCTTCCGCACCTGCTTCCGGAACAGCTTCACCGGCGGGGGTGTCGGCCTTGGCAGCGGCATCTTTTGCGGCGGCGATGTCTTCTTTTTTCGGTTGAGGATTGAGAATCGTGAGTTGACCGTCCTTGTATTCGAAGGTGATCGGTTTGGTGTCTCCCACTTTTTCCTCGGCCGCATTGGCAGCCTCCGGGGACATCGCGCTCAAGGAAGAGGCGCCGTCGCCCATATCGAGCGTGACGGTATTGATGTCGGTGAAAGTAAACGTGACCCGGGAGCCGGTGCGACCGTCCTGATTGATTTTTTCGACCTTGGCGACAGTGACTCCCTTGCCGAATTTTTCCGCGCGCTTCTTCGCCGCATCCTCGCCGAACATATCAGGCGCGGCGTTTTCCCCACCCTGCAGGGCAGCCATTTGAATCATCGCACTGGCCTGCGCACCGAGAATGGTCTCCTCCACAATCGTTCCCGAGCCGTCCTTTTTCAGATTGACGGTCTCGTTGATTTCCAGACAGCTGCTCAGTCCCAGCGCCACAACGGCGGCCGAGATCCCACGGATTGATGAAGTTTTGTTCATGGCTGAAGAGAATAACGCCGCCCAACAGGGAATTCTCGCATTTTTCGTAAAACCGGACAATTTTTCTTGCCCGCAATGCTGTTCATGATAACATGTGTTCGCATGAATACTCTCAAAATCCGCTTTTGGTTCTTTTGTCAACGCTGGAAAAACAGAGCCGCGCGCTGGCGGCGGGCGCGCAGCCGGAAAATCGCACGTCCCCGCCTCGAACAGCTGCGTCTGCCCTTCGACTAAAAAAAATGCGATTTCGCGGATTTTACGCTTACAGTCCGCGGGTCGCTTTGCTACAAATCGCGAAACCACATGGCGAACGCATCTTTGGCACATAAAACTCACCTGCTCCGATGGAGGCAAACACTCGTCGCTAGCGCGCTCTCGATGTCACTCTGCTACGGGCAAAACATGGCTCAGAAAGAGACGAATGCCCGCATGGAGCGAACGGCCGAGGCGCAGCAATTGCTGATGCAGGGCGACGTCGCCTACAGCGCCGGCAAGCACGCCGAAGCCGCCGAGCAATTTCTCAAAGCCCGCAATCTGCTCCCCGCCGCCCCCGCCACCATGGAGCTGCGCGAAGCCGCCACCGAACGCTACGCGACAGCCACGGTGCAGGCCGCGGCTCTGCGTTCCCGCAAAGGTGATGTCGAAGGAGCCAAGCAACTCATCGAGCAAGTGCTGGCAGAGGATGTGGCTCCGCGCCATCCCGCCGCACTGGCCATGCGCGACCAACTGAATGACCCCATCCGCACCAATCCGGCGTTGACCAAGGAACATGCCAAGGACATCGACGAAGTGCGCCGCACTCTCTATGAGGCCGATGGATTCATCCAGCTCGGAAAATTCGACATGGCAAAAACCATGTATCAGGATGTGCTGCGCATCGATCCCACCAACACCGCGGCGCGACGCGGCATGGAAAAAGTCGCCTCACATCAAAGCGATTACGCCACGGCCGCCTACGATCAAACGCGTGCCCAGATGCTGCAAGAAGTGGATGCCCTGTGGGAGACACCGGTGCCGACATTTTCCGACTCCGTGATGCTGGACCCCACGGAATCCACGAACCAGCGCAGTGTGCGCTTCGTGACCGAACAATTACGCAGCATCATTTTCCCCTCCGTCGACCTGGAAGGCGTGGGAATCGAGGAGGCCGTGGATTTCATCCGCCAGCAGTCGCGCCAGCTCGACACCACCACGACCGATCCCGTGGCAAAAGGCTTTAACATCGTGCTGAACCTCGGCCGTCAGGATTCGGAAATCGGTCAAAAAGTCCGCGCGATCCGCTTTGACTTGAAACTCAAGAACGTGCCCGTCGAAACCATATTGAAATACATCTGCGATCAGACCCGCACACAATACAACATAGACGAATTCGCCATCAACATCCGCCCGCTCGGCACCGATGGCGCGGAACTGGTGGGACGCACCTACAAGGTCCCGCCGGATTTCCTCTCCGCTGATTCCGTGGGAGCCGCCGCCGCCGCGCCGGCCAATCCTTTCGATGACGCTCCGGAAGAAGGCCTCAGCGCCAAACGCATGACTGCCTTGGAAAAACTGCGCAGCTACGGCGTGAGTTTCCCGGAAGGGGCGAAGGCCTCTTACAATGGGGTGAACAGCTCGCTGTTCGTGCTGAACACCGCGCTCAATCACGATCTGATCCAACAGGTTGTCGATACGATGGCGCAGACCGAACCCGTGCAAGTGGTCATCCGCGTGACCATGATCAAGGTTCTGGAAAACGAACTCAACGAACTCGGCTTCGATTGGTTGTTTGGCAATGTGGGGCTTGGTGGCAATGGCATTTCTTCCGGTAGCGATGCGCTTTTCCTCGGTGGCGGCACCGCCGGCAATGGCGCGGGCATCGACGACATCCTGCTGAGCGGCCCGAATTCCAATCCCGTGACCGCGGGCAACCGCAGTGGCGATTCCGCCATCCAAGGCGACAGCATCGATGCCTTCATCCAGCGCAGCGCTCTAGGATTCTCCCCTCCCTCGCGCCGCGCTCCCGGAGTGATATCCCTGTTATCGAACGACCTCAATGGCGGACAAGCTCTGATGCTGATGCGCGGTCTCAATCAGAAAAAAGGCACGGACTTCATGACCTGTCCCGCCACAGTCACCCGCAGCGGGCAGACATCGAAGATTGAAATCATCGAGGAACTGATCTACCCCACCGAATACGAGCCCCCCGAACTGCCGCAACAGGTCGGAAATCAGATTGGTATCGACGCCGGAGGCCTGCTCGCGCCAGCTCCCGCCAATTTCCCCATCACCCCCGCCACTCCCACCGCGTTTGAAAAACGTGACGTCGGTGTCACGCTGGAAGTCAACCCCATCGTCAGCGCGGACCGTCGCTACATCGAGCTGGCCCTGAAGCCTGAGATGGTGACGTTTGATGGTTTTGTCAATTACGGCACACCCATCACCAGCGGTGTGAGCACAACACCCCTCGCCACGGCGGGCGGCGGTGGCGTGGTGAATAACAATCCGAACGCGGCAAACATCACGCCGAACCGCATCCTCCAGCCCATCTTCAGCGTCGTACGCAGCGATACCAGTGTCACCATTGCCGATGGTGCCACGATTGTGCTGGGCGGCATGGTGGAGGAAAAAGTGCAGAACGTCGAAGACCAGGTGCCCATTCTCGGCAGCATGCCTTTTGTCGGACGTCTGTTCCAGAGCAAGGCCCGTCAGCCGGTCAAGCGCAACGTTCTCATCATGGTGAACGTGGAACTGCAAGATCCCTCGGGGCGCCCGTACCGGAACCGCTGATATCAAGAGGCCACATCCCTCCCCACCTGCCCGACTCATGCCCACCCATCCTGAAAACCAAGAGGAACCAGAAAAATACACTCTCGAAGAAATGATGGAGCGTCTCAAGGAGCGCGGCCATGAGGAAGGGGAGTTGGTCACACGGGCCGATGGCACGGTGGCGATCAAGGTCAAGAAGCGCAAACGCCGCAGCAAACAGCCGCACAAAGAGCAGGAAAAGCGCAATCAACGCCTGCGCATCCTCCAGCTCGGCATCGTTTTTTTCCTGATCACCGCGGCCATCGCCACGGCCACGGGCATGCTGTTTTACTACAACAGCAACGCGTTCCGCGAAAGCACTCTCCAAAAAATCGCCACCTGGACGGGGGCCGATGTGGAGCTCGCCGAATTCACCGTCACTCCGAACACGGCCAAGTGCGCCACGGCCAACTTCACCTGGCCGGACGGAAACTACCTGCGCCAACTGCAAGTGATGCACCCCAGCGCGCATCTGGATATCTCCAGCTTCCTCGGCAACAAATGGGGGGGCACGACAGTGGTGGGCAAAACCGGCAAACTGTATTTCTCCGCTGCCGATCCCGCCGCCCCCAAGCGCAGTTCCCCAGCCTCCAGTGATACCGCCTTTCCCTTCGGATTCACCAGTTATCGCTGTGAAAAGTTGGACATCATCGGACAAGGAGCGGATCGCCTGCCATGGGTCACCATCGAGGGCACCGAGGCCTCACTGATCAAAACGACCCGCGGCTCACAGACGCGTTTCACCGGTGGCTTGGTCAAAATGAACGGCTTCCAGCCCATGCTGGTCGATCGCGGCAGCATCTACTTCGAACTGGGGCAAATGCGCGTGGAAAATCTCCGTTTCAAGCCGACCGCGGGCACAGGCTCGCTGGAAATTCAAAATAGCATCGAACTCTACAGCCCGGAAAGCTCGAAAATGGAACTGCTCTTGAGTGAATTCCCCCTTGAAATCCTGTTAGGCAATGAATTGGAGGTCATTTTCAGCGGACATGTCGATACGCCTTCCAATGCTCTGAACCGCCTGTTTTCGGTGAAACCCGGTGACTTGAAATCACTGAAACTGCAAGTCGGCTTTCGCGGTAGCGAGCGCGATCCGCTTACCATCCGCAATTTGCCGTTTCTCAATGAACTGAGTCGCGAATTGCAAAACCCGGAATACGCGCGCCAGTATGATTTCTCGGATCGCGTCGAGGGCGAACTGCTGCGTTCCGATGGCGAGACTCGCGTGCAAGGGCTGCGTTTGGAGAAAAAAGGTGCATTTTGCATTCTGGGAGAGGTTTTTGTCAAGAATGGCGCTCTGGGAGGAACCTTGCAAGTAGGCCTGCCAGGTTCGCTGCTCCTGGACGAGCAGCTTCACGGCGCGTTAAAGCAGGTTTTCGTGCGTCAGGAAGATGGTTATGTCTGGTGTGAAGTCCAGTTGAGCGGGCTCCCCGGCCAACCGCAGGACAACTTCGCCGCGCAACTGCAACAGGCCATCGCACGACGGCCTGCCGCGCAACCATCGCCACAAACGTCTGAGCGTGAATTGAGCATTGAAAAAGAATTGGAAGAATAGCCAAGTTCTATGCTTGATTCGTAAGCAGGCGCAAGGCAGAGTGAGCCAGATCTTATTGCGATCCCATGAACACCCCCGCCTCCCATGCCCCGTTGTTTCAGATTTTCGGTCGCAGTACTGCGAGCCATGTTGAATGCGTGAACCGTCCGGCTTACGAGCAAATGCGCGGCATTCTCAGCCGGCCGCTGTCGCACTTCGGCATTTGCACCCTGCTCCGCGCGCCGCGCGCCGGCTATGGAAAATCCCACCTGCTTTGCAGCTTGCAACAAGATCTTCGCGGCTCTCACGAGTTCGTGCTGTTGCATGCGGCGGAAGGCGATCGCTTCGATGCCATCGCCTCGTTAGAGACCGTGCTCACGCAACTGACCCGCGCATTGCCCGGTGGTGCCGGTCTCACCCCCCTCGATCTGCTCGCGCGCAAGGTCTTCGCTCTCGGCCTCGAACCTTTGGTCCGCTCGGGAGAAGTCCCCTGCCAGGACCGCGACAGCGCGCTTCTCGCTTTGTCGCAACGACCCACCGAAACATTCGACTTTCACCACCCATCCGCCGTGACGGCGCAATGGGCGCGCGAACATTTCGAAGTGCTGGGACCTCGGCTCATCGTGGAGCTATCGCAGATTCTGCAAACCCCGATGCGCGACATCACGTTCTGGGTGGAGATTTTGTTCCGTTATTCTGTCACCGCACCGGAATACCCCGGTCGCGTGTCGCAACTCATGGCCACGGTCGGCCAGTCATCGTCAACGGCCGCCCAAGACCGGCTTTCCTCGTTGCTGCACCTGTTGTCGCAGTGGCAGCGCATGGTATTGGTGGTGGATGAACTCGAAGGGCTTTCCGCCAATCCGGAAGCCGCGCTGCGCCTCGCGACCTTCCTCACCACCCTTCGCCATGGAGCCGAGCGCGTGGATGTGATTCTATCCGTCAATGACGACATCTGGGAAAACGCCTTCGTGCCGCGCCTGAGCGGTGGCCTGCTGGATCGCCTTACGGAGGCATTTGTGCGACTCGTCCCACTCACCACGGAGGAAGCCCTGTCCCTGCTCCAGAGCCGCTACCCGAATGCGACCATGGCCAATCTCGAGCAACTGCACCTGACAGGCGATCTCTACGCCCGCGCCGTGCTCCGCGCCGCAGCGCAACAGGCCCCGCTTCCCGTCTGCTCGGCCACCGTCCGGCCGGAAGAACCCGCACCTGCCGCCTCAGCGACAGTGATTCCGCCCGTCACAATGCCAGCGCCTTTCACCCAAGAACCGCCCGCCCCCCCCAAATGGTGGGAGGAGCTTGATGAAGATGAACCCGCAGCTCCTGAAGCCTCATTACCGGAACAACCGGCCTTTGCGGAATCGTCTCCATTCCGAATCGCCAGCGCGATCGCGGAGCCTGCTGAAAGTTTCGTGCCACATGCCTCGTCTCCGATGCCTGGCGACTTTGCCCCTGTCGCCGCTCAAGAACCTGCACCCTTACCACCGTCTCACCCGACAACCGCGCCCAATGATAGCGACCGCGTGAACGAACTGCTGCGCCAGTTTCGCGAACGTTACGGCAATTCCTGACGCGTTGATTTTTCCTCATGAGTGAATTTGCCGTCCATATCGAAACACTGCGCAAACGTTACTCCAACGGAGTGGAAGCCTTGGCGGGCGTGAGCCTGCAAGTGCCCTACGGCAGCATCTTCGGCCTGATCGGTCCGAATGGCGCGGGCAAGAGCACCATGGTCAAGTCATTGCTCAGCATCCTGCGCCCCACCGAATGCCGCGGCACGATGCTCAGTGAGCCGATCGGAAACAAAGCGATCCTCGCCAAAGTGGGCTACCTGCCGGAGCACGCGAGTTTTCCCGACTACCTCACGGGACGCCAGGTGATCGAATACGCCGCCGGTCTCGCCCATCAATCGCGCGCCGCCTGCCGCCAGCGCTGCGATACCTTGCTCGAACAAGTCGGCATGCGCGATGCCGCCCACCGCAGTATTCGCACGTATTCCAAGGGCATGAAACAACGCATCGGCCTCGCCCAGGCGCTCATCAACGACCCGGTGGTGGTGTTTCTGGATGAGCCGACCGATGGCGTCGATCCCGAGGGACGCATCGATTTCAAGAACATGATCAGCGCGATGCGCGAGGAAGGGCGCACGGTATTTGTGAACTCCCACCTTCTCGCGGAGGTGGAGCAAGTCGCCGATCGCGTGGCCATCCTTTCCAAAGGCCGCATCATTCAACAAGGGCTCGTCGAGGAAATGACGCGCCGTGATGCGCGCTACGAAATCAAATTCCAGGGGCAGCTGCCCGTACCGCTCATGGAGTGGTGCCAGCAGCAGCACATGATCATCGAGCAGGACCGCATCAGCTACCGCGCCGATTCTCCGCTGCAAATGCAGCCCTTGATCGATCGCCTGCGCGCCGCGCTGGTGGTCATTCGCGAGATCAAGGAAGAGCGCTTTTCGTTAGAGGAACTGTTCCTCCAGGCCGTCGCGCAATCGCGTGCCGAAACCTCCGCCACGAAAGGAGGCGCACGATGATCCAGGCCTACACGATTTTATTGGACTCACTCCGCATGCTGCGCGCCAGCAAGCTGTTCTGGGTATCGATCTGGATCTCCACATTTGTGGCCTTGGTCTATGCCTCGATCGGGTTCACGAACACAGGCATGTCGGTAGGCTTCGGTTTGTTCGAGTTCGACATCGCGCTGATGCGCAAGGGCACCCGGGAATCGGAAACGTTTTACCTGCTGCTCTTCACCGATGTGATCGTGCGTTTCTGGCTTGGTTGGTTTTCGATGATTCTGGCATTGATCTCGACCTGCTCGATCTTCCCGCAGTTTTTGCAAGTGGGTTCGATCGAGCTGGCTTTGTCCAAGCCCGTCAGCCGTTTGCGACTGTTTCTGCTCAAGTATCTCGGCGGCTTGCTGTTTGTCGCCGTGCAGACCGGACTGTTCTGTCTGGTGGCGTTCATCGCCATCGGGCTGCGTCTGGAGGAATGGAGCTTCAGCATTTTCTGGGCCGTGCCCATCATCACCTTCGCCTTCAGCCTGATCTACTGCGTCGGTGTGGCCATCGGTGTGATGACCCGCTCCACGGTCTTCGCCCTGCTCGGCGCGCTGCTGTTTTGGGGGCTCACCCTGGTCGCGCAGTGGACGGAGGATGCCATTTACAAAATGGCCTACGTGCTGCCGGAAGTGGGACTGGGTGTGAATTTTTCCAGCGGCCAATTCGAGGAAGCGCCGGACGACAGCGCGCAAGGCTTGAAAAAAACCTACGCGTCGATCCAATCGGTCACCGCCGTATTGCCAAAAACCCGCGAGTGCACGATTTCGCTGAAACGCCTGATTCGTTTCAACGAGCGAGAATCACTGCTGACGGGCGTCGATCTCGGCTCGGTATTTGCCGGAAATGACGTGGACCCTGTGATCAAGCGCGCCATGGAAAAATACGAACTGCGCCACACGTGGTTCTCCATCATCGGCACCTCGCTGATCTTTGAAATCCTGGTGCTCGCGGGTGCCGCGACAATTTTTATCCGCCGCGACTACTAATTTGTATTTTTTCTGGCATTCGCTCCGTAGTGATTGATAATTACCGCAACAAACCTCTATGAAATTCTTTTTCGCAACTGTAGGCATCATCGGATCTGGCTTCCTCGGCTACGTGCTGGAGCCTGATTTGCGCTTCGCTCTCACGGGACAAATGCCCACGACACCCGTCCAACCGGTGGCGGTCGTCACGGCCCCGAATCCTGCGGTTGCCACGCCTGCGACCGCTCCCGCAGCTCCTGGCTACGACTATTCCACGCTGCAGCCGAACCAGTTGCCGGATAAAATCGTGCTGAAAGTGCAAGCCTTCGCCACCGCTCCGGGCGAGACAGACGCCCTGCCCCTGCCCGCTGGTACCAAGGTGAAACCCACGCGCATCGAGGGCACTGATGTGCATTTCTCCGTGCTCGGCACTGCTCAGGGAAAAGTCGCCGTGGCGCAAACCAACCTGGTGGAGCAACTCATCGCCAATCCCCCACCCGCTCCTACAGCTACTCCCGCCGAACCGACACCGCCCGTGGTCGCGAAGAACGAGCCTGAGCCCACTCCTGCCGTGGAGCCGATGCCGGAGAAAAAAGAGGAAGTCGCCGTGCAGCCGACACCCGAACCCGCTCCCACGCCTACTCCGACACCCACGCCCGCTACCGCTTCGCTCTCCGCGGAAGACATTGTGAAACTGATGCAGGAAAGCATCCGCTCCGGTCAGATCAAAGAGTTTACCTTCGATCAGGTGATCGGCTGGAAAGCCGGTGAAGAGGAAGAGGTGGATGGTGAAAAATACCAGACCGGCCTCGCCGCCTACAAAGCCGAGACCATCTTCGGCGTGAAAAACATCCAAGCCAAGGCGATGATCCAAGGCGGCAAAGTGATCCGCTGGATCTGGCCGACCTCCGGACTGGAAATTCAGTAAGCCGCTCAGCCGACGTAGCGGCCGCGCAGATACTCCAGATGGAACCGCGCCTGCGGTTTCAGGCCCGTGGCCATTTCCATCAATTCCGCGGGATCATACAGCGCCCCCTGCTGATGAATGTGCTGGCGCAGCCATTGCAGCAGAGGCGCATAGTCGGCACGATCGAAGGCCCGTGCGAGGTCGGGTTGTTTCATCGCGGTGTGCATGAGTTGGGAGGCATTGAGATTGCCCAAGGTGTAGGTCGGAAAATAGCCGTAGGCCCCCATCGACCAATGGATGTCCTGCAGGCAACCATGCGCCGGATCCTGCGGGCGGAATCCGAATAGTTTTTCGAATGACTCATCCCAGACGGCGGGAAGATCGGCGAGAGAAAAATCGCGACGGAACATGCCGCGCTCCAGCTCGAAACGCAGCAGGATGTGCAGATCATACGTCGCCTCATCCGACTCGACGCGAATGGGCGTGAATTCCACCTGATGCACATGCGTCATGAAGTCATCCAGCGAGTGTCCCTGGAGTTGCGGGAAATGATCGCATGCCACCGGATACCATTTTTCCCAAAACGCGCGCGAGCGGCCCACGTGGTTTTCCCACAGGCGGGATTGGGATTCATGAATGCCTAACGAAACGGCATCGCACGATGCCATGCCGGGATGTTCCTGTGGCAGTCCCTGTTCATACATGCCATGACCCGCCTCGTGCAACACGCCGAACAGGGAGGAGCAGAAATCGCTTTCATCATAGCGCGTGGTCAGGCGCACATCACGCGGCCCGAGGGTGGTGCAAAACGGATGCGTGGTGGTATCGATGCGACCGGAGGTGAAGGAGTAGCCGATGTCACGGGCGATTTTTTCATTGAACGCCTGCTGTGCTGAGATCGGATAGGGTCCCGCTGGCAACGGGCGGTAACGCGACTGCGAGTGCTCGACCGCCGCCTTGGCAATTTCCGCGAGGGCGGGTCGCAAGATATCGAACTCCTCCGTGAGACGCGCCGTGGAGGAGCCCCGCTCGAAACAAGCGAGCAAGGCATCGTAGGGTTCCTCCGCATAGCCCCACAGTTCGGCTTTCTCGCGATTGATATCCACCAGAGCCTGCAAGTGCGGGAGAAAACGCGAAAAATCGTTCGCCTTGCGCGCGTCCGCCCAGGCACGTTTCGCGAGCGAACTGCTCTGGGTATCGCGCGCCACCAGCTCCACCGGCAATTTCGTGGCGAGCTCGAAACGGCGTTTCATTTCCAACAGATCACGACGCGCCGTTCCGTCCGCCTCACCGGTCTCCGCGAGCGCCTGCTCTAACAGATCACGCCAGCGTCCGGAAGTCGCCAGCTCATGCGAACGCGCGCTCAGCCAAGAAAGCTGTTCCGCGCGGAAACGTCCCGCCTCCTGAGGCATGTATGTTTCCTGATCCCAGCCGAGCGTGGCAGCCGTGGTCTGGATCGAATTGCATTCGCGGGCAAGGGCTTGGAAGGAGGCTAGTGCTGACATCGTGTGCTGATTGAACCACATTCGAATCTTCTGGCAAGGTTTGTTGCGAATTTCGCCTTTACCACACGCCGGATTTTTTCTAGGTAGAAGACGTTATGAATATTGCACAGTGGATGTCTTGGGAAGGTGGAGTGGATTTGGTAGGTCTCACGCAGGAAAATGTTTCGTCGCCGAATGTGATCGTGCATGTGGCACGGATGGTGCACACGCCCGTGGGTTCGGCGCCCGCAGGCATGATACTGTGGCAGCCGGATGCCCATGCCGCGCCGTTGGTCTGTGGCTTTGTGAGCACGGACGCGACCGTTGGCGCCTATTTCGGTGCCAACATTTTCGCCGGAACTCCTTTCGAAAACGCCCCGGTATTGGTGGCATCGATCGATATCACGCACAGCGGTGATCAGTCCACCGCGCGGGTGGAAACCTCAGGTTTTGTGTTTGAACTCTCGCTGCAAGAACTCGGCGGCTCCGAGCTGATCCAGCGCAGCCCGAGTGCCATGGCTCCGTTTTTCCAACAAGGCCTGGAGCGGGTGGCGGGCAAAGCAGTGCTCAAGATCAATGGCGAATCCATCACCGTGACCGTGCCGCCCACCGGCATCTCCGGCGGACCGGCGGCTGTCGTGTCTCCCTGCGGGATCTACGCACGCTGATTGAAGCGCGCCATCTCTCGTTGGGCTTCCCGCAGCTCAACGCGGTTTTTCAAATCGTGCCGCTGGTCGCCGTGGGTTTTTCCTTTGCCCACGCCCAGCTCGACTTTGACTTTGCGGTTTTTCCAATACATGCGCAGGAGCGGCAGCGATGCGCCTTTGACGGCAGTCGCCTGCTCCAGTTTGAAAATCTCCCGCTTGTGCATCAGCAGCCGACGCGGACGCTTCGATTCGTGCTGGAACCATAGCGAGGCGGTTTCCCAGGGCTGGATATCGCAGCCATACAGGAACAACTGCCCTTTTTCCACACGGCAAAAGGCATCGGAAATATTGATCTTGCCGGCGCGGATCGATTTCACCTCGGTCCCGCGCAGCTCAATACCAGCCTCGTATTTCTCACTGATGTGGAAATCCCGGCCTGCTTTGCGATTGGTGGCGATCTCAGCACTCATGCGAGAGCTTGGTCAGAACCGGACAGTTCTCAATCTTGCACCGGAGCGGTATCGAGGATCTTGATTTTTCCTTCGATGATCTCCGTCAGTGCGATGTCAGCCGCCCCCATGCTGGGCACGGTAGGGATCAACGGCGAACGACCACTGTTGAGTTGGCGCACCCGTTTGGAAACGAGGTTGATCAACATTTGTGGATCGTCGATGATTTCGGCAGCTTTGTAAACGAGCTCACTTTTCATAGGGAGTGATGGGTACCGGTGGTCTGCCTTTGTTGGATCGAAAGGAATGATGTTGTCGGGTAACATGATTCTGGAGCAAGGCGACTGCCGGGCGAGCCAAAAACCATATTTCCCGCGCTTTGGCAAGCCCTAAGTGCAAAAAACCACGGTTTTTGCGAGAAAATGACGCTTTCCGACGCGACTTGCCGGATTTCCCGCCATTCCCTGCTTGGCAGCGGGAAATTCCGCGCCATACTCGACGCATGCCTTCACCTGAAAACGCTCCGGCCCGCTCGCCCTTTGCCGGCTGCCTGATCATGCTCATCCTCGCCTCCGTCGCGATTTTCCTCATCTCGGTCTCGGCCTACTCGCTGATCCAGCAAAACAAGGAAATCGATAAATTCACCGCCGCGACCCCGATGCCGCTGACGCTCCCCGTGATCGAAGGCAAGGAAGCGGAGCTCAATGACCTCCACGCCCGCCTGCAGCGGTTCCGCGACGGCCTGATCAGCCGCCCGGAGGAAACAACCAGCATCGAGCTCACGGTCTCGGATCTGAACTACGCGCTCGCCACCATGACGCCGCTGCAAGACTACAAACCGTATTTTTCGGTCAAGGAAATCCGCGACGGTGCCGTCATCGCCGATCACACCCGCCCGATGAATGGCATGCCGGGTTCGGGAGAAAAGCGCTATCTCAATGCCGAGGTCGCGCTCAAGCCCGTTCTCGCGGAAAAAATGCTGGTGTTCCAGGTGGCGGAACTGACCGTTCCCGGGAAAACCGTGCCGCGCGAATTCATCGCGCAAATCCCGCCCTATCGCCTCGGGCTCGAGATGCAGAAAGACTCCGTTCTCGGCCCGGTGTTGGAAAAACTCACCGCGATGGAGGCAAAAACGGGCAAACTGATCCTGCGCCGCATGCCCGGCGAGGTCTCGCAGGCGACGGTCTCGGACCAACAAGTCGATTCCGCCTTCACGCGAATCCTGCGTGTGCTGGTGTGCGGATTTTTGCTCATCGCCGGACTGGGCCTTTTCTTCGGCCTGCGCGCCAAAGCGAAAAAAGAACGCGCCGCCAGCGCCCAGTCCTGAGAATCATGCAGCGCGTTGACATTGCCACCACCCGTTTCCAGAAGATCGAAGTTTGGAAATCGCCGCAGGTAGTCGAGTTTCGCGTCGAGCAAGCCGTTCACGCCTGGCGGCACTCGCAGCGCTTTCTCACCGGCCTCGCCTGGGACAATCTCATCGCCGCCACCCTGCTCCACCCCGGCGGCGCGCACAAATCCGTTCTCATGCTCGGCCTCGCCGGCGGCACGACCTTTCACGCGCTACGTCATCTCCTGCCCGATGCCGAACTCACCGCCGTCGACATCGATGGCGAACTCATCGAGCTAGCGCGCAAGCACATGGACCTGGACTCGCTGGGCTGCGAAATCCACATCGCGGATGCCTACCAATGGATCAAACAATGCCGCAAGCGCTTCGATGTCGTGATCGATGATGTGTATCTCGCCGGCAAAACAGATGTGTTCCGCCCCGGCACCTGGGATGCAACCATCATGACGCGGCTCAAACGTCTGCTGAAACCGGATGGCATGCTGCTGACCAATCTCGTGCGCGGTGCCGGACACCGCAGGCTGCAAAGCCAGGTCCGCACTCTCTATCGGGAACATTTCCCCTGCGTCAAAGAAGTGCGCACGCCCGAGGGCCTGAACGAGACTCTCTGCGGCGCGCAGCACATCGCCGGAGCCGCCTCGTTGCGCGCCTGGCGCTCTCACTTTTCCGCCCCGCGCGATCGCACGCTGTGGGATCAGATTTCCGTGCGCCGACTGCCACCACTCGCATCATCGTCATGAGCACCACCTTCCCGCACCCTCACCTAACAGATTCTTACCCCGCGATGAGCCATCCCCCGGGGCATCCTTCTGTCATCGCCGCCACGGCCTTGCTCGGTGGCCTGCGTCTGGCACCCGTCGAAACGATGCGCATTCTGGAAATCGGCTGCTCCACAGGCCATCACATTCTTCCGATCGCCGCCGCTTTTCCCGAGGCAAGCATCACCGCCATCGACCTCGATGCCGCCGCCATCGCTGAGGCAAAACGCCTCGCCGATCTCGCGCAAATCACCAACATCTCTTTCGTTTGCGCGGATCTGACAAAATGGCAGGCTCCCCCAGAGTCGTTCGATCTCATCATCGCCCATGGAGTCTTCTCCTGGGTCAACGATACGGCAAAGTCCTCCTTGCTGCGTCTGTGTCAGCACTCGCTGAAACAGAATGGAGCCGCGATGATCAGCTACAACACCCAACCGGGCTGGGCACTGCGCCAGCCGCTGCGCGAAATGACCCTCACGTTGCAACAGCTCGACCTGGCCCAAGGCTCGGCGGACAAGGCGCTGCAGTGGATCGAAAGCGCGCTGGACAGCAGCGAGGATCCCTACGCCCACTACCTGTTGGAGACCGTCCGCGACACGCGTGCCAAGGGCGAACAACAATTGAAGTTCGATGACCTCGCAGCGGTCAACGATCCCTGTTACTTCAGCCAGTTCTTTCACTGGTGCGACCAAGCGGGTCTTGCCTATGTCGGGGAAGCCGATAGCACCCTTTCCCAAACCTCCCTGCTCAGCACCGCTGCCAAGACGCAACTGCAAGCCCTCGCGGGCAGCCCGCTGCTATTGGAGCAAATGACCGATTTCCTCACGGGGCGCACGTTTCGCTGCAGCGTGATTTGCCGCAAGGACGCAGCACGCTCGGCTGCGACCATCGAGGAACTCGCCACACTCTGCATCGAAACACTCGTGCCCCTTCCCTCCACCGGAAACAACACGACAGATGCGTTCGTACACGCCATCTCAGCGTCCGAGCCTTCCTGCCTATCGGTGAACGACCTTCTGCAAAAGGCTCCCCATCTATCCCATCGCGACGCTCTCACCATCACCATGCAGCTACTTCAGCTCGGCATGATCCGCCTGCGCAGCATGCCAGTCATCATCGCGGAAGAAATGCCCGCGTCTCTCCGGCTCAGCGCGCTGAATCTCGATCACATCGCTCATGACAAACCCATCGTCGATGCCTTCCACCGCCCCTGCGTCTTGTCCCCATCCGACCGCGTTTTTTTGCGCCCCTGCGATGGCAGCATCGGCTTCGATCATCTGATGAAAGGCTGCCGCGGCTCCGAACAAGTCGAGGCCCTACATGCCCTCCTCGCCCATCTCCACCAGCGCGGACTGTTCCTGTGAGGATTTTCTTCCCCGGTTCCACCACCACACCAGAAAGCTGCCGATGAGGCTGTGAAACACCGCGGAGATCGCCGCAGGCACAGGAGCCATCGCGAGATCGGCAAAATGTTTTTTCGCCAGGGAGGCTCCCAAGCCGCTGTTCTGCATCCCCACTTCCACGGATACCGTTCGGCACTGCGCACGATCGCCTTTCAGCAAATACGCAAAGAGATAGCCAAGACCGAATCCCAACGCGTGCAGGGTAAACACCGCCAAAAACAGCACCGGCCCCGCGCTGGCGATTTCGGTGCGACGTCCCGCCACGATGCTGCCCACCACCAGCACGATCAGAGCCACACTGACCAAAGGACCCGCGGCACCGATCCACGCATGGGCCCGCGCGCGGAAGGAAGTGCGATCGATCAGCGCGTTGATCGCCACTCCGCACACCAGAGGAATCAGCACCACCTCGATCATCGAATGGAACAAGCCCCACGCATCGACCGGCATCAACTGCCCCGCCAGCCACTGCGTCAACAGAGGTGTTAGCACAACAGCCACAAACGTAGAGCACATCGTCAACAACACGCTCAAGGCCACATTCGCCCGCGCGAGATAACAGATCACGTTCGATGCCGTGCCGCCCGGGCAACAACCCACCAGGATCAAGCCCAGCGACAACTCCTTCGGCAAAGCAAAGACCTTGCAGGAAATCACGGCGGAAAGCGGCATCAGCACGAACTGCAGCACCACGCCGATGGTGATCCACCGCGGCTGTCGCAACACATCGCGGAAATCGGACACGCGCAGCGTCAACCCCATGCCTAACATGATCACCCCCAGCCCACGCGAGATCCACGGTTCAAACCAAGTCCACGCCCCGGGCTGAAACCATGCCCAGGCACACCCGAGCACGATCCACAAGGGAAACCACTGGCTAAGCAAAAGGATGATTCTCATCTTGTTTGGGGAATGCCGGCTCCTAGATGACGTTGGAAAAAGTCCACCCGCTTGCGCTGCATGTGGCGGGACTCCCCGACCCCATGTTTGCCGTTGGGCACCACGATCAATTCAAAGTCCTTGTCCGCCTTGATGAGGGCGTTGACGACCTGCATGGTCGAGGACGGATCCACATTGGTATCCACCTCGCCCACGGTCAGCAGTAGCGCGCCTCGGAGATTCTTGGCGTGAGTCGTGTTCGAGTTATCGGCATAGTGCGGACCTATCGGCCAGTCCATCCATTGCTCGTTCCACCAGATTTTGTCCATGCGGTTGTCGTGACAGCCGCAGTCGGCGACGGCCGCCCGGTAGAAGTCGCCATGAAACAGCACCGCGCCCAACGCATTCTGTCCGCCCGCCGAGCCACCGAAAATGCCGACGCGCGAGAGGTCCATCTGCGGCACTTTTTGCGCGGCGGCTTTCATCCAGGCGATGCGATCGGGGAAGCCGGCATCCTTCAGGTTCTTGTAGCAGAAATGATGAAACTCCTTGCCGCGATGCGCCGTGCCGCGCCCATCCATCTGCACCACGATGAAGCCATGCACGGCGATCTCGTGCATGGGCATGATCCATGGGGCCCATGATTTTTTGGTGAACGCATCCTGCGGCCCGGCATAAATGTATTCCACCACGGGATACTTCCGGTTCGGATCGAACTCCGGTGGCAACACGATGGTGCCATAGATATCGAATTTCCCTTCGCGATCCTTCGCCACGAAGGGCTCGGGCATCTTCCACTGCGCGCGCAAGGCGGTGTCATCCGCTTCGCTGAGGGTTTTCAGCAATTTCCCATCTTCCGTCCGCCGCAGTTCATACACGGGGGCTTTGTCGATGCGCGACCAACGGCAGACATACGTCGCTCCGCCCGGAGAAAAGACGGGCTCCTCGTGATCGCCGGGCGATGCCGTCAAGGGCACCACCTTGCCGCTATCGATGTGCACCATGACGTAATGGTCGAAATACGGGTCCTGCGCGGGATAGCAGCCGCAGATTTGCAGCAGCACCGTGCGTTTTTCTTCCGAGACCTTGATCACTTTTTTCACCACCCACTGCCCCTTCGTCAGTTGTTTTTTGACAGTGCCGGTTTTCCCATCGAACAAATACAAGTGATTCCAGCCATCGCGCTCGGAATTCCACAGGATTTCATCGCCATCCTTCCAATCGCGACGGAAGCCATAGCCATACGCATACACGAAGGTATCGCTCTCCTCCTTGATGAGAGTGCGCTGGGTGCGCGAGGCGATGTTCATTTCGATCACGTTCATTTTTCCGAAGCCGCGTTCGATGTATTCGTAGGTCAGTCGCTCGGAATCGCCACGCCACGCCACGTTTTTGATTTCAAAGGGATTTTCGATCAGTCCGCGATCCGGGGCGAGCGGACTGGCACCATCCGTCGTGAAAATCCAAGGAATCGAAATACTGAGCTCATCGCCGGGCTTGGGGTAATCAATCGAAAAATACTCCGGTTGCAATTGTTTCTCGGGAGAGGAGCGGGTGTATTCCACCTTGCGCATCGGAGCCTCCTTGCGCTGCCAGAGCATGAATTTTTTCGAGTCCGGCGACCAGTAGGGATTGCCGACAAAGCTTCCCTGCTCATCCGCTTTCGCGAGTGTCACTTCCGCCTCCGTCTTGCGATCCTTGAGAATCACGTTTCCGTCGCGCAGCAGCACTTCCCATTTCCCGTCTTCCGAGCGGGGATTTTCATAGCCGGGCCTGCGCGGGCGCTTTTCCTCGGCCGGTTTCGGCAAGGCGGGAACCGCTTCGGTGGTTATCGTCTCGGAATCGCCTTTGATGTCGTATGCTTTGACCACCGTCTTGCCATCGGCCTCCGTCACACGATACAGCAATTGCGATTCATCGGAGGACCAGCCGAAGGCGATCTTCAGATTGCGAACGGGCGCCTGGGAGATTCCGAAGTACTTGCCGGTGATTTGTTCGAAGGCAGCTGTTCCTCCATGTTCGGCATGGAGCGGCATGATGAGCAACATCGCCAGAGTCGCATAGTTGGCAAAAGACATGCCGCCAATACCGCCTGAGTGCACGCGATATTGCAAGCAAAGTTCGAAAAATACCCGCATGCCACAGCTCGGCAGATGCCGCGCGAATTGACTTGCCGTCATTCCCTGGACCGCGCATTTTCGCTTGCATGAAGTCACTCCGTTTCCGTCCGCTTCTGATCTCTGTCATCAGCATGGTCGTCGCATCGACCGCCTCCGCGCAAGCGCCGCGCCTGATCGACGATACCGCACCGGGTTTCCGCGATCTCACGGCTGCCGACTTTGCCACGGTCAACAGCGCCGATGACACCTGGACATGGAAAAACGGCGTACTGCACTGCACTGGCATGCCCGTGAGCGTCATGCGGACGACGAAGGAATACAAAAATTTTGAAATGGTGGTCGAGTGGATGCATGAAAAACCGGCGGGCAATTCCGGAGTCTTCGTCTGGACCACACCCGCCTCTGTCGAGAAACTCACCGCCGCGGGCAAACCAGGCTTGCCGCAGGGAATCGAAGTGCAAATCCTCGATCTCGGCTACGAGACGCAGGTGAAAGCCGCAGGCAAAGCCACGAATTGGTTCACCTGCCATGGCGATGTTTTCCCTGTGGGCGTCAAAATGAAACCCTTTGCACCGATCTCGCCGGATGGCAGCCGCAGTTTCCCGCGCAAAAACGTAAGCAAAGGGCATGGCGAATGGAACCACTACTACATCCGCGCCATCAATGGCGAGGTGCGCTTGTGGGTGAATGGCGAGGAAGTTTCCGGCGGAAACGGCTGCGATCCGGCGAGCGGATTTCTTTGTCTCGAAAGCGAGGGATCGCCGATCCAGTTTCGCAAACTCCGCATCCGCGAGCTGCCGTAACCTCCCTCCCGCGTTCATCGCGGCTGGCGAGATATGCCAAATTCTGGCATTGCAAGCCTGCGGAGAATCGCTATAACACGGCTCTGATGAGCGCTAACTGGTTTGTATTAAGCGAGGGGCAACAACTAGGACCGTACACGGGCGAACAATTGGTGCAGTATGCCCAGGAGGGTCGGGTCGCTACAGAGACGATGGTCTGGGCCGAGGGCATGGCGGAATGGGTCATGGCCTCACAGGTTCCGGGTCTCTTTCCCGAAGCCCCCGTTGCCGTAGCCGCTCCCGCTGCCGCGAAACCGGCTCTCGCCACCAGCAACTGGGCACCTCCCGGCGCGCGTCCGACAAGCCCCCTTGCCACAGCCCCCGCTACCGCTGCCATGTCTCCTTATGCGACGCCCCACTCCTCTCTGGCTCCGGCACCGGCGGGTGGAAGTTATCCCTTCCTCCCCATCAAGCCAGCCAGCTTCAGTTTGTGGATGTGGACCTTCATCGGCGGGTTTATTTCCCTTGGCCTGGTGGTCGCCTTTTTCGCCTTGGGCATATCCAGTGCAAGTAGCAGCCCCAGTGCTCCCGGCAGCCCGCCCAATACGGATGGAGTAGCTCCCATGCTGATCGCCGTCTGTTTTTATGGCTTGGCCATCATCTGCCTGATTCTCTCCACGATTTTCTTCTATATGAACGTCTACCGCGCCTGGAGCTGCCTGCGCGCCGGAGCGCCACGCACCACTCCGGGGCAAGCGATCGGCATGATGTTCATTCCGTTTTACAATCTCTACTGGATCTTCGTCGCCATCGCCGGGCTGCCGAAGGACTGGAACCGCATCGTCTCCAGTTATGATGACTTGCAAAAAGCACCACGACTGAGCGAAACGACGTTCCTGATGTTCTGCATCGGCTCTCTGGTTTTCCCACCGCTCTCGATGATCGTCATGTTCCCGATGATGTCGCAACTGTGCGCGGGCATCAATTTCTTCGCCTATCGCCGCAATGCGACCAGCCCCAGCGGCCAGGGTCCTTCTGGATTCGGCGGCATCAAGTTCGGCTGATTTCCTCAGCTTTTCATCAGCCAGCTGATGTGCGGCGTGTATAGGTGCGGTTCTAACAAAAAAGAGTCGTGCCCTTTGTCCGAGTGCACGGTGATCTGCGTGGCCTGGATGTCGGCGCGTTCCAGGTGCAGCGTGAGATCCGCCTGTTCTTCGGGGTAGAAACAAAAATCGCTGTCGATGGAAAACACCAGCCAGCGCTGGCCCGCAGCCGCCGCCCGGTCCAACAATTCGCGCGGACTGCCCGCATCGCCCTCGGCGACGGCATCGTAGCGCGACCACATGTCGATGATGCGCAGGTAGGTGTTCGCATCGAAGCGGCGGACGAATTTTTTCCCCTGATGCAGCATGTACGACTGGAACTGGTCGCGCACGCGATACCAGGACAGCGTGTCGTTGTCCTGCACGATGTCCTGACGCGCGCGGCGCTCGATGGCATCGAGATGGACGAAGGTTTTGTGCGAGATCATCCGCGCCAGAGCCAGCCCGTAGAGCGGCGGCAGACCATCGTAATAATCCCCGCCGTTGAAGTTCGGATCATTTTCAATGGCAAGGATTTGCTCGAACAAGATCAGGCGGTTCAGCACAGTCGTCTTGAATCCGGCGGCGATGGATGCCACACGCTTCACGCGATCCGGATAACGAGTCGCAAAGGTCAGCGCCAACAGGCCGCCGACGGATGGCCCGATGACGGCATGCAACGCATCGATGCCCAACGCATCCAACAACAGCGCCGAGACCTTGACCTGATCGGCAGCTGACACATGAGGAAAGGCTGCGCCCCATGGCTTGCCCGTCTCGGGACGGAGGGAGGAAGGGCCCGTCGTGCCGTAACATCCGCCGAGATAATTAGCACAGATGATACAAAACTCGTTCGTATCGAGAGCCTTGCCCGGGCCTATCATTTCCTCCCACCAGCCATCGTGCATTTCCGGCTGCCAGAACGCCTCCACTCCCGGGATCCGCGGATTGAGACCGGCGGCATGATGCGAACCGGAGAGCGCATGGTAGAGCAAAATGGCATTGGACTTCTCCGCATTCAGGGTCCCCCACGTTTCATAGGCGATGCAGAGTCCGGGCAACACCGAACCATCACTCAGCGCAAACGGAGCGTCGATTTTGCAAAATTTCGTTTCAATCAGGGCGGACATGTCTATGGCGGGCGCGCATTCTAGGTGGTTTTACAGGCGAAATCAAATGTAAAACATGCTGCCTCCCGGCATGGCGGACATCTGCGCCAGCGTGATGTTCGATAAGTTTTTCTGAAACCCGGCCGCGAGGGATTTCCATGATTGGGCCACCGCCGCGCCCGATTCCCCTTCGCTGCTGACGCTGAAAGTGAGCAGCGAGGGATCGATGGCTTCCACGATTTCCTTCAAACTGATGGACGACGGCTCCTTCGCCAAAAGATAGCCGCCCTCTTTGCCCCGTTTGCTCTCCACCAAACCGGCGCGGCGCAGGTCGTTGAGAATTTGCACTAAAAAGTTTGCAGACACGGCTTCGCGTTGTGCAAGCTCCTCAAGCCGTGTTATTGTCGGCGTGCCGTGCCGCTTGGCGAGCTGGGCAAGCGCGCGACAGGCGTATTCTAATTTTTGGGAAATCCGCATAAGGGAAATGAAACATACAAACGAGGAAAGTGCGAGTGCTAAGGTGAGTCGATTTTGCGGTGGCCGCGAAATCAACGTGGCGGCACTGTGGCAGGAAATCCGGCAGCAAGCCGCCAGAATCATCGAACGCGAGCCGCAAATGGCCAGCTTGTTGGAAGATGTGGTGCTGAACCGCGCCTGCCTCGGCGAAGCCCTGGGCACCCGCCTGGCGCGGAAATTATCGCGCGAGGACATGACACGCGAGGAGCTCGCGCCCTTGCTGGCAGGCCTTTTCCAAGCCCACCCCGAACTGACATGCAGCGCGGCAAAAGACCTGATCGCCATCTACGAACGCGACCCCGCCTGCGATTCACCCTTGCAACCGCTATTGTTTTTCAAAGGCTTTCTGGCGATCTGCACCTATCGGGTGTCCCATTACCTGTGGCAACACGATCGTCGCGATCTGGCACTCTATTTCCAAAGCCTCGCCAGCGAGGTCTTCGCCGTGGACATCCACCCGGCGGCCCGCATCGGCTGCGGCATTCTGTTGGACCACGCGACCAGCTTTGTCGTTGGTGAAACCGCCATCATCGAGGATGATGTCTCCATCCTCCACGAGGTCACGCTCGGCGGCACCGGCAAGGAATCGGGCGACCGCCACCCCATCGTGCGCTCCGGCGTGCTGATCGGAGCCGGGGCGAAAATCCTCGGCCGTGTCATCATCGGCGAGTGCGCGAAAATCGGAGCCGGCAGCGTGGTGCTCGCCGATGTGCCTGCCCACACCACCGTCGCCGGAGTCCCCGCCGTGGTGGTGGGAGTCGCCAAAGAAGACGCCCCCGCGTTGGACATGGATCAGCGGATTTGACGCGCTATTCTGAACTTGGTGGGGAGGACTTCCCGATGGGCTGACGTTGCCAGAAAATTCCCATCAGTATGGCATTGCAGAGAAATGCCAGACAGGAAGCAATGACGAATGGACTGGCCGTAAGAGTCCGCCCGTACCAATAGGAAGCTAACGCATGGATATGGTCAAAACGACCATCCAACGCTCCGCGGTCCCTCAAGTAAGCTTCCAGCGCTGGCTCATGAAAAACGCCTTGTTTCGTCATTATCGCGGCTTCTGTTCGTAGTATGGTAAGATTACTATAGGGAACGAGCGCGATAAACCCAAACATCACGACTGCCGCGACCAGATTTAACATGACTACGAATTTTTTCATGGTTGGTGTTTGTTATGACTCACTCCATGGAGCCCGTCACATGTTACCGCATTGATTGAGGCGTCCTTTCAGGACGCGTGTGGCGGTTATAACGACACGAAACCCACGGTTCAAACCGTGGGCTCCTATTGAAACGTCGCGTTGCGACGAATGTGTCAGCCTTCCGGACGAATCAGTTCGCAGGCGAGCCGTTCGAGATGATATCCACGAAGCTCTGTGCTTCCAGCGAAGCTCCACCAATCAAGGCACCATCGATGTCCGGGCAGGCCATGAGCTCGGCGGCGTTGTTGGGTTTCACGCTGCCACCGTACTGGATGCGCAGTTTGCCGGAAATTTCCGGGCCGTAGAGATCAGTGATGACGCTGCGCACAAATGCGTGCGCTTCCTGCGCCTGTTCCGCGGTGGCGGTGACGCCCGTGCCGATGGCCCAGACGGGTTCGTAAGCGACTACGGTGTCTTCCATGTCGGAAGCCGTGATGCCTTCGAGGCCTTCGGTGATCTGGCTGCGCAGGATGCTTTCGAGCTTGCCGGCATTGCGCTCTTCCAGGGTTTCGCCGATGCAGAAAATGAGTTTCAGTCCGACCTCGCGCGCCTTTTTCATCTTCGCGTTGATGATGGCATTGGTCTCGCCGAAGATGGAGCGGCGCTCGCTGTGGCCGATGATCACGTGCCGCACGAGGATCTCGCGCAGCATCTTCACGCTGATTTCACCGGTGTAGGCACCGTCATCGAACTGCGAGCAGTTCTGTGCCGCCATTTCCACACCGCGCGCTTCCGTCAATGCTTCCGAGAGAGTGGGAAGTGAGACGAAAGGTGCGGCAATGACGATGTCACAGGTCTGGCGACCGGTGAGTTTGCTGAGGAAGGATTTCACAAAGTCCTGGGTGTCCGAGGGACCTTTGTTCATTTTCCAGTTGGCGGCGAAAATCGGGCGGCGATACATGATGGGATGCGTTAGGTGTTAGGTGAAAAATTAGGCGTTGGTGAGCGCGGCGACGCCCGGCAGTTCCTTGCCTTCCAGCAATTCGAGCGAGGCTCCACCACCGGTGGAAATGAAATTCATTTGATCGTCGAGACCGAACTTGTTCACGGCCGTGACCGAGTCGCCGCCGCCTACGATCGAGAGCGCGGCGGAATCGGCGACGGCCTGGGCGATCGCGCGGGTGCCTTCGGCGAAGGATCCGATTTCGAACACACCCATGGGGCCGTTCCAGAGAATCGTTTTGGCGGAGGCGATTTCTTTGCTGAATTCGGCGATGGATTGCGTGCCGATGTCAATGCCTTCCCAGCCATCGGGGATTTCTCCGCCGTCGGCATACGGTGCGGTGACTTTCGTTTCGGCACCATCTTTGAATTCCTGCGTGATGCGGTTATCGGAAGGAAGAAGGAATCGGATGCCTTTTTGTTTGGCATTTTCCAGGATTTCCAAGGCGAGATCAAGCTTGTCTGTCTCCACGCGCGAGCCGCCCATGTTGTGGCCAAGGGCTTTCAGGAAGGTGTAGGCCATGGCACCGCCGATGATGAAGGTATCGGCCTTGGCCATCAGCGAGTTGATCACTTGGATTTTATCGGAAACCTTCGCACCGCCCATGATGACGACAAAAGGACGCTCGGCCTGTTCGAGCTTGTCCACGAGATATTCCAGCTCGCGCGCCATCAGGAAGCCCATCGCGCTTTGTTTCACATAATGCGTGACACCCTCGGTGGAGGCATGGGCGCGGTGCGCGGTGCCGAAGGCGTCGTTGACAAAAATTTCCGCGCTGCCGGCGAGTTGCTTGGCGTAGGCAGCATCGTTCTTCTCCTCCTCGGGATAAAAGCGGGTATTCTCCAGCAGCAGCACCTGTCCGGCCTGCAGGCCAGCGCGCAGGGCGGCGACTTCCTCTCCGATCGAATCAGGAGCGAGCTTGACCTCCTGGCCTAACAGTTCCGCGAGGCGCACGGCCACGGGCTGAAGCGAAAACTCCGCGGCGGCACCCGCCTTCGGACGGCCCAGGTGCGAGCAAAGCACCAGCTTGGCTCCGCCTTTCAGCAGGTGCTGGATCGATGGCACGGCGGCGGTGATGCGGGTATCATCGGTGATCGCACCATTTTTCAGCGGCACATTGAAGTCCACGCGCATGAGAACTTCCTTGTTTTGCACATCCAGTGATTGAATCGAGAGCTTGGCCATGGGCACTGGGTAAGTCGGTGGGGAAACGAATGTCAAGCAAGATGCGGCAGGAAATACGCCATATTCGCGGAAAGCGGCCGGCGGATTCCGAAACCCACCTCACTCGAAATCGGCAAATCGTCAGATTTTTCGATAATTGCTCGACCTTGGAAGAAATTGCGTCATACTCCCCGCCTGACAAAATCACTATGAAAAAGAATACACTGATTGCGACCCTTGCGTTGTCCTTTGCCACATTGACCTCCGCGTTTGCCGGTGGCGAAGGCTGGGTCACTGATTTCGAAGCCGCAAAAAAATCGGCGGCCGAAGGTAAAAAAGATTTGTTGCTCGACTTCACCGGCTCCGACTGGTGCGGCTGGTGCATCAAGCTGAACGAAGAAGTTTTCTCCAAAGAACCCTTCAAAGCGGGGACCAAGGACAAATTCGTGATGGTGGAACTCGATTTCCCCCGCAAAAAGGAACTGGATGCCAAGCTCAAGGAGCAAAACGAAGCGCTGCAGGAGAAATTCCAAATCCAGGGCTTCCCCACCATCATGCTCTGCGATGCCACCGGCAAGCCCTACGCCAAAACCGGCTACCAGCCCGGCGGTCCTGAAAAATATGTGGCTCACCTCGATGAACTGCAAGCCGTGCGCGTCAAGCGCGATGAGGCATTCGCCAAAGCCGATGCCGCCAAAACCGATGTGGAGAAAGCCGCCTTCCTGGTGGAGGGCCTGAAAGCCCTCGACGAAGAACTGGTCGATAGCTGCTACAGCGATGTGGTCGATAAAATCGGCGCTCTCGACAAGGAAGACAAGTCCGGTTTCGTGAAAGCACGCAAGGAAGCCGCTGCGAAAAAAGAAGCGGAAGAAGCTGCCATGGCCTCCATCCAGGAATTCATGGGCACCAAAATCCAACCGCTGATGCAGGCCAAGGAATACGACAAGGCTCTCGAAGCCGTGAAAACCTTCATCAAGGACAACCCGAACACACCGGAAGACTACAAAATCGGCATGACCCTCAACATCGGCCTCGCTGGTCCTATGGAAAAAGGCAACGTGGAAGCCGCCCACGCCATGGTGGATGGTGTCGCCAAGGACTATCCCAATAGCGATGTCGCCAAAAACGTCGACAAGATCAAAGCCAGCATCAAGGCCCGCCTCGATCAGCAAAAAGCAGCAGGCGGCGGCGAGGAGTGATTTCACTCCCGATTCCCTCACCCAACAAAAAAGCGCCGCGGTTTCCCGTGGCGCTTTTTCTTTCTGTGCGATCGACTCAAGCGATGTTGGTGAACACCGCCTGCACGTCGTCGTCGTCTTCGAGCTTGTCGATGAGCTTTTCCACTTCTTCCAGTTGCTCCTCGGTCAATTCCACCGGATTGCTGGCGACGCGGCGCAGTTCGGCTTTTTTCACCTGAATGCCCAGCTGTTCGAAGGCCTGCGTGAGCGTCGAGAAACTCGTGTAATCAGCGAAGGCCGTGACCAGGTCATCTTCCACCAGAAGCTCTTCCAGCCCCGCGTCGATCAGCGACAGTTCGATTTCCTCGAGATCCAGCTCCGGCGTGCGTTGGAACTCGACAGCCGCCTTGCGCGAAAACAAAAACTCCAGCGATCCGCTCGGCACCATCTGGCCGCCGTTTTTGTTGAAGTAGGTTTTCACATTGGTCACCGAGCGGTTCGAATTATCGGTGGCGCACTCGACAAAAATCAACACGCCGTGCGGGCCCTTGCCCTCGTAGTTCACCTCCACGATGTCCTGCGCGTCTTTCGCCGAGGCGCGTTTGATCGCGGCATCGATGTTGTCCTTGGGCAGGTTCTCCGCCTTGGCATTGGCGATCGCCAAGCGCAGCTTAGCATTGGTGAACGGATCCGGGCCGCCTTCCTTGGCGGCCATCGTGATCAATTTCGCCATCTTGGGAAACACCTTGGACATCTTGTCCCAGCGTGCCTCCTTGGCTCGTCTTCTGCATTCGAATGCGCGTCCCATAGTCTTGAGTTGTTAGAAAATTATTTTGGCTGGCGTTGAGCGCCCTCGCCAGTAAAGCGGAAAACGGCGGGACTACCAACCAAAGTTTGCAAAAAAATACCGTGTCCTCACTCATCCGGGCTCACATCCACGGCGACGATGATCTGCTGATTCCCCGCGCCCAGAGTCACACCGCGCAGCGGGCTCACATCGCTGAAATCGCGACCCCAGGCCAGCGTGATGTGCCGCAGCGAGGGCATCAGGTCGTTGGTGGGGTCCAGATCCATCCAGCCCCACTCCTCACCGCACCACAGCGAAAGCCAGGCGTGCGAGGCATCCGCGCCGATGAGTTTTTGCTGCCCGGGCGGCGGCAATGTTTCGAGGTAGCCGCTGACGTAGCGGGCGGGCAGCCCCACACCGCGCAGGCAGGCGATCATCACCTGCGCGTAGTCCTGACAGACGCCGCGCTTTTTTTTCCACGACTCTTCGATCGGCGTGGCGACATTGGTGGCCGTGGGGTCGAAGGTGAAGTCGGTGAAAATCCGATGGTTCAGATCGAGCGCGGCTTCCAGAACCGGACGCGCGGGCGTGAAACTGCGCAAGGCATACTCGCGCATTTCCTGCGAGGGATGAATGAGCGGCGAGTCGCAGACAAATTCCGCCGCCATCGTCGCGGCGGACCATTGCGAGGATTGGCAGGCATCGCGCACGCTCTCCCAGGGCGGCGTGGCGGCGGCATCCACCCCGGGGTTCGCTTTCACGTGAATGTAGCAGCGGGAAATCACTTCCAGCTCCTCATGCGAGCCCTCGATTTCAAAGTAGGTGATCGCATTGCCATAGGCATCGTGGCGGTGGTAGCGGTGCAATGGCTCGGGGCGAATGGTGATCTCATGCCACGGGCATTCCTGATTCGGCAATCGACGCGGTGTCAGCTTGGCATGGTAGTGGCAGACACTGACAGGACTGTCGTATCGGCAAAGCGTGCGATGGATGACTTGGAAGCGCATGGTCAGCGGGAGCGGCGGGTGGCGTGGCTGAAATAATCCTCGGTGAGCTGATGGGACAGCGATTCGAAATGATTGATGAACTCCTCACACGATTGTCGCAGCACCTCGAAACGCAGAGCATCGCATTCCAGTGCGGGCAGATCGATCTGACGCAAGTGCCGCAACATCATCTCCACCGCTTCGAGCGCGGTGGCGGCACCTGATAGAGAGGAACCTTGCGGCAACAATCGCGCTTGCTGATGGATCGCCTCCAACTGAAACGCCAGCGAGCGCGGATTCGCCGCATGCAGCATCAGCAGGTCCAGCACCTGCAATAACTTGGGCTTGGCAAAATGATGGCGCCGATAGGTCATGGTGCTGTCGAAAATTTCCAACAAGGGCACCAGCACCGTCTCGTTTTCCTCGCAGAGATGCACCGCCGCTTGCAGGAAGGTGGCGCTCGCCGATCCGCGTTCGATGCGACGCCCCAGTTCCAGAAAACGCCACCCATGGCCTTGCACCATGTTTTCCGATTGCATCCCGCTGAAGGCCGCCATATCGAGGATGATGCGATCCAGCTTCGCCGTGATGCCATACGCGCCCGCATGGGTCAGCGGCGCGGAAACCTCTTCCTGCAGCTGATTGAAAAGACGCCAGGTGTCATCGGACAACCGGTCGCGGGCCGCGGCGGCATTGTATCGCAGTTTCCCTAACAGGTCCGCCACCCCATCCACGCGTTTGGGATTGTCCATCAGGTCCTTGATTTCCTGATGAACCAGAGCCAATGCCCCCGTCACATCCAGCCGCTCATCCAACAACTTCACCTCCTGCGCCAGGCGCAGGCCATCGCGCAGCTCGTGCATTTGCAACTCCCCGCCCTCGCCGCCCAGACGTTTGCTCAGCATGCGCAGCAAGCGTGTGGTCTGCTCCATGCGCTCGGCGTAGCGACCCAGCCAGAACAAGTGATCGGCAATGCGGCTCGCCACATCCCCCGGGGGCCGCGAGACCCGCAATGCTTCCGCGCGATCCACCAGCAGGCTTTTCAGTGCGACCTCCTCATCGGAAATGACCCACACGTCCTTGCTCAGCGCGCCCGCCACCATCGATACCAAAAACCCTTCGCTGCTCGGACTCACCCGCCCCAGTCCGCCGGGCATCACGTGCGATTCATGCGCCGTGCCGCACACAAACGCCCGCCACACGAACGAGCGCGGCTCCAGCTGGCTGCCGGTCCAGAATGGCGCTTGGGAAAGCACCAGCGCCTCCTGCGCGACCCAGGCCTCGGGATCCGCCCTCACCTCGGCGAGCAAGGCTTTCAGGCTTTTTTCCTCCAGCGCGGCCGTCGATTGCGCGGGCGTGTCGCTGCCACAATACGCTTTTTTGAATACCCAGCGCCGCGGCTCCTTCATCACCTCCGCCAGCACCGATGCCTGACCGCACCACCACGTCGGCACCGAGGGAATCAGCAACTCCTCGCCTAACAACTGCCGGCACAGGTTCGGCAAAAACGGCAACCAGGCCGCGGCCTCCATCACCCCCGAGCCCACCGGATTCGCGATGCGCACACGGCCATTGCGCCATGCCTCTAACAAGCCCGGCACGCCGCTCCAGCTCGCGGGATCCAGCTCCAGCGTATCACAGGAAACATCCTCCACGCGACGGATCAGCACATCCACCTGCCGCAGCCCCTCCAGCGTTTTCATGAACAGCCGCGTATCGCGCACCGTCAGATCCGCGCCTTCGACCAACGGAAAGCCCAGATAGCGCGCCTTGAACGCGTGCTCGAAATAACTCCGGTGATGCGGGCCCGGCGTCACCATCACCACATTCGGCGTCTTGCGATGAGCGGATGCCATTTCACGGAATATATCCCGCTCCCGCTCGAAAAACGATGCCAAGCGCTGCACGCGGCACTGCTTGAATTCCTGCGGAAACGCCTGCGACAGCACGATGCGGTTTTCCAACGCATAGCCCAGCCCGCCCGGCATCTGGCATCGGTCCGCCAGCGCCACCCAGTTTCCATCCGCACCGCGCACCAGGTCCGTCGCCACATTGCACAGGCCATCGTCTTCCAGGTTCACATCCTGCACCTGGCGCAAGTAGCCCGGATTCGCAAACAACAGGCGCGGCGGAACCCACGATTCCTTGATCAGCCGCTGCAGCCCGTACACATCCGCCATGATCGCACGCAACAAGCGGATCCGTTGCTGCAGGCCCCGCTCCACCACCGCAAAATCACCCGAGCTCACCAGCAAAGGCATGGCATCGAGAAACCACGGCCGCCCCGCCGCCCCCGTATCCTGAAAGACATTGTAGGTCACGCCATGATCACGCAGCAAACGGGCGATGGTGGCGGAATTGTCCTGCATCCCATGCGCCCCCAGCTGCGCCAGCATGCGCGAGAACGATTGCCAATGGGGACGCACCGAACCATCGGGAGCAAACATCTCATCCCACACCCCCGGCATCGGCCGATAGGAAAACGCAGACGCAGCAAGGCCCGGAAGAGGCGGCGAAAAACTCGATTGCATCTGCATGACGTGACAAAGAGACCTTGTCCCAATCACGGCTCTTTCGCAATCCTATTTGTCGGCTCTGGCGTGCGTAGATCGAGGGTGAAGGGAAAGACCGGGTTGCGGGGCTCGGGGTTTACGGTGATGCGGCCGGGGGTGTGGCCGAAGGGGAGGTAACGGGCCATGCGGCGGCTTTCGGCTTCGGCGGCATTGACGGGGAAACGTTCGTGGCTGAGGCCGCCTTGGTGGGTGACGTGATAGACACAGCCACCGAGACTGCGCTGCGACCAGGTATCGATCAGATCGAAGGTCAGCGGGGCGTGCACGCCGATGAGCGGCTGCAGGCAGCTCGGCGGTTGCCAGGCGCGGTAGCGCACACCCGCGACATATTCTCCGGCGCGACCCGTGGACTGCAAGGGCAACGCGCGGCCATTGCAGGTGATGACGTAGCGTTGGTCGGTCCAGCCGGTGACTTTCACCTGCATGCGTTCGAGCGAGCTATCGACGTAGCGCGCGGTGCCGCCGCCGGTGGCTTCCTCGCCGAGCACGTGCCAGGGCTCCAGCGCGGTGCGCAGCTCGACCTCGATGCCGCGCTGGGCGAAGGCACCGATGGACGGAAAGCGGAATTCGGCATGGGGTTGGAACCACGCATCATCGAAGGCATAGCCATGGCTGCGCAGGTTATCGAGGACATCGGTGAAATCCTGCCAGACGAAATGCGGCAGCATGAAACGATCGTGCAGCTCCGTGCCCCAGCGCACCAGCGGCAGATGGCTCGGCTGTTTCCAAAAGCGCGCCACGAGGGCCCGCATCAGCAACTGCTGCGCCAGGCTCATGCGCTCGTGCGGTGGCATTTCAAAGCAGCGGATCTCCACCAATCCCAAACGCCCGGTGCTGCTATCGGGCGAAAACAATTTATCGATGCAAAACTCCGCGCGATGCGTGTTGCCGGTGAGATCGACGAGCAGGTGGCGGAACACGCGGTCGACGATCCAGGGCGGCACCTGGGCGTGATCGGGGATTTGCGAAAAGGCGATTTCCAATTCGTAAAGCGCATCGTCGCGCGCTTCATCCACACGCGGGTGCTGGCTCGTGGGGCCGATGAACAGGCCGCTGAAGAGATAGCTCAGCGAGGGATGATTGTGCCAGAAACCCAACAAGGAACGCAGCACATCGGGGCGACGCAGAAACGGCGAGTCGGAGGGCGTTTCGCCGCCTAACACAATGTGGTTGCCGCCACCGGTGCCGGCATGGCGACCATCCAACAGAAATTTCTCGGTGCCCAGTCGGCACTGCCGCGCCTGGTCGTACAAGGTGGTGGTGTTGCTGACCAATTCCTTCCAGCTCGCGGCGGGTTGCAGGTTCACCTCGATCACACCGGGGTCGGGCGTGATTTTGAAATGCTGCAAACGCGGGTCAAAGGGCGGAGCCTCGCCCTCGATGATGACGGGCATGTTCAACTCAGCAGCGACGGTTTCGATCGCTTGCGCCAGCGTGAGAAATTCCTCGGCGGTCTGCAGGGGCGGCAGGAACAAGTGCAGGCGTCCCTCGCGCGGCTCGAAGCACATCGCGCGACGCACGATCCACGGCGCGGATTCTCCAGCGCGCGGCGTGCGTGAGGTCGGCACGGGTGGCGTGGTCGGCGCGGGATGCGAGGCCGCCATTTTATCCGCCCATGCGGGAGTGTCGGATTCCTTGGCGATTTGTTTTTTCGTTAGAGCCGGGAGTGGCTGGGCGAGTTGTCGCGGCAGCGGCGCGCGCGGCTCGTGCGGGTCCTGTGGCACGAAGAACGGAAACTCTTCCTCCTTCACCCAAGGCAGCGAATCGAGCGGCAGTCGATAGCCCATCGGCGAATCGCCGGGCACGAGGAACATGTGCTCATCGCGCAGGAACCAGCGACCGCTTTGCCATGATACGTTGCCATTGACGAAACTCCCCTGCAGCGGCAGCGCGAAGCCGACACACTTGCCGAGGCCGTCGTGGAAAATGCGCGCGAGGCGTTTTCGCTCCAACGGATTCTTGAGATTGTTTTCCAACGGATCGACATTGCCCGGCAGGCGTTTTTCCCGCCACAGGTAATAATAGACATCCTCGTAGGCCGGCATCAGGCAGCTCGCCGGCACGGACAGCTCTTCCGCGAGGCGCGTGGCGAAACGCCTGGCGTCTTCCTCACCGTGGCCGTAGTCGCGTTTTTCATCGGCGATCAGTGCATCGTTTTTCCAGATGGGCACGCCATCCTTGCGCCACCAGCATCCCAGTGCCCAGCGTGGCAACGGCTCGACGGGATACCACTTGCCCTGGCCGTAATGAAGAAAGCCACCGGGGCCGAATTTTTCGCGCAGGCGTTTCACGAGATCGCCGGAGATGAGGCGCTTGGTCGGCCCCATCGCCTCGGTGTTCCACTCGGCACCGTCCATGTCATCGATGCTGACAAAAGTCGGCTCGCCGCCCATGGTCAGGCGCACGTCGCCCTTGCGCAGCTCGCCATCGATCTTCTTGCCGAGTTTTTCGATGGAGCCCCATTGTTCCTCGGTGTAGGGCAAGGTCACGCGCGGCGTTTCGTGGACGCGATCGACTTTCATGTCGAAAGAAAACTCCGTCTCGCAAGGCTCTAACAGACCACTGATCGGCGCGGCGCTCGAAGGGTCCGGCGTCGCGGCGAGCGGGATGTGGCCTTCGCTGGCAAAAAGTCCGGATGTCGGATCCAGTCCGACCCAGCCCGCACCCGGCAGATAGACCTCGCACCACGCGTGCAGGTCGGTGAAATCTTCCTCGGGGCCGCTCGGGCCATCGAGCGCTTTTTGATCGGCCTTGAGTTGGATCAGGTAGCCGCTGACGAAACGCGCGGCATAGCCGAGGTGACGCAGCAACTGGCACATCAGCCATGCCGAATCCCGGCACGAGCCGCTGCGTTTTTTCAGTGTCTCCTCCGGCGTCTGCACGCCCGGCTCCATGCGGATGCAGTACTTGATGTCGCGGTTCAGGCGCGAGTTCAGCGAGACGAGAAAATCGATGGTGCGAAAGCCCGCGATTTTTTTCTCATCGTCCACCTTCGGCTTCTTCGCGCTCTTTTCCTTGTTGCGGATGCTGAGATTTTGCTGGTGGATTTCGTTAGCGATCGCATCCACATACTTGGAGAACTCCTTGGTCAGCTTGCCCTTGCGACGAAAGGGCTCCAGCTCGTGATCGAGACTGCCATCGTAGCGGAACGGCACGCATTCCGCTTCGGGTTCGAGGAAGAAATCGAAGGGATTGAACACGGCCATCTCCACCACCAGATCCACCTCCACGCGGAACTCGCGCGTTTTTTCCGGAAACACCAGGCGGGCGAGGTAGTTCGATTGCGGGTCCTGCTGCCAATTGAGGAAATGCTCGTGCGGCGTGACGCGCAGCGAGTAGGCCAGCACCTTCGAGCGGGCGTGAGGCGCGGGGCGCAGGCGAACGGTATGCGGGCCTAACGCAATTTCACGCTCATAGCGGTAGTGCGTGACGTGATGGAGGGCGACGTGGATGGGCATAAAGAGGGTGTCACATCCAAAGCATGAGATGTGCCATATTCCTTGGTTTCACCGCTCGATGCGAAAGCCTTTCACGCCTTCCAACGGCGGAATCACCTGGGCATGCATGGACTGGATGTGATGCGCCACCGATGACTCCTCGGTCAGCTCGTTGAGGAAGCCTTCCAGTTCGCTATCGGTCTCCGCCATGATCTGCAACTCCACCGTGCCATCGGGCATGTTTTTCACCCAGCCGCACACGTCAAACGAGCGGGCAATCTCTTTCGTGGCATAGCGAAAGCCGACGCCCTGAACTTTTCCGGCAAAAACAATTCGTTTGGCTACCATGGTGCGCGGGAGAGATGCACTCGTTTTCGGGCTGAGTCGAACCATTTTTGCGCTATTTCCGTCGGTTTCGCCCTGCATTTGGTAGGCTTCGTCAATTTTTTTGCATTTTTTGTGATTTTTGTATTTACATCGGCAATCGTTTATGCAATGTATTTCTCCGGAACATGAAACTGCTTTCGGCCCATTCTCCCGAACTTCCCCCCCAAAAGGCATTGCGTTTACGCGCCTTCGCAGGGAGCTCCCGGGATACAAAGAAAGGTCTGTTTGCCAATTTTTGTCCGTGTGTCATGGCGTTACTGGCACTTCCCCGTCAAATGAATGCGGGAAGTGACCAGTCGCGCGCATTTCCGATCGACCGTTTCATCCGCCCGCTTATGGCGGGGCTGCCTGAAATGGGAAAATCGATTCTTCCCCCATAAAAAAACCACCCCGGCGTGCAGGCTCCCCCCTTGCACGACGGCGGTGGTTTCATTGGGACGATCTGGCAGATGCCTCGAACTCCGCGGAATAACGCAGGCCCTCGGTGCGACTGATCGGCAAAAACGTGGACGACCACTTCCAGCCTTTGCTGTGTTTGGGCACTTTGAGCAAAATTTCATTCCAGCCCTTCACGAGCTTCACCGACACCGGCGGCCGCATTTGATAGTCCTCGTCGGTAAAAGGAGTTTCCGCATCCTTGAGGCCCGATACTTTCCACGTGGGCGGAGGAATTTTCTCCCCGTTGACCTTGATCCATGGCAGGGAATGATGCCACTCGCCGGGTGTCGCGCTCTCATTGCCGCGCCGGTCCGAGCGCGATGAATGATGAAACCCGATGAAGGCCTGGACCGTTCTCTCATCGGGCGACCAGATCCGCGTGAACGCATAACAGGTGCCCTGTTTCTCCTTCACCAGACCGCCGAAACCAAAAAAATGGTTGTAGTAAAGCGTGGCCGCACCGAAGCGCTGCGGCAACCATTCGTAACGCCGGCCTTCCTGCTCGTATGCGTCACGCAGCGCCTCCTCGACAGGAAAGCTTTTGCCGAGATCGTCACCATGCGGAAACGGACCGATCACCCGCCAGCGCATCTGGGTTTGTTCATAGACGGGGAAATTTTCCGGGGTGAAATCGCGTTCTTTTTGCCGCATCAGTCGCTTTTCCCACGCCACGCAGGCATCGAAATCCGGCGTTCCGACGGGAGGAAGGTTTGCCGCGTAGAGTTCGCCTTTGTCCACCTTCACGCCCGCCCATACCGACTCCGCATAGGCGAGCATCGCGGGATAGACCGCATTGTGGACGATCTGATCGCGCTCGTTTTCGATCCGGATATCGGGCCACGAACACAGCACCCCACCGAGCGCGCGGTCATTGCCAAAAGCCACCTGGCAGGGAGCGCGATGGAGAAAGGTGAACACCGCCTCGTGGGGGTCCATGTGATTGATATACGTCGAGCGGCTATCGAGAAAGGGATTTTTCGCGAGTGGCGGAGTCCGCGCCCACAGGTGCGTGATCTTTTTCTGGTCGCGGGCATCGTTCAGGCCTTTGTGCCAGCCGATGACTTCGCGCCCCAGACTGCGCACATGCGCGGAAATCTCGGCCACAAACGTGCCATCCACCTTTTCCGCCCCATGGCGCACCTCATCCGTGCCGATGTGAATGTAGGGCATGTCCTCCGCTGGTGCGAGCGATGCGAGTTCCGTCAGCAATTCCTTCAGAATCGTGCGGCTCTGCGCTGTGTTCATCGACTGAATGCCCAGCGCTTTGCGCAAGGCCTCGCTGTGCCCCGGCATGTCCATTTCCGGAATCAATTGGATGCCGCGCTCCTTGCAATAGGCGACCAATGCGCGGAAGTCCGCTTGCGTGTAATACTTGCCGGGCGTGCGCGACATCGAGGAGGCATCGGTGACCCGCGGATGGACGCGGCTCTCCAGCCGCCAGCCCGGATGATCGGTAAAGTGAAAATGAAAGACGTTATACTTGTAGCGAGCCATGATCTCGATCTGCTCGCGCAGGAGCTCCATGCTCTGAAAGTTGCGACCGGTATCCAACATGAATCCGCGCATGGGGAACGCCGGCCAATCGCGGATCACACAACAGGGCATGCTTCTTTTCTCCGCCAGTTGGCGCAAGGTCTCCGCCGCATGAAGAAATCCCTCCCGCTCCGCGGCGCGGACGTGGATGAGTTTTTCCGCGACCTCGATCTGATAGGCGCCGCGAAACCCATGGGGATTCTTGACCGCGCCTTGCTCGAAACGGATCGCCGCCCGCTCCGGATCCGCCGCCTGCACGGGAAGATCGATCTGTTGCAAGACAGCCGTCACACGCGCGCGGCACGTCTCCGGAATGGACAGGCCTACGCTGCCCGACCAAACGAAACGGCCCGGTTTGGCTTCATACTGCGCAGGTGCGGGCACCAACGATTGGGCCCAAAGCAGGCCACTGAACAGGAGATGTAAGATGATGATGCGCATAAGATGGGAAAACAAACGCCATCCTGCTCCGACAGCTTACATCATCGTACTGGTTGGTGAGCAAACCAGTTACCTCACGAGCGCAAGCCTTACTTTTTTTTCCACATGGGAGAAGGTGGCAGGTCCTTGGGACGACACACCACGATTCCGGCGTGTGTTTTCAGTTCGGAAAGATAGTCGCTGATGGGCTTGTCAAACACGGTGCAGCGGCCCTTGTCGTAGCTGGAGGTGGCGTGCACGAAATAGGCCCGACCCTGATGGCGCATGATCAGTCCCACGTGCGAGGTGTACTGATGCGGCGAGGTGGTCGTGATGGCGCACACATCGCCATCCGCCAGGTAGCGCTCGGCATTCGGCACTTTCGCTTTCGGCACATGATAGACCGGAAGCGAGGAAACTTTTTTCTCGATCTCCGCCATCGGCGTCAGCAGGGACGGATTGTTTTTCAGGTAGCGGTAGCTCTTCCACTGCACCGTCATCTCCTGGATCTGCCGCTGCATGCGCTCGGCACCGGGGATGCGCGGGGAAATGTTTTCCGCCAATCCGCGCCGCTGGTTGTCATAAAACACCTCTTCCAGGTGGTGCATGCGGCTGAGGTACGAGCCGTTGCATTGACCGTTGCGGTAGCGCTCGATCTCCACCATGTGAATGAGATCCTCCGGCTTGTACGGTCCGGGCTTGTAGGTCAGCATGCGCGAGATGCCGAGGGCGTTTTCGTAAAACGTCCAGCAATCCATCGCATTCAGATTTACCACCGGATTCTCGATCTTGTCATGCACCTCCAGGGTGTAGTTGACATACTTCGTGCCTAACAAAGCGCGGGCCGCCAGCGAGGTGCGCTGACCGATGGGGCGCGCGCGCCAGTTCTCGCTCTCCGCCTGCTTGACGATCGCATGAAATTTCGATTCCCCCTGGAACACGGTCTTCATCGGCAGGCGCAGCGGGCTGGGCGGCGTGACCGAATGCATCGATGCCACCTGCGCCTGCACGCAGAGAGGACCAAACAACACATACAAACACCATTTCATAGGTGCACCCTACAGCTTCAGCAACATTTGGCAAGAGTGCATTGCTACAATCCGAAACCAGCGCGGAAACACGCCCTCCTCTGCATAATCCCTAACGGAAAACGCACGTGCCTTACTGGCCGAAGCGATAGCGTCCGAGGACCATCGTGAAGTCCTTGAGCTTGTTCTCCCACACCACGCCATTTTGCCAGTGGTGCACGATCCATTTTTCATTCGCATGAAGCCCGGGACCGGGGACGATCACCGCGCAATGCGCGTTGCCATCGGGCAACGTCCAGAAAATCACATCACCCACCTGGAAGTCCGATGAAGAAACATCATCACCCGAGCGATGAAAAAAACGTTGGATGTTGGGAACACGTGTGGAGTCCACCTCTTTGTTGGGTCCGCGCTCATACCACAACTGGGGATACTGCGTGAAGGCCGAAGCCATGTCCTCGTGAAGCAACTCCTTGATGTCGATACCGAGTGCCATGCGATAGGATTTCAGCAGCAGGTCGGCCGAACTCGTAACCGACAATCCGTCTTGTTCCACTTTGGTCAAGGCCAAGGCGGCCACCGCCAATTTATCGCCGGGTTTTTTTGATTCCTGCAGCTCTTCAATCATCCGATCCGCTGCCGCTTCCGTCGCCACCACTTGCTCCGAGCGAAGCGATGCCAGCAAGGGTCTGCCGAAGAACAATGCCATGCTGATAGCGATCAGCAATATCACCCAACCACCAAAAAAATTCTTTTTTGGCTTCTGCGGGCGCGGACCAATGTATTCAATGGTGTTGAGTGTACCGTAGGGAGAGCGTGACATGGCGGACAGATGTAACTACACTAGATACACCGGACTGACCAGCATTATTGCAACAAAATTTGCATTTTTTTTGTGATTTTCCTTTGTGTTTCTTAACAAAATTTCCCTCTCGACCCATATTCCATTTGTCCTTATGATCGACGCATGCTGATACTCAAGTCCGCGCAGCCTCTGCATTGGGGCAATTTATCACTACCCGTCTGGGGGCTGGCCCGCGATTGGTCGGGCGCGGAACTGGAGTCGCCGCTGATGTTTTCGTTAGCCTGCGATCCCGAGAGGCTGTGGTTTTTGGCCGCGGGAAAAACTCCGTCTAAAATCCACCCGCTCGCGCGTCCGGGTGCCTTCGTGGCGGAGTTGTGGCGCTACGATTGCGCGGAACTTTTTCTCGCGGATCCCGTGAGCGGTCGCTACATCGAGTTCAATCTGGCCGCCAATGGCGCTTGGTGGAACGCGGAATTCGTGGCACCGCGGCAGCGCGCGGAGGAGATCGACATCGCTTTTCCCGAAGTCGCGACTTTCGCCGAGCTGGCACCGGAAGGCGGCTGGATGAGCGCGATGTCCGTCCCGCTCGATCTGCTGCGTGCCCGCCTGAATTGGGGCGAACACTCACGCATCAACGTGACATTCATCACCCGCTCTCCCGGGCAGCAATTTCTCAGCGCCACGCGCTTGCCCGGTGAGGTGCCGGATTTTCACCAACCCGCGCATTTTTCCGCATTCCAGTTTCACGAACTGAAGGATTGACGGCAAAGCCCTCCGCTCGCACAACTTCGCACCGCCATGTCGCACCCCGCGCCCAATCCCCTGCCGCAAAAACCGCCCCTGGGGCTGTATGGGGGCGTGATTCTTTTTGCCGCGCCACGCCGCTGGGACGAGGCGTGTTTTTCCGTGCCCGCCTTGCGCGCGATTCGCGCGGCTCGACCCACCTGCACCTTGGGCGTGATTTGCCACGATGAACAACACACCTTCTGGCATACGGTGCCGGGTCTGAATCAGATCATCGCCTACGATGACAAAACCAGCGTCAGGCAGTTGCTCAAGTCATCCGA
Organism: Verrucomicrobiia bacterium; assembly: GCA_947462875.1. GTDB lineage: Bacteria > Verrucomicrobiota > Verrucomicrobiia > Verrucomicrobiales > Akkermansiaceae > UBA956. The sequence continues at coordinate 54,952 of CANHQJ010000019.1, forward strand.
GCTCGGGCGCTACGACTGGGATGCCGGCATTTTCTGGGAAAAAGGCATCGCCGCCGAGTTCTGCCACAGCCGCAATGTGAAACAACGCCTCGCCTACGCGGAAAAAGAATTGCTCAAGTGGACGACCGATCCGGTGCCCCCACAGAATGCGCCCGGCCCCGTGGTGCACCGCGTACAGCACTACCTGCGGTTCATGGAACTTCTGCGCATCCCCACGCAAAAGCCGGAACTCTTCGCGCCCTGCCCCGTCGATGTGCCGCGCCAGCCAGGGCATGTCGTGGTCTGTCCCGGCTCCGATTACGGCCCCTCGCATGAATGGTCGCTCACACGCTGGACGGAAATCCTCAATCTTCTGCTGGACCATTGCCATGCTACGATCACCATAGTAGATCTGCCCGGCAGCAAGAGCACGCAAGCCGTGGAACTCGCCAGGCTGTTTCCCGAGTGCCGCTCGGAAAAACCCGCTTCCCTCGCGCGCGGCCTGCCACTCCTCGCCTCCGCCACACTGACCGTCGCCGCGGACTCGAGCCTGTGCCACCTCAGCGCGCATGTCGGCACTCCCACCATCGCGCTGTTCGGTCCGAACGACCCGCAGTGGCGCCGCCCGCTGGGAAAAATGAACACGTACGTTCGGCACAAGGTCGAGTGCTCCCCTTGCCTGCTGGCGAAATGCCCGCTCGATCACCGCTGCCAGAACGAGCTCGGCTACACCGAAGTCGCCGCCGCCATTGTGCAAAAATGGCAACAGCTCACGGCCTGATCAGTGCGCCGCCACCGCGGGGGCATCAATCCATTTTCCGTGCTCGCGGATCAGGTCGATCAAACGCTCCACCGCCTCCTCCTCGGGGATGTTGAACTTCACCGCCGTCTTGCCGACATAAAGGTTGATTTTGTTAGGCGCGCCGCCCACATAACCGAAATCGGCATCCGCCATTTCGCCGGGACCATTGACAATGCAGCCCATCACCGCGATACGCACGCCCTTGAGATGCCCGGTCGCCGCGCGGATTTTCTGCGTGGTCGATTGCAGGTTGAACAAGGTGCGTCCGCAGCTCGGGCAGGCGACGTAATCCGTCTTGAAAATCCTCACCCCTGCCGCCTGCAGGATGTTGTACGAGAGCCGGAAACTCTGCCCCGGCGCGTTCTCGCCCTGGATCAATACGGCATCGCCAATGCCATCACAGAGTAGCGATCCGACATTGCGCGCCGCCACCAGCAGCGCCTCCTGGAAATCGACCTCGCCCACCGCGGGCACGAGCGTGTCCTTGAGCAAAATCGGATGCCGCGACTCGATACGCGCCGCCAACAAACGGAAGGCGTGGATGACTTCCATGTCGATGCCGTCGGCGACGGTCACCAGCACGGGATCCGCCGCGGCGTTAAGAGCGTCCACGGACGCCGCATCGCGCGGGTCGATCGACACCACACCGGATTTCTCCACGATGATCTCGGGCTTGAAATCCCCCAGCGCGGAAAACTTGTGCGCCACCGCGTTCCACTTCTCCTGCGTGGTCACCACCCGCACGGTCTCACCGCCGCCCACGGCCACACCCATCACCTCGATCCTGAAGCTACTACGTTTCTCGTAGCTGAACGGATCATACGAAAGTTTTTCCGCGCTCCCGGCATGCCCTTTGGCAGCGCCAAAGCTGCCATCCAGGAAGGGTTTGACCAGCGCCCGTGCCACCGGGATTTCATAAACGGCATCCTCCGTGAGCGATACCCGCACGGTGTCGCCGATGCCATCCGCCAGCAGCGAACCCATGCCGATCGCGCTCTTGATGCGGCCATCCTCGCCATCGCCCGCCTCGGTCACACCCAGGTGAATCGGGTAGTTCCAGTCGGAACCCTCTTTTTCCAAACGCGCCACGAGGAGGCGGTAGGCCTCGATCATCACCTTCGGATTGGAGGCCTTCATCGAGAAAACAAAATTGTGATAGTCCATCTCGCGGGCGATCCGGGCGAATTCGAACGCGCTCTCCACCATACCGAGCGGCGTGTCGCCGTAGCGGTTCATGATGCGATCGGAGAGCGAACCGTGATTCGTGCCGATGCGCATCGCGCGCTTCTTCTCCTTGCATAGATCGACCAAGGGCGCGAACTCCTCGCGAATGCGCTGCAGTTCCTCCTCGTATTGCTCGTCCGTGTATTCGCGGATCTCGAATTTTTTCTTGTCGGCGTAGTTGCCGGGATTGACGCGGATTTTTTCCACCCACTTCGCCGCCTCAAACGCGGCATCGGGCTTGAAATGGATGTCCGCCACCAGCGGCACGATGCAGCCCGCCGCCCGCACCTCGCGCGCGATGTTTTCCAAATTCGCCGCATACACTTTCGTCTGCGCCGTGATGCGCACGATCTCACAACCCGCCTGCGCGAGCTGCAGGACCTCCGCCACGCAGGCCTCCGTATCACGGGTGTCCGACGTGATCATCGACTGCACCCGGATCGGGTTGTTACCACCAATCCCCACATGACCGACCATCACCTCGCGGCAGTCACGGCGGGCATAGTGAAGAAGATCAGGGCAATAGCGCAGCATCTCGGAGGTATTCATTCGCGGAAAACGTAGCACACCCGCCCCCGACTGCGCAATCTTTTGACTCGGTTATTTAGCATACATGATGCCGAGGATTCGACAGCTTGCGGGAACACACACGCCGCAGGAATGCATCGTCCTCGGAGTGAGGGAGATCCCGTATCCGCATGACCGGATGAACAGTTCCGTGGATATCGCATTACACTCGACATTCCATCCTCAGGATCCAGTGCTATCGCCAGATGGTACGGGAGCTACGGGAAAACGATCCCAGCCGGAAAGTGACCAATGCCAATCAAAATACTTGCGAATTAACATCTTGATGAGAAATCTTCATCCAATCTTGCGTATGAATCCGTCTCACATGGGTCCTCAACAACACAAACTGGCGAAATCCCATCGATTCTTGCCTCTCATCGGGCTCGCTTGCCTGTGCCCTACATCCACCCGTGCCATCGTGAGCAGCTATGGCGGCACAAACATTTTCAATGGAGTCTATATCAACGAAGTCATTGGAGCGAACGCCTTTTACAATCAAGGATTCGGCGGTCAGCGGGTGGTGATAGCCAACATCGAGGCGGGAACAATTTGGGGCGGACATGAATCCTTGCAGGGTCGGGTAACACGCACTTTGTCTGATCCCGCGATTACCGGGACGCAATTGGGCCAAAACGATTGGCATGCCACGTTTGTGGGTCATGCGTTGGCGGGCTCGGGGATGTTTACCTATCAGGATGGCATCGCACCGCTATCGCAACTCTGGTCGGGTGCGATCGCAACATCCTGGTCAGGCGCACCGTTGGAGCAATACGTGGGCTCATTCAGCACCACGGAGGCGAGCTTTCTCTATCCCTATCGCACAGCCCTGGTCACAGGAGTGGATGGTGTGCGGGCGAATGTCATCAACAGCAGCTGGGGGTTTGGTGATCCTACCGGTTCCACTGCGGAAACGATCGCGATCGATGCGATGCTGCGGAGCAGCGGTGCGATTGGCGTGTTTTCCGCAGGAAATTCCGGACCGCTGGGCAATACGGTGGGAGGCCCCGGAAGCGGTTACAATGGCATCACGGTGGGGGCTCTGACAAATACCGAACTGCGCCCCACCTACGATACGGTCGCCGATTTTTCAAGCCGAGGCTGGAGCGACGCATACAACCCACAGACCAATGTGGTGTTGACAAATGCTCGGGCTACTATCGATATCGTAGCTCCCGGAGACAATCTCACCATGGCTTTTTACGGCGGCATGAGCGGAGGCCATGTGGCGGGATCGGATCCAACCGGAGGGAGCGGCCAGTTTTACATTTCCAACATGAGCGGCACGAGTTTCTCCGCGCCCATCGTCGCGGGTGCGGCGGCACTGATGGTGGATGCAGGCAAGGCATACGGCATCGCGGAAATGACCCATCCGTTGGTGGTGAAAGCCGCACTCATGGCCGGAGCCACGCCAACACAAGGATGGGACAACGGCCAGTATTTCGATGGTGCTGTCATACGCACGACGCAGGCACTGGACTTGGCGGCGGGCGCAGGGGCTTTGAATCTCGCCAAGACCCATTCGATTTATGTGGGAAATTCTGTTTTGATCTCGGGGCTGGGTTATTTCTCGGATGGAGCGAATACATTGGGAGTCGCCGGCATGTCAGGAGCCTCCAATCTCGCCGCGAGCGGATGGGACCTGGGAGCGATTCAAAGCGGAACGAACATTTACACCATGGCAGGTGTGATGGCCGCCGGAAGCGAGTTTTCCGCGGTTTTAACCTGGTATGCGGCACGTGGATTCGATGTCTCTCTCTCCAGCGCACAGGACACGGCCTTATCCAACTTGTCATTGGAGTTGTGGTGCCTCGATCAGAACCTCGGGCAACGCATGGTCGGACGCTCCGAGTCGCCGTGGGGCACGACTGAACATTTGCGATTCACTCTGACTGAGACGGGCCAGTATCAGCTCCGCGTGTTGTGGGAGGGGCAGAACTATCAAACGGCGTCCACTCCCGATCTGCTGACCGAATACGGTCTAGCATGGTCGATCACGCCGATTCCCGAACCATCTCTTGCCACGATGATCAGCGTGTCACTCATGATTTTCTTTATGAGCCGGAAGCGACAGAACGGCAGCCCGTAACATTATCCTAGAGGCTGCGCACGGCGTGGAAAGCATCCACGCTGAACAATCGCTTGGACATTTTCCTGTTACCACCGATTGAAAACACGAGAAGAAAATTTTCTCCTTTACCTCACCCTTGAGCATTTTACGCTTAAGCACATGATTCTCAAACCCGTATCGACCCTGTTTCTCCTGCTCACCAGCTTCGGCTTCGGCGACATCCAGTCGCCTGCGACTCCGGAGCCGAAGACCGAGTACATCCGCGTGGTTGAGGACGATGAGGCCGCGCGCCTGCAAACGTCCATCGCCACTCTGGAAAAAGACGGCGTGCGCGTGGATCTGATCGGTGCCATTCATATCGCCGATCGCGCCTACTACGACGAACTCAACAAGACCTTTCCGCAGTACGACAGCTTGCTCTTCGAGATGGTGGGGGGCGATAAACTTACTGCCGAAAAACAAAAGGAGACCGCGCCGGAGGAGGAAAAAAACTCACTCTCGGGACTGCGCGATGTCTATGCCATGGTCGCGAAATTTCTCGGTCTCAGCGGCCAATCGGAAGTCATCGACTATCAGGCGAAAAACTTCGTCCATGCCGACCTCAGCATGGCGGAGTTCACCGAAAAACAGAAACAGCGCAAGGAATCCCTCATCGGGCTGGCCCTCAAGGCAGGCGCCGATCCGGCAAGCACCCAGACCAAACAACCCGATGCCACGCGCCTCATGGCCGCGATGCTGATGGGCAACAGCAACATGATGAAGCTGGAGCTGATCCACACGCTGGGCCAGGGCGACGATCAGATTTCGATGTTCGCCGGCGAGACGGTGATCGTCACCGATCGCAATGCGAAGTGCCTCGAAGTGCTGGATGCGGAGATCGCGAAGGGCCGGAAAAAACTCGGTGTGTTTTACGGTTCCGCCCATTTCCCCGACATGGAAAAAACCCTGATCAGCCGGGGCTGGAAACGCACGGGCGAGCTGTGGCTGACCGCATGGGAGGTGCCGAAATCCGCCCCGAAAGATCCGCTGCTACCCTTCGGCAAAAAGTTCGCGAATCTCGATGCTCCCGCCACCGGCGAGTGGTGGAAACGCCCGAAAGCCAGCGGCAAGCAAGCCTGGTGGAATGAGGTGATTCTCGATGTGCCGCGCGATCAAACCGTCGCCTTCGCCCTCTATACCACCGACCGCGGCGTGCTGAAAATGACCGCCCAGCTCGTGCCCTTGCTGCCGGAGGAAGCGCGCGAGGCGCGGCTGGAAATCCAGCAAGCCGATGGCGCGTGGAAGGAAATCGCCCGCACCAAAGTCATCGAGCCGGGGTGGTCCGCCCACTTCCGCGTGGAGTCGTGGGACTCCACCAAGACCGTCGCCTACCGCGTGCGCCATGGCGAAAAATCGATGTTCGAAGGCAGCATCCGAAAGGACCCTGTCGACAAGTCCACCATCGTCGTCGCCTCGCTCTCCTGCAACTCGAATCAAAACCGCGGCGCGCGTGCCGACATGATCGCGAACCTGCGCCAACAGGATCCCGATCTGCTGTTTTTCGCCGGCGATCAAAGCTACGATCACGAACAACACACCGCCGCCTGGTTGCTGTGGGGCAAGCAGTTTCGCGAGATCATCAAGGATAGACCCACCATCACCATCCCCGATGATCACGACATCGGCCAAGGGAATTTCTGGGGCCAGGGTGGCATCGTCGCCAAAGCGGCCGCCGGGCATGATGGCGGGTATTTTTTCCCGGCATCGTATGTGAAAATGGTCGAGCGCTGCCAGACCTGGCACTTGCCGGATGCCTTCGATCCCACGCCCATCGCGCAGGGAATCGGCGTGTATTACACCAACCTGCGCGTCGGCGGCATCGACTTCGCGATCATCGAGGACCGCAAATTCAAGAGCGGACCCTCCGGGAAAATCCCGCAAATGGGACCGCGCCCCGATCACATCAACGATCCGAAATACGACCGCAAGTCCGTCGACCTGCCGGGTCTCGAACTGTTAGGCAAACGCCAGATCGATTTCCTGCGCCAGTGGAGCGGCGACTGGCGCGGCGCGCAAATGAAGTGTGTGCTCTCGCAAACCGCCTTCTGCGGCGCGGTGCATTTGCACGGGGGCAAGAACAACCGACTGCTCGCGGATCTGGATAGCAATGCCTGGCCGCAGAGCGGACGCAATGCCGCGCTGGAGGAACTGCGTCGCTGCCGCGCGGTGCACCTGTGCGGCGACCAACACCTCTCCGTGGTGGTGAAGCATGGCATCCAGTCGCATCGCGATGGTCCGTATGCTTTCACGAGTCCTGCGATTTACAATAACTACTACGGCCGTTGGTGGAGCCCGCTCCCGGAGGCTGCGGGAGCCAATGCCCCGCAGGGCAGTCCCCTGCCCTGGGTCGGCGACTATGAAGACGGCCTCGGCAATCCCATCACCATGCTCGCTTATGCCAATCCCGGCACACTCGGCGGAGCCGCAGGCCAGGACAACCAGCGCGCCGACGGCTACGGTCTGGTGCGTTTTGACAAAACCGCCAACACCATCACCTTCGAGGCCTGGCCGTATCAGGGCCGCATCAGCGAAGGACTGAAACCCTACGCTGGTTGGCCCATCACCATCGCCATGACGGACAACGACGGACGCAAACCCGTGAAACAACTCACCGTGCCGCAGGTCATCCGCGAGATGAAAGCACCTGTGATTTCCCTCGTCGATGAGACCACGGGCATCCCCGTTTACACCCAGCGTTTCCTCAAAGTCCCCGAAACCCTGCCCGTCTATCAGGAAGGCAAATACACCCTGCGCTACGGCAAAGATCAGGCGACGGAAAAGGCGCCATGAGCCGCCACATGCTGGTTTTCCGTTCTCGCAACCGACCAGCCGGCACAGCTCTCCGTGCACGGTGTTTGCCAATTCCGTTTTGTGGTGATAGAGATCGTGGCGGATGAAGAAGCCATCGAAATACGCTCGCAAACCAGAGACGCCCCGGGAGAGCGGACGGTGGTTGATTCTGCTGCTGGTGTTTCTGTCTGGCGCGGCGGGATTGATCTATCAGGTGCTGTGGATGAAGCAGATCGGGCTCTTGTTTGGCAATACCTCGCACGCGGCGGCCGTGACCTTGGCCGCGTTCTTCGCGGGACTCGGAGCCGGAAGCGCGTGGTGGGGCAGGCGTGCGGCGGCGATGGAACAACCGCTGCGTTTTTACGCGAGATTGGAATTCGGCATCGCGATCGCGGCATTGAGCTACTTCGTGGTGATGAAGGGCTTTCACGCGATCTATCCGTTTTTGTATCGATCCCTGGACAGCGAGGGAGGGATGCTGGCGGTGAAATTTCTGTTAGCCCTGTTTCTGGTGTTTCCCGCCGCCTTTTTCATGGGCGGCACCGTGCCTGCGATGGCACAGGCGGTGATCCATCAAGCGAACCGGCTCGGTCGCACCGGCGCGATGCTCTATGCCGTCAATACGCTGGGAGCCGCCACGGGCGTCACACTCGCGGCCTTTGTTTTCATTCCCGACGGGGGATTTGCTTTTACCTATTCGATTGCCTTGGTGTTGTCAGTGGCAGGTGGAATCATCGCGTGGCGGATGAAGCCGGGCAGTGTTGTGAGCGCGGCGGCATCAAAGTCAGAAGCGGTCGTGCCGATGAAAAATAGCGAGCGCCTGTCGCTCACGTTGTTGTGCTTTTTGTCGGGCTTTGTGATGCTGGCATTGGAGGTGGTGTGGACGCGGATCTTTGCCCAGGTGCATGAAAATTCCGTTTACTCGTATGCCATCACCTTGATTGTGGTGTTGGTCGGATTGACGATAGGATCGCTCTTGAGTTCGCTGGTGGCGCGGTGGGTGAAAGCCCCGTGGCGGGCTTTGGGCGTGATGACCCTGCTGGGCGGCATTCTTCTTTCGTTAGGCCCGGCATTGTTGATGCGCGTCACGCAGGGCTTGCGGCCTGTGGATTCGTTGGAGTCATGGGGCGACTATGTGAGCGGCATGTTCCGCATGGGGTTTCGCGGTGTGGGCATTGTCGCGGTGATTCTCGGCATGATCTTTCCGTTTCTGATGAAACTCGCGGAACAGGGCGATGCGGCACCGGGATGGAAACTCGGGCGTTTGTTGGCCATCAACACGGTGGGCGCGATTCTCGGCGCGCTATGCTGTGGATTTCTGCTGTTGCCGCATTGGGGCATGTGGGGCACTTTGTTGGCGCTGACGGCGATGTATCTGGCGATGGTCTATCTGCTGCCGCTCGGCTGGGGCAAGCCGGGAATCATCATCAAAGCGGTTGCCAGCGTCTTTTTGCTGCTGGCCTTCACCGCCCTCGATCCGCGGGGGTATGCGATTTACGGCAACAAAAAAGGAATGGATGACGGGCGATTGCTGCAGGCGTGGGAAGGGGGTGACGGCACCGTGACGGTGATCGAGCGCACGAGCGGGCACCGGGTGATCAAAGTCAATGGCGGCTACGGTCTGGGCTCGACCGAAGCCTATCTCGAACAGGCCTATCAGTCGCGCATTCCGCTGCATTTGTTTCCCGAAACGAGAACGGTATTTTTCCTGGGACTGGGCACCGGCATTTCCGCGGGAGCGGCCCTGGAGCCGGAGTTTCCCAATGTGGAACGCATTGTGAGCTGCGAGCTGATTCCCGAAGTGGTGGATGCCGCGAAAACGTGGATCCCTGCGGAAATGACGAATGGCGTGTTCACCGACCCGCGCTCGGAAATACGCATCGAGGATGGTCGTCACATGCTCACGGCATCGGATGAAACCTACGACATGATCAATGCCGATTTGTTCCTTCCGTATCGTCGAGGTGCGGGCAGCCTCTACAGCCTCGAACACTATCGCGTGGTGGCATCGCGATTGAACGAGGATGGCGTCTTTGTGCAATGGCTGCCGCTCTATCAGCTCACCGAGCATGAGTTCGGCGTGATCGCGCGCACGATGTTGGAGGTGTTTGGCGAAGTCACGATGTGGCGGAACAATTTCCAGCCGGGATTGGAAAAGGTGGCACTGATTGGAAGAAAGGCCGGCAAGCCGCTGGCGGTGGCTCCTGCCGGAAAGCGCGACGCAATGCTGGCGGCGGTGGAGGGACTCGACTGGCAATCGGCCACGCCCGAGATGGTTCGTGTTTCTCCCCAGGCGATGCCATTCCTGTATGCCGGAAATCTCACGAAATCAGCGGACTTGTTCCGGGGTTTTCCGATCAATACCGATGACAAGCCGGTGATCGAATATCAGACGCCGATCACGTTCCGCAAGGTCGCGCAGAACGATAAGGTCATCTGGTGTGTGGGGCCGCGCTTGATTTCGTGGATGGATCGGTTGATGGAAAGATACCCGCCGGAGCAGGATCCGTTATGGGCGGATCACCCGGAAGAAAGCCGCCATCTCATCCGCGCGGGTCTGGCATTCCATCGTGCGATGGTGAGCAAGGTCAAGGGGGATACCGCTGTCATGGATGAAGAGTGGGCTGATTTCCTCCAGGAGTGGAAGGCGGGGGCGAGGTGAGTTTTTTTCGTTGGAAGAATCGCTCCTTCACAGGCACGGATCTTGCTGCTAAGAATCGCACATGGTTGGACTGATTGGCATTCTTACGTTTCTGGGCATCGCCTGGCTCTGCTGTGATCAAAAGAAAGCCATCCGCTGGAAAACGATCGCGATCGCACTCGGATTGCAGGTGAGCATCGGAGCGCTGGTGTTCGGCGTTCCGCGCGGGCGCGCGCTGCTGCAATGGGCCAGCGACCGTGTCACGGATGCCATCGGCGCGGGAAAATCCGGCGTTGATTTTCTATTCGGGCCGCTGACGCAAAAGGGCAGTTCCATCGGTTTCATCTTCGCCTTCCAGGTATTGCCGATGATCATTTTTTTCACCTCGCTGATCGCCGTGCTCTATCACATCGGCGTGATGCAGTGGGTGATCCGTTTGATCGGCGGTGGCTTGCGTTATCTGTTAGGCACCAGCAGGGCGGAGTCGCTTTCCGCGGCAGCGAATATTTTTGTCGGTCAAACCGAGGCACCTCTCGTGGTGAAACCCTACATCCCGCGCATGACCTCCTCGGAGCTTTTCGCGGTGATGGTCGGCGGACTGGCCAGTGTGGCGGGATCGGTGCTGGCCGGTTATGCGGCGATGGGCATCGAGATGAAATACCTGCTCGCCGCCTCGTTCATGGCCGCTCCGGGTGGTTTGCTGTATGCCAAATTGATGAAGCCGGAAACCGAAGAGCCGCAGGAACACCTGCTTGCGTTCAGCGAGGGTGAGGATGCCCCGGCGAACGTGCTCGATGCCGCCGCCCTCGGAGCCTCTACGGGTCTCAAGCTCGCGCTAAACGTCGGCGCGATGTTGCTGGCCTTCATCGGACTGATCGCCCTGCTAAACATGGTGTTAGGCTCGCTCGGCGGATTGTTTCAGCACCCGGAGCTGAGCTTGCAATCCCTGCTCGGTTGGGCTTTCGCTCCCGTGGCTTGGCTGACAGGCATAGCGCCCGATGAAATGCTGCGCGGCGGCAGCCTGATCGGGCAAAAGCTGATTCTCAACGAATTCGTCGCGTTCAGCGAACTCGCGCAATGGCAGAGCGCGGTCAGTGAAAAAACACGAGCGATTTGTTCGGTGGCGCTCTGCGGTTTTGCGAATCTATCGTCCATCGCCATCTTGATCGGCGGGCTGGGCAGCATGGCGCCGACCCGCCGTGCGGAAGTCGCCCGCATGGGCCTGCGCGCCGTGCTCGCGGGCACCTTGTCCAATCTCACCAGCGCGACGATTGTCGGATTGTTCCTCCACTAGGCTACCGCAAAAAGAGTCAACTCTCTCCCAGCCATTTCATCACCGCCTTCGCCGCCTGCTCCACGCGCACGGGGCCGTGACCGGAAATAACCTGATAGTCCCTGCCCGTGGCTTGCACGGCGGCGAGATGTTTTTCAAACAGTTCTTCCCTGCCCTCGGGCGCCTCGCGCAGTGGATCGTATTCCCAGGGCAGATCGGGCTCACAAATCAGATAGACGTGATGCCGCTCGGCGGCCGCCGCCTCCCGCAGCCACGGTTCGCAGCGGAAGAACGCCACCTCGCACCAGACGAGGAAATTTTGCAAATCGGTATCATAGAGAGCCAGCGCGGTGGTTGCCGGCACCTGCTCCTGTTGATAGGCCAGGTGCCCACGCGCGATCTCATGCACAAGATCGCAATCATACGACGGACCATGTTTTTCCAGATGGATCCGCGCGTATTCGAGAGCATAGGGCAAATCAAAACGCCGCGCCAAGGCGCGCGTCAGTGTCGTCTTTCCGGACGACTCCGGCCCGGTGAGCACGATTCTTTTCATGCGGCGGTCTCCTTTCCCGTGCGGTGCCATGACCACCAACCGAACAAACCGAGGATCAGGAAAAACCCGTATTGCGCCGCATACACCGGGGAGCCGCGCAACAGATAGATGTGAATGCCCAACAGATTCACGATCACCCAACCGAGCCAGTTTTCCATGCGCTTTTTCGCCTGGAGAAATTGCGCGAAATAACTCAGCACCGTGGTGGTGGCGTCACGCCACAGCAGCGCGGGCGCAGTCATCCACGAAAGGTGTTGTGAGAGATACTTCACGCCCAGTCCCCACAGCACCACGGCGGCAATGGCACTGAACAGCAGAACCATCTGCCGGTCACGCGGTAGCCACGTCGGGCGGAACGCTTCCTGCGCGCTGCCGTGCCTGTGCCAGGAGATCCAGCAGTAGACTTGCAGCGGCACGTAGGAAACGTAAAGAATGCCATCGGACACCAGTTGCCAGCGGGTGAACGCCAGCCATGCCGATATGATCGCCCACAGGATTCCCAGCGACCAACCGAGGATGTTCTGCCGCGCGATCAGCACCACGCTCACCACCGCCAGTGCCGTGCCGAGATACTCAGGTGCCTGACCTGCGAGAAATTCCTGGAGATCCATGTGGGTATGATGCGTTAGAAATCGCGGCGTATGGTGATGCCGAACTGCTGCGGTTGTGCCAGCGATTCATAGCGGCGGGCCGCATAGTCGATATCGGGATCATTGCCGAAAAAGAACACACGCTGGGCATAGTCCTCATCCAACAAATTTCTCACCCACAGGCTCACCGTCCAATCATCCTTGGTGTAGCCGATGCTGGCATTGACGTTGAAGAAGCCGTCGCGCTCTTCATTGTGGTCGTTCGATTCATAGAACTCACTTCGACCCGTGAGATCCAGCGTGCTGAAAAATCCGCTTTCATGCTGATAGCGGCCACCGAGCGACCATGTCTGCGCGGGAGTCGCCGCCAGTTCGCGACCACCACCGGTACCGCCTTTTGTCTGATCATACGCATCGATCGATGATGTCATCAGGCCGATGCTGCTGTAGAGCGAGAGTTGGTCATTCACTTGCAAGCCCGACTCGATTTCAACGCCGGTCACATAGGAATCGCCCGCATTTTCCTCGGCAAAGCTGAACTCACCACCCACCCCATCGGAATACCGCACCTGGGTATTTTCGCGCTGCAGATAGAATCCGGTGATGGCCGAGGTCAGGCGGCCATCCAGCCAGTTGCCGCGCACACCCACTTCGTAATTCCACAGGTCTTCCGTGTCAAAGGTGAGCGGGTCCTTGGCCGGATCGATTTCCCGCGCATCCACATTCAGGCCGCCCGCCTTGTAGCCGCGGGCGATCGAGGCAAAACCTAACAGCCTGTCATTGATATCGTGCTCGTAGGTCAATTTCCCGCCGAACATCGTATCGGAAAAATCAGGGGAAAAAGAATCGCCATTGCGCGGATTCAGGCTATCCGCCGAGGTGTCCACATGCTCCAGACGCAGCCCCAGGATGAAACGATCGCGTTTCGTCAGATCATGCCCCGCTTGTCCGAAGACCGCGTAGTTTGCCGAGGTGAAGTCGGTATCCAGTCGCGGCACCCGGTTGGTCGTGCCGCGCAGGTATAGGCTCTCTTCGCTGATCACGCTCACATAGGCACCCAAGGTCCAGCGGTCGATCAGTCCGAGCACGCGCTGCGCGTCCGGTGCCGAATCCAGTCGCACCTCCTGCGCGAAGTTTTTGCGCTCGCGATCGAGTTCGCTGATACCCTGATACGACGCGGAGGTCCAGTCCTCGTCGTAGCTATAGAACGAATCCGTGTAAGTGCCCGAGGTGATCGAGGTGAGTCGCACGCCCTGCCAGCCATCGTAGGTCACGCGCACACTGCCACCGATCGAACGCTGGAAATCTTGACCCGGTTCATCGCTAAACGTCCGCCTCCCGTTGTTATCGAGCGCGAATTCATCATAGCCGTTGTCGAGATACGCATGGAAAATCGTCGTATCAACCTTCAAGTCGGAGTTCGGATTCCAGGTCAGACGAAAACGCGAGGTCCACTCGTCGAGCTCGTTCGTATCCTCATTCAAAAACTCGTTGCGCCGAAAGCCGTCGCTCTGGTTCCGATAGAGCGAAAAGCGGAACATCAACTCCTCCGGATTGCGTTTCAGCAAAGGACCGCCGAAGGCCAGGCCTGCGGCAAACAGATCATCCTGCCCCGCCGTAACCTCGGTGCGACCCGTCCAGTACGGCGTAGGGCTGGCCGAAATCATCCGCACCATGCCGCCCGCCGCATTCACCCCAAACGCGCCCGCCTGCGGTCCGCGCAGGACCTCCACCTGCTCCATGTCAAAAGCGCTCGCCACCGAAGCGATGCCGGTGAAATCGATGTCATCCACGAGAAAGCGCACGGCGAAATCCGGCGTCTCGCCCTCGAACTGCGAGTTTTCCCCCATGCCCCGAAGTTGGAAATACCGTGGCCGCGAAGTGCCGCCGGTGAAGGTCAGATTCGGTGTGCGCTCGATCAGATCCGCGAAATGCCGGATGTTCGGATTTTTCAAGGTCTCCGCATCATACACTGACACGCTGGCGGGGATATCGCTGAGCAGCGATTGCCACAAGTCCGAGGTCACGACCACCTCTTTGAGTTCCTTGGGTGGCGGCAGTTGGTCCTCGGTTTTCCGCTCGGTCTCCTGCGCGAATCCGCAGGTAAGAGTTAACAATCCCAGCGATCCTAACGAAAAATGGCGGCTGTAAAATGATGTGCTGTAGGTCATAATAATGGTGTGATGGAAATGGCATTCACACCCCTCAGCAGCCGGAGGAAGATCACCACTGCCGCGCCTCCACCGGCTTTCTCGCCAGCAGGAAAACAAAACAACGGATCTCTCACTCTCGACTTCCTACGGCGGTGCGAACCGCATCAGGTTCCAAGGGTCCTTCGAACGAAGTCTCAGCCGTGTCCTCGTGAAAGAACACCGCACCCCTGTCAAGATTGCGCCGCAGTCCTACGACCGGACCGGCGACATGGCAAGAAGAAAAAACACTCAAGGCAGTTTCGCAAAATCGATCATCGGCTTTTTTTCCGGTGCGGGCTTGCGTTCGAACCACTGATTGGCCTTCACGTTGTCGCTGAAAAATCCGCCATTGCGCATGAAGAAACCACCCTCGGTGACACCTCCGGCGAAGTCGAGCCGATGCCCTCCACCGCCCGTGCCGTCGGTAGTGAAACGCGCGCGGGTCAGCTCATGCCACTGGCCCTCGGTATCGCACACCCATTGATTGCCGTGCAGGGATCGACGTTCACGGAAGCCATCGCGATCATAAAAATTTTCCAGAAACGAATGAAAGCCGGTGAGGTGCTTGTTCGTTTTGGGCCGTGAAAATCGAGCGATCAGCTCCCAACCGTCCTTGCCCACTTCACCGAACCACGCGGAATAGATGGTGTTGCCCTTTCCATCGGGTTGGGCGGAGTTGAGGAAACGATAGGTCACGCCGGATTTCCAGGGATGGACTTTGAAACTTTGTCCGCCCGCACCCTCGCCACCGAATTCGCCACCACGCACGCCTTCGCCTTTGGCTAACAGTTTCACGCGATCGGCATCGGGAATGCTTTTCGGATCATCGGTGTGAAACGGACTCCATACCGAAAACAGGATCCATCGCTCGGTGGCGCTTTTCACCTGGATGCCATAGTAGCCCTCGCCAAAGCCATTCGCCATGTAGTAGGAACCGGGAGGATCGTCGCCCGGTTTGACCGTGATTTCGCTGTAGGAATAGGTGATGTTTTTGCCGCGCGGCATTTCATAGCCCAGGTGCACGGAAGGCCCGCGTCGTCCCCAGTAAAACATGTTTCCCTCGTTGTTTTTGACATGGTTCAGTTGCAGTCCCGCCGTTGACGAGCGCACCAGAAGGTCGGTTACTTGCGCGAAGGTTTCACCTGATTTCGCCATGCCGCGCAGATCGACGCGCACATAGCCCGGCTGGGCGAGGGACAGCGTGGAAAACTCCGTATCATGCGATGCCGCGCCTTTGACCGTGATGGGCCAATTTTTTTCTGCGACACTCACTTGGATGGTCGATTCACCAGCGGGCACCAGCAGTCGCCCGCCTAACGAAATTTCACAGGCACGGTCCACGCGGAAATAAACGGAAAACACCGTGCCCGCATCGCTCCAGCGGGTCGCGCCGCGCTCGATGCCATCGCGACTTCCCGCTGCCGATTCCGTGACGAAAGCATTTCCCGCCATCGGTATCGCCCATTCCGCTGCGTGCGTCTGTCCAGGGGCGATCAACAAAAGGATCAGCCGCAGGGATTTTTTAAGTGTATTTTTCAACATGACAGATAAACGTCGCCGTTGGGCCGATTTTTTCATCGAATTGGGATCACCGCGATTTTCGGGCATTGCAAATCAACATCCGCAGGATACAGTTACGCAGCTTATGAAACTACCGCTATTGACCGTGTCATTCCTTCTCCTCACCCGTCTCGGCGCGCAAGAGAGCATCGAGCGCCTGGATCCGCAACTGGATGCCATCGTTGCGGCGGATGCCGCCATCGAGACCCTGTGCAAGGGCTTTCAGTGGTCGGAGGGACCGGTCTGGGATGAAAAAGAACAACGCCTGTTGTTTTCCGATGTGCCACGCAATACGATCTACGAGTGGCGCGAGGGCCTGACGGAGGCGGCGGTGTTCATGAAGCCCTCGGGCTACACCGGCGTGGCCGCCTACGGTCGCGAGGGTGGATCGAACGGACTCGCCTTCGACGCCAAAGGACAACTCGTACTCTGCGAACACGGCGACCGCCGCCTTTCCTATCTCACGCCCAACGGCGGCAAGCGCACTCTGACGGATCACTATCAGGGGAAACGCTTCAACTCGCCGAACGACCTCGCCATTGCCAAAAACGGCACCATTTATTTCACGGATCCCCCCTACGGCCTGCCCTCCAAGGATCAGGAGAAATTCCGCGAGCTCGATTTCCACGGCGTCTATCGCGTGGGCACCGATGGCGTCGCCGAGTTGCTGGTCCGCGATCTCGATCGCCCCAACGGCGTGGCCTTGTCACCGGATGAAAAAATCCTCTACGTCGCGCAATCGCACGCGCCCAAGCCCGTGATCATGGCCTACCCGCTGCAAGCCGACGGCAAGACCGGCGAGGGAAAAGTCTTTTTCGACACCAAAGGCCTCAAGGGTCCCGGTTCGCCCGATGGCATCAAGGTGAATGCAAAGGGCATCGTCTTCTCGACGGGACCGGGCGGCGTGCTCATTCTCAGTCCCGAAGGAAAATTGTTAGGTCGCATCGTCTGCGGGCGTCCGACCGCGAATGTCGCGTTCGGCCCTGACCAGAAATCGCTTTTCATCACCTCGCAGGACCGGCTTCTGCGCGTGACCTTACGCTAATCATTTTGTCTCATGGAACTCACTCTCACCAGCCCCGCCGTGTTATTTCCGGCCATTTCCCTGCTTTTCCTCGCCTACACCAACCGGTTTCTCCACCTGTCAGCCCTGGTGCGGAAGCTGCATTCGGACTGGCTGCTGGGCAATGAACCGGGCGTGCGCGCGCAGGTGGAAAATCTCCGTCAACGCATCGAGCTGATCCGCTGGTGCCAGGCCGTGGGGATCGTGAGCTTGCTCGGTTGTCTTGCCTCCATGCTCTCGCTGATCGCCTCACACGCGCAGGTTTCTCTCTGGCTCTTCGCCTTCAGCGCGGTGACCATGGCGATCTCGCTGCTGCTGGCACTCTGGGAAGTGCTCCTCTCCGGCGGGGCGCTCAACATTTACCTGAATGAAATGGCGGTGCCGCCTGATCGCACACCATCCAATCACCCCTGATCCCATCATTTTACAAAACAATCCCGATCGCGCCATCGCCTCCGCAAATCTGTAAGAATCTCCGACACACAGACGTAATTCCCATATCATCTCTATGAAAGCTCTCCGCCTCAGTTCCCTCCTCTTGACCGGTCTATGGCTGGCTGCGTGCAACAAGCCTGCCACCACCAGTTCACAGGGAGCCGCTCCAGAAACATCCACCACCACGGATTCCGCAGCCCCCGCGCTCACCCCCGTGATCGCATTGCCCGAGGTGGTGTCCTTTAATGAGCACATCCAGCCCATTCTCTCCGATACCTGCTACCACTGCCACGGTCCGGACTCCGGCACACGTGAGCCGAAAAAAGGCCAACCCCTGCGCCTCGACCGCGAGGAGTATGCCTTTGCCAAACGCGACGATGGCACCATCATCATCAAGCCCGGCGATCCCGCCGCCTCGGAAATCATCAAACTCATCAAGGAAAAAGACGAGGATTTGATCATGCCGCCGCCCGAGTCACACAAGGAAATCACACCGCGCCAACTCGCCCTGCTGGAGCGCTGGATCGAACAAGGTGCCAAGTATGAAGAGCACTGGGCTTTTCTCGCACCGAAAAAATCGCCCTTGCCCGAGGTGAAGCAAAAGGACTGGGTCAAGAATCCCATCGATGCCTACATTCTCGAAAAACTCGATCAGGAAAAATTCACGCCCAATCCCGTGGAAAATCCGCGTCGCCTCTATCGCCGCCTGAGCTTCGACCTCACCGGCCTGCCTCCCGCACCGGAAGCGATCGACGCCTTTGAAAAAGCCTTCGCCGCCGATGCCGACAAAGCCATCGCCGAAGCCGCCGACAAGATGATGGCGTCCACGCAGGGAGCCGAGCACTTCGCGCGCCAGTGGCTCGATGCCGCCCGCTACGCCGACACTCACGGCATCCACATCGATAACTACCGCTCGATCTGGCCCTACCGCGACTGGGTCATCAATGCCTTCCAGAACAACATGCCCTGGGACCAGTTCACCATCGAGCAGATCGGCGGCGACCTGCTTCCCAATGCCACGCTCGATCAGAAAATCGCCACCGGCTACGGCCGCTGCATCCCCACCACGGGAGAAGGCGGTGCCATCGCCGATGAATACTTCGCCATTTACGCCGGCGATCAGGTATCCACGGCCTCCGCTCTATGGCTGGGACTTTCTACCCAATGCGCCGCTTGCCACGATCACAAATTCGACCCCATCAGTCAGAAGGAGTTCTACCAAATGACGGCATTCTTCCGCAACACGCCGATGTCCGCGCTCGATGGCAACAACGCCAACCACCCGCCTAACATTTTCGCTCCCGCCGCCGCGGATCGCCCGCGTTTGACCGAGATCACCGCGGAGCTCGCCAAACAGGAAAAAGTCGTGGCAGAGCGCGCCAAAAACGCCCGCGCTGATTTCGATCAATGGCTCGCTTCCCAGCCTGCCGCACCTGCTGATGCTCCGGATCCCTCTTTGGCCTTCGCGCTGCCGCTCAATGAATCAGAAGGCCCCATTCGCGGCACCCTCATGGGGCAGCCCTATGAAAACGCCGCCGCCGTGCAGCGCCGCGAGGGACCGACCGGCAAAGCCCTGCTGACCAATACGCAAGTCATCACCATCGGCGATGTGGCGAATTTCAAACGCACGGACTCCTTCAGCTACTCCACCTTCGTCTATGTGGAAGGAGCGCCGAACGGTGCGGTCTTCGCCCGCATGAATCACGCGGAAGCTTATCGAGGTTGGGATTTCTGGTTGGAAAACGGCAAGCCCGCCGTCCATGTCATCGATCAGTTCCCCGCCACCGCCAGCAAGATCATTTCTAACGAGACCCTCGCGCCTGGCCAATGGAGTCACGTGGCCGTGGTGTTCGATGGCACGAAACCCTCCGACAAAACGCTCTCGATTTATGTCAATGGCAAGCTGAGCGCGCACACCGCGACCGCCAGCACCGTCGGACCGAACATCCAGACGGCCGTTCCCTTCACCATCGGCGCCCGCACCGGTGGCAGCAATATCATCGGCACCACCGCGATCCAGGATCTGCGCATCTACAATCGCGCACTCACGGCAGCGGACATCTCCGCGCTCGCCACCCGCATGCCTCTGCAAAACATCCTCGCCCTGCCTGCCGATCAACGCACCCCGGCGCAGACGCAGTCGCTCTATCAGCATTTCCTCACCAACCACGACACAGCGGGCAAACAGGCGCGGGATGCCGTCGCTGCTCTGAAAAAAGAACAGGAGCAAATCAACGCCCGCGGCTCACTCACTCTGGTCATGCAGGAGAAGCCGAATTCGGAACCCTTCGCGCACATGCTCAACCGCGGCTCCTACATGGACAAGGGCGAAAAAGTCGGCGTCGGCACGCTGAAGGTGCTCCACCCGATGACCGATGCCATGCCGAAAAACCGTCTCGGCCTCGGCCAGTGGCTGATCGATAAAAACAACCCGCTCGTCGGTCGTGTGACGATGAACCGCCTGTGGGGCTACCTGTTCGGCACTGGTATCGTCGAGACCGTGGAAGACTTCGGCATCATGGGCGCGCGCCCCTCGCATCCGAAATTGCTCGACTGGCTCGCCGTCGAGTTCATGGAATCCGGCTGGAACTACCGTCACATGGCCAAACTGATGGTCACCTCCGCCACCTATCGCCAATCCGCGGAGATCAGCCCGCAGAAGCTCGAGCGCGATCCACTCAACCGTCTTCTGGGACGTGCCCCTCGTTTCCGCCTGGAGGCCGAACCGCTGCGCGATGGCATCCTGCAACAATCCCAGCTGCTCGTCCCCCAAATCGGCGGCCCCTCCGTTAAACCATACCAACCAGAAGGTATCTGGGAGGCAGTGGCCATGAAAGAGTCGAATACCCGCAACTACGTCCAGGACACTGGCGAAAAACTCTACCGCCGCTCGATGTATACCCTGTGGAAACGCACGGCCCCACCCGCCTCCATGGAAATCCTCAACGCCCCGGGTCGTGAAGTTTTCTGTGTCCGTCGCGAGCGCACCAATACCCCGCTGCAAGCCTTCGCCACCTTGAACGACCCGCAATTCGTCGAGGCCTATCGCCAGCTTGCCGCGCTCGCCATGAAAGCGGGCACGGATGCCACCGCGCGCTTCCAATTCATCGCCCAGCGTCTGTTAGGCCGTCAGTTGACTACCGGGGAGATCAGCACCCTGCAACAAACATTTCAATCCGCGCAGCAGTATTACGCAGCAAATGCGGAAGAAGCCACCAAGCTCATCACCGTAGGTGCCACCAAGCCGGATGCCGCCGTCCCCGCCGCCGAGCTCGCCGCCTGGACGGTCATCACCAGCCAGCTCTTCAACCTCGACGAAGCCTTGACAAAATAATCGCCCGAACCACCTTTGTTTATGAACGACATTGAACTTTTCAACTCCGCCCTGACACGTCGCCACTTTTTCCGCAAGAACGCGACCGGTCTCGGCTATGCAGCTCTCGCTTCCTTGTTAGGACAAGATGCCATGGGTTCCGGCTCGGGAGAAATCCCCCCCGCCCTCGCCCAGTTCGCGCCCAAGGCGAAACGCGCCATTTATCTCTCGATGATCGGCGCGCCCTCGCAGTTCGAGATGTTTGACTACAAGCCGAAGATCGAGTTCAACAAAGACCTCAAGGATTTCCTCGTCGCCTCCGGCCAGCGCCTCACCGGCATGACCTCGGGCCAGTCGCGATTCCCTGCCGCGCCCTCGATTTTCAAGTTCGCCCAGCACGGCAAAGGCGGCACCTGGGTTTCCGAGCTCCTGCCCTGGACGGCGAAAATGGCGGACGATATCTGCGTGATCCGCTCGATGCATACCGATGCCATCAACCACGAACCGGCGAACCAGCTCATGTACACCGGCAACATGGTCGGCGGCAAGGCCTCCATCGGCTCGTGGCTGTCTTACGGTCTGGGCTCGATGAACAACGACCTGCCCACCTTCGTGGTGCTGCACGCCTCGCACTCAAACCCCGGCTCTAACGTGCAGGCCATTTCCTCTCGCTTGTGGGGCTCGGCATTTCTTCCGGGCAAGTATGCCGGCGTGTCCCTGCGCTCCAAGGGCGATCCCGTGCTTTTCCTGCAAGACTCTCCCGGTGTGCCACGCGAGCTGCGCCGCAAGATGCTCGATGGCCTCGCCACGATGAATCAGAAGTCGTATGAAGCTGTCGGCGATCCCGAAATTCAGACGCGCATCCAGCAGTACGAAATGGCATTCCGCATGCAGACCAGCGTGCCGGAGCTGGCCGATACCACCAAGGAAACCGAAGCGACCTACAACCTTTACGGCCCCGATTCGAAAGTGCCCGGCACCTTTGCCAGCTCGACCATGATGGCGCGCCGTCTGTTGGAACGTGGTGTTCGTTTTGTGCAAATTTTCCACCGCGGTTGGGACCAGCACGGCAATCTTCCGCACGACATCGCCGCCCAGTGCCGCGATATCGACCAAGGCAGCTACGGCCTGATCCAGGACCTGAAACAACGCGGCATGCTCGATGACACCCTCGTGATCTGGGGCGGTGAATTCGGTCGCACGACCTATTCTCAGGGAAAACTCACCGAAACCACCTACGGCCGCGACCACCATCCGCGCGCCTTCTCGATCTGGATGGCGGGCGGCGGCGTCAAAGGCGGCTTCAACTACGGCGAGACCGATGAGATGTCCTTCAACATCACCTCCGGAGCCACGCACGTGCGCGACCTGCATGCCACGATTCTCAACCAGCTCGGCATCGATCACCTCCGTCTCTCCTACAAATACCAGGGCCTGGACAACCGCCTCACCGGCGTCCTCCCCGCCCGCGTGGTCAAGGAGATCTTGGCCTGAGCGATCACCTATTCAGCATCACCCGAATGCCATTTCCTCATGATCAGCGTTCACGTGCGCGCAGGTCGTTCCATTTTTTGAACCACTCTGCGTAGGCGGTTTCCGCTTGTTTGGTGGGAAGGTGGGTATCAGGGGCGCGATGGACGCGCTCGAAAATCTTCCGGCTCATGCGACAGATCGCTTCCTCAAGCAAACGGATTTTTGTCTCCACCAACATCCACTCGTAGCCAGACGCTCCCGTGCCAGCGGACAGCGGATAGTCAAACCCCACGATTAGCTTCGCATAGTCATCGATGGCAGCACAGGGATCATCGGGAAATTCGGGATGTGGATAGTATGTTTTGCGCAGCTCTAGCAGGAGGGTGCGCAAGGTCGATTCATAACCCTCGCCTTTGATCAACAAATCTTCCGTTCCCGCCCTGTCATCCGCACGTGATTTCTTGCAGGCATCGGCGCGCAACACGGCTGCTTGCTCCAGCACCGTGAGATCCACCGCCTTCTCGGCGAACAATGGGCAAAACATAAGAAAGTAGTATCCAGCAAGCATCCACCAGCATTTCAGTCGTTTCATACCGCTTCTACGCGGGCACGATGCTCCGTATTACTCGATATGTCATCGCTGCGATTTTCGATATCCCCTTAATTTAAATCGCTCATGGTGGAATAGAGCCATTTTGTCAGATAAATGATCGGCTCGGTTTCGTTTTTCTCCTGTTGCCGGTGCGACGACGTCATTTTCCCTGAACTTTTTGCAACGGATTCTCGA
Organism: Verrucomicrobiia bacterium; assembly: GCA_947462875.1. GTDB lineage: Bacteria > Verrucomicrobiota > Verrucomicrobiia > Verrucomicrobiales > Akkermansiaceae > UBA956. The sequence continues at coordinate 78,307 of CANHQJ010000019.1, forward strand.
CAAAACTCTCCCGACCACGCAATTTCAATTCAGCACCAATCTCAATCGCATGGAACCAACACAGGATTTCGCCACACCGGTCACACCTTCTTCCGACTACGGCTTTACGCCGGTCACACCCGCCCCGACTCCCGCTCCCGAGCCAAGTCCTGTTTCGCACGACGGCCTGCCACCGGATGATGTGATCGCCATCGATGAACTGGGCAAAACCTACCAGGCCTTCTGTGACGAACTCGGCAAAACCATCATCGGCCAGCAGCAGGTCATCGAGAACCTCGCGATCTGCCTCTTCGCCCGCGGCCATGCCCTGCTGATGGGCGTGCCCGGCCTCGCGAAAACGCTTCTCGTTTCCTCCGTCGCACAGACCTTCGACCTCTCCTTCAACCGCATCCAGTTCACCCCGGACCTGATGCCCGCCGACATCACCGGCACGGACATCATTCAGGAATCCGGCACCGGTGGTCGCCGTGAGTTCCAGTTTATCAAAGGCCCGCTTTTCGCCAACATCGTGCTCGCGGATGAGATCAACCGCGCTCCCGCCAAGACCCAATCGGCCATGCTCGAGGCCATGCAGGAGCACAAGGTCACCGTGCTGGGAAATACCTACACACTCACCCCGCCGTTCTTCGTGCTCGCCACCCAGAACCCGATCGAGCAGGAAGGCACCTATCCGCTTCCCGAAGCGCAGCTCGACCGCTTCATGTTCCTCATCGAGGTGGGCTACCCCTCGGCCGAGGAGGAAAAACGCATCGCCCGCGAGACCACCGGCGCAGCCAAAGGTCGCCTGAATCAACTCCTCAGCGGGGAAAAAATCCTCGCCTTCCAGCAACTCGTGCGCCGCGTGCCGGTGCCGGAGCACATTTACGACTACGCCGTCGCCATCGTTCGTAAAACACGACCCACGGAAGCTGATGCTCCCGCATGGCTGAAAGAGCTCGTCGGCTGGGGTGCCGGTCCGCGTGCCGTGCAGTACCTCATCCTCGGAGCCAAGGCCCGCGCCGCGCTCAAAGGCTCCTACATGGTGCGCATGGAAGACATCGAGGCCGTGGCATCCCCCGTGCTCGCCCACCGCGTCATCACCAACTTCGCCGCTGAATCGCAGGGCATGACCTCGAAAAAAGTCGTCGAACGCCTCGTCGCCGAAATGCGCGAGCAATAATCCCCATGCCCACGCAGCTTCTCGATCACGATCTGCTCGTCCGACTCGGAGCCATCCCAGTCGAGGCGCGTTTGCCCATGCTCGGCAATGTCGCGGGCAAGCACCGCTCGCCCCACCGCGGTTCCTCGGTCGAGTTCGCGGAGTACCGCAAGTATGTCCCCGGCGATGACACCCGCCGTCTCGACTGGAAAGCCTACGCCCGCTCGGATCGCTACTACATCAAGGAGTTCGAGGCCGATACCAACCTGCGCGCGTATTTCGTGGTCGATAACTCCGGCTCGATGGCCTTTGCGGAAAAAGGCATGGCAAAGATCGAATACGCCAGCCGCATCGCCGCGAACCTCGCCTATCTGCTCGTCAATCAGGGCGATGCCGCCGGGCTCTCCGTCTGCCGCGATACCCTGCACATCGAGATCCCGCCGCGCCGCCGCCCCGCCCACTTGCAGTTGATCAATCACACCCTGCAAGACCTGAAACCGCAGGGCGAAACGGGCCTGGTAGAAGCGCTGCACCACATCGCGGAAAAAATCGGCCAGCGTGCTGTGGTCGTGATTCTCTCCGACCTCTTCTGCGACACCGCCGCTCTCGAAGACGCCCTGCAGCACCTGCGCTACCGCAAGCACGACATCTGCATGTTCCATCTCATGGACCCGCAGGAAATCGCCTTCCAGTTCGATAAACCGCATCGTTTTGTCGATATGGAGGACAACACCGTGCTCATCGTCGAGCCCAACCTCATCGCCGATGAATACCAGGAGGCCTTGCGCGAGTTTTTGACCAACGTCAAAAGCGCCTGCCACAACGTCCACGCCGATTACCAACTCGTCACCACCGATTCCCCGCTGGAGCCGCTGCTCCGCGACTTCCTCCTCAACCGCTTGCCGAAGAAGGGGAAGAGATAGGGTAATCGTTATCAGTTATTAGTTTCTTATTTCAGCTTTTTCTTCCGTGTCCTTCTACCAACAACCTCTGCTCTGGTTCCTTTGCGCCGCTGCGATTCCGGTGATCATTCACCTGTTGAATCGCCGCCGCCACAAGACCCTGGCGTGGGCCGCCATGCAGTTCCTGCTCAAGGCCACCCGCGAGTCGCGCGGGAAGAAAAAACTGCGTCACATCCTCATCCTCACCGCCCGCGCCCTCGGCATCGCCTGCCTCGCCACCGCCGTCGCGCGTCCGATGATCGGCGGCCTGCTCGGTTGGGGCGCCAGCAAGATGGATACGGTCATCCTCATCCTCGATCGCTCGGCCTCGATGGAAACTACGGCGGAAAATGCCGCCTCCCCGCGCCGCGAGCTCGCCATCGACCGCGTGCGCGATGCGATGAAATCGCTCGATGCCACCCGCCTCGTGCTCATCGATTCCGCCACCGCCACCCCGCAGGACATCCCCTCGCCCGAGATCCTCGCGGAGATCACCAACACCCGCGCCACGGATGCCGCCGCAAACATTCCCTCGTTGCTTCAGCGCGCCGCCGAGTTCATCCTCGAAACCCAACCGGGCAAGACGGAAATCTGGATCGCCTCCGACATGCAGTATGCCGACTGGGACAAGGAAAACGAGCGCTGGGCCACCGCCATCGCCACCTTGCAAAGCGCGCCGCAAAAGCCCAGCGTGCGCATCCTTTCGATCGGAGCGCCCTCGAAGACCAACGTTTCGCTGCGACTGCTTTCCTCCTACCGCAGCGCAGATGAGCTTTTGTTAGACCTGGAAGTCCAGCGCGCGGGCGATGCGATCACTCCCGCGAACGTGCCCATGACCGTCGCGCTCAATGGCGTGAAAACCACCGAGTCGATCACCGTTCCGGGGCAGGTCCTGCGTTTCCAAAAACGCGTCAAGCTGGCGAAAAACCAGCAGGAAGGCCAAGGCTGGCTCAGCATCCCCGGCGATGCCAATCCGCGCGATAACACGGTCTATTTCACCTACGGCGAGGCCCATCCGGTGAAAACCCTGGTCGTCAGCGCTGCGGGCGAGTCCGCTTCCTACCTCGCCGCCGCCGCCGCACCGCCCGGCTACTCCGGTCAGTCCAGCGAAACCATCGCCCCCACCCAGTTCCTCACGAAAACCGCCGAGCTCGCCGATTTTTCCGCCATCCTCTGGGCCGCACCGCTGCCGCAGGAAGGAGCCGCGAAGGCGATCACGGACTTCATCAACAGCGGCGGCCATGTGGTCTTTTTCCCACCGATGGAAAACAGCCTGCTGAAATTCCAAGGCATCCAGTGGGCGCCCATCAGCACCGCCCCCGAGGGCAAGTTTTTCATCCTGAAAGACTGGAATCATGACGATGGCCTGCTGCGCGACTCCCTCAATGGCGAGGCGCTCGCCGGGCAAACGTTTCGCGCGATCAAAAAACAAGTCGCCGAGGGTCCGGTCGGCACCAGCACCCCGCTCGCCTCGTGGGATGACAGCACGCCTTTCCTCAGCCGCATCGTGATGGAGCGCGGCACCGCCTGGTTCTTCACTTCCACGCCGGACTACACCTGGAGCAATCTCGGCGATGCCCACTTGCTCCTGCCCGCCGTGCAGCGCGCCGTGCTGGCCGGCTCCACACGCTTCGATGCCGCATTGCTCGCCGAGGTCAATCGCGGCGAGGCCCTCCCGCGCAATGCCGAGGTCCGCACCCGCATCGATGACTTCGGAGCCGATGCCGTGAGCGATCCCACTTTCAGCGCCGGCGTCTATCGCCTCGGCGAGCGCGTCATCGCCGCCAATATCCCGCCCACCGAGCTCGATCCCCTCGCCCTGCAAACCAGCGAGCTGAAGCCGCTGTTCGAGGGCGTGCGCTACAGCACCTTCGAGGACACCGCCGCCTCCACCGCCGATAGCGAGGAGCGCGAGATCTGGAAGCTGTTCCTCGCCGCCGTGCTGTTTTTCCTCATCGCCGAAGCCCTGCTGTGCTTGCCGAAAGCATCCGCCGCCGCCACCAAGTCCGCCAAACCCGCTTCGACCCAAGCCGCCTAACAGATTTTCCCCGTAGTGAATTTCCATCTCCATCATCTGCATTTTTCGCCGACACTGCCCGTGCTGATCACGGGCCTCGTTGCGATCCTGGTCGTTGGCTACCTCTGCGTGATCGGCTACCGCCGCAGCCCTAACAAAAAACGCAGCGCCGTGCTGGAGAGCCTGCGCTTTTTCATCACACTGCTCGTCGTCGCCATGATGTGGCAGCCGGAATGGCTCACGGTCATCACCCCCACCACCAAGCCGCGCATCGCCATTTTGTGGGATGACTCGAAGTCGATGCAGACCACCGATGCCGAGCTGCCGCAGTTGTTTTCGCCGAAAAAGGAGATCGTCACCCGCGCGGAGTTCACCAAGCAGCTGCTCAACTCGAATCTGTGGAATGACTTGTCAGCGGAGGGGAAAAACGAGCTCATCACGCGCTCGTTCTCCACGCCACCGGAAAACGAGGCCCTGCTCAGCTCCGCGGGCACCGATCTCACCACGCCGCTCGAAGACGTGCTCGAAAAGGAAAGCAACCTGCGCGCCGCGATCGTCATTTCCGATGGCGACTGGAACCTCGGCCAGCCGCCGGTTTCCGCCGCCCAGAAATTCCTGCTGCGCAAAATCCCGCTGTTCACCATCCCCGCCGGCTCGAAGGTGCGACTGCCCGATCTCGATCTGCTCGCCGTCAATGCGCCCACCTACGGCATCGTCGGCGAAAACCTGCAAATCCCTTTCACCATCCGCAGCAGCCTCGACCGCGAGGTCCGCACCACCGTGCGCGTGCGCGATGATGGCGGCCGCGAGCGCACCAAGACCATCACCCTGCCGCCGAACAAAACCACCTACGACACCATCCTGTGGAAGCTGGAAAAAGAAGGCTCTTCGACGATGGAGCTGTCTTTCCCCACCGCCCAGGGCGAGCTGGTCCCCACCAACAATGCGCGCAAGTTCACCATCGCCGGCAAGCCGGAAAAAATCCGCGTGCTGGTCGTGGAGTCGCTGCCGCGCTGGGAATACCGTTTCCTCCGCAATGCCCTCTCGCGCGATCCCGGCGTGGAGCTTTCCTGCCTGATGTTCCACCCGCAGCTCGGCATCGGCGGCGGCCCGGATTACATCGAAAAATTCCCGGATAAAATCGAGGACCTCGCGAAATACGACGTCATCTTCCTCGGCGATGTCGGCATCGGCAATGAGCAGCTCACCAAGGAACAATGCACCCTCATCCGCGGTCTCGTGGAGAATCAGGCCTCCGGGCTCGTCTTCCTCCCCGGACCGCAAGGAAACCAGTTTTCCCTGCTCGAAACGGATCTATCGGATTTGTTGCCCGTCATGCTGGATTCCTCGAAAAAAACCGGCATCGTCGAGACCAGCGCCTCGCCGCTGGCCCTGACGTCCGATGGCGCTTCGTCCCTGCTGACCATGCTCGGCGATACCGAGGAGGACAATCCCCTCGTCTGGCGCAGCCTGCCGGGCTTCTACTGGCATGCCCCCGTCGAGCGCGCCAAGGCCGGCACCACGGTGCTCGCCGTGCACGCGAACCGCAGCTCCGGCAACTACGGCCGCGTCCCGCTCATCGTCACCAAAACCGCTGGCAGCGGCAAGATCCTGCACATGGGCATCGATTCCGCGTGGCGCTGGCGTCGCGGTGTGGAGGACAAGTACCACTACCGCTTCTGGGGCCAGGTCGCGCGCTGGATGTCCTACCAGCGCAACATGGCCGCCGGCCAGCGCGTCCGCATTTTCTACACCCCCGAGCGACCCTCCCCCGGCGATACCGTCACGCTCCACGCGAATGCCTTCGATAAAAACGGCGCCCCGTTGCAGGAGGGCAAGGTCGCACTCGCCCTGACCTCTCCCAATGGCTCGACGCGCATGCTCGATCTCGGCAAGGACGACAACTCCTGGGGCAGCTTCACCGGCCGCTTCGCCATCGATGCCCCAGGCGCGTGGAAACTCAGCGCCTCCATCGTGGACGACGACGCCAAGCCCGTGGAAACCACCCTGCTCGCGCAAACCGTCGATCTCGAAAAAACCGGCCAGCCCGCCCGCCCGGAAGTCCTGGAGGAAATGTCCCGCATCGCCCGTGCCCGCATGATCCAGCCCGATGCCCTGCCGGACCTGATCAAGGAAATCACCGCCCTCCCCGAGCCGCGCCCCCTGGAAAACCGCATCCCCCTCTGGCACCACTGGGCCGTCATCACCACCATCATCACCCTGCTCGCCCTCTTCTGGATCGCCCGCAAGTTCAACGGCCAGTTCTAACCGTGGCGGCGCTTTCCAAGCGCCATGCCAACAAACGGAGCGCGGACTTTCCTCGGCCTTCGTAGTCCCGCTGAGCGGGACGAAGTAGGCAGTCCGCTTCTGTGTGGAGAGCGAGAAATCGGGAAATCGGGGGATCGGGAGAGCGGGAGAGCGGGAGAGCGGGAGAGCGGGAGAGCGGGAGAGCGGGAGAGCGGGAGAGCGGGAGAGCGGGAGAGCGGGAGAGCGGGAGAGCGGGAGAGCGGGAGAGCGGGAGAGCG
>CANHQJ010000020.1 GCA_947462875.1 Verrucomicrobiia bacterium
ATCGTTCTGGTGCGCGGCGGTCGTGTGAAAGACCTTCCCGGTGTCCGTTACCACATCGTCCGTGGCGCTCTCGATACTCTCGGTGTCGACAAACGCCGTCAAAGCCGCTCGAAATACGGTGCCAAACGTCCGAAGCCCGGTGCCGCCGCGGCTCCTGCCAAAGGCAAAAAATAATCCTTTCTGATCCAACTTAACTTTTTTCCATTATGTCACGTCGTAAGCGAGTATTCCACAAGCCCGAAAAACGCGATCCCCGCTATGATAGCGCGCTCGTGGGCAATCTGATTTCGAAAGTCATGGTCGATGGCAAACGCGCGCTCGCCGAGCGCATCGTTTACGCCGCGATCGACCGCGCCAGCGAAGGCACCGAGACCATCGATCCCTTGGAAGTGGTCACCCGCGCCATCGAAAACGCCAAGCCACGCGTGGAAGTGAAATCCCGCCGCGTCGGTGGTGCCACCTACCAGGTGCCTCTCGAAGTCCCCACCGCCCGTTCGGAAGCCCTGGCGATGCGCTGGATCATCAACTACGCCCGCAACCGCAAAGGCACTCCCATGCACGTGGCTCTGGCCAACGAGCTGAAAGACGCCGCGAACAACCAAGGCAACGCCGTCCGCAAGCGCGACGACGTGCACAAGATGGCTCAGGCGAACCGCGCCTTCGCTCACTTCCGCTTCTGATTTTTCTTTTCCGCAGAAACAATTTCCACCTCTTTCATGTCGTCCGACCCCAATAGCCCTGATCGCCAATATCCGCTGCAACGCACGCGGAATATCGGCATCTGTGCGCACATTGATGCGGGCAAGACGACCTTGACGGAGCGGATTCTGTTCTACACCGGCATGATCCACAAGATCGGCGAAGTGCACGATGGTGCCGCTACGACCGACTGGATGGAGCAGGAAAAAGAGCGCGGTATCACGATTACCTCCGCCGCCGTCACCACCGAGTGGTGGCAGCGCAAGGAAGAGGGCGTGACCAAGCTCTTCACCGAGGAAAAAATGCGCGTCAACATCATCGACACCCCCGGCCACGTGGACTTCACGGCCGAGGTGGAGCGCTCCCTGCGCGTGCTCGATGGGGCGATTGTCGTGTTCTGTGGCGTCGCCGGGGTGCAACCGCAAACGGAAACCGTGTGGCGCCAGGCGACCAAATACAATGTCCCGCGCCTCGTGTTCGTCAACAAGATGGACCGCACCGGTGCCAACTTCCAAAGTGTCTTTGAGGAAGTAAAAGAAAAACTCGGCGCGAATGCCGTGCGCATCCTGATCCCGATCGGTGCGGAAGACCAGCTCAAGGGGCAAATCGACGTCGTCAACCAGAAAGCTGTTTATTACAATGACGACGACAAATTTGGCTCAACCTACACGGTCCAGGACCTCGACGAAGAGCAAAACCTGATCGCTCAGGAAGCCTACGCGGAACTGCTGGATGCCGTCGCCAGTGTCGATGAGCAAGTCGGTGAAAAATTCCTGATGGAAGAGCCGATCAGCAAGGAAGACCTCAAACAAGGCATCCGCCGCGCCACCATCGCCAACCACCTCGTTCCTGTTGCCGGTGGCTCCGCTTTCAAAAACAAAGGCGTCCAGTATCTCCTCGATGCCGTCGCCGATTACCTGCCCAACCCGCTCGATATCCCCTCCGCCATCGGCATGGATCCGGACAATGAAGAGCGCAAGATCGAGGTCATCACGGACGACAATCAAAAATTCGTCTCGCTCGCTTTCAAACTCTGGGCTGACAAATTCGTCGGCAAACTCGTTTTCTTCCGCGTTTATTCCGGAAAAATCAAAAAAGGCGACACGGTTTACAACCCGCGCACCAGACGCGCCGAACGCGTCGGCCGCCTGATCCGCATCCAGTCCAACACCCACACGGATGTCGATTGCTGCTACTCCGGCGACATCGCCGCGATGGTTGGCATCAAGAACGTCACCACCGGCGACACCCTCGCCGCCGAAAACCACGATGTGGTGCTCGAGCCTCCCACTTTCCCGGAACCCGTCATCTCGATGGCAGTGGAACCGAAAACCAAAGCCGACCAAGAAAAACTGGCCCTCGCCCTTGGTCGTCTGTCGGAAGAAGATCCGACCTTCATGGTCAAGACCGATGAAGAAACCGGCCAGACCATCATTTCCGGCATGGGCGAACTCCACCTGGAGATCATCGTCGATCGCCTCAAGCGCGAGTTCAAAGTCGAGGCCAACACCGGCGCTCCACAAATCGCCTACCGCGAAACGATCACCGCCCCCGCCGCTGCCGAAGGCAAGCTGGTCAAACAATCCGGTGGCCGCGGCCAATACGGTCACGTTCGTCTCACCGTCGCCCCGAACGAAAAAGGCAAGGGCCTGACGATCGAAAACAAAATTGTCGGTGGAGAAATCCCCAAAGAATACGTGAACGCCGTTTACAAGGGCGTCAATGAATCGATGTCGAATGGCATCATCGCCGGCTACCCCGTGATCGATGTGCATGTGGACATCCTCGGTGGTTCCTACCACGATGTGGACTCGAACGAAAACGCCTTCACCATGGCGGCGATTTTCGGCATGAAAGAAGCTTTCAAGAAGGCCAAGCCGATCCTGCTCGAACCCATCATGGCCGTGGAAGTCTCCACTCCGGAAGACTACCAGGGCGATGTCATGGGCGACCTCAACCGTCGTCGCGGCCAAATCACCAGCATCGATACCAAAGGAAAACTCGCCGTGGTCCGCTGCGCCGTTCCTCTCAAGGAAATGTTCGGCTACTCTACGGCCGTTCGCACACTCTCCTCCGGTCGCGCCTCCTACTCGATGACACCCTCACACTTCGAACAAGTGCCCAACAACATTGTCGATGAAATCGTCAGTGAACGCGGCGGCACCGCTCGTTACTAATATCCTCGCTAACCTACCAATCCTCACCTTCTCCTCGTTATGGAAAATCAGAAAATACGCATCCGACTCCGCGCTTTCGATCATCGCGCCGTGGACAAATCCGCCGCCGAAATCGTCGAAACCGCAAAACGCACTGGCGCCAAAGTCTCCGGACCGATCCCGCTTCCGACCCGCATTGAAAAATTCAGCGTCAACCGCTCGGTTCACGTGAACAAAAAGTCGGCTGAACAATTCGAAATCCGCACCCACAAGCGCTTGCTCGACATCGTAGATCCTACCGCCCGCACGGTTGATGAGTTGAAAAAACTCAATCTTCCCGCCGGTGTGGACATTTCCATCCGCATCTAACTCATTTTTTCAACTCTATCTAATTTAACGTTATGCCACTAGGACTTATCGGCAAGAAACTCGGAATGACCCGTCTGTTTGACGAGGCCACGCAAGCAATGATCCCCGTGACCGTTGTGGACGTGCAAGGCAACACCTATCTGCAGCACAAAACCGCGGAGAAGGAAGGTTACAAAGCCGTGCAAGTCGGCTTCGACGACCAGAAAAAAGCGCAGCGCGTCAACAAGGCGGACATGGGCCATTTCACCAAGGCCGGCTCCACGCCGAAGCGCAAACTCCAGGAGTTCCGTCTCCGCGGCAGCGAGACCATCCCCGACACCCATCCCGGTGCGGAGCTTTTCACCGCCGGTCAATTCGTTGACGTCATCGGCACCAGCAAAGGTCACGGCTTCACCGGCGTTGTGAAACGCTACAAGTTCGGCGGTCTGCGTATGACCCACGGTTCGATGATGCACCGCAGAACGGGTGCCATCGGTTGCCGCTCCACTCCCGGTCGCGTTTGGAAAAACCAAAAGATGCCTGGTCAGGACGGTAACAAACAACGCACCGTGCAGAACCTGAAAGTCGTCGCCGTGCGCCCTGAAGATGGCGTGCTGTTGATCTCCGGAGCCATCCCCGGCGCCAAAGGTAGCTACGTCACCGTCCGTCCCGCCAAGAAAAAGTCTGCGTAAGTAGCCTGAATCGAACCACGAACCATCATTTCACGTCATGTCTTCCCAAACTCTTACCGTAGAAGCCGCCGAGGCCGCCCACATGCTCCTCGCGCCCGCCGATAAAGGCACCCAGGCTGTTCACGACCTCATCACGGCGTATCGTGCCAACCGTCGCACCGGTTCCGCACATACCAAAACCCGTGGCGAAGTGTCCGGCAACAACAAGAAAATCTACAAGCAAAAAGGTACCGGTGGCGCCCGCCACGGTGACAAACGCGCTCCGATCTTTGTCGGCGGTGGCGTGGTCTTCGGCCCCCGCGCTTGCGACTACACCAAAAAAGTCAGCAAAACCACCCGCAAGCTGGCCCTGCGCCGCGTGCTGGGTGACAACATCCGCGCTGGCTCGATCAAGACGATTGAGTCGTTTGAAATCGCCGATGGCAAAACGAAGTCCTTCGTTGCCGCCGTTGCCGCGCTTTCCACGGCCCGCCGCATTCTCATCATCGCCGATTCGTTCACGGAACAAACCTACCTCGCCGGCCGCAACGTGCAAAACGTGCTGTTGATGACCGCCGCGGAAGTGAACGTAGAACACATCATGCTCCACAACGATATCTTCGTCGTCGGCAGCGCCCTCACAACCCTCGCCAAACGCACCGCTTAATTGTTATGAAAGATCTTTTCCACGTCATCAAAAACGTCCGCATGAGCGAGAAGGCCACGTACCTGAACGAACTCAACAATGAGATCGTGCTCGATGTGGATCCCCACGCGAACAAACTCGAAATCAAGCAAGCGGTGGAGACACTCCTTGGCAAGAAGGTCGCCGACGTGCGCACCCTCAACTGCCGGGGCAAAGCCAAGCGCCGCCGCCGTGCCGACGAAGGACGCACCAACCACATCAAAAAAGCGATCGTGCGCCTGAAAGAAGGCGAGAAACTCGACCTCGTGTAATTTCACCCAACCTTTCCGAACACTCAACCACACTCTGAGTCATGGCCTTAAAAGTTTTCAAACCACACACTCCATCCGGGCGCTACAAACAACACCCTACCTTTGATGAGATCACCAAAACGACCCCTGAAAAGTCGTTGCTCTCTCCCATCAAACGCAGCGGTGGCCGTAACAACACCGGCCGCATCACCATGCGCCACGTCGGCGGCGGCGCCAAGCGTCACTACCGTCTCGTTGACTTCAAGCGCAACAAAACGGACATGCCCGCCACCGTGCTCGGCATTGAATACGATCCGAACCGCACCTGCCGCATCGCTTTGATCCAATACACCGATGGCACCAAGAGCTACATCCTGGCACCTGTCGGTCTGGAAGTCGGCGCATCCGTCATTTCCACGGTCAAAGCAGATCCCAAGCCCGGCAACGCGATGCCGCTGAAGAGCGTTCCCTTGGGAACCGTGATTCACAACATCGAGCTGCTCCCCGGTTCGGGCGGCAAAGTGGCCCGCGCCGCTGGCCAGCAAGCCATCCTTTCCAACCGCGAAGCCGGTTTCGGTCTGGTGAAAATGCCTTCCGGTGAAATTCGCCGCTTCAACGAGAACTGCCTCTGCACCATCGGTCAGGTCGGTAACCGTGAGCACATGAACGAAGTTTCCGGCAAAGCAGGCCGCACCCGCTGGATGGGCGTTCGTCCTACCGTCCGCGGTATGACCATGAACCCCGTTGACCACCCGAACGGTGGTGGTGAAGGCCGCTCGAAATCGGGTGGTGGTCGTAAGCACCTTCTCAGCCCCTGGGGTCATGCCAAAGGTCAGAAGACTCGCAACAAGAAGAAAGCCAGCTCGATCTTCATCGTCTCGGCCCGTCCCAAGAAGTAATCCATTATCCTTTTAACTCATCCATTCTATGCCTCGCTCATTGAAAAAAGGTCCTTTCGTTGACCAAAAGCTCCTCGCCAAGATTGACGCCGTCGCCGCTACCGGTGAATACAAGGCGATCAAAACCTGGAGCCGCAAGTCCATGATCACTCCCGATTTCGTCGGCCACAACTTTGCCGTGCACAATGGCAAAACCTTCGTGCCTGTCTTCGTGACAGAAAACATGGTCGGCCACAAGCTCGGTGAGTTTTCCCCGACCCGCATCTTCAAAGCACACGGCGGTATCGGTAAGAAATAATCCATTCTCGCACAGACATCATGTTCCCCGCCACTTCCATGCGTTCCCTCGCTTTCGCCACCTTCGGGTTGGGCGCTGGGATCGCTGTGGCCACGGCACAGGATGTCCGCGAGGGGGCTACCCTTTCCGAAGCCGACACGTTGCGCCTCGAGATCGCCAAACTGCGCAAGCAGAACGAGATTCTCGCAGCCACCGTGATCGAAGCCAAACGCGGCGAACAGGAAGCCGCCCAGCAACTCGCGCAAATCAAGCAACGCCTCGAAGCCCTCGGCAAGAATCTGCTCGATGGCGGCGATGACCGCCTCGTCCAGGCCGCTGCCGAACAGCAACTGCTGCAAGAGCGCCTCGAAGTGACGGAGAAAGCCGCCATGGCCCTGGCCTCCCACACCCAAGACTTCGTGCGCCAAGCCGTCGTCGCGGATCCGGATAGCCGCCTGCGCCTCGAAACTTCGCTCCGCGAGCTTGACGCCGCCCTCGGCCTGCGCCATAAACCGCGCCCCGATATCAAAACCGGTTCGCTCCAACGCGCCCAGGTGGTGAGCATCGATGCGGAAAGTGGTCTGCTGGTCGTCAACGTCGGCCAAAGCCAGGACTGCCGCATCGGCATGACCTACACCATCATGCGCGGCGAGCGCCCCTACGGCAAGGCCATCATCGCTGACGTTCGCAAGAACGTCGCCGGTGCCTTCGTCGAACAAATTGATCCTTCTAACGAAACCGTCCGCCTCGGCGACACCATCATTCTCGAAACACAACCACAACGATAAGCCTCACGGCACATCACAAGATCCTACGACCATGGAAGTCAAAAGCACATCAAAATACGTTCGTCTCTCGCCCAAGAAAGCGCGCGACGTCGCCCGCGAAATTCAAGGCCTGCCCGCGAGCAGCGCCATGGATATCCTCAACTTCACGCCGAAAAAAGCGGCGATGTTGATCGGCAAAACCCTCAAGACAGCCATGGCTGATGCTGAGCACAATTTCAAACTGGATGCCGAATCGTTGACGATCAAGGAGGCCACCATCGGCATCGGCCCCGCGCTCAAGCGTTTCAAGCCCCGCGCCAAAGGCTCCGCCGGTGCGATCCGCCGCCCCACCAGCCACATTTTCATCACCCTTACCGATGCCCCGGCTCCCGCCAAAAAAGCAAAAGCCGCCAAAACCGCCAAAGCTGCCGAATAAGCACAATCACTTCTAACTTCATTCAATTATGGGACAAAAAGTCAATCCGATCGCCTTCCGCCTCGCCGTCAACAAGGACTGGCGCTCCAAGTGGTTTGCCACTGGCAAAGATTACGCCAACAAACTTCACGAAGACCTCGCCGTGCGCGAATACGTGAAGAAGAACCTCCAGTTCGCCGCGATCGCCAAGGTCGTCATCGAGCGCGCCTGGAACTCGGTTCGCGTCACTCTGCACTCGGCACGCCCCGGTCTCATCATCGGTCGCAAAGGCAGCGAAATTGAGAGAATGACCAACGAGATCTCCAAGATCTGCGGCGGTGCCCAGGTCAAGATCGACATTCTCGAAATCCGCAAGCCCGAGCTGGAACCACAACTCGTTGCCGAAAACATCGCCCAGCAATTGGAGCGTCGTGTTTCTTTCCGCCGCGCCATGAAGCGCTGCCTGCAAACCGCCATGGAATTCGGTGCCGAGGGCATCCGCGTTCGCTGCGCCGGTCGCTTGGGTGGTGCCGACATCGCCCGCGCCGAGTGGTATCGTGAAGGCAAAGTGCCTCTCCAAACGCTCCGCGTGCCGATCGAATACGGTTTCGCCGAGGCCCGCACCCTTTACGGCATCATCGGTGTCAAGTGCTGGATCAACCGCAAGGAAGACGATGGTCGTCCGGGCGCCGGTGGTCCTCCACGCGAACGCCGCGAACGCCGCGACAACAACAATCGCGGTGGCGAACGCCGTGACAACAATCGTGGCGGCGAGCGTCGCTAATCGATTTCATCCCTTTTCACACAACACCATTCACACACACTTTAGGAGGACACTGCTATGCCTTTGATGCCCAAACGAACCAAGTTCCGCAAATCTTTCCGCGGCTCCCGCGCAGGAAATGCGACTTCCGGAACCACCGTAGCTTTCGGCGACTTCGGTCTCCAGGCTCTCGACCGCGGCTGGATGACCAACCGCCAGATTGAAGCCTGCCGTATCGCGATCAACCGTTTCCTGAAACGGAAAGGAAAAGTCTGGATCCGGATTTTCCCACACAAGTCGATCACCGCACGTCCCCCCGAAACCCGGATGGGTAAAGGCAAGGGCTCCGTGGAAGCATGGGTCGCCGTGCTGCGCCCCGGCAACATGTTGTTCGAGATCGCCGGCGTGCCGGAATCCCAAGCCCGCGAAGCCATGCGCCTCGCCTCCTACAAACTCGGCATTCCTACCCGTTTTGTCGTTCGCAACCCACACGCATAATTTTACCTCATCACCCTTATGGCCACTACCAAAGCAAAAGATCTTCGCGAACTGTCCGTGGACGAAATCAACCGCCGCATCCGCGATCTGAAACTTGAGGGCATCAACCTGAAGTTGCAGAAAGCCACCGGCGCCCTGGAAAATCCCGCACGCGTCCGTGAAATCCGTCGTGAAAACGCACGCCTGGTCACCCTCCTCGCCGAGCGCAAAGCCAAGGCATAATCCTTCCACCACTGACTTCCCTTTTTTATGAGCGATTCCGCCACCAACACTCCTGCCACCAAACGCAAAACACGCGTCGGCCTCGTCGTTTCCGACAAGATGGACAAAACCATCGTCGTCGAATACGTCGCCCGCGTTCCGCACCCACGCTTCAACAAAATCATCAAGCAGACGAAGAAATTCTACGTGCACGATGAAAAAGGTGAGGCCAAAGTCGGCGACAAAGTTCGCATCGTGGAATCACGCCCTACCTCGAAATTAAAGCGTTGGGCGCTTGACTCCATCCTCACTCACTAATACACCTCCGCCCGTTCGTTCACCACCTCACACTTTATTGACTCATGCTCCAGATGGAATCTTCCGTAGTCGTCGCCGATAACACCGGCGCGAAAAGCGCCAAAATGATTGGCGTCATTGGCAAACGCACCCGCTTTGCCCACGTTGGCGATGTGATCACCGCCCACATCCGCGACTCGATCCCCACCGCCTCGGTGAAAAAAGGATCCGTAGTCAAGGCCGTGGTCGTGCGCACCAGCGCCCCGATCCGCCGCGCCGATGGCTCGGTGCTTCGTTTCGACACCAACGCCATTGTCATCATCGACAAAGACAACAACCCGCGCGGCACCCGTATCTTCGGCCCCGTGGCTCGTGAACTTCGCGAAAAGTCGTTCATGAAGATCGTGTCCCTCGCCCCTGAAGTCGTCTAACATCTATCCCTTTTCCGTCACATGAGCAAAATCAAAACACACGTCAAAAAAGGCGATCAAGTCGAGATCACCACGGGCAGCGTCGCCATCAAAGGCAAAACTGGCACGGTTCTCGCAGTCAACGCCAAGAAGGGCACCGTCATCGTCGGCGACACCCGCCTGGTGACCAAGGCCACCCGCAAATCGGAAGCGAATCCCGATGGCGGCCTGTTGACCCAAGACGCCCCCATCCATATTTCCAACGTAAAGAAACTGGGCTAAGCACCGCGTCGTTCCCCGGAACGACATGGCACTCTGCCCGCGCTTAAGCGCAAGCATACAAAATGCGCTGACCCGCTAAAATACACATATGAGCACACCAAGACTACTACAACACTACCGAGAGAAAGCCGTCCCGGCCCTCAAGGAGAAACTGGGTTACACCAACCCGAACGCCGTTCCCCGCCTCGAGAAAATCGTGGTGACTTCCTGCATGGGCAAAGCTCCCGACCGCAAACTCGCTGTTGAGGACGCCGCCAATGAGATCGCCAAGATCACCGGCCAAAAGCCCTCGATCACGTTCTCGCGCAAAGCCGTTGCGAACTTCAAACTCCGCGCTGACGAGCCCCTCGGTGCTCGCGTCACCCTCCGTGGTGCCCGCATGTGGGAGTTCCTGGACCGTTTCATCAACATCACCGCGCCTAACATCCGCGACTTCCGTGGTATCCCTTACAAATCCTTCGATGGCCGTGGCAACTACGCCATGGGCGTGCCAGACCAGTCGATCTTCCCTGAGATTGAAATCGACCAGATCAAACGCACCATCGGCTTTGACCTGATCTTCGTGACCTCCGCCGCAACGGACAACGAAGGCCGTGAATTGCTCAAAGCGCTGGGCATGCCATTCCGCGAAAACAAACGCGAGACCGAAAGCGAAACCCCAGAAGCCG
Source organism: Verrucomicrobiia bacterium (assembly GCA_947462875.1). Lineage (GTDB taxonomy): Bacteria > Verrucomicrobiota > Verrucomicrobiia > Verrucomicrobiales > Akkermansiaceae > UBA956. The sequence continues at coordinate 10,288 of CANHQJ010000020.1, forward strand.
CCCAAGCCTAACCCATTTACCGCACCTTATTATGGCTGTTCTTACCGATCCTATTTCCGACTTCCTGACACGCTTCAGCAATGCAAGCCGTGCCGGCAATGAAGTCTTCACCGCGCCTTATTCGCGCATCAAAGCAGACATCGCCAAGATCCTTCAGGAAGAAGGTTATGTCTGGAGCTATGAAGTCGTCACCACCGAAGGCTTCCCCACCCTCAAAGTCAAAGGCAAGTTTGTCGATGGCCGCCCCGTCCTCACCGGACTGAAGCGCGTCTCCAAGCCTGGTCGCCGCAATTATGTTGGCTCCGATGAAATTCCACGCGTCATGTCCGGCCTCGGCATCTCCATCCTTTCGACCTCGAAGGGTGTGATGACCGGTGCTCGCGCCAAGCGGGAAAAACTCGGCGGAGAACTTCTCGCCATCGTTTGGTAAACCACTAACCCTAACCATCATACACATATGTCACGCGTAGGAGTTAAACCAATCAGCTTGCCCGAAAAAGTCACTGTCAAGAATGACGGTGGCGTCGTAACCGTCGAAGGTCCCAAAGGAAAACTTTCCTTCAACCTTCCCGCCGGTATCGAACTGAGCAACGAAGACAACAAATTGACGGTCACCCGCAACTCGGAGACCTCGCGCCAACTGCGTGCCCTTCACGGCACCGCTCGCGCCATCGTCAACAACATGATCAACGGCGTCTCGAAAGGCTTCGTCAAGGACCTTGAGATCCAAGGCGTGGGTTTCCGTGCCGCAGTCAAAGGCAAGGACCTGGACCTGTCCCTCGGCCGCTCGCACCCGCTGCTTCACCCGATCCCCGATGGTCTCACCGTTACCGTTACCGATAACACCAAGATCAAGGTCGAGGGCATCGACAAACAAATGGTCGGACAATTCGCCGCTGAAGTTCGTGGATACTATCCTCCCGAACCATACAAAGGCAAAGGCGTCCGTTACGTGGGCGAATACGTTCGTCGTAAGGAAGGCAAATCCGTCGGCAAATAACCATTCGTCAATCACTCTAACACATTTTTCATTACATGAGTACGATCAATCGCAAAGAAATCCGGCAGCGCGTTCACAAGCGCATCCGCCGCAAGGTCGCTGGCACTTCCAGCCGTCCACGCCTCGCCGTGCATTTCTCCAACCAGCACGTTTACGTTCAGATCATCGACGATGTCGCCGGACGCACCCTCGTTTCCGCGTCCACCTTGGACAAAGGCAGCGACAAAGCGCAGGCCAACTGTGACTGCGCCCGCAGCATCGGAGCCCTGATCGCCGAGCGCGCCAAGGCAGCCAACATCAGCGCCGTGGTCTTCGACCGTGGTGGTCACATTTATCATGGCAAAGTGAAAGCTCTTGCCGAAGCCGCCCGGGAAGCCGGTCTCCAATTCTAATACACACTCTCTATGGTAACAGACTCTGACATTCCCGTTTCTCCCGAAACTCCCGCTCCCGCCGCAGACACCGCTCTCGGTCCTGTGGCAAACTCCGGTGGCTTTGATCAACGCCGCGGCGGCCCAGGTGGCTTCAACCGTGGCGGTCAAGGTGGCGGCAACAACCGCGGCCCACGCCGTGATGACCGTCGCCCCGAAGTGGATGATGGCATTTCCGAAAAAGTGGTGTTCATCAACCGTTGCGCCAAAGTCGTAAAAGGTGGTCGTCGTTTCAGCTTCTCCGCCCTCGTCGTTTGCGGCGATAAGGAAGGCAAAGTCGGCCTCGGTTTCGGCAAGGCGAAGGAAGTATCCGATGCCATCAAAAAAGGTGGCCAGGCCGCCCGCAAGAACCTTACCGCCGTGACCATCGTGAATGGCACTGTGCCGCACGAAGTCTATGCCGAATTCGGCGGTGGCAAGGTGCTGCTCAAGCCCGCATCTCCCGGAACGGGAATCATCGCCGGTGGTGGTGTGCGTGCCGTTTGCGAAGCCGCAGGCGTCAAGGACATCCTCGCCAAGTCGATGGGCTCCTCGAACCACGCCAACGTGGTGAAAGCCACCATCAAGGCTCTCTCCGGTCTGCGCACCCGCGAAACCATCCTCAGCTCCCGTGGCAAAAAAGTCGCCACCAAAGCGATCTAACCCTCACACCATCCAGTAGGACATGAAACTTCACACATTATCTCCCAATCCCGGATCCAAGCACCGCGTCAAACGTCTCGGTTGCGGCGAAAGCTCCGGTCACGGCAAAACCTCCGGCAAAGGCAACAAAGGACAAAAAGCACGCTCCGGCGGCACCGTCCGCGTTGGCTTCGAAGGTGGTCAGATGCCTCTCCATCGTCGTTTGCCGAAGCGTGGCTTCAACAACTACGATTACAAAACCAAAGTATTCGGCGTGAACGTCGCCACCCTCGAGGAGAACTTCGAGAGCGGTGCGGTCATCAATGAAGAAGTGCTGCGCAGCTGCGGTCTGGTCAATGGTCGCTATGACCACGTGAAAATCCTCGGCAACGGGGAAATCACCAAGAGCCTGACCATCCAGCTCGCCCATGTAAGCGCTTCCGCCCGTGAGAAGATTGAAAAAGCCGGTGGCACCATCCAACCTGCCTGATCATCCTCTCCTCGCATTTGGAATAAAATCTTACGATTCCTGCGGGGAAGTGCTTGCGCACTTCCTCGCTCTGTTTACAGTGCCGCGGCACATTCTTTTCCTCTCACTCTATGATCTCTGCATTTGCTAACACATGGCGCGTTCCAGAACTTCGCGACCGGATTCTTTTCACCCTGGCGATGATCGTCATCGTCCGTCTCGGTGCCCACATCACACTCCCCGGAGTGGATGCCGGCCTGATTGACGAGTGGACCAAGTTCATGGCCAAGGGCGACGGCGGCACGGGCAATCCCCTCACCGCCATGCTCACGGTGTTCTCGGGCGGCGCGCTGCAACAGGCGGGTATTTTTGCTCTGGGCATCATGCCTTACATCTCGGCATCGATCATGGTGCAGCTGATGACGGCGGTCATTCCCAAGCTCTCCAAGCTCTCGCGCGAGGAAGGCGGACGCCAGAAAATCACGCAATACACCCGCTACCTGGCGCTGCTCATCGCTCTGGTGCAAGGCTATTTCCTCACCGCCACACTCACGCATCCGGAGCAATTGGCCGGGCTGATGAGCGGCATCGAGCAAGTGATGAACGGTCGACTCCTCGTGCCAGACCCGAGTTTTGCCTGGCATGCGCTCTCGCTCATGACCATCGTTTCCGGCACCATGTTGCTGATGTGGATCGGCGACCAGATGACGGAGCGCGGCATCGGCAACGGCACGTCGATCATCATCATGGTGAACATCATTTCGGCCCTGCCGGGCGCTCTGGTGCTTGCTTGGAAAATGTTCACCACCGGCGTGGACGCGAATCCGTTCATCGCGCTGAAGCTGGTCTTCATGCTGGCGTTCCTCGTGTTTGTGATCGCGGCGGTGATTTCGATCACCCAGGCGCAGCGCAAGATCACGGTGCAGTATGCCAAGCGCGTGGTCGGCAAAAAACAATTCGGCGGCCAGACGCAGTATCTGCCCCTGAAAGTGAACTACTCGGGAGTGATGCCCATCATTTTCGTTTCGGCCGTGATCACGCTTCCCGGCATTCTGTTGCAAATGATCGGCAGCAAGGCGGCTTGGTCGATCAAGCTGCAGCAAGCGGTCGGTCAAGGCTGGCTTTACTACACGCTGGGTGCGATCGGTATTTTCTTCTTCTCGTATTTCTGGGTGGCCACCATGTTCCAGCCTTCGCAAATCGCGGAGGACCTGAAAAAGAATGGCGGCTACATCCCTGGCGTGCGTCCGGGCAAGCCTACGGGCGAGTTCCTCGACTACACGATGACGCGCCTGACCTTCGCCGGTGCCATCTTCCTCACGGCCATCTTCGTCCTGCCTTCGGCTGTGGGGCTGTTGATGAACATCGATAAAAATTCCCCCATCCTGCAATTCTTCGGCGGCACTTCCTTGCTGATTCTTGTGGGCGTGGTGCTCGATGTGATGCGCCAGGTGGAAACGCACTTGCTGCAACGCCATTATGACGGCTTCCTGCGCAAGGGCAAACTCAAGGGTCGCTACGACCGCCTGCAGCAAACCGGTTCCGCCGCTTCGAGCTCGGTGCTGATTTTCCTCTGGGTCGTGATCGCGATCTTCACCGTGGTGGGTGCCGCCGCATGGATCATCAATGGCTGATCCCATGCCTTGACTGTTTTGACGGGCAAGCTGCGCTTCCAAGCGTGGCTTGCTTTTTTTCCTCTCTGATCACTATGGCGAAACGCAACAAAATCCGCATCAAACAGGGCCGCGAAATCGAACTGATGCGCACGGCCTGCCAAACGGCATCGGCGATTTTGCAGGAGGTGGCCGCTTTTATCACGCCGGGCAAGACGACGAAACAAGTCGATCAATTCGCCGGCGATCTGATGAAGCTGCGCGGAGTGCGCAGCGCGTTTCTCGGCTACCGCGGCTTCCCGGCGTTCACGTGCATTTCGCTCAATGAGGAAGTGGTGCACGGCATCGGCAGCGATCGCATCATCCAGCCCGGCGATATCGTCAGTCTCGATGTCGGCATCGTGCAGAACGGCTGGATCGGCGACAACGCGCTCACGGTGGCGGTCGGGGACATTGCCGAGGAAACGAAGCGTCTGCTCGCTGCCACGGAACAGTCACTCTACGAAGCGATCTCGCACGCCCGCGCCGGCACCCGCCTTGCGGATCTGTGCGGGGCGGTGGAGGAATACGTGAAACCGCTGGGATTTTCCGTGGTGCGCGAATTTGTGGGCCACGGCGTCGGCCGCGATCTGCACGAGGAACCGCAAGTGCCGAATTATCGCCCGCAGGGCAAAACGCCCATTCTCGAGCCCGGCATGACGCTCGCCATCGAGCCCATGGTCAATGCCGGTGTGCCACACGTGAAAATTCTCGAAGACGGCTGGACGGTGATCACCGAGGACCGCAAGCCCTCCGCCCACTTCGAGCACACGGTGCTCATCACCACGGGCGATCCGGAAATCCTCACGGACCGGCCGCGCTTGACGCTGCCGATGTAAGAAGATCAGTCTGATGGGTCAGACCAGACTGATCAGACGGATCAGGAACTCACGGCTTCTTCTGCCGTGCCGATGCTTTCAGGCGCAGGCCGTTGAGGGCGATGAAACCAGTGGCGTCGTCCTGGTTGTAGGCTTCTTCCTGGCCGCCTTCCATGGTGGCCACGGCCTCGGAGTAGAGCGAGAGAGGCGAACGGCGTCCGGCATTCATGATGTTGCCTTTGTAGAGCTTCACACGCACTTCACCGCTGACGGTTTGCTGCGTGTTGGTGACGAGTGCCTGGATCGCCTCGCGCTCCGGCGCGAACCAGAAGCCATTATAGACGAGTTGCGCGTATTTCGGAATCAGGGAATCGCGCATGAACATCGCTTCGCGGTCCATGGTCAGAGCTTCCAGATCGCGATGGGCGGCGAGCAGGATCGCACCGCCCGGCGTTTCATAGACGCCACGGGACTTCATGCCGACAAAGCGGTTTTCCACGATGTCCACACGACCAACGCCGTGTTTGCCGCCGAGGAAATTCAGCACGCGCATGATGCCATAGGGTGTGAAGAGCGTGTAGCCGTCGCGCTCGCCGATGGGCGTGGCGTCTTTGAGTTCGGCGACGATACCGGCCAATCCTTCGCAACGCAGACCGATGGCGTCGCCTTTTTCGAACAAAATTTCCACATACTCGGCCTTATCGGGAGCATCCTCCGGCGAGGTGGAAAGCACGTACATTTCGCGATCCGCGGGAGTGGTTGCGTCATACCATGGGTCTTCCAGCATGCCTGCCTCGAAGGAGATATGCAGCAAGTTGCGATCCATCGAGTAGGGCTTTTTCATCGATGCCTTGATCGGGATGTTGTTCGCTTCGGCGTAGGCGATCATTTCCGCGCGACCGGGGAAATCCTTGCGGAACGAGGCATCGCGCCACGGGGCGATGCACTTGATGTTCGGTGCGAGCGATGCCATCGAGAGCTCGAAACGCACCTGATCGTTGCCCTTGCCGGTGGCACCGTGGGCGATGGCATCCGCGCCTTCCGCCAGCGCGCAGTCGATCATGCCCTTGGCGATGCAAGGACGCGCGATCGAAGTGCCCAGCATGTAGCGGCCTTCATAAATGGCACCCGCCTGGATCATCGGGAAAATGTAATCGCGCGCAAACTCCTCCTTGAGATCGCCGATGAAGCACTTGCTGGCACCGGTGGTGAGGGCCTTTTCCTCCAAACCATCAAGCTCCTCCGCCTGACCCACATCCGCGCAATACGCGATGATTTCCGCATTGTACTTTGCCTTGAGCCATTTGAGAAGAACCGAGGTATCAAGACCTCCCGAATATGCGACGACGATTTTCATAGTGGAAAAAATTAGGAACGCAGGAAGCAAGCAGTTCTTGCGCTGCGATGCAAGGGCGAAAACCTCAGGGCGGAAAGACATCTTGTATCGATGCACAAATGGATGTGCGAGCATCACCGTCGATTCTGTGTCGAAAAAATCATCCTTTTTGCTCTCGACAAGTGGGGGAATCGCCGTAGTTTGCCTTTTCCAACCACACAACTAATAATGAGATCTCTTCCCATTTCTGGCGCGCTGATGCTTGCCACCACCCTGCTTCTGAACGCGCAAGACGCTGGCAAGCCTGCGGAGCCTGCAGCCGCACCCGCTGCTCCTGCGGCACCCGCCGCGCCCGCCGCACCTGCCGCGCCCGCCATGTCGCCGGAACAAGTCAAAAAGAATACCTCCTACGGTTTCGGCTTCCAAAACGGCCGCCAGTTCGCCCAACAGGTCGGGCGTTTCGGCATCGGCGTGAATGACATTGAAGGCACGGAGTTCATGAAAGGCTTCATCGCCGCCATGTCCGACAAAGATCCGGAAGTGTCCGAAAAGGACATCCAAGCCGCCATGATGGCGCTGCAATCGATGATGGAGACCCGCGAAAAAGAAGCGGCCGCCAAGAACCTCGAAGCGGGCAAGGCGTTTCTCGCCGAGAATGGCAAGCGCAAGGAAGTCACCACCACCAAGAGCGGCTTGCAGTATGAAGTGCTAGCCAAGGGCGGCGATAAAAAATACGTCCCCGGCAAAGAGGGCGAAGAAGACAACAAGCAGTTCATGGTGAACTATCGCGGCACGCTGATCGACGGTACCGAATTCGACAAGTCACCTGCCGGTCAGCCCGTGCCGATGACCTTGCAAGTGATTCCCGGCTTCAAGGAAGCCATCACCACCATGCCGATTGGCGCGAAGTGGAAGCTCTTCATTCCTGCCGATCTGGCCTATGGCGAGCAACGCGGCAGTGCCCAGCTCGGACCGAACAGCACGCTGATTTTCGAATTGGAGTTGGTGGGCATTGAAGACGCGCCGCCACCAGCACCCGGCGGTTTCCCGATGCCTCTGCCACAAGGCGAGTAATCGCACGATCTTTTCCCACAGCCTCCGCGTGTTTTTCATGCGGAGGCTTTTTTTGTCCATTGCCGCCCACGCAATTCGGTGTATCGTTCGCCGCTTCCTCACGCATCTATGAAAGTCACCACCTTGTTCCTGTCTCTCGCTTTCTGTTCCCTGTCATCGCCGTTGTCCGCCAAGTCAGAGGAAATCCTACAGCCCCCCGGCCGTGAAAAACGCATGGGCATGATCGATCCCGCGGCTTTTGGTTTCGGGCAGCCGGGCTTTGTGGCGGATGTGACGATCGTGGATACGCAGGACTTTGAAAACCAGCCGGGCGGCCTTGATTTTATGGAGCTGCGCACGATCGCTCCTCTCGCGGCGAAGAAGTGGGGCGATTTTCTGATCGCGGGATCCCTCGGCTACACGCTCACGGATGTGGACTTCCAGGGCTTTGGCGGCTTGCAGGATGAAACGCTGCACACGTTAGAGGCGCAGATCACGGTGTCATGGCGGCCGGAAAACACGCCTTGGTCGACACTGGCGTTTGTCACCCCGGGGTTGGGTACGGATTTTCGCGGTATTTCTGCGGATGACTTTGAGTTCTCGGGTCTGGGGCTGATCAACTACAAGGTCTCGGACGAACTCAGTCTCGCGGGCGGGGTCTTTGGCCGCTATGCCGCGGATGACAGCATGTTGGTGCCGGCGCTGGGTTTCATCTGGCAGCGAGAGCCTTTCGTCGTGCAGTTGACGCCGCCTTTCGCGGTGATCGGATGGCAGGCCACGGAGCGCCTGACTTTGAGCCTCAGTGCCTACCCCAGCGGCGGGGCCTGGGATCTCGATGATTCGGCTGTCAATCGCGTCAACATCAATGGCTGGCAGACGGCGGCATCGGTGATCTATCAACTCACCGATCATCTCACTCTCTCGCTGCGCGGTGGCTTCAACATCGCGGGTGAGGTGGAATTGCAGGACGCGAATCATCGCGTGATCGATGAAGAGGATCTGGAAACGGCCCCCTTCGGCGCGATCAATCTGCGTTATTCGTTCTGACACAGGCTTCCTCGCTGAGTCGCAACTTTCCCCATACGAACACAATTTCTGCTTTCATGCGCGGCGACTTTGCGATGAAATGAGCCCCCGCACATGAGCAATCCGTTTCGAGAAGACTTGGTATCACGCACCCGCCCCGAGGCCTGCACGGTGGTGATTTTTGGCGCGACCGGAGATTTGACGCACCGCAAGCTGGTGCCAGCCCTCTATAACCTCGCACTGGATGGCGAGCTGCCTCCCGGCGTGAAAATCATCGGCTTCGCCCGCCGGGAAAAATCGGATGAGGTGTTCCGCCAGGGCCTGGAAGAGCTGAATCGCAAGGTCTCGCGCAATGGCCATGACGATCAGGTATGGGCCTCCTTCGCGCCGAACATTCACTATCACCAGAGCGAGTTCACCGATGACGATGGCTACAAGCGCCTCGCCGAAACGCTCGATGCCATCGATCGCGATCGCGGCGGCAAGGGCAACCGCTTGTTTTACATCGCCAGCGCGCCGGAGTTTTTTGACGACATCCTCTCGCATCTGAAAAAGGCCGGCCTCAATCAGGCGAAGGAGGGTTGCTGGTCGCGCGTGATCGTGGAGAAACCTTTCGGCACCGACCTCAAGACCGCGCAGCACTTGAATCGCGTGGTGAGCCAGACGTTTCACGAGCGCGATACCTATCGGATCGATCACTACCTCGGCAAGGAAACGGCACAGAACCTCATGGTGCTGCGTTTCGCCAATGCCATTTTCGAACCGCTGTGGAACAGCCGCTACATCGAGCAGGTGCAGATCACTTGCTCGGAAAATCTCGGCATGGAAGGCGGGCGCGGCGGCTACTATGACAAATCCGGCGCCCTGCGCGACATGGTGCAGAACCACCTGCTGCAACTGCTCAGCCTCGTGGCGATGGAGCCGCCCACCGATCTCAGCGCCGATGGCGTGCGCGATGAAAAAGTGAAAGTCATCCGCTCGCTGCGCAAGTGGGACACGCCGGAAAAAGTCGCCGCTAATGTGGTGCGCGCGCAGTACATCAAGGGCAGCGTCAGCGGCAAAGTCGTGCCGGGCTATCGCGAGGAAGATCGTGTCGATCCGGAATCGATGACGGAATCGTATGTCGCCCTGCGTTTGATGATCGATACCTGGCGCTGGAGCGGCGTGCCGTTTTACATCCGCGTCGGCAAACAACTGCCGAAAAAAGCCACCGAGATTTCCGTGCATTTCAAGTCACCGCCGGGCGTATTGTTCAACACGACCTCGATGAACGCCACCGGCGGCAACGTGTTGGCGATCCGCATTCAGCCGGACGAGGGCATTTCCCTGCGCATGGTCTCGAAAATCCCCGGCACCAGCCTGCGCCTTGAACCGGTGAAAATGGATTTCCAGTACAGCACCAGCTTCGGCAAGGCCAGTCCGGAAGCGTATGAGCGCTTGTTGTTGGATGCGATCGCGGGCGATGCGACATTGTTCGCGCGCCGTGATGAAGTGGAAGAGGCCTGGAAATTCATCGACTGCATCGAGCACGCCTGGCACCAGGAGGGTTCGACCGTGCCGATGGCGGAATACGTCGCGGGCACGTGGGGTCCGAAGGAAGCGGATGACCTGCTTCACGAAGACGGCAACTCCTGGCGTAGATTGTAATTTTTTTACTATGGATACTTTTACGATGGATCCGGAGCTTGGTCAGGAAGTGCCCGTGGACGGCATTCACAAGGCCTTGCGGCAATTGTGGGCGCAGGACGAAGCGCGCACCAACGCCTGTCTCATCAACCTCGCCGTGTATTCGGAGGAGAAAGGCTCCTTGCAGAAAAACTCCGCCATCGTGCGCGACCTCACGCGCGAGCACGCCTGCCGCGCCCTGCTGATCGAGATGGATCGCGGCGCGAAGGATGCCTCCATCCGCGCCTGGATCACGGCGCACTGCCATCTCAGCGGCGGGAAAAAATCCGTGTGCTGCGAGCAGATTTCCTTCGCCCTCACCGGCGTATCGCGCGGCCGTTTGCGCAATACCGTGTTCGCCCATCTCACCAGCGACCTACCCCTCATCCTATGGTGGCAGGGGGAGCTCTCGCCGATTTTTGAAGAACGCCTCTATGCGGTGATCGATCGTTTTGTGTTCGATAGCAGCGATTGGAGCAAGCCTCACGTGTCCTTTGCCATCATCGAGCAGGCATTGTCCTCCGGTCGCGTCCTGGTGGTGCAGGATCTGGCCTGGACGCGTACCTATCACTATCGCCTGGCGGTGGCCTCCCTGTTTGATGATCCGCTGGCGCAACGCGCGCTGCCGCACATCGAATCCGTCGAGATCGAGCACCATCCTAAACACCGCAATTCCGCGCTGCAATTGTTAGCCTGGCTCGCCGTGCAGGCGGGCTGGCGCACGGGGCTGGAGCTGCACTTGGCTGTCGCGAAAAAACACGGCAACCGAGAGGGTTTTTCCTTCGAGCGGAAAACGGGCGAAGCCGTCGCCGCGACGTTGCTGTCGAACGAATCCTCCGCGCCGCTCGGGCGCCTCTGCATCCGCGGCGGCGGCATGGAGATCGTGATCGATCGCGCGCCGCAATCCTCGCACATCCACATGCGTCTCAGTGTGGGCGATCACGTCACCGAGTCTCTCGCGCCCGCAGGCTGCGATGACTGCGGCATGCTGATCGGCGAACAACTCGCACGCGGCGGCAAAAATTCGCTTTTCCTCAAAATCCTGCCCATGTTCCGCAACTTGCTGGACGGGTGAAAGGAGACGTGGGCTCCACAATGTAGGATGATGTGCGTATAGAACGCAACCAATCGAATTTTGCGTTGTTATCAGGAATGGAAATTCCATGAATTTGTCTCTCATGCTTTTTAGTCGGTTCCGCGCCTTGGCATTGGCTTGCTGTATGGCGATGCCATGCGCTTCTGCTGAAGATCGCTTGCGAACCATCACAGTCGATGGCCGGGAGCGCCGCTACATGATCCATATCCCACCGAAGTATGACGCGTCCCAAGCCACGCCGGTGATCATCGCCTTTCACGGCGGAGGCGGGAATCCGGACAGCATGGTCCGGCTGAGCGGACTCAACGCGAAGTCCGATGAGGCGGGATTCCTCGTCGTGTATCCCTATGGAACCGGCCCGCTGGAAAACCAGTTTCTGACTTTCAATGGCGGTGGCTGTTGCGGCTACGCGATGGAAAACAAGATCGACGATGTCGCCTTCACGCGTGCGCTGCTCGATGATCTGGCGACGGTGACAAACGTCGACGCCGACCGGGTCTTCGCCACCGGTCTATCGAACGGAGGCATCATGTCGCATTACCTGGCCTCGGAATTGTCCGATCGCATTGCCGCCATCGCCCCGGTGGGAGGTCCGCTCATGATGGACGAGCCGCATGCGAAGCGTCCGGTGCCCGTGATGCATTTTCACGGCACCGCCGATGCCTTCGCTCCCTTCCAAGGCGGCACTGGCGAAGGTTTTTTTCCCGGTCGCAAGGGTGTGACGGATTTCAAGTCTGTGGACCACACCATGCGGTGCTGGGTGAAGGCCAATGGCTGCCAGGCGGAACCCAAGGTGGAAAATCTGCCCGACAAGACCGATGATGGCATAAAGGTGACGCGCAAGACTTGGAGCGGTGGGCGCGATGGCAGCGAGGTCGTGCTGATCGAAATCCAAGGCGGCGGCCACACTTGGCCCGGCAAGGAGCCCACTATGAAAAAGCTCGGTCCTTCGACCAAAGACATTTCCGCCAATGACCTCATGTGGGAGTTTTTTCAACAACACCCGCGGACAAAAAAGACCGCCGGAATCCCGCAAACACCGATGCGCTCCGGTTGGGTCACGCGCGCAGTGGAGGCTCCGCGAGTGGAGAGGCGGACCTTTGAGAGCGCTGCGGCGAAGACGACGGTCAGTTACCATATTTTCAAGCCGGAAACATACGACACGGACAAGGAACGGCGTTTCCCCGTGCTCTACTGGCTCCATGGCACGGGCGGGGGGCTCGCAGGGATCGCCCCACTCTCGGCATTCTTCGAGCGCGCCATGCGCGACGGGAAAATCCCGCCGATGCTCATCGTCTTCCCGAACGGTTTGGCCAAGAGCATGTGGTGTGATTCGAAGGATGGCGCTGTGCCGATGGAGACCGTGGTGGTGAAGGAACTGGTGCCGCACATCGATGCCGCCTTCCGCACGCACGCCCATAGCCATGGCCGCATCATCGAAGGATTCAGCATGGGTGGCTATGGGGCGGCAAGGCTGGGCTTCACGTATCCGGAAGTCTTCGGTGCCGTCTCCATACTTGCGGGCGGGCCCTTGGATCTTGACTTCCAGGGTCCACGCGCGGTGGCCAATGCTGATGAGCGCGAGGAAATTCTCCGCAACGTTTGCGGCGGGGAACTTGACTACTTCAAGGACCGGAGCCCCATCACCGTCGTCAGGCAGAACGCCGGTGCCATTCGTGGAAAATCACTCGTGCGACAGGCCGTCGGCAGCCGCGATTTCACAGCGGAACTGAACCGCTCCTACTCAGCGCTTCTCCATCAACTCAACATCAAGCACGACTTTACCGTTGTCGGTGGCGTCGGCCACGATACGATGGCACTGTTGCAAGGACTCGGTGATAAAAACTGGCAGTTCTATCGCGACGCACTGGAATCCGCAAACAAGAAACCACAGTAAACCTCCCACCTTGCTGCCATCCTTCGTCTCTTTTCCATCCAAGCCATGACACCGAAACTTCGCTACGCCCTGCTCTGCATGTATTGCGCCTTGGTCCCGCTTCATGCGCAGGCAGCGGACAGCGTTTTCCAGAAGTATGATAAAAATGCCGACGGCAAGGTTACGACCGATGAACTGCCCTATCCACGTGTGTTCGCCCGTTTTGATAGCAACAAGGACGGCTCCATCACGTTGCAAGAATACCAAGCGGTCAATGGCGGGGCACGTCCCGGACCCGCGAATGCCCCGGCACTCACACCCGCGGATGTGCAAAAAATCACCAGCGGTCCCGAAGTGCTTAATCCGGGAGAAGTGGGCATCGGGCGCATGATCGAGGACACAGGCTACACCACGCTCGACGGTAAAGAGGCGCGCCTGAGTGACATGCAGGGCAAACGCGGCCTCGTGATCATCATGACCAGCGCCACCTGCCCCGTGAGCAAGCGCTACATGCCCAGCATCGCGAAGCTGGAAAAAGAACTCGCCGCACAAGAGCTCGGGCTTTTGCTGGTCAATCCCTTTACGAGCGAAAAGACCGAGGAAATCAAGTCCCAGCTCAGCGCCGCAGGCATCCGCGCCGCGTATGTCCATGACAAGGAAAAGAAACTGGCCACCTTGCTGCAGGCCCGCACCACGACCGAAGTTTTCCTGATCGATGCCAAGCGCACACTGCTCTATCGGGGTGCCCTGGATGACCAGTATGGAATCAACTACAACCTCGATGCGCCGAGGCATCGCTACCTGCACGACGCCGTCACCGCATTCCTGAAACAGCAAACGCCCGCCATTCAAGCCACCGCCGCCCCGGGTTGCGAGCTCGATCTCGTGAGGGATGCCAAGCTTTCCGCATCGCCCGTGACCTACCACCGCGATGTCGCCCGCATTCTTCAGCAAAACTGTGTCACCTGCCATCGCGAGGGCGGCATCGCTCCCTTCGCGCTCGATGACATCGAAGAGGTCCAGGACCGTGCCAAAGTCATCAAGCGTGTTGTCACGGAAGGCACCATGCCACCGTGGTTTGCCGCAGCGGAAAAGGATGCCGGAAAAAATCCCTGGGCGAATGATTGCAGTCTTTCCGCCCGCGACAAAACGGATCTCTTGGCCTGGCTCGATTCCAGCGACCGTCCGCTGGGCGATCCCGCCGAGGCGCCCGCGAAGCGCGTCTATCCCGCCGAGTGGACCATCGGCACACCCGACATGATCATTCCTCTCAGCCGCGCCTACGACATCAAGGCCGAGGGTTTCATGCCCTATGCGCATGATGTCGTCGATACCCAGATCCCCGAGGACAAATGGGTCACCGCCTATGAAATCCTGCCCAGCGAGCGCGATGTGGTTCATCACGTGCTCGTGCAAGTGCATCCCAAAGGCGCGGTGGTACGCGACCGCGGGGAAGGCGCGGCAGGCTACTGGGCGATTTACGTGCCCGGCAATGGCGCGTATGAGTATCCGCAGGGCTTTGCGCGAAAAATCCCCGCCGGGGCGCGCGTGAGTTTTCAAATCCACTACACCCCCAGCGGCACGGCGAAAAAAGAGCGGCTGCGTCTGGGGCTGGTGTTTGCCAAGTCGCCTCCGCAATACGAGGTGCACACGGCGGCGGTCGCAAATCCCCGACTGGCCATTCCGCCGGGAGCCGAGAGACACGTGGAGACCAAAACGCAGGCCGTGCCCTTCGACATGCCCATCCTCGGTTTCGTGCCGCACATGCACGTGCGTGGCGTGGCTTTCAAATACGAAGCGATCCATCCGGATGGCAGGTCGGAGACCCTGCTCGACATCCCCCGCTACGATTTCAACTGGCAGCTCCGCTACGAATACAAACAGCCGAAACTGATCCCGCGCGGCAGCACGGTCAAAATCACCGCGATCTACAACAACAGCGGCAGCAACAAAGCGAATCCGGATCCCACCAAACTTGTTCGCTGGGGGCAGCAAACCTATGACGAAATGATGCTGGGCTATGTGGAATATTTCACGCCCGTGGGGGGCAATAGCCCGGCCAAGTAGAACGCTCCATGTTTGCTTGCTTGCGCGGTCAAGCTTGTTACAGTGATCGGGCCATGTGGGACATCATCGATCTTCCGTTTTTTCAAAGGGCTCTGGCGGCGGCGGCTTTGGTCGGCTTCACCAATGGGTTCTTTAGCGGCTTTGTGATTTTGCGGCGCACGGCTTTATCGGTCAGCGCGCTATCGCATACCATGCTGCCGGGCATCGCGGTGGCGATCATGATCACGGGCGCCTTGACGCAGTTGAACGCCTTTCTCGGCGCGCTGATTGCGGCGCTGATCGTCGGCCTGGGCTCGGTGGCCGTGTCGCGCGGGAATCGCGTGGCACAAGGCACGGCGCTCGCGGTGCTCTACACGTCCGCCTTCGCCGGTGGAGTCGCCTTGCTGCCTCGCCTGGGCGTGCGGCAGGAGCTGGAGCATTGGCTGTTCGGCGATATCAATGCGGTATCGAATGGTGACCTGTGGACGGTATTCTGGATCGGCGTGCTCACCCTGGTGCTGGCGAATCTGTTGATGCGGCCGATTCTTGTCGCGCTCTTCGAGCCAAACGTAGCGGCGGCACAAGGAGTGCCCGTGCGTTTTGTGCAGTATCTGCTGTTTGCCTTGATGGTGATGTCGTTAGTGGCATCGCTGCAAGCGGTGGGCTGCGTGCTTTCGGTGGGCTTGCTGGTCACACCTGCCGCGACGATTTCCCTCTTCACCGATCGCACAGCGGCCTTGTTCTGGGGCGGCGGCATTCTCGGCGCGGTGGGCGCGGTGCTGGCGGTGTGGATCTCCGTTCCGCTGCAACTCACCTCGGGCCCCGCGATCGTGATGATGTTAGGGACGCTCTTTCTGTTAGGCTGGTTGTTCAGCCCGAAGTATGGCGTGCTGTTCCGTCGTCGGGTCGTCTAAGGAGAAGGGATTTGAAATCCCTCACTACAACTCAAGTCGTAAAGATTCAGGGATTGCAAATCCCTACTCCTTACTCAGGCACGCGGATTCTCCGGCCAATCGTGCTTGGGGTAGCGGCCGGCGAGGTCTTTTTTCATCTGCGTGTAGCCACTGTTCCAGAAGCTCGTCAGATCCTTTGTCATCTGCCACGGCCGCTGATTGGGTGCGCAGATGTGGACCAACAAAGGCTGCTTGCCACCGCAGATGCGCGGCGTTTCCCAGGTGCCGAACAAATGCTGCACACGCACGGCGATGTAGGGATCTCCCTCGGCCGGATAGGTGATTTTCGCCCGACGGTCCGCTGTCAGCTTGAGCCACTCCGGCGCGTGTTTTTCCAACAACTGATGCTGTTGGTAGTTCAGCCAATCGCGCAACACCGGCCACACGGCAGCTTCTTTGATTTCCTTGTAGGCGACGGATCCATGACAAATCTGCGCGATCGCCGCCACGCGGTCGTCATGCGTCCACGAAGGCAATCCCAGTTCGGGCATGGTGCGTGAGAGCAGATTGAGCCGCGCCGTCCATTGCTCCACGGCGTCATCCCAGTTCTTCAAGGTCAGCTCGCCACTGATCACCCGCTCGGCCAGCATTTCGGCCGCCAGCGATAAATTCACGCCTTGGTCGGACTCCTTGCTCTCTAACGTGAGATCGCGGAAGCGCGTCTCCTTGCGCGCGACCACGCGCTTGCGCATGTCATCCCATGCCACGCCATCGCTGGTGTGCATGTCCGCGGGGAAAAGTTCCTTCAGCCAGTCCAGCTCGATCGCCGTGGCACGGCGCAGGTGCACGGTGACCTCACGGCCCTCGACCTCCGTCATTTCCACGGCGATGAAAGCGGCGGCGTTTTTGGTGATCGATTCATCATCCAGCTTGCCGCGGCGTTGTCCGCTGACCCGACAAGCCAGGGTGCCGGCGCTGAGACGCACGGCCAATTGATCGCTGAATGCCGCCAGCATCGCATGGCCGACCGCCGTGGCATGCTCAACGAAGTCGATGCGCTCCACCGGCCATTGTTGTTTTTTCGCCAGAGCGAGCAGCCGATCAAAGCCCTGCACCAGCTCGCGCGCGGCTCTGCCGGAAATGCCCGCCGCCCCGCAGGCCTTGGGATCGAAGCGCAGGTTCTGCGCGGATTGCATCGCTTGATACTCGGCGGCGAAATCACTGCCCGCACCGGGGAAATGGAAATCCTTGCGCGAGACATTTCCTCTGCCCGTGAAAATCAGCTCACCCTGCACCGCGGCAGCGATGAAGCAGGCCTCGGCAACGCAGCCTTGTTCCAGACCGGCGATCATCAATCGGGAAAAACGCGGCGCCACCGGAATGGCCGCCATCGCTTTGCCGTGTTCTGTCAACCGGCCTTGCGCATCGAGGGCATCCAGCTGCCCTAACAAAACAGTCGCGCGTTGCAGGGATTTTTCGATAGGCGCGTCCAGCCAGCGGAATCCGGCCAGGTCATCCACCCCCGCCGCCTTGAGCAGTAGCATGGTCTCCGCCAGATCGACGCGATGGATCTCCGGGGCATCAAAGGCCGCGCGATGCGCGTGGCCACTCTCGCTCCACAGCCGGAAGCACTGCCCCGGTGCCGTGCGCCCGGCCCGACCCGCGCGCTGCTCGGCGGAGGCGCGTGAAATTTTATGGATGTGCAGCGTATCGATGCCGCGCCGGGCATCGAACGAGGAAATGCGCGCCAGTCCCGAGTCGATCACCGTGCGCACGCCATCGATGGTGAGCGATGTCTCGGCGACGTTGGTGGCGACGATGATCTTGGGCGTGCTGGAGGGCTCGATCGCCAGCTCCTGCGCGCGCGGCGGTAGCGCGCTGTAGAGCGGATAGACATTCCATCCGCGTGCGAACGAGGCGTTTTCCAACAATTCGCAGGTTTTGCGGATCTCATAGGTGCCGGGGCAAAAGACTAACAGATGGCCCGGTTCCGGTGCCGCGATGGCCTCCTTCACCACCGCCGCGATGCGCTCCCACAGCGGCGTCTCGCGCGGCGGCCCACCCGTGCGCTGGACGGCGGCCGGCTTTTCCGGCCGATAGTGAATGCTCACAGGAAAGGTGCGCCCGCCGGTTTCCAGCGCTGTCATCTTCGGCCCGAGATAATCCGCCAGTCCCGCCGTTTCGAGCGTGGCACTCATCACCACCACTCGCAAATCCTTGCGCGGACCATCCTGCAAATTCAGGCATCGCGCCAGTGCGACATCGACCGCCAGTCGCCTCTCATGGAACTCATCAAAAATCACTGTGCCCACCCCGCGCAGCTCCGGATCCTCCTGAATCCAACGTTGGAACACGCCATCCGTGAGATAAATGATGTGCGTCGCCTTGCCGTAGCGGGTATCATAGCGCACGGCATAGCCCACCTCCTGGCCGACCTCCCCGCCGCACTGTTTCGCCACCCATGTCGCCAATAGTCTAGCCGCCATGCGCCGCGGCTCGATGACCAGCGTGATCTCGCCCGCACCCTTGGGCGTGAGAAAGGTCGGCACGCTCGTGGATTTGCCCGACCCCGTGGGAGCCTTCAGCAAAATACGGCAGCCCGGCACGGCAGCGCGCACCAGAGCCTCGCGAATGTCATCGATGGGTAATGCCACGGTGATCTGTTAGAAACGGAAATTTTCGCCGAGGTAGTTCTTGCGGGCGATCGGGTCATTGACGATTTCCTGCGAGGTGCCTTGCAGGATGACGTGGCCATCGTGGATGAGGAAGGCGCGATCGACGATCGTGAGCGTCTCGCGCACGGAGTGGTCGGTGATCAAGATCGCCAGTCCGTCCTGATCGCGCAGTTCCTTGACGATGCGCTGGATGTCCTCCACGGCGAGCGGGTCGACGCCGGCGAAGGGTTCGTCGAGCATCAGCACCTTCGGGTTCGAGCACAGCGAACGGGCGATGGCGAGGCGGCGCTTTTCGCCGCCGGAGAGCGTGATCGCCAGCGAGTGACGGAGTTTTTCGATGCCGAAGCGTTGCAGCAACTTGTCCGCCTCCGCGCGGCGCTTTTTGCCAGTGAGATCGCCGCGCGTTTCGAGGATGGCGAGCAGATTGTCCACCGCGCTGAGATTGCGGAAAATGGAATCCTCCTGCGGCAGGTAGCC
This sequence comes from Verrucomicrobiia bacterium, assembly GCA_947462875.1. Classification (GTDB taxonomy): domain Bacteria; phylum Verrucomicrobiota; class Verrucomicrobiia; order Verrucomicrobiales; family Akkermansiaceae; genus UBA956. The sequence continues at coordinate 29,422 of CANHQJ010000020.1, forward strand.
CAGCCCGAGGAGCGCGCGGCGGTGCATGGGCAGCCGCGTCACGTCCTTGCCGTCGAGAATGACGGTGCCCTGATCCGGATGGACCAGCCCGGCGATCATGTAAAACGACGTCGTTTTCCCCGCACCGTTCGGCCCTAACAACCCGACGATCTCCCCCGAGTTCACGGTCAGTGAAACGTCGTTAACGACCTTGCGTTTGTTATACGACTTGCTGAGATGGGTGGCGGTGAGCAGAGACATGGAAATCAGGGATTTTTGTTAGCCGGCATAGCCAGGCGCGCGTTCCAGCCATCGGACATGGTGAAGTCCTTCGTCTTCAGATTGAAGCGCAGCCAGGCATCCGGCGCGGCGGACTCGAAGCGGCTCTGCACGCCCTGTTGGAAGATCAGCTTGCGGCCTTTGAGAAGAATCTCCTCGCTGCTCACTTCATAGAGGACGGAATCGCCCGAGGCGAAATTCTTGACGCCATCCTTATCCGTCGCCTCAAACGCCACGCCGCCGGCGCCCAGCATTTGTTTCACCTTGCCCAATGAATTGGCGGGAGACGCTTCCTTGTCTTTGCCCGGTGCGTCGTTTTTTTCCGGTGTGGCGTTTTTCTTTTCCGCTTCCGGTTCGAACAGCACTTTCACCTCGCCCTGCACGGTCATGGCGTAGCTGGGATTGCGCACGGTCACGTTTCTGAGCATGGACAACGAGGCCGTCTTGCTATCGTAGAAAACGCCTCCCTGGCAGGCGAAGCCGATGGCATCCGCGGCGGGCTGGAACTGGGGAATGGCGGCGGCCGGATCCACCGGCTTCAGTACGGCGGGAGCCTGTTCCGGCAAGACCACGGGTGCGATCCGCACGCCATTTTTTTTCGCAAATTCCTGCAACTGCGCATCGACCTCCTGCGAGCGCGGCGTTACGGAGAAGAAGCCATCGGCCGCGGCGGCGGGAGCCGCGGCGGGGTCCTGCGCGGCGGCCTGGGCCGTCAAGATACTGGCGAGCAAAAGCGATTGTCGGGTGCGGTTCATGGCGGTGGTCTCATCGGTATTCGGGTTCAGAAACCCGTGAACAGGAGGCAGCAAAAAGGCCCTGTACTCCGTCTGTTCCTGATCGATTCTAGTAATCAGGCCTTGGCTGTGAAGAAGAAAATTGGCGGATACCGCATCCACGGCCGAGTCACTGCGCAACAAGCCGCTGTTCACATCGTAGCTGCAGCTCTCGATCGAAAACCATGAAGCGTTGAGCGCGCGGTTGCTCTTGGAGGAAATGAGATGCAGGCTGAGTTTTTCCGCCGTCATTTTTTTCAACGACTCCACCACCATGCGATCCGCGCGCAGGATGAGCGATGCCTTTTTGTTTTCATCGTAGCGGGGAATCAGCAGGTCCTTGATCACGGAGCCCGGTTCCATGCGCTCGAGCACCGCATTGATATCACCTGCTTTCACCACTGAGCCGCACAACAGCGCCGCCGACCACACGAGGCATCTCGCAGGCAGGCGTTTGCGCAGGATGGGGGCTGACGGCTTTTCAGGCATGGGCGGCTAAATGCAAGGCCTGAAGCCTGATGAGCAGAGGCTCCATATCGGGGAGGGGAATCTGGTTCGGACCATCGGAGAGGGCCGCGGCGGGATTGGAATGCGTCTCCATGAACAGGCCATCGATGCCCGTGGCGATCGCCGCGCGTGCGAGCACGGGGGCCAGCTCGCCATCGCCTCCGGTGGTTCCTCCCATGCCGCCGGGGCGCTGGACGGAGTGCGTGGCATCGAAAATCACCGGAATGCCTTCCTTGCGCATCCAGTAGAGCGAGCGCATGTCGGCGACGAGATTGTTGTAGCCGAAGGTGGTGCCGCGCTCGGTGAGGAAAAATTTCTCACAGCCGAAACTGCGCATTTTGTCCGCGATATTGACCGTGTCCCATGGCGCGAGGAATTGGCCTTTTTTCACATTCACCACGCGACCGGTCTTGGCCGCCGCTTCCAACAGATCCGTCTGGCGGCAGAGAAAGGCGGGGATTTGCAGGATATCGATGTGCTCGGCCGCGATCTCCGCTTGCTCGGCCGTGTGGATATCGGTGGTGACGGGCACGCCCAGTTCCTTGGCGATCTCGCCCAGGATGCGGCAACCCTCCGCCGGTCCCGGACCGCGGAAGGAAGTGACGGAGGTACGGTTCGCTTTATCGAACGATGCCTTGAATACAAACGGAGCGCCGGTGCGGTCGGTGATGGCCTTGAGGGCGCGGGCCATGTCCCAGGCAAAGGCCTCGGTTTCCAGAGCGCAGGGCCCCAGGATGAAAAAGGGCGTGCCGGTGCCGGCTTCGATCGAGCCGAACGTGAAGGGGTGGGGAACGGGTGCGAGTGGCATTACTGGTGTTTCTGGTAGAGGTTGCGGATATTGGCAAGAGCGGCCTGGAGCAGCTTGGCTTCGTTGGTGGTGAGATTGTTCTGCGTTTTGCTTTCCAGCATTTCCAGGCAATCGAGCACAGACTTGGCGGCGCGCAGGTTGAGGGATTTTTCCCCGGTCACAGGGTGGGGAATCTGGCCGAGAAAGAGCCCCGCGTTCTGCGCTTGCAGAAACAGAAATTCGTCGAAACGAGGATCGGGTTGGGGATCATGCGGCATGGCGCGGATGATAGCGGCAGAATGGCTATCGGCAAAGCAAGAATGTGGAAAATTGATGCCTGCTCCCCGAACGTCTCGCAATGGTGCGGCAAAAAGCCTGATCGAGCGCCATCGATCAGGCTTGTGACTGGTGGATCCGGCATCAGTATCCGCCGTAGCCGTAGCTGCTGCCGTAGAAATTCCGCTGGCGCGGAGGCGGTGGGCCGTAGGTGGCGGCGGCGCGATCTTTGTTCGCGCCGATGCTATTGCCCATTAGGCCGCCGACACCCGCACCAATGGCGGCACCTGCAGCGGCCTCGCCGGATTGGTGGCCGATGATGCCGCCGATCGCGCTACCCAGCAGCGCGCCCGTGGTGGTGTCGCGATAGGTGTTCGACGCATACGGGTCGTTGTAGGCGCACTGGGAGAGGACGAGGGTAAGACCAGCCAGAAGAATGAGTTTGATTTTCATAACCAAGGGGATGTTCGCATCCGTAGCTTTAACGAAAGATCAGCCGATTATATTCACCAAATCTCTCACCAGAGGCGGGCCTTGATAAATGAAAGAGGTGTAGATCTGCAGCAGCGTCGCGCCGGCATCGAGTTTTTCCCGCGCATCCGCCACCGAGGAAATCCCACCGACGCCGATGATGGGAATGCGCCCTTGCAGACGGGTGGCGAAACGACGGATCACGTGCGTGCTGAGCGTTTTCACGGGAGGTCCGGACAAACCACCCGCTTGCGCATGAAGCGGATGATGCTCCACACCTACGCGCGACAGCGTCGTGTTCGTCGCAATGAGGCCATCGAGCCCGCCCGCGAGAAACACCTCCGCCAGCGCATCGATGTGGTCATCGGCCAGGTCCGGCGCGACCTTGAAAGCGATGGGCACATACTTGCCGTGCTGTTGTTGCAGGAGCTTTTGATCGGCCTTGAGCGTGGCTAACAATTTCGCGGTGCTCTCCGCATTTTGCAAATCGCGCAGGCCTGGCGTGTTCGGCGAGGAAAGATTGACCGTCACGTAATCGGCCACCGGATAGGCGGCGCGCAGGCATTGCAGGTAATCGTCATCCGCTTTTTCATTCGGCGTGTCCTTGTTTTTGCCGATGTTGAATCCGATGATGCCGGCGTAATCGCGGGTGCCGCGCACATTGAGCACGCCTTGCTCCATGCCCGGATTGTTGAAGCCCATGCGGTTGATGATGGACTCCTCCTCGATGAGACGGAACAAACGCGGCTTGGGATTTCCCGCCTGCGGACGCGGCGTGATGGTGCCGATTTCGATGAAGCCGAAGCCGAGGCGCCCGAGCGCGTCGATGGTATTGCCCTCCTTGTCGAGTCCCGCGGCGAGACCGATGCGATTGGGGAATTTCAGTCCCATCACCTCAACGGGCGAGATGCATTCGGCGGCAGGAAACAGCAAGCGCAGCAGCCCGGATTTTTCCATCAGGCGCAGCGAGGCGAGCGAAAAATGATGCGCGGTTTCCGCATTGAGGCGAAAGAGCAGGTCTCGAAACAAAGGATACACGCGCGCAGACTAGCGCAAGATTCCGGTTGGTCGATAGCGGAATGTGGAATTTTGTGCACCATTCCGCTGATCTGACAGATCGGTCGGATCTGCCGGAATCACAAAGGCCTCGAGCAAACAAACGCGCCCCATTCGAGCACGCTGCCTGGCTCCCACGCGATGCGCTGGTCGAGGGATGTGGCAAAGCGCTCCAGCATGGCGGGCGGGACACCAGAAGCCATCAACCGCTCGCCATCCATGGCGATCTTCGCCCGCATGCGGCGGAAATTTTCGCACAAGTGCGGCGTCCAGTCGTGGTGCTCGATGCGCTCGAACCCCGCTTTTTCCAGCGCCCTTTTGTGCTCGGCGGCGGTGCTCCAGTGCGTGACGGCATTCACGTTGCGAAAGACTTCCGCCGCAGCGGCAGGAGCGGCGGCGGCGAGCAGGATATCGGAAAACACCATCACGCCGCCCGGGCGCAGCGCGCGATAGGCGCCACGCAGAGTCGCGGCAAGATCCTGCGCATGGCACAGCGCTTCCTGGCTCCATACCAAATCAAAGAGCTCCTCCCATTCATCAGGCAGTTGCTCGAAGGAACCGGTCCAGGTGTGAATCAACCCTCCGATGCCGAGAGCGCCGGCGATGGCGTGATTTTCGCTATTGTGGTGCTCGCATAGTTCCGCACAAGTGATGTGCGCGCCGGTGCGCTGTGCCAACCAATGCGCCGAACCACCGGGCCCCGCACCGAGATCGAGGATGGTCTGCGGCAATCCGCTGCCACTGTGGCGCAGGGCGATTTCCAGCAAGCGCAGCGTGGATTTTTCCGTCGCCTGCCGCATGGACGTGGCATCATTTTCATACATGCCGTAGTGAATCACCGGCATGCCATCGCCCATCACGCTGCGATAAAACACCGCTCCGGATTCGGGCGAATACTGGGAGGCGATCTGGCGATGATGTTCCGTGTTCATGCGTGTGGTGAGAGAATGCAGCCGAGAGGTTCCTCGGAAATCAGGTGCAGTCCCGTGTGATGATAGAACGTCTTGATGCGCCAGATCGTGACAGACGCGATCGTTTCGTCAAAATCAAAGCACGGCCATTCTTCCGCACGCAAGGGACACAAATCCGGTGCCAGATCTTCCCCCGGGATATGCGGCCAGCGCATCAACCAGCGAAACCACCACCGATCCTTGTGATGATTCACGTTCGCCATCCACCCGGCGAGGGGCGATGCCACATGCGTTTCGCCCACCGTCATGCTCCATGCCGGCGGCGAGGGGCTCGGGTGCAATGGCTCCGCATCGTCCGGCCCGTCCATCAGCCGATAGAGAAAATCCCGGTCTTCGCGATGGATCGTCAGCCCCCACACCCCCGTCCGCGCGATGCCTCGGTCTCTCGGCGCGGCGGGATCCAGCCCGGTGTGTTGCCCGAGAATCATCAGATGCGTGTGGATGTCGGTGAGGAAGGTGTCGTAGGGCGAGAAGCGCGGAACCGGCAAGGTGTATCGTTTTCCCGCAGTGGTTTCCACCGTGTAGGAAAACATCCGCATCAGCGGCGTATCCCACCACGCCATCAGGTGATCCGCCGCATCGGCAAAACGAGCCCGGTGCCCGCCCGTCCCCTGCTGCTGGAACGATGCGAGCATGCCCAGACGCAGCCAGCCGACCCATGCCGCCGCCAGCGGCATCACCAGCACACTCGCCAGCAGCGCCTTGGCGCCGAAAATATCGCGCCCATCACACCACAAGATCAGTCCGATCAGGAAAAGATGATTCACCACATACTCGTAGGCCAACAGCCCCGTGCTCAGAAACACGATGCCATGAAACACCGCGGTCGCCGCCAGAATCACGACCGCGAGCCGCGCATCCGCGAGCAGAAACACCCACGAAACTTCCAGCAACCACACGCCCGCACAGAGCCACCGCCGCTTGCGCGCGATCCATTGGCACAGGGTGAAACAGCGCTGTTTGTCCAGGCCCAGCGTCCATCCGCGCAGCCAGGCGTTCGCGAACAGGCACTCGATCCGGTTCTCGCGCATCCAGGAAAACCAGCGCGGCCCCAATACACATTTCGCCACGGCATGATGAAAATACGTCGATGCCTGATAGAGCAGGCACGCGGCGATCATCACGTCTTCACGGATCGGAAACGCTCCGCCGCACCAGCCCGGCAATCCTTGCAGCGCCATCGCGGCCATGATCACACACAGCGACGCACGGACAAACTCATAGCCTAACAAATTCGAATACCCAGGCCCGAGGCGCCAGGACGCCACACGATACTGCAAGGCACAACAAGCGATCACACAGGGATAAAGCCACACCGGCTGATACCAGACCGCAGCCGCCAGTAGCAGAATCACCAAGCGGTCTCCCATGAAATGCTTTCCCCGCCCCGTGGCACCCATACGCCCCACCGCACCCAGTGCGAGCAGCGCGACCAGTGTCATCACCATCGCGCGCAAGTGCGGCATCTCCTGCCAGGACCATCGATACAACGACGCCATCACCAGCCCATGCAGCAGCCACGGCACCGGTTGCCGCAGCAAGGATCCGATGGCGGAAGAGGTCGTCTGATCCATCCTCTCGCCGTGACTCCAGCACACGCGATAGACCGCCAGCGACAGCGCCCGCCCTAACAGAAATCCCCCTATGATCCACAGAACCTCCATGCCCGTTTCCCGCAGTCAACCGCATTTCCTCTTATGCGTCGAGACCAGACAGCGGGACTTATGGCATGCGCATTCGGATTGACCGCATGGACGTTAGCGCACCATCTCGTTCCTATTTTCGCATGCCATCGTATGGTTGAAATTCGTCGAAGCTTTCATTTGCCATGGTTTAGGCCGTTATCCACCCCACCACACCAAACTTCCGCTGAGTGAAACATCGATTTCATATTTTCTAACAAAAATTGGTTCGTCGTCGCGGGCAGGCTCAGCTCGATCATCAGAGAGGCGGCATCGGGGGTGAAGGCGATGCGGATGCCGGAGGAATTGCGCGAGAGCAACATGGCGTAGCGCGGCAGACCGATGCCGAAATCCGTGCCCTTGACGGCATGGGGCACGAGGTTGAGCTGCAAGGCCTGCTGCTCCAGTCCCAGCCAGCGGCAGGGCGTACCGCGTGCTTCGACCTCTTTCAAGCGGCGGAAGGTTTCTGATATGCGGGCGAAACCGCCGCGCGTGGCCACATTCCGCAACAGCCGGGTGAGATGCTGCGGGTCCTCATGACGGAGCGGAAAATGCAAAAAGCATCCGGCGTTTCCAGTGTAATGAGGCGGCAGATCATGGGTACCGCGGGCATCACACCACAAGGCCACTTCCTGTGTTTGCGGCTGGCACTGCGCGACCCATGAGCAAAGCAACGCCGCGAGGCGCAGTCGGGCATCCAGCACCGATGTCGCCTCCAGTGCGGACACCAGCTCCGCCACGGGCAGCGCCACGATCAGCGGCTGGCTCCGCGCGAGCGCATCACCGCTCCAGACACTTTCCGTTTGATGGGCCGAAGCCCCATACCCCTGCGGCGGCGGATCGCAGGAATCCGCGGAAACGGCAACATGGACCGGCCGCTCATGCACCACCGTGCCCGCCTCCACTCCGCGCGTGGCGGCCGTGCATTGATGAATGAACCATGCCAGGCCGGCGCCATCCAGCACCGCGTGGGAGACACGCATGCCGATCACACAAATCCCCGCACGCGGCATGAGTGTCAGCCGTGTTTGCCACAACGAGCCCGACGCACCCGCCGGCAGAGCCTGGGGAATCCACAGCCGCGATTGTTTCGACAACGGCCACTGTCTCAGCTCCTCCCACGCATCCCTATCATCGCTCTCCGCCACCTCCCAGGTGATCTCACCGGTGACGGGCACGATGCGCTCGCGGTGCAACACTCCCGTCAGATGCGGAAATGTCTCAAGTCCCTTGCGCAGCGATGCCGCCACGGCCTCCGGCGAAAGCAGGCCCTCGTAGCCCATGACCAGTTCAATATCGGCGGGCAGGCGGTCATCCTCACACAGGCTGAGGGGAGAAAAATCCCGGGCCGGACAGAGGACTTCACGCCGGAGGTTCATGACTCACTGCGCCAGAAAATTCCGCAACAAGCGCAGGCCGCTGTCCTGGCTTTTTTCCGGGTGGAACTGCACGGCCCAGAGATTGTCGCGGATCACGGCGGCGGCGAAGGTTTCCTGGTAGTCGGTGGTGGCGGCGATGATGGCGGTATCGACCGGCGCGGGGAAATACGAGTGCACAAAATAAAAATACGGATCCGTGCCCAGCCCTGCCCAGCACGGATGCTGCGGATCGGTGAGGTGCGTGGAGTTCCAGCCCATGTGCGGGATTTTTTTCCCGGGCTGAAAGCGTTTCACCTGCCCTTGCAGGATGCCGAGCCCGGCGATGCCCGGACTTTCCTCGCTGCCCTCGAACAGCAATTGATAGCCCACGCAGATGCCCAAAAACGGCACGCCTGCCGCGATGGCGCGACGCACCGGCTCGGCGAGGCCGCGGTGGGTCAGTTGTTCCATCGAATCGCCAAACGACCCCACGCCCGGCAGAATCACGCGGGCCGGGTTTTCCGGAAAATCCTCGCCCTTGCTGACGATCAGCACCTCGGCCTCCAGGCTGTGCAGGGCATTCGCCACGCTGCGCAAATTCCCTGCGCCGTAATCGATCAGAACGGTAGCGGACATGGGATTTGGTTAGAGCGCTTCTTTGGTGGAGGGCACGCCTTTCACGCGCGGATCGATCGCGACCGCCGCTCGCAGCGCGCGCGCGATGCCTTTGAAAATCGCCTCGGCAATGTGGTGTCCATCGCGACCGTAGAGCAGCTCGACGTGCAGGTTGCAGCGCAGGTTGCTGGCCAGGGCACGGCAGAACTCCTCGGTGAGCGTGAGCGGGAAATTCGGAGCCGATGCCGTATCCGGCGGAGTGCGGAATTCCAGATGCGGGCGGTTCGAAAGATCGATCACCACGCGCGCCAGCGTTTCGTCCATCGGCAGATACGCATGACCATAACGGGTGATACCCTCTTTGCTGCCGAGAGCCTCGCGCAAGGCATCGCCCAGCACAATCGCGGTGTCCTCCACGGTGTGGTGCGCATCGATGTGCAAATCGCCGATCGTTTTCACGTTCAGGTCGATCAGACTGTGGCGGGAAAACAGCGTGAGCATGTGATCGAAAAAGCCGATGCCGGTTTCGATTATGGAATTTCCCGAGCCATCGAGGTCGAGGGACAAAACGATGTCCGTCTCCGCCGTCTTGCGCTTTTGTGTGGAAGTGCGTGCCATGGTAGGTGGTGTGATGGTGCCGCGCCATCATGCGCGGGCGGGACGCAGTATGGCAGCAAAACGCTGCAACGCAAGGCTAAGCTGGACGCGTGACAATCAATGCATGAATGAAATTTACAGGTGAAAAAAAAAATATCCAATTCCGCATTTTTTGCTTGCGCTTTTTCCAAAAATTTGAAAATCTCTTCTTAGATACGCTCCTCCCCAGCAAATAAAGCACGTCTGACGTTCCCGTCTCGTGTGAGTTTTTGTCCGTGTCCTAGCTACCCCACGCTTATGAAAACTAAATACCTCCTGATTGCGCCCCTGCTGTCCTGCTTATTTGCCTGTGCAAACGCCGCCACGGTCAGCTATTCATTCGATACCCTCTTCAGCAATGATCCCGTGGCGCCTGACGCCCCAGGTCCTTGGTTGCAAATGACGACCACGGATACGATCGCTAATGAAGTCACCCTGACCTTCACCGCTCTCAATCTGACAGATCCGGAACATGTTACTGATTGGTATATCAATGTCGATCCCTCCCTGGACCTGAATCTGCTGACATTCACTGTCAATTCGGTAACGGGTACCTTTGCGAATCCCTCGATCGCAAAACTCCAGAATGGTCACATTGCCGATTCCGCCGGTCTCTACGATGTTCATTTTTCCTTCAGCACCAGTGGCAGCAACGGCGGCAGCAATCGATTCACTGACAACGACTCGCTGACATACACGGTTGCTTACAGTGGCGCAGGCACTTTCAACTCCTCCTCTTTCTCGTTCCTTGGCGCTCCCAACGATCAATTGGCGTATGGTCCCTACATCACTGGAGCGAGAATTTTGTCCACCGGTGCGAACGATCTTGGTGGCGCATGGGTTGCCCCCATCCCTGAGCCATCTGTGACTCTCTACTCGGTATTGGCACTGGGATTCGCTGCGGGCCTGCGTCGCAGACGCTGAATCTGCCAACAATCTGACAATCATCGCCCGCCTGACATGGTCACTGGCGGGCGATTTTGTTTCAGGGCTCCGGACTCCATGAGCTCCTCAACGGCCTCGTGATTACCGCGATGGGCGGCACAAACGTGGTATTGGTGCCGTCATCGGCTGCGTGGCAGAAAACAGGAAGCCCGGGCCAGGACATGAGCGAGAATACGCTTGCGCAAGTTGGTTCACGAGTTTCCACGAGAGTGACAACGATTGGGTCAGAAAAAACACACCATTCCGTTCCATCAAAAAATCTCCGGGCGACATTCTTTCCTTTGCGGAAATCATTTCACGATTTCGGGAAGTGTAGGACAGCTTTTGCTTGTGCAATACAGAGGATTGGCACAATTTCCTCTTATGTGCGACGATATGAAAATGATTGCCCTCTGCCTGCCGGCGGCGCTTTCTTATCGACACGACATCAGCGAAGGTGTGGCGGCCAATTATTTCCGCCACCACCGTTTCAAGTTGGTGGAACTCCCCCTGACTGGCATAGGAAAGTCACCCTTCGACCAAGTGGCGCAGCTCGATGGCATCATCACCTGGACGGAAGAGCGCGACACCTGGCTGCTGGACTACGTCAATCAAGGCATTCCCGTCGTGAACTGCGGAATGGAATGGATGGATCATCCCGGCATCGCCAATGTGTTCTTTGACTACCCGGAAATGCACCAAGTCGTCATCGATCACCTCCGCGATCTAGCGGTCAAGCGCGTGGTGGTGATGGGGCACGATTTGGAATTCCGCCCGCAGACCACGGCCTCGTTTGAGGAATTCATCGCTCTCGCTGGCAACGCCGGCCTTTCCGCATCGCGCTGGCAGTTGGACGGGAAAAGCCCGGTCATGCAGCCGCAGCGGCTTCTGGAGCGTGTGGCAGACCACAAACTCATGGATTTCCTGCGCCATCTTCCCAAGCCTACCGCCATTTTCTGCGCCAGCGACCACATGGCGTTCATCGTCGGCGAAGCCGCTCAGGAGCTGGGACTGATGATCCCGGACGACATTATGATCATAGGCCGCGGCAACAGCTACCAGGGTCTGTTTGCCAACCCACCGCTCACCTCCGTCGCCGGAAACGCTCGCGGCGTGGGCGAACAAGCCGCGCTGTGTCTCATGGAATGGCTGAAAACCGGACAAGCACCTTTTCTCAGGAAAGTCGTCAGCGGGTCCACACTTCACATGCGCGAGAGCACCTCGGGCAAGTCAGGAAACGTAGCGCTGGAAATGGCTCGCCGCGTGATTCAGCAAGAGGCGCCCACCGGGCTCTCGCTCAATGAGGTGGTGCACCTCTCGAAACTCTCCGCCAAAACATTCGTCCTCCGCTACCAGGAAGCCTTCGGCTTGAATCCCAGCGAGGAAATCCAGGAGTTGCGCTACCAACATTGCCGCAATCTGTTAGAGGAGCTCGATCTATCACTCGCCGATGTCGCGTCACAGTGCGGGTTCTCCTCGCAGGCGGCCTTTTCCAATTATTTCCAACGCCACGCGCAGATGACGCCCAGCGAGTACCGCGCCCGCACCAAACGCCGCGCATCCTGACAGCGATGCAGATGCCGGTTGCGGCAGAACCGAAGATGCGCTACCTGTGCAGCGTGTCCATGACTGTTCCGCCTTTCCGCCCCGCCCGCCTGCTCTCGTTTGATTTCGATGGCACCCTGCACAATCCTGCGGAAAATCCCCCCGTATCCCCCGCCCTTTTCGCGCTGCTCGAAGAGCTGCGAGATACGCACCAAGCCGCCTGGGGTATCAATACCGGACGCTCGCTCGAGTATTTGTTAGAGGGATTGGCGGAAAGCCGTTTCCCCTCCCTGCCCGACTTCATCATCGCCCGCGAGCGGGAAATTTTTTTCCTCGCCAGCGATCACACCTGGCAAGCGGATGAGGAATGGAATCAACGCTGTGAGCGGGAAATCGCACAATTGCTGCTTGATTCGGCGGATCTCATGAATGAAATCCGGCATCTGGTCAAAGAACGCACCGGCGCCGAATGGATCGAGCAACCGGGGGAACCGGCCGGCATCATCGCACGCACCGAGACGGAAATGGCCTGGATCGTCAGCCAGATCGAAACGCGCGTGCCGCCCACCTCCGCCCTCGGCTGGCAGCGCAATTCCATCTACCTGCGTTTCGGCGATCTCGCCTTCCAAAAGGGCAGCAGTCTGGCGCGGGTCGCCCACTGTCTCGGCATCGCCCCGGCCGGCATCTTCGCCATCGGCGACAGCCATAACGATCTCGAAATGCTCGATCACGGCACAGCCGCCATGATCGCCTGCCCCGCCAACTCCGTGCCGGAAATCAGCGCACACGTCAACGCCCAGGGCGGCTATCTGTGCCGGCAATCGTATAGCGCAGGCGCGGTCGAGGCACTACGTCATTTCTTTTCCTGATCCGGGACATAGACGCGGAAATTCGCATAGCGCGCGCTGCGGGTGAACATGTGGCGCAGTCCGATGCGACCCTCCGTGATCTCGGGCAGGTCTGGCTGGCGCATGTGGCAATGGAGCGTCTGCCCGGCATTCTGGATGCACAGGAAGAGACTGCGCGCCTTCTTGATGACCGTGATCTTGTGCGGAACACCCGTGTGGAAAAGACCCTCGGGGAAATAATCCGGCTTGAGCTCGGTGCCCTTGAGTCCCTTGCCCTCAGGCAGGTAGCGGCGCCCGCGAATGTAACTTTCCTCGGTGCCGGGCGCGGCGGCGTAGCTGATGTGATGGGTGTGCATGTGGTCGAAATACAGGTTCATCGCCGGCACCTTGCGCAGATGATTCCATGCCGCGATGTCCTTCGCATAGGGCCCCTGGCCGCTGCCTGTCGCCTGGATGTAGAGAATGGTCACACAGTCCGGCGACCGGTCAAGACGGGTGTAATCGTAGGTGATCTTCACGTCGCCGGCGAAGCTGTTTTTTGTCCACAGCACCATGTGGTGGGCATCGTTCTTGAACTCGGGTCCCGCGCTGAGCACCATGCCCTCCGGTGTGTTTTTCACGGTGCCGATCTCGCCATCGAGAAACCATTGTTTTTTCCAGTCATCGCTGCCGCTATCGGAAAAGATCTCGCGCCATGGTCCCGCGGCGGCTTGCGCGAAGGCGGCTTTGTCTTTTGCCGGATCGGGCTTCGGTTCCTCCGCGCGGACAAATGAACCCAGCACGGCAAGTGAGCACAAAAGGAACGGCGCGGATGTGAGCATTTTCACGATGGTTTTAATTTTTGTTAGGATACGGTGATGGTGGTCCGCATCGGACGGCTTCCCTGCGAAAGTAACAAATCATGCGCCGTGAGCAAGCGCAAGGCAAGGGCTGTGGACGAAATGCATTTCTCATCTGTGACGATCATCCGTCGAGACATCGCGAAAAAAAATTTATTTTCCCCTTGCCAGATGATCTAACGCAACGTACTTCTCCCGCGTTCACCTACCCCACTTTCCCATGAAAACGGCACGCACCATAACATCGGCCACATCGCTCTCTGCGCGGAGCGCTGGCTGGATTTGTGCGGCGTGATAGGGAGGAAGACGATTGACCAAATACTGGTTTTTTTGATCGAACTCATCCGGGCATCGCCTCACCACGCTAGTCAGCGATCGATGCGCCCGGGCTCTTGTTAGCCCGATTTTTCCGAACCTCGATGCGGATGCATGTCCGCATCACCACCGTATGTAGTATGAAACCACACGATCACCGCATGATGCAAGAGATCCAATCTCTCTGCACTGAAATCCGTCCAGAAGACGGCATCCCACCGTATCTCATCGAGCGACGGCCACCATCCAAACGCCACGCGCCGCTCACAGCACGGGCCCGGCAATACTGCAAAGCCGCGCACCGCTCCCTGGAAGCGGGGCTGGCCAGCGTCTGTGGCGATGCACGGTTGCAATCCCTCACCATCCTCTCCGTAGAACCGCGGTCACGCGGCTCCACGCTCCTCGTGATCGTCGCCGCTCCTGACGCGGATCCGCACGCGATGGCTGCGCTGGAGCAGACCTTGCAAAAGGCATCCGGCCTGCTGCGCTCGGTGGTGGCGATGGAGATCCAACGCAAACGCACACCGCACCTCACCTTCCGGGTGGTGCCGCAAACCTAACAACTCCCGAAACCCCGCGCACCACATGGCGCGCGGGGTTTCCCTCCTTACTTACCCCATATGAATCTTATCAACGAATCGGATCTCCTCGAAGCCGGATGGCTGCCGGGACCGGAGATCGAAATCATGCTGGAAGCCGTCCGGGTCATGGCAGCCCGTGGCGTGCAAGATCGCGCCTACGCACTGAAATTATTGCGACGCGATTTTCCCCTGCCCGACCGGATGTTGCGCCTGCGCGAGGAACCTGGTCCGCTCGCCCTGGCGATCGCGGCCACCAACGACGCGGATGCCAAAAACATCGGCGCCGTGCTGCGCTGCATGGATCCGCTGCTGCGCGTGCCTGTGGTGCGCGCCGGCGCCATCATGCCCGATGCCTGTCCCGCCGGAAACGCCCCGGCGAACATTCCCGTGGGCGGCGTCATCGCGGTGGAAAACGCGATCATCCCCAGTGCCCACAGCGAGGACATTTGCTGCTCGATGTTTGCCAGCTTCTATCAATCCACGGCCAGCGTCGCCGAAGAACTGGACGTGCTGATGACCTGCACGCGCTTCGGGCAAGGCGGGCGCAATCAAGCAGACTGGGTGCCTCATCCCGTGCTGCATGAGCCCGTGTGGTGCAATCCGTTTTTGCAAGGTCTGCAACGCTATGCCGCCATGCATCTCGCGGATCAGGGCGATGGCAATCATTTTGCCTACCTCGGCGCGGTGGAGTTCAGCCCGGAACAATTGCACGCGCTCCGACAACAGGGGCACGATGATCTCGCGGAAAAAATCAGCTCACACGCGGGCTCATGGAAAGTGCTCATCACGCACCACGGCAGCCGCGGGCTGGGCGCGCATCTCTACAAACGCGGGCAAAAAGCCGCGGAGAAACAAACCGCGAAGATCGCGGAGGGCATTCCCGATGCCGCGTGTTGGCTCGACTATGACAGCGTGGAAGGCTGCGCCTACTGGGAGGCGTTGCAGTACATCAGTCGCTGGACCAAGGCGAACCACGAATGCATTCACCGGACCTTCGCCGAAAAACTAGGCACTCGCATCGCGGCCTCGATCGGTAATGAACACAACTTTGTCTGGAAGCGCGGTGATACGTTTTACCACGGAAAAGGAGCCACGCCCGCCTGGCCGGATGAGCAGGGGCGTGCGCAGCTCGGCCTGATCCCGCTCAATATGGCGGCTCCCGTGCTGCTGGTCATCGGCAAAAACAATCAGGAATTCATGAGCTTCGCGCCGCACGGTGCGGGGCGCAATCACTCACGCCGCGCCGCGACCAGAGCCTACCTCAACCAGGACGGACACCTCAGCCGCAAGGAACTGGATCGGCTCGTCAGCAACCAGACGCCGGGCCTCGACATCCGTTGGTGGCATGGCAAGGCGGATCTCAGCGAGACGCCCCTGGCTTACAAATCAGCCGAGCAGGTCATCGATCAGATCAGGCACTTCGCTCTGGCGGACATCCTCGCCGAGATCCAACCACGCGGCTGCCTCATGGCCGGCGATGCGGGCCCGCGACCCTGGCAGGCGGAGCGTGACCTCACTCCGAAACAAAAACGCCAGATCGAACATCGTTCCGACCGCCGCAAATCACGACAGCACCTCAATCACTGGGAGGATGCATCCGATGTGGAGTAGAAACATTCCGTCATATTTCGCATGTTGACTAATTGCATATCGAGCTATACAATTAGCCATGAACGAAAATTATCACCCCGATCGGCCTACAGGTCCTATTCCACGCATCGCCATGGCGGCGGCGCGCGCTCGCCTGACTAGCTACCCGATTTTGACAATAACCGGCCCACGCCAGTCGGGAAAGACCACGCTTTCTCGCATGCTCGCGCCGCATTTGCCGTATCTGTCACTGGAAGATCCGGACATCCGCATGTTTGCCAGAGAAGATCCACGGGCTTTTCTCCGCCAGGTGGCGGATGGCGCTATCCTCGATGAAGTTCAACGCGTGCCGGAACTGTTTTCTTACCTTCAGGGAGTCGTCGATGCGGACAACCGGATGGGGCGTTTCATTCTTACCGGTTCCAGTCAATTCGAGCTGATCGGCTCCATCACCCAAAGCCTGGCAGGTAGGGCCTCCATGCTGACATTGCTGCCATTTTCGCTTGGTGAATTGCAAGCTGCGGGTCGCGCGCCAGCGTCGGTGGATGCCCTGCTACACTCGGGTTTTTTCCCACCCGTTCACGATAGGCCCGTCGATCCCACGGTATGGTTGCAAGATTACGTGGCCACCTATCTGGAACGGGATGTGCGTCAAATCAGCAACATTCAGGACTTGGCCGCTTTTCAACGGTTCATCCAATTGTGTGCCGGGCGCATTGGTCAACTTCTCAACATCAACTCTCTTGCGGCGGACACAGGCATCACTCGCGTCACCGCCGAGTCATGGCTTTCTGTGCTGCAAGCAAGCCATCTGATCTTTCTGGTCCGTCCTTGGTTTACGAATCTTAATAAACGCCTCATCAAGACCCCCAAACTGTATTTTTGCGATCCCGGCCTCGCCGCATGGTTCATCGGCGTGCGCAGCCCTGCTCACATCACGGCCCATCCCCAGCGCGGAGCCTTGTTTGAAAACTGGATCATGACAGAACTCCTCAAGGCGCAGACAAACCATGGCATCAAGCCCGGTCTGCACTTTCTCCGCGACAAAGAAGGCAACGAGGTGGATGCTTTCATTGAAACCGCGCCCGCGACTTTTCATGCCGTGGAAATCAAGTCCGGCGAGACCATTGCCTCCGATTTCTTTGGAGGGCTCGACTATTGGCGTGCCAAACTCACCCCAACAGCGATTACACCTTGGCTGATTCACGGTGGCAACATCCGTCAGCAACGCGAAAAAGCCACCGTTCTGCCATGGCATGACCTTTCTCCGCTGCTATCTCTCATTGCGGAGTCGTAGCCACAGCTCAGAAGAATGGTCGAAAAAATCACCCGCCCGGCAGGATTTTCGCGCGCAGGACGTCCGTGACCATTTTCGGGTTCGGTTTGCTGGGGGCGGATTTCATCACCTGACCGGTGAGGAAGTTGAGGATGCGGTCATTGCCGGCCTGGATCTCGGCGACTTTGTCGGGGAACTGGGCGATGATTTGTTCGCAGAGTTCATCGAGCGCGCCGGTGTCGGTGGGCTTGTAGCCGAGGGCATCGGCGATTTCGGCAGCGGATTTGTCGGGGGCATCGAGCATGGCGATGAGCACCTCGCGCGCCTGATTCGCGGCCAGGGTGCCGTTTTCCACCAAGGCCAGCAACCCGCGCATGCGCGGCGGCGTGACTTCGCAGTCCTCAATGGGAATGTTGCGCTCGTTGATCGTTCCTAACAAATTATTGATGAGGAAGTTGGCGGTCTTTTTCGCCGGGACCGCATCGTCGAGTGTGGCCTCGAAGTAGCGTGCCAGGTGCAAATCGGAGGACAGCACATTGGCATCGTAGAGGGTGAGGGAAAATTCGCGTTGGTAGCGGGCGGCGCGATCGTGCGGCAGCTCGGGCACCACCTGCTTCATCCGATCTACTATGTTGATCGTATCAAGCGGCAACAGGTCGGGGCACGGGAAGTAGCGGTAGTCGTGCGCGTCCTCCTTGGTCCGCATCATCTGCGTTTCGCCACGGTCATCGTCCCAGCGGCGGGTCGATTGCACTTGCGGGATTCCGGCATTGAGCTCCTCGGTCTGGCGCTCGATCTCGAACAGGATCGCGCGGCGCACGGCGGAGGTGGAGTTGAGGTTTTTCAGCTCCACTTTCGCACCGAGCGGATCGCTGGCATTTTTGCGCAGGGAAATGTTCACGTCGCAGCGCATCTGGCCTTTTTCCATGTCGGCATCGGACACGCCCCCTTGTTGCAGGATCATCTGCAGGCTGCGCAGGTAGGCGAAGGCCTCTTCGGCGGATTCCAGATCCGGCTCGCTGACGATCTCCATGAGCGGCGTGCCGGCGCGATTGAAATCGATGAGCGAGGAGGTGCCGAGGTGGGTGGATTTCGCCACGTCTTCCTCGAGGTGGATGCGGTTGAGGCGTATGACCTGGTTCGGACGTTGGATGGATTTTTGCGCGTCGGACGGATAGCAGTGATCGTAGAGCGGCACGTTGCCGCCGATGCAGAGCGGCAGGTCCATCTGCGTGGTCTGGTAGTTTTTCGGCATGTCCGGATAGAAATAATTCTTCCGGTCCCACTTCGAGATCGGCGGCGTGGCGCAGCCGAGCATCATGCCGGTGAGCACGGTTTTTTCGATCGCCACCTGATTCAGCACCGGCAACGCGCCGGGCAGGCCGAGGCAGGTGGGGCAGATGTTCACATTCGGCTCATCGCCAAACGAGGTGGCGCAGGCACAAAACATCTTCGTGCGGGTATTGACTTGGCAGTGAACTTCGAGGCCGATGGTGACGAGATACATGGGAAAAAGGCGCGCGGGGCGAAGGAAAACTGCCTTGTTTGCCCGCGAAAGTAAAGCATGGGAATGAACGAATCCACCCCTGCGGGTGTATCACAAAATAGAACATGTGGTGAAACATGAGGCGGAAATCCGCGTATTGAACCAACTTGCCTATGATTACGCCACCTAATCGCTGGTTGACCGCATGTTTCGCGATGGTCGCATCCGTCGCGCCTCTCTTCGCTGCGGAACCGCTCGTCACGCTTCAGAAAAACGACCACGTCGCCATCGTCGGCAGCGGCCTCGCCGATCGCCAGCAGCACCACGCGTGGTTCGAGGCGATGATCCATGCCGCCCAATCCGATGCCCAGCTCACAGTCCGCAATCTCGGCTTCGCCGCCGATGAAATCACCGTGCAGCGCCGCTCGGATGACGTACCCACCACCGATTGGTTTCTCGGCATGAAAAAGGGCGACACCACCAAGCCCGGCAACAATGGTATTGTGTACAAGGCCGGCACGGAGTTCGGCGCGGATGTGATTTTCGCCTACTGGGGCTTCAACGAATCCTTCAAGGGCCCCGAGGGCGTGGAAGCGTTCAAACGCGATCTCGATGCCTATCTCGGCAAGCTCCTCGCCGCCAAATACAATGGCGAAAGCGCCCCGCGTGTGGTGCTGTTTTCGCCCATCGCCCACGAAAATCTCAAGAGCCCGCACTTTTCCGATGGTTCGGAAAACAACCGGAATCTTTCTCTCTACACCGAGGCCATGGCGGCGGTGGCCAAGGCGAAAAACGTGCCCTTCGTCGATCTCTTCCGCCCCTCGCAGGAACTCTATCAGAAAGCCGAGTCACCGCTGACCATCAACGGCGTCCATTTGAATGAAAGCGGCGACAAGGCCCTCGCCGCCGTGCAATACCGCGCGGTTTTCGGCAAGGAACCACCCGCCACCAACGCCGCACAGCTCGAAAAAATCCGCGCGGCCGTCATCGAAAAAAACACCGAGTGGCATCACCGCTACCGCACCGTGGACCAATACAACATTTTCGGCGGGCGTTCGCGCATCGCCTATGAAGGCGTCACGAATGCCACCATCCTCGGCGAGGAACTCGCGCAGCGCGATGTCAAAACCGCCAATCGAGACCAGCTGGTCTGGGCCACGGCGCAGGGGAAATCCTATGTCGTGAAAGACGACAACCTCCCTCCCGTCAATCTCACCCCGCCGAACCGCAAGGATGCCGTGCCCTACATGGATCCGGAGGAAGCGATCCAACACCTGAAACTCGCCCCCGGCTGCAAGGTCGAGCTCGTCGCCTCCGAAAAAACCTTCCCCGATCTGGTCAATCCGGTGCAGATGAATTTCGACACCAAGGGCCGTCTGTGGATCGCCGCGTGGCCGAATTACCCGGAAACCACACCCACCACCAAGGTCTTCGATAAATTGTTGGTCTTCGATCTCGATCCCAAAACCGGCAAGGCGATCAAATCCACCGTCTTCGCCGATGGCCTCAATTGCCCGACCGGATTCCAGTTTTACAAGGACGGCGTACTCGTCATGCAGTCGCCGGATTTGTGGTTCCTGCGCGATACCAATGGCGACGGCAAGGCCGACACGAAAGAGCGCATGCTCCACGGCCTCGATGCCGCGGACTCGCACCACGAAACAAACTCGATGTGCCTCGAGCCAGGCGGTGCCGTGTATCTCAGCGATGGCGTGTTCCACCGCACCAATGTGGAAACCTACCTCGGCCCCGTGCGCAATACCGATGGTGCCATTTACCGCTACGAGCCGAACACCGGAAAATTCATGCGCCACGTGCCCTACGGCTTCGCCAATCCGCACGGCCGCGTGTTCGACTACTGGGGCAATGACCTCATCACCGATGCCACGGGAAATTCGAACTACTTCGGGCCTGCCTTCAGCGGCCATCTCGATAGCGGCACGCACCCGGGCATGAACCAGTTCTGGAACCGCCCGTCGCGTCCCTGCCCCGGCACCGCCATCCTCACCAGCCGCCATTTCCCCGATGACTGGCAAGGCATTTTCCTCAACACCAACGTCATCAGCATCCAGGGGATTTTCCGCGCGAAAATGTCGGAAGAAGGCTCTGGCGTGAAAGGCGAAACGCTGGAGCACCTGATCACCACCGACATCGCGAAGAACCCGAACTTCCGCCCCTCCGGTATCACCGTCGCACCCGATGGCTCGCTGTATTTCATGGACTGGTCGCAAATGCTCATCGGCCACCTGCAACACCACCTGCGCGATCCGAACCGCGACCACCAGCACGGACGACTCTATCGCATCACCTACGAGGGACGTCCCTTGTTAGAACCGAAAAAAATCGACGGCCAGCCCATCCCCGCGTTGCTGGAGTTGCTGAAAGAACCCGAAAACGACGTGCGCCTGCGTGCGAAGATCGAGCTCGGCAAGCACGATGGCAAAAAAGTCACCGATGCCGTCATGGAATGGATCAAGGTGCTCGATGCCAAGGACCCGAAATTCGAACACAACATGCTCGAAGCGCTGTGGGTGCACCAGTGGCACGACATCGTGAACGAGGCCCTGCTCACCCGCATGCTGAAATCCCCCGAGCCCCGCGCCCGCGCCCAGGCCGTGCGCGTCATGGGCTACTGGCGCGATCGCCTGCCCGACTCCGTCAAGTGGCTGAAAAGCGCAGCCGATGACGAGCATCCCCGCGTGCGTCTCGAAGCCGTGCGCGTCGCCAGTTTCTATCGCGAAACCGCCGCCGCCGATGCCGCGCTCACCGCGCTCAAGCATCCGATGGATTACTACATCGAGTATTGCTTCAAGGAAACCATGCGCCAGCTTCAGCCCTGGTGGAAAAATGCCGTCGCCGAGGGCAAGGAAATCGCCGTCGATAATCCCGCAGGCGTTTCCTATCTGCTAGACTCGGTGCGCAGTGCCGATCTCGGAAAATTGCCGAAATCCACCGTGGTCTTCACCGCCATGCTCACGCGTCCGGACGTCGCCGCCGATCAACGCCAAGCAGCTCTCACAGAACTCTCCGCGTTGAAAAAAACCACGCCCGCCCAGACCTTGCTCAGCGTGCTGGAGCCCATCGCCAGCGAGAACCACAGCGGCACCCATGCCCTGAGCCAAATGTTGTTAGGCCTGCCCGCCGCTGATTTGCAAAGCGTGCGCCCCGCTCTGGAAAAACTCGCCACGGGTCCTTCCTCTCGCGCGATCGCACCACAAGCCCTGGCCGCTCTCATGATCTGCGATGGCACGGTGGAAAAACAATGGACACTCGCCCAGCAAACGCCCGCCGCGCTCCAGCAATTCCTCGCCGCCGTGCCGCTGCTGCCGGAGGCCCTGCGCCATAGCGCCTTCGGCCCGATCAAGTCGGTGCTATCCGCTCTGCCACCCGCCATCGCCAAGGCGCTCGAAAACCAAAACGGCACTCGCGGACGTTTCATCCGCATCGAACTGCCCCGCAACGGCACCCTCTCGCTCGCCGAGGTGCAGGTGATGAGCGAGGGCAAAAACATCGCGCTCTCGGGCAAGGCCAGCCAGATCAACACCAGCAACGATGGCGAGGCGAAACGCGCCATCGATGGCAATACCAACGGTACCTACGGCAGCGGCACCATCACCCACAGCGCGGAAAATACGAACAAGCCCTGGTGGGAGGTCGATCTCGGTGCGGATGCCAGCATTGAGGAAGTCATCGTCTGGAACCGCAACGAAGAATCGTTAGGCTCCCGCCTGCAAGGCTACACCATCAGCGTGCTCGATGCGCAGCGCGGTGTCATCGCCGCGCTCACCGATCAGCCCGCCCCCGCGCCCAGCAGCAGCCACAAGTTTGCCGGCGATCCCATCGGCGGCATCCGTCGCGAGGCCATCCGCGCGCTGCCCAAGGTCAGTGCCGATGCCGCACAAGCCTTCGCCCTGCTCACCGATCTCATCCAGAAACAAACCGAGCCCGCCACGGCCGTGCAGACCATCGCGCAGTTGCCCGCCGCTTCGTGGAAAAAAGAACAGGCCGCAACCGCAGTTTCCGGCATCGTCCAGTGGGCGCGCACGCAGACCAGCGAAGCCCGCACCAGCAAGTCGTATCTCGATAGCATCGCCGTGACGCAAAAACTCATCGCCCTGCTTCCCGCCGACCAGGCCGCCACCGCCCAAAAAGCCATCGCCGATCTGGATGTGCCCGTCTTTGTGATCAAAGCCGTGAAAGACCAACTGCGCTACGATGTGAAACAAATCGTCGTCGCCGCCGGAAAGGACTTTGAAGTGCGCTTCGAAAACCCCGATCTCATCCCGCACAACGTCGTCTTCGTGCAACCGGGCACCCTGCAAGCCGTGGCCGAAGCGGTGCAAACCCAGGCCCCCGACAAGCTCGACCCCCAAGGCCGCGCCTACGTCCCCGCCAACGACAACCGCGTGTTAGCAGCGACCAAAATGATCGAAGCCGGCAAAAGCGAGACCATCAAAATCACCGCCCCCACCACCGAAGGCACCTACCAGTTCGTCTGCACCTTCCCCGGCCACTGGTCCGTCATGCGCGGCGAGCTCATCGTCACCAAAGACGTGGAAGCCTACCGCAAAGCGCATCCGGAAGCAGGGAAATGATGCGTCAAATGGGAGCGCGGACTTTCGAAGTCCTTCGTAGCTTCAGCGAAGTAGGAAGTCCGCTGCCTTTCAGGATTCGGGAACTCTACAGCACCAACGGTGCGCAACATACCAGCCCAGGGCAACGCCCTGGGAATCGGCATTCCCAGGAATCCAGAGCCCTGTAAGGGCGACACAAATGATTGTCAGCACCGCATGATGATCACCCTGTCGGGCTTTACCATCTTCAACTTTGCCCTCATCTGTCTTTCGTCCCAGCTAGATGCCGTAACCTAGGGCAGAGCAGACTAACGAAATTTTTGATAGTTTTTGCTTCCTGAAACAGCATGATTATGCGTAATTAACGACTAACCTCCGCAGCCAACAAGTCATGACAAGAAATCAGCAGCAAAGATATCAAATCAAAAGGCAAAAGGAGTTGGAACGTTATCTGCGAGACTCGGCAAAATACGCAGACGCACAAAGAGCCAAACTGGAGGTGGATGCTCATAACGCGACAATTGAATCACTTTTGTCGGTCCATCACCAATCCGCAGACACAATCGACTGGAAAGATCTGGCTTTTGCTTTACCTCCCCACACACCTGCATTCTATTCGACGAATTACCTGCGAAAAAAACTTTTAATTTTTTCAGCTTTGGAATCTGGCGAAAAAATCGAAACGCAGCTTCAGGAAAAGGCAAAGCAAGACGAAAATGACTATTTAGACAGATGTGGTGTTAAGGAGAAGGATACTGAACAGTGGCATGAACTCAAAAAACTCGCCATACGGATCCTTGCCACGGACATGACTGCTTACAGCGAGGCTCTCCAAGCATTTGAGCCTTTCAGCGAGCTCTCTGAGCTCGGTTCTGAAATCAGATTCAAGGCTTTTGACCCGAAGAAGGTTACGTGCACTTTAAAAATCAATGGTTTAGAGATAATACCTAGTGAAGTGAAAACATTGACGTCTACAGGAAAATTGTCTGTCAAGGCGATGCCAAAATCGAAGTTTCACGATATTTATCAGGATTTTGCTTGTGGCTGTTCGTTACGAATGGGGCGAGAAATCTTCGCTCTATTGCCTGTAGATTACGTTCTAGCAAATATTGAAATCACTCAAACAGATCCAGCTACTGGAAATTTGGAGAACTTCCCGATTCTTTCAGTTCTTCTCGATCGCCGCACGGTCGAGAGTCTGAACTTTAGCCAACTAGACCCATCTGACTCGATGCAAAATTTTGTTTCGCGAGGAGATGTAAGGGTTTCAAAGAAAACTGGTTCATTTGCTCCGATTGTCCCACTATGCTTCGAAGACTTGGCTCTGGACTCAGCT
This sequence comes from Verrucomicrobiia bacterium, assembly GCA_947462875.1. Lineage (GTDB taxonomy): Bacteria > Verrucomicrobiota > Verrucomicrobiia > Verrucomicrobiales > Akkermansiaceae > UBA956. The sequence goes on from CANHQJ010000020.1 coordinate 54,126, forward strand.
TATGGGGAAAATCTCAATTTTCTTATTACGAAAATCGGAAAAACGCTATCTCGCATCCAAAACGCATCCAAAGCAATTTGAAAAATTGTGATAAAATTCCAACCATAGACGCAAAGATATGATACCATTTCTCATTATTATAATTATTTTGTTAGCAGGAACCTTGGGGTTTTATATTTTCCTTAAATATTCACTTGATAAAAGTCTTTCTAAGGCAAAAAACGAACTAAGTCGTATTACTGAAATCAACAGAAAAGAGGTGCAATCCCTGAGGGAAGAGTATGCCACTGAGGCAGCTAAAATACAGACAGACTATGAGCAGAGTATTCAAAAATTGGAAAATGAAGCGATGCGCATACGTCAACACTATCAGGATCAATCTAGGAAAGCTCAAGAAGATGCCTATGCAGCACTCGAAAAAGCACAGACTGAACTAGCTGCTTTATCGCAATATGCCAGTCTGGCAAACGCTGAAAACGAGGTTCGGGAAAAACTACAACAGGCTATTATTCAAGCCGAGTCGCTCGAAAGTGAAGCAACCAGCCTGCTGAATCAAGCAAAAGCCGATGCAGAAAAAGCAAGGCAAGAAGCGCACAATCGTGCAAAAGAAATCTATTCCCAAGCTGAAGCGTTGCTCGTTCAGGCACAAAGAGACTCATCCCGTATTCGTTTTGATGCGGAAAAACGTGCTCAGGAACTCGCGGGCGAAGCGTATGAAGCACTGAACCAGAAAAAGAATCTTGAGGGCGCAGTGGTATCTATACGCAACCTCATTGAAGGATATGGCGACAAATACATTGTTCCGACCCATAGCTTACTTGACGATCTTGCAGCAGATTTTGGGCATCTTGCCGCCGGAGAATCGCTGCGAATTGCACGGGAAAACTCCCGACGTATGATCCAAGACGGTAATGCCGCCGCTTGTGACTACGCGGATTCCTCCAGGAGAAAAACAGCGATTCAATTCGTTATTGATTCGTTCAATGGTAAAGTAGATGCCATCCTTTCCCGAGTGAGGCACGATAATTTTGGGACACTTGAACAAGAAATCAAAGATGCGTTCAACGTAGTAAACCTGAATGGTGGGGCCTTCAGGAATGCAAAAATTCTTGAACCATATCTTGCAGCTCGTTTAGAAGAACTACGGTGGGGAGTCGCTGCATTTGAACTGAAACGAAAAGAGAGAGAAGAACAGCGAAGGATTCAAGAACAGATCCGTGAAGAAGAGCGTGCACGAAAAGAATACGAAAAAGCAATGCAAGACGCGGCCAAGGAAGAAGCCGCAATCAAAAAGGCACTTGAAAAGGCGCAGGCAGAAATGTCGCAAGCAGGAGAGAAGGAAAAAGAAAAATTTGAGAAGCAGATGGAAGAATTGCAGCGCCGCTTAAACGAAGCGGAGGCAAAGAGCCAGCGTGCAATTTCAATGGCCCAGCAGACCCGTTCCGGCAATGTTTATATCATTTCAAATATTGGTTCCTTTGGACAAGATGTGTTGAAAATCGGAATGACTCGAAGATTGGAACCGATGGATCGTGTTAAGGAACTTGGAGACGCCTCAGTTCCTTTTGAATTCGATGTGCATGCAATGATTCGTAGCGACGATGCACCAACACTTGAACGCGAACTTCATCAGAAGTTCGACGATTTCCGTGTAAATAAGGTAAATTACAGGAAAGAGTTTTTCCGAATTTCACTAAAGGCTCTACGACAATATGTGGCAGAAAAAAATCTTGAAGCAACCTTCACAATGGTTTCTGAAGCGCGTGAATATCGTGAGACACAAGCCTTAGAGCATATGTCAGAGCAGGATCGAGCTAAATACCATAAGCCTGAAGAACCTAACGATGTTGAGGATGATTAAAAGCTGCGGTTCAATACATCAGAGTATTTGGATTTAAGTATTTTGATTTTCTGTTAGCCTGACATGTCGTAGAATTTGGAATTTGGCTGTGTTTTTTGTAGCGAGATTGATGAATCGCCATGCCCCGCGATGCGGGGCGGCGAGATTTTTTGGGGGGAGGTCGTTACCCAGGGTGGCGCTCGCAAAGCCTCGCTTGCCCTGGGCTATCGTCTGTATCCCCGTTGGGGAATGAGCCCCCCATGAAAATCGAGCCGATCAAATCTGTACAATTTTTTAGATCAAATCCGCATTTCATGATTGCCATGCCCGCGTGGGTCCACTAGTCTCCACGCCCATGCACTTGACATTGCCCGCTTTTGCTCAAATCCAGTTGACGACCATCGACTGGGTCATCGTCGCCGCTTCGATTCTGGTCTGCTTCATCCCCGCGCTGTTCGTCGGCAAAAAATCATCGGAGAGCACCTCGGAGTTTTTCGCTTCGGGCCAAAACGTGCCGTGGTGGCTGGCGGGTCTGTCCATGGTAGCCACGACCTTTTCCTCCGACACGCCGAACTGGGTGACCGAGCAGGTGCGCAAATTCGGCGTTGCGGGCAACTGGCAGTGGTGGGCCTTCGTGCTGACCGGTGTGTCCACCGTTTTTTTCTTCGCGCGCCTGTGGCGTCGTTCCGGTGTGATGACCGATCTGGAATTTTATGAAGCCCGCTATTCCGGTAAAGCCGCCTCGCTGGTGCGCGGCTTCCGCGCGGTGTATCTGGGCCTGTTTTTCAACTGCTTCATCATGGGCATGGTGACGCTCGCGGCCTGCAAGATTGCCAACATCATGTTCGGCATGCCCGCCTGGCAAACCATTTGCATCTGCGGTGTGCTGAACGTGGTCTTCGCCGCCCACTCGGGACTGTGGGGCGTGCTGATCATCGACATGATCCAGTTTTTCATCAAGATGACCGCCGTATTCGCGGCCGCCTATTTCTCTCTCAAGGCCGTGGCGGTGAAAACGGGCGTGGGTGAATCGGCACTCGCCGGTCTTCACAAAATGGTCGAGGTCCTCAGCACGCAACAGGTCATTACCGATAAAAAAGGTGTGCCCGTGATGTCCGACAAAGCCGACGGGCTCGGTCAGCCCATTCTCGACATCATGCCGAACTTCGGCATGTCGGAACTGGCCTTGATGATCTTCATCGTGCCCATCGCGATCGGCTGGTGGGCGAACTGGTATCCCGGTGCGGAACCGGGCGGCGGCTCCTACATCGCCCAGCGCATGCTGGCTTCCAAGTCCGAGAAAGACTCGCTCGGCGGCACGCTGTTTTTCAACGTGGCTCACTACGTGTTGCGCCCGTGGCCATGGATCATCACGGGTCTGTGCTCCATCATCATTTTCCCTAATCTCGACTCCATCCGCGCCGCCTTCCCGAATGCCAATCCAGAGATGATCGGCCATGACAGCGCCTTCCCCGCCATGTTGCAGTTCCTCCCCGTCGGCTTCATGGGCCTGATGGTCGGTGGCCTTATCGCCGCGAATTCCTCCACCATTCTCACCCACCTGAACTGGGGCGCTTCCTACCTCGTCCACGACTTCTATCGCCGCTTCGTCAAACCTGATGCGAGCGAGCGCCACTGCGTGCAAGTGGGGCGTCTCTGCACCTTGCTGCTCTACGTGGTGGCCGCCGTCATCAGTTACTTCATCAACTCCGCCCAGGAAGCGTTCCAGATTCTCATCGGCATCGGAGCGGGCACGGGACTCATCTACATCCTGCGTTGGTTCTGGTGGCGCGTCAACGCCTGGTGCGAAGTGGTGGCGATGATTTCCTCCTTCGTCGCGACAATTGTCTTTTTTGTATTATCGAAAAATGACGTCATCCTCAGCTTCGCGAACACCACCCTGATGACCGTGGGTTTCACCAGCGTCTGCTGGCTCGCCGCCGCTTTCCTGGGACCGCAGACGGACCGTTCGGTGCTGATCAGCTTCTACAAAAAAGTGCGTCCCTCCGGTCCCGGCTGGGGTAGCATCCGCGCGGAAGTGGAAGCCGTGGACCCGCAGCCCGAAAACGAAAAGGACAACATGCCGCTGGCCTTTGCCGGATGGATCTCCGGCTGTGTGGTGATTTGGGCGTCGTTGTTCTGCATCGGTAAATTCCTCTACGGTCAGACGACGGAAGCGTACATTCTCCTCGGTGCCACTGTCGTCAGCGGCGCGGTCTTGCTGCGCGTGATCAACCGCCTGTGGGTCAAGGCCTGATCTGGCGCGCGTCGCACCTCCGCATCATGGTTTCGCTAGGTGATCGATGAGCCCGTAGGCGCGCAGGTTCAGGGATTTCATCGAGTCGAGCAACGGCGCGTAGGGTTCGTAGCGATTGTTCAGAATCCCTTTGTTCGAGTCTTTGTTCGAAGGATCCGCCTTGGAATCGGTGGGATCGTTGTCGATGTACTTGAACCAATGCCAGCCCACGCAATCCTTCGATGCCAGCAAGCCTAACGTGAAATTCTCATAAAACAGCCCGCGCTCGCGCTGGGTTTTCACCAGCCAGCCCGCGCCGCTGTTGTTCCCCATGCCGGAATCCTCCGCCTTGGCATACCACTCGGTGATGAGAAACGGCTTCCCCGCTTCGCTCGCCCACATCGCCATGCGTTTCGGATCCGGCGTCCAGCCGTGGTAGTAATTCACCGATACCACATCCGCGTGCTTCCCCGCGGCGCGGTGCAATTCCGGCAAGCGCAGCGCACTGCCGTGAAAGCGGGAACCGAGATACAGGTGATTCGGATCATGGCGTTTAATCGCCGCACCCACAATGCGAAAGTAGCGCTCCGCCAGGAACTCCAGAAAGGCCGCCAGATCCGATGACTTGATGTCCTTCGCCTCCGCTTCCTTGCCGTGTCTGGCACGCAGCCATTGCAGCGCGGCCTGATGCCCGTGATCTTCAGCGGGCAGCGCGAGATAGCGCTTCAGCGCATCTTCGCGAAACGGCAGTTCGTTGTCGGAAAAATGCCCTAACAGCCAGGGGTCATCCTTGTCCTTGGCCAACTGCCGCGCGTGTTCGTCGCAAAAGGCCTCAAACCCGGGATCGAAGACAAACATGCAATCACTCGGATAACCCGTATGCCCGGCTTTCTGATAGGTGCCGCCCCGTTTTTTGCCGTAGCTCGACATGAAATTCCAGATGCGCGTATAGGCCAGCGGATGGGACACCGCCCGCATTTTTTCCGTGTCCGACCACGCTCCCAGACCATTGAACCCATGGTTGCGCAGCAATGCGGTGGTCTGCTCCGCCCACGCCGCTTCACTCGCAAACTGTTTTTTCCACGCGGCCTGCGCGGCGGCAGGGCGCAACATGCTAACGGAATTCACCGCACGATGAATGAACAAACACCCCTCCGGATCGACCAGCCACCACTTACCATCGATTTTCGTGGTGTGGAAAAATCCCGTCGCCTTCTCCTTGCGCGAGGTCATTCCGCCATAGCGGCTGAGTTTCTCATCCGGCGGCAGACTGCTCGCACCGGGAACATCAGCGAGGCTTCGTGTCGCCATGGCCGTCCATTTGCCGCCCGGCTTGCTCGCCACATCCACGGTGCGCGGCGCCTTCTGCGCCCATGCCATCGAACAACAAAACACCATGACCCAGGCCGTGCACGATGACACTAAGGTGGATCGTTTCATCAGTGCCTTGGGAAAAATCCGGTTCATGGGTGTGGGAGCATACAGGAAGCGCAGCCGCGTTCTTTCATAGGTGGAACCGCTGATGCTGTAGCCTTTCTTTCCTCATTTTTTGGGTTTGTCCGCCGCCACTTTTCTTTCGGTGATGGTCCAGTCAGAGATGTCGTAGATCCGCTCCGTGACACCATCGGAGATGCGCATGTTGCCCTCCCATTCCTGATGGATCCAGGGATTGTCCACCAAGGGCCATGTTGCGTAATCGATGACCTGATCATTCACCAACGCGTCACCCTGGAAGATCTTGTCCAGCCGCACGCCAAAGCGGTCCACATAGGTGCCGCGCGCCAGCATCGCGGGTGCTGCCGCGGGATCGGAACCGGTGGCGGGTGCCGGGGATTTCACCGTGGTCAACTGGATGGCTGTTTTTGCCTCGATCGCCGCTTTGAACCGCGCCAAGCGTTGCGCAGGCGAATCACCGGGAAACTCCGCAGGCAGAGCGGTCTCCATGGCCACTGCGACATGATCGCCAAAGACCCGGAATTCCGAATCTAACGCATGCAATCCGCCTTTGCCCGAAAACACCTTCGCCGCGGGATCCCATTGGAATTTCTGACTCGCCGTAATGGCGATCAGCACGCTGCCATAATCAAGATACACCCGGCCACTCGATTGGCTGTCATTGATCATCGCCTGGTAGCCGTGAGGCACATAGACCAACGCATACCATCCGTCCGTGGTGTAGGGTTGATGCCCTTTGATGTCTTCACGCACTTTGGGCCGATGAGCGGGATTTTTCAAATCATTGGCCACCATCAACAGGGAGCCGCGGTGTTGGAGATATTCGCAAAAACGGCTTTGCACGCCCTGCGTGTAGTTGGTGAGCGGCTTGTCATCGAAACAAGGGACCGTCATCCAGCAGATACTCGCCTTTGTCGCATCAGGCTGATCGAACATCACGCCATACGGATAGGTTTGTCCCCAAATCGCCGTTTTCCTTCCGCTGGCGGGATGGGTGATGGCCGTGCTGAACAACGCGTAGGTTTGATTGACAAAGGATGTTTGAAACTGCCGGTCACCGTCAAAACGCGAGCGATGCACGTAGGCCTTGGTGCGATCCGTTGCCGCCTTGACAATCAGCGGGTGCGGGCGCCAGGGCTCCGCGACGGCAAATACCGCGGAGGTGTTTCCTCCCAGTTTCGGCGTCTTGCCACCGAAGTAGGCCCATAGCAGATCGGCTCCCGCGCTGGGTGCCTGCGTGAGATACCCCGGATAACTGCGCCCCGCAGGCGTTGCCCAGTTGCCTTTCAGCCAGGTACCCGCGGCATGCGCGATCGATATTTCATACGCCATCCTCGCCCGCCTCGCGAGCTCTTTGTCCGTGAACGCATTGTCGAAACTCAACAGCGTTCCCACATTGAAGAGCATGTAAGGTCGTGAGGCGAATTCGGGAGAACCTCTCCGGACCGTGTAGTCGATGCGTTTGTGAAACATTTTCACCGCTCCCTCGCCCCGTGCGCCGTAGCGGCCATTCTGCGGCAGCAACGCGGGATCCCAGGTGTTTTCGGTGAGATAAAGATTGAGAGGAATGAGAAATGACAAGTTGCCCGTGCTGCCGAACCAACTCGTGTTTTTGGTGAACAACCACTCGAAATCCGCTTTGAGCGCATCATCCATCAGATGCTGATAACGCAGATACACCTGAATCATCGCCCACAAGCCGAATCCATTGACGTGTGGTTCGCCCCACTCCATGCCATTGGCCAGAAGAAGGGGTTTGTACGTTCCCTCCCGTTTTTGCTTTTCCACGCTGGCGATGCGCGCCTTGGCCTCTTTGATCCGCTCGGCCATGTAGTGGCGCACGATGGCCAGGCCTTCCTCCTTGCGCCCGGCTTTCAGTAACAACTGTGCCGTCCATCCGGTCATGGGGGACGGGCTGCGTTTGACGGCCTCCAGATCCGCCAGGGCCGCGCGAATGATGGCCTGCTCACGATCCGCGGCATTCTCATACTGCTTCGCGGACAAGGCCGCGATCTCGGCTTTCGGATCCATCGTATTTATCGACTCATCATTTTCCGCACTGTGCGCGCGGGAACTCAGCATCATGGCAAGAAGCATCGTTGCAATGGATTGGGGTATTTTCATGGCAGAGGAATACCTACCTTTACTCCGATGGGGAGATCATTCTAATCACGAATGTTGACATAATTCACCGCGCGCCCACTTCGGCCAGCCATTGCTCATGCAAAGTTTGCATGGATGAAACGCGATCCGGATTTTCCTGGATGCGGTTGGTTTTCTCGCCGGGATCATCGATGACATGGACTAACGCTTTTGCCTTCGTGCCTTGACCGATCAGTTTCCACGGGCCCTGTCGCACGGCCCAGGCATCACCGTGCTTCCAGTGGATGACCCGATCGGCGATGCGGCCCTCACGCTTGAAAACCGGCATGAGATCGGCGCCGTCGATCACATGGCCCGGGGGGATCGTCGCTCCGGCAAGTTTGGTGAATGTGGGCAGGAAGTCCATCGTCAGAGCGACTACATCGCTGGTGGTCGCCGCACCGATCACGCCGGGCCAGCGCGCGATCATCGGCACGCGATGCCCGCCTTCCCACATGCTGCCCTTCATGCCCTGCAGCGGTCCATTCGCGGCAAAACCCTTCGGTGCCTGCGGCCCGTTGTCCGAGCAAAACAGAACCAGCGTGTTGGTTTCCAGATCATGCGTGCGCAGCGTCTCCACCACAGCGCCCACGGATTCATCCAGCACGGCGATCATTTCCTTATAGTTTTCGATGGCCGGTTTCTTTTTGTCAGGGTCACGACCTTGCCACGGATTGTGCGGGGCCTCGTGCGAGAGGAAGAGAAAAAACGGCTTCCGTTTGTTTTGTGCGATGAACTCACAGGCATACTTGGTGAGCAAGTCCGTGCTGTAGCCCTCCTCATTGCGGATCTCGCGATCCTGCCACCAGTCCAGTTCCTTTGTGCCGTAGCCCGCGATGTGTGTGTGGTAGTCCACATTGCCGCCGATGAAACCGCGAAAGGCATCGAAGCCGTGGTTCATCGGGTGAAACTTGCGGTCATAGCCGAGATGCCATTTCCCGATCAGCGCGGTGCGATAACCAGCGCCCCGCAACAGCGCAGGCAAGGTGACTTCCTGCGAGGACAAGCCCCAGGCCCAGCGTTGCACGGGATTTTCCTGACGCTGCGTGCGGAAGACGGGAGACAGCTCCTCGTCCGGCACCCAGGCGCAACGCTGCTGGTAGCGGCCGGTCAGCAAGGACGCGCGGGTAGGCGTGCACATCGCGCCATTGCTGTGGAAGTCGGTGAATTTCATGCCGCTCGCCGCGAGCCGATCGATGTGCGGCGTCTTGATCCCGCTGTTGCCGTAACAACCTAACGAACCATAGCCCAGATCATCGGCGAGGATCAGCACGATGTTCGGCTGGCGTTCTTCCGCCTTTGCCAGCGCGCAGACGATCAACGCACCGACCCACAGCTGGAGAAAAAACCGTCTCATCGTTTGGCCTGTTTGAGAATGAAATCGATCAACTCCTGGCATTGGAAAAACGCCGGGCTTACCTCATGGCCGCGGCCGGGAATGATTTTCACCTCACAAGTCCCACCCGCCGCCTGGTAGCGCTGTTGCAGCAGTTGTGTGTTTTCCTCCAAAGGCACGGTGCCGTCCTTGTCGCCATGCACGGAAAACATCGGCACTTTTTGTTTGGCAAGACCATCGAGCAGCGAGACCGGATTGAACTCGTCGAGCCGCGCACGGAGCTGAGCTTCCTCCATGCCGAAATCCGCGAGAGTCTCTTTCTTCGAGAAACGCAGCGGGTAGCTGTCGAGATTGCACACCGGATAGATACCCGCCCAGGCCGTGACTTTGTCGGGATTCCGGCAGGCCCAGGCGAGCGTCATCAGGCCACCGCGGCTCTGACCTAACAGAATCGGTTTCGCCGAGTAGCCGCGTTTGACCATGGCATCGTAGAAATGCGAAAACTTCGCCGTGCTGCCCGGCGCGCCACGCACCTCGCCAAGATCGTAACTTGCGATCGCGATGCCCGCTTGCAGGAAGGCATCGGTGTACATTTTGTGTTTCAGTATGATGAAATTTCCGCCCACATTCGGCGCATACCAAATCCACGGCCTGCCCGGCGCTGCCTCGAGTGCCGCCTGAACGTATGCCATGCGCCCTTCCACCTCGAAGGATTCCGGCTTGTCCTGTGCCAGGGTCGCGGATGCCGCACAAAACACGACGCAGCACCAACGGAAAATCGGGAGATTCAGCATGACCGAGCATCATCACACGAAGGCACCGTGGCAATGATTTTCTTCGGGCAACAAAGCGGGAAAACGTACCCCTCACTGCAAGGCCTCGGCGATATGCCGCCACTGCGCGGCATCGGCCTTGAGCTCATGCTTTTCCGCGAAGGCGGCGAGGTCTTTCGCCCGCGGTGCCGGCTTGAGCTGACAGGCCCACCACAACTTGGCATCGCACTCCGCGCAAAACACCAGCGGTGTGCGATCGCTCTCCCCCTGGTGGTTCGCACCATTCATGCAGCACTCGTAGGCCGTGCAGTGCTTGATGCCGAACATGTGTCCCGTTTCATGCACGGCGACTTGCAGCACACGACGCAGAAAAAGCGTGGCTTCCTTCACGGGATCGCCCATGCGTGCGGTGGACCAGACGCCGACGCGGTCGCCGAGCGATGCCTGGCCGAAGACAAAATTCCAGCCATCGCCCGGCCACAGATCCTCGTGCGTGATTGCGAGAACCGCCACCGCATCCGCGGGCCGGTTCGGCTTCAGCACGCCGTTGAGAATGTGCGTACTGAGCAGTTGGCGCTGATGAGTGAAGCCGTTCACGCGCTGGGCCGCGGCGGGAAATTTTTCTAACGAAAATGCCGGCATCATCACGATTTCGAGGCCGAAGATCATCTGCATGAACTCGCGCAAGAGTCCGGTCACCCGGTTGCGTTCCTCGTTTCCCTCGCCGATGGGCTGGAGATAGATTTTTGTGCGCTCCTTGGTCGGGCGATTCGGATCACTGGCGCGGTACTGCGCGAACGTCTGCCCGCTTTCCTTGTGCGCGGCGAGCCAATCGCCCGGCTGTGGCGCACCCTTGGCGGTGAACAAAGGGCGAATGATTTCCATTTGTCGGATATAAGCCGCCACCTCGGCATGCGTCACCGGAGCCGCAAGCAATTTCCATCCGAGCAATGCCGAAGTGCCTCCGAGCAAACCCAATTCCAACACGTGACGCCGATTCATAACCCAATCCCTTTGATAACGACCCAGCTCTTGCGTTTCTTAGATCACCAAGGCTGAAAATCATACGGGAAAAATGGTATGCTGCGCAGGTTGCATTCCTCATGCCCTGCCAATCAGCGCTACCCGGCTTCACCCAAGCCAGGGATGGATCGCAAAACCGTGAGTGCCGCCTATTTCTGCTGCTTGGTCTCGCGATTTTTTTTCATCTTTTCGGCAACCTCCTTGATGTCCGCGGGCGGCAACTCGACATAATCCGCGGCCTTGAGCATTTGTTTCGCTTCTTCCTCGGATGCAAGACTTTTCGCGGCCTCGCGCAGCATGGGGCCAGCGGACGCATCTCCCAGGACGATCATGGCATCCACGGCTGCCGCTCTCAACTCAGGATCGGAACTCAGGAGATACGGGCGAATCACCGGCAATTCCGCCGGATCATAGCTGACAGAAGCATCGTGGATTTTTTCCAACGCTTCCACGCGTATTTTTTCCGCTTCGGCAGGATCGATTGGCTGAGCTGCGACATCCGGTTGATTCCCTCCTGCATGACCAGAAGCGGGCGCTTGTGTCTCATGATTCGATTTATTGGCGTTGCCCGAGAGTGGGGCGACCGGTACGCCGCCGCGATCATTCCCATCCGCCGCGCGGCTTGATGATACTTTCAGCACCACAATAACGGCGGCGATGAGGCAGATGGCTGCCGCCATGATTTTAGATATGTGTTTCATTTTTTTACAGCCTAGGTTGCTATCGGAGAATATGGCAAGGGCGAACTTTGGCAACAGGAACACGCTCGTGAAATCTGTATGCAGGTTGATCCATGCCGTTGTTTCGGGCACCTATCGAAAAAAGGCATGGACCGGAGTCCATGCCTTGGATGATGATCGTAACGCGTGGGATCAGAAATGATAGCGCACGCCGATTTCGTAGCCGAGACTGTTATCGAGCTCGACACCGTTGTCGCCGAAATCGTGACCACCCAGGTAGAGCCAACGGGCGCCACCATAAATTTCCCAATTCTCATTGATGTCATAAGCCAAGCCGATTTGCGCCTGAGCATAGAAGCCGGAATCGCTGCCATCGTCTCCCGAGTAGTTGTCGTTGTAGTCGGTGAAAGCATAACCAATGCCCGCACTCAGGTAGCCCTTGATGCCGGCATATAACTCACGCTCAGCTTTGAGATTGAACGTAATGGGAATGATTTCAATATCGAGGTTCGTAACAGCCCTGCCAAAGTCTTGCAGCGTGGCATCGCCCGTGATGTAGCCCAGCTCGGCATATGCCGCCAAATCGCAACCGAGGAACTTTTGGTTCAAGTCACGACCGAAGTGCAGGGTATACATGTCAAATTCGAACTCCTCAACCTTGGGGTCCACCAGGTTGTAGGGCTCGCCGTCTGCCACGTTGTCGGCATTGCTATCAGCTTCCAGCATGCCGTAGGTGGCGCCCACGAACCAATCGCCCGCTGCCGGGGTTGGCTCCATCGGAGCAGCCGCAGGCTCTCCTGCGAACGCCGCAAACGGCATGGAACTAATTGTGATCAATGTAGCAAGTTTCATTGGATATTGTGTTAGGGTGTGAAGTTAAGCGCTGTTTCCTCAGCCGGATCGCACGGATCGAGGTTGAGGAACTGACGAATCAACCGGGAACATTGAATGCGCTCGGGCGACCCGCTCTCACAGTGCCGGTGACAACTCCCGTGAATTCTCGCACAAAGTCCGCAGCAAGGACTTCGCTGGAACCGCTTTCCCATATGTCGTAACCCTGTGACCAATAGCCGCTCAAGTCGGTGAAATTGGCCGATTGGATGATTTCCATAAACGATGCATTTTCTTCCGTGTAAACGGAATTGACATTGAGCACGCCTTGAAGATCGGTGGTCAAATCACTGAGATCGATGGAAACACTAGCCAAGCTGACACGTTGGATATTGAGCGAATTTTTACTCGGCGTAATGCCTTGGATGGCAGGTCCCGCAGTGGCGCCGAAATATTCGGTCACGTCGATAGGCGCTGCGTTTTTCTTGGTGATGGCAGTGCCAATCACATCTCCCTCGGCGTTCGTGATCAGAACGATGGACCAGCCTTTGATGGATCCACCCATCGCATTCGCCAGGTCCACATCCTGTCCGAGCAATGCCTCCAGCATTTCTTTGTTGGAAAATCTGGTGGTCATGAGTTTTTGCGATTTGGTCGGCGCCTTGATCATTGGCATGGGCTTTAATTGATCCTCAGAAGAGAGGGTCAGCGCCACGGTGAGACTGTGTTGGTAGGTTCCCACCGGGGCAGGCATACCCGCAAAGGCGTTTCCAAGACCAAGCCAGGCTGCGATCGAGACGGGGAGTAATAATTTTGTTTTCATGATGTTGTATTTGGGGTGTTGGGGATGTCAGTTGCATATATCTTCACTGACGTCCCCCTTTTATCGTTAGTGGCTCATCGTGTCAATCATATAATTTACCAGCCAACAAATATAACGCCATGCCATTTCACCCTGAGGGGAAAACCGAAGTGCCGCCGAGCAGAGCCCGTTCCCGCACATGACAACGTTTCATGACCCGTTGCCTGTGATACCGTTTCAGCTTATGCGTCTCTTGGAATACCCGGTGAGAGTTCGAAAGCCAGTGCGCCGATGGGCCTCATAACAAATACGGCATTTGATTTGGCGAGAATCGCCCGCTCACAAATCCGCCGTTTTGCCGGTGCGGAAACTTTCATCGCGCGGCGGCGGCGATGCGCAGGGACTGCATGGCACCGGTCATGTGGTCGCCGAGGTCGATGTTTTCATCACAGGTTTTCTGTCCTCTTTTCCAGTGTTTCGTCAGATCACTCCTCAGTTGACGGGCGTCAATTGGAACCACCTGAGCGACAGACTGCGTTGCGCTGGCAATGTCTGCGTGCATACCCAAATCGTTTGATCGCCCTCAACCAGATACATATCCTTCGGCGGTGTCGTCTGCCAGCGCCCAGACAATCCGACTTCCGCCTTCTTTGTCTTGTCGTCTTCAGCACTCCATCCGACGTCCGAATTCGGTGACCAGGGCACTACGACAAATCCGTTGCCGTCAAAGACCGTGCCCACGCTGATTTCACGGACGGTCGGCCCACCGGTCGGCGCGCCAGTGTCGTACGACTGCAACCTGATGTAGCGGGCCGTTACAGCGGGGAAGGACTTGACGTAATTGTTGAGATCGTCGCCTTCCAGGAGTTTTTCCCACTCTCCGTCCGTCTTATAATCCACCTGGAATTTCTTGATATAGTTCAAGGCGCGCTCGTCGATGATGATCTTGCTGATCTCGCGGGGCTCACCGAGGTCCAGTTCGATCCAGCCTTGGTCTTTGCCGAAGTTCATGGCCCAGCGTGTGGACAAGTCATTGTCGATGGCCATTTGAGGACCGAGAGCATTGACCTCATCGCGGTACACATCCGAAGCCTTGGCATTCTTCCCCGAATGCATGGCGCCGAACGAACGCACATACAGTTGCTGATCCCAGTTGATGGTCGCCACGCGCGCCGTGAACCGGTATGTACCGGTCTTGGGAACCTTGATCTTGTACCCGCACCACGCATGCGCCGTCAGCGCCGGAAAATACACCTGCTTACCGCCAGTGTAGCAGTCCATGACCTGCACGTTCGAGTGATTGAAAAAATCTTCAGCCTCAACGTGAATGCCGCCCGGCGCGACCTGAATCGGTGTCTCAGGCGCACTCGCGCTCCGAGGTTGCCGGGGCTGGGACACCTCCGTCTTCGGCGCCTGCGCATCATACCATACCTCGCGGCCGATACCGCCCCTCTCGCCCGATGGGTACGGCGAAAGACAGGCACCCTCGATCACACCCTCCTGAACGCCCGGGCCCTGCCAAGCCACGGTGAGATGATCGCCGCCATCCAATTCCCGGTGAACTGCCTCGATATAATACCGCTTGCCCTTCTCAAGTGTAACGGACTTCGATTTTCTGCTGAAATCGGCCGGATCTGACGCTCCTTGGACGCTGGTGATCAACTTCTTGTTGGCTGGTTGATCGTCACGGCTCAGCAAGAGATCCGAGTTGTCATCGCTCGTGATGCTGAACACGTACTCACCGGTTTCCGGCGGATAAACGAATCCTCTTACGCGAGCGAAGTAAAACTCTCCCGCATGGGCCGGGGCCTCGAACTTGACCAGAGTTGTCACGTTGTCCGCAGGACGGCTTGCGAACGGCGTTTCGAGAATCTTACCACAGGAGTCCGATAGTTGTTCATACAAGTAAAACACCTTGTCCGCGCGCGGATTCTCGTACTGATGTTCGGGAATGACGCCTCTCACGCCAGATCGTTTCATGATATGCTCAGGCACCTGGTACGGCGCAGGGCCGGGCGATTCGATCAGCGCGGCGATCCAGCGCAAATGCTCGATCTGATCGAATTTCCCCGTTTTGCGATCATGCATCACCTCCAAAAAATCCGGTCCGGGCATGTTCTCCAGCTTGGAAACATGCCAGCCCCGCCCCTGACTGATCTGCCAGTTCCCGTTCCTGTCCCGGTAGCCGATGGCCGCATGTGCGGGTTGGCTAACACCGATGGCTGGGATCCCAAAGGCCTGGCAAATGAAGACGCCGAACGAGGAGCGAGGTCCGCAAGCCCCGCCACCCGCCGCCACGCAACTGTAGTCGTGGTAGGGAATCGGCGAGCCACGTCGCCAAACCTGGCTCACCATGGCTACCGCGTTTTCGTTCTGCCGCAAACTGGGATTCCAGGTGTTCAGCGCTTCCCGGCCCCAGACCAGGTCCGCATTGGAGGCACCGGATGAAACGACTCGCGTCAGCTCCCAGATGTCAAGAGTATCGAAGCTGGGAAACAGCTCACCCTCCGCATGCGCCATCCGATAATGCATGTAGCGGTCAAAAACACTGCTATGCATCTTGGCCTGTCCAGCTCCGGGCGTGCCCGTTCCCGGAGGACTCAGCACGCAGGCGACGGCGAGCTTCAGGTACAATCCCTTCCGCGACGCGGGATCTGCACAGTAGATCTGCTTCCACTGCTCCAACATCGCAGGAGTGAAATGATGGCTGTCGTCGTGCCGCCAATGCCAGGCGCTCGGAGTTTGCGCAATGCATAAGGCGTCCAAGAGCTCGCTGCTTGACATGATCTCGCGCAGAAATACCTTGTTCTTCGGATCTGCCTTGAGGAAAACATTGAAATTCTCGACGCCTCCGGGAGCCCACAGCTTGGTCATGAACTGCCGCTCCGCCAGGGCCGAGATGAAGCCCCGGTCTTTCAGCAGAGCCACCATCCTGTCGATGGTGATTTGGTCCGGCTCGGCCGGCACCTGCCGGTTCAGGCAGTCTGTCAGTTGATTGAAATAGGGGACAAGATTCGCGCTTTCAATCGCTGCATTGCGGTCTTTGTCATTGGGAACCCAGTCGGAAAAGCCCAGTGTCGGCATGAACACCAAGGCCGCGACCATGAGTACGGGAATCGATTTTCTTAGGCATGTCTTCATCGTTCTTGCTCTTCTAATGGGGTCCGAGAACGCAACCCCGCACCGGGTCGCGCGCGTTCACTTCATCATCTAGAGGCCTTGCCGGCTCCGGGCGGGCTTCTGCGATCACCCGCTCATTACGCTGTCTCCGCAACTTCTCTTTCTACTTTTCCATCAGCTACCCGGAGGACAGAGCGCACCCATCGATTCTGTTCTGTTATCGTTTTTCTGCCAAGCGTTGCCGCCACGTGCGCCAGCCGGAGCCTAACAGGAAAAAGCCGATGGCGAGAGGGATGGCGGGCAGCCAGACGGGGGAAATGGCTTTTTTGTATTCGCGGGCGAACCGGCCTAACATATTACGAATTTCATAGCCTTGAAAATCGGTTCGCTGCATATCGACTTGATCCATGAAATTCGATGTGAGCGATGTGCCTGTCATTTCAATGCCGAATTGTATCAATGCCACCCAAGCAAGTCCGATGAGAGCCAGAAACAGCCCTAACAGGATTTGCTTGGTGTGGGCTTTCATGAGCGATCCGATGTGTCGCTCACAAGTCCACCGTTTTGCCGGTGCGGAAGCTTTCGTCCGCGGCGGCGACGATGCGCATGGATTGGATGGCATCGGTCATGTGGTCGCTGAGGTCGATGTTTTCGCGGATGGCCTTGAGGAAATACTCCTGTTCGCGCGAGCAGAGTTCGTCGTGGTTCGGCTCGTCGTCGAGGCGGATCATTTCATCGCTGTGGACGAAGTTGCCATTCGCATCGAGCGGCGAGTGGTGGAGCTTGAGCGCTTGTGTTTGCGTGTGGGCATTGACATCGGCGCTGTTGCCTTCGGCGGCGGCTTTGTCGGCGACGATGCTGACGCAGCCTTTCGGGCCTACGACGTCTTTGACGAAAAACGCGACCTCGCTCATCATCGGGCCCCAACCCGCTTCATACCAGCCCACCGAGCCATCCTCGAAGGTGACTTGCAAGTGGCCGTAGTTGATTTTTCCGGCGGGAAGCTCGTCGGTGAGGCGGGCGCCGATGCCCGACACGCGCACGGGCTTCGAACGGGTCATCTGGCACATCACATCGACGTAGTGCACGCCGCAATCGACGATGGGCGAGATCGACGACATCAGGTTCTTGTGCGTGTTCCAGTTCGCGCCGTAGGACTGCTGGTTGAGGTTCATGCGCATCACCAACGGCTTACCGAGGGTTTGTGCCATTTCGATGAACTTGATCCAGCTCGGGTGATGGCGGAGGATGTAGCCGATCACCAATTTCCGACCCGTGGCCACGGCCTTGGCGACGATGCGCTCGGCGGCTTCCACCGTCTCGGCGAGAGGTTTTTCGATGAAGACGTGGCAGCCGGCTTCGAGCGCGGCGATGGCGTAGTCGGCATGGGTGTCGGGAAAGGTGGAAATCGATACGGCATCCGGTTTGGTCGTGGCGAGAGCCTCGTAGTAGTCGCCGAAAAGATCGTAACCACCGCCGAGTTCGGCATTCAACGCCTCACGTGAGGGAGCGGAACGGGTGACGATGCCACAGATGGAAAATCCTTCCAATTGATGATACGCCAAGGCATGGGAACGTCCCATGTGTCCGGCTCCTACGCACAATACTCGAATCGGTTGCTGCATGCCGCACGCTACTGGCGGCGGGGCTTTCTGTCGAGTGGGGAATTCATTCCCGGCACGGCATTTCAGCGGGATTGGGGTTGGAGCCGCGCATCACCGAGATCGAGCCGATAGAGCAATTGATTGTAGTCGTAGCGCGGCGTGGCCAGGGATTGGCCGGAAAATTCCTTGGTGTAGGTGCCCTCGAAATAAATGATGCGGCCTCCCTCGCGATCGAAAAACCGATGATGGATGGGATTGTAGTAGCTATAGGCGGGATGGGTGGCGACTTTCACTCCCGTGGTCCATGGGCCATCGATGGCATCGCTTTCCGCATACCAAACCTCGCCCAGTGGCGATGGGTCGGTGCTGTCACCGGTCTGCAGCGCGATCATCACAAAACGCTTGCGCCACTCATTCCACTGGATGCTGGCCCCGTGCACGCGGATGACGCGGCCCGTCTGTTGTTCCCTGAGTTGGTAGCGCGCTTGCTCGGCAGGCATGCGTTTTTTATCTAACAGATTTTTTTCCTCCGCCGCCGTGGTGGGAGGGAGATCCCGCTGCCACTCCCAGCGCGCGCTCCCGGGATCGAAACGCAGCATTTCATAGGCATCGGCGCGCAGCAGATCCGTCACATCCGCGCGCACACGCACGTGGGCGAAGGGAACGCTGAAATACCAGTGATCGCCCGCTGGCGTGACGACTCTGACCGCATGCCCCATAGGCAAACGCCAGTTCTCCTTTTTCTCGCGTGGGGCCACGACCTCGAAGCGACCCTTTTCCGGTGAAAATTCCGCGATGCCCTTTTCATCGGCTGGCACCAATCCCTGTTGCCGCGAGTATCCGGCAAACAAACGCTCGCGACCTTGCGCATCGCGCTGCGAGAGCAGGCCGAACATCCACACTGCTCCTGGGTCCGCCAGCGGTAGCATGGGGCGGAGTTTTTCCGGCGAATCCGGCACGGTGAAATAGTCATAGCGCAGGCCTTTTTCCGGATCCGCATCGCGCGCGGTCCAGGCACTGGTCGTCTGGAAATTGCCGAGCGGGTAGCGTGCGATCGAGGTATCGCCCCAGAGCCAGAACAGCTTGTCCTGATACTCCACCGCCTGCACCGAATCCTGGCCGAGCAAGCCGTTGCCATTTCCGTTAGGCACGGGGACCGCTTTCCCTAACAACTCGCTATCGCGATACAGGCCCTGCCCGGTGAGGCGGCCGATTCTCGTGGCGATGTTGTTTTGCCGCACCCGCAGCGTGGCGACCGTTCCCGGCTTGCTGCGCGCGCGGAAACAGGCGTAGCCGAAGCCGTCCTTCGGATAGGAAATGCCCGGCCCGCTGACCAACCAGGCGATTTCACGATCCATCAGCCCCGGCTCATGAAAGGCGATCCATCCCGCATTATCACTGACCCACAAGGCACCGTGAATCATGCGAAGCTCCACTAGGGGAACCCCCGAGCCCGTGCTTTCCTCCACCACGCGTATGCCGAAATAGGGCGCGGCACACTCGTCCGCGAACACCATGCCGGGGATCAGCACGGCACACAGACATCCCAGCCATCGTTTCATTCCTTCATCCTATCGCAAAATCTTGCGCTGCCAAGAATCATCGACGTGTCTGACATTTTCTTCCTTGCCGAATGCCACGGCATGCCGAAACATCCGCGCATGATTGCACATCGTCGCTGTGGCCGCTCGGGCATCCTGTTGCCGGAAATCTCTCTCGGACTCTGGCACAATTTCGGCGATGTGGACGACATGCAGGAAGCGCGCGCGATGATCCGGTCGGCGTTTGAAAACGGCATCACGCACTTCGATCTCGCCAACAACTACGGCCCGCCACCGGGATCCGCGGAAAAAAACTTCGGTACCATCCTGCACCAGGACCTCGCCGCCCATCGCGATGAGATGATCATTTCCACCAAGGCCGGTCACCTGATGTGGCCCGGTCCGCACGGCGAATGGGGCTCGCGCAAACACCTGCTCGCCTCCCTGGACCAATCGCTGGCGCGGATGCGACTTCCCTACGTGGATATCTTTTACTCACACCGCCCCGATCCCGACACACCGCTGGAGGAAACGATGTCCGCCCTTGCCACGGCCGTTCAATCCGGCCGCGCGCTGTATGTCGGCCTCTCGAAATACCCACTGCCGATGCTCCAGGAGGCGGTGGCACTGCTGCGCGACATGGGCGTGCGACCGCTCATCTATCAACCGCCGTATTCGATTCTCAATCGCTGGCCCGAGGCCGAGGGCATTCACGCGTGGCTCGAGGAACAAGGCATAGGCTCCATCGTGTTC
The DNA here is from genome assembly GCA_947462875.1 of Verrucomicrobiia bacterium. Taxonomy (GTDB): domain Bacteria; phylum Verrucomicrobiota; class Verrucomicrobiia; order Verrucomicrobiales; family Akkermansiaceae; genus UBA956. The sequence continues at coordinate 74,262 of CANHQJ010000020.1, forward strand.
AGCCCGCTGGCGCAAGGCATGCTGACTTCGAAATACGTAACTGGCATCCCCGAAGGCTCCCGCGCCGCGAGACCCGAGGGCTTCCTCCAAGAGGCGCAAGTGCTGGCGCAGCAGGAAAAAATCCGCGCGCTGCATGCGATCGCAGAGTCCCTCGGCCTGCCCCTGCACCACCTCGCTCTGCGCTGGGCGCTGCAACAACAGGGCGTCACCTCGGCCATCATCGGCGCGCGCACCGTCGCCCAACTGCACGACAACCTCGCCGCCCTCGAAGCCCCCGCGCTGACACCCGAAGTGCTGGCCGCCATCGACCGCATCGCCCCCGCCGTGCGCAAAGTGGATGCCGAGGCGTGAAGAAGTGATGAGTGCGAAGTGATCAGTGATCCGTGTTAGAAAATCTTACTGCTCACTTTTTACTTTTAACACAACACGTGCGCGGAAGAGGGATCGATCACTCCCCTTTTTTCGGCCGGACGGACACGATGCCATAGACGATCAAGCCCAGCGCGATGCCGGAAACGAGAATCGTCCAGAAGCTGGGATAACGCATCACTTCATTCGGCGAGTTCATGCCGAACACGGCTACCAGCGTGGCGAGGGGGAAAAAGATCGCCACAAGCCGGTTGAGCCTGCGTGCTTCCTGGCTGGCTTCCATGGCGGAAAGCGCGTGCTGGCTGGCGGACTCCGCCATGGTGAATTCCATGCCGGCTTTCGCATCGGCGGCGATGAGTTCGATCGCCCGTTCCAGGTCCACGGCCTGGTCGCGCATGTTGATCATGCGGGCCTCGTCCGGCAGCGCCTGGCGGGCGGCTTGCAGGACTTCCGCCATGTTCCGGGTCGAACGTTGCAAGGGGTGCATGCGGCGCATCACCTCGAAATACTGGCGCGGGGTGTGCGCCGCTTCCACGTCCTCATCCAACTGATGGATGGCCGTGCGATACGAGGCGAGATGCACGTCCAGACCGGCCAGTCCGCCGCTTGCGGGTGCGCTTTTCCATTCACCCGCGGGATTGCGCCAGAAGAGCGCCGCGGTGCGGATTTCATCGTCCTCGGATTTGGGCGCCTGGTGGAGGATGAGGAGCAGATGACCGTCCTCATCCATCAAGCGCTGTCTGCCCACCGAGTTGCCCAAGCGTTTGCGAATCGCATCGGGAAGCTGCCATGTCTTCGGGACAAAGGAAGTTCGATCCATGCCCCAAGTAGTGCATGATCCCGATCAAAGCGCAAGAAAACTCCCGCCACAAATGGCATAAAACCCGACCGGGAAAAGCACACCCGGCCTCGCTTCTCCGGCTCACACCAACCTCGCGGCCAGCAACTCCCGTTGGAACAGGAGCTCCTTGGGCAGGTGGTCGTAGAGATCGAGGAAGAACTCGGCCTGGCTGACCAATTCGGTTTTCCATTCCTTGAGATCGAAGGCCATGCAGGCATCGAAACTTTTTTCGGTGAAACCCTCGAGCCCTTCGACATTGAAGTCATCGAAGGCGGGGATCCAGCCGATCTGGGTTTCGTGTCCGGCGGCTTCGCCCTTGCAGCGGCGCACGATCCACTCGAGCACGCGCATGTTGTCGCCGAAGCCCGGCCACAGGAACTTGCCCTCCTCGCTCTTGCGGAACCAGTTCACGTGGAAGAAACGCGGCAGGTGTTTGAGGTAGCGGCGCATTTCGAGCCAGTGGGCGAAATAGGCTCCCATGTTGTAGCCGCAGAAGGGCAGCATCGCCATCGGATCGCGGCGCACCTTGCCGATCGTGCCGGCGGCGGCGGCGGTCATCTCGGAGCCCATCGTCGCGCCCAGATAGACGCCGTGGCCCCAGTTGAACGATTGAAATACGAGAGGCATAGTAGTTGCGCGGCGCCCGCCGAAAATGATCGCATCGATGGGCACGCCATCGGGATTCTGCCAGTTCGGATCGATCGTGGGGCACTGGGCGGCCGGTGCGGTGAAGCGCGAATTCGCATGAGACGAAACGCGTCCGCAGCCGGGCGTCCAGTCCTGTCCGGTCCAGTCGATCAGATGCGCGGGCGGCTCCTTGGTCATGCCTTCCCACCACACATCGCCGTCATCGGTGAGCGCGACGTTGGTGAAAATGCTGTTCGCCTTCATCGAGTCCATGGCGATGGGATTGGTATCGTAGGAGGTGCCGGGCGCCACGCCGAAGAAGCCGGTTTCCGGATTGATCGCATGCAGCTTGCCGTCCTCATGCGGCCAGAGCCAAGCGATGTCATCGCCGACGACGGATGTTTTCCAACCCGCTTCCACGTATTGCGGCGGAGGCACGAGCATGGCCATGTTGGTTTTTCCGCAGGCCGAGGGGAAGGCGGCGGCGACATAGGTCACGGCGCCATCGGGCGAATGCAGGCCGGTGATGAGCATGTGCTCGGCCATCCATTTGTGCTCGCGGGCAATATTCGACGCGATGCGCAGGGCGAGGCATTTTTTTCCTAACAGGGCATTGCCGCCGTAGCCCGAGCCATAGGACCAGATCTCGCGGGTATCGGGGAAATGACAGATGTACTTGTCGTCATTGCAGGGCCAGGAGGAATCGACATCGCCCGGAGACAATGGCACGCCTACGGTGTGAGCGCTGGGGATGAAGTAACCGTGACCGTCGCGTTTTTTGGCAATCAGCCCGTTGGCCTCGTCCTCCAGACGGCGCAGCACGTGCGAGCCCATGTGACACATGATGCGCATGTTCACCACCACGTAGGCGCTATCGGAAATCTCGACACCGATCTTGGCCAGCGGCGAATCGAGCGGACCCATGCAAAAGGGGATCACATACATCGTGCGGCCTTTCATCGAGCCACGGAATTTTTCCGTCAGCAGCGCCTTCATCTCGGCGGGATCCGCCCAGTTGTTGGTGGGGCCCGCCTCATCGGGGCGCTTCACACAAATGTAGGTGCGGTCCTCGACGCGGGCGACATCCGATGGCTTTGAGCGGGCGAGAAACGAGTTCGGGCGTTTTTCCGGATTGAGGCGGAGAAAGGTGCCTTGTTTGACCAGTAGCTCCGTGAGCGTGTTCCATTCCTCTTGGGAACCATCGCACCACTGAACGGAGTCCGGGGTGCAGAGAGCGGTCATTTCCTCGACCCATTTCAAAAGTCCGGCATGTGTGGTGGGAGTTGTCATATCGCAAGCATTGCAGCATTCATGCCAAGTATGGGCAACGCTATTTCAGGATTTGCGCAGCAAATGGCAAAATTGTCCCAGTGAGGGTCGGCACCTGTGATAATCCCGGCAAACCCGTTAGAAACATCGCGCACCGTATTATGACAACATCGGGGATCGCGGGGTGTGCGGAATTTTCCTATGATGCCAGTACGTATGACAGACCCCGAACGCATTTTTGAAATGGATTTCCTGCGCGCTACCGAAGGCGCGGCGCTGATGGCTCACCGCTGGATGGGACGCGGGGAAAAAGAACTGGCGGATGCGGATGCCTGCGATGCCATACGCGGCATGTTCGATCTGATGGACATGCGCGGCGAGGTGGTGATCGGCGAGGGAATCAAGGACGAGGCGCCGGGGATTTTCAAAGGCGAAAAAGTCGGCACCTGGGCACCGGGCAGCCCGCAGTTTCACATCGCCCTCGATCCGGTGGATGGCACCACCAATGTCAGCAAGGGCATGGGCAATGCGGTGAGCTGCATCGCCGCCGCCATGCCTTCCGCCGATGGTGAAAACGCGCTCGAGGACATTCCCGCCTTTTACATGGAAAAACTCGCCTATCCCGAACCGGTGCGGCGCGCGTTCATGGCGGATCCTGGTCTGCCGATTTCCGTCGAGGCCCCCACCGAGGAAGTCATCAAAATCACCGCGCAGATTCTCGGCAAGGACGTACGCGATGTGGTGGTGATGGTGCTCGATCGCCCGCGCAATGCACCCTACGTCGAGGCCGTGCGACGCATCGGCGCGAAGCTGCGCATGATCTCCGATGGCGACATCGCCGCCGCCATCGCCCCGGCGCTGAAGACCAGCAACGTCGATCTGTATGTCGGCATCGGCGGCTCGCCCGAGGGCGTGCTCTCGGCGGCGGGCATGCGTTGTCTCGGCGGAGGATTGCAGGCGAAAATCTGGCCGCGCGATGCGGAGGAAAAACAATCATTGATCGATGTCGGCTTCGGCCACAATCTCGATCGCGTCTATCTCTCGCGCGATCTCGCCAAGGGGGACCGCATTCTCTTTTGCGCGACCGGCATTTCCGATAGTCCGCTGCTGCGCGGCGTGGAAGTGAACGGCAGCGTGGCGCGCACGCACTCGGTGCTGATGCGGGTGAAAAGCAAAACCGTGCGCTCGATCAAGGCCTTCCATGAACTATCCGCCAAGACCTTTCACCTGCGCTCGGCAGGGGGGGAGGTTCTTTTGTTAGATGAGTGATCAGGGGGAAGCTTCTTCCTTCGGCGCCTCGCGGTAATCGGGAAACGCCAGCACGCGCGGGGTGCGCACGCCTTGCTCGGCGATAACAAACACCAGGCTGCGGCTGCGGGGGTCGTGATGCCATTTCGTTTCGCACAGCGGATAGAGCGCCTCGTTGCCCGGCCTCCGGTAGCCGAGGTTGACGGGGTAGCCCTCGCTCTGGCTGGCGGGCGCGTCCACGACGCTGCGCGATTGAGGACCTAACACCATTTTCTGGCGACCTACCGTGCCGCCGATATGATTGGCGGTGAGATTGAACCACAGCATTTGTCCCAGCTTCAGTTGCTCGGTGCCGGCATTGATGACCTGGACCTTGACGGGTGCGATCTCATTGCCGGGATCGCTGGTGAGCAGCAAGTACATGTCCTGCATGGTCTCGGCCACGGTCACCGCCGGGGCCCTCGCGGGGATGGTGGTGGGATCGGTCACCGCCTTGGGCACAAAACGCAAAGTCAACGGGCCGCTGGGCAGGGTGTAGAGTTTCGATAGATTCATACGCGGCAGATCGACTTCCTGCGAGCGCGTGCCATCGAACAAATGCAGCGTGTCCGGTGCGGAATCAGGCCCATCGAGAAACAGGATGCGGCACGTGCGCTGCGGCGTTTTTTGCGCGTGGGCGCAGGGTAGAAAGAAACCGATCAGCAAGGTACAAATCCAGCGGGTCATAGGGAAAAATTTCAAATTTCGTTAGAAGCGAGCCAGCGCAGCGAGACAATGTGAAAGCGCCGGCCGAAGGCACGGTTGAGCGGGCGGGCGGGCTGGTTGACCGTATCCGCCAGATCCGCGGGATCGACGAAATCGCGCCCGCGCCGCACGACGGCCTCACAGTAGGCGCGCACGATCACGCGGCCATTCGCATCGCGGGCATCGCCGTAGGCACGGATGGTGAAAGTGTCATCGCGTGCGGAAAGGATAGGCGCGAGCGGCCGCAGCAGATCCGCCTGCCGCGTCCAGCCGGGCAGGCCATAGCCGCTGAAGCCGGCGGCTGCGGCGGGGAATCGGTATTCGGCATCGGCGGCTCGCTCGGGCGTGGCGGAGGAAACGGTGGAGAGCGCTTGCAGGGTGGCGTAGGGATTCCTGCTCGCATTTTTCGCCACTTCATTCAGCGCCGCCTGGAGCGTACCGGCCAGGGCGAGGTCGCCGGAGGAAAGCTGGCGGTTGATGAATTCCGATAGAGACAGAAACGGTCCGCGCCGGCGGATTTGCACGACGATCTGTTCGGCCAGCGCATCGAGAAACGGTTCATCGACAGTGCGGTAGCCCGCGAACTCCGTGGCTTCCGGAAAAGCGCCCGAGCTGCCCATGGTTCCCGCCTGCACGTCTCCGGCCACGCTGAAACGGCTGAGCGGATGCTGTGATTTTTCCGATAGACCGACATTCCACGAGGCCCCCGATTCACGGATCGACGGCACTCGCTGGTTCCGCGCATGACCTAACAGAGCGCGCCATGCTTTCACCGAAGTGGAGTTCACATTGAACATGCCTTCCACCTCCAATCGCGAGGCGATGGATTGCCAGGATGTAGGACGCGAGACCGAGGCGGAGAAAATTCTCTGCGCGCCGCCCGATACGGCGGCTGCCGTGCGATCGACGAGGATGGGTTGATACGCGCGGTTGGCCAGCGGGGTTTTGCCCGTGACGAAATCGATGAAAGTGGTCTGCAGACTGCGTCCCGAATTGCCGAAGTTGGTGGGATCCGGCGTGATCGAAGAAAGGAACCAGTCATCGAACAACAGGTGGTTCGCGCAGTAGGAATCGTCGTATTGCAAATTTTCGGCCAGTCCGGCATCGGCCGCGTTAACCACCGCATTGGACGGCAGCAGCGGAGTGGCATCGGAATTCGCAATCAGATTGAGGGCGAAGGGAGGGATCGGGTTTTCATAGCGCAGGTCCCAGTGCGTCAACTCGGCGAGCGAGGCGAGCGGACGCGTGGGCACCTCCGCCACGACGCAGCGCGAGAGCCCTTCCGCTTTGTTGAAACCGGTGACGATGTAGCCGCGACCGGTGCTGTCATTGGCATTGGGCAAGAGGCTGTCGCCACCGGGCGCATGGCGCACGAAGCTGTAGTCGAACGGCGAATTGACCGGATGCGCGGTGCCGCCGTAGTGGCGTCGGATGGTGGTTTCCGCCTCATCCTTACGGCCCATCGCGGTATAGTTCACCAGCGGGCTCGATTGCACGAAGCCTTTCGCCGCGAGGTGCGTGCGACTCGCCGAGCGAGCGCCGAAGATGGTGGACAAAAACGGCAGCGGATTGCTCACGCACTGCCCCAGTGTGCCCTCGGCGAGATTTCTCAGCGGCGGATAGACGGCATTGGCGGTATCGGGCGTGTATATCATCCGATAGACGAGATGCCGTGCGCCGTTGATCCCCATATCGAGATAAATGCCCACTCCCTCCGGATTGATGACAGCGCCATCGAAGTAAGTGGCGTCAAAGCGTGCTTCGGCCCGGATCGTGGAGGCGGAGGGAAGCGCGAGGGTTTCTCCGGACGCGCCGCGAACGGGGAAAAAATGGCCGCCGCCGCTGCGATAACCGGGCGTGAGGGTCAAGGTGCTGCTGTTAGGCTGGGGCGCGGTATTTTCCGGACTGAACAGGCGCGTTTCACCCGGCTTGAGCGTGAAGGTCTGGGTGATGGCAAAACGCAGGACTCCGCCACCCAGCGATGGTTGGTGATTGTTCGCCGTCATCACCGAGTTGAAACCGGGATTGGGCGTGCCATTGATGGTGTAGCGAAGCGCCGCGGGCAGAGGTTTGGGAATGCTGAATGAAAGTGCCGCTGGCGAGGTGATTTCCACATTGTAGGGATTCCACATCGTGATCACAGGGGTGAGCAACAGACGCGGTTCCAGCAAGCCCCCACCAGCAGGCGCGGAACCCGCGCTGTGTGAGAAGACCCACTGCATGCGGGCGATGACAGGCAGGACGCGCACGCGATGAATGAAACCGAAATGGTTGCCATTGTTATCGATGGCCACCGATTGGCAACTCGCCGTGACGCGTCCGGACGCACCTGCGCCCACCCGCTTGTAGGACGTCATGTGGTCGATCAGGTTTTCCCAACTGGAGACCGGGCCGTGCCGATAAATCGGGATCGCGCCACTGGCACCCCGGTAGGTGGCCCAGGGATAGAGCATCGAGGACGCGGGATAGACATCGGAGGTGTTAGGGATCGATGCCGCGGTGGTTCGCGTCGCATTCAACCGAAACAAGGGCAGGCCCGAGGGGGATTGTTGGCTCCAGAACTCGGAGAGCAGGGACAAATCCTTGCGCCAGCCCCCCGTAGCGGTATTGGTGAGCAAGCCGGAGGACTGCGTGGAGAGATCGAGAAATTGCTGCCGTGCGAGCGGGGCGTTGGCTGCCGTGACAAGCAATTCGGCACTGTGCCGGGTGATGGCTTTTTGTGCGGAGGCGGGATTGGTGAGCACGCTGTCCAATCCGAAGGGCTTCGGATCGGCGATGGCGTGGCTTTTTGCCTGCACCGACCAGCGCGCCGCCGTGTCCTCGGTGGGCTCATACGGCTTGGGCATATGGGCTTTTTGATTTTCGCCATTGACCCACCACGCGACGGCACCAGTGCCGGCGATGGTCGTGGGCGCGACATGGACTTGGCGATTGTCTCCCGCCGCCAGGGTTCCCTTGGAAAGCAGCGGCACGGAATTGGCAAAAGGCGCACCGCGGGCCAGGGCCGTGGCGGAGCTCATGCCCGTTGCTCTCGCACCGCTCGATACCAACCAGGACACGAAGCGCCCATTGCTGGAAATGGGTTTCCGTTTCGCGCTATAATCGGGCACCGTGGGTCGCCCGGCGAAGCTGCTGACATCGTGATCGGATCCTTCCCAACTGCGCCACACTCCCAAGAGCGGCGGGTTGTTGGCATCGAGCAGGTCCGCTGGCGCCGTGACGCGGGTATCCAGACCCGCGCGCAATTGCAGATCACCCAGTGCCAGCATCAAGGCCATTCTGGCATTCGCCCGCGCCTGCGCCTGAGCGGCTGCCTGCTGCGTCTGGCGCAAGGAGGTGGCGGACAAACTCAGCACTCCCACGGCGATCAGGACCAAGAGCACCAGAAGCGACAATACCATCACCAAGGTAAATCCCCGGTGCCTGGATCTTGCGCGGTTGTATGGCAGGATTCGATTCATGGATGAACGACAGAAGGATGTTATTTGCGAACGAAACAAACTATGGGTCTTGGGTCAGTGAGACACTTTTAGTATATACATCGTATATGTCAATACAATTTAGTGGTGTGTCGATTTTTTTTGAGTCATGCACGGTTTCAGCATGCCCTCGATGTTCCAAAATGACAAAAGTTTGCATTTCTCGAAAAAATGTCTAATGATACTCTCGTGATGAACGTTGTTCCCCAGCAGTCGTACGCCTCTTGCCCTGCGTTACATTTTCACCAACCATCAAACCTATGAGTCTCCACGCCCAACTCAGCCCCGAAGCGCAAGCCCGTCTTGACGCGATGAAGCGCAATTCGACGATCTCCTCGATCATCATCGCGGTGCTTTCCATCGTCCTCATCGGCCTCCTGCTCGGTTTCATCTTCATCCAGCCCCTGTTTAAGGAAACACCGGTCATCGTGAGCTATAGCGCGAACATCCCGGCGGAAGAGGTGCTGGAAACGAAAAAAGTCAGCACCAATTCCAAACAAAAGCCCTCGGCTCCTTCCTCCTCGAGCGCGAAAGTGATCGCGGCAGCCACCACCTCGAACGTGGCGATTCCCGTGCCGGAAGTGGATGTGCAACAACCGTCCACCGATTTCGGAAATGGTGATGACTTCGGCGATGGCTGGGGCTCCGGTGGTGACGGCGGCGGCGGCGGCGGTGGCTTCGGTGCCATCCCTGC
>CANHQJ010000021.1 GCA_947462875.1 Verrucomicrobiia bacterium
GATGGGGAGATGGGGAGATGGGGAGATGGGGAGATGGGGAGATGGGGAGATGGGGAGATGGGGAGATGGGGAGATGGGGAGATGGGGAGATGGGGAGATGGGGAGATGGGGAGATGGGGAGATGGGGAGATGGGTGACTCCTGATTGGCTGGGAGGCAAGATGCCTCCGCCACGCTTCAAAAGCACTGCTCACTGATCACTTTTCACTCATCACTTTTCAAAATTCACTTCTGGCGTTTTTCCAGCCACTTGCGGAAGTCGCCACCTTTCCAGGCGGGGAGGGTGCGCTGGTTGAGCCATTCTTGCAGCGGCTTGAGCGGGGTCATGTGGATGGGCAGGTGGTTCATCGCCTTGCTCATGTTCATGGCGGTGCGCCAGACGGAAGGAGAGGTGGCGAGCGTGGCGAAGGGACTCATCGGCAGTGCGCCCGGCGAATAGACTTTTTCCTGCTTGGCCTTGTCGCGCAGGCGCAGGAGCAGATCGGGAATCGGGATGTCCACGGGGCAGACTTCGTTGCAGGCGCCGCAGAGTGACGAGGCCTTGGGCAGGTCGGCCAGTTCGGGGAAACGGTCGCCGAAGAGCAGCGGCGAGAGCACGGCACCCACGGGGCCGCCGTAGGGCGAGCGGTAGGCGTGGCCCGATGCCTGGCGATAGACCGGGCAGACGTTCTGGCAGGCACCGCAACGGATGCAGCGCAGGATTTCGCGGCATTTCGATTCCAGCACATCCGTGCGGCCGTTGTTCATGAACACCACGTGCATGTTGGTGGGGCCGGAAGGCTGGGTGGGGGACTTCGGTCCCTTGATGAACTCGGTGTAAACCGTGAGCTGTTGGCCGGTGGCGGATCGACCTAACAGATTGAGGAAAACGCCGAGATCGCGATCGGTGGGCACGATTTTTTCGATGCCGACCAGGGCGATGTGCACATCAACGGGTGCCATGCCGAAGCGGGTGTTGCCCTCGTTGGTCACCAGCACGAGGCGTCCGGATTCGGCGGAGACAAAGTTCGCGCCCGTGATGACGGCCTGGGCTTCCATGTATTTCTCGCGCAGGTGGTAGCGGGCGCGGTGGGTGATGGTTTGCGGGTCGTCGTTGTAATCGTTGGCGATGCCTTCGCGCAGAAACGTCTTCGCGATGTCGCGGCGGTTCTTGTGAATGATGGGCTTGACGATGTGCGAGGGCTCATCGTCATCGAGCTGGATGATGAACTCGCCGAGGTCCGACTCCAGGCACTCGATGCCGTTTTCGATCAGGTAGGGGTTGAGGTGGATTTCCTCCGCCGCCATCGACTTCGATTTCGTGAGGCGCGTGACTTCGTGAGAGCGCAGGATTTCCAGAATCGTCGCCTTGGCATCATCCGCGCTATCGGCGAAGTGGACATGGGCGCCATTTTGTTTCAGCGCGGCCTCGGCTTTCGGCAGGTATTCCTCCAGGTGGTGCAGTGTGTGATCCTTGATCTTTCCGGCCAGGCGACGCAGCGCATCCGGGTTCTGGTAGTCGTGAAACAGCACCTTGTAGCGCTTCTCCGTGCCAGCGGCGGAGCCATCGATGACGGCTGCTTGTTTCTCATCCGAAATGGCCTGCGCGTAAGAGTCGATCAGTTGGTGCATGGTTTTGGTGGCTGGCGGAAAGCTAGCACAAGATCCGCAAATGGAAATCGCAGAGTGCGACAGCGCATAAAAAAAGCGCGACCGTCATGGTCGCGCTTTTGTTGGAAAAACGATCCGGTGCGATTACTCGGCAGCGGCTTCTTCCTCCTTGCCTTCCTTCGGAGCCACCACGTTGATGGTGAGGATGGTGGAAACCTGCGGGTGGACGCGGACGTTGACGTCGCTCTTGCCGGATTTTTTGATCGGCTTCTCGAGCTCGATGCCGTGGCGATCGATGACGATGCCGGCGGCTTCCAGTTCGCGATGGATGTCGATGGAAGTAACGGAGCCGAAGGCCTTGCCGTCCTGACCGATTTCGAGGGTGAACTTGGGACGCAGCTTGGCGATCTTCGCGGCGACTTCCTGGGCGATGGCGAGCTCTTCCTCTTCGCGTTTGGCGCGAACAGCCTTCAGTGCATTGACATGGCGAAGGTTGGAGCGGGTGGCTTCGAAAGCCTTGCCTTGCGGGATGAGGAAATTGCGGGCGTAGCCGGCGCGTACTTTGACGACATCCGATTCGGCGCCGAGACCTTCGATTTTTTCTTTGAGAATTACTTGTGCGGTAGCCATGACGTAAAATGCTGTTGCGGGGGGCGGAACTTGGGCGAAATGGGAGGGCGAGTCAAGAAATAATTTTGCGAAAGCACGGATTCTCTGATTTTCCTCCCTGTCATCAGGGCGAGTCTCTGATTTTCCCTGCAAATCTCCGCGCAAATGCCTTGACCAGTGAGGCTTGAACCCCTAGGGAAGCGCATGACATTTGACCAATTGGGCCTCAACGATGCAGTTTTGGCAGCCGTGAAAGAGTCGGGTTACGAGACTCCCACGGCGATTCAGGCACAGGCGATTCCGCTGGTGCTCGCCGGACGTGACGTAGTGGGTGCCTCCCAGACAGGCACCGGGAAAACGGCGGCTTTTGCCTTGCCTTCTCTTTCGAAAATCCAACCGCTGGGCAAGCCGCAGATCCTCGTGCTGGAGCCGACCCGCGAGCTGGCGCACCAGGTCGCCGAGCAGTTCATCAAATACGGCAAACACACCGGCCTCAAAACCGCGTTGCTCTACGGCGGCGTCGGCTACGGCGAACAATCGAAGGCGCTCAAGGACGGTGCCGATATCGTGGTCGCCACGCCGGGCCGCCTGATGGACCACTTTTACCAAGCGACCATGCGTTTCGGCGAATTGAAAATTTTGGTGCTGGACGAGGTGGACCGCATGCTCGACATGGGCTTCCTGCCCCAGGTGCGCAAGATCGTGAATCTCTGCCCGTGGGATGAACGGCAGACGCTGTTGTTTTCCGCGACCATGCCGGCGGCGATCCAGACCTTCGCGCAGTGGTGCCTGAAAGATCCCATCAGCGTGGAAATCGCCAAGCGCGCGGTCGCCAGCACGGTGACGCATGCCTTTTATCCCGTGGCGATGGACCAGCGCGATGAGCTGCTGGTGGCGCTGCTCGATGCCACCGAATGGCACAGCGTGATGATCTTCACCCGCACCCGCAAGGAGGCGGATCAGGTCACCGACATGCTCAAGGAAAACGGTCACCCGAACGTGGTGGCGATGCACAGCGATGTCTCGCAAAAAGACCGCATGGAAGCCTTGCAGGGGTTCCGCGATGGAAAATACGACGTGCTGGTCGCTACCGACGTTGCCGCGCGCGGCATCGACATTTCCGGAGTCTCCCACGTCATCAACTACCGCGTTCCGGAAAATGCCGAGGACTACGTGCACCGCATCGGGCGTACCGGTCGTGCCGAAGCCGAGGGCGATGCCTTTACCATTCTGACCGCCGACGAGCTCGACTACGCGAAGTCCGTGGAAGTGTATGTCGATCAGAAAATCCCGCGCAAGAAGCTGGAAAACTTCGCCTACACTTACACCGCGATGCTCGACGACGATCCGATCCGCCCCGTGCGCCGGAAGTCCTCCGGACCTCGCAAGCGCCGCTAACCGTTTTTCCCATGCGCGTCTTTGCCGTTGACCCCGCCGTGCGCAATACCGGTTACGCGGTGTTGGAAGGGGATGCGCGCGCGCCCAGGGTGCTGGACTTCGGGGTAATCTCGATCGCCAGCAGCCATTCGCAATCGGCGGCTCTCTCCGCGGTGCGCAGCCATTTGTATCACCTGATTACAAAATGGCAGCCCGATGAAGTGGCGGTGGAGGGCATCATCTATGTGCAATCGCACCAGACAGCCATCAGCATGGGCGCGGCGCGGGCGGCGACATTGATCGCGGCGGCGGATCATGGATTGAAAATTTACGAATACGCGCCACGCAAGGTCAAGATGGCCGTGGTGGGCAAAGGAACCGCGAGCAAGGAGCAAGTCGCCTTCATGGTGCGGGCTTTATTGAAGCTGAGCGAAACACCTCCCGCCGATGCCGCGGACGCACTGGCGATCGGGATGGCGCACTTGCAGGCGGCGGACCCGCTGCGGGCGAAGTTGCTCGACCGTCGACTGATCTAACGAAAATGGCCATGCTGGAGAACCGTCTCATTTCCTACGCGGAAGGCTTGCAGATGCAGGAGGATGCCGTCGCGGCAGTGCAGGCGGGGCAGTCGGGCGAGCGGTTGATTTTGTTAGAGCATCAGCCGGTGTACACGATAGGCCGATTGCGCGATCAATCGTCCCTGCGCGATCCCGCGCGTCTGCCGCATCCGGTGGTGGAAACGAATCGCGGCGGTCAGGCGACCTATCATGGGCCGGGGCAGTTGGTCGGCTATCCGATTCTTGATTTGCGAAATCGCGGGCAAGACTTGCACGCGCATTTGCGGATGCTGGAGGATGTATTGATCGAATCGTGCCGTCACTTCGGTGTGAATGCCGGGCGTCGCGAAGGCCTCACGGGCGTGTGGGTGGAGGATCGGAAAATGGCATCCATCGGCGTGGGCGTGAAAAAATGGATATCGATGCACGGTTTCGCGATCAACATCACCGCCGAGAGCCTGTCAGGATTTTTCGCCATCACGCCCTGTGGCATCGATGGCGTGACGATGACCTGCCTCAGTCACGAGGCGGGTCGTGCGGTCAGCGTGGCGGAGTTCGCGGCAGTGGTGGAAGCGAGCTTCCCGGCGCTGACCTGATCCGTTAGGGAGCCAGCGGTTCCAACTTGAGATCGCGGAGCCAGACCTCGTGGCCTTCCGCCTGGAACTGGATTTTCCCGGCGATGCGTTCCTTCGTGGTGCCTGCAAGGACTTTTTTGCCATTGACCCAGTGTTCGAATTCCTTTCCACGGCAAGAGAGAACCACCTCGTTCCACTCGCCTAACGGTTTTTCATTGGCCTCCCATTTGAGGATGCGCGTGCCTTTTTTCACGCCGCCGAACGGGGCATCCTTGACGGTGATTTCCGCATTCGCCTCGGTGCCGGGAATCAGCCACAGATCGCCGGCATCGCCCTGTTGCATCTGCAGTTCCATGCCATTGCACCACATGCGGTCCTCGCCGATGGCATGGTAGATCAGACCGGAGTTGCGGGTGACATCGGTCTTGGTGGTCTCCGCCCAGCGGTAGGAGTAACTGAATTTGTAGTTCGAGTATTCTTTTTCCGTGGAGAGGTAGCCCAGCTTGGCGGGACTGATGCGGATGATGCCATCGACGATGCTAAAAACTCCGGTGCTGTCTTTGTTTTTCCCGTCCTCCTTGAGATAGGTGTACCAGCCCGTCAGTGTCTTGCCATCGAACAAGGGCGCGCTTTGGGATGCTGTCTGTGCGATGGCGCTGACGGTGAAAAGAGCGGCGATGCCGGTGGAAAAAAGATGTTTCAGGGTCATCCCATGGCTACGCCGCGCGCCGTGGTTTTATTGCAAAGAAAATCAGTAGAGCGGGCCGTAGGTCTGGCAGGCGCGGAAATCCGCCGCCTCCGGGCATTGGGTGCCGAAGGCATGCCATGAGCTCGGGCGGAACAGCAATTCCTCGCTGACATTGTGCATGTAAACGGGGATGCGCAGCATCGAGGCGAGAGAAATCAGATCCGCGCCGATGTGGCCGTAGCTGATCGAACCGTGATTCGCCCCCCAGTGATTCATCACGCTGTAGGTATCGCGGAAGGCTCCTTGTCCGGTCAGGCGCGGCGCGAACCACGTCGTCGGCCAGGTGGGATTGGTGCGCTCGTCGAGGATGCGGTGCACGTTTTCCGGGAGCTCGACCGACCAGCCCTCGGCGATTTGCAGCGCGGGTCCGAGACCGGCGACGAGATTGAGACGGCACATCGTCACGGGCATGCCGCCCTTGGTGAGGTAGCGGGTGGACCATCCGCCGCCGGGGAAATATTCGGTGATCGAGGGATGCCAGGTGGTGGCATCGAGGCAGGCCTGCACTTCTTCTTCGCTGATCTCCCAGAACGGTTTCATCGCCGGCTTGCCATCGCGCGATTGCTGTCCCGTGCCATCGAGCGTGGCGGGGCCTGAGTTGATGAGGTGAAGGATCCCATCGGCGGCGACGCCATCGAGGGTATGCCCCGTCACGCGCTTCACCGCCTCCGGCGACCAATAGGTGCGCACATCGGCGAAAATCTGCGCGGTGTTTGTCAGCAAGTGGCCGAACAGCATCGATACCCCGTTGAGGCAGTCGTTTTCCGTAGCCACCATGAACGGCGCGCGACGTCCGTTCCAATCGAATGAAGTCGTGAGGATCGCTTCGAGGAAATCACCATTCGGGCGGTAGTCCGTCCACTGGCGCTGCCCCTGGAATCCGGCGCAAAGGGCGTTGTGTCCCTGGCCTTCCTCGGCGAAGCCCATGGCGGTGAGGCGGGGATTCCCGATCATCAGATCACGGGCGATCAGCGCCATCTTGACGGATGTTTCCCATTCGCCATCGAGCTGTGTGCGGCTGCGGGTGGTTTCGGGGGAATTGTAGTCCTTGCCTTCATGGCAGTGATCGCGCACCCAGGCGAGCGCGCGTTCGTATTCCTCGTGGTCGTAAATGTGATGATCGATGCGGCGCAGGAACTCCGTCATATCGATGGTCTCCACGCGCATGCCCAGGGTTTTTTCAAAAAACGCCTGATCCACGATCGAACCGGCGATCCCCATGGAAACCCCACCCATCGCGAGGTAGGACTGGCCGCGCATCGATGCCACGGCGAGCCCGGCGCGGCAGAAGCGCAGGATTTTTTCCCGCACGTCGGCGGGGATCGAGGTGTCGCCCGCGTCTTGCACGTCGCGACCGTAGATGCCGAAGGCGGGGATGCCTTTTTGCGTATGGCCCGCCAGCACGGCCGCCAGATAGACCGCTCCCGGGCGTTCGGTGCCATTGAAGCCCCACACGGCCTTCGGGATGGTCGGATCCATGTCCATGGTTTCCGATCCATAGCACCAGCAAGGTGTTACGGTGAGCGAGACGCCCACGCCTTCCTTGCGGAATTTCTCCGCGCAGGCGGCGGCTTCCGCCACACCGCCGATGCAGGTATCGGCAATCACGCATTCGACAGCCGAGCCATCGCGGTGACGCAGTGTCGATCCGATCAATGCCGCTGCGGAGCGCGCCATGGCCATGGTCTGCGATTCCAGTGACTCGCGCACGCCGCCGAGGCGACCATCGATGGTGGGACGAATCCCGATTTTCGGGTAAGAATTCATAGGTGAAAAACAATCACCGCAAGCCTGGCGAGGTTGCGGGACAGGGGTTGTGGGTGAAGAAGCTTACTGCTTCCGGCTGATCATCGCCTTGGCGCGCAGGGTCTTGATCCAGCGATCATAGCGTGCGGCGGATTTTTGTTTCGCCACGCGTTGTTCGATCTGATCGTGCACCTGCGAGAGCGGGGGAATCGGCCCGTAGAATTTTTCCAAAACCTTGACGATCGTGAGACCTCTGGGGTCCATGAGAGGTCCGATGACGGTGCCCTCGGGGGGATCCATGATCAGCGCGGCAAACTCGGGCGCCAGGTCGGTGCGCGGCACGTTTTCCTGCTTGCCACCTTGTTCGGCAAAAGCATCGCGCGAGTGCTGTTTCGCCAGTTCCTCGAAACTGGCGCCGTTCTTGAGCTGCTTGACGATTTCATCCGCCAGGTCGAGCTGCGTTTCGGGAGTCGCCACGGGGTTTTTCGGATCGAGAGCGGGGATGTAAATCTTGAGGAAAGTCATCTTGTCGCCGCTGGTATCGCGCAGTTTCAGCTTCACCTCGTTGTATTCCTTCTGGATTTCAAACGGCAGTGGCGGGGCGGTATCGCTGAATTTCGAGGCGCGCATCGCCTGCACGATCATCTGACGCTCGGTCATGGTGCGGAATGTCTCCATCGTCATGCCGGATTTTGCCAAATCCTCGCGGAATTTCGCTTGGTCGCCATTCGATCGCTCGCGGATTTGGCGTTGTACTTCCTCGTCCACAGCATTGCCACGGATTTTTCCACCCTGGGTTTTGAACTCGCTCATGACGAGTTCGCGGTCGATGAAATCATTCAGAATCTTGTCGTAGGATTCCTTGATGCGTTTTTCAAATTCCGGACCGCGACGGGGGAACTGGGCGCGCAGCTCGGCGACGATGGGAGCGAGGGCGAAGGCGACTTCTTTTTTGGTAATCACCAGACCATTGACAGTGGCGGCAATCCCGTTGATCTCCTGCGGACCGCTGGGGCGGGGCGGTGCTGCCGGTTGGGCGGGCTTGGGAGGCGCGGGAACGGGGAGTGGCGCGGGCAAGGGTTCCGTCTGCGCCAAAACGGGCATTGCGGAGACTAGCAAGCTGCAAAGAGCGAAGTGCTTCATAAATCGATAGGTTGATCAGCGGTGTCGGATGTTATTCTTCCACCCGCTTCGAGGCAAGTGTGACAAGTTTAGCCGATTTGGCAAGGATGGAGGCGACCATGGCCTCGGTGACGACTTTTTTCTCCTCCTCGTCCATGACCATCTCATTGCGCAGGCCGGACATGATCTCGCGCATCTCGACGAAGTTCGGCCGTTCGGAAATCCGCGGGTGCAAGGTGCCGAGCGTCTCGGTGTAGTAATCGGCGATGTCCTCGCGCATCAATTCCTTCGCGCGGGCCGGGCTGTATTGTTTTTGCACGGCGGTGGAGGCGACATGCAGAGCGCGCAGCCAGCCGCCCAACGAGATCAGATGGGCGAGGTCGGTATCGCGCAGGGCGACGAGTTCTTTTTCGACATCCTTTTGCGTGGCGGCGAGTTCTTTTTTGAGTTGATCGGGCTTGTTGTTCTTGGCGCTTTCCAACAATGAGGTGACGTGTCGTGCCACGCGTTCGCCCGCACCGAGGGCCTTGCCGTAGCGGGAGAGTTCTTTGGCGAGCGGTTCCACCTTGGCGAGGTCGTTGGCCTGCACGATCAGAAAGCCGTCCGCGATGAGGAAGCCGATCTCGATCGCCAGATCCGCGCGATCCAGCGGCATGCGCTCGGGGATCTTGCGCTCCACGTCGGCCATGGGCAGCGGGGCGAGGTGTTGCAGGGAATCGAACACCTTGGCAATCGAAGGTGCGGTGAAATCATTGACCGCCAGCTCCTCGCGCACGTGTTCGTCATCCAGCAAATCCTCCGGCGCAATGGGCACTCCATTTTCCGGTTCCTCAATGTCATCTTTCTGCGCCCAGAGTGGGGTGGTGAGCAACAACAGGGGCAGCAGGCTCAGGCGGATGAATTTCATGGTGCTATGATGACAGAATATCGGGAGGCGTAAAGCAGAATCACCAGGGAAGAGGGGGAATTTCCCCGTCGATTGTCTGACAAAACGGTTATCCTGGGTATCCCGTAGTTCTCATGGCTGCTCTTTTTGCGGCGGCAGTTGTTTGATTTTTTCCAACAACTTCTCGTCGCTCGGTTTGCCGTGGAAGAGGATTTTTCCGTCGGTTCCGAGCAATACGACCGTGGGCAGATCGGTGACGCGGAGCTGGGCGGCGAGGCTGTCCTTGCTGCGGTCGAGCAACTGCGGGCCGGGCAGGGGCGTATCCTGGCCTTTGAGGAAATCCTTGGCTTCGGCGAGGATCTCCGTGCGACCATCGACGAGGATCGAGGCGAGTGCCACTTTTTCCTTGTCGAGCGAGGGGCAGACGTTGGACAGGTCCATCATGGAGGTTTCACAGTCCGGGCTCCAGGGGGACCAGAAGTGGAGCAGCAGCGCCCGGTTCTCGCCGAGCAGGCTCTTGAGGGCGATGGGGTTCTGCTTTTCGAGATCCAGCACCTGTCCGGCGAAATCGATCTTGGTGTTTTTGATGTGCTCGCTGAGGCGGAGGCTCTCGATGTAGGGCGTGAAAGCGCTGGCCTGCCCGGGGCTGAGCCAGAGTGCCTCGGTGATGTGTTTTTTGAAATCATCGCGCTTGTCTTCGCTCAGAGCCTTGAGGGCGCGGGAGAATTCGATCACGGCGAGAAAGTCCTCGCGTGTGGCGAAGATTTCCGAGTGATCGAGAGAGAAGACTTTTTCCTGCTTCTCCCAGACGGGCAGCATGTCGATGATGCCTTTGTCGCTTTTGTGTTCGACGTGGAAAAGGAAACGCGCCTCGTAAATCGTTTGCTCAGGGACTCCCTGCTTGCGCGCTTCCGCCTCGGCGGCGGCGAGCTCCGGCGCGGTGGCAGGGATGCTGAAGAGTGCATCCATGGCGGCTTCCTTGGGCGGAAGTTGCAGCGCGGGTGGCTCCGCGTCTTGCGCGTGAAGGGACAAAAGCAGGGCGCAGGCGACGGCAATTCGTTTCATCAGAAAATCAGGGCGCGGGGATGATCATTTTTTTGCCAAGCACGACAGTATCGGTGGTCATGTTGTTGGCGGCTTTGATTTTATCGATGGAGACGCCATACTGCTTGCTGAGTTTCCACAGGCTGTCACCGGGGGCGACGTAGTGCTCCTTCGCCACGCCAGGAGTGGCGGGCGTGGTGGCGACGGCGGCGGGATCCACGGCGGCAGGCGTTGGCACGGCGGTGTTTTCCTCGTATGCGGCGGCACCATAGGTGGGCGCGGCGGTCGCTGGCGTGGGCGCGGCGGCTTCGTCATAGCCCGGGGTCGCGGCGGTATCGTAGTCAGCTCCTTTGTCACCGCAGGAAGCGAAAAACAGCGAGGCGAAAGGAAGAAGAAGTAAGGTTGGCTTGTGCATGGGGTTGAAAGGATTGGTAAGAATGTAACGACACCGGCGGGGTAAATATTTCGACAAACTCGCGATAGAGGGATTTTTGTGCGTTCCTGCCGCGACAGGGACGGGGCTGGATGGGGGAGAATTCATCCTGTCACCAGTCGCGTTGTCGTTTCTCCCCTTGATGGTTGCAAATGACCGGAATGCGGCTAAAGATTCTCCAGCCCGATTGTTTGATGAAAGTTGATGGATCCAGAAAAACTTCGCTCACCCTACTTGCCCTGTTGGTGGTGGCCTTGGTGACGGGGTGGTGGATGGCGTATCGGAATGCGAGAGATGCCTCTGATGCACCGATCGCCCGACCGCAGGAGCTGCGCTACCGGTTGTCACCGCTGGGAAAAATTCCTGATTGGAAAACGCTGGATGTCTATCAATCGACCATCACCAAGGAGCAATTCCTCGGGGACTTGACCCGTTATTTTACCTGCAGTGATGTGTGGACAAAATACATCGAGGTCCACGAAGATCATGCGCTGATTTTGGAAGTCGGCAGCCAGAGGGCGAAGCGCTACCGTTTGGCTTTCGCTCGACCCGGTGAGGAAAAAAAGGCACCGCGGCACTGGCGGAACAAAGCCGAGCTCGCGGCCACGGGCGCGACCACGCCACTGCAAGGCTTGCACGTGGCCATTGATGCCGGGCACCTGGGAGGTGACTGGGCGCAAATGGAAGAGCGTTGGTTCAAGATCGGCGATGGCTTGCCGGTGACCGAGGGGGACATGACCTTGCGTGTGGCGCGGCTCATCCAGCCTCTGCTGGAGGCGAAGGGCGCCCGGGTATCGCTCGTGAGAAAAGACACGCAGCCACTCACCAAAGACCGCCCGCAGCAACTGTTGCCACTGGCACGCGAGGAAAATCCCGCTCTGGCGAATCCGTTTTATTTGAACAAAGCGGCGGAGAGTTTGTTCTATCGCACCTCCGAGATCCGCGCGCGCGCGGCCCACGTCAATCAAGTGCTCAAGCCCGATCTGGTGCTGTGTTTGCATTTTAACGCGGTCGCCTGGGGGGATCCGGCGAATCCAACCTTGGTCGATGAAAATCACCTCCACATCCTGCTCAACGGGGCCTACACCGATGAGGAAATCGGATTCGATGACCAACGCTTCGAAATGATCCGCAAGATTCTGCAGGGCACCCTTCACGAGGAAGCTGCTGTCGCAGGCGTGATGGCGGATGTTTTTGCGAAGCAGACAAACCTGCCGCCGTACCCGTATGAACCGGATTCAAAAAGAGCGCGCAATGTGGCGGACCATCCGTATCTGTGGGCGCGGAATCTGTTAGCCAACCGGCTGTACGACTGCCCGGTGATTTTTTTCGAGCCCTATGTCATGAATTCGAAAGAAGTCTACGAGCGCATCCAGGCCGGAGACTACCCCGGACTCCCCGTAGTGGCCGGATCACCCCGCAAGTCAATCTACCGCGAATACGCCGATGCGGTCGTGGATGGATTGCTGGAGTATTATCAAAAATCGCCGGAGAAATGAGCGGCCACGGTTCAGAGAAACAGCGGCTTGATGTGACGGTCTAACAAGTTCGTGGTGACGTTCTTGGCGATGATCGCACGATGTTGTTTCAGCGCGTCAGTGTAGCGCTCGCCCAGCTGCGCGGCGATCTTGAAGCCGACGTGCAGCAATTGCCGGAAGTGCGGATTGTAGTCCGGGCAGGTGGGGATGTGGCGCAGGGCGTTGACGTATTGCTCGCTGGTCCATGCGTTCACGGTTTCGGCGCTGGGAAGTTTGCTGTCGTCGATGTCGATCACGGTGGCGTACGGTTGGCACAGGGCTTCTTTGTAATCGAGGGCCTTGGCGTAGATTTCTTTGGTCAGTGCGAGGGCGTCACCGCCCGCTTCGGCGAGGCCGATGAGTTCCTCCAGCCAGTTGGTGCCCGCGGTTTTGATGTGCAGGCCTGCACCCGTGCGCTGGATGGCGCGGCGGATGGCGGGATAGATGGAAAATTTGTCGGAGCCCGAATGGACGCTGAGTTTCAATCCTGCGGGCAGGGCGTAGGCCTTGATCGCATGGGCGATCACGGCTAGGTCGTCGTTGAATTCTTTTTCAAATTGCGCGACATCGCCGACGTAATCGACGCCTTTGTTGAAGCGGCCGGTGAACTTGGGCGCGATGGTTTGCACGGGCACCTTGGCATCGCTGAGCGCGGCGAGAATCACCAGCAATTCGGCTGGGGTCTGCGGGCTGTCGGTTTCATCCATCGAGACCTCGGTCACGAAGTCATCGCTCTTGTGCATGATGATGTACTGGTAGATCGCACCGGCCTTTTGGGTGGCGAGCAGGAACTTGTTGGCGATGCGCGTGGCTTCCTCGCGCGAGATTTCGAACGGCTCTTCAATGCCCTCGATCGTGATCGTGCCGATGAGTTCCGGGTGGCGCTCGAGAAAGGCCGTCACGTCCTCTTCACTGGCGGGCTGGCCGATGTCATCAGCCACATCCAAGGTGAAAAAGTCACAGGGCTCGAGGAAACGGTCGACGGTGTTGAGGTTGATGTGGTCGGCATCGAGGAGGTATTCGTTTTTCCATCCGAGTGCGGCTACGGCTTTGTCGGCGGCTTCACGCGTGCCACTGGGCTCGGAGCCGATGATGGTGTGTTCGCGATTGGATTTGTTCCAGACGGGGACGATGTCCGCACCGAGCTTCGCGGCCTCGAGGAAGGCGGTGAGTTGGGATTCTGCTTGATGGGCGAAACGATCGCCGACGCCGAAGGTGAATTGAGGGCAAGTTTTCATGAATGGTGTTAGTGGTAGGTATGGAGAAGGGATTTGCAATCCCTTAAGATTTTGAGTGAAGAAAGGGATTGAAAATCCCTTCTCCTTATTGAACTTCGATGATGGCTTTGATGGCGCCGAGGTTGGGGTCGGTGAATTGGGCGAATTTTTCCGGCACTTCGTCGAAGGAAATGCGGTGGGTGATCCACAGATCGGTGTTGATTTTTCCCTGACGGATGAGGTCGATGATTTTGGGGAAATCCGCGGGCAGCGCGTTGCGCGAGGCGAGCAATGTGAGCTCGCGACGATGGAAAACAGGAGCGTGCGGGAAGGTGAGATCGGAAGTGGTGATGCCGACGTAAACGACGCGCCCGGTGAAGGCGGCGAATTCGAAGCACGTGGACATGGACCGCGGCGAGCCGGTGGCATCAATAATCACATCGGCGAGCTGGCCGTTTGTCATGGTTTCCAGATCGGCGAGGTGGGAGCCATCGGTTTTCGCGAGGATGCCGTTCTTGATGCCGAGATTCTGCGCGCAGAAATCGAGGCGGCCCTGGACCATGTCCATCACGATGACATTCACGCCGTCTATCAGCTTGAGGAACTCCAAACAGGCCAGACCGATGGGACCGGCACCGATGACGAGCACGTTCTCACCGGGTTGCGGATTGCCGCGCTGCACGGCGTGGTAACCGATGGCAAGCGTCTCGACGAGAGCGAGTTGGTCGTAGGTGAGGTCATTGCCGGGGTGGAGCTTGCGGGCGGGAACGATGAAAGTGCCCTGGCGCAGGCCGCCGTTGTTGTGGACGCCGATGACTTGCACGCCGGGGCAACAGTTCGAGTTGCCTTTTTGCGAGGTGGGGGAATCGGGGGTGTTGACGTAGGGCTCGAGCGAGCATTTGTCGCCTGGTTTCACGTTCGTGACGCCTTCGCCGACGGCGACGACCTCGAGTCCTAGCTCATGACCGGGCGTGCGTGGGTAGGCGAAGAAGGGGAATTTTCCGAGGTAGCAGGACAGATCCGTACCGCAGATTCCCATGCGATGCGTGCGCACCACGGCCTCGCCGGGAGCTGGGGTGAGTTCATCGGGGCGGTCGATGACGGTGATGACTTTGGGTTCGGTGAATTCGATGGCGTTCATAAGTTTTAAGTGGGGAGTGATCCTCCTTCGTCCCGCTGAGCGGAACTACGGCGGACAAGGCAGTGAGCTGTTATCAGTTGTTTTCCGGCAGGCCTTCCTTGTGGCCGAGGTTTTTGACGGGGGCGAAGATGGCGAGGACTTGTTCTAACAGGTTTTGATCCATCGGTTCGGCGAGCCATTGGGCCCACTTGGCAATGTTTTTCGGATTCGCGGAGCCGGCGACGGTGGAGGTGATGGCGGGGTTGGCGCAGGAATACTGCAGGGCGAGCTGGGCGATATCGACGCCGTTTTCGGCGCAGAGTTTTGCGGCGGCGCGGGCGGCGGCTTTGACTTCCTCGGGCTCCTTGAGCCAGACGGGGAGTTCGGCATTGGTGAGGAGTCGGGCGGAGAAGGGCCCGGCATTGATCGCGCCGATGCCTTTGGCCTGCAGACGTGGCAGCAGGTGATCGGCGAAGCGGGTGTTTTGCAGGGTGTATTGATTGTAGGAAAGCACGCAGTCGATGTCGTTCTCGACGTGGTCGAGCACGGTATCGAAGGTTTTCATCGGATAACAGGAAAAGCCGATGGCTTTCACCAGTCCACGCTCCTTGAGCTTGAGCACGGCGGGAATGGTTTCCTCCCAGATTTGCGGCAGGGTTACGAACTCGACATCGTGAAGCAGCAGCACATCGAGGTGATCGGTGCCGAGGCGATGCAGGGAAACGTGGACGGATTCCTCGACGCGCTTGGCAGAGAAGTCGAAATGTTCCAACGAATAGCGCCCGAGTTTGGTGCCGAGCAGATAATTTTCCCGCTTGTGCTGTTTCAGCGCGATGCCTAACAGCACCTCCGACATGCCGCGGCCGTAGAAGGGCGAGGTGTCGATGAAATTCATGCCGTGTTCGAGAGCGGTGTGGACGGACTGCAGCGCTTCGTTGACATCGACAGAGCGGAATTCAGCCCCTAACGAAGAGGCACCGAACGAGAGAATCGGGAGTTGCAGACCGGTATTTCCGAGAGGACGAGTTTCCATGGTGGTTAGAGAGTGGTGGATTGGATGAATTGCGCCGCGGCCTCATCGGCACCGGGCAGCGGCAGGATTTCCGCGGAAAGATAGCCGGAATACCCCAGCTGATGCAAGAGCAGTAACAGCGGTTTCGAATCGGTGTGGCCGAAGCCCATCGCACGGCGGTTGCTATCGGCGAAATGGATGTGACCGATGTGACCGATGTTTTCCGCGAAAGCCTTTTCCAGCGATGCCTCTTCGATATTCATGTGGAAAAGATCAGCCAGCAGCGTGACATTTTCCAGTTGTTGCTCGACGAGAAACGCCGCGGCATCGCCGATGCGGTTGAAAAGGTTCGTCTCGTAGCGATTCAGCGGTTCGTAAATGAACGGCACACCGTATGTCGCGGCGCGGGCGGCGATGATGCGCAGAGCCTCCGCGAGATGCGCGATGGCGCTCGCATGAGGCACGGCAGCGCTGCTGCGGCCCTGCATGGATCCCAGAATGGCGGGAGCGCCGAGCTGGCCACCGAAATCGACAAGTGCGAGGATGAACTCCAACGCTTTCGCGCGGATGGCGGGATCGGCATCGGTCAGGCTGAGTCCGTGCTTCACCATGCCCGCCCCCGTGCCGACAGCGGCGATGGCGAGCTGGTGCTGCGCTTGCAGTTGTTTGATTTCCCCGATGCTGACCTCGTCGGCTGACGGCAGAAACAACTCGACGGCATCAAAGCCATGTCGCGCTGCCTTGGCGAAGCCTTCGGCGAGAGGGTCGTGAAAAACGAATGGTCCCGCCGCTGCTTCAGCGACGCGGCAGAGCGTGACGGCGGTTTTCATTATTCGGATTCGAGAATGATATTGCCGTAGGCGGTAGGATCTCCCGTGCGGATCAGGCCGATGGCATGGGGCACGCGTTTTTTGAAGTCCACATGAGGTTCGCGGGTCAGCGGGATGTTGCCGAACGATTTCGCAAAGCGATCGACAGTCTCTTTCGGATTCGTGTGCAGGAATTCCTCGGCCTGCCAGATGCGGCCGATCTTGAAGTTGGGAATGAGCAGATCCAGCACATCCAGCACCATGGGGAGGCCCTTGGTGAGCGAGATGTCGACGGTTTCAATTTCCGGCCAGTAGGGGAAGGCCCAGTCAGCGATGACGAGCGTGTTGGTGTGGCGGATGCGGGCGATGAGGTCGAGGACCTGCGGATTGAGAATTCCTGTCTGGAGCATGGTGATATGAAGCGATGCACATGACATACAACTGATTCCGCGCTTGTCACTGCAAAAATGCGTCTTATAAAGGCGCCATGCAGCGCAGCGCGAAAATCATTCGTTTGATCGAAAGTGAAATTCTGGGCGGCAAAATGCCCGTGGGGCAGCGATTGGAGTCGGAAGAAAAATTGTGTGAGCGTTTCGGCGTGAGCCGCACTGTCATTCGCGAGGCGATCCAGCAATTGCGCGGACGGGGTCTGTTGCGCACGATCAAGGGATCCGGTACTTACATTGCCGAATCGAATCTCGACACTCTCGCGAACGCGATGGAGGCCTACTCGGCACTGGCGGAAGATCTCGATTTCCTGGAGCTCATCGATTTCCGGATTTTGATCGAAACCGAGTGCGCGCGCCTGGCGGCGATCCATGCGGGCGAGGCGGTGATCCGCGAGCTGCGATCGCTGATGGATGCCATGCGGCAATCGAAAGCGGATCGCGCGGAGTTTTCCCGATTGGACATCGCCTTTCACCTGGTGATCGCGCGCGGCTCGGGCAACCGCATCTACGCCACTGTGCTGCGGGCTTTGGAGAAAAAATGCATCGACTATGCCCGGAAAAACCGCGGCGACAGCGACTGGTTCCAGTCCATCGTATCGACTCACCAGGCGATCCTCGACGCGATCGAAAACGGCAAAGCCGATGTCGCCGCCGAGGCGATGCACAAGCATCTGCTCTCCTCGCGACGGCAGTATGTCGATCTGACGGATGGGCAGGGGTGATTCCGGAGTATTGCTATCAAAGATTCCGATTTTTCGCTTGAAGGATTCCGATTATTGCGGTAAATGGAATCCATGAAAACCACGATTGATATTCCCGAAAAAGCGCTTGCGGATGCCATGCGCTATACCGGGGCGAAGACGAAGCGGGAGGCGGTGGTGTTAGCGTTGAATGAATTCAATCGCATACAGAAGGTTGAGACTCTTCTGGCTGCTGCGGGCACAATGCCCCATTTTCCCTCCAATGATGAAATAGAATCACTCGATGAGGAATATGAGCAACGTGTTTCGAAACGAATCGCTGACTCATGATGAAAATCCTGGTTGATAGTTCGTGCTGGATTGATTTTTTTCGTGATGGTATCGCCCGCAATCCGGCTCTGGAGAATGCCATCCGGCGGCATCAGGCGATGTTGTGTCCCGTGGTGTGGGCGGAGTTGTGGAGTGGAGTGCGCGGTAAACGTGAAGAGGCCACACTGAAGAATTTGCTCGAATGTTGTGGCTGGCTGGACATTGATGATAAAACGTGGAGCATCACTGCCGAATTACGGCGTGCGGCTAGGCAACAGGGATTGAATTGTCCATTGGCAGATGTTTTGATTGCGGCCTGTGCGCGAAGACATGGCGTGGAGTTGCTTCACAGTGACAAACATCTCACTGCGTTGATGAAACTCAAGTTCTGATAATGCGGGCGGTATCGTGCCGCCGATTTCTTATCGTGAGCTGGCGGCTTCGTGTTCTTTTTCGGCGGCTTCGAGGGCGGCGCGTTCTTTGGCGATCACGCGGACGAATTTTTTCAACGAGGTTTCCCATTCGGCAAGCAGACTGGCGGCGCGTTCGCTGCCGGTCTTGGCGAGGTGGGTTTCCAACAGTTTTTTCAATTCGGCCTTGTCGCAGTCGCGGGTGACGGCGAGGGCGACGACCATTTCATCGTTGAGACGCGAGTAGAAGCGGTCATCAATGTCGTAAATGTAGGCCGTGCCGCCGGACATGCCGGCGCCGAAGTTTTTCCCGGTCTTGCCGAGGATGGCGACGGTGCCATTGGTCATGTATTCGCAGCCGTGATCGCCGCAGCCTTCGATGACGGTGGTGGCACCGGAGTTGCGCACGGCGAAGCGCTCGCCCGCGCGACCGTAGGCGAAGAGCTGGCCGCCGGTGGCACCGTAGAGGCAGGTGTTGCCGATGATGGTGTTGGTGCTCGGCGTGAATTTTGCGTTCGACGGAGGCATGACGATGATCTCGCCGCCCGCCATGCCTTTGCCGACGTAGTCGTTCGCTTCGCCGATGACGGTGAGGCGGATGCCGGAGACGAGGAAGGTGCCCAACGATTGGCCGGCGGTGCCGTGGAAGGTGAGCGAAATGGTTTCCTTGCGCAGACCGTGGTCGCCGTATATTTCCGCGACTCGGCCCGAGAGACGCGTGCCGATGTTGCGGTCGGTGTTGACGATGTCGTAGCGGAGTTCGATCGGTGCGCGATCGGGCAGCAGCGCGAGGGCGGCGGCGAGTTTTTCATCGGCGGGGGCACCATAGGAAATCGCGGGCACGGCGGCATCGGGCTCGACGCCTAGCGTTTTTTTGATGTCGGCGAGGATTTGCAGGTCGAGCGCGGGCTTGGCGATGCCGTCATTGCGTTCTTTCGTGCGTTTGCGGGTGATCTTTTCGACGCTGGTTTGTTGTGCCTTGGCGACGGTGGGCACGACATCGCGCAGCAGCGGTTGCAGGTCGAGCGTGTTTGCCTTCGGATGATCGGGCACGTGGCGTTGGGTGAGAAATTCGGGGCGCCCGATCAGTTC
Organism: Verrucomicrobiia bacterium; assembly: GCA_947462875.1. GTDB lineage: Bacteria > Verrucomicrobiota > Verrucomicrobiia > Verrucomicrobiales > Akkermansiaceae > UBA956. Next base: position 19,323 of record CANHQJ010000021.1, read on the forward strand.
ATCGAGCGTGCGCACGCCGAGCTCCGCCATGATTTTGCGGGCTTCCTTGGCGACGCCGTCGAAGTAGTTGATCACCATCTCGGGCGTGCCTTTGAATTTCGCGCGGAATTTCGGATCGGTGGTGGCGATGCCGACGGGGCAGTTGTTGAGGTGGCACTTGCGCACATAAACGCAGCCCATGGCGATCATCGCGGTGGTGCCGAAGTTGTATTGCTCCGCGCCGAGGATCGCGGCGATCACGACATCGCGACCGTTACGGATGCCGCCATCGGTGCGCAGCGTGACGCGGTCGCGCAGGTTGTTGAGCAAGAGCGTTTGCTGTGCCTCGGCGAGGCCGAGTTCCCAGGGGGCGCCGGCGTGTTTGGTGGAGGAAAGCGGCGAGGCTCCCGTGCCGCCATCGTGGCCTGAAATGAGGATGTTATCGGCGGAGGCCTTGGCGACTCCCGCAGCGACAGTGCCAACGCCGGACTCGGCGACGAGTTTCACCGTGACGCGGCAGCGTGGGTTCACTTCCTTGAGGTCGTGGATGAGCTGGGCGAGGTCTTCGATCGAATAAATGTCGTGATGCGGTGGGGGTGAAATCAACTGCACGCCAGGCTGCGTGTTGCGGAGTCGGGCGATGAGCGCATTGACCTTGTGGCCGGGGAGTTGTCCTCCTTCGCCGGGCTTGGCACCTTGCGCCATTTTGATTTCCAATTCATCGGCATTGACCAGATGGAATGCCGAGACGCCGAAACGACCGGATGCCACTTGCTTGATATACGAACGGGCGAAGTCGCCATTCGGATAGGGCTTGTAGCGCACGGGATCCTCGCCGCCTTCGCCGGAGTCCGACTTGCCGCCGATGCGATTCATTGCGATGGCGAGTGTTTCGTGGGCTTCGGGGGAAAGGGCTCCCATCGACATCGCCGCGGTGGTGAAGCGTTGGCGGATGGATTCAAAGGGCTCGACATCCTCTAACGAAATCGGGCCGCTGGCAGCGGGCACGAAGTCCAACAGATCCTTGATCGCGACGGGGCCTGTCTCTAACGAAACACGGACGTATTCCTCGTAGTCTTCCTCTTTGCCCGACTTGACGAAGGTGTGGAAATTCTTGATCACTTCCGTGCTGAGAGCGTGGCGTTCTCCGGCGCGACGATAGCGGTTGTAGCCCGGGTCGCCGAGGTTGAGCGTTTCGCCAGCAGGCACGGTGGTTTCGAAGGCGGCGTAGTGACGGACCAGACTTTCCTGGGCGATCTCTTCAAAGCCGATGCCACCGATTTTCGAGGAAACTCCAGTGAAGGAGAACTCGACCACGTCCTTGCCGATGCCGATGGCTTCGAAGGTCTGCGCGCCTTGGTAGGAATTGAGCACGGAGATGCCCATCTTCGACATGATTTTCAGCACGCCTTTTTCCAATGCCTTGCGGTAGTTGCTCATGGCCTTGGCGGCCGTCATTTTTTCGCCGAGCTTGTTTTTTCCGGCATCGGCACGCACGAGCTGTCGCACGGTAGCGAAGCCGAGATACGGGCACACGGCGGTGGCGCCGAAACCGAAGGCGCAGGAAATTTGATGGGTGTCGCGGATTTCTCCGGAGTCGAGTACGATGGAGGTGCGCATGCGTTTGCCGACGCGGTGCAGGTGATGGTGCACCGTGCCGATGGCGAGCAGCGAGGGAATCGGCACACGTTCGGCGGAGGTGGCGCGGTCTGAAATGATGACGATGTTGACCTGTGCATCGACGGCGTTTTCCACCTCGGTGCAGATTTCATCGAGTCGGGCTTTCAGTCCAGCGGCGCCAGCGGACAAGGGCCAGGTGGCATCGATGACCACGGAGGGGAATCCGTGTTCGGTGAGCGCTTTGACTTTTTCCAATTCGTGTTCGTAGAGCACGGCGGAATCGAGATTGATCACGCGGCTGTGATCGGGCGACTCGACTAACAGATTTCGCTCGGGGCCGAGACCGCAGGAAAGGGACATCACGGCCCACTCGCGGATCGGATCGATGGGAGGATTGGTGACCTGAGCGAAGAGCTGTTTGAAGTAGGTGAACAGCAGGCGCGGGTAATGCGAGAGCACGGCGAGCGGGATGTCGTCGCCCATCGAGAAGACGGCTTCCTGCGCGCCTTTGATCATCGGCGGAAACACCATGTCGAGTTCCTCTAACGAAATCGCGTGCGCGACCTGCTGACGCGAGAGATCGAGCGGGGCGTAGTCGATTTCCGGTGCGAGGGCTTCGGGCGAAACGAATTGATTGAGTTCCAAGCGGCTATCGTCGATCCACTGGCGATACGGTTTTTGTTTCGCCATCTTTTCCTTGATCTCGCGATCTAACAGAAGTTCGCCGGTGGCGGTGTTGGCGGAAAGCATTTGTCCAGGGCCGAGGCGGCCTTTGCGAATGACCGTGGCGTCATCGAGCACCACCGCGCCCGCTTCCGAGCCGATGTAGAGCAGCCCATCTTCCGTGAGCTTGTAGCGCGAGGGGCGCAGGCCATTGCGGTCGAGCGAGGCGCAGAGCTTGGTGCCATCGGTGTAGGCGAGGCCGGCGGGGCCGTCCCATGGCTCCGAAAACGAGCGGTTGTATTGGTAGAAGGCGCGGAGGTTGTCGGAAATTTCCTCGTCGTGGCGATATGCGGGCGGCACCAGCATGCACATCGCGTGTTCGAGCGAGCGACCGGACAGCACCAACAACTCGAGGCAGTGATCGAGCGAGGCCGAGTCCGATTCACCGTGGCGGATGAGTTTTTTCACCAGATCGATTTCATCGCCCCATACCGGTGAGGAGAAAAATTCCTCACGCGACGACATCCAGTTGCGATTGCCTTCGACCGTGTTGATTTCGCCATTGTGGCACATCATGCGGAACGGCTGTCCGAGCGGCCAGGCGGGGAAGGTGTTGGTGGAAAAGCGTTGGTGATAGAGCGCGAGGGCGGTGGTGTAGTCGGGATCCTGCAGGTCGAGATAAAACGCGCGCAGCGCCGCGGGCATGGCGAGTGCTTTGTAGGAGATCAAACGCGAGGACAGCGAGGGCATGTAGAAGCCGTGGATGTCAGCGGTGCGATGCTCTGTTTCGCGGCGGCTCAGATACAACTGGCGCTCGAAGTGATCGCCGTCCCAGTCGGCGGGTTTTTCTAACAACAAATGCTCGATGTGCGGGCAGGTGGCGAGGGCGAGTTTGCCGAGGGCATCGTGGTTCAGCGGCGTCTGGCGCCATCCGAGGATGCTGATGCCGCGGCGGGTGAGAATTTCCTCGGCGATGCCTTTGATGCGGGCGTAAGAGGCATCGGTGGCGGAGGGGAAAAAGAACACGCCGACGGCGAGATCCGCGTCGTTTTTCAGATCCTTGCCGAGAGTGGCAACGGCCTTGCGGAAAAGCGGGTAGGGAAGCTGCGTCAGGATGCCCGAGCCGTCGCCGGTTTTTTGGTCGGCATCGACCGCGCCACGGTGGGTCATGTTGCACACCGATTGCAGGGCGAGAGACAGGATTTCGTGCGAACGCTTGCCATGGATATTCGCCAACGCGCCCATGCCGCAATTGTCGTGCTCCTGGCGCAGGTTGTGGAGAGAAAGCGGATCGTGCGGAGTGGTGGAATGATAAAACGGATTCATCGTCGGAAAATCGGTGCGGGGGAGGGAGAACGTAGCATAGGAACCAACCAGTAACAAGCAACAACCGCGCCAGAGTGGGGGCGATTTTCGGTGATGGCACTGAATGGCGTTCCCTTCAGCTTGGCGCGCTCCAGGGAAATCTGAGTGAGATATCCCCACGCAATCTCAGCGCCCCTCCACTTCCCCCGATATCAGAGACTGCGGGGTGATTTTGAGGCTGGGGCGAGCTTGCCAGTTTGTCGCGCTTTTGGCATCTGCCAGCAACACGCGATAGGTAATGCCATCGACTCCTGCTTTGGGAACAAACAGTTTTTTGCCATCGCGTTGATCGATGACCCAGGTGCCGGCGTGCTCGGTGCGAGGAAGGTGGCGTCCGTATCCGTTGGGCAAATACACCGCCGGATGATCGGAAATGCGGTACCAGAGATGATTCCGGTTCCACTCCGATTCCGGGACGGGCCCTTTGCGGTGCTCGATACTTTCCTCCACCTTGCGCTCCAAGACCGCGGTCGGCGCTGTGACAGGCAGCATGAAAATACCGCAATTCGAAAACATCATCATCAGAAACAAGCATCCCGTTCCACTGACAAAAAGGATTTTCACCATGCTAGGGTGGCGATTTCTGGTGCGCGGTGGATTGTGTTTCATGGGGTTTCGCGGGTATGGGCATGATGCGGAAGCTGGCAATCCTGATTCGCTACAGAGTAACAATCGGGCGAAAACGCGCCAGCAAAAAATCACTTCCGATTGCCGCTCTCGACATCGCGCTGGGAGTCAAAGACTTCCTTTGTTGTTCCCATCGGACCGGCATCCACTTGCGGAAGTGTTGAGCGGAAGTCATCTTTGTATAAACCGATTTTCTTCACGGGTAACGCGGGGAAGCCTTTGATGACGACTCCATTCCGGCGCAGTGTTGTGATCAGGTTGCCATCTTTTGTGAGGCCGGCATCCGTTCGTGAAATCTTCCGGTTTTCTCCGATTTTCGAATGCGCCATGTGCTCTTTTTTTCCGCTCACATGGAGAAGTGTAGGGCAATCGATCAGGACATTGTCGCTGATCACATTTCCCGTGGGCCAGTCGGGATGAAAGGTGAGGATGTTTTTCATCTCCGGATAGCGATCCGACCAGGGAGGCTGTTGGAATTTCACTTTGCGCAATGTCTCGGCGAGTTGTTTGTGCGTAGCGTTGTAGCCGCGGGAAACACCGCGGTCGTCGATGTGAATGCCGCGCGGGCAATCGATGATGAGATTTTCTTTGACGATGTTGTCGTGCCCTCCGCCGATGAACGGTCCGTAGTGCGTTTTCCAAATGATGTTTTGCACCACGGTATCCCCGCTATCGCCATCATCCATGTAGAAGGCATTCGCGTTCGGGGAATCGGCCACGATGTTATGGCGCAGGACATTGCCGCGACTGGTCCAGTCGTGGTAGGCGTAAAACGCGCCGACATCCCCGGAATCGAGAGCCACGCGCCAAATTTCATTGCCTTCGAGAAGGTTGTCATTGCCGCCATAGAGCACGGCGGCATGCGGGAGATCGTGGATGAGATTGTGAGCGACCCGGCAACCGGCGGCGTAGTAACCGTAGGCACCCAGCTTGATCGCGGGGGCGTAGGTGGTTTGTGTTTGCCCGATGTGATGGATGTGATTGTTTACGATTTCATGCCCCGCCATGGTGAGGGTGAGTTGATCCCCGCCGCCGACATAGATGCCGCCCTGACCGAGATGATGAAAGTCGCTGCTGCTCACGCGATGTTCGAAGCCGCCATCGATGATCGCGCCGGTGCCGCCGAGGTTGCGAAAGACACAGCCCTTGATCTGAACGGCCTTGCCGCCCTTGACTTCCACACCGTGGCCGAGTCCGTATTCCAGCGTCATCCCCTGAATGGTGACGGATTCGGTATCGCGCATCGTGATGAGGGCGTCCTTCGTATCGGAAATGATCAGCTGCGCTTTTGCCAGGTCCTTCGTTGGCCAGACATACAGGGTCTTCGAAGAAAAGCGCAGGCACCACTCGCCGGGTCTATCCAGTTCCTCCAGCAGATTCAGGGCATACCAATTTTCTTTGCCGTCGCCGATACGCGTGCCGTTTACTTCCTTGCTATACTTCGAACCCAGACCGCCGGTCACCGCTTGCGAGAGGGTGATGGATTTCGCCGCAGGATTGAGGGTCGCCACGCGAACGGTCTCGGGCTGCCAGGGCACGCGCCAGAAGCCCTTGATCCACAGGCCATCGCTCACGGCGGCGGCCCAGGCGGCAGGACGATCCCCGCGATACACAAAGGTTCCTCCACTGCGCTCGGCCCCCTGCCACTTGCCGCTGTCCAGCACGCGTTCGATGGTGGTGTAGCCTTCATTCGGCCAGCGCGCGAGCGGCAGTCGAGCGCCGTCGATAAAAAGCTCGATGATGCCGCCGGAGCTGGTGAACGATTCGGGAAAACGCTCGCAGTGTTTGATGCCTAACGAAGGCAGATGCAATTCCCTCACCTGGTCGCGGGCGGCCTGGGAAAGGCGCGCCTTGACCGCCGGATCCGAGACAGGGCGAAAGGCGCTGTGGGGGATGATTTTTCCGCCGATGAGAGACACCGTGCCCTGCGCGCGGTAGACGATCTCGGCATTCTTGCGACCGCTATCCTGTTTGTCCAAGGCGAAGGGTTGAGCCCGCACATATGTTCCGGCATGCACATGCACCACAGCGCCTGGAAATGCGGCATCGTTCCGCAACGGCCGCAGCAGATCGCGGGCCCTCTCGAGTGTGGCCACAGGACGTTCCGCCGTGCCTTCGTGAGCATCGTTGCCCTTGGGTGAAACATGCAGTTCTTTCGGTTTCGCCGCATGCAGCGTGGCGGAAAACAAAGAGAGACAACTCAGGACCGTCGCGCAGCGTGTGAGAAACCTTTGATCGGAAGCGTTTGTGAATGTCGATGGTCGGCGGGAGTCACGGGTCAAATTCATGGTTGATGAGGTTTATCCGGCGAACCTAACCGAGATCATGGCGCAAACAAGCGGGATTCACGACATGATGCGACGGGTGCGTGTTGGGGGATTAATCAAGATAGCGTGGGTCATAGGGAATCCCGGATTTCTCCAAAAATTCCATCAGCTCCTCGCGAAACGTTTTTCTTTTGTGGTGCTCTTCTTGTCGCTCGATGTAGGATTTGACTGCATCCAGAGCCGATGCACTGACGCTAAAAGCGGCATATCCTTCTTGCCAATGAAAGCCGGGGCATTTCGATTCCCTCAACCACGAGGAAGACGATTTTTTGAATTCTCGCATGAAATCGGCTAGGCAGGCAGAAGATTTGAGCGAAACCAACAGATGAACGTGATCGGCGACGCCACCGACTCCTTCGGGTTGCCCATCGAGACCTTTGACAATGCCGCCGAGATACGAATGGAGTTCCTGCCGCCATTCTTTTGCGAGGATGGGCTCGCGGTTTTTGGTCGCAAAAATGAGATGGTAATGGAGGCTGGTGTAGGTGGAGGGCATGATCAGCAAAGGGAGGATGGCACCCTGCCAGGGTGCGTGATGATTCCGGGGGATTTTTCCGGTGGTGTCGCCCTGAGGGGCTCAACCACCGGCTAACAGATGCTATGCCTCCGGCATGGGGAAGGCAAGACGGGAGTTGTTCGCTTTTTACGATTGGGGTTCTTTCGATCCCGGTAGGGATCTTAGCTGTTAGCCGGTGGTTGAGCCCCTCACGGCGACACCACCGGGAGAACGACGGATGATTTTTTTTGCATCCTGGAGGGATGCCAGTGAGTGGATTGTTGAACATCACAAGCCCACCTCAATCGCCGAGCTGGCTCGTTTTGCTTTTTCACGGGCGCTTTCGATGTCGGTATCGCGGGCGAGGGCGACGCCCATGCGGCGTTTGCCAGCGACGTTGGGTTTGCCGAAGAGGCGGACTTGGGTGTCGGGTTCAGCGAGGGCTTGTTGGAGGTTGCCGTAGGTGATGTTTTGCGATTCGCCTTCGACGAGCAGCACGGCCGATGCCGAGGGGCCGAGGAGGCGGATCGCGGGGATGGGGAGGCCGAGGATGGCGCGGGCGTGGAGGGCGAACTGCGAGAGGTCCTGCGAAATCATCGTCACCATGCCGGTGTCGTGGGGGCGGGGCGATACTTCGGAGAAGATGATTTCCTCGCCTTTCACAAACAGCTCGACGCCGAAAATCCCGCGTCCGCCGAGGGCATCGGTGATGGCTTTGGCGTAATCCTGGGCGCGCGCGCGAGCGAGGTCGCTCATGGGCTGCGGTTGCCAGCTTTCGCGGTAGTCGCCATCGATCTGGATGTGGCCGATGGGTTCGCAATAAGAGGTGTCGCCCACGTGACGAATCGTGAGCTGGGTGATCTCGTAGTCGAACTCGACGAAGCCCTCGACGATGACTTTTCCTTTGCCCGCGCGGCCGCCTTTTTGCGCGTATTCCCAGGCGGCTTGGATGTCTTCCGGGCGTTTGATGGTGCTTTGGCCTTTGCCGGAGGAACTCATGATGGGCTTCACCACGCAGGGCAATCCGATTTCCGCAACGGCGGCGTGGTATTCTTCTTCGGTCGCGGCGAAACGATAGGGAGATGTTGTAAGACCGAGTTCCTCCGCGGCAAGGCGGCGTATGCCTTCGCGGTTCATCGTCAGTTGCGTCGCGCGGGCGGTGGGGATGACGGTGGCGAGTCCTTCGGCTTCGATCGCGGCAAGGGTATCGGTGGCGATGGCCTCGACCTCGGGCACGATGAGATGCGGTCGCTCGGCTTCGATGACCTTGCGCAAGGCGGCACCGTCGAGCATGGAGATGACATGAAAACGATCCGCCACCTGCATGGCGGGGGCGTTGGCATAGCTATCGACGGCGATGACCTCGACGCCGTAGCGTTGGAGTTCGATCACGACTTCCTTGCCGAGTTCGCCGGATCCACAAAGCATCACGCGCGTCGCGCCGTCAGTAAAAGGAGTGCCAATGCTAGCCATGCGGGGATGCTAGATGCGATGCGGGCCGAGGGTAAAGGGGAATCTGGGGGAAGTGTGTTGTGAGGTGGCATAGCTATACCATGAGGGAGCGCATAGCTTCGCGATTTTCGAATTTGCACTTCGAAGCAAATCCAGATAGGTTGTTCACAAGAATGAAGCAACAAACGAACCAGCGTAAATGGATCATGCATCTGCTGATGCTGGCATGCTTCACCCTGCCTACCATGGCTCTGGAAACGTTGGCCTATCATTTTGTTGGCGAGCCGACGTGCCAACCACGGGTCTCCGAGTGTCCACTTCTGGCAAAAGCGCCTGATGCGACGCCGTTTGTAAAAGACGGTGATATCTTGCGCGATCTCACACCCTCGGTGCGTGCCAGTGGATTGCCGATCAGAAATGGCTGGGTACTGTGGAATGAAACGCGGCGGTGGTTGATCGTCCGTGGTGCGATGAGCGATCAATGGTGGATTGACTCGAAGCTGGGATTTGAAGCGCAGGATGATAAAGTCGAGATTACGCTGGATTGGTTCCGCACGCTGGACGCGAACCATCCTCCAAAAGAGCAAGATGCCCCATTGGTAAGTTTGGAGGCTCGGTGTTTGCCCGGCGGATTCCGCGCTGACGTGGAGCGCGTGATTACGTTGAAGGATGGAGACTGGAAGTTTGAAATGGAAGCGGATCGCGTCTATTCAGGTGATGGAGTGACTCTCGTTAGCCTCCAAAGTTCGGTCAACGGGCCACGGGAAAATCAACGTGCGGAAGGTTACGTAGCAACCAATGTTAGGCAGGAGGATGGAAAGCCGCAAATCGTAGCATCGTGGTATGCAGGCATCAAAAATTCCGCGTGGTGGCTTCGCCTGACGACGGATCTGGTGTTGATCGATGGCACCTCGCGACGTAACGCTCGTTTGCGTGAGGTAGGTGAGGCGTATGTTCCCTGGCCTAGTGCGACTCCTGATCAGCCATGCAGAACCATTCCTGAAAAATTCCGTGGTCGGGTTTCTGTTTCATCCGATATTCAAGTGGTTGATTATATGATCAGGAAACAGACGGGAGAGGAAATTTCTCATGATGTTGATTTTGCGAAACCTGGGATGGTCGAGAAATTCCGCAAGAATGCGATCAAGCATTTGCCTAAAGCGGAAATTCCAGAGTGGTTGTCTGAGATGGCTGCCGCTCCACTGCTGGATTTACGCCAAGCGGTCTCCGTTTTTGGCGTCAAGCTAGGACCAGATGATTTTATTGCCTATGATCCTGCTACCTTTTTGGTGATCCGAGCGAGTAAGGATGCGGCTACTTTGGAATTACTGGACTCGGTTTTCACAGGCTTATGCGGCGGAATGCGAAATGAGGTGAAATACGAAACATGGCTGGAAAATGCCAATCATCCCGGCGGGCCATTCTCGAGAATCAGCATCATCAGTGAAACGGGAATGAGAAGTATCATCGATTGGAATGATCCTGCGACTTCGACAAAAATATTCATGATGCAGGAGTTCTCTCCCAATGGGGAAGGCAAATTGGATGTCAGAAGTGAATATCTGTGTAAGACTCGAAATCATGACGGCAAGGAGTTCGACTGGAAAGAAAAAGCCTTTCCCAAATTAGTGCCCGATCAAATCGATGTGCGACAGATGAAAAAATCGCCACAAGATCCCGTGATCAAAAAATTCCAAAAAGCATACGTATCACCCGAGCGGTGAGGCGTGATCCTTTCTCATGAAATGATGGATTAGCTGCCAATCGTAATCCACCAATCAGCGCACTTCGCGCATTTTTTTCTCTAACGCGGCGTTGATGAAGCCGGAGAAGAAGTTTGGAATGATTCGTGTTAAGTGATCAGTGTGGGATGGTTTGCTTTCAGCCAGGCGATGACGTCTGTTTGGAGTTCTTGGGCGAAGGAGCGGAGCTCGATGGCTTCCGTCTGACTGATGGTGCCAGCAGCATCATATTCGGCAGTGTTGCGTTTTGCACGGCATGCATCGAGGTAATCGGCTTCGTCTTTGTGGGATGAGCCAAGGATCAGGGGTAGGGCGGCAAGCGTACGGTAGTGGGCGAGATTTTTCTCGGGGCGATAACCACTGGCATAAAGCAGGATGGTGCAGAGCTTCAGAGCGGCATTGTAGGCGATGCCGAACTGCCAATCGGGCGAGAGATCGCGATGGGAATCCTCTAAATCGCGATCGAAGATGGCAAGAAGGTCGCCGATCTGCGTGGCCGTGGTTTGGTGAGAACGCAACCAACCGTTATTTTGCCATTCCTGCAGTTGCATCAATTACTCCTTTCAGCATGAGTTTGGGTTCGATGGTGATGCGTTGAGCGAGGGCATCGCCTTTCGCGAGTTTTTGTTGCCATTCCTCGGGTGTGAAGCAAACGGGATTGATTTCTCTGCCGAGAGATTCGGATGCTTTCCGCAGAGCTGGCGCAAGCTTGCGCAGACCGATGTGACCCAGAACCAATACATCAATGTCACTTTGGCTGTTGGCAGATCCTGCGGCTACAGAGCCGAAAATCAAAGCGGTGTCGATGCCTGGAATGTCCGCGAGTGCTTGCGTCAGCGCGGCGGTGATGCCCGAGGTTTTCAGCGCCATGCCGTGCAGCTCGGGGTAGAGAGGATGGGCAGGATTGGCACGGTAGTAGAGGCGGTTGCCATCTCGACGGGTGAGCACGAGTTCTTTCGCTGCGAGCGCAGTGAGTTCCTTTTGTAGAGCTGCCGGGCTCAATTCCGCCAATCGGGCGAGGTCGCGCAAATGGTTTTCCTGATTTCCTTGCGCGAAAAGCAGGCGGAAAATTTCCGCTTTTGCTTTAGGGAAGAGATCGGTGAGAGAATTCATTGTTTGCAATTAGTAAACGTATGTTTGAAAAAAGTAAACAATAAAGTTCATGAATTAAATCTGTAAACAGACTTTTCGACTGTTTACAGTTCCTCCCGCATTTTTTTCTCCAGCGCGGCGTTGATGAAGCCGGAGAATAGGGGATGCGGTTTGTTCGGTTTCGACTGGAACTCGGGGTGGAATTGGCAGGCGATGTGGAAGCGGTTGCTGGGCAGTTCGATGATTTCCACAAGTCCTTCCTTGGCGCTGACGGAGCTGATGACGAGGCCTTTTTCCTGGAGCTGGTCCTGGTAGTCGGAGTTGAACTCGTAACGGTGGCGATGGCGCTCGGTGATGCGGTCGGCATTGTGATAGAGCTGCGCGGTTTGCGTGCCGGCGAAGAGAATGGACTCGCAGGCGCCGAGGCGCATGTTGTTGCCCATGGTGGTGAGTTTTTTCTGTTCCTCCTGCAGGCTGACGACGGGGTAGGGGGTGTTTACATCGAACTCGGTGGAGTTCGCGCCAGTGAGGCCGCAGACGTTGCGGGCGAATTCGATGGTGGCGATTTGCATGCCGAGGCAGATGCCGAAATACGGGATATTGTTCTCACGGGCATACTTGGCGGCGAGGATTTTCCCTTCGATGCCGCGATCGCCAAAACCACCGGGCACGAGAATGCCATCGACGTGGCCGATGATTTCTTCCGCGCTTTGGTTTTCCAGCGCCTCGGTGTCGATGCGGACGATCTTGATCTTGGTATCATGCGCGGCACCGGCGTGGATGAGCGACTCGTAGATCGATTTGTAGGCGTCCTGCAGCTCGGTGTATTTTCCGGCGACGGCGATGGTGACGCTGTGCTTGGGATGGATGACGCGTTGCACGAATTTTTCCCATTCCTCCAGGGCGGGTGGGGGCGTGTGACCGAGGCCGATTTTGTCCACGACGAGGCGGTCGATCTTGTCGCGGCGGAGGTCGAGCGGGCATTCGTAAATGCTATGATCGACATCGCGGAAGGCGACGACGTTCTTTTTCTCGACGTTGCAGAACATCGCGATCTTCTTGCGGTTGTCCTCATCGAGATCGGCCTCGGTGCGGCAGATGATGATGTCCGGCTGGATGCCGATTTCGCGGAGCTTGGCGACCGATTGCTGGGTGGGCTTGGTTTTCACTTCGCCAGCGGCTTTGATGAAAGGAAGCAGGGTGACGTGGATGAAACAGACATTGTCCTTGCCCACTTCCAGCGCGAACTGGCGCAGGGCTTCGAGGAAGAGCAGGCCTTCCATGTCGCCGACGGTGCCGCCGATTTCCGTGATGAGAACATCGACGTCCTTGTTGTTGTTCGTCACTTCATAGATGCGTGACTTGATCTCATCGGTGACGTGCGGGATGAACTGTACGGTTTTGCCGAGGTAGTCGCCGCGGCGTTCTTTTTTGATGACGGCATCGAACACCTGACCGGAGGTGAGGTTGTTCATGCGCGAGAGCACACCCGAGGTGAAGCGCTCGTAGTGGCCGAGGTCGAGGTCGGTTTCGGCACCGTCATCGAGCACGTACACTTCGCCGTGTTGGTAGGGCGACATGGTGCCGGGATCGACGTTGAGGTAAGGGTCGAACTTTTGCATGAGGACCTTGAGTCCGCGTTGTTCGAGCAGGGTGCCGATGGAGGCTGCGGCAAGACCTTTGCCGAGTGAGGAAACGACGCCGCCGGTGACAAAAATGTATTTCATAATAGGAGTAGGATCAGTGTGTTGGGTGAGTTGTGGAAAGACGTGTGAGGAGAGATTCGATGAGGGGGGCTTGTTCCGGGGTGTCGAGGCCGATGGAGTCATCGCTGGTGATGATGACCCTGATGCGCGCGCCGTTTTCCAGGGCGCGGAGTTGTTCGAGAGACTCGGCTTGTTCGAGCGGCGAGGGCGGCCAGGTGATGAAGGAGTTCAAAAAATCGCGACGATAGCCGTAGATGCCCTTGTGGCGGTATAGCGTGAGACCTGCGGGGTTGGTGCGCCGGTAGGGAAGGGGTGAGCGGGAAAAATAGAGCGCGTGGCCGGAGAGATCGAGCACGACTTTGACGACGTTGGGATCGAGATAGGCGGCCTCGTCATCGATTGGATTGGCGGCGGTGACCATGGGCAGCGCGGCATCGTCGATCATCGCCTGCGCGAGTTCATCGATGAGTGCGGGATCGATGAGCGGCTCATCGCCCTGGATGTTGATCATGTGCGTGGCTTCCGGAATCGCGGCGGCGGCCTCGGCGATGCGGTCGGTGCCGGTGGGGTGATCGGACGAAGTCATGACCACCTCGGCACCGAAGGAAAGCGCAGCATCGCGGATGCGTTCATCGTCGGTGGCGATCACCACGCGATCGAGCCGCGAGCATTCCTGACAGCGCTCCCAGACGTGCTGGATCAGGGGTTTTCCCGCGAGAAGATGAAGCGGCTTACCGGGGAAGCGGGTGGAGCCCCAGCGAGCAGGAAGGATGCCGATGATATGCGTGGATGAAGGTAACACGTGTGTGGGATTGTTGATAGCAGAGCGGGCGAGACGATGGCAAGAATTTAGGAAAAATTATTCCTTCAGCGCGACGAGAGTTTCGCGTTTTCGCGGAAAACACAGCGCGACCAATACGGTGGTGAGTGTGCCGACCATGATGCGCCAGGTAAACGCGATGGTGGGTAGCCATGCGGGCGAAAAGAACGGCGCCTTGGCATTCGGATGCGCGGCGATGGTGGGGAGTTCCTCGATCTTGAGGCGGGCTTTTTTGGCGATATCCGCAGCCTCAGGCATCATGCCAGGCGTCACGGTGAGGGTCTTCACCGCATTGCGATAGCGGGCTTCTTTTTCGTGAAAAATATCATACACGTCATTGTGCGCGCCGCTCATGAACAGCGTGGCGCAGAGGCCGGCGATCATGGCGATGCTATTGCCCCGGCAGGTGCCGCGGTGTTTCGTGAGCATGCCCACAAGGAAAATGCCGAGCAGCGAGCCGTAGGTGTAGCCGAAAGAGCCGAGCACGATGGGAATGATGCGCAGCTCGGGGTTTTTCAGCTTCAGAAATGCCGTGCCGATGCCGATCAGCGCCAGAATCACGGCGAATGCTACCGTCGAGAGGCGAGCGGCCTTCATTTGCTGCTCGGATGTCGCCTGCGGGCGGAAAACGCCGACGAACCAGTCTTTCGTGAAGGTCGTGGCGAGCGCGTTCAGGGCGGTCGATAGCGAGCCCATCGCCGTGGCAAAAAGCCCCGCCGCGATCAACCCGCGCAGGCCCGGCGAGAGATCGTGCAGCATGAACCAGGCGAAAACATCATTCGTCGGCGCGCCTTCGGGATGTTTCAGGTAGTAGCGATAGATCAGAATGCCGATCGCCAGAAATCCCACGACCACAGGCAGATCGACGAGGCCCGAAAGGATCACCGCGCGTTGGCCGCGCTTCGCGTCTTTCGAGGTCAGCATCCGCTGCACCATGTCCTGATCGGTGCCATGGGTGGCGAGGGTCGTGAAAATCGAACCCAGCAAGGCCGCCCAGATCGTGTATTCCTGTTCGAGGATGTATTTGATCGATTGGCCGATGCTGTGCCCCTCGCGTATGCCGTCATCGATAAACATCGGCCTCTTGATGGTGGCGACAAACGGATCCCAGCCACCCGTTTCACCCAGCAACCAGAAAAACACATAAATCGCCGCGCCGAACATCAGCGAGACCTGGATCATGTCCGTCCACACCACCGCCTTGATGCCGCCCAGCGTGGTGTACAGGGCCGTCAGCGCCGTGATGATGATCACCGAGAGCGCGTAGATGCCCAGCTCCTGCGCGAAGCGTTCGTCCGGCGTTATTTGCAAAAACTGCGGGTTCACGATCTGCCACGCCAGCACCAACAGGATCGCCGCCACGTAAATGCGCGAGCCGCTGGCCAGCGAGCGGGTGAGAAGAAACACAAACGAGGCCAAACGCCGCGTCAGCTTGCCGAAACGGATCTCCAGGAACTCGTAAATGCTGACGACATTGAATTTGTAAAAGGGCTTGATGAAAATGGCGGCCACCAGCAATCGAGCGAGAATCGTGCCGATGACCAATTGCGCGTAGAAAAAATTGAGTTTCGCGAAGCCCTCGCCCGGGGTGCCCAGAAACGTGCCTGCCGAAATCTCCGAGGCGAGAATGGAGGCCAGTACCGCCCACCACGGCATCGAGCGGTTTCCGAGCGCGTACGATTCCATCGTCTTCTGCCCCCGTGAGGCGTAGAGGCCGATGCTGATGATCACCGCAAAATACACTCCCACGATGATCAGATCCCACACATACGCTTGCATGGACCTGAGTTTCAGCAGATCCGGGGAAACACACAAGACAAGACTCGACCGGAGTCAAAAAATCGTTTGTGCGGGGTGGCGCACCGTTTCCACATGTCGCTCCTACAAGAGAAATTCCCGACAAAAAAATCTGTCATAGCCGCGGAAAGTGTGGTGAAGTCGCGGCGTTCCACGCACGGAACAGCCCAGACATTTTCCGCATGAAAAGCTACCGCCACATCCCGATTCGCAATCTCACCGGTGAAGAACTCAAGGCCCTGAGCGACTCCATGAAGCTCTCGCTCTCGCGCGAGGACATGGAAGTGGTGCAGGGGATTTATCGCGAATGGGACCGCGAGCCGACGGATGTGGAAATGGAAGTCATCGCCCAGACCTGGAGCGAGCACTGCAAGCACCGCATTTTCGCCGCCACCATCACCCATGACACCCCCAACGGCACGGAAACGATCCATTCGCTTTTCAAAACATTCATCAAGAAGCCCAGCGAGCGCATCATGGAGAAAAAGCCGGACTTCGTGCTGAGTTGCTTCCACGACAACGCGGGCTTCATCCGTCTCGATGACCGGAAAGCCGTCTGCCTCAAGGTGGAAACGCACAATCACCCCAGTGCCATCGAACCCTACGCGGGAGCCAATACCGGCATCGGCGGCGTGGTGCGCGATATCCTCGGTGCCGGAAAAGGCGCGAAGCCGATTGCCAACGTCGATGTTTTCTGTTTCGGTGCTCCGGATACCAATCCCGCCACGATCAAGGGCAAGGACGTCATCCACCCGCTGGGCATCATGCGCGGTGTGGTCCGTGGCGTGCGCGACTACGGCAACCGCATGGGCATCCCCACGGTCAGCGGCGCGATCCAGTTCGACCCGACCTACATTTACAATCCTCTCGTCTACGCCGGCACGGCGGGCGTCATCGATCAGCAATACATCGATAAAACCATGCGACCCGGCCTGAAAATCATCGTCGTCGGTGGTCGCACCGGGCGCGATGGTCTGAAAGGCGCCACGTTCTCCTCCGCCTCGCTCACCGGCGACAGCCACGTCGAGGACCAAAGCGCCGTGCAGATCGGCAATCCCATCGAGGAGAAAAAAGCAGCCGATTTCATCCTCGCCGCGCGCGATCGCAATCTCATCGTCTTCATTACCGACTGCGGCGCTGGCGGCTTCAGCTCCGCCGCGGGCGAAATGCTCAGCGAGACCGGCGGCGAGTTGTTCCTCGACAACGCCCCGCTGAAAGAGCCCGGCCTCATTTCCTGGCAGGTCTTCATTTCCGAGAGCCAGGAGCGCATGGTGCTGGCGGTGGAGGAAGCCTCCTTGCCGGAATTGCAGGCGCTGGCCGATACCTATCAAACCGAGCTCACCGTGCTCGGTCACTCCGACGATACCGGCATCCTGAAAATCTGGCATCACGGCGAGATCGTCTGCGAACTCGATAACTCGAAGCTCCACGATGCCCCCACGCGACAGCTCAAGGCCCGTTTCCACGGCACACCGGGAGCCACCGGACTGGTCGGTGAAAACGTCGATCTCAGCGCCGCGCTGCGAAATGTGTTAGGCGACTTCGCCATCTGCTCGCGCGAGCCCATCATCCGCGAATACGACCACAAAGTGCAGGGGAATACCTTGCTCGAACCCCTCGCTGGTGCCACCGGCGATGCGCCGCAGGACGGTTCCGTTATCGCCATCGATGGCTCCACCAAAGCCATGGCCCTCGGCCTATCGCTTCTCCCCGAGTGGGGCAAAACCGATCCCCGCGCCATGGGCCGCGCCAGCATGGATGAAACCATGCGCTCGCTCGTGCTCGTCGGCGCGAACCCCGACAAGATCGGTCTGCTCGACAACTTCTGCATGGGCAACCCGAACGATCCCGATGAACTCGGTCGCCTCGTCGAATGCGTCAAGGGCATCGCCGATGCCGCGGAGGAATTCGAAGCGCCGTTCATTTCCGGCAAGGACTCGTTCTACAACTACTTCGAAACCGAGGACGGCCCCATCAACATCCCCGTCACCTTCCTCTGCAGCGGCGTCGGCATCGTCGAGGACCAGAAACATGTCACCGGTTCCTCGCTGCGCCGCGATCATTCGGTCCTCTGCCTGTTAGGTGAGACCAAGGACGAAATGGGCGGCTCCGTCTTCGCCCGCCAGCACGGCATCAGCGGCGCGCTTGTGCCGCAAACCGACTGCGCGAAAAACCTGCAAACCTATCGGAAATTCCACCAGGCCCGCATCGCCGGCCTCATCCTCTCCGCCCACGATGTTTCCGAAGGCGGCCTCGTCACCGCCCTCGCGGAAATGGCATTCTCGGAAAAAGCCGGTGTGGAAATCGATGTCGCCGCTCTCGGCAGTCTGCCACCTGCCGTGTCTCTGTTCAGCGAATCGACAGGCCGCATGGTCATCGAGGCCCTGCCGGAAAACCTCGCCGCGCTGCAACAGCACTTCGCGGGAGAAAGTTTCACCGTTCTCGGCAAGGCCACAGCCAGTCATCGCGATCTCACCGTCACCCACGGCGACAAAGAGCTTCTGCGCGAAGACCTGAAATCCCTCAAATCCCTCTGGCAACAGCGCTTGGCAGATTTCTATTGAGATTCCTGTTTTCTCCGCCTTGTTAGACAGGGAGTGCGCATGCGGGCACCTAGGGAGCTGACGCGGAGGTGTTGTAGGGCACGACTGCGGGAGAGGACAATCGGACCATTTGTCAAAGGGAGCCGAGCGATTTGGTGTCATGGCTCCAGGGCAAGGTTGACCTCGTGAGGTTTATGTTGTAGCTTAGCGGTCATCCTCATGGAAAGTCCGATCCATCCCTCACGTCGCATTCTGCATTTTTTCCTGGCGGGCTGCCTGATGATGGCGGGCTTGCAAGCGCGGATCGATGACAATGCCAACAATCTCAGCGATGTGTGGGAGGTGGCGAATCAGGCGGGAACGAGCACGGAAGCGGACGACGATGGCGATGGTTTTTCGAATCGTATGGAAGAGGCGTCGGGCACGCATCCGCGCGATGGTCGTGCCTTCCCGCGCGTGCGGCAGATCCGGCGTGACGCGGCGCAGCGGGTGATGCTCGATTGGCAGACGGTGGCGGGTATCAGCTATCAGCCGATGGTGTCGCTCGATCTCGGCGATTGGCGGCCAGTGGGGCTGGCCATCATCGGTGGCGGGGAAACGCAGGAAATCACGCTCGATGCCTCATCGGTGATCGCCAGCGGTGCGGTGCGTCGCACCCGCTGGGCCACGACCAACTGGGGACTGGCAACGGTGAAAAGCTACGCGGCGATGGCCAGTCCTCCCGCGTCATTGATCGATGACTCGGTCACGCAATTGCAGATTTCCCAGAGCAATCCGAATGTGGACAACTTCAGCGAGTGGGTGCGAGGTTGGATCGTCGCACCGCAGACGGGAGTCTATACGTTCTGGATCGCCAGCGATGACAGTGCCGAATTCTGGCTGTCTACGGATGCCACGACCAGTGCCAAGGTCCTGCGCTGTTCGGTGAACGGCTGGACGAATGCGCAGGAGTGGACGAAGTATCCATCGCAGCAGTCCGTGACCGTATCGCTCACGGCGGGGCGGGCGTATTATTTTGAGATCTTCCATCACGAGGGTGGGGGAGGCGATCATGTGACGGTGGCGTGGACGCGCCCGGGCATGACAGCCGGCACTCGCGAGGTGATTGCCGGAAATGCCCTGGCATCCTCCGGGCAGAACCTGGGTGAGCTGATGGCCGGTGGCGCGCGGCTGTTTTTCCGTCTGGATGTCAGGCAGATCGATTCCGATGGCGATGGAGTCAACGATTACGAGGAGCATCTGTTAGGTTTGGATCCGCTCAATCCCACCACTACCCCGCGCGTGGCTGACGGCACATCCGCCAGGCGCACGGTGACCAGCGCGAGCACGGTGACCCTGGGCGTCGTGGTGCCGCGTGCGTATGAAGAGGGAAATGCCCAGGCGCGCTTTGTGGCGTTTCGCTCGGGAGGCATAGGACCCATCACGGTGCCCTATCAGATTTCCGGCACGGCGACCGCCGGTGCGGACTATCAGAATCTCTCCGGGTCCGTGCATTTTCCCGCCGGTGCCCGCGCGGTGCCGATCCCTGTGGTGCCCCTGACCGATGGTGTGACCGAGGTTCAGGAACAGGTGACGCTGACCTTGCAAAGCGGCAGCGGCTACCAACTGGGCAGTCCCGTCGAGGCATCGGTGAGCATCGATGACTCCGCCGATGTGCTCTACATCGCCCAGCTTCGCAGTGTGCCGGGCATGCAATCCGCCGGTCGTGGTGTCGCCGCCTTACGCAAATCCGGCAACTCCTTGACCAGCCGGTGCTCGCTGAGTTTTGGTGGCTTGAGTGCGGCACAGACGAGCGCGGAACTCTATTTTTCGACCAACCAAGGCGCGGGTGGCACCACGGTGCTGGCCTTTCCTCCCGGACAGGTGCCGTCCCTGAACTGGGACTTTTCCGCGGCGGGTGGCATGAGTCGGGAAGAAATCCTGCAAGCGCTCGCGGAGGGGAAATTGTGGGTGAGAGTTAATACCGCCGCTGCGGCCGGTGCGGAAATCTTCGGGCAACTGCTTGCCACGCCCGCTTGGCAAACGATGCCGCCTATTGAAACCGTTCCTCCCGCGCCCACCCATGCCAGCAGCACGGCCGAGGCCGCGCGTTTCCTCACGCAAGCGACGTTTGGTCCCACGGAAAGCGAACTGGCGAATCTCACGGGAAATGCCTACGCCACCTGGATCGATCAACAGATCGCTTTGCCGGCGAGCTACCATCGCGCGGCGATGATGGCACGGACCGGTCAATGGCTGGCCCGCGGCGACACCAGCGGCGGTTGGCAGGGACCGCGCAATGAAACGTGGTGGCAGCGCTCGCTCACCGCGCCCGATCAGCTGCGCCAGCGCATGGCCCTGGCACTGAGCCAGATCTTTGTCATCTCGCAATTCGGCGCGCTGGACGGGTCCCATGAAGGCGTGACCATCTACTATGACATGCTGCTGGAGAACGCCTTTGGCAACTACCGTGATCTGCTGGAGGATGTCACCCTCAGCCCGATGATGGGCACCTACCTCAGCATGATGCGCAATCGCAAGCCCGATCCGCTCACCGGTCACGAGCCCGATGAAAACTACGCGCGCGAGGTGATGCAGCTGTTTTCCGTGGGGCTCAGCAAAACCCATCTCGATGGCACCCTGATGCTCGATGCCGAGGGCATGCCCTTGCCGACCTACACGCAGGAGGAAACCGTGGGGCTGGCGCACATTTTCACCGGCTGGGGGCCGCACTACAACGATGCCGATCCGCCGCGCTGGAGCGACAACAACATCGCCTCGCGCAATGACTGGTTCCGCTACGGCAATGACAGCCTGCGCCCCATGACCTTCTATCAGGACTTCCACGACACCAACGAGCGCGTGATCCTGGGCGGGCATGTCATATCGGCCGGTACCGACGGCGTGGACCGCATGCGCCGGGCGCTGGACGCGCTCTACCAGCATCCGAACACCGGGACCTTCCTTGCGAAACAACTCATCCAGAAATTCGTCACCAGCAATCCCAGCCCCGGCTACGTCGCGCGGGTGGCATCGGCATTCAACAACAACGGCGCGGGTGTGCGCGGGGATTTGGGCGCGACGATCAAGGCGGTTCTGTTAGACTACGAAGCGCGCGCGCTCGCACCGCGCCAGTCCTACAGTTTCGGCAAGCCCAGCGAGCCGCTCCTGCGCGTGGCGCGCGCCCTGCGGGTCTTGCCCGCGAATTTGCCCAAGCCTGCCGATCCGAACTACTACATCAACCTCCAGTGGGACATGCCCGAACAGGCGCCGCTGCTTTCGCCCTCCGTCTTCAACTTTTTCCAACCCGGCTATTCCAATCCCGGCACCATCGCGCGCGCGGGCCTGCTTTCGCCGGAGTTCCAGATCTTTGCCGAAACCAACGCGTTGCGTCAGGCGAACTTCAATCTGTCGATGATCTCCTGGGGCATCTGGTCGCCGGAGCCCATGCCCTCCGGCACGGAAAACTACCGCTACTCCGTGAACTACGATCCGCTGGTCGCCATCCTCAACACGCCGGGCCTCACGACCTTGCAGCAACAGGCGAAACTGATCGACTACCTCAACGAGCGTTTCCTCTTCGGCCAAATGAGTCCCCAGCTGCGCACGAACATCACCAACACCTTCGCCGCCTTGCCGGGCTGGTATGATTTCACCTCGTCGCGCCAAGCTGGGCGCGCGCAGGTGGCCTTGTATCTCGTATTTAATTCCCCTGAATTTTTTGTGCAGAAATGATATGAAAGCCGATCCCTCTTCGATGTCCCGTCGCCGCTTCATCGGCCAGTCCGCGTGTTCGGGACTCGGCCTCACGGGGCTGCTCTCCACGCTCGGCACGCTGCGACTTTTCAATGCCACGCTCTCCGCGCAAGGTGTGCCGCCGGAAGACGATTCGAAAATCCTCATCTGTCTTTTCCTGTTCGGCGGAAATGATTCCAATAACACGTTGGTTCCGCGTGATCTGCCGTCCTACACGGCCTACCAAAACGACCGCGGCATTCTTGCGCTCGGACGTGATAGTTTGCTGCCCATTGCGAACCCCGGCGGCGACGGTCGCGAGTTCGGCCTGCATCCGGCGATGGCTCCGTTGCTTCCCGTATACAATGCGGGCGATATGGCGATTCTTTGCAACGTCGGCACGCTCGTGGCACCCATCACCAAGGCGGAATATCTCTCGGGCGGCGCTGCCATTCCTCCGCATCTCTTTTCCCACAACGACCAGCAGGTGCAGTGGCAAACCTCCGTGCCGGACTCGCCCAAAAAAGTCGGCTGGGGTGGTCGCATCGCGGATCTGTTGCAAGGGCTTAATGCCGGTTCCGATATTTCGATGAACGTCTCGATCGCTGGCTCGAATTTTTTCCAAGTCGGTGATCAGGTGCTGCAGTATCACGTCACGCCGCAGGGCAGCATCGGCCTCAACGGCACGACGTGGAACTGGTCGCCGTGGCAGGAAATGTTTCCGCAGAACACGCAGATGCTCAACCGCAGCTACGGCCATGTGTTTGAGCAGGAATACGCGAACATCATGAAGCGCGGCATCAGCAACGACGCCCTGTTGAAAACCCAGATTGCGGCGAATCCGCTGCCCACGGGCGTTGGCACTTTTCCGAATAGCCAGAACAGCCAAGGTCAGCTCAATCGCGTGGCCTCGCAGTTGCGCATGATCCTGCGCATGATCCACGCCCGACAAGGCCTGAAGATGAAACGGCAGATCTTCTTCGCGGCTCTGGGTGGCTTTGATACGCACGACGCCCAGCTCGATGATCACGCGGCGCTGTTGTTAGAGCTTTCCACCGCGATCGCGGACTTTCATGCGCACACCGTGCAGCTCGGCATCGCCGAAAAAGTCACGCTCTTCACCGCATCCGATTTCAATCGCACCTACAACTCGAATGGCAAAGGCTCCGACCACGCTTGGGGCGGGCATCACCTCATTGTCGGTGGCGCGGTAAATGGTGGTCGGCTCTACGGCGAAATGCCCATCCTGCAAATCCAGGGCCCCGATGACACCGGCACGCGCGGCAGTTGGATTCCCAAGGTTTCCACCGATGAAATGTCCGCCACTCTGGCGCGCTGGTTCGGCGTGAGCGAAGGGGATCTTCCCCTGGTCTTGCCGAACATCGGCCGCTTCTCCCGCACCGATCTCGGCTTCATGCAGCTATGAAACGTGCGCTTCTGGCAGTGGCATCCCTTTTTCTGTTAGGGGGAATCGTCTGGTATTTTTTCCCCAGGGAAAAAGCCGAACCGTTGCCACCACCACAGCCTGTGTCGATCACTCGACCGGCCGTTCCCACGCGCGGCGCGGTGGCTACGGTGCCGCTGGAGGAAGCGGCCTTGGCGCAGGAACCATCGCACCCCATGGCCGTGAGTTTTGGCAAAGACCCCGCACTGGCCACCAGAGAACCTGCCTTGCTGCTAGAGATTCTGGAGTTCTACCGTCAGGAATTCGGCACCTTCCCCGCCGGTCAGGAAAATGCCGACATCATGAACGCTCTCACCGGCAACAATCCGCGTCGTCTTCCCATCTTCCCGCGCAAGCACCCGCGCATGGATGCCTCAGGAAACCTCCTTGACGCCTGGGGCAAGCCTTTTGTGTTCCATCCGCTCAGCAGCCAGCATCTGGAAGTGATGTCCTGCGGGCCCGATGGGAAGATTTTCACGACGGATGACATCCGCGTCCCGCCGCCACGGTGATTCGCACAGAGGGGGCTGTCGGAGTTTCCTTGCGTGGGATGGTAGGTGATTGGCTTGCGCAGCCTGCGGTAGTCTTATTCCATGAAAAATCGCAGAGCTCTTCCTGCATGGTCAGCGCCATCACTGGCAATCGCATCATCGTCTGCGGCGCATCAGGACAAGCAGACTGAGTCCTCCCAGCAGTGCGGCTTGTGGTTCGGGGATGACAATGACAGCAAGACTCCCATTGGTAAAATAGGCTTCGCGGCCGAGTGCTCCGACCGCGACCCGGTTGTTGTATCCGAAGTTGGCGATGTCGCTGATGCCGAAAGTCTGGGTAGTGGAAACCAGGGTGTAGGGAGAATCGAGGTCGAGCGCATCCCAATCGAATCCAGGCAAATTCGCTATACCGAAACCGCTGCCGAAAGTGATGGTGCCAGCGACGTTGAGCGGGTCGTTGAAGTCCACTACTTGAAAGATCGATGTGGCATCGAGTTCGAGATTGCCACCGAGTGATCCCGATCCGCCAAACGTGCCTGCCGTGCCTACCGTGACGGCGGTATTGCCCAGCGAGCCGTTGACCAGCAGTGTGCCAGCGGACACCTGTGTCGCACCTGTGAAGCTACTGGCGCCAGAGAGGGTGAGTGTGCCGCTGCCGGTCTTGGTGAGTGCGAGTGTCTGCGCGCCATTGTCCTTGAGAACGCCGCCGAAGTTTGATGTGGCATTGCCATTGCCGACGATGAGCGTGTCATTGCCGGAGAGCGCCTCCACCGTCCCGCTTCCGCTCAGCGCGCCGATGGTTTCGGAGTTGCCTCCTTTGGCGAGCCTGAGGAAGGCTCCGCTGCTTACCGTGACCGCAGAGCTGTCAGGGATGAAGCTGGTAGTTGTACTGGTGCCGTCACTGAGTTGGAGCGTGCCATTGATCGTGGTGAAGCCGTTATACGTATTCGCGGTTCCGATGAGGATGACGCGGCCGCTCCCGGATACAGTCACATGGCCGGTGCCGGAGATGCCGCCCGAAAACTGGGTGCGATCACCGCCGGACACACCCTGCAGGGTCATGTCTTTGTTCATAGTTATCGCTCCGGTGAAGATCGCCTGATTCCCGGCGGAGAGGGCGGAAGTGCCCAGAGTGGTGACGCCACTGCCTTCATTGGCCACTGTGATCGCGCGCGCAAAGGTCACGTTGCCGTTTACGAAGAGGGAGGTGTTCGCAGAGCCGGTGGCGGCGGAATTGATCGTGACCGTGCCGCTGGATCCAAGGGCGTTCGCGGCGGTCACGATCAGCGAGCCTTGTGCGAGGGTCGTGCCTCCGGTGTAGCCGCCCGTTCCACTCATGGTGAGCGCGGCGGATCCGGTCTTGATGAGTGAAATCGTGCGACCACCGGTGCCTTGGGTGAAGGATCCCGCGAACTCGCCTGCGGTGGTTTGGTTCACCGAGAGAGTACGGGCTCCGTCTCCGCCGCTGATGTTGAAGTCGGTGCGCACCTGCGAGCCGCTAACTCCGGAAAAATTTTTCACCGTGGTAGTGCCGTTGATGCCGAGCGAGAGAACCGCGCTGCTGTTCGCCAGTGTGACCGAACTGCTGTTCGCCAGAGCCCCGTTGCTGACGGCAAGATTGCCTGCATTGATGGTGGTCGCGCCGGAAAATGTGTTGCCATCATTGGTAAGCGTCATGATGCCCGCGCCCGCTTTGGTGATGCCGCCATTGGCGACGATGCCGGTGAAAATGGCACCTGAGCCGAAGCCGCTGTTCACTCCGGTCGCGATGGCTGTGATTTCCCGCACGGCACCGCCCAGATCGGTCGCCCCGTCGAAGCGGATGAACCCGGTGGATAATGGACTGCTGCCTCCTACTTGGAAATTACCACCAATGTTGACGTTGTTCGAGCCAATGATGCGTCCGGTGGTGTTAAAGGATCCGATGGCTCCACCGTTGAGGTTGATCGCACCGGTTCCGAACATGCTAATCGAAGTCGAGATGCGGATGATGCCCGAGTTGAGAGTGGTGGTGCCACTGAATCCCGCGCTGGAACTTCCCGACTGAAGGTTGTTATAGAGGGATGCGCCATCCACAACGATATTGCCCGCGCCTGTGAGTGTCTGGGCTCCGGTGAAGTCAACGATGCCTGCTCCGGAAAATGTGGTGATGGTGCTCGTGCCGAAGGTGGTGGTGGCTCCCGTACGCTGCAGGGTTCTGCCGGTGCCCACCGTCCAGCTCTGGGTGGTGCCGACGGTGAGACTGTTGCTGAGCGTCAGGTTCTGCGTGGCCGAGGACATGTCAATCCCGCCGGAGCCGATGGTGAGGGTGTTGCCGGTACCAGTGCCACTGTTAACAGTGACAGCGCCTGTGGGGCTGGTGAATGTGATGCCGGTGACCGTGTAGGAGGCATTCAGCGTCTGTGTCAGGTTGGTAGTGGAGGTGCTGTCATACACAATCGCCTGCGCGGTGACGTTGTCCGGCGGGGTGCCGGTCCAGTTCGTGCTGGTGGACCAGGAACCACTCGTGGCGCCGGTCCATGTGGCGGAGGAGGCGGGAAGCGCGAATGCGATGACGGCTGTGGCGAATAGAGGAAAATGGTGGAGTGGTTTCATGGCGCGCTTCGACGTTACGTTCGGACCTGCGTCCTAGGCATTCAAGTGGTGGATACTGGTCGTTTTATCAGACCGGTTTGTGATTTATCGAGAGGGGGAGATCGTGACGATTTTCCCGGGCTCAAGGCTGGGTGGCCCTGAGGCGGGCGAAGACTTTACCGGTGGGCGCGTTGGATGCGGGAATATTGACCGTGACCTGATCCGGAGCGGCATCGGTGTTGATGGTGACGGTGACACCGTTGGCATCGGGTCCGGAGGTAGCGGTGCCGATGGCGACGTTGTTCCAAACCGGTCCGAGATCGTTATTGTATTGCACACTGAGTGTGGCTTCCCCGATCGAGTTTTCGTTGCGGGAAAATTTCAGAGTGAGGCCACCGGAGGAGGTGGCGGTGGTTTGGACGAGGGTGTCGCTTTGCCCGTCGAGCGGATCACCGCTGAGGATCCATTCGAGGCCGTTGGCGACGCTGTCGCCGTCGGGATCATCGTCGAAGTCCGCTTCCTTTCCAGGCGAGCCGTCGAGTCCATTGGCGGCGGCCCACGTATCGAACGGGCTGGCTCCAACGGTGAGGATGAGGTTGTTGCCGACGATGGAGAAGGTGCCGGAGACGCCGCTTTGATTCACTGATTCAGGGCTGCCGGTGATTCCGCCGGTGGCGGTGGCGATGATGTAGGTGCCGTTTGCAGGTGTGCTGGCGGCGGTCAGGGAGAGGATGTCACCGGTCGCGCTCAAGTTGAGCGCACCGCTAATGAGACGGGTGACCTGCGCCGCCGGGGAGGCTGCGACCGCAAGACGATGGGTGGCACCTGCCTCGATGGTGACAGCACCGCCGATGTTGCCATTGCCGGAGAGGGTGGCCCCGCTGGCCACGGTGACGGCGGTGTTACCCAGTGATCCTGTGACGGCAAGGGTGCCGCCGGTGACTGAAGTGTTGCCGGTATGGGTGCAGGCCGCGGGAAGAGTCAGCATGCCCGAACCGCTTTTAGTGAGTGCACCCGTGCCGGAGAAGGACTTGTTGAAAACGAAGGACCCATCGCCGGCGAAAGCCAGTGAGGGATTGTCGTTATAGACAAAAGCGATATTGCCATCGCCAGTATTGTCAAAGGTCCAGGTGTTGCCGGCTGTGGCCTCGAAGGTTGCGCCGCCGGTCTCGATGGTAACGCCGCGGCCATAGGTGCTGGTGCCAGTCACGCGGATGGTGCCGCCCTTGATGACCACTCTTGCGGCCGAGTTGGCCAGTCCACCGAGCGAGGCGGTGCTTTCCTGGTAGCCCCAGCTTTGCAGTTCGAGGGTGGCTCCGGAAGCCACGCTGACGACGGCGCTGCCATTGAAGGCACCACGGTAAATCCCTCCCCCGCTGGCGATGGCGAGCGTGCCCTGGTTGACGGTGGTGTTGCCGCCGTAGTTCTGGGAGCTGGTAAGAGCGAGGGTGGCGGAACCTGATTTTGTGAGGGAAATGACCCGGTTTGCCCCCTGCGTGTATCCTCCAGCGAATGCGCCGTTGACAGTTTGGTTGACTTGGAGGGTGCGGGCACCATCGGCTGTGATGTTGAAATTGGAGACAATCAGCGATCCGGCCGCGCCGTTGAGGTTGTTGATGAGGGTGGTGCCATTGCTGCCGAGAGCGAGTTCCGCGCCGCTGGCGAGAGTGACCGACGCACTGGTGGCGAGGGCTCCGATACTGGTGGCGAGAATGCCTTCGTTGATGGTGGTGGCTCCGGTGAAGGTGTTGCTGTCGTTCGCGAGGGTGACGCGACCGGTGCCCGTCTTGGTGATGCCGCCATTGGAGATCACTCCATTGAATCTTGCTCCCTGTGTTCCCAAAACGGAGGTGATCGTGCGGGTGGCCCCATTGAGATCTACGGCACCGCTGAAGACAAGTTGTCCACCGTTGATTCCATCGCCGAAGGACGGGTTGGCATTGATAAGAAGGGCATTGGAGAGGGTGCGGGTGGTGCCGGAGTCAGAACTGACGATACCGCCGTTGATGGTCCATGTGCCGCTGCCGAAGGCATTGTTCGCACCAGCTTGCAGGATGCCGCTGTTGAGGATTGTTGCACCAGTGTAGGTGTTAGAGCCGTTGAGTCGCAGCGTGCCACTGCCGTTTTTGACCAGTGTTCCCGTTCCCGAGATCGCGCTGGAGAGCATGAGTTCGGTGCTGCGGTCGATTTCGACGGTGCCCTTGTTGATCAGCGCGCCAGTTCCCCAGGAGCCGCCGTCGATGATGCGGAAAAGTCCGGAATCGATCAGGGTGGAACCGGTGAAATTCACGTTCGAGTTGGCGATGACGAGTGTGCCTGCCTCCAATTTATCAAAGAAGCCATTTCCCGATAATCCGCCGGTGCCGCTGAATGTGTAGGTGTTGGCCGTGTTTTCGACGGTCACGCTGAACGGGGAGAGGAGTCCTTCCAGGGTGATTACCGTATTGCTGGCGATGTCGTCAAAAATCACGTCGTCGCCTTGATAATAGAGCTGATCGTCTTCTACCCAGTTCGTGAGGATGCCAAAACGATTCCATACGCCATCTCCTGTATTCCACGTGCGGGTGCCGGGCGCTCCTGCCGTGAAGGTGATTTTGCTGTTTGCGGTATCGTTGGTGACCGTGCCACGGGCAAGCGGGGTCAGATTTGCCAGTCCGGAAAGTCCGCCCGCGCCGTAGGTGACGACGTCATAGACCGTGGCGTTGTCGGGTGAGGAGGCAAATTCGAGATACACAGTGTCGGCAAGCGTCACACCGTTGAATGTCAATCCGGTGGTGGTGGCACCGCCCGTGAGCAGAAAGGTCGAGGTGCCGGACATGGCGAGAGTGCCGGTGCTGCCGCCGCTTCCACCGAGGGTTCCGGTCGAGCTGCCGGTGACATTTCCGCCGAGTGTGCTGTTGAGGACAAGGCGGCCGCCGGTGACCGCGAGATTGCCTCCGATCGCGCTGTTGATGTTGAGAATGCCGCCGCTCACGCTGGTGCTGCCTGTAAAGCCGGAGGAGGTTCCGGAGATGCTGAGGGAGCCGGAGTTCGATTTGAGAAGGGATCCGTTGCCGGTGATGGTGCCGGTGAGTGTCTGCGCGGTGGTCGCGTCGAAATGAAGGGTGGCGTTGTTGGTGATGGCTCCGGCGTAACTCGGCGCTCCGAGCAGGCCAGCGCCGGTGATTTTCAACGAGCCGCCGCTGATGGTGGTACCTAGCGAGTGGCCGCCCGCGCCGCTTACCGTTAGCGTGGCAGTGCCGGTTTTAACGAGCTCAAAGGCGCGGCTTCCGCCTTGAACAAAAGTGCCGGCGAATTCACCGTCCACGGTTTGATTGATGGTGAGCGATCGGTTGGTGTTGGTGCCGCTCAGGGTGAAATCACTCCGGATCGAGGAGCCAGCCACGCCGCTGAGGTTGTTGAGGGTGTGGGTGCCCGCGCCGTTTTCACCGAGGAAAAGTTGAGCGCCACTGGCGGCGAGGGTGACCGAACTGCTGTTGAGCAGGGCACTTTGCGAAATGGCGAGGTTGCCCGCATTGACGGTGGTCGCTCCGGTAAAAGTATTGCCGTTGTTGTTGAGTGTGATGGTGCCGCTACCGGCTTTGGTGATGCCGCCGTTCGAGAGGATGCCGGTGAAAATCGCACCGGTGCCGAAGTTGCTGTTTAAACCGGTGGCAATCGCCGTGATCTCGCGGGTTGCTCCGCCGAGATTGGTATTGCCATTGAATCGTATGAAAGAGGTGCTCAGTCCTCCCGAACTCCCGCCAATCTGAATGTTCCCGCCGATGGTGACGGCATTGTCAAACGTTCGTCCGGTGGCCGTGCCCGAGCCGATCGCTCCGCCGTTCAGATTGAGTCCACCCGTTCCGAACAAGCTCACGTTGGTATCGATCCGGATGACACCCGAGCTGAGTGTGGTGCTGCCAGTGCGGCTTTGGGTGCCTCCCTGAAGGTTGTTGTAAAGAGTCGCTCCGTTGACCGTGATATCGCCCGCTCCAGTCAGCACTTGCGTGCCGCCGAAGGTGATCGTGCCCGTGCCGGAGAGTGTGGTGGTAGTGCCGGTGTCGAAGGTGCTGGTGCCGCCGGAACGCAGGAGCGTTCTGCCGCTGGCCACAGTCCAGCTTTGATTCGAGCCCACCTTTGTGTTGACGTTGAGCGTGAGGTTCTGGGTGGCTGCCGACATGTCAATCCCGCCTGAGCCGAGGAACAGGGTGTTGGTTCCGCTGCCGCTGTTGACGACGACGGCTCCTGATGGGCTGGTGAGCGCGATGCCGGTGAGAGTGTAGCTTGCGTCCAGTGCTTGGGTCAGATTGGAGGTGGTGGAACTGTCGAAGACGACCGCTTCGGGATTGGTGTTGTCGGGCGGCGTGCCGGTCCAGTTGGTGCCGGTGGCCCAGGAGGCATTCGTTGTTCCCGTCCAAGTGGCAGCGGAGGCGTCAGATAGCGCGAGGAAAGCAATGGATACTGTTAAAAGTCGAGAATGAAAACGCATTTTCATGGTGATGGTAATCTGTAGGTGCGGGAGTAGGCAGGTGTCTGCAATCGGATCACCATTGCTTCCTTATTTCGGAAATGGCAATTGATGTGCTCTGGTGTTGTTAGCAAACCAGTTTGACGGGATTTCATTTTCTACTGTGGAGTCATGACACCCGGATCGCACCTCATCTGATGGAGAGCCCTGGAATGTGATGGGCCGTCAACTCATCACGTTGTCGGGAAATTCAGGAAGTCGTTGCGTGGCTTGTGGCTGAAAGCAAAGTGTTTTTGTGAATGTCACGGGGCGGGGGTGCTGAAATCGATGGCGAATGGCTTGAGTCCGGGCACGGTGACGTTGGCGCGGGAGCTGTTCCGTTCCATCGAGAGGAAAGGGGAATCGTAGGTTTTGGATGGCAGGAGATCGAAAGCCTTGCCGTTGATTTTCGGCGAAACGAATGCTTTCGGTTGGTGGGCATCGAAGGAGCTCCACTCGATCGTCTCATGCGTGACAGGAAACTTTCCTTTCACGCTGTCCGGGCTTATGGTCCATTGCTTGGTTTCCTCCAGCACCTTGTTTTGAAACGATGCGAAGTTCTCGCCCGTGCTGACGTCGCCGGCGATGAGCCACACGCGCGAGCGATCCGTAGCCGCGACAAACGCAGCGGGTGAAGCTGTCGTGCGTTTTTCATCCCAGCGGTAGTTGCCATCGAGAAACTTCACGGCGACAAAGCCCTTGCCATTGCCCGCAAAAATCCAGCCGTCCTTTTCCACTTTTTGCAGGGCTTTTCCCTGAAAGCGGATGCCGATCGCAGGGGTATTGTAAGAACCGGGATGATCCTTGCCGGTGGGCGCGATGCGCTGCAGGAACAGCATGTTGCGATGCTGGAAGGTCCAGAACGAGCGCTGCGGTCGGCCACCGGAATCGTGCGGGATGTGCGAGTGCACCGAGCAAATTTCCTGGCTTTCCGGATCATCGAACAAGATTCCACAAGCGCGCTTTTGACTGGAGATTCCGGCATATTCGATCGTGGGATCCAGTTGTGTGCTGCCGAGCAGATAGTGTGGCGTGCGGTAGGCGTAGTTGACCAAGGAGGAATCGGCATCCAGTACCTGACCGTGCGATTCACCGGCCGTGGGGCGGGCCACCTTGCCCAGCACGCGGTTGGAGATGACAAACGATTTGGCGTAGGGAAAAGTCTGCTTGGCTAACAGAACCGCGGCGATGGGAGCTTGGTAGCGGCTGGTCTCGAACACCCGCGAGTGCGAGGAGCCTGCGGATTGCCCCGCCACGGCAAACAGGAGATTCTTGTATCCGGCAAACGAGTTTTTCGCGTAGTCGCCCCGGCTGATGCCGCCACCGCGCTGGCCATGGACGGAAATTTGAGCTTCTTCGATCAGAGCCAGATCGAGCAGCAGGCGGAAGCGGTGGCGGATCAGTGGGTCCGGCGATAGATCGTACAGATTGATCAGCGCCGGCCAGGAGTATTTTTGATAGGTATTCGAGCCGACCTCCGCCCACAGTCCGGATTGTGCGCGGCGCAACGGCCATGCGCGATAGAATGCCGTGTAGGCGGCGGCGTGCGCGGCGATGCTGTGCCCATCATTGCATGTGCGGTTCTGGAAGGCGGGGTCTTGTGCCAATAGAGCCGTGATCAGGTAGTAGGCGGGGCGGCGATTGAGGTCGTGGTTTTCCGTGCCTAACAGAAGGAGCAGATCATCCGCTCCCGCATCGCTGAGCTTGCTTTCCGATTTCACCCAGAGCCAGAGTGCCTGCTTCATCGCGGCTTCCGTTTCCGGTGTCAATCGACCGCGGAAATGCGGGCTTTTGGCATGAAACAGAGCGAGAATGCGGACGTAGTCGGTGACGGAAAAAAAGTCCAGGGCAACTTGCCGGGATTTTCAGGAGAGGTCGCGGGGAGGTCTGCGGAATGGGAGCGGAGCAAATCGCTCGCCTGTTTCAGCAAGCGGGCATTGGCTTCCTCGGTCTTTTCATTCAGATAGAGCGCGGAGAGGCACCAGAGATTGTCTCCCCAGATGCCCTCGGGCCAGGCGTTCGCGCGGGCGATGGTCTTGCGCAGCGATTGCTCGCGCAGTTGCAGCGAGGTGGCGTGTGTGCTGGCGACCAGTGCTGCTAATTCGGATGGGGTTGGTTGGATGGGTGCCGCAGGCGGAGCAGCGAACATGCCGTGAACTGCGAAACACCAGAAGAGGAGAAATTTCATAGAGGAAGATGCGTTCTGTGCCGCAGTAACAGAGTGGTGAATCACTGATGCTCGAACGCGTCTATTTTTTCAACATCTCGATGAGATAGGGCGTGGGGGTGTTGTGTTTGACGCCGGTGGCTCCGGGGTAGAAAAGATCACAAGGAATACCGATTTCCTTGCAGCGTTTTTGTAGACCTACGCCGTAGTTGGCGGAGTGCGTGGGGTCTTGTTCGTTTTTTCCCATTTGCGGCGGCTTGACGTAGTACATCGAAACAGCGGGATCGTCCTTGCTGGCCAGAGCGTAGGGCGAGTATTCCGCGATCCACGGCAGGATGCTCTCGCGCTCGGCAAGGGCCTGGGCGAAGTCTTTTTTGCCGAAGGCGTGTCCGCCGTAGCGGCTGTTAGGCGTCCACTCTTTTGCTTGTTGGGGATCCAGCGTGGTCTGCGCGCCGATCACCGCGATGCAGAGCGGGCGGGTGGATTGTCGGGCGATGGGATCGGTGCTCTTGGGGTCGGCGAGGTCATCGTGAAATGCCAGCCACAAACTGGAGCAGGCTCCGGCCGAGCTGCCGGCGAGTCCGACGCGCTTCGGATCGATGTTCCATTCCTTCGCCTTGCTGCGGAGAAATTGCAGGGCGCGGGCGGAATCGTGAAGGGGACCGATGACGGGCGGCTTCAGTCCCTCGGCCGTGGCCTGGGGAATGAAACGGTAGTTGTTCGCCGCCACCGAGATGCCGGCATCGAGCAAGGCTTGGACATCGACCATGCGATTGACGCGCTCCTTGCTTCCGTTCATCCAGCCACCGCCGTGAATGACAAGCGCGAGAGGCGTGGGCTTGTCCGATTTCGCCTGCCAGAAGTCGAGCACGTTGCGTTGATGGTCGCCGTATTTCACCCCGGCGTGCGTGGGTTTCGGCACGGATTTGTCATAAGTTCCATCCGTGGCCTGCTGTGTGGCGGGTTTCTTCGGCTTGGCTTGTGGTTTTGTTTTCTGCGGCGTTGTCTGGGCGGCGAGGCATGCGGTGCCAATCAGGAGGAACAGAATGGGTTTCATTCCAAGTAATACGAAATTTGCCTACGCGGCTTATCATGAGATTCGACTCGCCTGAGTCGTCCGTATTGCTCCGCAAAAAAAGCCCGCAGGTGAGTGACCTGCGGGCTTTGGAGAAAGAGCGAAATTATTTCATCGGATGCTCCTTGAGCAATTCGTCAACCATGTAAAAACTCTGACGTCCTTTGGTGGCTGCGCGGACTTTTCCGACTTCCTCGGGCTTCACGGCGGGAGCCTTGTTGCCAAAGTTGTTGCGCACGTAGGTGAGCACAGCTGCGACTTCGTCGTCTTTCAGCATGCCGCCGAAGGCTTGCATGGGGACCTGGCCTTCGTATTTTTTGCCATCGAGCTCAAACGGACCCATCAAGCCGTGAAGTGTGAGTTTGATGAGGCGATCGGTGTCTTGGGTGACCCAGGGGCTGTTGGCCAGCGGTGGGAACGCGGGCGGAAGGCCCTTGCCATCAGCCTGGTGGCAGGTGGCGCAGTGGGCATCGCGGAAGTAGATTTCGTGACCGGAGAGGAATTGTTTTTTCTCTGCGTCGCTGAGGTGTGAGGGGGCGGGAGGTGCGGGATGCTCGACCACTTCCACTTCGGTCACGCCAGCGAGGCGATCGCTCGCGGTTTTGGCAGCGCCCTTGATCCAGTTGTCCTGTGGCTGGGCGGAGGCGATGCTGACGATTTTTTTGCCAGCGGCATTGTCCATCCAGGAAGCGGCGACGATCGCTTCCAATCGCACGCGGCCTTCCGGATCCGTGGCGGCTTTTTCCAGCAGCGCGGCGTGATCGGGGATGGCGTGGTAGTTGTAGCGAATGACCCGCACGGCGGCAGCGCGCGCACGGAAGTCCTGGGAAGCCAGCACTTGCTTGAGGATGTCCTGATCGACCTTGTTCAGACCCCAGCTGACATAGAGCGCCTCGAGAACGTGGTGTTCGTAGCGCGGGTCTTTTTTGTCCAGCTTGGCCACCCATGCCTTGAGGGCGGTCAAGACTTCCGCGGCGGGACGGGCGCGCAGCTCGCAGCGGGTGCGGTAGCGCGAGCGGTTTTCCGGCAGCTTGAGATTCTCTAACAAAGTGGCGATGGGAGCTTTGTCGATCTGCGCGGGCTTCACCAGCGGACGCGAGGGGTAGGTGATGCGATAGACACGGCCGTGGACGTGGTCGCGCAGCGGGTCGCGGGCATTGTGCTGCATGTGGCCGATGAGGACATTGTGCCAATCGATCACGTAGAGCGAGCCATCGGGAGCGAATTCCAGATCGGCGGGGCGGAAGTTGCCGTCG
Source organism: Verrucomicrobiia bacterium (assembly GCA_947462875.1). Classification (GTDB taxonomy): domain Bacteria; phylum Verrucomicrobiota; class Verrucomicrobiia; order Verrucomicrobiales; family Akkermansiaceae; genus UBA956. The sequence continues at coordinate 54,762 of CANHQJ010000021.1, forward strand.
GCGGATTTGAGAAGCTCATGACGGAAGCTGGTTTTGTAACCGGTGCCATCATCGACAATGGCATGCTGCTTGATGCCGAGGAAACCGATGTTGTTGCAGAGAATCAGGTCGCCTTGCACTTCATCCGGGAAGTGGCGTGAGGAAACGATTTCCAGGCCCGAGGTGGGGCGCACTTTTTGTCCTTCCGGAATCAGGTCCGCCGTGAGTGGTGCGGTGCGGCCGTAGTGCGGCTTGATCGAGGAGGGGAGCATCCAGTTCATCGTGGGACCGGAGGTATGGAGGAAAAAGTCCTGACCCCACTGATCGAACACAATGCCCCAGGGATTGGGGATGCTGACCTGGGCGGTGCGTTCCAGCATGCCGCGCTGCGGGCTGTAGCGCCAGAAACCGCCATTGACGCCGCGCACGGCACCGTAGGGAGTCTCGACATTGGTGTGGAGGAAAACGCCCTCGCCCATGAGAAAGGCACCGGAGGGATCTGCGGTGTAGGCACTGATGGCGTGGTGGGTGTCATGGCTGTCGAATCCGCCGAGCACGATTTCACGGACATCCGCTTTGTCGTCGCCATTGGTGTCGCGCAGCAACATGATGTTCGGCTCTTGCGAGACATAGACGCCTTCGGGCGCGAACTCGAAGCCGATAGGCAGGTGGAGTTTGTCGGCGAAGACGATTTCCTTATCCGCCTTGCCATCGCCGTTGGTGTCCTCGTAGATCAGCAATTTGTCGTTGGGCAGGGCATCGCCGGGGCGATAGTGCGGATAGGTGGGCATGACCGCGACCCAGAGACGACCTTTTTTATCGAAGGACAACTGCATGGGGTTGGCGAGGTTGGGGAATTCTTTTTCCGAGGCAAAAAGCTGGACCTTGTAGCCTTCCGGCACCGTCAGCTTGCTCTCCGCGTCCTTGCCATAGAGGTACTGTTCGCTGCCATTTTTCGTGCTGGGGCGGTAGTTGGTGGCCACGGGAGGAAGCTTGTGCGTTTTCGAGTCATCGACGCTGAGATTGGTCGTCTTGCCACTGGCGACGGCGTGGATGAGCTGATCGCGCAGGGCGGCCATTTCTCTCGTTTTTTTCACTTCGTCCTGATAGTTCTGCGGGCCGAAGGGTGCGTAGCGGCGGCCGTGGGTGTGCACACCGTTGAGGATGTTGTAATCGTTGTGCCAGAACCAGTCCTTCTGTTTCACCGCGGCATGGACTTTTTCCGGATCGGCTTTCGAGGCGGTGGAAGCGTGGCCATAGAGTCCGTTAGCCAACAATACGGCGAGTTGTTTGTAGCCGTCTTCGTTGGGGATGAATCCATTGCTGGTAAAGGGTGTTTTGGCGGTGCTGAAGTGCTCCTTGGTGGGGGTGAAGAGGTCGATGAAGGTCAGATTGTTCTTTTTCGCCACACGCTGCATGGCGGCGCTGTAGAGGGCGAGGTTGGCGTTTTCTTTTTCGCCATTGGGCAGGTCGCGCTGCTTGCTGAGGTTCTCGTAGGCGATGGGGGAGACCAGCACGAGGCGTGGCGCTGCTTTGCCGTTGTACGCTTTGCTGAGGGTATGGGTGACGAATGCGTTGAGCTCGGCTTCGTAGTTATCGACGCGGCTCGGGCCATCGAAGGATTCGTTGTAGCCGAAAAAGGCGACGATGGTATCGGCCTCGAGGAAATGCAGCCACTGGTCGGGGGTGGGAAAAAATCCTTCTCCCGAGTGGACGTTGAACTCCGGGCGGAATTTTTCGGCACCGGGGAAGGCCCACTGGGATTTGCGACCGGGGTGGGGGCGGAAGGCGGGGGTGTCACCGGGGCGACCCATGTTGCGCAGAAACAGTTTTTTGTCAGGGTAGCGCAGTTGCAGCTCGGTTTCGAGGCGGCTGTAGTAGATGTCGCGTTCAGCCAAGCCGTTGCCGAGGAAAACGATGCGTTCGCCATTGGCCGGCGCGGCGACTCCTTGGGGAAGGGCCGTGGAGGCGGCGGGTGGATCCTGAGCAGGAGCGTGTGAGGCATTGTTGGCGGTTTTTTTCGCACCGGTGGCGGCAGGAGCTGCTGAGGTGGCAGGGGCGGCTGCGTCTGCTTTGGCTTGGGTCGAGGGGCTCTTGCCCAAAGCGAAATCAGCAGGCTTCAGATTGCGGGTTTTGAAAAAATTGCCATCCTTGATGAATCCGTAGTCCGAGGGTTGGAATGGATCGATGAAGCTTACGTCGCCCTTAGCGGGGATTTTCAAGCCGGTGAGATGGTGCACGGTGTTGACGAACAAGCGCCGCAGGTCCTCATCGGCGAAGTCCGTGGACGAGCCCATGGTGGTGCAGAAGGCTTTGCCCTTGGTGCTGCCGTTCGGTGCGGTGTATTCGCGTAACCAAGCGAGTGGCATCATCGGATTGTTTTTGGGACCATCGATGTTTTTCGAAGTGGGTTCCAGTGTCTCGGTGACGGCTCCGCGCAACAGGATCGTGGCGGCCTTTTGATCGAGATTGGCGATGCCATAGACATCGGTAGGGCCGAAAATTTCACCGACATCGGCCAATACGGGATGCTTGGCGTTGGCGGCTTCCACCACGCTGCGGGTGCCTTCCTTTTTGTGCACACCATGGTGGCTGACCCATTGTTCGCCGAGGATGTTGAGACCGAACTTCGCCCAGGCGAAGTCGCCCGTCTTGGCGGAGCCGGTGAAGGCGTGGGTGGCGGTGCGGAAGCCCATGACGGGCTTGCCGGCGTTGAGGAACTCGGCGAAGTTGGCGAGCTGGTTATCGGGCAACTGGCGGAAGCGTGTGCCGATGATCAGCAAGTCCGCGGATTTCAGCGCTTCGGTGCCGGGGATGTTTTTCTGAAAATTCGAGTCGATGTAGCCGCCGTCCGGATTGATGGCGAAGAGCACCACGCAATCGAAGCCGTACTTTTGGCTGAGGATTTTCGCCAGCATGGGGCAGGATTCCTCGCTGCGGTATTCTTCATCGCCCGAAACGAGCACGATTTTTTTCCCATTGGCGGTGCCGGCTTTGGCGGGGATGAGCAGCCATTCCTGGGCGGTGGCCGTGGTAATACTCAGGGCTGCAACGGTGCAGGCAGTGAGCCATGGTTTGAGGAGACGCAGATACTTCATAAGGTGGTATGGGGTTACGCCGACAATCAGCCAAATATTACGCGTTCGTGCAACAAATTGCGCTCTGCTGACACGATTGCCTCGTATGTGCGAGACTGATCCGCGCTTCCTTAGTCCGTTCTTGTCAAAAAGCCTCCGGATGGGTAACATGACGCCCATGAAATTGATCCGTCATGGAGAAATCGGCAGGGAAGAACCGGGTGTGTTGTTGCCGGATGGTCGCCGCATCGATGCGAGCGAGGAGTTCAACGATTACGATGAAGGCTTCTTCGCGATGGGAGGCATGGAGTCGCTGGCCCAGTGGGTGGAGGATGGTTGCGTGGGCGGGCGTGAGATTCCCTCGATCGTGCGCATCGGAGCACCCGTCGACAGGCCGTCGAAAATTGTCTGCGTGGGGAAAAACTACCTCGATCACGCAAAAGAATTCGGTGAAGGGATTCCGACCGAGCCTGTTCTTTTCATGAAGGCATCCTCGTGCTGGTCGGGGCCGTTTGATGAAGTGATCCGCCCGCGTGGGGCGGAGAAGCTGGACTACGAAGTCGAGCTGGCGGTGGTCATCGGTCAGACGATGAGCCATGTCAGCGAGGAAGATGCCTTGTCGTATGTGGCGGGGTATTCCGTTTTCTGCGATTACTCCGAGCGCGCCTATCAAAAGGAAATGGGCGGTCAGTGGATGAAAGGAAAAAGCTACGATCGTTTCGGGCCGATGGGACCATGGCTGGTGCCTGCCTCGCAAGTGCCGGATCCGCAGGCGCTGCGGCTGTGGACGAAAGTGAATGGCGATGTCCGTCAAAATGGCTACACGGGCGACATGATGTTTCCCGTCAAGATGGTGCTGAGTTACATCAGCCGCTTCATGACCTTGCTGCCAGGAGATGTGGTGGCCACGGGCACGCCATCAGGGGTGGCGATGGGCATGAATCCGCCGAAATACTTGCAGCCGGGGGATTTTGTCGAGCTGGGCATCGATGGCCTGGGCGAGATGGGGCAGCGCATCGTGGCCGGTTAGGTCCAGACGGGTTCCTCCTCGGTCTGCGAAGCTGCCACGAGCTTGTGACGATGCAGAAACGCCTCCATCGCACGCAGTGTGAGGTCGTGATGCACGGGATTGCAGTTGAAGTTGAAAAAGCGATGGTCGGCGGCCTCGTATTCGATCACATCGACCTTGTTGCCTTTCCATTTCATCCAGCGGCGGAAGGAATGCACCGGCTCCAGCGGCGTGATGCGGTCGTTTTTTCCATGGAGAAAAAGCATGGGTGGCAATTTGCGACGCATCATTTTCGAAGGGCTGAGCGACTTCGCCTGTGAGTTCGAGGCGAAGCGTTTCGCCTGATCCGTGCCCGGTGTGGTATCCACCAGTGCGCTGAACAACACCAGGGCCTGCGGACGGGGATCAAAGCCCTGATCCGTGCGTGGATGTTTGCTCATGGCCGCATGCAGTGCCAGGAACGCGCCGCCTGCGGCACCGACGAGCACGACTTTCTGCGGATCGATGCCCAGTGTCTGATGATTGATTTTCGCGGCGATGATCAGGTCCTGAGCGTCCTCGATGGCATCGGCCGGGCTGCTTTGATGGCGGGAACTCACGCGTGTTTCGGCGGCGATGCAGACACAGTTGCGCTCGGCAAAATGCAGGCATTGTGTCGCGAACTGCGTGGCTGCCGCGGCATCCCAGAATCCGCCATGAAAAAAGATCAGCAGCGTGGTCGGTTCCTCAGGTACGGAACATTGCGGAAAAAAAGCGTGGGCATGCAGCGGGCCTTTGTCCGTCTCCTTGTAGCAAAAGGTGGTGGAGTCCTTGAGGAGTTCGCGGTCGCGGTTTTCGCCAAAGGCGGGCAGTTGAATCAATGCGCTCATGAATGAAAAAATTACCAGGATCCGCCCAGGGCTTTGATCAGATTGACGGACACGGCCAGTCGCTGCGCCCGCACGGAAGCGGCCTGGCGTTGGGTGCTGAGCAAGGTGCGTTCGGCATCGACGACTTCAAGGAAACTCACCAGGCCGGCTTCAAAGCGTTTGCGTGAGATGTCCAGGGTCTTTTCCGCGGCAACCACGGCCTTGTTCTGGGCTTCTTCCTGGCGGCCCAGAAAGTCAAGCCCTGTGAGTCCATCCTCGGCCTCGCGCAGTGCGACGAGCACGGATTGTTTGTAGTCGAGCGAGGCGGCTTGGTGACGGGCTAAAGCCGCATCGTAGTCAGCTTTGATTTTATTTTGGCCGATGATGGGATAGGTAAGGGAGGATCCCAGCGACCATATGGTGGCATCGGCGCGGAAGAGTCTTTCGAAATCCAGCGCTGACAGACCACCGCCCAGTCGCAAACTCAGACTCGGATAATAGGCCGCCTTGGCGACGCCAATGTCGGCATTGGCCGCTGCCACCGTGCGCTCGGCGGCATACAGATCGGGACGGCGGAGAAGCAAGTCGGCGGGCATTCCAGCGGGGATGCTGGGCGGTTTGGGGATTTTCGCCTGGGCGGCGACAGAGAAGCTGCCGGCATTGCGACCCGTGAGGACGGCAAGGGCGTTCACGAGTTCGGAGCGGTTGCGATCGACGCCGATCAGTTCCGCTTCGAGATTGGCAACCTCGGTCTGTCCGCGCGAAACATCGAGTGCGTTCACTGTGCCGGCACGGAAGCGCGCCTCCACCAGCGCCAGCGATTCCTTGCGCAGAGCTATGCTGCTGACGAGCAGGGCGCGGTCGGCATCAAGCCCACGCAGCGCCCAGTAGGTTTGTGCGGTGTCTGCCGTGAGCGTGAGCTGGGTGGCGACGAAGCTGGCCTGTGCGACGGCTTCCCGGGCATTGGCACCTTCGACCTGTCGGCGCACCTTGCCCCACAAATCGACTTCGTAGGCAAGATCCAGAGGCAGGCTGAAGGTGTTGATCTGAAGGTTTCCGCCTTGGCCAAAGATGAACTTTCTGCGGCTCACATCACCATTGAAATCCAGTGAAGGCAAGACGGCGGTACGGCTGGAGCGGCTCATAGCGCGCGCCTCGCGCAGCCGCGCGGAAGCGGCCTGGAGGCTGAGGTTTTGCGATGCCGTGGCGGCTGCGAGCTCGTTCAGGGTGGAGTCGCCGAAAACGCGCCACCAACGGCTGTTTTCGTACACTTTGGGAGTGCTGGTGCGTTTCCACTGAATGCCGTTGTTGGAAAAAGAAGCGGGCAGATCCATTTGTGGGCTCTTATGATCGGGCCCCACGGTGGTGCAGCCAGTGAGGAGCAGGCTGAGCACGAGGATGGACGGGAAAATTTTCACGGCGGCAGTATGCGGCGAAAGCGCACTCGCGCAAGAGCAAGATGAGCAGAAAGGGAGGATTTGCAGAAAAAAATCGAGGATTTTGCGTTTTCCGATTGAAATCCGCGAGCGCATGGTATTACTTCGCGCACCCGAACGGCGGTTTGGCGGAATTGGTAGACGCGCTCGACTCAAAATCGAGTACTTACGTGTGTGGGTTCGAGTCCCACAGCCGCTACTTTTCGGAACAAACACGATCCTACTTGGGATCGTGTTTTTTTATCCATCCTCGCGTGCGGCTCTCTCGGCTTCTTCTTCGTGCGAGTGGATTTGCAGGGTGAACTGGACGTTTTCGCGATCGGCGGCGGCCTTCATGACGCTGCGGATGGCGGAGGCGGTGAAGCCGTTTCTGCCGATGAGCAACGCCACGTCCGAGGAGGCGAGGATGAGGCGGAAGCGGAGTCGGTTCGGGCCTACCTCGGCGACGCGCAGCTGCGCTTGATCGGGGTGTTCAATCAACTGCAAGGCGTAGTATTGCAGGAAAGCACGAAGTTGATTGGTCACGGTTTGCATGGTGCTACCTTGCTACAGGAGGGATTTTCCCGCAAGGAAAAATGCGAGGATTGTTTCCATGGAAACGAGGGTGTCCGATGGGGTGGTTTTTTTGCGCGAATCGTGCAACTTTTTTCCTCGGGCTGCGTTCTATCCCTGAACCCATTCTCATCATGTTACCTAAAGCAGAAAATCAATGGACTTGGGAAGAGGCGGCGCATCTGTTGAATCGGGCCGGCTTCGGCGGCAATCCCCGTGAGATCGAACAACTGCATGCGATGGGACGTCACAAGGCGGTGGACCATTTGCTCAACCCCACCGAGGCGATCGACTTCCTGCCGGCTCCCGAGTGGACCGCTCCGGAAAAACGTGCGGAGGCGGCTCGCGAGCGCTTCGCCGCCATTCGCGATAGCCGCACAGCGATGAAGGGAATGTCGGCGGAAGAACTGGACCGCAAGCGTCGTGAAATTTTCCAAAAGTTCCAGCAGCAGGAGCGCGGTCAGGGGCTGGAAGCGCAGGGTTGGTGGCTCGACCGCATGCTCCGCACCCAGGCGCCGCTGCGCGAGAAAATGACCTTGTTCTGGCACGACCACTTCGCCACCAGCATGCAGAAGGTGAAGGAGCCCGGCTTGCTGTATGATCAGAATGTCAGGTTCCGCGAGCACGCCCTGGGCAATTTCAAGAAACTCACGCACGCCATGGCCAAGGACCCGGCGATGATGCTGTATCTCGATTTGCAGACCTCCAAGAAGGGCAAGCCTAACGAAAACTTCGCCCGCGAGGTGATGGAGCTTTTCACTCTGGGGCAGGGGAATTACTCGGAAGAGGACATCCGCCAGGCCGCGCGTGCTTTCACCGGCTATGACATCAATCGCTTCCAAGGCACGGTGACTCACAACAAGCGCAGTTGGGACGAGGGCGAAAAAACGTTTCTCGGTCAGAAGGGCAACTTCGATGGCGATGGCATCATCGACGTGATTTTCCAACAACCGCAGGCCGCGAGTTATCTTTCGATGAAACTGTGGGAATACTTCGCCTTCGAAAACCCGCCGCAGTCCGCGGTGGAGGATCTGGCGAAAACTTTCCGCGATGCGAATTTCGAGGTGTCCGCCGTGTTGCGGGAGATTTTCCTCTCGAAGGAATTTTATTCGGAGGACTGCATGGCGAACCAGATCAAGAGCCCGGTGCAGTTTTTCATCCAGATGCTCAAGCAACTGGAAGTGCCCACGCTGCCGAAGGGCTACGCGCTCTATGTGCAGAGCCAGCTCGGGCAGATTCTCTTCGCGCCGCCGAACGTGGCGGGCTGGGACTGGGGCAAGGCGTGGATCAATACCAACACGCTGCTCACCCGCTATCAGATTTCCGGATTTCTCTGCAAGGCGTCGGGCGGTTCCGGCGGCGATCGCAACATGGGCAAGGTCCAGGGCTTCGGCAATGGCATGCAGCGCATGGCGGAGGCGACGTGGAAAGGGCCGGACTACGACGCTCTGGTGCCTCGGCCCGCCCGCGATAACGTGGAGACCATGGTGGACTCGCTGATCCGCCGTTTGTTCCAGCGCAAGCTGAGCGGCAATGTGCGCGAGAGTTTCATCGCCTATGCCTCCGAGAAAAAAGGAGTCGTCTTCACCAATCAGGAGGTCGCCGAGTTGCTGCACCTGATGATGAGCACACCACACTATCAATTGACCTGATTTCCTGTCTCAACCCCAACCATTTACGATTATGAAAACGCGACGTGATTTTTTACGCACCACTTTGTTAGGCGCTTCGGCGACGTGGACCGTGCCCGGATTTGTCAATCAGACCTTCGCGGCACTGGATCAGTCCACGCGCGACAAGGCCACGCAATTCACCACGGGCAAGGATGGTCCGATCCTGGTGGTGATCCAGTTGGCCGGTGGCAATGACGGGCTCAACACACTCGTGCCCTTCGGCGATGACGCCTATCACAAGGCCAGAACGCGCATCCACAAAACGGAGAAGGATATCATCAAGCTTTCGGATTACTGCGGTCTGAACGCCAGCATGCCGTTTATGGGATCGCTCTACAAAGAAGGGGATCTCGCCGTGGTGCAGGGAGTGGGTTATCCCAATCCCAACCGCTCGCACTTCGTCTCGACCTCGATCTGGGAAACGGCGGATCCGAGCAATCGATCGAACACGGGATGGATCGGTCGCTACTTCGACAATGCCTGCGCCGGTGCCGATCCCACGGTGGGAATGAGCTTTAACAAAACGCAGCCCGAGTCCTTTGGCGCGCTGAAAAATTCCGGCGTCTGCCTTTCCTCGCCCGAGCTCTATCGCTGGATCCACGGCGGCGGCCAGCAGGCGCAGGCCGAGGAGTTTTTTGCGCAGCTCAATAGCCCCGATGCCGATAAGGAGGAGGACGATACGCCCATCGATGGTGCCAGCATTGGCATGAGTGCCGGTGGCAAGCCGGGCACGGTCAAAGGCGAATCCAATCTCGCGTTTCTCGAACGCGTGGGCATGGATGCTCGGGTTTCCTCGAAGACGATTCTGGAAATCGCGGCGAAATACCAATCCAAAGTCAGTTACGAAGGCACCCCTCTCGCGCGGAGCCTGAACCTGGTGTCGCGCATGATCGCCGGTGGTTTACCGACGCGGGTGTTTTACGTGAGCCATGGCGGCTTCGATACCCACAACAATCAGATGAATTCGCACGATCGATTGCTCAGCCAGCTCGATAGCGCGCTCAAGTCTTTCCTCATGGACATCAAGTCGCAGGGCAATGCCGATCGGGTCACTGTGATGACCTTCTCGGAGTTCGGGCGTCGCGTTGGCGAAAACGCCAGCGGCGGCACGGACCACGGGCAGGGCTCCTGCCTGTTCCTCGCCGGTGCGCCGGTGAAGGGCGGATTGTTCGGCAAATATCCGAGCCTAACGGATCTGAGCCAGGGCGACCTGAAATTCACCACCGACTTCCGCAGCGTCTATGCCACGGTGTTGGAGGATTTCATGAAAACTCCCTCCGAGCCCATCCTGAAGGCCGCTTATCCGAAGATGGGCCTGATCGGCTGATTCGATTGCGACCGTGATCGAAGGGAAGGCCGTTTGCCAACGGCACATCGTCATCCGCATGTCGGCGGCTAACCGCTGTCGTGGTGGGGCTGTGTCGAGATCGAGCACCACTTAGCTGCGCTCCTTGGCCATCGCCTTTTTTTGTTCACAGGCACTTGATTTTGCAAATTGTTTTGGTTCTCTTGAATTTCACAAAGCTCAACATGTGCTATAAAACAATTGTTTGATATAGCATATGTAGTGTTATTCTCGATTGTTGGGTTGCGTTTTGGGAGGGGATTGGTAATGTGGTTCTCGCGCGTGCCGCTGGGCACCTGAACCATTTTCCCGCTCTGACTTATGTATCTCAAATCTCTCGAAATTCACGGCTTCAAGTCCTTCGCCGATAAGACCATCTTCGAATTCGCCACGGGCGTGACGGGGATCGTCGGCCCGAATGGCTGCGGCAAGTCCAATGTGGTCGATGCGATCCGCTGGGTGCTCGGCGAGACCTCGGCGAAGGCGCTGCGCGGTGGCGAAATGGCGGACGTCATTTTCAACGGCACCGAAAAACGCAAGGCGCAGGGAATGGCGGAAGTGACCCTGACGATGGCGGATTGCGAGGAGTCGCTGAAGGTCGATTACAATGAAGTTTCGATCACGCGCCGGGTGTTTCGCGATGGCAAGTCGGAGTATCGCATCAACAACACGCTGTGCCGGTTGAAGGACATCCATGATCTGTTCATGGACACCGGCATCGGTCGCACGGCCTACTCGATCATGGCGCAGGGGCAGATCGATCAAATTCTTTCGTCGAAACCCGAGGAGCGCCGCGCGGTGTTTGAGGAGGCGGCGGGCATCACGAAATACAAGCGGGAGAAAAAAGAAGCCCTGCGCAAGCTGGAATACACCGAGGCGAACCTCTTGCGCGTCAGCGACGTGCTGGCCGAGCAGGAGCGCCGCATGAACTCATTGCGCCGTCAGGTCGCCAAGGCAAGACGCTATCAGGCGCTGGCCATCGATGTCAAAATTCTCGACACCCACCTGAGCCACAAAAAATTCCTCGAATTGTCCGCAGAACTCGGCGAGCTCAAGACATCGATCCATTCGCTCGACGTGAAGGAAACCGAGATCGAGCAGCAAATTCCCGGCAAGGAGGAGTTGGTGGCCGAAGCGCGTGCCGTGGCGCGAAGCTTTGAATCGGAACTGGCCGAGCTGCGCCAACGCCTGAACGAGCACCGCAATCAACTCACCTCGGCGCAAGGCCGCGTGGCTTTCAATGCCGAGCGCAGATCGGAGCTGGAAGGTCGCATCCGCCAGAACCTGGAGGATGTGGAAGACACCCGCCAGAAGCTCACGCAGCAGGAGTTCGCGTTCCAAAACTGCCATGCGGAACTGGAAAATCTGACGAAACGCATCATCGATCGCGAGATGGAAGTGCAGGCTCATGAAGAGCGCACCATGTCGGCGAAGGCACGGCGCGAGAGCATCGAGGCGAACCTGCGTGAGAGCCGTGCGGAGGCCAACAAGACGCAGACCTTGGTCGCTTCCTCGCAAGCGAAAATCGAAAGCTCCGTCGCGCAGATGGAAGGCAATCGTGATCGCTCGCGCCAACTTTCCGACGAAGAGCAACGTCTTCGTTTGACCCTTGAGGAACTGCGCAGCGAGGAAACTCGTGTGGTGCAGGAGCTGGACCAGCATGCCGGCGCGCAACAAGCGCTGGAAGAGGAATTTCACAGTGCCGAGCGCAGCTATCAACACACGCGCGGCGATCTGGACTCCACCCGTGTGCAATCGGCCGAGACCCACAAGCTGTTTGCGCAGCGCTCGTCTCGTCTGGAGGTGGTGAGCCAGTTGGTGAAGAGTGGCGAGGGTTATGAAAAAGGCACGCGCAGCGTCTTGACCGGGCTCGGTGCGCCGGAGCAGTTCGGCACGGGCGTGCACGGCGTGCTGGCTTCGTTTCTGGATGCCGAGACCACTTGCGCGCGTGCGATCGAAGCCGCGCTGGGATCTCATGTGCAGGCGGTGCTGGTGCAGGATGAAACGCTGGCGTCGGCGATTGTCGATCGCCTCACGGAACAAAAGCTGGGCAAGGCCGCGATCATCCCGGAGTCGTTTGTCGGCTCGCCGATCGGCACGCAAATGGAAGCGGTGCCGGAGGGCGGCATCGCCTGGGCGCTCGATCGCGTGAAGGTGGACCGCCGTGTCCTGGCAGTGGTGGAAAAATTGTTAGATCATGTGATGATCGTGCCGGACCTCGCGACGGCGATCCGTCTCCGCGCTGCCATTCCCACCGCGACCTTTGCCACGCTGCACGGGGAATTGCTGAAGCCCGAGGGCACGATCTGCGGTGGCATGTCCGGCGATGGCGCGGACTCCTTGTTGGAGCGTCAGAATGAAGTGCGCGATCTCACCATCGAAGTTGAGAAGCTCGCGCTGGAGGACGAGGCCTGCCGTCAAAAGCTCGCCGATCTGGAAGTTTCGTTAGAGAAGCAGCGGGAAGCCGTGGAAGTGGCGCGTGATCGCCTGCAGCGCCAGAAGGTGGAAATTTCCACGCTGCAAGGCCAGCTTTCGTTAGCCAAGCGCGAGGTGGAATCGTTCGAGACGAAATTGCAGAATGTCATCTGGGAGCGCGGGGAACTGGAAAAACGCGAGCAGATCGCCGCCGATAGCCGCGCCGGCTGGGAAGAGGAGTTGCAGTCCGCCCGTGTGCGACTGGAAGCGCTGGACGCCGATCAGCGCCGCTTGCAGAGCGAACTGGATTCGTCGCTGCGCGATGAAGCGGAGCTGGCCAGCATCCTCAATGAAATGCGCACCACGCTCGCTGTCGATCGCCGCGCCAAGCAGGCGGCGGAAGAGCAGCAGAAGCCGATGGAGCTGCGCTTGTTGGAATTGCGCGAGCTGTCAATGCGACGCGAGGCGGAGATCGAACAATTCACCCAGCGCATCGAAGCCGCGGTCGGGGAAAACGCACGACTGGCCGAGGAGATTGAAACGCATTCCGCCGAAGCGGAAGACTTGCAGGAAGAGCTGACGAAACGCAGTTCCGGCCGTGAGGCGATCATGCAACGCATCGATGAAGCCGAGGCGCAGCTTTCCGAGATCCGCCGCCAGCACGCGCGCTTCGCCGAGCAGCGCGGGCGCGAGGAAGTTGCCGCGACGAAGATCGAACTGCGACTGGAGAGCCTGGTGCAAAACACCCACGAGCGCCATCAGGTGGAGCTTGCGGCTTTCGAGCCCGATGCCCACGCGCTGCTGCAATGCATCGCCCAACAAAAAGCGCTGCAGAAAGAGGGCTCACGCCGCATCGTGACGGAGACCGAAGAAGGGGAAGAGGAACCCGATGTGGTGGTCTATAACGAGGCGGGCAACAGCCGCGCCATTTCCCAGGAAAAGGCCGCCGTGCTGCCCGGTGAAATGGAAGGGGAGCCCGATTGGGAATTTGTCGAGGGAATCGTGGTGGATCTCAAACGCCGCCTCGACTCCATGGGCCCTGTCAATCTCGATGCCATCGAGGAGTTCGAGGAACTGGAAGAGCGTTTCAATTTCATGCGCTCCGAGCACGACGACCTCGTCAACGCCAAGACCGAGCTGCTCAGCATCATCGAGCGCATCAACGAGGAAACCCAGCGCCGTTTCAGCGAAACCTTCGCGCAAGTCCGCGAGAATTTCAAAGAGATGTTCAAGGAGCTCTTCGGTGAGACCGGCAAGGCGGATCTTCTGTTGGTCGATGAAAGCGATCCGCTCGAAAGCGGCATCGAAGTGATCGCCAAGCCACCGGGCAAAAAACTGCAATCCATCACCTTGCTCTCCGGTGGCGAGCGTTCGATGACCGCCGTGGCGCTGTTGTTCTCGATCTACATGATCAAGCCCAGTCCGTTCTGCGTGCTCGACGAGCTGGACGCACCGCTCGATGAATCGAACATCAATCGCTTCGTCAAAGTGCTGGATCGTTTCATCGACAACAGCCAGTTCATCATCGTCACCCACAGCAAGCGCACCATGGCCCGCGCCGACGTGATGTATGGCGTGACCATGGAGGAATTCGGCGTGTCGAAACCCGTAGGCATGCGCCTCACGCAGGCCGATGGCGACGGCAAAAAAGAAGCCAAAACCGCCGCGCAAAAAGCGGCGTTGCGGCTGGATGCCTGAGTTTCAGGAAATGCCCGGGAAAAGCCGCCGTCATGGCGGCTTTTCTTGTTCCATGGACCTCTGAAAAAAAATTACACTTTTTCTGAGGGGTGCGAATGGCAGCGGGGTAGTAGTTCATGAAGTCGCCAATCCAGGTGACTGAAAACAAACAACACTACGAACACTAACATGAAACACCACAACATCATTGGCCTACTGGGCATGCTCGCCATTTTGTCATCCTGCACCAGCTCGGGACTGGCGGGCGCGCCACAATCTTCTAACGGGAAACCGCTGCTGAAGCGTTCCTCCCACGCTTCCATGCCGACTTCGTACAAAGGCGAGGGCAAGCATGTGGGGCGCACATACTTCCATCCTCCCGGCTCCAAGACCGGCGTCCAGTGGGTGGATTTGTATGAACAGCCCTGATCGGAACGTATACCAGTGACCGACCCACAACTCCACCGCCATGAACCAGACCGACAAAGAAATGGATGAGAAAATCGATGCTTTGCTAGCCGACTGGCAGGAATCCATCGAGGTGCCTCAGGATTTCAGACGCGAAGTCTGGCGGCGTGTGGAGTTGTCCGGCCCTTGCCGGCACGGGATCCTCGAGCGCCTGGCCTGGTGGCTCCTGCGTCCGATGCGCGAGGTGGTATTGCTTGCTCTGGTGGTGCTGGTCGCCTTGATCTGGGGGCTCACCCATCCGCCGGAGCCGGAGTATTCCGCTCATGATGCGTATCTGCTATCGATCAGCCCATTTGATCCCCATCACTACGAGGAATTGTCGCGATGAGTTCGGTCAAAAAACTTTTTGGCTACGTGATTCTCTTGTGTCTGGCGGCGTTTATCACGCACTGGGCGGTGCAGAATCATTTGCGTTCGAAACAAGATCCGCAAGAAACCGGACTGGAATGGATGCGTGCCGAGTATGACCTGGACGATGGGACATTCGCCCGGGTGAAACTCCTGCATCAGATCTACTTCGCCGAGTGCGAGGCGATGACGAGCAAGATTGGCAAGGTCGATCGCATTCTGCTCTCCCCACCACGGCGCGGCAAGGTGTCTGAGGAAACCAAACGCAGCGCGATCCAGCTGGATGAAGCCCTGTGCGCGGATTATGAGGCGGTGACGCTCAGGCATTTGCAGGAAGTGGCGGCACTGATGTCGCCCGAGCATGCCGAGCGGTTTTTGAACGATTTCACCACGAATGTGCAACGGCAACGCATGGAACACCAGCGGGCATTGTCGGAGAAAGCGAAACAATGACAGAGGAGCGCGATGAACGTGCGGTGTCGCTGATGCTGGCGCTATCCGAAGGGCGGGACGATGCCCTCAATGCCCTGATGGCCGATTGGTCGGCCCCGCTCATTGCCTATCTGAGCAAGCTCACCGGCTCCGTCTCCACTGGCGAGGATCTGGCGCAGGAGACCTTCGTGCGCATCTATCGCCACAAACTCGACTATCGCCCCCATCAGAAATTTTCGACGTGGATGTATGCGATCGCGACGAATCTCGCGCGGAATCACCACCGCTGGAAACAACGGCATCCGGAGGACTCGGTGGAGCCCGAAAATCTATCGGGTCTGGCCGCGGCCGCCACCACCGATGATCCGCACCAAAGCGCCAGCCGCAGCGAAACCATGCGCGCATTGGCGCAGGCGATGAAAAAACTTCCCGATACCTATCGCGAGGCGCTGCTGCTCTCGACCAGCCAGGGCCTCAGTCACAGCCAGATCGCCCGCGTCCAGGATTCCACCGAAAAAGCCGTGGAGGTGCGGATCTATCGGGCACGTCAGATCCTCCGCGAGCTGATGGCCGCGCACTTGGATGAGTCGAATTGAAATTCACCCGCGAAACGTATGCGACGCGCGGCCTTTCACGCCCAGGCCTTTGATCACAAACAGGCGCCCTGCGTGCTCTTCCGTGACCGATTTGTGAATCCCGGTGGTCACATACAGGTCCGCCAGTTCCGGTCCACCGAATGCGCAGGCGGTGGTTTCCAGGCAGGGCAGCGCTATGCGTCGCAACTCACTGCCGCTGACGGGGTCGTAGCACACCACGCAGGCACCGTGACAAAAGGCGACCCACAGATGATCCTCTTCATCGATGCACATGCCATCAGGTGAGGCATCGATCGCGGTTGTGGAAACCACCGCGCGTGGATTCATCATTCGACCCTCGGCATAGTCGAAGGCGAGGATTTCGCGGCGAGGGGTATCGATGTAATAAACCGTTTTGCCATCGCCGGACCAGACGATGCCATTCGAATTCGTCACCGGACCGAATGCCTCCGCGACGGACAAATCCGTGCCCAGCCGATAGAGTCGCGCATCGCCGGTTTGTTTGACTAGGCTGATCGTGCCTGCGAAAAACGCTCCATCCGGCGAGCATTTGCCATCGTTGAAGCGGTTGTTCGCTTTGTCGGGTTCCGGATCGGCGATGGGCGTGACCGTGCCGTTATCGGTATCGAGAAAAAAGAAACCGTCATCGCCGGCACACAGCAGACCACCGCCTTGACGCGGCACCACGGTGCCGACGCGCTGCCCCACATCCCACTGCGTTTCCTCTCCCGAGTTAGGATCGAATCGGAGCACCAGGTGCTTCTCGATATCGACATAATAGAGGCAATCCTTCCACCAAATCGGTCCTTCTCCCCACTGAGCGCGATACGTTCCTATGACAGCAATTTCAGGCATGGCGCAGGCTAGGAAAAGAGCAATAAAAAAACAAGAGGGATGTTGGGGAACGTCAAAGAGCACGCAACACCACTAGCGGGAGTTAGTGTCGATCACGGGGTGGGGGGCGCGTCTTACTGTGCTTCTTAGAGTCCTCGGGCTAGGGCTTTTTTTATGATTGGTGCGACTTTTGTGTAGTTGATTCCATTCTTGATGCAATATTCAGATAGGAGCCAGTCTGATAGTCTCTTCTGTCCTTTACTTGCATTGCAACCACAGCAGCAGTGGGCGATATTATCTTCAGTTATAATTGAAGCATCGTTAATGATGTGTTCCCAACTTGCGGACTTCTTTCGATTTGTTGTGTGCGAGGCAAACTCCGAACCGCAGTATACGCATACTGTATCGCGTAGTCGCACTACGATTTCGAGTTCTGCGGGGATATTCCAAGTATTCGCCATGATTATTGTGTCCAACAATAGGAAGTCGGCCGACATTTGCCAACACCGATTTTCCTTTCAGGCCTCAGACGTTTTGTGGCGCTCTTCGATTTCCCCGACGGCCCATAACGCGTGTTCGGCGATGAGGGGATCTTCGTCCTGAGCGGCGCGTTGTAACGCGGGCAGATCGTCCGGCGTGCCGGTGTTGCCCAGGGCGACGCAGACATTGCGCAGGAAGCGGTGACGTTTGATGCGCTTGATGGGCGACTTCGCAAAGACGCGGCGGAACGTTTCGTCGTCGAAGTTCAGGAAATCGCGCAGCGAGTGGCGGAAAATTTCCTCGCGCGCGTGGAATTGTATTTCGTTGGACATCTGAGCGAAGCGGTTCCACGGGCAGGCGGTGAGGCAGTCATCGCAGCCGTAGATGCGGTGGCCGATGGCGCGGCGGAATTCCAGAGGGATGGATTCTTTGTTCTCGATGGTCAGGTAGGAAATGCAGCGGCGGGCATCGACACGGTGCGGGCTGACGATGGCCTGCGTGGGGCAGGCATCGAGGCAGCGGGTGCACTTGCCGCAGTGATCGCCAAAGGGCTCATCCGCGGGGATTGCGAGTGTGGTAAGGATTTCCGCGAGGAACAACCAGGTGCCGAATTGGCGGTGGATCTGCACCGTGCTTTTGCCATTCCAGCCGAGCCCGGCATCGGTGGCGAAATCGCGCTCCAGCACCGGCCCGGTATCGACGTAGTAGCGCTGCGTGCCGCCCAGCGTTTGCAGGTAGGCATCGAGTTTTTTGAGCCGCTCGCCGATGCCGTCATGGTAGTCGTCATTCCAGGCGTAGCGGGCGATGCGGTAGTCGTCATGACCGGGGGATTCGCCCGGAAAATAATTCAGGCCGAGGCAGATCACGGTCGCGCAGCCCGGCAGCACCTCGCGCGGATCGCAGCGCCGGTCCTGATTGCGCTCCATCCACGCCATATCGCCGTGCTGGCCCTCTGCCACCCATTCGAGATAGGCATCGGCATGCGTGGCGCGGCGGGCCTTGGCAAAACGGCATAGGTCGAAGCCACAGGCTGTGGCCTGCGCGCGGATTTCCGCGGCCAGAGCGATGTCCAGCGAAGCGTGCATCACTCGTGTTGGGCAAAAAAATAGCGCGCGCTCTCGACGATGCCGGCGGAAATTTCCGTGCGGTTGAGCCCGGCGACATCGATGATCAGGTGCGCACACTCACGGTAAATCGGCTCGCGTTGTTGCAGCAGTCCCTCGATGACCGCACGCGGGTTTTCCGTTTGCAAAATCGGCCGATCGCGATTTTTGCGTGTGCGGTGATAGATGGTATCGGTATTCGCCCGCAGCCAGACCACGTAGCCGAGCTGGCGCAGGATGGCGCGGTTTTCCTCGCGCAGCACCGCGCCGCCGCCGGTGGAGACGATGGTGGACTCGATGTTTTGCTCTAACAATTCCCGCAGCACCGCCGTTTCTCGATCGCGGAAGCCCTCTTCGCCCTCGCGTGCGAAAATTTCCGTGATGCGGCACTGGGCGCGGGTTTCGATGGCGGTATCGGTATCGATCCAGTGGAACCCGAGCATGCGCTTGAGCTCCCGACCGATGGTCGATTTGCCACAGCCCATGAAGCCGATGAGGATGATGTTGCGGACCTGGGTCCCCGTGTGATTCATGGGAATAGAGTGACAGGAAAGAGCGCCGGGTAAAATCAAAAGTGCGTGTGTTAGGCAAATCGATCGTGTCAGCGCGGCAGAAGCGTGCAGACATGGCTTGTCAGAAAAGCAAAATTCGGCACACTGCGTGCGTGAGCGAAGTGCGGAAACACATGCCCCAACTCGATGGCCTGCGCGCGGTGGCGATGACGGGCGTGATGTATCATCACTGGCTGCCGGCCTCGTGGCGCTATCATTTCCCCACCGAGGCGGGCTTATTTTTGTTTTTTGTGCTGAGTGGATTTCTCATGGCACAGGGTTTGTTGCGCGAGCGTGAGAGCCTGCCGTTTCTGACCATACTCCGCCGTTTTCACCTGAAGCGGTTGGTGCGCATTTATCCCGCGTATTACACCGCGCTGTTGATCGCGGTGGCCTTCGGGAGCCGGGAAATCTGGCAAGCCCCGGCGTGGTGGTTGCTGAACGCGCAGAATTTTTTCATCCTCCACCTTGGCTACTGGCCGCCGGGGGTGTCGCATTTTTGGACGCTGGCGGTGGAGCAGCAATACTATCTCGTGTGGCCGCTGGTGTTGTTACTGGTGCCGCGCCGGGCGCTGGTGCCGGTGTTGCTATTGTTGGCCTTGGGTTCGCCGATCACGCGTTTCAGCTCGCAATCGGGCGGATGGCTGTCGATGGATCTAATCCCCTGGGGCGTGCTGGATGACTTTGCGCTCGGTTCCTTGCTCGCGGTGCTGATGCATCGCGGCGTGGTGTTTCCGCACCGGATCATGGACGTGGTCGGGCTGCTGGCGCTCGCGGCCTATGCGTTTCTCTACATTTCCTGGGAGATGAATCATCCCGTGCCGCACTGGTGCCACATGCAGCAGACATTTCTGGCGGTGGCGCTGATGGCATTGATCTCGCGAGCGGCGCAGGGGCGCTGCGGCGTGGCTTCGGTCTTTTTGGAGCATCCCTGGCTGGTGCAGCTGGGGCAATGGTCCTATGGCATCTACCTGTTTCACAACCTCGCGCCGTTTTTTGTGGGCAAGGTGTTCTGGTTTCTCTGGGATCCCAGCCTGGACCCCACCCTGGCGATCTGGCTCAGGCTGCCTTGTTTCATCCTCGTCACAGCCCTGCTCACCTGGGCCTGCCGAAAGTGGATCGAAGCGCGTTTTTTGAAGATCAAAATACGTTAGGCTGGTGCTGTGTGGATTTTTGGCACAGCCTCCACTATCCGCTTGATTCCCGAAAGAGATCAGTGAGACTGTGCGCGCCCTGCGGGGTCGTTCGTGATCGTATGAAAGCACTTGTCAAAGCCAAAGCAGAGCCGGGGATCTGGTTGCAGGATGTTCCGGAGCCGGAGATGGGACCCATGGATGCGCTGATCCGCATCAAAAAAACCTCGATCTGCGGCACCGATGTGCACATTTACAAGTGGGATGCCTGGGCGCAGCGCACCATTCCCGTGCCGATGCCGGTGGGGCATGAGTTCTGCGGGGTGGTGGAGGCTGTGGGCTCGGGTGTGACTGATTTGAAACCCGGTGATCTGGTATCGGGTGAGGGGCACATCGTTTGTGGCCGATGCCGGAATTGCCTCGGCGGTCGGCAGCATTTGTGCCCGAACACGCTGGGCGTGGGCGTCAACCGGCAGGGGGCCTTCGCGCAATTTCTCTCCATCCCGGCGCGCAATGTTTACAAGGTCGATCCAAGCATTCCCGAAGACGTGATTTCCACCTTCGATCCGCTGGGTAATGCGGTGCACACGGCACTGTCGTGGAATCTGGTGGCGGAGGACGTGCTCATCACCGGAGCGGGTCCCATCGGCTGCATGGCGGCCGCCGTGTGCCGCTTTGCCGGGGCGCGTCACGTGGTCGTGACCGATGTGAATCCCTGGCGCCTCGAGCTGGCGAAAAAACTCGGTGCCACGCGCACGGTCAATGTGGCGGTGGAGACGATGGCGGATGTGAAAAATGAGCTCGGCATGAAGGAGGGCTTCGATGTGGCACTGGAAATGTCCGGCCATCCCTCCGGCCTCCAGGACATCCTCGATCACACCTCGAACGGGGCCAAAGTTTCGCTGCTGGGTATTTTCCCGGACCGTGTCGCGATTGATTGGGACAAGGTGATTTTCAAGGGTTTGGTGCTAAAAGGCATCTACGGACGCGAAATGTTTGAGACTTGGTACAAAATGAGCAGCATGATACGCGCCGGGCTTGATATTTCCCCGGTCATCACTCACCGTTTCCATTACACCGAATATGAACAAGCGTTCCAAACCATGATGTCCGGACAATCCGGCAAAGTCGTGCTCGACTGGTCGGAGTAAGCTCCGCGCCGCCTGTGTTTGGATTGACCATCCCTTTCCTTATGTCCACCTCCTTTCTTCCTGCCAAGTTTTCCCACCTGTATGAAATCGATCCGCAATTCTCGAAAAGTGTCGCGTATTTTTCGATGGAATTCGCGATCGATCAGTCGTTCAAAATCTACTCCGGCGGCCTCGGTTTCCTCGCGGGCTCGCACATGCGCTCGGCGGCGGCCCTGAGGCAAAATTTCTGCGGCATCGGCATTTTCTGGACCTGCGGCTACTACAATCAGACGCGTGGCGATGGCCGGGAAATGGCGGTGCAGTTCCGGCGCAAGCATCCGGCCTTCCTGCGCGAGACCGGCATCCAGTTCGTGCTGCGGATTTTCGATCACGATGTCCACGTGCGCGCTCTGTATCTTCCTGGCGACGTGTTCGGCACCGTGCCGATGTTTTTCCTGACCACCGATGTGGAGGAAAATGATGCCTTCGGTCGCAACATCACGCAGCGACTCTACGATCACGATCACAGCCTCCGCATCGCACAGTACACGGTGCTGGGGCGCGGTGGCGCGCGATTGTTGGAAGAGCTGGGCGTTTGCCCGGATGTCTATCATCTCAATGAGGCGCACGCGCTCTCGGCCCTGTTCCGCTACTATGAGCAAGTGCGCGATAAGGAAACGGTGCGGCGGAAATTTGTCTTCACCACCCACACGCCGGAGGAAGCGGGCAATGAAAAGAGCGATGTTCATTTGCTCCAGCGCGCGGGATTTTTCGGCGAGGTGCCTCTGACGGAGATCCGCGACTTGATCGATCTGCGCGATGACACCTTCAATCACTCGCTGGCCGCATTGCGCCTGTCGCATCAGGCCAATGGTGTCTCGAAACTGCACGGGGAGGTTTCCCGCCACATGTGGCAGGGCTTCGAGGGGATCTGCCCCATCGACCACGTGACCAACGCGCAGAACAAAAAATACTGGGCGGATCCGATCCTGGAAAATGCCCGGCTGCACGGAGATCTGGATGCCCTGCGCATGCGCAAGCGCGAGCTGAAGGAGCGGCTGTTCCGCATCGTCGCCGATCAATCCGGCAAGCTCATGGATCCCGATGTGCTGACCATCGTCTGGGCGCGGCGGTTCGCCGGCTACAAGCGCGCGGATCTGATCACGCGTGACCGCCATCTGTTCCGCGATCTTCTCAGCCGCACCGATATGCCGGTGCAGATCATCTGGGCGGGCAAGCCGTATCCCTTTGATTACTCCGCGATCGAGACTTTCAATCATCTGATCAATCTCACCGAACCCTATCCGAATGCCACCGTACTGGTGGGCTACGAGCTGGAGCTATCGCGCGATCTGAAAAACGGCAGCGACATCTGGCTGAACAATCCCGTGGTCACACGCGAGGCGTCCGGCACCTCCGGCATGACCGCGGCGATGAATGCCTCGGTGAATTTCTCCACCTGGGACGGCTGGATTTGCGAGTTCGGCAAGGACGGGGAAAACTCGTTCATCGTGCCGCCCGCGGATCCCGGGCTCTCGCCGGAAGCGCGCGATCAAACGGACATGGAACAGCTCTATCGGATTCTGAATGAAAAAATCTGTCCGCTCTACTACCATCATCGCAGCGATTGGTGGCGCACGGTATTGCAGTCCATGAACGACGTCGCCCCCGCCTTCGACGCCAACCGCATGGCGCGTGAATACTACGAAAAAATCTACGTGTAATGTGTTTCAAAAAAAAGCCGCTCCATGACGGAGCGGCTTTTTTTATGATCCTCACCAGGGCAGGGGATCATTCTTTTGCGCGTTTGAGCAGTTGATCGGCAAGAGAGTCAAGGCTTGTACCTAGCACCGTGCGCTCCACCACCAGCCGGGCGGCGATCTCGGACTTGGGCCATGTTTTCTCGACATAGCGCGGATCCTTTACTGTAACGGCGGTCGTGCGGAAGCGAGAGATCTCCAGATTCCCCGCATTGTCCGTGCGTAGATGCCGGTCGCCCTCGCTGGTGTGCACGATCAACGCGGCAAAGGGCAGGCTGTGTCCATCCTGCGCCACCAGAGTTACCGTTTGTTTCATCACCCGCGGTCCCACGACGAGCCATGCGATCAGAGCCACGATGCCGAGAAGCGCTGCGATGCTTCCGACTACAGAGGCTTTGGACTTCGGTTCGCCATTGTTGCGTTTGATGCGCCCGAGGCTGAACCCTGTGACGAAGAGGCCGATCACCGCTTCGAGAGCCGCCGCGATGCCATTGACCAGCGGCACAAAAGCGATGACAAGCCCTTCGGAAAGCGCGCTGACAATCGAAACGAACAGTCCGATGATGGCATCCAGAATCATTTGATGACAAGTGGTGGATTTACTCCGGCACAACCATGGCTTTGCGCGGGGTGCTGCGGAGCAATGCTTCTTTTTCTTCTTCGGGCGGCGAGGTGAAGACGACGTGCTCCCATACCGGTTTGTTCATCGGGCCTTTGCCTTGGAACTGGAATAACCCTTTGATGATCGGTTGCAGGGGCAGCGTGATGATGCCTAACAGTCCCCGGGCATTCATGCGAATGGTCATGTCGATGGTGCTTTTGTCGAGGTCCACCGTGCCGTTGCCGGTGAACTTCAGGTTGCTCGTATACGTCATGAAGTCATTGGTTTGCAGGATGCCTTTGCGAATGGTGAAATTGCAAAAGGCATTCTTGGCGCGCTCGAAGCCCGCCCGTCGATCGCCCAGAACTCCCGCGATGACGCCCGACAGCGGACCGAACACGGGCACGGCGAAGAGCTCGCCGCTGTCGAGAGCGCAAAGACCTTCGCCTTCCAGGGTTTTGTTGTCTCCGGTGATCCCTTTGAGCTCGATGCGTCCGGTGAGCGTGCCGTAGCCTTTTTCCTGGAACTTGTAAGTCTCGGAAATGTCGCGCAGTTTCAGGTTGTTCCAGCGCAGATCGGTATCGAAACGTTTTTCCCCGCTGTGTTTGACGCGAACGGTGCCGGCGCATGTGCCGCTGAAAACCCCGGCGCTCAGACGATTGAGCGCGACCTGCTGGCTGTCGATTTGCAACTCGGAGGAGACATCGGAAAAGGTCACGGGCTCACCGAGGAATTCCCAGGTGACCGCCTTGGCCTGCACCAGTGAGACTTTCAATTGCGTGCGGTTTTCATTGCGGACGTCGATGCTGCCATCGGCCGTGAGAGTGGGCGGCACATGGAAGCGATACTCGGTGATGGAATCGGCGATGGAGGTGGCGAACATGCGCAACAGCGGCACGGGATGGACATTGCCACGCAGTTTGTTGATGTTCACCATGCCGGAAGCGCGATCATAAACCACACTGCCCGCCTGCACCGGACCGTGCGTGCCGCCTTGGTAGGCGCGTTGCAGTTCGTATTGGCTGTAGTCGAAATCGACGGCGATGTCGGAAAACTGCAAGGAGCCGTGAGCCAGCTGCATGGTGGTGCTGCAGGAGTGCACAGGCACATTGCGGTAGCTGATGTTTTCCACCTTGGCCGTTCCTTCCACGGTCCAAGCGGTTTTGTCTTGCCGATCGAGTTTGCCCTTGAGCTTGACGGAGTAGCGACTGGTTTTGTTGCTGGTGAAATCCCCGAGAATGGTCTCGAGCGGTTGATTCGGGAAAAACGCCTTGCCCAACTCCGGCGGGAAGCTGGTTTCCATGTCATAGTGAACCTGACTGCCTTCGGCTCTCAGTTGTCCCGTGAGCTTGCCGCGCGGATGATCGACGGTGATGTCTTTCAGCTCCAGCCATTGCAGTTGATAGGTATCGTTTTTCGTCAGTGCGGCTTCAATGGATGCCGTGATTTTCGACTTTCCCTCCGCCTCGACGCCTGCGATCGCCTTCGACACGGCCAGATCGCGATACAGCGGGCGGACAAGGCTCAATGGCACATCGCCATTGAAGCGCAAGTGAAGGTTTTGGTTCTTCTGCAACAAATGTCCGCGCAATTCCCCACCTTCGTGTTTGAGACTGATGTTTCGGAAAAAGAAATCGTGATCCCGATAGGAGAATTCCGCCGTCATGGATGATAGCGGACTGCCGCGGAAGAGCAGGTTTTGTGTGGACATGCGCCCGTGCATGCTGAGTTGCAAGGGCTGATCGTCAGGGAGCGCAAACTGCCCGCGCAAGTGCAAGTGTGGCGACTCCGCCAGCGAAAAGTCATCGAGCAGTCGTTTTCCCGTGAGATCGTAGATCCAGTGGGGCGCGTCCAGACTGGACTCGACCTCGAAATTGCCCGAGCGAGTGGCGAGTTCGTAATCGAGTACCATGTCGATTTTTCCCCGCTCGTCATGGGCCTTGAGCTGGTGTACGGAAATGAGCGAGTGCACGACATTGCCGGAGGCATGCAGATCCTGGAGGTGGATTTCGCCACGGCTGGCACTGGCGCAGGAAAACTCGAACTGGCCCTTGAGCGCGGACCACTTGGTGGCGTCCGCCTCGATTTTCAGGGTGAGTTCGGGTGGGTGATTGGGGTCGAGTTGCCAGTGATTGATCTCCTTCACGAATTCGCGCAAAAATTGACGGTGCAGGCCGCTTGATTCCTGTCCGCCTTGGGAACCGGGCGTGGGGCGAAAGCCGAGAATCACGGCATCGACCGTGAGCTGGATGCCATCGATGAGCCCCGTGCCTTGTTTGATCTCGAATTTCCGGCTGCGCGACATCAGAATGGTGCCGTTGAGGTTTTTGATATTCAACACCTCGCCGTCCGGTTGTTGGGGGTCGACGGGCAGGCGCAACTCGGCATTGCGCAGATCGATGTGCGTCAGGCGAATGATACCGCGCATCGCCTTGGTTTTATCGAGATCGAAGACCAGCCGCTCCAGGTAGGCCAATCGTTTGTCGCGGGTTTCATCGACAAACACCTCCACCTCGGTGGCTTCGATGCCGCGCAGGGGAATGTAGCGCAGTTTTTTGATCGTGATCTCGATTCCTTGCTTGGACAGTTCCTGTTCCAGAGTCGCCCGCCACGATTCGGGCATACCCGTGGCGTTCAGATACAACAGCGCGCCGCACGCGATCACAAACATCCCGAACACCAGCGCATAGAGGGTGGTGCGGAGATTGCGAAAAAATTTTAGCCGGCGAAATCCCACGGTTGCGAAGCTACCCTAGCCGAATTCCTCGCAAAAACCAAGGGAAGAATGCCAGGATGGGTGAATTTCACGGCTTGCGCACGGGGGCGGCAGCGGGTTTGCGGTAGCTGACCGCTTTTTGATAGAGCGTGATCGCATCACTGATGCCGCGAGCCACGGCGGTGATGTATTTCGGATTGGCGATCAGGCGGGCTTCGTAGGGATGGCTCATGAAGCCACCCTCGACCAAAATGGCAGGATGTTTCACGCCCGTCAGCACGCTGTAGCGTGCGCGCTTGATGCCGCGATCAAAGGTGTTTTCCTTGCCGATATTGCGGATGACCTGACCGTGCACGGCAGTGGCGAGCGCGACGTTGGCGGAGTCGTTGATATTGCCATTGCGCACCTGGAAGTCGCTGGACTTGACGCCCGATCCGTAGTGCGCCACTCCCTGCGGCGAGAGCGTGAAGGTTTCAATGCCACGGGCGGAGCGGCCGCCGGAATTGAAGTGGATGCTGATGAAGATCGCCGGTTCCTTGAGCGCGTTGGCGAGATCCACACGTTCCTGCAGGCTGAGAAAGACATCGCTGGAGCGGGTCATCACGACCTTGAAGCCCTTGGCCGTCAGCAGTGTCTTGAGCTCCTGGGCGACGCGGAGGTTGTAGGCTTTTTCCGTATCGTAGGCATTCACGGCACCGGAATCCTTGCCGCCGTGGCCGGCATCAAGCACGACCGTGCGGAAACCTCCGGCATTCGGAATGTAGCTGGGGCGCAGCACGGGGTCGATGAGCTTGGTGAGATCGATGCGTGAAATGACGATCTTTCCCGAGGTTTCGATCACCGGATAGGTGCAGACGAATTTGACGCCGTTGAGGGTCACTTCTTGATCGCCGACTTTGAGTTTGAAGATCAGGTTTTTGCCTTCCAGCGTCAGATTGTTGCCCTCGCGTTTCATCGAAGGAAAGTTGTAAAACGCCTTGAGGCTCTGAAGGGACACGTAGTCTCTGCCATCGTGCTGCACCACATCCCACTGCACTTGCCCGTGCACGCAGAGCGCCATCGCCAACGCCAGCAACAACTGGCGCATCAAGCGGATCCACAGGGTAGAAAAAGTTCGCATGTCGAGTTTTCCGCACTCTACCCAGCTCCCTCGCGATTGGCAATCAGAAATTCTGCGCTGCGGTGGATGCGTGTTGCCTCATTGAAGCGGACACCATAAATATTTCCATGAGTGACTGGGAGAGTGCCGTTGCCTCATAAATAGAGACACCATGGCGCCAGCCATGAGTATGAGTGAAAAAAGCATCGAAGAATACACAAAGAAGATGCGCGCAA
>CANHQJ010000022.1 GCA_947462875.1 Verrucomicrobiia bacterium
CGGGCGCTCCTCCGCTACGCTCCGAAGCGCCCGCAGGGGCAACCAAACCAACCACCAAAAACAAAGCCGCTATGGTGTCTCAATTATGAGGCAACGATCCCGATCATTCAGGAACCTTTGGGTGTGCTCGAATTATGAGGCAACAGGGATGCGGGGCAAGTGTGAGATTGATGGAAAAATGGCCACCACCGGCGCGTATCTGCGGGGATGATCAAGGGAAGTATGTTTCGCAAGCGGTTGGGGGCGGTATGGCTGATGCTGATGGCTGGATGCGCGATGGCGGAGGAGTGGAAAATGGATTTTCCCGAGGCAACAGTCGATCGCTGGCAAGGCCATGAACGGCATGTGTTTTCGGTGGCGGGGAAAAAGGCATGGGTCGTCGTGCCCACGCAACCGGCCGCAGGACGGCTCTGGACCTGGGTCACGGAGTTTCCCGATGCGTTTTTCCCACGCACGGGCGTGCCGCAATTGCTGAAGGATCACGGCATTTATCATGCCCACGTGAGTGACTTCAACCGTCTGGGCTGCGACGAACAGCTCAAGGTGATGGATGCCTTTTACGAGTTGATGGTGCAAAAGGGCTTCGCCAAAAAGCCGGTCATGATCGGCCTGTCGCGCGGGGGATTCATGGCCTACCGCTGGGCGGCGGCCCATCCCGATCGGGTGGCTGGCATCTATGGCGATGCTCCGGTGTGCGATTTGAAAAGCTGGCCGGGCGGATTCGGCAAAGGGAAGGGGAGCAAGGGCGATTGGGAAAAGGCGAAGTCGCTCTATGGCTGGAAGTCCGATGAGGAAGGAAAAGCCTTCCAGGGCAATGCCGTGGATGACGGGCCTCTGGGCATCCTCGCGAAGCACAAGGTGCCGCTCTATCATGTGGTCGGCGATACCGATGACGTCGTGCCAGTGGCCGAAAACACGGCCATCGTCGAGCGCAAATACAAACAACTCGGCGGCGAAATCACCGTGATGCACCACGCAGCGGGGCATCATCCGCACGGTCTCGACGACCCCGCACCGACGGTGGCATTCATCGTAAAAGCGCTCAAGGCGGCGAATCCGTGATGGTGATCAGGCTTATGATTTTGCCTCTGGCTTGAACGATGGTCTGATCGGTATTTCATAGCATTTTTTCCACTCCCAAGACTTTCTCCAGACGATTCGTTGCGCTCGCATCCAGTCCCGCGCGTTCCAGACTGCGTGTGTTGGCAATCAGGACCATGGCCCGTTTTGGCAGGCTGGCGATGGGTTCGGCATGAAACCGCCGGGGATCGAGCTCGACGCTTGCGATTTCCGGTAAGACCGCCGCCGCTTTGCCTGTGCGTACCACCCGCGCCATTTGGGTGAATGACGCCAGTCGTGCGATGACGTGAGGATGAAGCTTTTTCTCTGACAACCACGCCTGCCACCTGCTGCCGAATTGTCCACCGGGCAACAACTCCACTAAGGGGAATTTCTGAATCGCCTGCTCCACGGATCCCGCTGATTTCCCTGTGTTTTTTGCCACAAACAGCGCGTATCCCACATTGCCCAGCTTCCGGCGCTTGGTTTCTTTGGGCAGGGCATCGGCACGCAGGATGCCGAAGTCGATCCGTCCATCGGCCACGGCGCGCATGACATCGAGCGTGCGCATCTGCTCCAACTCCACGGTGACGTCGCCGAGCGCTTTGCGAATCTCGTCGATGCGCGGCGTGAGAATCCAGTCGATGATGCTGCCCTGCGCGCCGAAGCGAACCTGGACGCTCTTTCCGGCCATCGCGGCGCGGAAATCCTCCAGTTCGCGGAATTGTCGGCGGATCATCAGCGCGAGGTGATGGCCTTCATCGGTGATCTCGATGCGACGTCCGACACGGCGGGTGAGTGCCACGCCGAAAAAGGACTCCATCTCCTTGATCTGCCGCGAGAACTGCGATTGTTTGGTCGCATCTCCCAGTGCGGCCTTGGCGATGTTGCCCGCTTCCACGACTTGCAGAAAGGAGTTCATTCTCTCCAGCGAGAGGCCGGAAGTGGACAAAAGATGTGCGGATTGATTCATGACTGAAAAGTCATATAAGTTGTTAAACATACCATTGCAAGGATGAATGTTTCGCGCCATCATTCACACGTAATGAAAATCAACTACGACATCATCGCCGACATCCACGGGCGATTCGACAAACTGGAGGCTCTGATGGAGGGCCTTGGCTATGAGAAGCGCGGTGACAGTTTCATCGCGCCCGCACGTCACAAGGCGCTGTTCCTCGGTGACCTCATCGATCCCAAACCCGGTCACGAATCCCCCGGCGGCGTGCGCGCCACGCTGCAAGCGGTGAAGGCCATGTGCGATCGGGGTGACGCGCTTTGCCTGATGGGCAACCATGAGCTGAATGCCATCTACTTCCACAGCAAAGGACCGGATGGGAAATACTTGCGCGTCCGCGGTTCCAAAAACATCGCCATGCATCAGGGCTCGCTCGACGATTTTCCCGACTACGACGATCCGATGAGCGAATGGCAACAAGTGTGGATTCCGTGGATGAAGCGGTTGCCGTTTTTCCTCGAACTGGAAGGATTGCGGGCGGTGCATGCTTGCTGGCATCCGGAAATGATCGCCCGCATCGGGCAGCGGAATTTTGATGACCTCGCGTTCTTCTTTGCGGCGGCGAACAAAGCCCATCTGGAAGGGGAGGCGCTGGAGATCCTGCTCAAAGGCATCGAAGTGCCATTGCCGCACCCGCATTCGCTGGTCGACCACACGGGCAGCGTCCGGCGTCAATTCCGGGCCCGCTGGTGGGAGCGTGTGGAGAAAAACGCGGTTTGCTCCGAGCTGGTGTTTCCTGCCAACGATCAGATCTTCGACTGGCCCATCGCCGAGGAAGCCATTTCGCAATTCCTTCCTTATCCCGAAAGTGAGCCGCCGGTGTTTTTCGGTCACTACCTCAAGCCCGCGCATTCACCGCTGGAGCCGGAAAAAGCCAACGTCGCCTGTCTCGACCACGCTGCCGCCAAGGATGGCCCGCTGGTGGCCTACTCCTGGAGAGGAGAAGCGCAAATTAATCCTCAACACTACATCACTCATGAATCCTGACCCATCAAACACCGTGCCGAAGCAAGCGTCGGAAAACAGAGAATGCACACCATACGAGCGTGATCGCATGGCTCTGGGCGATCTCAGCCAAAAAATCGAGATGGCCTACAACGCAGCCACAGACCCTGACATCAAAGCCGACTTGTGGGACGAATGGATGTGCGCTTGCGATTCCGCTTTCATGCTGGAAATATTGGCAGAAGAAACCGAATCACTTGAGTCTGATTGATGAAAGCCATGAAAAAACACACCCCGAACAGGCAGTAATCTCGAGCTGGAGCGTCAACTGAGCGGGGCAATTTCGGCTTTGGGCAGAAATCTGCTGGACGAAAACAAACGAATGCACCTATCCTTTTCGCGCGCTGCCGAGGCACAGAGGCAGGCGCACGAAAGAAAAGCCACCGTGGCGGAATCGGTAGACGTCGCGGACTTAAAATCCGTTGCCCGTGAGGGCGTGCCGGTTCGAGTCCGGCCGGTGGCACTTTTGGGATTGAATGATCGAAATTTTGGCTGGGAGGCGGGGACGCCTCCGCCACAAAACAAAACCGCCCATCAGAGCTGCTGATGGGCGGTTTGTCGTTAGGGGCGGACTGCCTACTTCGTCCCGCTGAGCGGGACTACGAAGGCCGGGAAAGTCCGCGCTCCATTATTTTTTAGCAGCTTTTTTCGCGGCTTTTTTGGCTGGTGCTTTGGCACCACCGGCGCGTTTTTCCTCGATGGCTGCCTGAGCGGCGGCGAGGCGGGCTACGGGCACGCGGTAGGGCGAGCAGCTGACGTAGGCGAGGCCGAGCTTGTGGCAGAACTTGACGCTGTCCGGGTCACCACCGTGTTCGCCGCAGATGCCGAGTTTGATGTCGGGGCGGACGCTGCGGCCTTTGGCGACGGCGATCTCCATGAGTTGTCCCACGCCGGTCACATCGAGTGTGGCGAAGGGGTTTTTCTTGAAGATTTCGTTTTCGGTGTAAGGCAGCAGGAAGTTGCCCATGTCGTCGCGGCTGATGCCGAGAGCGGTCTGGGTGAGGTCGTTGGTGCCGAAGCTGAAGAACTGGGCGGTGCCGGCGATGTCATCGGCGGTGAGCGCGCCACGTGGCACTTCGATCATGGTGCCGACGAGGTAGTCGAACTTGATCTTCTTCTCGGCCATGACGGCTTTGGCGGTGGCGTGCACCACTTCGACCTGCAGTTGCAGCTCCTTGGCGAAGCCGACGAGCGGGATCATCACTTCGGGCTTCACTTTGATGCCTTTCTTGGCGACATCGGCAGCGGCTTCGAAGATCGCACGGGCCTGCATCTCGGTGATTTCGGGGTAGGCGATGCCGAGACGGCAACCGCGGTGACCGAGCATCGGGTTGAACTCGTGGAGTTGTGCCACGCGCTGTTGGATGTAATCGCACTTGATGTTGAGTTTCTTGGCGAGGTCCAGTTGTTGCTCCTTGGTGTGAGGAAGGAACTCGTGGAGCGGGGGATCCAGCAGACGGATGGTGGCGGGCAGACCTTTGAGGGCCTTGAAGATGCCGGCGAAGTCAGCGCGCTGATACGGCAGCAACTTGGCGAGCGCCTTGCGACGGTCGGCTTCGTTGTTGGCGAGAATCATTTCGCGCATGGCGTCGATGCGGTCGCCTTCGAAGAACATGTGCTCCGTGCGGGTCAGACCAATGCCTTTGGCACCGAATGCCACGGCGATGTTGGTTTGCTCCGGCGTGTCGGCGTTGGTGCGGACATCCATGCGGGTGGCTTTTTCGCACCATTGCATGAGCAGCAGGAAGTTTTGGAACTTCTCGGTCTTCTGGGCTTTTTTGTCGCCGCTGACGATACCGGTGATGATCTCGGAAGGAGCGGTTTTCAGCTCGCCTGCATAGACGATACCGGAGGTGCCGTCGATGGAGAGGAAATCGCCTTCCTTGAAGGTGAGACCGGAAACCTTGACGGTTTTCTTATCGTAGTCGATGTCGAGAGCGCCGGCACCGCAGATGCAGACTTTGCCCATTTGACGTGCGACGAGAGCGGCGTGGGAAGACACACCACCTTTGGCGGTGAGGATGCCCTCGGCCGCGATCATGCCGCGAAGGTCTTCGGGAGACGTTTCGTTGCGGACGAGCAGGACTTTTTCACCGGCTTGTTCGGCGAGAACGGCGCGGTCGGCGTTGAAGTAGATTTTACCGGAAGCGGCGCCAGGACCAGCGGGAAGGCCGGAGGCGATGGCTTTGGCTTTCTTGACTTCGGCGAGGTCGAAGATCGGCGCGAGCAATTGGTCGAGCTGATCGGCGGGGTTGCGCAGAACGGCGGTTTCCCAGTCGATGAGTTTTTCTTTCACCATGTCGGCGGCGAATTTCAGTGCGGCGGCGGCGGTGCGCTTGCCGTTGCGGGTTTGCAACATGAACAGAGTGCCGTTCTGGATGGTGAACTCGATGTCCTGCACGTCCTTGAAGTGTTTTTCCAGGATGGAGCGGACTTTCATCAGTTCGGCGAAGGCTTTTGGCATCGCTTTCTTGAGCTTGGAAACCGGCTCGGGGGTGCGGACACCGGCGACCACGTCTTCGCCCTGGGCGTTGATGAGGAACTCACCGTAGAACTCGTTGGCGCCGTTGGCGGGGTTGCGGGTGAAGGCCACGCCGGAACCGGACTCTTTGCCGGTGTTGCCGTAGACCATGGCCTGCACGTTGACGGCCGTGCCCCACTCGGCGGGGATGTTGTATTTGCGGCGATAGACGATGGCGCGGTCGTTCATCCACGAGCTGAACACGGCACCGGCGGCACCGCGGAGCTGGTCCCACACGTCGTTCGGGAAACCTTTGCCCGTGCGCTGCTTGACGAGTGCTTTGAAGCGCTTGACCAGTTCCTTTTGGTCATCGGCGGTGAGATCGGAGTCGATGATATCTTTGCCGTATTTTTCGTGTTTGAAGCCTTCGATCACGACTTCGAATGGCTCGTGGTCTTCGCCTTCGCGCTTCTGCACGCCGAGAACGACGTCGCCATACATCTGGATGAAACGGCGGTAGCAGTCCCAGGCGAAACGCTCGTTTTTCGTAGCGGCGACGAGGGCCTCCACGGTTTGGTCGTTGAGGCCGAGGTTGAGAACGGTGTCCATCATGCCGGGCATGGAGTCACGGGCGCCGGAGCGCACAGCGACGAGGAGAGGCATGCCGGAGGTGCCGCCGAACTTGGCGCCCATGATTTTTTCCATGTTGGCGACGCCTGCTTCCATTTGTGCCTGGAGCGAGACGGGGTAGGATTTTTTGTTTGCGTAGAAATAGGTGCAAACTTCCGTGCTGATGGTGAATCCTGGAGGCACAGGGAGACCGATGCGGGTCATTTCTGCGAGGTTGGCACCTTTTCCGCCGAGAAGGGCTTTTTGGCTGCCATCACCATCGGCCTTACCGGCACCCCAGGTGTAAACATACTTGACGGACTTGGCTCCCTTGGCGGGGGCTGACTTTTTCGCGGCCTTGGTGGCCTTTTTTGCTGCTGCCATAATTCTACTGAATGATAGTGTTGGGTAGGAGGCAAAGAGGTGAAGCACTGTGCCAAACCCCTCTGACGCGCGCGGAGAATAGCTGTCTTTGTTGGACTGTCAATCAGTCAGTTGTGCATTTTTCCGCTTTTTTCTGGGGGTACCCCTTGACCACGCGTGTTTTTGCTACGATAAGTCTCGTATTCCTTCGCATGGATTGACAAAATTTTCAAAAAAACTTGTTTGCCGAGTATTTCTACATTCGTAGTAATTCGCGGTTGACAGTTCTGGCGATATTTTGTAAATCCTAACTGTCAACCGCAGCCCACCTAACGCCATGATACGGATCTCACAACCTTCGAATTTGGAATTGCAGGCCCTCACGGTGTTATGGCATCTGGGTCCATCGACTGTGGCCACGGTGCTGGAAGAGCTGCCGGACGGCAAGGAGCGCGCCTACACCACGGTGCTGACGGTGATGCAGAATCTGGAGAAAAAAGGCCATGTGCGGCGGGTGAAGTTGGGCCGCGCCCACGTTTATCAGGCCGCGCATCCGCAGAAATCGGTGGTGTCCGAGGCGGTGGAAGAGTTCATTACCAACACCTTCGGCGGAAGACTTGGCGAGGCTGTGATGGCCTTGCTGGCATCGGGCACGCTGACGGCTGAAGAAAAAGCGGAGATCACGCGGCATCTGAAGAACAGCAAGACGCTGGTCAGCAAAAAAACAGCGAAAAAAGCGGCGGCCCCTGCGAAAAAGGCTCCCGTTGCGAAAAAGGCAGTGGCGAAAAAAGCTGCCAAGAAAAAGGGTAAAAAGTAAGCCTGGAGGCTTACCCGCCGATTTCCCCATACCACGCCCAGATCACGGGGTCGAGGCGGTCGCGCACGGTCTGGATCAATGGCTCGGCCTGGCTCGGATCCGAGAGCAGGGCGAACATGGCGGAGCCCGAGCCACTCATGAGCGCGGTGCGTACTTCGGGGCGGGAGTTGAGCCAGTTTTTCAGCTCGGCGAGGAAGAGGAACTTGCCGAATACAGGTTTTTCGAGGTCGTTCACGAGCGTGCCCCAAGGCATTTGAACGGCGTCATAGGTGACTCCGGGCAGGGCGACGGCGCCTTTCCAGCGGGCGTAGGCATCCGGAGTGGAAACGGCGAAGGCTGGTTTGAAAATCACGATGGTCTGGCGCGGTGGGGCATCGGCAGGCGTGAGGATCTCGCCGCGACCGGTGGCGCGGGCGGTGGTGCCGGTGAGGAAAAACGGCACATCGCTGCCGAGTGTGGCGGCGGCTTCGTGAAGCGTGGCGTCATCGAGCGGGCCGCCGTGCCATTCATTCCAGGCGCGCAGGGTGGCGGCTGCATCGCTGCTGCCACCGCCGAGACCGGCACCGTGGGGGATGCGTTTTTCCAAGTGAATGTGGGCGAGGCAGGATTTTTTGATGAGTTTTTCAAAGAGCAGCGTCGCCTTGGTGATGAGATTGCCTTCGTCCACGGGGATGTCCGCAACATCGCAGGTCAGCGAATAGGCTTCCGCTTCGGTGAACGTCAGGGTATCGAACAAGCCGGGAACCGGAGTCATGAGGGTATCCACCTCGTGAAAGCCATCGCTGCGTTTGCCGATCACGCGCAGGGAGAGATTGATTTTGGCGGGGGCTGTGACGGTGATGCTTTTTTCGCTCATGAGTGTGTAGGGTATCCGATGATGGCCATCATGCGGCCTGTGCGCCCGAGTTCTTTACGGTAACTGTAGAAGCGGTGCAAGTCCGATGCGGTACAAGTTTTGCAATCGTGAAAGCTGCCAATGCCCGCGTCGGCCGCCTGGCGGACGATTTCCGCGGCAAAATCCACCTCATAGTGCGGCGGGCGGATGCAGGGACCGAGCACGCCGATGAGGTCCTGTGGAGAGCTGCCGAATTCCTCTTTCATCCGCTCGACCGCACGACCGAGGATGTTTCCCTCCGTGCCTTTTTTTCCCGAGTGGAGCAGGGCGATGGCTCCATTGGCGCGGTCGGCGAGCCAGATCGCGCCGCAATCGGCGACATAAATCGCCAGTGCCAGTGCGGTTCTCGGGGCGATCAAGCCATCCACGCCCGCGATCACCGGCAGTCCATCAGGAGCCACGATGGTGGGCGATGCACCGGCGATGGCTACCTCCGCACCGTGCACTTGTTCCGCCCGCCACCACTGCTCTGCGGTGAAGCCGTGTTGCTCGATGGCGCTGGTGTGGTGGTCGCGGAGGCGGCGCATCGCCTCATCCCGATCCGCATCCATGGGCTGATCCGGCACGCGCTCGATGAAATCCACCCGCAACCGGGGGATCGCGCGCAGGGGGCTGAGAAAATCTTCGGTCATGGCGTGAATCAATAAATGCGAAAAAAAATCCTCCGCTGCGACATAAGCGCGGCGGAGGATGTTGTGTCGATTTTTCCGCCGATTGTCAAACGCAAGCGCGTGACGGGGCGGGGGAGGTGCGATCAACCTTGGGGCAGGGCGGACATGGCGCGGCGGGTGGCATCGACGGTGTCGGCTTCTTCCTGGTCCATGTTCGAGAGCATGTCGGCGAGATCGGCGGCGATTTCACGGCGCATGCGCGAGACGAGCTCCACGCCTTTTTGCGTGATGCGAACCATGATCTTGCGGCGATCTTCGGCGGCATGGATGCGCTCGACGTAAGCGAGTTTCTCCAAGCGATCCACCAGACCGGTGGCGGCGGCGGTCGAGTGACCCATTTTCTTGGCGATGTCGGACATCGTCAGGTATTCCTCACTGGACAGGTAGGCCATCAGGAAGAACTGGGGAAACGAAACATTTCCTTTGCTCAGTTCTCCGGAGAGGTTGAGAATGCAGCTGCGTTGGGTGAACAACACAAAGTCTGCGAGGCGATCGGCCTCTGCCTGTACAGCAGGGCCCGTATTCATCGAGTGAACATTTTTCATGGCTGATATGGAGTTGAGAGACAAACCCGCCGGGTTGGGACGTAGGCGAATTTATCGGGACAGCAGCAGTCAATCGAAAAGCCGGATAGTAATCAAGTCTAAATTTTAAAATAATCTTATTAGCTCGATTTTGGTGATACCTGCCAAAGGTCGATAATCGGCTTGATATCTAAGTGTATCATTGGGTTTTCTTGATATTTCAGTCATGTAAAATTTTTATCTGCTAATCTTTCGATGAATGGAAATTTTGAAATTTGTAGCTTGATTGGGTGTTTCAGGCGTGGAGTGGCGGGCATTTCCCTCGAAAGAAAAAGCGCTGTGGCTGCGTATTTTGGTGATGTTTCGGCACGGTGTCATTGGTTTTCTGTTCGCTTTTCCTGTCTATGCCGATCCTGAGATCCGCTACGGTCGCGACATTCGCCCGATTCTCTCGGACAAGTGTTTTTTCTGCCACGGGCCCGATGCCAAAACGCGCGAGGAGGATCTGCGGCTCGACATTCGCGAGGAAGCCATCGCCAGCAAGGCCTTCATTCCCGGCAATCCGGAAAAGAGCCGCCTGATCAAGCTGATCAATGCCACCGATGAAGACGACATCATGCCGCCGCCGAGCAGCCACAAGGTGCTCACCAGCAAGGAAAAACAATTGCTGGCCGATTGGATCAAAGCGGGGGCCGTGTATGAACCGCACTGGGCCTACTCGGTGCCGAAACGCGAGGCGGGGCGGGACATTGACAGTATCGTGGCGCGTGATCTGACGTCGCGACAACTGACATTTTCCCCAACGGCGGATGCGGTGACCTTGTTGCGGCGCTTGCATTTCGATGTGACGGGATTACCGCCTTCGCCCGCGCAAGTGGCGGCATTTCAGACAGCCTACGCGAGCGATCCGCGCGCGGCGGTGGTTCGTGTGGTCGATGAACTTCTGTCTTCGCCGCACTACGGCGAACGCATGGCGATCGGATGGCTGGATGCCGTGCGTTATGCGGATACGGCGGGCTATCATGGTGACAACGATCGCTCCGCCTCGCCCTATCGGGATTACGTGATCGATGCCTTCAATGCCGACAAACCTTTCGATCAATTCACCATCGAGCAATTGGCCGGAGATCTGCTGCCGAATGCGACACTGGAGCAGCAGGTCGCCGCTTCCTACAACCGGCTCAATCAAATTTCCAAAGAAGGCGGCATTCAGGATGCGGAGTATCTGGCCAAGTATCAGGCCGAGCGCGTGCGCACCACCGCGTCCGCCTGGCTGGGATCGACCTTGGCCTGTGCGGAATGTCATGATCACAAATTTGATCCATTCACGGCCAAGGACTTTTATTCCTTTGCGGCGTATTTCAGCGACATCCTCGAAAAAGGCGCGTGGACGGGCGATGGCAGCTATCAGGAAGACACGGCGAAATGGACCGCGCGCGGCGTGGTGTTTGCAGAATTCGGACCCATCCTGTCGGTGCCCACGCCATCACAAAAGGCGGCCCTTGTTTCGCTGGAGCAAAAGATCGCCGCGCTGCGCCA
Source organism: Verrucomicrobiia bacterium (assembly GCA_947462875.1). Taxonomy (GTDB): domain Bacteria; phylum Verrucomicrobiota; class Verrucomicrobiia; order Verrucomicrobiales; family Akkermansiaceae; genus UBA956. Next base: position 10,962 of record CANHQJ010000022.1, read on the forward strand.
GGAGCTGCAGGCCCTGCCGAAACCGGAACAGCAAGCGCTTACCGCGTGGGTCAGCGAGCAAAAAGCCCTGATGGCCTCCACGGAATCCTTCGATGCTGCGTTGCTCGATGAGACCTCCGCCGAGGCCGCCACCATCGACGTGCCCGGCCTCACCGATGCCAGCGCCGGACCCGTGCAAAGCGGCACCCACGCCCGACTGCAAGAATCCGCAGGCTTGGTGCAACACATTGCCACCTTGAAAAAACCGTATGTCGTCCAGGCGGGGGAAGAGTGTTTTCTGTGGGTGCATCTGGATCCCGCCAAGCCTACCAGCGCCGTCATGCTGCAGGTGAATGTGGATGGCAAGTGGTCGCACCGCGCCTACTGGGGCGAGGCCGTGATTCCCTATGGAAAGGGAGAAGCGGCCACGGCCTATCACCGCGCTGGTGATCTGCCTGCTGCCGGCCAATGGGTGCGGCTCACGGTTCCCATCGCCGCCATAGGTCTGGCACCCGGGGCGAAGGTCGGCCAGATCGCATGCACACAATTCGGGGGCAAGGTTCACTGGGACAATGTCGGCTTCGTCACACGTGATCCGGCTCGTCGGCTCGCCCATCTTTCGCCGGAGGCTGTCGCTGCCCTGAAAGCGGCCACTCCTGATGGGGAAAAACTCGCGCTGGTCTATCGCGAATCCACCCCCGCCTACCAAAAAATCAAATCCGAGCTGCAGGTCCGGGAAAAAGAACGCGAGAACCTTCTCAAAACGGCACCCAGTGTGCTCGCCACCATTTCCGCCACTCCGCGGGAGGTTCGCTTGCTCAATCGCGGCGATTGGCAGGACAAATCCGGTCCGTTGGTGGCACCCGCACCGCCGGCGTTCTTGAGCAAACCAACGCCACCAGGCGAACAACCCGCGCCCCGCGGCACGCGCCTGGATCTCGCGAAGTGGATGGTGGATGCGGAAAACCCGCTCACGGCGCGCGTTTTTGTCAATCGCCTGTGGGCGCGGCTGTTTGGCGTCGGCCTCTCGAAAGATCTCGGTGACTTCGGCCTGCAAGGGGAATACCCCAGCCATCCCGAGCTGCTGGACTGGCTGGCCATCGAGTTTCGCGAAAAAGGCTGGAGCGTGAAGCACTTGATGCGCACCATTTTGCTCTCGCGCACCTACCAGCAATCCAGCACGCCCACCGCTGCCCTCGCCGAGGCGGATCCGCAGAACCGCTGGCTCGCGCGGCAGAGCCAGATCCGCCTGCCAGCCGAATTGATTCGCGACAACGCACTCGCCGTCTCCGGCCTGCTCCATCCGGAAATCGGCGGCCCCAGCGTGAAGCCATATCAGCCGGCGAAATACTATCGTCACCTGAATTTCCCGCCACGCGAGTATCAGCCGGATAGCGGTGCCTCTCTCTACCGGCGCGGGCTTTACACGCACTGGCAGCGGACCTTCCTCCACCCCATGCTCAAGGCCTTCGATGCCCCATCGCGCGAGGAATGCACGGCGGAGCGGTCCGCCTCGAACACACCCTTGCAGGCACTGAATTTGCTCAATGATCCGACCTTCACCGAAGCCGCCCGCGTGATGGCGGCGCGTCTGCTATCTGATGAAAAAGGAGAAACCGATCTCGCGCAACGCGCCTGGGTGCTGTGCCTGAGCCGCCAGCCCACGGACGAAGAGCTGCGCATTCTCACACAGTTCCATCAAGAGGAAATGAAGCGTTTCACCGCCAGCCCCGCCGATGCCCAGACATTGCTGACCGTTGGCGCGATGCCTGCGCCCAAGGAAATGCCCGCCATTCCGCTCGCGGCGGCCACCTCGCTCTGCCGCGCGCTTCTGAATCTGCATGAAGCCATTACTCGTTATTAACGATTGAACCTACTTACACGACACACGCACATGTCCATTTTTTCCGATAGCAACCGTCGCACCTTTCTCGGCCAGGGTCTCACAGGGCTGGGGACCATCGCGCTCTCACGCATGCTCGGTGCCGAGCTGGGAGTGAGTGCAGGGAGCGTGATTTCGCCCAAGGTGAAGCGGGTGATTTTCCTCAGCATGGCGGGCGGTCCCTCGCACCTGGAGACCTTCGATTTCAAACCGAAGCTGCGCGAGCTGCACGGCAAGCCGATGCCGGAATCGTTCACCAAGGGCCAACAGCTCGCGCAATTGCAGGGCAAAAAACTCAATTGTTTCGGCGCGCAGCACGATTTCTCGCGTCACGGCCAGTGCGGCATGGAAATCTCCAACATTTTTCCCAACATCGCGAAACATGCCGATGAGATCGCGCTGGTCCGCTCGATGCATACCAAGCAGATCAACCACGATCCCGCGCATACCTTCATGAACACCGGCTCCATCATTCCGGGGCGGGCGTCGATGGGTTCATGGGTGCTTTACGGTCTGGGCAGCGAGAGCCAGAGCCTGCCGGGCTTCGTGGTGCTCACCAGCGTGGGTGGGGGACAGGCGCAGCCCATTTCCTCGCGCCAGTGGAGCAGTGGATTTCTGCCCGGTCACTTGCAGGGCGTGGAGTTCCAGTCGGCAGGCGATCCCGTGCACTACGTGCGCAACCCGGGCGGCGTCACCACGGAGGCGCAGAAACAACTCATCGCCACCGTCAATCGCCTCAATTCCCTCAGCGCCGCGCGGACCAGCGATGCGGAAATCGCCACGCGCATCGAGCAATACGAGCTGGCCTTCCGCATGCAGAGTTCCGTGCCGGAGCTGATGGGCTACGAGGGCGAGACAAAACAAACGTTTGATTTATACGGATGTACGCCGGGCGATGGCTCCTTTGCCTCGAATTGCTTGCTGGCGCGGCGTTTGGCCGAGCGCGGGGTGCGTTTCATCCAGGTCTATCACCGTGGCTGGGATCACCACGGCGGCGTGAAAAACGGCACCGCCACTACGGCGAAACTCGTCGATCAAGGCACCTCCGCCCTGCTCACCGATCTGAAACAGCGCGGCATGCTCGATGATACCCTGGTCGTCTGGGGTGGGGAGTTTGGCCGCACACCGATGGCCCAGGGCGATGGCCGCGATCACCACATCAAGGCCTTCTCCATTTTCCTCGCCGGCGGCGGCATCAAGGGCGGCACCGTGCACGGCGAGACCGATGAACTGGGCTACGGCATCGCCAAAGACCCGGTCTCCGTGCACGACCTGCACGCGACCCTGCTCCACCTGCTGGGCCTGGACCACCAGCGCCTCACCTACCGCGCCCAAGGCCTCGATCAGAAGCTCACCGGCGTGGAACCAGCGGCGGTCATCAAGCAGATTCTGGCGTAATCGCTATGCATCGCAGACATGGGCAGGAAACGCGCCCGTTTGACGCGCTAGATCAGAGTTTCCGCGAAGACGCGGCATAGCCTCATCCCATTCGTGAAAATCCGAGCCATTCGTGCCCCCCCCAGCATCAGCTCCAGCGCCTTCCATTCCGCACACGGAAACGACAACCTTACCTTTGATAACTGTTAGATTAATGACCCCAGAACACCAAGCGATCCAAATGATAAGGCAATCCTGATAAATTGATAAAGTCGTTGAATGTCAATGTTTTATAGGAGAGTGAATAATCACATTGTCTTTTTTACTAGATTTCCTATCATAATGGGCGGAACGAACTAATACTGTTCTGCTGTAAATTTTTCCGATGGATAGTCGTCCTCCAATACCTGCTGACATCCGCCGCCGCGTCCTCGTCGAGGCTGGGCATCGGTGCGCGATCCCCACTTGCCGATACATCGAGGTCGACGTTCATCACGTTATCCCGTGGGCGCAGTGTCAGGCGCACGAATATGACAACCTCATCGCTCTCTGCCCGAATTGCCATCGGCGCGCCGATAGAGGGGAGATTGATCGTAAGGCTCTTCGGCTCTACAAAGTTAACTTGCGTTTCATTCATGATAAGTATTCTCAGTTGGAGATGGATATTTTGTTTGAGTTGGCAGGTGCGCCTGTGAATGCTGCGATTCAGTGGCCGCCTGCGAACAACATTCTTCTGAAGCGATCCCTAGAATCAGGCCTCTTGGGTTTAGCCCAGAATCCGAATGGATCGGTGGTTGTGATGGGTATGCAGGCGTCACCTAATAATCTTTTCATTACCGATAAAGGTCGTGAGTATGTTGCTGATCTAGGACTCCACGAACTATAACAAATGAAGAAGCAGAACAAGTCGTGCATGGCAATCCCCACTAGCGCCTCTGTCGGCGAAGTCTCGCATGACTTTACGGCTTCACCTCCGTTTCCACGATTACCCCAGCTAGTGGGGCTGCCATCACTCTAACGTTCTTTAGAAAAAATGGCCATGTTGCGGATTACACTGACGTTTTTAGCCGCATTATCAATATGCGGATGCGATGATTCTGTCACATGCCAATACGAGACGAGAGCAGATGCCGAAGCGGACAGATTCTTTGATTGCGGCTGGCTTCCAAGCATCATTCCGATGTCTAGTAGAGTGATTACAACAAAGAACGATTTGGACATGAATGTATCAGAAGGTGAATTTTTCTTCGATCCCGGCGATGCCGATGAGTTTATTCGACATTTGTCCGGAATTGATGGCAGTGGTTCATACACATATGAGGAGAGCAACTCGACATGGATTTTTCACATTGATTCCAAAGCTGGTCATTGCAGATATTCGATGCGATTGCGAAGATAAACTGAATGCGAACAAACTACTTTCCAGGTTGTAGCTCGCGTAGTAATATTTCGATCTTCTGTTAGTCTAACATTTTTTATCATGGAGCCAGCAACGTTATGTTCCGCATGTCGGGGCGGTGGGCAAACCTGGGCTGGATGCCACCAAAATTTTCCTGCCCTGTTAGTGTGTGCGCGAAGTCGTTGTCAATCGGTGGGAAGGACCTCATCGCCGAGGACGTAACCCTTACAGGGTAAGAGAAAAACGGTGCGCGGATTTTCCTAGGGTAGCCACGCCCGTGGCGTGACAACCCTGGGCTTTGGGACACAACCCCGGTGGGGTACTGGTGGTTTCCTATCTCATGTGGAAAGTTGTCGATGCGAACGGCAAGACGATACCTTAGAACACCACACCGGTGATCAATGATGCGAGGCTCAAGGCGCACCACGATGGCCAACGACCTTGCTCTCCGCCCATGCGAAGCCAGACATAACCAAGCAATATGATGCCAAAAAGAAATGGGGACCAAAGGTGCGCGGTGATCGCTATTCTGGTTTCAAGTCCGAATATGCTCGTCTCGCCATAGATTTCAGAAAGTCCTCGGCCTCCATAGATGCTTCCGAAGCCTACCATAACAGCGAGAGCGGCAATCGTAACAACCGTCACCACCGTTTCGATCGTCGATTCTCGTTTTGGCATCCGATTTTTTTGCAACTTGACTCCTCAATCCGTGATAAACACCTCGCGTGGCTTCGCACCTTCACCGGGGCCGATGAGGCCGCGGCTTTCGAGGATGTCCATCATGCGGGCGGCGCGGGTGTAGCCGAGGCGCAGGCGACGCTGGAGCAGGGAGGTGCTGGCTTTTTGTTCCTGGCGCACGACCTCGATGCATTTGATCACCAGGTCTTCGTCCACATCGGATTCGTCATTGTCTTCGCCGTCGCCGAAATTTCCGGTCTCGATGGCTTTGTGGATGTCGCTCTCGAAGTTCGGTTTGCCGAAGGCGGCGCAGTGGTCGACGAGGCGCTCGACTTCCGCATCGGACACAAAAGCGCCCTGCGAGCGTTCGAGTTTCGCCGAGCCGGGCGGGAGGTAGAGCATGTCGCCCTTGCCCACGAGTTTGTCGGCTCCCTTGGTGTCGAGAATCACGCGTGAATCGAGCTGGGAAGACACCTGGAACGCGATGCGGCAGGGGATGTTTGCCTTGATGATGCCTGTGACCACATCGGCGCGCGGCGTCTGCGTGGCGATGATGAGGTGGATGCCGGCGGCGCGGGCTTTCTGGGCGATGCGGGCAATGCAGCCTTCGACATCGGCGGGGGCGGTCTGCATCAGGTCGGCGAGCTCGTCGATCAACACGACGATGTAGGGGAAACGATCGGGGAGTTTGTCGTCATCGGGGATGATGTCCTCCTCGTCTTCCTCGGGGCCGAGTTCGCCGGATTCCAGCGCAGCGGCGATGGACTCGATGGCCTCCATGTCCGGTTCTGGTTCGGGCTCTTTTTCCTCGAAGGGCAGATCGCCCATGATGGTTTTTTCGGGGCGCGGGCGGTTATTGTAGCCATCGAAATTGCGCACGCCGACCTTGGCAAAGATGCGGTAGCGTTTTTCCATCTCGTTCACCACCCACTTGAGAGCGGCCACGGTTTTTTTCGGGTCCGTGACGACGGGCACCACGAGGTGGGGCAGTTTGTTGTAAATCTGCATTTCCACCACCTTCGGGTCCACCATGATGAAACGCAGTTCATCCGGGCCGAACTTGAACAAGATCGAGGCGATGATCGAATTGATGCACACCGATTTCCCCGAGCCCGTGGCACCGGCGACGAGTAGGTGCGGCATCGCGGCGAGGTCGCCGATGACGGTTTTCCCATACACATCCTTGCCGAGGGCGAGCGGGATTTTTTTCTTGGCGGAGCGGAACTCCGGGTCTTGCAGCAGCTCGCGCAGCGGCACGGCGACTTTGTTCGAGTTCGCGATCTCGATGCCGACGGTGTCCTTCCCAGGAATGGGCGCGAGGATGTTGATACGCTCGGCGCAGGTGGAGCGGGCGAGGTCTGCCTCGAGCTGGGAAATGCGCGAGACTCGCATGCCCGGCGGCGGGTAAATTTCGTAACGCGTGATCGTGGGGCCGCGGGTGATGTCGCCGGGGGTGACGTCGATGTTAAAGGACTTCAGCGTCTCGATGATGTTGCGCTGGATGGCGAGCAATTCGTCCTTGTCAGCCTCGGGGGCATCGGGGTTTTCATCGATATCCAGCAGGTCAAAGCCGGGGAGCTCGTAGTTTTCAAAGCCCGTCGTGGAGAGCGAGAGGTCCGGATCGCGTTTTCGCTCGAAGGGTTTGTCACCGGGATTCGGCGCGGCAGGGCGGCGGGCGGAGGCATCGATGATCTTCGGCGCGGGGGTGCTGACCAGCGGGAGGAACTGCTGGTTGTCCTCCGGCATGGGGTTAAACAATGGCTTGAAATGACCGTTTTCATCCTCGGCGCTAGCGGGAGCGGTGCCGCGTTCGCGTTTGCGGCGTTCCTTTTCCGCCTCGCGTTCCTGGAGTCGGGCGAGTTCGCGCTCCTTGGCTTGCTGGGCTTCCTGTTGCTCAAGGCGTTTGGCCTGCCATTTTTGTTTGCTGACGGCCCAGCAGGCGCGGAAAAATTGAAGCGGGGGTACGCCGGTGATCATGATCAGTGCGACGATGTAGAGGCCGGAAAGCAGAATGATGCTGCCGATTTTGCCGAGGAACATGGCAAAAACGTATTCGCCTATGCCCTTGCCGAGGATGCCGCCGGGGCCGGGGATGATGTAGGTTTTTTCCCAATCGGGAAACAACAAGCCGGAAACATGCAGCAGCGAGGCGGCGCTGAGGCTGAGAATGGAGAAACCGATCATCGTGCGGCCCCAGAGGCGGGCATTGAACAGCATTTTCGCCAGGCCGAACCAGAGCAGGGCGACGGGAATCAGGTAGCCGGCGGCACCGAGCAGCAGCATCTGCGCGGCACCGATCAGGGCGCCGACGGGACCGATGAGGTTTTTCCGCTCCACGCCCTCGGGATGGCCATTGATGCCGAGAATTTTCGCTACGGGGGAATCGTGCGGAGTGTACGAAACAAGCGAAAGCAAGCAGACCAAGCCAGCGATGAGCAAAATGATGCCCAAAATCTCGCTATTGCGCTTGTCTGGCTCCGGGGGTGGTTCGCCACGTTTGATGTTCTCGTTTTTCGCCATAACTTCTGAGGCAGCAAGAGGATGAACTGCTTTCAGAGCTGCGGCAAGCCTGATTTTCAGGAAACTTTAAGCTTTTTCGGGGGAGATGGGTGAGTGCGGACCTGATTGTGTGTGCCTGTTGCCCTCCGTTCGATTTGTTCTTGTGAACGCTGGGTGCTTTGGTAGACTGGCGGCACAAAGATGAAATACACACACAAACGGGCGTTATTGGGAGGGATGATGGTGTTGTTTTGCCAGTGTCAGGATGTCGAGCGGCAGGCGGATCGGGCGCAGTTTCATGCGGCCGATGCGAATGGCGATGGCAAGCTGACTCTGGACGAGGCGCGGAACTTCGAGCACTCGCGTGTTTTCAAGCTCATCGACTACGATCAAAACGGCGTCATTTCCCTGCAAGAGGCGAAGGACATCGCGCCGGAGTTCACGCGGGCGAAGTTCGACGCCTATGATCGCAATCGCGATGGCAAGGTGACCTATGCCGAGTATTTCAAGACACAAACGGCCAAGGGCTATGTGAAGCAACGCTTCGAGGCCGCCGATGCGGATGGCGATGGTTTCGTGACCATCAAGGAAGCGGATGCGCGGGTGCGGTTCTTGCAGGCCTATGCGGGTGGGGAAATGTAAGCGCTGGGGTCCGATCGCATGATTTCGGTCACAGAAGGGCTCGCGGTGCCGGGATTGGTGGAGGAAATGCAGTTGGCATTTTCCACCGAGGGCGTTTTGGGGCGATCGAAGGACTTTGAATACCGCCCGCAACAACAGCAGCTTGCGGTGGCGGTGGCGGAGGCCCTGGTGCAGCGGAGTTGTGTGATTGCGGAAGCGGGCACGGGGGTGGGGAAATCCCTGGCCTACCTGCTGCCAGCCGCGCGTTTTGCGCTGGAGACAGGGCGCAAGGCGGTGATCTCCACGCATACGATCAATTTGCAGGAGCAGCTCATTCGCAAAGACATTCCCATCGTACGTAAGGTCCTGCGCGATGAATTTCCCGCTGTGTTGCTGAAGGGGCGGGGGAATTACCTTTGTCCGGTGCGGTTGCGTCGGGCGATCGAACAAACGGCGGATCTTTTCACGAGTTCCGAAGACGAGGAACTGCGCTCGATCGCGCGCTGGGCGGAGGCGACGCACGATGGCACACTGAGCGATCTGCCTTTCACGCCTTCACCAAAAATCTGGGCGCAGGTATGCAGCGACCCGCACATTTGCACGGCGCGGCTGTGCGGACCGCGCGGGAATTGTTTTTTTCAAGAGGCGCGCAAGGCGGCGGCGGAGGCGAAGATGGTGGTGGTGAATCACACCTTGTTTTTCGCGTTGTTAGGCGCGGCGGATGACGGCATGGAGGCGGATGCGGGCGCGATGAACGGCTTTCTTTTTCCGAACGACTTCGTGGTGCTGGATGAGGCCCACACCGTGGAGCACGTGGCCGCGGCACAGCTCGGGCTGCGACTGAGCCAGGCGGGGCTGAAATACGAGCTGATGCGGCTCTATCATCCGCGCACCAAAAAAGGCCTGTTGAAGAGCTATCGCAAGGCCTCGGCGATGAAGGCTGTGGAAGCACTGTTAGACGAAGCGGAGAACTTTTTCTATCAAGTGGGCGAGTGCGTGCGCTTCGGCGAATACTCGCGTGAGTTCCGCGTGCGGCGGCCGGGATTGGTGGAAAACACTTTGGCCGCACCGCTGCGTGCGCTGTGGTCGGAGATCGATGACCTCGCTGCCGATGTGGAGGGCGATACCAGCAAGGCGGAGCTGGCGGAAGTATCACGCAAGCTGCGCGAAGTGCACGGCACGGTGCAGGTGTTTCTCGATCAGCAGCAGGAGGGCAATGTCTATTGGGTGGAGCGTGGCGGTCGCGAGGAGGTGCAGTTTTCCCTGCATGCCGCGCCGGTGGAGGTGGCGGAGAGCTTGCGCAGGTTGCTGTTTGCGCCGGAAAAAACCTGCATCATGACGAGCGCGACGCTGGGCGTCGGCGATCCTTCCTTGCAGTGGTTCAAGGGGCGCGTCGGTGCCGAGCAGGTGCGCAGTTTGAGCATCGGCAGTCCTTTTGATTACAAGAGGCAGATGAAGGTGAAAATTTTCCGCGACATGCCCGAGCCGTCGCATCCGACCTACAACAAGGCACTGGCGCAGGCGATTCAGATATCGGTCGAGGCCAGCGAGGGGCGCGCGTTTGTGTTGTTCACCAGTTACCGGGCGATGCGCGATGCGGCGACGCAGTTGGAGGCCTTTTTCCGCAAAAAGGGCTGGCAGCTCATTGTGCAAGGCGCGGGCATGACGCGTCACCGCATGATCGAGGAATTCCGCAACGACATTCACAGCGTGCTGTTTGGCACCGATAGTTTCTGGACGGGCGTGGATGTGCCGGGCGAGTCGCTCTCGAATGTGGTGGTCACGCGCTTGCCGTTTTCGGTGCCGGATCATCCGCTCACGCAGTCGCGCATCGAGGCGATCGAGGCCGCGGGAGGCAATGCCTTCATGGAATACAGCGTGCCCGAGGCCATCCTGAAAATGCGCCAAGGCGTGGGCCGCCTCATCCGCACGGCGAAAGATCACGGCTTCGTGCACATCCTCGACAACCGCATTCTCACGAAGCGCTACGGCAAAAATTTCCTGCAAGCCCTGCCGGACGCGCCGGTGGAGGAAGTGTATCTCTATCCTCGCTAGATTAGGAAAACAGACGCACGGAAGAAAGTCCGCCGTCGGGGCGCAGGACTTGTCCGGTGAGGAAGCGGCTGTGATCGCTGAGCAGGAAATCCATCAGCGCTACGACATCGCGCGGGTCGCCGACTTGTTGCAGCGGATGCCGTTTTGCGGCGGCGGCGCGTTTGGTTTCATCGCTCAGCAGCGGGCTGGCGAGGGTGGTATCGGTGAGCGATGGCGCGATCACATTGACGCGGATCAGCGGCGCCCACTCGGCGGCGAGGCTGCGGGCCAGGCCTTCCACGGCTCCCTTGGCGGCGGCGATCGAGGCGTGAAACGGCATGCCCTGCGCGACGGCGATGGTGGAGAACAGCACCACCGAGGCACTGCCGCTGGCCTTGAGCGCGGGCATGGCGGACTGCAAGACATGAATGGCACCGAGCAGATTGACTTGCAGGTCCCGCGCCAGGTCCTCGCTGCTGAGGCGATGAAACGGTTTCAGGGTGATGGTGCCGGGGCAATACACGAGGCCATCGAGTTTTTCCGGCCATGAGAGAGGCGTGGGTGCGGTGGCATCGAAGTGCTGCGCATGGATGCCCCGGGCGGCGAGGAGTTGCGGTTGGCGACAGGCGATGTGGAGCTCGTGCCCTGCGTGTTGCCAGTATTCCCGGGCTGCGGCGCCGATGCCCGACGTTCCTCCAATCAATGCGATGCGTTTTGCCATGCGGGATCTTCGCCGAGAAAATTCCCGCGTCAAGCTGCGCGCGGAAATTGTTAGGACGCGGCGCGATTGAGCTGCTCGCGGCGGAAGGCGGTGGGGGAGGTGCCGGTGATGCGGGCGAAGGAGCGATTGAACTGCGAGAGCGATTGGTAGCCGATCTGGTAGGCGATTTCCGACACGCGCACTTCCGGGCGCAGCAGCTCGCGCTTGGCCCACTCGATGCGGCAGCGGTTGATGTAGTCGGTGAGGGTGAGATCGGTGGTCTCCTTGAACAAGCGGCAGAAATGCGATTCCGATAGACCGGCCACGCGCGCGACTTCGCCGAGCGGCAGGGCCTGATCGAGGTGCTCGTGAATGTATTTTTTCGCCTTGGCGATGGCAGCCGGCTCGGAGCCTTGATCGATGATGGAGAGCTGCTCGGTGTAGTGGGAGAGCTGCTCCGCGAAGCTGGCGAGCAGTGTCACCATGCTCTGGTAGCGCTGCGGTTCGACGGTGCGCGTTTGGAAATAGGCGTCACGCAGGAGGGCGATGTCTTCCTTGGCGATCGTTTTTTTTCCCAACATCGCCAGCACGTCTTTGAACGAATGCTCATCAGGCGTGGTGGAAAAGACCTGGCCGGTTTTGAGATAGGCGATGGTCGAGGCACCCAGCTTGATCGGCACGGCGGTGGCGTTGAGTCCGGCGAAGCAGTGGCAGGTCGAGGGACCGGCGACATCTGCCTCCTTCATGAGGCGCGCATTGACGTCGATGCAGGCGTGGCAGGCGCTTTTGCAGAGATTCAATTTCTCGCAGAAGGGACTGCGATTGATGCTTTGGTCATCGAGGCACCACTTCTCCGTATCCGATGCGACGAGGCGCAACGGCAACCCTGTGGCGGCGCGGAAGGCGTCTTGGTAGATGGTGAAACGTTCCGACGAGAGCAGGCGCTCGAAAATCGCGTTTTGGAACGACTTATGGGACTGAGTCGGCGGTTGCGAAGTTTCCGGGAGTGGCATCGGCGGCATTATACGGAGACCGCTGGGATTTTTCAATCAAAGAACGTCGATTTCTGAGAGATAATGCCACAATCGCCAGAGAAACCAGCGAACTGAGCGGCATCAGGATCGCCGCGAGAAGCGGATTCATTTGACCGTAAAGGGAAATGGCGATGACGCTGAGATTGTAGAGCAGGGCGAAAAGAAAGGCGTTTCTCACGCCATGAGCTCTCGCGGTGGCGAGGGAAAACATCTGCGGCAGGAAGGAGAGCCCGGCGCCGAGCGTGTAAAAGTCCGCTTTGCTCTCCAGCAACGAGCGGTCGGTCACGGGCGTGCCGGTGACATAGGCGGCATCGAAGGCGAGCGAGTCATTCGCGCCATCGCCGAGGTAGAGGGTATCATCCGCATTGATCTGCCGCACCGAGGCGGCCTTTTGCTCGGGTGTCAGGCCGCCATGAGCGTGGTGTTGATCGATGTGTAGCGCCTCCGCGATGCGGCGCACTTTATCCGGGTGATCGCCGGAGCAGATGTGCAGTTGCATGCCCTTGCGCCGTAACACATCCAATGCCACGCGCGCCGAGGGGCGCAGGGAATCGCGGAAGATCAGGCGCGCCCGGCATTTTCCATCGCAGCAAAAGTCCGTGCCCATGAGATGCGGATCCGCCAGTGAGTCGATGGTTTTCCATCCCGGGCGACCGAGCGACCAGTGATGTTTCCCATCGAAATACTCCAGTCCCATGCCGGGCGTTTCCTCCACGGTTCCCTCGCTGGTGCGCTGGAGCAGTTTCTGCCCGCGATGTCCGAGCTGCTCCAACAAACTGCGGGATACCGGATGCAGCGAGCCGTGGGTGAGCCGGGCGAGCGCCTGCGCGGCCTCGTCGTCCAGTTGCTCGACGGCCTCGGGATTTTCCAACACCGGGCGCTCCAAAGTGAGGGTGCCGGTTTTGTCGAAAATGATGTGTTTTACTTTTCGGATGCGCGACCAGAAAGTCGTTGAGCGCAGGAATACTCCCCAGCGCTGAAGCTGGGTCGCGGCGAGATCATCGGCCAAAGGAATGGCCACGCCAAGCGCACAGGGGCAGGAGACCACGAAGACCGAGATCATCACTTGTAGCCCGTGAATCCACTGCTGATGCAAGGCATGCCATCCGAAGCCCGCCACGCCGATGAGCAAGATCACCGCCAGCCAGTAGCGCAGCAGGGTGTCGAGAAACGCATGGCCACGCTCCTGCGCGGCGGGGGCGGTCAGTCGTGCCAGCAGCGAATCCGCCCACGCCTCCGAGGCCTGCAGCGACACGTCCTGGCGGCTTAACAAAATCGCTCCCGCCGGCAAGCGTGAGCCTACCGCAAACGAGACGGATTCGGCCTCGCCATTGATCCACTCTAACGAAAACGAAGCCTGCTGCGCGGTGACCACGGCCGCCACGGGATTGGCCTGACCGGGCCGCAGCAGAAATTCATCGCCTGCCGTGAGTTCGTGCAGTGCCATTTCCCTCGCTGGTTCGCCGACAGCGGTGAACGATTGCGGCACGGGTTGCTGGCGGACCAGACGCTTGCGATTCCGCTCCACGGCCGATGTTTGCAGCGCGCGACCGACCAACATGAGGAAGACAAACATCGCCACGAAATCAAAATACAGCAAGCCCTCGGCCCCCGTGAGCCAGCCGATGATGGAGCCCGCATACGCCGCGATCAGGCCGAGTGCGATGGGCAGATCGATGTGCACGGTGCCCATGCGCAAGGCGCGCCAGGCTTTTTTCATGAACCAGGTGCCGCCGATCAGCATCGCAAAAGTCGCGGAGAGAAACGTGATCAGTCGGAACAAATCCGCATACATGAAATCGCGTGGCATGCCCAGATAGGTCGGCAGCGTGAAAGCCATCGCATTCAGCGCGAAGGCCCCGCACAGCCCCATGCGTGCCATCAATTTCTGCTGCTCGCCATGACCCGCGCGTTGTTCCCCTGGCGCGGCGATGTAGCCGAATTGCGTGATCTCGCGCAGAAATGCCGCGATGTCGCACTGCCCCGGCAGCCACTCGAGATGCAGCATGCCCTGCGTGGGATGCGCGGCGGCGCGGATCGAGCCGGCGTGGCGGGCGAATATCGTCTCGATCATCCACACGCAGCCGACACAGGAGATGCCATCGAGCGAGAGATCCAGCGATGCCTCTTCGCGGCCGTCCTTTTCCGCCGCCTCGATCAGCGCGGGCAGCCAGGAAAAATCGTGTTCCTCAAACGGTCTGCTTTTCACCGGTGTGGTCGCCAGGCCTTGTTTCAAATCATAAAACTGATCCAGTCCGTTATCGTTGATCAGCCGGAACACATACTCGCATCCATGGCAGCAGAATTCCTCCTCCGCTTTGCGCGGGGAAAAGGCGGTGTTGCAGTGACGGCACGACTTCATGAGGCAGGAGAGTCACAGAAAGGATCCGATTCCGCTACGCAGGCTTTGCGATTCGACGCGCATTCTTTGCCATTGCAGAGCAGTTGCCGCTTGCCTAGCATGGCGCATGTCCTTTCCTCTCCGCTCCGCTTCCGCCACCGTCGGCGGGATTGTTGTCTTCGGTCGCATTCTCGATAAAATCCGTCTCGATGCCCAGGGCCTCTTGCCTGCTGGATACCACGTCGGCATAATACCCGGAAAAAAAACCTTCGATGACCGCGTCTGCCGATTTCTCGGCGTGGACTTCGAGGCTCTGCGCGCTCGCACCTTGCAGGGCGGCAGCGACGAGGAAATTCTCGACTGGTGCTTCGCGCATGGACGTCGCCCCGATGACGAGCAGATCGAGGTCTGGAATGCCTTCATGCAGAAACGCGGCTGGAGCGATGCCGCCACGCCGGGGCTGGCCCAACAAAAGGCCGATGCCGGACTGGCCCATCGTGATGACATCCAGACGTTTTTCGCCTTGTTCGATGCCGAGGAAGGCCGCGCCTGACCTGCCATGAAAGCGCTTTTGTTAGATGCCATACGTGAAGAGTTGCGCGCGCAATTGCTCCGTCTCAAACAAGCGGCACAGGAAGCCCACGCCGCCGCCACCGATGCCGGCAGCAAGGCCGAGAGCAAGTATGATACGCGCAATCTGGAAGCCTCCTATCTGGCATCCGGCCAGGCCAAGCAGGTCGAGGAACTCGCCGAGGCGCTGCGTTTGTTCGAGGCGTTCGATGCCTCTTTCATCGCCCAAGTGGACACCATCGTCATGGGCTCGCTGGTCGGGACCAGCGACGGATCCTGGTTTCTGTTAGCCCCCAGCGCCGGCGGTTTGGAGATTTCCTGTGAGGGTAGGGAAGTGACGGTGCTCACGCCCTCCAGCCCGCTCTATCAAAAACTGTTAGGCGCAAAATGCGGTGATTTCATCGAAGGCGGCAGCCGTTTCATCAAAACGATCCTCTAGTTTTGATTGTGACAAAAGGCGCTGCCCGCAATGAAATCATCTAATACAAAGGAAATTCATCGGTTTTGGCACGCCAGACGCTAACCGTCCGGTATGAAAAATCAGCTGGGATTTCTGTTAGACATGGATGGTGTGGTGTATCGGGGGAATCAGATGATCCCCGCTGCCGATCGTTTCATCGAGACCCTGAAGAAGAATGAGGTGCCGTTTTTGTTCCTCACGAACAATTCCCAGCGCGCCCGTCGCGACATCGCGATGAAGCTCCAGCGCATGGGCATCGCGGCGGAGAGCGACGATGTGTTCACCTGTGCGATGGCGACCGCGCGTTTCCTCGCCCAGCAGCGCAAGCGGGTCACGGCATTTGTGATCGGCGAAAACGGCCTGACCTCGGCGCTGCATCACAATGGCATCGCGGTCGTGGATGACGATGCCGACTACGTGGTGATCGGCGAAGGGCGCACGATGAACTTTGAGATGGTGGAAAAAGCCGTGCGTTTGGTGGAAAAAGGCGCTCGATTGGTGGCGACGAATCTGGATGCGACCTGCCCCACCGATCAAGGCACGCGCCCCGGCTGCGGGGCCATCGTGGCGATGATCGAAAAGGCCACGGGAGTGCAGGCCTTTTCCGTCGGTAAGCTCAGCGGCGTGATGATGCGCATGGCCCAACGCCAGCTCGGCGTGCGCTCCGAACATACCGTCATGGTGGGTGACACGATGTACACCGACATTCTCGGCGGCGTAGAAATGGGCTTCATCACCTGTCTCGTGCTCAGCGGGCACACCAAGATCGAGGAAGTGAAACGCTACGCCTACCAGCCCGATCACATCATCGAATCCCTCGCCCACATGCCCGATGCCCTCATGGAAAAAGCCGGTATCATCAGCAAAACAGGCGGCGTGGCAGCCTAGTGGCTTCCAAAGCATCCTGCCGATTCATACGATCGCATCGCGAGCGATAGACATCCGCTCCTCACCATGCTACCCTGCAGCATGGCCACTGAGGAGGAACCGCTCTACACCGAAGAGGATGTCATGCGACATGTGGAGGAGCAGGAAAAGTCAGGCAGAGAAGCGCAGCAATGGTTTGTTTTTAAATGTGTTTTCCTGATGCTAGTGATCACGGGTGTGATAGCGATTGCTTATTCCGTTTATCGCGGCTCTGGTAATACAAAAATACATTACTCCACAATGGCCATTTCCAACGCCAGGCAAGTCTACCTCGTTTTGATGGATTTCGAAGCTGATTATGGATATTTTCCCGATGATCATACAGCACTCAAAGATCCAGCACTCTCAGGGTTCACAGGCAGCTATTCCAACGATTATTTGGGTCAATTGATCGCAGGGGAATACACCCGAAGTGAGGAGATTTTTTACGCGCTGGACAACCGTCACCGCGCAAGGAAGCCGGACGATGTGATCGCGCCCGTTTCTCGCATTCTAGAAAAAAACGAATGCGGTTTTTCCTACGTGCTGGTGGAAGAGAAGGGAAAACGTCGCGGCCTGAACACCAAGGACAACGGCGGCATTCCTATTCTCGTGGCACCGATGGTCAATCAATGGGGGGCTTGCGAGAAAACCAGCTATGACAACAAAGCGGTCTATCTCCGGGTCGATGGTTCCGCGCGCAGCGAACGCCTGCGCTCCTCAGACGGCAAAATCAAGCTCGGCGGCGGGATGACTTTATTCGACACCGGTCCCAGCACTGTCTGGGGAACGTTAAAGCCGGTGGTGTTATTGCCGGAACGGTGATCGCCGTGGCAGGAACATTTCATCACCACAATCCGGGCTAGGGTGTTTCGGGCCTTGGAATCTTAGAATTTTTTCTCCCGCCCCATATTTTCACTTGTCAAGGGAGGGGATTTTCGATTGCATCGCTCATGGCAGACTTCCCTTTAGCTTTTTCCTTTGACGATGTCCTGCTGGTGCCTGCGCGCAGTGCCATTTTGCCTGCGGATGCGGTTCTTGACACCATGCTGACCAAGGACATTTCGCTCCACATTCCCGTGGTTTCCGCGGCGATGGATACGGTGTCCGAATCCGAACTCGCGATCGCTCTGGCGCGTGAGGGTGGCATGGGCGTGATCCACCGCGCTTGCACGATCGAGGAGGAAGCGGCGATGGTCTCGCGGGTGAAGCGCTCGGAAAATGCGGTGATTCTCAAGCCATACACGTTTCGCAAGGAGCAGAGCGTGGATGAGGTGCGATACGTCATGGAAACGCAAGGGTTCTCCGGGTTTCCCGTGGTCGATGCCGATGGGCATCTCGAGGGCATGGTCACGGGACGCGATGTGCGCTACATCGAACGCACGGATGTCCTGGTCGCCGATGTGATGACGCCGCGCGATCGCCTGATCACCGCCGCGCCAACGACCGAGCTCGAGGAAGCGCGTCGCATTCTTTACAAAAATCGCATCGAGAAACTGCCGCTCGTCGATAGCGCGAATCGCCTCGTCGGTCTCATCACCGGCTCCGATATCGAGAAGCGCATCACCTTTACCAACGCCGCCAAGGACCCGAATGGCCAGCTCCGCTGCGGTGCGGCGGTCGGCGTGGGGCCGGAATTCATCGAGCGGGCGCAAGCCGTGATCGAAGCGGGCGCGGATGCCTTGTTCATCGATGCAGCCACCGGCCACACCACGCGGGTGATGGAAGTGATCGCGAAGCTGCGTGAACTTTCCGATCGGCCGGTGATTGCTGGAAATGTGGTGACGGAGGCGGGCGCACGCGATCTGGTCGCTGCCGGTGCCTCGGCGATCAAAGTCGGCGTCGGTCCCGGATCGATCTGCACCACGCGCGTGATTTCCGGCGTGGGCATGCCGCAGTTCACCGCGATTCGCAATGTGGCCGATTACTGCCACGAACACGGCGTGAAAGTCATCGCCGATGGCGGCATTCGTTACTCGGGCGATATCGTCAAAGCTCTTGCCGCTGGTGCCGACCTCGTCATGCTCGGCTCTCTGCTCGCTGGCACGCGCGAGAGTCCGGGGCAGACGGTGCATTCGCAAGGCCGTCGTTTCAAAACCTATCGCGGCATGGGTTCGCTCGGCGCGATGCGCAAAGGCTCGGGCGACCGCTACGGCCAAAACAGCTCCGGAAAACTGGTGGCCGAGGGCGTGGAAGCCCGCGTTCCTTACAAAGGCCCGCTGTCCGATGTCGTCTTCCAACTGATGGGCGGCCTGCGCTCCGGCATGGGATATGTCGGTGCCGCGAATCTGGCGGAGTTGCAGCGCGATGCGCAGTTTGTTCGCATCACCACCGGCGGTTTGCGCGAGAGCCACGTGCACGATGTCGTGCTCACGGAAGAGCCGACGAATTATCAACCGATGAGTTGATCACGGAATTTTTGTTAGAGAAAATATGAAAGAGTTTCACCACGTAGCGGTTTTGGATTTTGGTTCGCAGTACACGCAATTGATTGTGCGGAAAGTGCGGGAGTTAGGCTATTACGCGAAATTGTATGCGCCCGAGGACATCGAGGAAATCGGCCATCCTGGCGCGATCATTCTCTCCGGCGGTCCGCGCAGCACCAGCGAGCCCGATGCGCCTGATATTGATTTTGAAAAACTCCAATCCTTCTGCTGCCCGGTGCTCGGCGTCTGTTACGGCATGCAGTTGCTCAATATCAAATTCGGCGGCACCGTGCATGCGAGCAATCGCCGCGAATACGGTCCGGCGGCGCTGACGCCACAGGTGCGCGAGGGCTTGTATGAAGGGCTCTCGGCTTCGTCACAGGTGTGGATGAGCCACTCGGATACCGTCGATGTATTGCCCGCTGGCACGAAAGTCCTGGCCGTCAATCAACACGGCACGCCCGTTTCCTTACAATGGTGCGAGGGTTTTTACGGCATCCAGTTTCACCCGGAAGTCACGCACAGCCACGAAGGCCTGCGCATCTTGCACAACTTCCTGCTCACGGCAAAAGAACTGCAACCCTTCCACATCGAGGATTTCAAACGCGAGATGATCGAGGGCATTCGCAAGACCGTCGGCGACCGACAAGTCGTCTGCGGTGTTTCCGGCGGCGTCGATAGCACGGTGCTCGCGGTGCTGCTCAAGGAAGCGGGTGTGAAAGTACGTGCCATCTTTGTCGATCACGGCCTGATGCGTCTCAACGAAGGCGACGAAGTGCGCAATAACTTCCACCGCATGGGCGTGGAGATCGAGACCGTCGATTGCGCGGAGCTTTTCCTCAGCAAACTCGCCGGTGTCGATGACCCCGAAGCGAAACGCAAGATCATCGGCAATCTCTTCATCGATGTGTTCTGGGACACCGTCGGCAACGCGGAAATGCTCGCCCAGGGCACACTCTATCCGGATGTGATCGAGAGCGCCTCGAATGCCAAATCGAAGGCCTCGAAAATCAAAACGCACCACAACCGCGTCGATCGCATTCTCGAATTGCAAGCGCAAGGAAAAGTGTTAGAGCCATTGGCTGAGCTGTTCAAAGACGAAGTGCGTGAACTCGGGAAATCGTTAGGCATCGCCGAGGACATCCTGCAACGCCATCCTTTCCCCGGTCCAGGCCTTGCTGTCCGCTGCCCAGGTGAAGTCACTCCCGAGCGCCTGCGCATCATCCGCGAGTGCGATGCCATTTTCATCAATCAGCTCAAGGAAGACGGCTGGTATGACCGCGTCTGGCAAGCCTACGCCGGTCTGATCCCCGTGAAAACCGTGGGCGTAAAAGGGGACGAACGTTCCTACGAATGGGCCACCAATCTGCGCGCCGTGATCAGCGAAGACGCCATGACCGCCGACTGGGTCGATCTGCCCTACAGCCTCCTGCGCAAAGCGAGTCACCGGATTTTGAACGAAGTCAAAGGCATCAACCGCGTGCTTTACGATATTTCCACCAAACCGCCGGCGAGCATTGAGTGGGAGTGATACTGAGCAGTGAGTTATCGCGTCCCAACTGGACGACTCATAGCAGCCCATGGTGAAGCCATGGGCTGGGTGACTCCTTACGTAACCGCGTCCTAAAGGGACGCTACCTAAAGCGATTTGTTTCAACACTCGACCCACACCGATTTCAAATAGGGAGTATCCGTGAAATCGGGGGGCATGGGGGTGTGGGTGAACTGGCTTCTGCGGGGTAAGGCGGCGCGGAGTTGGCGTTCGAAGTCCTTGGGGTGGAGTTTGTGGCAGTTGGTGGAGCAGAGGATCCAGCCGCCGGGGTGGAGGCAGCGGTGGGCGAGATTCGCGAGCGCGCCGTAGTCGTTTTCGACGCGGAAGACGGTGCCTTTTTCATCGCGGGAAAAAGTTGGTGGATCGAGGATGATGCCGTGGAATTTGCGGCCTTGTTTTTCGAAGCGCCGCAGCCAGTGAAAGGTATCGCCTTTGCAGAAGTGATGCTCTAACGGGTCAAGCTGGTTGTGGGAAAAATTCCGTTTCGCCCAGTCGAGGTACGGTTGTGAGAGATCGAGCGTGGTGGTCTGCGCGCCGCCGAGAGCGCCAAAAACGGAAAATACGCCGGTGTAGGCGAAGGTGTTGAGCACGGTATCTCCCTTTTGCACACGGGAGCGCACGCGTTGGCGGTTATCGCGCTGGTCGAGGAAGATGCCTTGGGAATAGCCGCTGTGAAAGGAGATCTCGAAGTTGACACCGTTCTCGCGGGCGAGGAAGGGAGCGTCGACGCGCGGGCCGTGGAAATGCGTGGGCGATTCCTTTTGCTGCTGGCTGAGGCATTTGTGATAGATGCTGCGCGGTTGCTGGCGCAGCCAATCCGCCACAACGGCGGGCACGCTGGCGCCGGTGGTCGAGACCAGCCAGTGACTGGCGAACGTTTCCAAATAGACGCCGGGCAATCCATCGCCTGCACCGTCGATGAGCCGCACGGCATCGGTATCGGCATGCAAGAGTGAACTTCGTGCCGCAAGGGCTTGGGAAAAGAGAGACATGAGGTGGCGCGGTGGGCGATGCTAGCAGCGTGAGGTCTTTTTGACAATGCCACGATTGCCTGCTGCGCGATCATGCCTTGCAGCGAGCGAGCCGGGCTAACGCGGCATCCTGGATCGGGTTTTCGGGGCCGATGGCGATGCGCAGGAATTTCAGAATCAAAACGGTGATGGGAACGATCAGCCACGCAGGTAGCACGCGCATGCCTATCATCTTTTGGTAGCGATCGGGAAGGGTCAGGTAGGCGGATTGGTAGAGGAGGCGATAGAAAATCCCGGCGACCCACGGCAGCGGTGGCTTGCGCAGCCAGAGCAGCACTTCCTGGGTTTCCGCGGATACGGTCAACTCGCGATCGAAGGTTTCGATGGTGGCCAGCATTTCGCTCTCGCTGAGAGGAGCCGTCGATAGCCCGAGCGGCTGCACGGATTTCGCCCACAGGCGGATGTAGGCATCGGCTCCGCCGGGGATGGGCGTATGCGAGTAGGTTTGATGGCAGCGCAAAAAGGACTCCATGAACGCGATGTGGACCCAGAGCAGCAAGTGCGGGTCGGACGCATCGTATTCGCGCGTTTCGCCCTGGGCATCGCGATACTGGCCACGCACTTTGCCGTGCATGCCGCGCACGCGAGCGGCCTCGCGCTCCAGCGATTCCTGGGCGGCGAAGGTGGTGACAGTCAGCCACTGAATGGTGCCCGCCAGGCGGCCCAACGGGTCGTTTTTGTAGCGGGAATGATTGCGCACGCCCGCCAGGCTGCCGGGATGCAGGGCTTGCAGGAGCAGCGCGCGGATGCCGCCTACGAGAGTGGCCATGTCACTGTGCACGATCCACGGCGCTTCCTCCGGCGAGAAAAATCCCGGGCCTTCTCCCGCGGCGACGGCGCCCAGCCAAGGCGGATCGCCACTGGGGTCGCCGCAGAGTAGCGCGCGGAAACGTTTGCCGATGATGTCCTGAATGTGGCGGATCATGGGGTGGGGGAGATGTTAGAGGCTGGCGGCATGGGATTGCCAGATTTCCAAATCCGCAAATTCCGTGACCGACGCATGCGTGGCCTCCAGCACCACGGGCGGCGCAAAGCCCGCATCGTGCGCTTCCAGCCATCGGCCCAGGCACAGACACCAGCGGTCGCCGGCCTTCAAGCCGGGAAAATCAAACTCAGGTCGCGGAGTGATGAGGTCATTGCCCATCGATCGACTGTATATGAGAAAATCATCCGTCATCACGGCGCAGACCGTATGCATGCCGCGGTCCTGCTGCGTGGTGTTGCAGCAGCCATCGCGGAAAAAGCCGGTCATCGGATCGGTGGAGCAGGCTTGGAGAGCGGTGCCCAGAACGTTTTTTGCCATGCCGCAGTAAAGCGCTGATTTCGCCACGCGCAATGTTTCGTTTCTTTTGTTCGAGGAGAATTTTATTTTATGGAGTAAAAATATTGACTTAGTCCATTTTTGACTGATCCTAGCTCCGTGACTGATCCTGGCAGCTTACTCCGTGATCACGGTTTATCCGTAACGGCGCAGCGCATCGCTGTGCTGCGCGCCGTAGCCGCGTGTCCTCATGGCACGGCGGATGACATCGCGGAATCGGTGAAATCAGAGATCGGTTCCATCTCCAAACAAGCCGTTTACAACGCTCTCGGCACTCTGGTGGAAAAGGGGGTCCTACGCCGCATTCAGCCGGCTGGCTCTCCCGCGTTGTTCGAGAATCGCATCGGTGACAATCATCATCATCTGATCTGCAGAGCGTGCGGGAAAACGGTCGATATCGACTGCGCCGTCGGCAAGACGCCTTGCCTCCACGCGTCGCATCACCACGGTTTCCACATCGAGGAAGCGGAAGTCATTTACTGGGGCACCTGCCCGGAGTGCCGCACGCAAGCCTAACGGATTCATTTTCCAATCACCATTTACCCAAAGCCAAACCTTATGAACAAACATACGAAAAAAACGACACATCGTTCCTTGCCCATCTCGCTCAAGGGAGTGAGACCGGCACTCCTGTCACTGCTTGCCCTCGGCATGCATACCGTTCCGCTCTCGGCGCAAGACGCCAAAGCACCGGACATCTCACAATGCCCGGTCATGGGCAAAGAGCCGAATCCCAACCGTCACACCGTGGCCGGCGCGATGTCGATCGGCGACTGGTGGCCGGAGCAGTTGAACCTGCAAATGCTCCACCAGAATTCCGCGAAGAGCAATCCCGTGGGGGAGTCTTTCGATTACGCCAAGGAGTTCCAGAAGCTCGACTACGCCGCCTTGAAAAAAGACCTCGCCGAGGTGCTAACCACCTCGCAGGATTGGTGGCCCGCCGACTACGGGAACTACGGTCCGCTTTTCATCCGCATGGCATGGCACAGTGCGGGCACCTATCGCGTGACCGATGGTCGTGGTGGTGCCTCCGATGGCACCCAGCGCTTTGCCCCGCTCAATAGCTGGCCCGACAATGCCAACCTCGACAAAGCCCGCCGTTTGCTCTGGCCGATCAAACAAAAGTATGGTCAAAAAATTTCCTGGGCTGACCTCATGGTGCTGGCTGGCAACGTAGCGCTGGAAACCATGGGCTTCCAGACCTACGGCTTCGGCGCTGGTCGTGCGGACGTTTGGGAACCCCAACAGGATGTGTACTGGGGCTCGGAAACCGAGTGGCTCGGTGACAAACGCTACAGCGAGGGACGCAAACTGGAAAACCCGCTCGCCGCTGTGCAGATGGGCCTGATTTATGTCAATCCGGAAGGCCCGAATGGAAAGGCCGACCCGCTCGCTGCCGCCAAGGATATTCGCGAGACCTTCGGACGCATGGCGATGAATGATGAGGAAACCGTCGCGCTCATCGCCGGTGGTCACACCTTCGGCAAAGCCCACGGAGCGGCCAGCGCCAAAAACGTAGGCCCCGATCCCGAAGGCGCTTCCCTGGAGGAACAGGGTCTCGGCTGGAAAAACAAACATGGCAAAGGCAACGGTGCGGATACCATCACCAGTGGGCTGGAAGGTGCCTGGACCAGCGCGCCGACACGTTGGTCGCACATGTATCTCTCGAACCTCTATGCCTACGACTGGGTCCTGACCAAGAGCCCCGCCGGAGCGCAGCAGTGGATTCCCAAAGACGGTGCGGGCAAAGGTACCGTGCCGGATGCGCATGATAAAACCAAGAGCCACGCGCCCATCATGTTCACCACCGACCTTGCTCTGAAGATGGATCCGGCTTACGGGAAAATCTCCAAGCGCTTCCTCGATAATCCCAAGGAGTTCGAGGTCGCCTTCGCCAAGGCTTGGTACAAACTCACCCACCGCGACATGGGCCCCATTTCACGCTACCTCGGCCCTGAGGTTCCCAAGCAGCCGCTCATCTGGCAGGACCCCTTGCCGGCCGTGGATCATGAGTTGATAAATACGACGGATATCGCTTCGCTGAAAAAAACCATCCTGGCCTCAGGTCTCACACCCTCGCAACTCATTTCCACCGCCTGGGCGGCGGCCTCCACCTTCCGCGGTTCCGACCTGCGCGGTGGTGCCAATGGCGCGCGCATCCGCCTCGCTCCGCAGAAAGACTGGGAGGTCAATCAACCGGAAAAACTCGCCAAAGTTCTCGCGACACTGGAGAAAATCCAAACCGACTTCAACAAGGCCCAAACCGGTGGCAAAAAAGTATCGCTCGCGGACTTGATCGTGCTGGGTGGTGCGGCGGGCATCGAGGATGCTGCGAAAAAAGGTGGTAACGACGTGACGGTTCCCTTCGCTCCCGGCCGCGCCGATGCCACGCAGGACATGACCGATGTGGAGTCGTTTGCCGTTCTTGAGCCCAAGCAAGATGGCTTCCGCAACTACCTGGGCAAGGAACTCGATCGCCCCGCTCCCGAGACTCTCGTGGACCGTGCCCAGCTGCTCAACCTCACCGCTCCTGAAATGACGGTGTTGGTCGGTGGCATGCGTGTGCTCGATACCAACGTCGGCGATCCGAACCTCGGTGTTTTCACCGAGAAACGCGGCGCGCTGACCAATGATTTCTTCGTCAACTTGCTGGATATGAGCACGGAGTGGAAAAAATCAAGAATGTGCGAGCACTTCTACGAAGGCACCGACCGCAAGACGGGCAAGGTCAAGTGGACCGCCACTTCGGTGGATCTGGTCTTCGGATCGAATTCACAACTGCGGGCCATCGCCGAAGTATACGGCAGCTCTGATGCGCAGAAAAAATTCGTGACCGACTTCGTCGCAGCGTGGACCAAGGTGATGAATCTTGATCGCTTCGATCAGGCAGATTGATCGCATGGCTTCCTGCCTTTGCCAAACCTGCCCGGAGTCACGCTTCGGGCAGGTTTTTTGTGCCACGTGATCTTGCCTCTTCGGAAATTTGCTCATTGTCGGACCAGACGGTTTTGTGCTATACCGCAGGCATGAAAATCGTCTTCCTGCTCGTCTTCACGATGTTTCTCTGTCATGCCACGGTGATCGATGTGGTGAACATCTATCAGCCGCTGAGTTTGCACGGATCCGATGTGGATGATGAGGTGGACGATACCGGCGAGGCGCTGCAGGCGGCGATCCTTTCGCGGCCCATGGCTCTGACGGGGGCGTTTCCCGAGGTCCTGATTGAGTCCATCGCGATGCCGCATCAGCTGCCGACGAACAATCCGAACTATGCGATCAAGGAGGTAAATCTTGTCGTGCTCTGCGGTCTGAAAGTGGCGGCGGAGCTCGATGACACGGGCACCTTGCAAGTGGAGATCAACATCGCCAACCTGGTCATACCGCCCGATATCGATCTCACGGCGCGGCAGGTGTTGAAACTGCTCTCCGCCTCCATACGCAAGACGCTCACAGAATACAACGGCGGACAAAAGGACGATCTGAAGGTTTTGCTGCGCATTGTCGGGACCAACGACAACAACCAGAGTCTGCAGGACCTGGGAAGCCAGTATAAGGTGCCGGGGAAGGTGAACGGATGACGCAAATCGGCAGTCATCCGGTGGAAAAAGTGAGATAATTTGACGAACGGGCATCGTTTGCTACCATGCACATATGAAAGCATCATTTCTTGGATGGATTGTACTGACGCACCTCGCCATCGCGGCACCTGTGCGGGACTTGCAGGCTCTTCTGGAAGTAGAGGCCAAGGTGCAGGCGGTGGCGCAGAAGCGCGTGCCGCTGACGGTGGCCTTGATCGCGGCGGATGCCTCCAGCTCCGGTTCGGGCGTGATCACCAGTGAGGAGGGGCTGATCCTCACCGCCGCGCACGTGGTGCAGGGCAGCGAGACGATGGATGTGGTTTTTCCGGATGGCAAGACGGTGAAAGGAAAAGTCCTGGGCGCGAACTACGGAAAGGACCTCGCCATGGTGAAGATCGAGGGCGAGGGCAAGTGGCCGGCCGCCCCGCGCGGTGCCTCGAAAACGCTGGAAGTCGGCGACTGGGTGGTGGCCACGGGACACGCGGCGGGCTTTGATCCGGCGCGCACGCCGCCGGTGCGCTTCGGCCGTGTCGTTTCCAAGGGGCCGGGGAATTTTTTCACGACCGACTGCACTCTCATCGGCGGCGATTCCGGCGGGCCGATCTTCGATCTGGAAGGAAACATCATCGGCATCAACTCGAACATCGGCCAAGCGCTCAAGGTGAACAACCATGCGGGTGTGGATGGCTTCAAAGAGGACTGGGACAAGATGCTGAATGGCGAGCAGTGGGGTAAGCTGGTGCTGGATCCTTTGCAAAACGAGGACATGCCCGTTCTGGGTGTGGCGATCGATTGGTCGCGCGCGGGATTGATCGTCGGCGAGGTCAGCAAGGGCTCGAAGGCGACGGAAGCGGGCATCCAGCCGGGTGATGTGATTGTTTCGTTGGAAGGGCAGAAAATCCGCAATCTGGATGATCTGCGCAATGAGCTCCTGCGCAAGCAAGTGGGAGACAAGGTGAAGCTGGCGATTTTGCGCGATGGCAAGGCGATGGATAAAGAAGTGGAACTAGTTCGCCGCGGCGATGCCCAATAACAAACGAAGAATTTTACCGATGAAACGCCATATTTTGTTAGGATGTTTGATGGCCTTGCCGCTGTGGGCGCAGGATTTGCCATCACAGAGGGATTTGCCACTGCAGAAAGAACAGGACCGCGTGGTGCTGCGCAGGCAGGCGGGCGAGGTGTTCGATGTGGTATCGCCCATCGCGCAAAAAGCGGGCAAGTCCGCAGTGTGGGTGTGGGCCGGTGGCAAACGGCAACTGTGCGTGGGCACCGTGGTGGGAGATGGTTCGCAGGTGCTGGCGAAATGGAGCGAGGTGGCGCGCTCGAAAGGCCAGCCGCTGCAATGTGTGGCGGGCGGCAACGTGACCTATGATGCCACCATCGAGGGCGTCTACGAGGATGAGGACTTGGTGCTTCTCAAGCTGAAGGAATCCAAGCTGCGCCCTGTCACATTTGCTCCGGCGGCAAAGCCGGATCTGGGACGTTTCCTCATCGCGGCAGGTCCCGGTGATGTGACGCTGGGCATGGGCGTGGTGAGTGTGAAGGAGCGCACCCTGCGTGAGAGCGATCAGGCGTTTGTGGGGGTGGGTGTGGAGAATCACACGGATGGCACAGGCGTCGTCGTTCGTCAGGTGGCGGAGGATTCGCCAGCGGAAAAGATGGGTCTCAAGGTGGGTGATATCATTCTCAATCTGAACGGGAAAGTGATCGGAAGCATGATGGAATTCCGCTCCATGCTCACGACGATGAAACCCGGCGACACGGTGAAAGTTCTGTTTTCCCGCGAGGGCAAATCACTTGCGGTCGATCTGGTGCTAGGCTCGAAGCAGGCGATGGGGCAATTTCCGCAGCGGCGCCTGGAGGTCATGGAGCGCATGGGTGGCGAGATCAGCCAGGTGCGCGATGGCTTTCCTTCCGTGATTCAGACCGATATGGTGCTCAATCCCGAGGAGTGCGGTGGCCCGGTGCTCGACCTGCAAGGGCAGGTGGTCGGCATCACCGCTGCGCGTGCGGGGCGCATTCGCAGTTATGTCATTCCTGCGGAAACCATCGTCGCGATGCTGCAACGCAAGCCGGTGGAGGAGAGTCTGGCCAAAGTGAAATCCGTGCAGCCCGGACCCCAGCTATCGCGCACCCGCGAAGTCCGTCCCCGCCTCAATCGTCCCGACATGGAGCGCATGAGGGCCCGCATGAAGGAAATGCAGCAGTTGATGCGCAAGCTGGATGAGGAACTCGGCGGACTTGATCGCTGAGCATCCTTACCGCTTGCTCTTTTGCTGAATCCGTAGCAATCTATCGACCGATGGCAGCCGAGCAAAAAAAGTCCGAATTGTATGTTGGCACGTTCTTTCTGATCGGCTTGTTGCTGCTGGGCGGGCTGATCCTGCAATTCGGCCGGTTCGGCGAGCGTTTCAACGAGTCCTACGCGCTGAGTTTGATCGTGGACGATGCCGCAGGCATCATCAAGGGCTCGGAAATCCGCATGGGTGGCGCGAAGATCGGGCGTGTGGCACGATTGCCGGTTCTGAACGATGAAGCGCTTGTCGAGATCGATCTGCGGATTGATGAACGCATCAAAATTCCGCAGGGTGCCACCCTGGGGGTCGCCTCTGCATCACTTCTCGGTGACAAGATGATCATCGTCACGCCGCCCAAGGAAAAATCGGGCAATTTCATCGAGCCCGACACCGTCATCATGGGCACTGGTCCTTCGGGGCTGGACGCGATCCAGAGCAATGCGGAAATTCTCAGTCGCGATGCGCGCAAGCTGATGGATGGGGCTGCCGGGACTTTGAAAAAGGTGGATGGTGCCATCGATGACATTCGTGCGGCCTCGCAGCATCTCTCCCAGACCTTGCAGAAGGTCAATACTTCCGTGCTGAAAGAGGAAAACCTCACCCAGGTCGATCAGACCATCAGCAGTTTCCGCGTGACCAGCGAGAACTTCCAAAAGGTCAGCCGGGAAATGGAACCCGCCATCGCAGATGCGCGACGTGCGATTGTATCGATGGAAAAAGCCGCCGCGGGAGCGGAAAAGACTTTAGCGAAGATCGATCAGCGGGTGGACGAGCTGGGGCCTACCTTGGCCGAGCTGCCCAAGGCCACCAAGGCCATCACGCAGGCGGCGAACAAGGCGAACGATACGATGGACAAGGTAGTGCAGGGCGATGGTCTGTTAGGCACGCTCACGCACGACGATGAAGTTTCCACCGACGCGAAAGCCTTCATCCGCAATTTGAAAGAGCGGGGGATTCTGCGTTACCAGGATGGGGAATCGGTGCATCCGGCGGATGATCCGCGCAATCGTTTCCGCGGCAAGCGCCGCTGAGGGATTTTCCGTTATGCAGAGCAAACGAGCCGATATCCCTCGCAGGAAACGAGAGCCAGGCGAAGCCCCGCGCGTTGCCCTGCTGATCGAAACGTCCAATGGCTACGCGCGTTCCATCTTGCATGGCGTGGAGGATTACATCCGCAGCCACCAGCCCTGGCACATCTTTCTCGCCGAGCGCGGGCGCGGTGATGCTCCGCCGGAATGGTTGCACGGTTGGGATGGCGATGGCATTATCGCCAGGATTGAAAACAAAAGCATCGCCCAGGTGCTGGCGCACGCCCGTCAACCGGTCGTGGATCTCAGCTCCTATCGTTTTTTGCCACAACTGCCTGCGGTCATGACCGATGGCAAGGCGATCGCGGAGTTGGCCGCCACGCATTTCCTCAATCGCGGCTTCGAACATTTCGCCTACTGCGGGGTACCGCGCTTTCCGTGGTCGCGGCAGCGCGGCGAGTTTTTTGTGGCGGCTCTCGCGGAAAAACGATTCGCCTGTCATCTGTATCAGAGCGCGCAAAAGAGCGGCGACGATAGCGAGCGCGAGACGGATGACATCGCGCGCTGGCTCCAGCATCTGCCCAAGCCGGTGGCGGTATTCGCCTGCTACGATGCGCGCGGGCGGCAGATCCTTGATGCCTGTCACCGCGCGCATTTGGCGGTACCGGAGGAGGTGGCGGTACTCGGTGTGGACGATGACGAACTGCTCTGCGAACTCAGCCCTCAGCCGCTCTCCAGCATCGATCCGAATCCGCGCCGCTCGGGATGGCTTGCGGCCGAAATTCTCGATCAGATGATGGCGGGGAAAAAGCCCATGCCTCTGATTCACATTGTCAGCCCCACCGGCATCAGCACGAGACAAAGCACCGACGTGTTTGCAATCGAAGACGCGAACCTGGTCAAAGCCCTGCGTTTCATCCGCGAGCACTCCTGTCGCGGCATCTCGGTCGATGAAGTCGCGCGCGTGGCCGGGCTGGCGCGGCGCACGATGGAAGCGCGCATGAAAAAAATGTTAGGTCGCAGCCCGCACGAGGAAATCATGCGCATCCAGGTCCAGCGGGCCCAGCGGCTTTTGCTTCATACCAACTTGCCCGTTGCCGTGATCGCCGAGCGCGCCGGATTTGACAATCCCGAGTACTTCAGTGTGGCCTTCAAGCGCGTCACCGGAGTGCCGCCGGGCACCTATCGCCGCGCCCGCGGGGAGTCACGATGATGCCCCGTCGTTGGATCTCGCGGACGAAGACGTTCCTTCGGGGAGTTGCGCTCGGTTCATCGGCACAGCCGGAATGTGCGCGGGTAGGCTCTGGTTCATCGGATTGATCGTGCCGATCCTGGTCGCCAGCGAGGCATCCGTCATGATGTCGTACTGACGACGTGTCAGCGTGAAGATCACCCACAATACAAATAGCGCGCTGAGCATGGATAGCGTATGAGTGGCCGATATCACTGCGACATCATCCGTTTTCATGGCAATTCGTTCGATGATTCCATTGAAAATCCACGAGAGCCACCATAGCAGAATCAGACCGTTCGGTGGTTTTTTTTCCAAGAGAAGATAGGTTTTTTCGTAGATGTCCTTCATGCATTGATAGGGCCGGAAAAGCATCATGATCGGAATGAAATAGTAACCCACGCACCAACCCGGCGTGTACATCAGGGGGCCGCCGTAGAAGTAGCGCGCGTTGCAGGCGCAGCGATACTTCCAGATGCAGTAAAAAACCACACCGAGTATGAAGATGATCGCGTGCAGGCCATCAACCAGTTCCAGAACGTCCATGGGAAGGGTGACGAACTGTTTCATCAGGAGAAAAATCAACACAGCGTAGGGGAACGTGCTGGCAATGCAAGCCGCCGCTAACCATGCGAAAATTTTCATCTCGCGAAATGACTCCCCCTGCGCTGTGGGCAGAGCGGGAGGAGCATGCTGCGTCGTCGGCGCCTGGTAGGGATTGAGCGGTGGTGATTCCATCGGTTGATCCTGACGCAGGCAGTCGCTTCACGTCAAGAACGCGAATCGACATTTTTCCGCAAGGCTCACTCCGCTAACATCGATGGCAGGGGATGCGGTCCCTCGTGAATTTTTACGGGTGTGCCGATGCGGCAGTGCTGGTAAAAAAACGTCTGACCTTCTTCCGGGCAGCGGATGCATCCTTTGCTCGTTGTGATGCCGCGTGGAAACTGCCCGACGTGCATGCCGACGCCACCTGCCGTCAATCGCATCCAGTAGGGCATGGCGATGCCCTGAAAGACTGTGCCGGCGGGCCTCGGTCCCTTGTGTTCCCAGTGTCGTGCCACGACCACCTCACGCGTGTCCTTGTTGACATACTGGCCGTAGAGGTTCGAGCGCTTCAGGGGCATTTTTTCGGAAATGCGGAACACTCCCTTGGGCGTGCGATGACCTGCTTCTCCGGTGGACACATCCATTTCCGCGAGCAAGGTGTCCTTTCCTTGCAGCAATTGGGCGGTCATCGAACTGAGCGAGATGTCCACGCGCAGCGGACCGCTAGGCGCAGTCGCTGCCACGATCTTCGCCCGCGGGGCCTTGTAGGCATTGGCCTCATCTTTTTTGCCTTGCAGTGCGCATGAAACGAACAGATAGGGGAGGATCAGAAGTAGGGAAATGTGTTTCATCGGCGAAACATTGATAGCGGCAAGGAAGCGCCTGCTCAAGAGGTTTCCTCACATAGTCTCTAACAAAAAAACGCCTTTCCACACGGGGTGAAAAGGCGTTTGGTGAAGGGAAATGGATGTTAGATAAACTCGTTGAGGAGGTTTTCCAACAATTCCTGGCGGCCGGAGCCGATGGCGGGCTCGCCGTTGCCGAGGGCGTAGGCGCTGAGCTCTTCGAGCGAGGTTTGCTTCGCCTCGATCTTGGCGCCGATGCCGCTGTCCCAGGAGGAGTAGCGCTTGGCGACGAACTCGGCGATGCGGCCATCGGCGCGCATGCGGGCGGCGGATTTGAGACCGCGGGCGAAGGCATCCATGCCGCCGATGTGGGCGTGGAAGAGGTCTTCCGGTTCGTGCGATTCGCGGCGGCGTTTTGCATCGAAGTTGAGGCCACCGGTGGTGAATCCACCCATCTCCAGCACTTTTTGCATGATGCTGGTGGTGAGGTAGAGGTCGGTGGGGAATTGGTCGGTGTCCCAGCCGATGAGTTCATCACCTTGGTTCGCATCGATGGATCCGAGCGAATCCGCCGCGATGGCGACGGTCATTTCGTGCAACATCGTGTGACCGGCCAGCGTGGCGTGGTTGGTCTCGAGGTTGAGCTTGAAGTGACCCATGAGGCCGTATTCGCGGAGGAAATTCAGGCACGCGGCGGAATCGGAATCGTACTGGTGGGTGGAGGGTTCGCGCGGTTTCGGCTCGATGTAGAATTGTCCCTTGAAGCCGATTTTTTTCGCGTAATCGACCGCCATGTGGAGCAGTGCAGCGAGGTGATCGAGCTCGCGTTTCATGTCGGTATTGAGCAAGGTCGAGTAACCTTCGCGGCCGCCCCAGAAGGTGTAACCTTCCCCGCCAAGAGCAAGCGTGGCATCCATGGCAGCCTTCACCTGCGCAGCACCGTAGGCGAAAACATCCGCACAGGGAGAAGTGCCGGCACCTTGCGAGTAGCGCGGGTGCGAGAACAAGCAAGCCGTGCCCCAGAGCAGCTTCTTGCCGTGGGCTTGTTGCAGGCCTTTGAGGTGGGCGGTGACCTTTTCCAAAGCGGTATTGGATTTCGCCAGGTCGTTGAGCTCGGGAGCGATGTCGCGATCGTGGAAGCAGTAGTAGTCGATGCCGGTCTTGTCGAGGAATTCGAAAAACACATCGGCGCGCTTGAGGGCGTTATCGACGGTGTCGGACTGATCGTCCCAGGGCATCAGCGCGGTCGCGCCGCCGAAGGGATCGGACAGGCCGTTGCGCATCACGTGCCAGTAAGCAGCGGCGAAGCGCATGTGATCGCGCATGGTTTTGCCCTCGATGAGTTCATCGGGGTTGTAGTGCTTGAATGCGAAAGGATTCTTGGAGGATGGACCTTCGTAAGTGATTTTCGGAATATCAGGAAAAAATGCCATGCGCGATCGTTAGCAGCAGATGCGCTGGTGGGCAAGCGGATAAAGTGTCAGTCATGGAGCGCGCGGAATCATTGGCGGCGCATGATAAAAAAAAAGCCGCCACGAGTGGTGGCGGCTTTTTGCACTGTGACAGCGTGGGATCAGTCTTGCTTCAGCACGATGTCCTTGAACTGCACCTGCATCGGCGGACCGGCGTGGAGTTGCAGAGCGAGGATGCCTTTTTTCGCACCTTCCGCTGTTTCATCCATGACATCCACCGATTTGTGACCGTTGATGAAATGCTGCAAGTGGCCACCTTTGGCGACGATGCGGTATTCGTTCCATTCGCCGAGTTTGATCGAGGCCTGGATTTCATCGCTCTTGCCGGCCTCGCCGGTGACTTCGATCGTTGGCTTGTTCGGTGCGGCACCAGCGGTGATTTTGACCGCTTGACCGCGCAGGGCGAGAATGCCACGGGCTTTTTCCTCATAGAGGATGCCGCTGTATTTTGCTCCCACTTCGAAGTCGGCCTGGTAGCCGCTGACCACGAACTTCGCCGGATCGACGAGCTTGCTGCGATACTGCACGCCGCTGTTCCCCGAGGTGGAGCCGGCGGCGAATTTGTAGCGGAAGGTCAACTCGAAGTCGCCGACCTCGCCGTCTTTCCATACCAAAAAGGTATTGCCTGCCGTGGGCTTTTCCTTGGTGGTGCGACCGGTGATCGCGCCGTCTTCGACCGACCAGAAATCGGCGTGGCCTTCCCAGCCGCTGAGGTCTTTGCCGTTGAAAAGCTGCTTCTCGCCACCGAAGGCAAGGGAGCAGGCGAGGAGTGCTAGGGCACTGGTAGTGATGGATTTCATGGAGTGATTATTTCTTTTTGAAGAGTTTTTTGAGATTGGCGAGACCTTTGACGGCGATGTCATCGCGCTTCGGCTCCATCTTGCGCCAGATGGCGGCGGCACGGGCGATGACTTTGACGTCGGTGGTGAAGGATTCGATCACCACATCGCCGTTGTAGTTGATTTCCTTGAGCGCTTTGACGATGGGCTTCCAGTCGATGTGGTCGCCGCCAGGGGTGCCGCGGTCGCTGCCGCAGGCATGGAAGTGACCGAGAAGGGGACCAGCCTTGATGATGGCGGCAGCCTGGTTTTTCTCCTCGATGTTCATGTGGAAGGTATCGAGGTGGAGCTTCACGGCTTTCGAGTTGATCGCCTTCACCAGCTTGAGACCCTGATCGCAGGTGTTGAGGAAATCGGTTTCAAAGCGGTTGAGCGGCTCGATGCAGAGCAGCACGCCTTTCGACTCCGCATACTTCGCGAGCGGTTTGAGATTTTTCACCACGAGGTCGAAATGTTTTTTCTTTTCCTCATCGCTGTGGGATCCGATCAGGCCCACTACCGAGTAGATGGGGCCGATGATGGAGTGGGCGCCGAGAATGGCCGCCTGGTCGATCAACTGGGTGATGTAGGTGGTAGCGGTTTTCTGATCGGCAGCGGAGCCACGGAAATCGCGTCCGGGTCCCATGCAGGCGCAGACGGTGCCGATGGCGATGCCGGCCTTGTCCGCCGCGGCACGCACTTTGACGGGATCGATGTGCGAGGGGTCCTCGATCGGAAGCTCAAGAGTATCGAAGCCCCACTTTTTGAATTTGGGGAAAAGTTTCGCACTCTCCGTAACGAAAGGGGAGACATAGAGGAAGGTATTTAATCCGAAGCGCATAGTAGTGGTCGATAGGTTAGTAATGGCGCGATACAATGATCGCAGCAGGGATGATACCTAGCAATGAACGAGGATTTATCAATGAAAACCTGCGTCACCCGCGATGATTCTGTGGAGCGGGCAAAATCGCCATGCAAGCGGGCAGCAAAAATTTCCTGATTCCGTGCTGGACGCCTGCCGCTGATGCGTTACAACGCTCTGCCGCGACAAGCTGTTGCGTTCTATCAATCCTACGATCATTCATTATGGACATTCAAATTGCATCCCTCTGTGACTTCGCTGCTGACTACCAGGGCAAACTGGTAGTGACTGGCGTGTTCGATACCCTTGCTGCCCGCGCCATGCCGGTGGTGCATCCGCATTGCGCTCTGGCGCTGCGCTTCTGCTTCACGCCGGATGATGCCGGACGCCACAAGCTCTCCATCACCATCATCGATGAGGACGGCAACGCTCTCGACCCGAACAACATGCCGATCGAGCCTGAGTTCGATGTGGCTCTGCCGAACAACGTGCCTTTCCTGACGCGCAACCTGATTCTCAATCTGCAAGGTCTGCGTTTCCCGAATGCCGGCATTTATTCGGTGGACGTAGGTTGCGACGGCGAAGTGATGGCCCGCATCCCGATCCGCATTCTGCAAGTCAATGCCGATGGCAAGCCGGTGAACTGAGTTTTACCACCGAACAACTTTCAGGAGGGACGTTTGCGCGTCCCTCCTTTTTTGTTGTCGATCGTTTCTGGTCTTTTGCTTGAGATTCGTCGCGTGTCATGATATGGTGGCGCTTCATGAAAGACATCGACTGCGTACTGATCACGGGAGCCTCGGCAGGGTTGGGAGAGGAGTTTGCGCGGCAACTCGCATCGCGCGCGCGCAGCATGGTGCTCGTCGCACGTCGTGGCGACCGCCTGTCGGCGCTCGCCGGAGAACTGGCGGCCAGCGCCGACGTGAAAGTGCGTTGTTTCGAAGCCGACCTCGCCGATCCGGAACAGCGCGTGCAGTTGTTCGAGGCACTCGAGGAGAAATCTTTGTTTCCCGATCTGCTCATCAATAACGCCGGCATGGGCGACTACGGGACATTTGTCGAGGCGGACTGGGAAAAGCTTGAAACCATGATGCGCCTGAACATGGAAGGACTCACGCATCTCACCCACCTGTTTCTGCCCGCCATGCGCGAGCGCCGGCGTGGCGCGATCATGAACATCAGCTCGCTCGCCAGCATCCTGCCCATCCCCGACTTCGCCGTTTATGCCGCGACCAAGGCCTACGTCTCCAGCTTTTCCGAAGCCCTGCGCATCGAGCTGCGCGAGGATGGCATTTCCGTGCTGGCGGTCTGCCCCGGCCCGGTGCACACCGAATTCGGCAGCGTGGCGGCGCGTGGCCCGGGGGATGCCTTCGATGGCATGCGCGAGTGGTTCTACGTTCGCAAAGAACAAGTCGTGGCCGAAGCGATCCGCGCGATGGATGCCGACCACGCCCGGGTCTATCCCGGCTGGCAAATCGCACTCGCCGCCGCCGGCATCTCGCTCTTGCCGCTGGCGCTGCTGCGTCTGATCATGGCCACCCGGCCGCGACGCGTGAGAGAACCCGATTGAGAAAAGCTGCGGAAAATTTCGATGACAAGAGATTTTCCCTTGCCAAATCGCAATCCAATCCCTATCAATCGCGCCCCGCCACGTCAGCGCGATTAGCTCAGTGGTAGAGCACATCCTTCACACGGATGGGGTCGCAGGTTCGAACCCTGCATCGCGCACCATGGTGTTTTTTCGGGAAAGTGTTAGCTTTCGCGTTTTCTTGCCGCTTTTTTGGCTGCTTTTTTCGCCACTTTTTTCGCGGGAGCGGGGCTGCCCTCGGTAGGGACGGCCGCTTTGGGGACGCGGGGCTCGCGCTCGGGGAAATCGAAGCCGATCTTGTAGGACTTCGGATCGAGCTGGAGGTAGGCGTCGAACTTGCGTTTGGTTTTGTTAGAGACAAAGCCTTTGAGCAGATTGGTTTTTCCTTCGCTGAGCAGCTTGAGTATTTCTTCGGCGGGCAGTTCTTTTTGCAGGATGGAGCGACCGATGCGCAGTCCGTCTTTGTCCTTGGGCGTGACGATGGAGGGAACGTAGTAGGCTTTTTCGTTGGCGTACACTTTGGCTGGTTTTCCATCCGGTAGGGTGGCGGTGCCGATGAGCATTTCCTCGGTGAGCTCTACTTTGGCATCGGAGTCTTCGTTATCGAACTGGAAGTTGATCTTGAATTTTTCATCGAGCTTGAGCGAGGCATCGAAGGGTTTGTTGAAGCGCGACTTGAAGCCGGTGAGCGGGCCGACGATGCCTTTGGTGAGAAGCTCGCGGGCTTCGTCCAGCGAGAGCTCGCGTGAGGCGATGTGTTTCTTGAAGGAAAATTTGCAATCCGGCGTGCGGCACTCGAAGGTGGCATCGGTTTGTTTCAGTTCGGTGGCACCGCATTTCGGACACGGGGCCTTGAGGTCCGGGAAATTTTGTCCTTTGGAGGCTTCCGCGTGGCTGCGGGCTTTTTCGACAATCTCGCGGGTGTAGGCCTGGATTTCCTTCATGAACACATCGCGGCTGAGTTCGCCGTGTTCCATCTGGCGGAGTTTGTATTCCCAATCACCGGTGAGGGCGGGGGAGCTGAGGCCATCGATTTTCATCTCACGCACGATGCGGATGAGGGTCATGCCATTGGGGGTCACATGGAGATCGCGGCCATCGCGGGCGAGGTATTTTTGGGAAATGAGGCCCTCGATGATGGCGGCGCGGGTGGCGGGTGTGCCCAGGCCGCGCTCGGCCATGGCTTCGGCGAGCGCTTCGTCATCGACCAATTTCCCGGCACCTTCCATGGCGGAGAGCAGGGTGGCTTCGTTGAAGCGGGCGGGTGGCTTGGTGGTATCGGCCTTGACTTCCACCTCGATGGCTTCGGCTTTTTCGCCCGCGGTGATGCCGACGAGTTCGTCCTTGTTCGCAGCGACGCCGATGCGGCGGCCGTACACTTCCATCCAGCCGGGTTTGACGAGGACCTTGCCATTGGTTTGGAAGGTATCGGTCAGTGCGGGTGTGTGCACGATGCGGGTGAGGCGGCGTGTGAGTTCGAACTCGGCGGCGGGGTAAAACACGGCGATGAAGCGCTTGGCGACGAGGTCATAGACCTTGGCCTCGAGGTCGTTGAGTTTGCTGAAGGCACCGGTGGGGATGATGGCAAAGTGGTCGCTGACTTTTTTATCGTCGAACACGCGTTTGGATTTTGTCAGTTGCGGACCGTTCGCTTCCTTGCCATTCAGCACGGCTTTGGCGTAGGGGGCGAGCGAGGGGAAGCCGCTGACGATATCGGAAAGGGTGGTGCGCACGGTGCCGACGTAGTCCTCCGGCAGGTACTTGGAGTCCGTTCGCGGATAAGTCAGCATCTTGTGCTTTTCATACAGCGCCTGCGCGATTTGCAGGGTGGACTTGGCAGAGAGGCCGAGGCGGGATGAGGCATCGCGCTGGAGGGAAGTGAGGTCGTAGAGTTGTGGCGCGATCTGGGTTTGCGGCTTGGTTTCCTCCGTGACGGTGCCGGACTTCCCGAGGCAGCGTTGTTTGATTTCTTCGGCTTGCTGGGCGTTCCAGATGCGCTCGGCCTTACCGTGCGGTTTGGTTTCGTCTTTTTTGAATGCTTCGTCGATCCAGGTGGCGGGATATTGGCCCTTGGCGACCTTGAATTCGGCACTGACTTCCCAATACGCTTGGGGAATGAAGGCTTGGATTTCGGCCTCGCGCTGGGCGAGGATGGAGAGGGTGGGGGTTTGCAC
Organism: Verrucomicrobiia bacterium; assembly: GCA_947462875.1. Lineage (GTDB taxonomy): Bacteria > Verrucomicrobiota > Verrucomicrobiia > Verrucomicrobiales > Akkermansiaceae > UBA956. Next base: position 50,217 of record CANHQJ010000022.1, read on the forward strand.
GCGACCGGCGGCGGTGATGTTGAACCCACCGTGGCGCGAGCGGAAGCAGGTGAGGGCGCGGGTGGAGTTGAGTCCGACGAGCCAATCGGCCTCCGAGCGGCACTTGGCGGCATCGGCGAGGTGTTTCATGGCGGAGGACGGGCGCAGGTGTTCCCAGGCTTCCAGGATGGCACCTTGGGTCATCGACTGCATCCACAGTCGTTTGATCGGTTTTTCGATTTTGCCGTATTCGATGATGTATTGGAAAATCAATTCGCCTTCGCGGCCCGCATCGCAGGCGTTGATGATTTCGCTGACGTCCTTGCGTTTGGCGAGCTTGAGCACTTGTTTGAGGCGGGCTTCCGAGTCCGCAATGGGATCGAGATCGAAGTGTGGCGGGATGGCGGGCAGCACATCGAATTTCCAGGGCAGGTTCTTGCCATTCGGGCCCTGCGGCATGCGCAATTCGATCAAATGTCCGACGGCGGAGGTGATGATGGCCTTTTCATTTTCGAACCACGTATCACGTCCGGAGCCTTCCTTTTCAAATTTCCCCAGGGGTTTGGCGAGAGCGCGACTGAGGTCGGTCATGACGCTGGGTTTTTCGGCAATGATCAGAATTTTTCCCATGAGAGTTAGTACAAAAGTGAAGTGTGTGACAGGTCACTAGGGCTCGAAATCAGCCGATTGCAAGACTTTTTTGTCACGACCGCCGATCAGGCGAGTGCCGAGGCGAGACTTTTGAACATGTAGTAACCCCAGCCGAAGTCGGGGGTGAGGTTCCAGTCGGGATCGTAGTGGTGGTTTTTCTGGATGAAACGCTCGGGGTGGGGCATGAGGCCGAAGGCGCGGCCCGTGGGGTCTTGGAGACCGGCGATCGCGAGCGTGGAGCCGTTGAAGTTTTCGGCGTAGGTGAGGGCCACGTTGCCGTTGGCGAGGTAGGTTTCGGCATCGCCGGGGAAGGTGACGAAGCGGCCCTCGGCGTGGGCGACGGGAAGCTCGAATTCCTCGGGCAGACCTTGCAGGTAGGGGCTGGAGGAATTTTTCACCTGCAGCTTGGCCCAGCGGCAGACGAAGCGCTCGGTGGTGTTGTCGATGAGGCTGCCGGTCGGGAGGATGCCGAGTTTGGTCAGGATTTGGAAGCCATTGCAGATGCCGAAGGTAAAGCCTCCGCGGGCGTGGTGATTCTGGATGGCATCGCCGAGTTTCGATTCGGTGACGAGTTGCGCGAGGCGACCGGACATGACGTAGTCGCCGTAACTGAAGCCGCCGGAAAACATCACGAGCTGGGATTTTTCAATGTCGGCCACGGTGGCATCGGCGATGGGCACGATGGCGGTGGTGAAGCCGACGAGTTGGAGGGCGCGGGCGGTTTCGGCATCACAGTTGGTGCCGGGGTATTTGAGCAAAGTCGCGTGTGGCATGTTACGGTTCGGGTGGATCGTCAAAGCGTTCTTGTAATGGCAAAGTCCTGTGGCGGCAATCGTGTATTTTTGTTTTTTGCGGCTAGGCGGGAAGGCTTGCGGTGGCGAAGCCGCGGGCCCATTGGTCGGCGGCGAGGATGGGCACGAGTTCGCTGGCGTCCTGCACCACATGTGCCTGCATGGTTTTTTCCACCAAGTGCCAGATGCCGGGGAAGGGGATGCGCCCGGCGACGAAGGCATCCACGGCGATTTCATTTGCGGCATTGAAGACGGCGGGCAATGTGCCGCCGCGGGTGCCTGCTTCGCGCGCGAGGCGCAGGGCGGGGAAATCGTTCTCGCGCGGGGCGATGAATTCGAGTTGCGCCAGCTCTTCAAAACGCAGTGGCTTGAGCCCGCCGCGCAGGCGTTTCGGCCAGGTGAGGGCGTATTGGATGGGGAAACACATGTCCGTATGGCTCATCTGCGCGAGCACCGAACCATCGATGAACTCCACCATCGAGTGGATGATGCTTTGCGGGTGGACGATGACATCGATGCGATCCATGCCGATGCCGAAAAGCCAGCGCGCTTCGATCATTTCGAGGCCTTTGTTGAAGAGAGAGGCGGAGTCGATGGTGATCTTGCGGCCCATCTCCCATGTCGGATGTTTCAGCGCCTGTGCCAAAGTCACGTGCGCCAGGTCTGCGGCCGGAGTATTGCGAAACGGTCCGCCGGATGCGGTGAGAATGAGGCGGGAAATTTCCGCCGCGCCGCCACGATGGCCATCGAGGCACTGGAAGATCGCGTTGTGCTCGCTATCCACTGGTAACAACTGTACTCCGGCCCGTTGCGCTTCACGCGTCACGATCTCTCCTGCCATAACGAGAATTTCCTTGCTGGCCACGGCGAGATCCTTGCCCGCGCGGATCGCGGCGAGCGCGGGCTGGAGACCGGCGGTGCCGACGATGGCCACCAAAACGGCATCCGCTTCCGCGAGGCTCGCCAGCTCGATCAGGCCGGCTTCACCGAGATAAAGACTGACATCGGAGGGCAGCAGCGAGCGCAATGCGTCGGCGCGGCTGCTGTCATAGAGTGCGACGTGTTTTACGCCTGTGTCGTGTACTTGTTGTGCCAGTTTTTCGATATTGCCATGCGCGGCGAGGGCGATGATTTGCAATTCCTCCGGCAGATCCCGGGCAACCTTGAGCGTCGAACAGCCGATCGATCCGGTGGAGCCTAACAAAACGATTTTTTTGGGCATGATCAGAGAAAAAGAATGACGTAGAGATAGACCGCGGGGGCGGTGAAACAGAGGCTATCGATGAGATCCATGGCACCGCCGATGCCCGGCAGGGAGTGGCCCGAGTCCTTCACGGCGAGCGCGCGTTTCCACAGGCTCTCCGCAAGATCGCCGACCACGGCGAGCAAGGCGACGATCTGGCTCAGCACGATCACATGCAGCCACGAGGGGAAAATCGCCAGCTGCGCGGGGAACAGTTGATACAGACCGCCACCAATGAGCAGGGCGAACACCAGGGCACCGGCAAAACCTTCCCAGGTCTTGGCGGGGCTGATGTGCGGAATCATCTTGTGCTTGCCGATCAGCGAGCCGGTGATGTAGGCGCCCATATCGGTGAATTTCGTGACGGCGATGCACCAAAGCAGCACGTAGGCTCCGGGGAGGGAGCCATCATAGGCAGGGGCGAAGTCGAGCCGCGCGGTGAAGTAAAACATCCACGTCAGCCACAGGCCGCCCAGCATGGTGGAGGTCACGGCCAGCACGCTTTGCGCGCCCTCGATGGGACGCCGCAGTTGCAAGATCAGGGTGCCGGCGACGAGGAAAAAGATCAGCGCGAAGTCCAGCTCGGCGGGAATCGCTTTTCCCTGAAGCAGGAAATACGAGACGCCCGCTCCGTAGCCGAGGCTGAGGAAAAGCAACCAGGCGCGGTGCACCGGGATGCCGCTTTGATGCGACAGATGGCAGAACTCCACCACCGCCCAGATTGCGAGAAAGCCAATCAGCGCAAGGTGCGCCCAGGGTTTCATCGAGCCGAACGCAATCCCCACGACGCCCCATAGCAGCAGGGTGCTGAAGGTGCGACGGAAAAACGTCTGCGATTTGCTGGAGGCCGCGGGTGCGTCAGGCATGGGCAAGGATTCCAGTCGGATTTGCTCTCCTGTGCAATCTTAAACTGGCGAATGCGATCGTTTCGTCAGGACACAAAAAAAGGCACCACAGCGGGTGCCTTTTTTTTCAGGAGACCGGATTTCAATCCACTGCCTCGTCGAGGATCAGGGTCGGCTTGTCCGTCGAGAAGCGCCAGCGCAGTTTGTTGCGCTTTGAAGCGGTGCGGAGCTTGCGTTTGAAGCGATCGCTGGGAGTTTCAAAAGCGCGGCGACGACGGATTTCCTCGAGAATGCCTTCGGCATCGAGTTTGGTTTTGAGACGTTTGAGGGCCCGATCGACTGGCTCTCCTTTTTTCATAGTCACTCCGCGCATGCTGCTAGATTGGTTATAGTTTGGTTGAAAATTTCGGTTGGGGGGCGGATGCTTGGGGAAAAAGAGGGGATTGTCAAGAAGGAAACTGCAAAGAAATGCGTTTTTTTTGGCAATAGGAAAACAGTGACTTGCCACGGTGGGGATGTTCGGGCATGGTGCGCCTTGTCGTTTTTCCATGTCGCCCATTTTACGCAAAATCCTAGGAATGAATTGGGTGCTGGTGTTGCTCATGTACGCGCTGCTGATTTTCGGCATCTACGCGATCGAGAGTGCCGCGCGCCATCTGCCCGTGAGCGCGAAGCTGCTGGAGGAGTTCGGCACGCCGGGGGCGTATTACGCGGACTTGCAGAAGCGCTGGATCGTCTATGGCTCGGTGGTGTATTTTGCGACGGCTCTGATCGATTACCGGTGGATTCGCTGGCTGGCGCTGCCGATTTATGCGGTAAGTTTGTTTTTCATGGCGCGTGTGATGGGCAGTGATGACGAGGTGCACCAGTTGCGGCTCGGTCCCATCATTTTCCAACCGGCGCAATTGGGGGTGACTTCGGGGGTGCTCATGATCGCGTGGTTGTTGCAGGATCTGCCGCGGCTGCACCGGATCTTCGGATTGCCCATCGTGCGCATCGGCCTCATCGGCGCGCTCTCGGGGGTGCCGTTCTTGATGGTGATGAGCATGGGCGACATGGGCTCCGCCCTGGTATGGCTGCCTGTGGCCCTGGTGGCGTTGCTCATAGGCGGGGTGCCGTTTCGCTATCTGAGTTTGATGGCGATCGTGGCCTTTGGGTGCATTCCGATGATATACATGGTGGTACTGCCCAAGGTTTCCAAGCGGGGTCCTGAGCGGATCCAGTTGTATCTGGACATGTTGCAGGACAAGCCTGTGGACATCGCCGGGCCGGCGTATGCGGCGTATTATGTCTCGATGGCGGTGGGCAAGGCGGGCATGATAGGAAATGGCTGGAACGCACCGGCGGAGCGTGGCTCGCTGCACGGTAAGCGCTACATTCCGTGGAAAACGGCACACAACGATTTCATTTTTGCGGTGGTCGCGGAGGAGTTCGGCTTCCGCGGCAGTTTGTTTCTGATCACGGCTTTCGCGGCGCTGTTGATTCTTTGTCTGTATGTGTCGTTTTACAGCAGGGATCTGACCGGGCGATTGGTGGTGGCCTGCGTGGTGGCTTTCTTTTTCGCGCACATCTTCGAGAACATCGGCATGTGTGTGTTGATCATGCCGATCACGGGCATTCCGTTGCCCCTGATCAGCTACTCCGGAACCTTTGCCGTGATGTGCATGTTCATGCTCGGTCTGGTGCAGAGCGTGTGGATTCATCGCAACTCGATGGAAATCGTGAAAGTATCCTCTTCCGACGTCGATTTGCTGCGGTGATGAGAAAAATTGATATTTTGGTTGATTCTTTGTCAATTTTTTCTAAATCTCTCCGCGTTCCCCGTCTTGGGAGTTGATCGAGAGTGTCTGGGGGGAGACTCTTGGTTGTCCAAGGCGGGGTTCTTTTTTTGTTAGAAAAGAAAAAACGTTGGAATTACAAGGATTTTCAAACTCTCTTTAACAGTCGATGTCCTACCTTATCAGTCTGATGATCTTACTTGTGTTGGGGTCCTGAATTCGGAATTCCTTGGCCCAAGAGAGGCGTGCGATGCGCGAAACTGTAGTGATGGGGCGTACAATGATGATGCCGTGTGGATTACTCCGGATGTCATGCGTGCGATTCTAACATCCGGTGAATATCGCAACCAGGTTGCTTTTTCGCCGACGTGGAATTGTGGCGGCGGCGGAGTAATTTCCGGAAGGCAACGGGGCACATTCCCGGTAGTTGCCGATTCCCGGAGCTTTACTTCGCACCGGGATTGAAGGTTGTGGTCATGACGGTCATTCCGGCTCGGAGCGGGTCGCGGGTTGTCTACCACCGCCTTGTCCGGTTTGCTGGATTCTGGTGTTCTGAGACTTCGTCAGATTTGAGAATCCGATTAGCGATGACCCAGGCAAAAACTTGATGTTCCTACCAAAAGCGAAATCCCGGCGAAGATGAAGCCAGCCCCTGCTGGCCCATCATCGTGGAATCGACCTCCGTATGTCACTCAGTTCAATGGATTCCTCGACGCCACGGTTCCGGAAGAGTCATCAAGCCCGCGAAGCAACCGAGGACCACGGGAAAGACTCGCTTTCCGAAGAAGGTGGTGCCTGATGTGAGCCTCTTACGATCGCGGCGTCGCTTCAGGAGAAGGAACAGAGACGGGCAGATGTCGGGCTTTTTGCTACGGATCCTGAGGGGCGTCGTAGGTTGTTTTCCGGCCGCCGATGCGCACAAAAAAACGCCCACCGTTGTGCGGTGGGCGTTGGGAAGTGTTGTGGCGGAGGTTTATTCGCCGAGGCCGAAACGCACGTAGCGGCGCAGGGTCAGGGTGTCGCTGAGCTCTTTGCCTTTGGCTTCGAGCAGGGACTTCACGGTGACGCTGGGGTCTTTGACGAAACCTTGCTCCAGGAGGCAGTTTTCGGCGAAGAAGCGCTTCATTTTGCCGACGATGATGTTTTCCAGCATCGCTTCCGGTTTGCCTTCTTCGAGCAACTGGGCGCGGAAGATGGATTTTTCGGCAGCGATGACGTCCTCGGAAATGTCCTCACGAGCGAGGCCACGTGGGCTGAGGGCGGCGATGTGGAGGGTGATGTCCTTGATCAGATCGCGGAAGCCCTCGGTGCTGGTGGTGGCGGCAGTGGTGCAGCCGATCTCGACGAGCACGCCGACCTTGCCACCCATGTGGATGTAGGAGGCGATGGCGCCTTCGCCCTGGGCTTCGTAGCGCACGTATTTGCGGAACAGCAGGTTTTCGCCGATCTCGGTGATTTTTGCCTTGATGGTGTCCTCGATCGTCAGACCGTTGCTGGTCACCGCATTGGCGGCAGCGAGGTCGTCAGCGGAGGAGGCGATCAGGGCATCGGCGATGCCGGCGACGAAGCCTTGGAAGTTGTCGTTTTTCGAAACGAAGTCCGTCTCGCAGTTGACTTCGAGCAGGATGCCCGATTTGCCATCGGCGGAGATGCGTGCGGTGATGGTGCCTTCGTTGGCTTCGCGGTCGGCTTTTTTCGCGGCCTTGGCAATGCCTTTTTCGCGCAGCAGGGTGATGGCGGCATCGAGATCGCCATTGGTTTCTTCGAGGGCGCGTTTGCAATCCATCATGCCCGCGTTGGTTTTGTCGCGGAGTTCTTTAACAGTAGCAGCAGTAATCATATGAGTGAGTGTGTTTGTGGAGTGGGAAAAAAAAGGGCGGCGCTGAGATGCTCAGGCCGCCCGGATGAAGTGGGGATCAGGCCTTGGAGGCTACCACGATCGCATCCACCAGGTTTTGCAGGATGATGCGGATGGAGCGGATGGCGTCGTCGTTGCCGGGAATCGGGTATTCCACTTTCGATGGATCGGCGTTGGTGTCGACGAGGGCCACGATCGGGATTTTCAAGCGGCGAGCCTCGGCGACGGCGATCGATTCACGGGCGGAATCGACGATGACGATGGCATCGGGAGCTTTTTCCAGATTGCGGATACCGCGCAGGTTGCGCAGGAGTTTTTCGCGCTCGCGGCCGAGGGCGGCGAGTTCTTTTTTGGACATGGCTTTGAACTCCGGTTGTTTCTCGATGTTTTCGAGATACTTCAGACGCTCCACGCTCTTGCGAACGGTGGCCATGTTGGTGAGCATACCACCGAGCCAGCGGTGATTGACGTAGTTCTGGTTGGTGGCTTCCGCCGCCTCACGCACGGCTTCCTGAGCCTGGCGCTTGCAACCGACGAAGAGAATCTTTTTGTTCTTGCTGGCAAGACCGGCGAGGAAATCCGCGGCTTTGTCGAGGCACTTGACGGTTTTGTCGAGGTTGATGATGTAGATCCCGCTCTTATCCTTGAGGAGATAAGGCTTCATTTTGGGATTCCACTTTTTCGTTTGGTGACCGTAGTGAACGCCTGCGTCCACCATTTCTGAGATGAGTTCGTTAATCATAGAGGTTGAGGTTGTCCCTTCTTAAAGCAGAAAGGGCGCTTTTGAAAGATCCGCCGCTTGGGTCCCTTCGATCTTTCCTGGTTGTCTCGCAGCACGGGAAGGGGCGGCGAAAGTAGGGGACTGACCGTGTTTGGCAAGCAAAAAGCGTGTTTTTTGATGAAAAAATTCCACAGATGCCGATCATTTCGACTTATTGCAGCGATCCCGCTGCCAGTTCGGCGTAGTGGCCGTGGCGGGCGAGGAGTTCTTCGTGGGTGCCGTGTTCTGCGATTTTTCCGTCTTTGAGGACGTAGATGCGGTCGGCTTTTTGCACGGTGGAGAGGCGGTGGGCGATGACGAAACAGGTGCGATCGCTGCGCAGGGTATCGAGCGCTTGTTGAACCAACCGTTCGGTTTGGTTGTCGAGCGCGGAGGTGGCTTCATCGAGCAGGAGCAGGGGCGGGTTTTTCAGCAGGGCGCGGGCGATGGAGAGGCGCTGCTTTTCCCCGCCGGAAAAACGGACGCCGCGCTCGCCGGCGATGGTGTCGAGGCCCTCGGGCAAGGCGCGCACGAAATCGGCGGCATTCGCGGCGGTGAGAGCCTGCCAGATTTCCTCATCGCTGGCGTGGGGCAGGGCCAGTTGCAGGTTCTCGCGCAAACTGGTATTGAACAGGAAATTTTCCTGGGTGACGAAGCCGGTGTGATCGCGCAGCCATTCTTTCGAAAGCTCGGTGATGGGGGTATCGTCGATCCAGATCGTGCCGCCGCTCGGGTCGTAGAAGCGGGTGAGCAGGTTGAGCACGGTGGATTTTCCCGCACCGGTGGGGCCGACCAGCGCGATGGTCTGTCCCGGAGCAGCGGCAAGCTGTAGGCCGGTCACGGCGGGGCTGTCATCGCTGTAGGAAAAACTCACGTTTTCGAAACGCACGGCTCCGCGAAATGTCGTGGGGCGCAGGCCGGCGGTGAGATTGCTTTCATCGGGGGTATCGATGATGGCAAACACGCGTTTCGCCGCCACCACGCCGCGCGTGAAGGTCTGGGCTAGGGCATTGATGCGGGAAATCGGGTCGAAGAGAAATCCCCAGGCGACGAGAAAGGACATGACCACACCCGCTGTGAGTTTGCCCTCAATGGTCCACCAGGCACCGAAAGCCACCATCAGAATGATACCGGATTCCGCAATCAGAGAGACGCTGGGCCAGACGATGGCCTGGCCTTTCATCACGTCCTGGTGGGCCTTGCCGACCTTGCGCGAGGCGTCATCGAACTGCTGCAAAGCTTCCGGTTCCACTGTGTAGGCTTTGATTTGACGGATGCCGGCGAGGTTGTCGTGCAGGAGGGCATTGAGCGCCGAGGACGCCTCCGAGGAAGCCCTCCACTTCGCCTCCGACCGGCGTGACCACCAGGTGGTGAGAATGCCGATCAGCGGCAAGGGGATGAGCGTCACCAGCGTGAGTTGCCAGGAGTGAAAAAACAAATACGCCAGGACAATCAGAAATTGCAGCGCGGCGGCGAGTGCCTGATCGATGCCCTCGATGATCACGCGGTCCATGGTGGGCACGTCATCGGCCACGCGCGACATGATTTCACCGGAGGATTTCGTATCAAACCACTTCACCGGGAGTCGCTGCAATTTATCATAAAGCTCCACGCGGATCAGATGCGTGATGCGCGTTTCCAACAGATTGTTCGCGTAGGTGCGCAGCGTGAAAAGAAACTGCCGCCCCGCGATGGCCGCGATGCCGAGCGCGGCGGTGGGCAGGATCAGATCATGCCGTTTCTGCGGAATGATCACATCGATGAAACGCATGGTCACCGCCGGCAGCACCAGCACCAGCGAGGTGCAAAGCACGGCGAGAATCAGCGATAGCAGACTCGCCAGCGGAAAGCGCAGGGTGTGTTGGATGATGCGACGCAGCGTGGGCACGGCGCGACTATGACGGCAAACGCCCGCGACGGAAAGCGCGGAATGTGCGCGCTTTTTCGCGGCGCGGGCGCGTGACAATCATTTGCCTAACAAAAACGCCAGCAGGTCCTTGAGTTCGTCTTCGCTTAGTCGATTGATCAGCGCGGGCGGCATCGGGGAAATGGTGGAGGGTTTGGTGGCCTTCACGTCGGCTTTGGCGATCTGCGTTTGCTGCTGCATATCGAAAGGATTGGCGGCGATGATGAGCTTGCCGTCTTTTTCATCGAGGATTTTGGCGATCACAGTGGTGCCATCGTTTTTCTCAATGGCGGAAACAGCATACTGATCGGAGACTACTTTGCTGGGATCGATGATGGCCTCGGCGATGTCGCGCACGGAGAAACGACCGCCCAGGGCGTTGAGCTGCGGGCCGGCGACGCCCCCTTCATTGCCCACCACGTGGCAAGCGGCGCAGAGACAGGCTTGATACATTTTTTTGCCGTTTTCGATGTTGCGGCCCGTGAGTCCGGAGGCGGCGATTTTTTCCACATCGGCGATGGTCCAGTTTCGGCCCGGGCCTTTGATTTCGGGGAGGTTGGCAAACATGTCGGCATTTTTCAATTGCTTGTCCTTGCCGAAACGTTGGCGTTCCTCCTCGGTCGCATTGGCGAGGGCATCATTGCGGGTGGCATTGAGATAGCCGATGTAGGAATTGCCGCCGCTGCGTTTGGCTGCTTCCCCGAGCCAGGAGAAATAGCGCTCGCGTTCGCCGTTCTGCCAAGGGCCTTTCACCTGGCGCAGGCAATAGGCGTAGAAGGTGTTTTGCAGCGGAGGGAACTTGGCTAACAGTTTTTTCACACTGCTGCCGTAGCGCTCGTTGCGCGTGGCGAGCTCCGCCCAATCGGGGATGGGGGAGGGGCCGGCCTGGTCCATCAGATCGAGCGTGCGGGCTACGATGCCGGGGGCCTGCAGGTAGCTGAGCAAACGGCAGAGCTCGCGATTCACATCCTCGTCTTTCGCGGGGAATTTCGCGTCGATCTTGGTGAGAACTTTGGCGCGTTCGTCGGCGCTGAATTCTCCGGTGCGCATGGCCCAGAGACCGGCGACACGGAGCCAAGTCAGTTGCTGCTGGATCGAGAGCTTGGCCCAGTCGAGTTTGTCGAGCGCGGTAAGTCCGGTGGCGCGTTGGTCCTTGGCGTTGAGGCGGGCGAGAGCCATGCTGCCGTGGAGCACTCGCCATGGCTGTGACTCCGCGGCCAGGCGGCCGGCCCACTGGGCGGCGGGGATTTTTTCCAATGCGACGCGTGCGGCATAGCGCATGGTTCTGTCCTCGGAGCCGAGTTGTTGCCAGATTTCCTCCAGCTTGGAGGCTTCGCCACTGAGAGTGACTTCGCCCATGGCGCGGCGGATTTGCGCCTCCTTGCTGACCGCGAGAGGTGCTACCGGAGCGGTGGATTCCGTACCAACATAGCTCACGCGCCAGAAGGCGGACTTGGTGCGGCGACCACCGGTGGTGAAATACATGTGGCCATCCGCGCCGATGACGGCATCGGTGAGCGGCAGGCCTTCGCCCGCCACGAGCTCCTCGGTGGTGCCTTTGTAACCGGCGCCATCCGCTTGCAGATGAATCGCGTAGAGCGTGGCAAAGGTCCAATCGAGCGCATAGATCGCGCGCTGGTATTTTTCGGGAAATTTGGCACCTTTTCCGGAAACGACACCGGTGGGGCAGCCGGGGCCGATATCGACCACCGTGCCGAGACTGTCTTCATAATAGGCCGGCCATTTGCCCGAGCCATTGCGCCAGCCGAATTCGCTGCCGGGAATCGCGTGGTTGATGCGAGTGGGGCGATACCACGGCGTGCCGAGGTCCCATTCCATGTCGGCATCGTAGGCGAACAGTTCGCCCTCCAGATTGAAGCCGATGTCGTAGGTATTGCGATAGCCCATGCTCACCAGTTCCCAGTGTTTGCCGTCGGGCGTGAAGCGGGAGATCCAGCCGCCGGGAGCCATGCGGTCACGGGCATGTCCGCCGGGATCGGCCTGGCGCGGGAGCAATTGGTCCTCCTGCCAGGTGGTGGCCGGCATGCTGGCATCCATCGGCGCGAGATCCGTGTGATTGCCGGCTACGAAATAAATCCATTTGCCATCGGGCGAGGGGACCAGCGAGTGCGGGCCGTGCTCGCCGCGGCCTTTCATTTCCTTGAGCAGGACCGGCTTTTCAAACACGCCATCCTTGTTCTCGTCGCTGAGGCGATAGACACCGGCGGCGCCGCCCACCGACTCATTGACGGTCACATAAAGCGCGCCTTGGTGCCACAGCAGGCCATGCGCTCCACCGATTTCCGCATCCAGCGGCTTGACCTGGGTGCCTTGATCGGGCTTGCCCACTTCCGGTGCGCGCACGTAGAACAGCTTGCCGTATTGATCGGAACAAATGAAATTGCCGTGATCAGCCAGCGTGATACCGACCCAGCTGCCCTGTGGAGCGGGGACATCGTAGAGTTTTTCCAGACGGAACCCGGGAGCGACCTTGAACTTGCTGGTCATGTCCTCCGCCGGAGCGGGGCCCGCTTTGGTATCGACAATCAGGTCGCCCCACGGACCGCCGCCCATTTTCTCCAGCACCACGGCGCGTCCCCATGATTTGCTGTTGAAGTCGATCGCTTCCCAACCTTTCGCAGCCGATGTCGAGAAACTCCAGGTCTCATCCGAGTTGATGCGGATCACGCGCTTGTTCGGCATTTCCATTTGCAGCAGCAGGGCCATGCCGGCGCTGCCGCCTTCGTTGCCCGCCTCCACGGCGATCACATTGCGCCCGCCGAGCTTGAGGTGCTTTTTGACATCATACTCCGCGACTTTTTCCCAAGCGCGGCTCTCACCGAGCAAATGGCCATTGATCCAGACGCGATGCCAGTTGTCCGCGGATGAGGAAATGGTGGCGGATACCACCTGGTCGGGCACTTCAAAATCCCGGCGGAACGATACTTTCTCCTGAGCGCCCGGAGATTTGCTGCTCCATATCCATGACAAGCCGCCCGCGTTGGCAGGGAGGCTGAGAAACAATAACAGGGCTGTGGCGGATCGAGTTAGGAAACGAATCATGATTGGATGACCTATACGGAGTGAGATCGGTCCTCTTTCACGCGAATGGCATAATATGACAAAGTCGCTGCCATGCAGGGAGCGAGCCGTTTTGACAAAAGTCTCCCGTTCCCACCGCGCTGTCTGTGACAGAATGGAAAAAACTCACACTTTTCCTTGCCATGGAGGGAAAATCAGTGCATTGCACCGCGCCGACGCACCGACGCTTCGTTTCTGACTCCCATTGCTTATGTCCATCAATATCCGCAACCTTGCCATCATCGCTCACGTTGACCACGGCAAAACCACTCTCGTTGACCAACTTCTCCAAGCCGGCGGCACCTATCGCGAAAACCAGGCCGTGACCGAGCGCGCCATGGACTCGATGGACCTGGAAAAAGAAAAGGGCATTACCATCAAGGCGAAAAACACCGCCGTTCTGTGGAAGGGCTACACCGTGAACATCGTCGATACCCCGGGCCACGCCGACTTCGGTGCGGAAGTGGAGCGTGTGATGAAAATGGTGGACGGCGTTCTCCTCGTTGTTGACGCCTCCGGTGGCCCGCAAGCGCAAACCCGCTTCGTGCTGCGCAAGGCCCTGCAAGAAGGCCTGACGCCCATCGTAGTGGTCAACAAAGTCGACCGCCCGCTCGCCACGCCTCTCAAGGTGCGCGACATGGTGCTGGAGCTTTTCCTCGACCTCGATGCCACGGAAGAGCAGTTCAACGCTCCTTTCCTCTACGGTTCCGCCCGCGATGGCTACTTCATGCTTCATCCCGATGACGAGCGCGTCGATTGCGCACCGCTGCTCGATAAAATCATCGAATATATCCCCGAGCCAAAGGCCGATCCCGAGGCTCCCTTTTCCATGCTTGTTTCCAACATCGAGTGGGATGACTATGTCGGTCGTGTTGGCGTGGGCAAAGTGCTCGGCGGTTCGGTGAAAAAAGGCGACAACATCTGGCTCATCCGCAAGGACGGCAGCAAGGTCGCTTCCAAGGTGATGAAAACGTTCACCTACTCCGGCCTCGCCACGCAGGACTCCGAAGGTTGCGGCGCAGGCGGCATCGTCGGCATCGCCGCGGGCATCGAAAACATCGACATCGGCGAAACCCTCTCCGGCACACCCGATGCCGAGCCACTGCCTTTCGTGGAAATCGATCCACCGACCGTGCAGATGCAGTTCTCCATCAACGACGGCCCGCTCGCTGGTCGCGAAGGCAAGCACGTCACCTCGCGTGCCATCCGCGATCGTCTGATGCGCGAGCTGAAAACCAACATCTCCATCCAGGTCGAGGACACCGATACCTCGGGCGTCTTCCTCGTTTCCGCCCGTGGCGCGATGCAGATCGCTGTCATCGTGGAAACCATGCGTCGCGAGGGCTTTGAAGTCTGCGTTTCGCGTCCGATGGTGATTTTCCGTCGCGATGATCACGGCACCTTGTTAGAGCCTTTCGAGACTCTCTACATCGAGGCTCCCGGCGACTACACCCAGGGCATCCTCAAGGCCTTGGTCAACCGCAAAGGCATCATGGAAAACATGGACACCGAAGCCAGCGGACGCACGCTCATCCAGGCGGTCATCCCGACCCGTGGCATCATCGGCCTCGAAACCGAGATCGTCAACCTGACCTCCGGTCACGGCATCATGTCCCACCTTTTCAAGGAATACGCGCCCCACGCCGGCGAGATCGTCAACCGCACCACCGGCACCTTGGTATCGATGGACAACGGCGTCGCCACGAACTACTCGCTCACCGCGCTGGAAGACCGCGGCACCTTGTTCGTCGGCCCCGGCGATGCGATTTACACCGGCATGCTGGTCGGTGAAAACCCCCGCGTCGGCGACCTTCCCGTGAACCCTGTCAAAGAGAAACACCTCGACAACATGCGTTCCTCGGGCAAAGATAAAACCTCGAAACTTTCGCCGCCCCTGCGTTTTTCGTTAGAGCGTGCGATCGAATACATCGACTCCGATGAACTGGTGGAAGCCACTCCGCAAAACATCCGCCTGCGCAAGCGCATCCTCGATCCGAACGAGCGCCGCCGTGTGGAAAAAGGCCGCGCCCCACGAGGTGTGTGAGTGTGAGATTTCTGAAAAAAAGCTTGCGACGCGGGAGTGCGGACGATACAACGTCGCCCCCGCACGCGGGTTGCAAAAAGCCGGTTTAGCTCAGTTGGTAGAGCAGTTCATTTGTAATGATCAGGTCGTCGGTTCGAGTCCGACAACCGGCTCCATGTAAAACTATCTTCGCAAGATGACGAAGACCACGGCTGTATGAAGTTCCTACAGCCCCCAGCGATCCTGAATCACAGCATCGCGGAAAGGCACTCCGCCCGAGAAGGGGACCCGTTTGCCTTTTTTCACAGATCCCTCGTGAAAAACGCAGGAAAAGAAAAACTTTCCGTCTCACCCTAACCAATCTTCTTGACGGCACGCGGGGGAATCGTAAAAGTAGCAGTGTATTCCCTGTTGTTACCTTCTTTTCCTCCATCCTGATCACTGCTCACACGTTACTTCTCAATACATCTGAATGATCGTCTACCTCGCCACCAACGCCGACCTTCGCGCCGATGTCCTTTTTCTCCCACAACACCGCAACTGTTAAATCATTTACCCGCACATGCCGCACTCGGATTCCCAAAACTTCCTCCGCGAACTCGATAAAAAGCTTTGGACGGCTGCTGACCGGTTGCGCTCGAATCTCGACGCCGCTGTGTACAAGCATGCGGTGCTTGGCTTGATTTTCCTGAAATACGTTTCTGACTCTTTTGTCCTGCGCCAGTTTGAGATCGAGGCGATGCTGAAGGATCCTAAAAACGATTTTTTCCTTGATCCGAAGGATTACACAAATGCCGCCGAATATGAGGACGCCATCCGCGCGGAGCTGGAGGAACGCGATTATTACATCGAGAAAAATGTCTTCTGGGTTCCTGCGCTGGCGCGTTGGAAAACTTTGCAGGATTCCGCCAAGCTCCCCGCTGGCACCGAGATCACCGTGAAAAACGGCAAGATCTCGAAATACAAAATCACCTCCACGGGCAAACTCATCGACGACGCCTTGGAGGCCGTGGAAAAGGAGAACCCGAAACTCAAGAACGTCCTCAATAAAAACTACACCCAGCTCCAGATCGATCCATCGAACCTCGCGGGGCTCATCGACCTCATCGCCACCATCCCGTTCCAGCACGCGGACCTACACGCGAAGGACATTCTCGGTCACGTGTATGAATATTTCCTCGGCCAGTTCGCCTTAGCGGAGGGGAAAAAGGGCGGCCAATACTTCACGCCCAAGTCCATTGTCAGTCTCATTGTGGAAATGATCGAGCCCTATCAGGGCCGCGTTTATGACCCAGCGATGGGCTCTGGTGGCTTCTTTGTGCAGTCGGAGCGCTTTATCGAAGAGCACGGCGGCAGCATCGGCGACATCATGGTCTTCGGGCAGGAGAGCAATCCCACTACCTGGCGCTTGGCGGCGATGAACATGGCCATCCGCGGCATCGACTTCGACTTCGGCAAGGAACCGGCGGACACTTTTACTCGCGACCAACACCCCGATCTCCGCGCGGACTATGTCATGGCGAATCCGCCCTTCAACATCAAGGAATGGTGGGACGGCAAGCTAGAGGGCGACGCCCGCTGGAAATACGGCACACCGCCGCAGGGAAATGCCAATTTCGCCTGGGTCCAGCACATGCTCCACCACCTCTCGCCGAATGGTTCGATGGCGCTGCTGCTCGCCAATGGCTCGATGAGCTCGAATTCCAGCGGCGAGGGCGACATCCGCCGCGCCTTGATCGAGGCGGACCTCGTCGAGTGCATGGTCGCTCTGCCCGGTCAGCTCTTCACCAATACTCAGATTCCTGCTTGCATCTGGTTCCTGACAAAGAACAAGCAAGCACGCTCCCGCCCTGGTGCCACGCCTCTGCGTGATCGACGCGGGGAGACGCTCTTCATCGATGCCCGCAAGCTTGGCTTCATGAAGGATCGCGTGCTGCGGGATTTTAGCGACGAGGATGTCGAAAAAATCGCCGGTACCTTCCGCGAGTGGAGAATTGATGACCTTGCATGGCGGGGCGAAACAGCAGCAGAAGGCGGCACGTTGCCCGCAGACCCCGGTTCGTCATACGAAGATATTCCCGGCTTTTGCAAATCCGCGACGACTGCCGATATCGCTTCCCACGGCCATGTGTTGACCCCCGGCCGCTACGTCGGCGCGGAGGACATCGAGGATGATGGCGAACCATTTGAGGAAAAAATGTCCCGCCTCTCCGCCGATCTGGCCGTGCAGTTTGCCGAATCCGCAAGGCTGGAACAGGCCATTCGTGAGAATCTCAGCCAGCTCGGCTTTGCCCTGAGTGCTCATCCCGAGGTGAAAATGTAAACTTTTAGGTTGACATGAATGTTTCCCTCGCAGAAATTCCCGGCGTCACGAATCAGCACCAGACCTGCTGGGTGGTTCGGGTCCTGCGGGTCGAGGGTCGCGATCTCGTGCTTGGCCCTCTGGCAGAGTGGGAGAAAGATTCACCCGGCGATTACAAAAAAATCATGAAAGTCATCCAGAGAATCGGGCAGGTGGACAGAATTCGTGATGAAAAACATGTTAAAAAAAGCAAGAACCCGAAACACGATCAAATTTATGAAATCCGTGCCCACACAGGCAGCGCCCGTCTCATGTTCTTCTACAGTGAGAAAACCCAAGCGGCGGTCATCTGCACCAATACGTATTGGAAAGCCAAGGACAGCCAACGCGAGCAGGACCAAGCCTTCGAACAATGCCACAAACTCAAACAAATCTATGAAAAACAAAGCTGACATGCCCAGCGCCCCTACATCCTTGCCGGACGAACTTGCCGCGCTTTTCGCCAGCACCGCACAAGCTACGCCCGCGGATCTCGCCCGTTTGGAGAAAGCCGCAGCGGACCTCAACAAAGATCCCGCTTTCGTCGCCGATGTCGCCAAAGGCCTCATCGTGGAAGACATCCTCCGTGCCATGGAGGCTGCCAAGCTCAATCGCAACACCCTCGCCGCCAAAATTGGCAAATCGCGCCAATACGTCGGCAAAATTCTCGATGAACACCGCCGGGCGAATTTCACCATCGATACCCTGGCAGAGCTTGCCACCGCGCTGGGGGTGACACTTCAGGTGCGCATGCTATCGGAAAAGGAGCAGTCCACCGTAGGTAGCGAATTCACTCCGCAAACTCAAACGGCTGTGATCGAGGATTTTCACATCCCGCGCCAAATCCGTAACCACGATTGGACGCCCCAGTGCTTCCAACCTACCAACGTCATCGACCTGAACAAGCACCGCTATGAGCCAACCCGTTTGTCATCTTGAAGAATTCTATCTCACCCGCGTGAATGTCGCCTGGGTGGAGCCGTCTGCGGAGGTCAACGAGCTGGATTTGAATCTGGCGTTTGATTACTCCGTTTTCCGTCACAAGGATGATCCCTTGCGCTACCGGCTTACCTTGCGGCTGAGCTCCGTTCCTCAGTCCCCTGATCCCATGGGCTACCAGATGGACTGTGAAATTTCCGGGTTCTTCCGTTTTCCTGAGGACTCCACCGAGCCGAAACGCGAATACCTCATCCGCGTCAATGGCTGCACGATTCTGTATGGCATCTTGCGCGGTCAATTCGCGGGCATCACGGGTTCCTTCCCGAATCGTCCGCTGCTGCTCCCCACCGTGATGATGGAGGATGTGGTGAAAGAGATCGAAAGTAAGAAAGCAAAAGCGGCCCAACCCGATCCGCCCGTCAAGAAGTCCACCAAGAGTATCGCATCCAAGTCACTGAAGCCTTCAAAAAAGAAGTGAGCGAATTTCCGCATGAAGTCTAACGAAAAAATTTCCGCAAATTCTTCCAACGGTGTCAGCAGCTCCGGCCAAACCCTCGCGCGGGATGTGATGGGAGAGTGTGTGATGTTTTTGAAGAAAGAGGAGGGAGGTGGGGCATGAGTAGGGAGTGGGAAATGACAACACTTGGCGAAATCTGCCGTCGCGGAGGCGGTGAAATTCGAACTGGCCCCTTCGGGAGTCAGCTTCATTCATCGGACTATGTCACGGAAGGGGTGCCCTCGGTAATGCCTACCAACATTGGAGATAATCGCATTATCGAAGAGGGGATAGCCCGCATTACCGAAGCCGACGCCCATCGCCTCAGTCAGCATCGTCTCAAAGAGGGTGATATAATCTACAGTCGGCGAGGCGATGTAGAAAAGAGGGCCTTAGTCCGTAGACGAGAAGTTGGATGGCTTTGCGGCACGGGCTGTTTGAAGGTGCGTCTTGGTAACGGTGTCGTGGATCCATTGTATGCGTCATACTGGCTAGGGCACCCAGACATCAAGGAATGGATTGTTCGTCACGCGGTCGGAGCAACGATGCCGAATTTGAACACCTCAATCATGAGCGCTGTTCCATTTGCCCTTCCCCCACTAGCCGAACAAAAACGCATCTCCCACATTCTCGGCACGCTGGACGACAAGATCGAACTCAACCGCCGCATGAACGCCACCCTGGAGGCGATGGCCCGCGCGCTCTTCCAAAGCTGGTTCGTGGATTTCGACCCCGTCCGCCGCAATGCCGAACGCGGCGACTCCCGCCCGGAAGATACATTGTTTCCTGATTCGTTTGAGGAGTCGGAGTTGGGTGAAATTCCGAAGGGATGGCGTGTGATGAAAGTTGGTGATTTCGTCGAGCGCCTTTCTGTCGGCCAGAAGTATGACCAGAAAACGGTATTTCCAGTAGGGAAAGTCCCAGTTCTCGACCAAGGAAAATCTGGCGTAATTGGATTCCACAACAACGAACCGGGAGTGACCGCAACGCTCGTCAAGCCTGTGGCCGTTTTCGCGAACCACACCTGTTACATGCGGCTCATCACGTATTCCTTTTCTGCAATTCAGAATGTCCTGCCGTTCGTCGGCTCTGGTGTTGACACCTTTTGGGCCTACTACGCTACGGAAGGTCGGTTGTCGTTCTCAGAATACAAAGGTCACTGGCCCGACTTCGTGATTCAAGAGTCTGTCGTGCCTCCACGCGAATTGACCGATGCGTTTGGCATCCTAGCGAAGCTGCTTGTAGCCAAGATGCGGAACAATGATGAAGAATCCCGAACCCTCGCCATGCTGCGCGACACGCTGCTGTCAAAGCTGCTGAGCGGAGAATTGAATCTGACCGATTTACAACTTAAAGCATGAGAGAAGAACTTATCAGCCTCAAAACACGCCAAGTTTTCCGTGAGTATATGGTGGATTGGGTATTGCGTGAAATCTCTGATGAATTTGATGCCGCACGGATTGATTGTGACATCTCTTATCAACCGTCAGTTTCTGGGCAACGCCGGACCCTAGTTGAGCAGTATTACCATACGGTAGATTGGACTGATATAGCTCAGATCCGTAAGGTTCTCCAAGTATTTGAGACGATCTTACAAAGGGTAGAGCAATCGGAAGCTCAGTCTGACGGGCATTGGCGTCAGCAGCAAAAGGCTCAGCTTGAAAAGTTATTGTGGTGCCTGCGAAAAGACGGCTTCGAATGGACAGGCGGGCGAATCGTTGTCGGTGCAAGCGTGCCTTTCGTCTCAGACATAAAGGATGCGGCGACCCATTTTGATGCTAGGCACATGCACGATCAGATACGACGCATGGAATCCTCTGTGGAATCCGATCCAAGTCTCGCGATCGGTACGGCAAAGGAACTAATCGAGACCTGTTGCAAAACGATCCTTGCAGAACGCGGCAAGTCAGTTTCGACCAGTGCTGATATTCCGACTTTAACGAAGGAAACACTAAGGGAGTTGAGACTCGTTCCAGATGGAATTCCCGATTCAGCTCGCGGCTCTGATGTCATCAAGCGACTTCTCAGCAACTTAGGGACAATCGGCAACGGACTTGCAGAACTAAGAGGGCTTTATGGAACTGGTCACGGCAAGCATGGAACCTCGGCTGGCCTTGGGACCAGGCATGCGAAGCTCGCGGTCGGAGCCGCTGCTACACTTGTAATTTTTCTTTTTGATACGCACTGCGAAACGAAGAACCAAGATAATGTCTAGACTAGCACCACCCCGCGAAGGAGAGCGAATCACAGTGAGGAAACGTCCTCTTAGTTTTTCGTTTTGGCCACTTTATCGGACGTCCCGACGCTTTGGTCTACAGTCGACGGTGTTCGCGCTCGATCCTTGGATTTTAATTCGATCGAGTATCAAGAGTCGATGTCCTGCGGCTAGCTTGCCTGAGGCATTATCGTGTCTTGAGCAGTCGCAAGATTTTTACAGCGCCTCTGCGACAGCAGGCATGATGGCATCTCGTCCACTACTGCTGTATTACTGCTTTATGAACTTGATGAAGGCATATGCTCTCACGGTACAGCAACAATCTTCGTTCGATCAAGCCCAGCACGGATTTTCGGAGCGGCTCCGTCCTTCAAGGCGCGAGCTGGATGATGCATTTCTACAGGCCTTTACGTCTCCAAATACGCGGAACGGAGCCCTTAATCTATTTGACGAGTTTTTGAAAGCCATATCCGGTTCGGGGTTGGTTGCTGATATTAATCTTGATTTGCCGGTATTGCTACCTCAGATCGTGCCTGGTCATCGCTTGTGGGCTGAAGCAGCCAATTCGCGGGAGCGATTTATATCAGTTCACGATATTGGTTTCAACGTCAACTATGCATCGAATGAGATATGGATCACTTTGGATCTTTTTGCCGATGACTTGACGCGCTTGGGAATTTCTAGAGCAACATTTTTAAGCGAAGCGCGGCTATATGGGACTTTCAGGGAAGTTAAGTCTGATGTAAACATAGGGGGGAGAAGAATTTTGCGTTTCGAACAAATTCTAGCGAATCACTACACAGGGAGACCTTCGGATGAGGTGCCGAACTTGGTTGCTGCTATTAAACCTTTTCTTTGGGCGACGGTAGCTAGTGTTCCACCCTACCGCAGATATTACCTTTACCTTGCTCCAGCCGCTGAGCAACCTCAAATTCTTCCGCAGCTACTTTCTATTTACGCTATTACATACTATTTAGGTTCTATCACTCGCTATCGACCACATCATTTTGATGCAATTGCGCAGGGACGAATGGGTCCCCGGATAGAAGAATTTATAAGTGGCCAGCCACTGCAATTCATCTACCTCTTGGCATCGGAATTTGCTAAACAGGATGTCACAAAGCCATCGATAGTTTAAGTTCTGGCTTAATACTATTTCATAGAATTGGAAAATGATCACCGAAGACCAACTCGAACAACTCGCGATCCAGTGGTTCCAAGACACAGGCTGGCATTACGTGCACGGCGCGGTGATCGCGCCCGAAGGCGTGGGAGCTGAGCGGGTGGATTTTCGTTCAGTGGTTTTGAAGGGACGGCTCGCGGAGGCGGTGCGGCGCTTGAACCCGAAGCTGCCGGAAGCGGCGATCGAAGAGGTGGTGCATGTGGTGACGAAGCCGGAGCATCCATCGCTGGTGCAGAATAACCGCGCGTTCCACCGCTATCTGATGGACGGGGTGTTGGTGGAATTCACGAACGCTCAGGGAGTGAAAGAGGCGGACTATGCGCAGCTCGTGGATTTCACGATGGCGAGCTGCAATGATTTTCTGGTGGTGAACCAGTTCACGGTTACGGGGACGAAGAAGCCGCGTCGGCCGGACTTGGTGTGTTTTGTGAATGGACTGCCACTGGGACTCATCGAGCTGAAGAATCCGGCGGATCAACAGGCGGATGTGTGGAAAGCATTCGACCAACTTCAGACCTACAAGGCGGAGATTTCCGATTTGCTGGTGTTCAACGAAGCTCTGGTGGTGAGCGACGGGATGAATGCACGCGTGGGATCGCTGACGGCGAGCAAGGAATGGTTCATGCCGTGGCGGACGATTGCGAATGAGCACGACAGGCCGCAGGTGGAATTCGAGCTGGAGAAAATCGTGAGAGGGTTTTTCCGTCCGGATTTATTTCTCGATTACGTGCGGTATTTTATCCTTTTTGAACAAGATGGGGATGGCCTGATCAAGAAGATCGCGGGCTATCACCAGTTCCACGGTGTGCGGGAGGCGGTGCGTGTGACCTTGATCGCCTCGGCAACGGCGCATGGCATCATGGCAAAGGAGGATCGAGCGGCCTACGGCAAAGAAGTGGTGCCTGGCTCGAAAAAGGCAGGAGTCTTCTGGCATACGCAGGGTAGCGGCAAGAGCATCTCCATGTGTTGCTACGCGGGGAAACTGCTGCAACAACCGGAGATGAACAACCCGACCTTGGTCGTAGTGACGGATCGCAATGATCTGGATGGCCAGCTATTTCAACAATTTTGCAGTGCGAAGGATCTGCTCAAGCAGATGCCCGAGCAAGCGGACAGTCGAGAGCAGCTCCGCGAGATGCTGGCGTCGCGAAAAGCAGGCGGCATCATTTTTACCACGGTGCAAAAATTTTCCCTTGAAGACGGGGAGATCGCGCATCCGTCTCTGTGCGAGCGGGCAAACGTCGTGGTCATTTCCGATGAAGCCCACCGCTCGCAATACGGCATGAAGGCGAAGCTGAACAAGAAGACGGGGAACTATGTCTTTGGCTTCGCGAAGCACATGCGCGATGCGCTGCCGCAGGCGTCGTTCATCGGATTCACGGGTACGCCCATCGAGAAGGATGATGCGAACACGCAGGCGACCTTTGGCGGATACGTTTCCATTTACGACATCGAGGACGCGAAGGAGGACAAAGCAACGGTGCCGATCTACTACGAAAGCCGCCTCGCCAAGCTCGACATCAACCGCGAGGAAATCGACCGCCTGAACCAAGACGTGGAGGAAGTGATCGAGGACGAGGAAGACGTGGCCGCCCGCGAAAACACCAAGGGCAAGTGGGCGCAGCTCGCCAAGCTCGTCGGCGCGCAACCGCGCGTCGCAGAACTGGCGGCGGATATGGTCGAGCACTACGAGACGCGGACGAGCGTGCTGGAAGGCAAGGCGATGTTCGTGGCGATGAGTCGGGACATTTGCGTGAGCTTGTTCGATGAGATCATCAAACTCCGCCCCGAGTGGGCCGGCACGAAGTTGACAAAGGACGGCAAGGACATTGGCTGGAACCACGAAGACGGAGCGATCCGGATCGTGATGACCGGCACGGCCTCGGACAAACCGGGCATTCAGGATCACGTATTCAGCAAGGGCCAAAAGAGGCGGCTGGAGCGTCGTTTCAAAGATCCGAAAGACCCGCTAAAACTGGTGATCGTGCGGGACATGTGGCTCACAGGATTCGATGCGCCATGCTGTCACACGATGTATGTCGATAAGCCCATGGTGGGGCACAATCTGATGCAAGCGATTGCGCGGGTGAACCGTGTGTTCAAGGGCAAGGACGGCGGATTGGTGGTGGATTACATCGGCATCGCGGCAGAACTGAAAAAGGCGTTGGCCACCTACACCCAAGCAAAGGGCAAGGGCGAGTTGACACTGAAAGCGGAAACGGCATTGGCGAAACTGTTCGAAAAAGTGGACGTGCTGCGGGGGCTTTTCCATGGCTTCGACTACAGCCAATTCAGAACAAACGCGCTAAAGCTGTTACCCGATGCGACGAATCACATTCTCGGCCTGGAAAAAGATGGCGAGCGCAACGGCAAAAAGCGTTTCCTCGATGCGATGGCAGCGGCCAACGTGGCGTATTCGCTGTGCTCCACGCTGGATGGCGCGAAGGCGCTGCATTTGGAATTGGCATTCTTTTCCGCGATAGCAGGAGTGCTGCGCAAGCACGGCATGACCGATAAGAAGCGGACGGCAGAACAGAAGAGCTCGGCACTCAAGCAGATCCTCGATAACGCAGTGAAGGCGGAAGATGTGCAGGACATTTTCCAGATGGCAGGATTGGATCGGCCGAACATCGGTCTTCTCTCCGATGAGTTTCTCGAAGACGTGCGCCGTATGGAGCGCAAGAACCTAGCGGTTGAATTGTTAGAGCGATTGCTTCAAGACAAGATCAAAGCGCAGACGCGCACCAACGTGGTGCAGGAGAAAAAATACAGCGACCGATTGCTAGAGGCGCTGCGCAAGTATCACAATCGCATGATTGAAAGCTCGCAAGTGATCGCAGAAATGATCGCCATGGCCAAAGAGATGCAGGAGGCGATGAAACGTCATCAAGAACTAGGCCTGAATCCCGACGAAGAAGCCTTTTACGATGCCTTGGCGGATCGACCGGAAGTGTTGCTCAACATGGGCGATGCCACCTTGAAAAAACTGGCAAGCGAACTCACCGAAAAACTGCGCAACAGCACCACGGTGGACTGGCAGTTCCGCGACAGCGTCCGCGCGAAAATGCGGATCTTGATTCGGCAACTTTTGCGAAAATACAAATATCCCCCCGAAGGGCAAGAAGATGCGATTACGCTCGTGCTACAGCAAGCGGAAGCCCTGGCTGACGAGTGGTCGGGCGAATCAAAGTAGAAAACCAACGAATTCTTATTTCTCGTGCCCTTTTTCTGCCCTGATCCATCGCTTAAGATTGGATTTGACTTATCGTCCGAGTATACGGCGGCCATGGCCATGCATCGGAAGTAAGCTGAAGGGTTTTTGACCGGATGCGGTCGACGGAAGGTAACCCATCCTTTAGCAGGCTACGGAGGGCAAATTGCGTGTTGCGCGAGGAAGACAAATTTTTGATTCACAGTGGGAGAAGGGCGAGAGAAAAAAGCAAACAGCTACCCCGATTCTTCGCCGATATGATCCCAAGGATGATTTGTGCAACCTACAGGATTCGTACTACCGTGGTCTGATGTTTCAATCTGCCGCCCCCAAGTGCCTCATCGATTTTTCTTGCCTCTGGTCGGGGTGAGTCATAGATTCCGCCCGCCTCACGCGATGTCCCATTGCTTCCGTTTGTTGACACTCGTTTTTGAGTGTAGTGTCAAACTAGGGATGCATTGCCGGTATGCATGAGGTCAGCGTATTGTAAAAAATCCCTTAAAAGGGGCTGTAGCTCAGCGGTTAGAGCAGGGGACTCATAATCCCTTGGTCGTGGGTTCAAACCCCACCGGCCCTACTTTATCTGATTTCGTATTATTTTCCTAGGCTGGTTAGAGCAGCCCCGACTCGTCGGGGTTGGTCGTGGGTTCAAACCCCACCGGCCCTACTTTATCTGATTTCGTATTATTTTCCTAGGCTGGTTAGAGCAGCCCCGACTCGTCGGGGTTGGTCGTGGGTTCAAACCCCACC
>CANHQJ010000023.1 GCA_947462875.1 Verrucomicrobiia bacterium
AACTTGCTCGACGGGGTGACTGCTGTTGATGGTGGTGTGATTTGTTGTGAGGATGGCTTTCATGATGACGCATGGTTGGAATTGTCAACGCACCGATTGTCATGTCGACATGACAAGTGCCTTGATGCGCTCCTTGACCGTCCGCGGTACTTCGCTCGGTTTCCAGTCTGTGGGAGGGGTGATCGAGAACCAGGCTTTTGCCGACTCCGCATCGACGATCTCCCGGTAGTGGCGAAAGATCATTTTCGGGGAGTTGCCAGCCTCCAGAGAGGTTCGCGCTACGTCTCCAGTCTCGGCTACCCGATAGCTGATGAATGAGTGCCTGAGGGCATTCTGACGCCATCCACCGGGGATCTGTGCTTTGACGGCGGTATCGCTCAAGGCACCCGAGTAGTCTGTGATGGTGAGGATCGGCCCTGTATCCTCACGCCATGGGGCGAGCCATGCCTTTAGATTTTCGGAAAGCGGCACCAGTCGCCGTGCTGCGGTCTTTGCCTTGCTTCCTGCTATCTCGATGTGCCCTCGATCCCACTTGATGTCTTTCCAGTCCAGTCTCGCGATTTCTGCTGACCGGATGCCGGCGAATCCGCCGATGGCAATCAGGGGCAGGATGCGTGGATGGGCTGCGAGTAGCAGGCGTTTCATTTCTTCTGGCGTGAAAATCGAGATTTCCTTATCCTGCACTTTGAACGAATCGCTTTGTTCCGCAGCAGTCTTGCGGTCCGGGTGGAGGTATCCTTGTCTTTTGGCGAATCCAAACATGGTGACGAGGTTGCGACGGATGCCATTCTTGCTCACTGGACCCAATTTTTTGAGTCCGTCGAGAAAACGGTTGATGTCGGCTGTCGTCACATCCGCGATGTTGCCGGGGAGCGCATCGCTGTACCGTTTTAGATTCAGCGTTGCGTGACGGACATAGAGGTCGCTCACGCCTTTTCGTTTGAGCGACTCGATGAACTCAGCGGCGACTTTGGCATTGCTGCGGGTGGCAAACAGATCGTTGCGGTTTGCGGCGTAGAAACGAACGGCATCGGAGAGGGGGATTTCTCCCGCCGTGCGCCTGGCACTGGCCCATTCCTCAATCGCGGCAGCGAGGGTCACGCCAAATTCACTGGCTGTGCGCTCGCAGTATTGGAGAAGCTCGATGTCGCGGCGGGTAGCTTCGCAGGTGGCCGAGCTGCCATTCGTGAGGCGGACGGTAATTTGTTGAGCAATCATTTTGGCCTCGTCCATGGATGAGATACAGCGCGTGCGCCGTCGGCCTCCTTCTCTCCATGCGAGGGTGAACTGCTCGTAACCGTCCTTGCGGTTGATGGTGTAAATCCGGACTACGGCAACCCCTGTGCCGATTTCCACGATTGAACTGCGACGTTTGCGTTTGCGGGTCATAGACCCCGGCGTTCGCGTCAACTTGTGTGGATTTGTGTGTGGAAAATCTGTCGCGGTTTCCGTCAGATTGCCGCTATCCATTGCGCAGCATGGACTGGCTGGATTTCTCCTAGAAGATGGCGGAGAAGGTGGGATTTGAACCCACGGTGAGTATTACCCCACGTCCGATTTCGAATCTGACGCAAGAGCCAAAAACCATTGGTATATATAGAACAAAAAATAAGAGAAAGAGATAAAATACGCATTTGATTGACTTTTTAGGTGAATAAGGCAAGTTTTCACCAAGTTTCCTGACGAAATAAAAAATGGTGCGGGACAGCGATTGATCCAGCTCCCTTAACTTATTAACTCATTGAAAATCCATGGCTAAACCTATCCGATTCACTCCGAAAAACAGCGATTCAGGCTGGCGCATCAATATCCCTGCTAAGATCAGCGAGACAGGAAAGCGCCAGCAGCTATTCTACCGCACCCAAAAGCTCGCCCTAGCCGCCGCTGACGACCTGAAAAAGAAGGTGGAAATCTTCGGTGTTCAAACCCGTGCCATCGCACCTACTCTTGCCGAGCAGGCAACCGCTGCCGCCGCGCTCCTGAAGCCCTACGGCATCGGCTTGCTGGAAGCCGCCCGAATCGTCGCCGCCATGCGCGAGCGGGAAACTGCATCACGCACTCTATCAGAAGCCGCCGCCGTCTGGCTGGCTTCATGTGAAGGTCTAAGACCACGAACTATCAACAACTACAAGATCACAGCCACAAAGTTGGAAAGAGCACTGGGTGACCGCCTACTTGCCTCTATCACGGCGGAAGAGTTGCAAGCCGTCATTGCTCCCATAGGCAGAGCAGGCGCAGCCGTAATGGCGGAGTTTCGAAATGCTAAGGCATTCTGGCGCTACTCAGCAAGGAAGGGCTGGTGCCAGGTCGAGACTTTCGGCGGGGTGGAGGCTCCTAAATCCAACCGGGATGAGCAGGAAATCGCGATTCTCACCCCCACAGAGTGTGAAATCTTGCTACGCACCGCAGAAACCCATTTCCCGCAAGCCGTATCCTTGTTCGCAATGCAACTCTACGCCGGAATTCGTGTGGAGGAAATCACCCGCATAGAAGCGATACATGTCACCGACGATGGGATCGACCTCCCTGCTACTGTTACCAAGAAAGGCCGCCGCCGTCACATTACGCCAAATAAGACCCTTGCCGCATGGCTGGCTAAGTATCCTTTCGCGCCTTGTCCTAACTGGCGTGAAACATCCGCCGCCGTTCGCCGTCTCGCCGGGTGGGACGTGGTTTCCGTAATCCTAAATGAACGGATACGCGTGAAATCCATGAAACCTCTGCCAAAGCCATCACGAGGACGCTGGCCACAGAATGCATTGCGGCACTCTCATGCATCCTACGCCGTCGCGTCTGGTGTCCCGCTGGAAAGCCTGCTTTTCGAGTTTGGACACGCTGGCAACCATACCCTGTTGCGGCAGCACTACGTTGGCAGGGCGAGCAAGAAGCAGGCGCTTGAATTCTTTTCTATCGCTCCCCAAGGCGTGAAAATCCCACGAAAACTGGAGGTAGTAGCATGAATGACGATTATAAACAAAACACAAAAAAGCCTAAAAAAAGTGCTCGAAAGTCCCGAATTAAATTCACTACTTACGAGGAGATTGATGGTTCTATAACATACACAGGAGAAGGCGGTGGAAGTGTTCATGTGCCCAAAGATTTCTCTAATGAAAAAAATTTAATTACGTACACAAGAGGACCGAGAAGGTCTTCTAAAAAGTGTTTTCTTAATCTTCTATGGGCAGTTAAAGGACAGCTCCCACAGAAACCTCTTACGCATGCTGATGTGGCGGATTACAAAGATGAGTGTAGGTGTATTCTCGAAGCATTAAGACAAGGGAAACAGCAATTCTTCAGAGATATTGCCGACATGATAAAAAATGAAGGCAAGCTCAGTGAAATTGAGGCACAGAAAAAAGATTCCCAGCGTTTGGTAGAAGACAAGACCCTAGGTGCGATATCTGTAGCTTTTTCGTATTTGGGGAAGCCCCCAAGGTTTAAAATTCTACTCGAAGAGGCTCAAAAAACCACCGGATTGGGCACCAAACTTACAGCGCAAAAGCTTAAAAAAAAGTTAGAATGTCTTGGTTTTGGTTGGCTTGGAGATGATTAAAAAAGCCTCTTTTTTCTAGAACTGAGAAGTCATTAGACACAGTTATTAACTCATATGAATCTTAAGTCTAATGAGTTCAATAACTTGCTCGCCAAAGACAGAACGCAGCTTAGTAAAAGCCAGTGTTATCGCCCAACATTTCAACATCACTCCCGCCACAGTTTATCGCTGGGCTAGTGAAAAACGCATAGATTCATGGAAATTCCAGAACACCGTGCGCTTCGACTTAGATGCTGTCAGGGCTGCTTTCAATGCACAATCGTCGCCGCCACCCTGCACTCCGCCCGCTCAAAACTTGCCTCCCGATCTTGAGGAACAAATTGAGGCTCTGCGCAGCCGCTACTTCGAGGAGCAAGCCGCCATGCTGGAGGAGGTGGAAGCATGAAACCGGTGAAAGAATCAATGGCGGAGGTAATGAGGAAATTTGATCGCATGATTGATGCAGCTCCAGATGAAAGCTCTTTGGATTCTGAACCTTCTCAACAATCTGAAATTCTGAGATCTGTATCATGTATTTCTGAGCCTTCTGAGTTTTTTGTAGATTCTGAGACTTCTCAATATTCTGTTCCTTCTATTTCTTCTGGTTCTCTGGAATTCTGTAATTCTGTAACTTCTGTATCTTCTATGTACAAAGGAGGGCCTTCTGTGCCTTCTGTGCCTTCTATGTACACATGGGAGGATTTAGCCTTAGCTGAGAAGGCCACAGGGGAAGCCAAGCAGCGCCTACCCACTCAAATCAAAAGCTGGTATAACAAATGGATCGATCCAGTTTTTGAGGCGAACGCAGAAACATGGCAAACCCAGATCTCAGACATGATCGGCAAGCATCTCATGCACGCGACGGGGGAAGAAAACACCCTTGCCCTCGTAACGGCCTTTTATGATCTCAACGCATCAAAATTCGCCAGCATTTCAAGGGAAGGATTCATCGCCTGCGCTGGGGAAATCATGGTGCGGGAGCTTGCTTCATGGCTTGAGGCATTGCCATCCGGTGAAGCCGCCTATTACCGGCAGTTGCCCGCACCGCAACAGGAAGCCTTCCGCATCTGCCGTTCCCTCGCGCTCCGCGAATTGGAGATGACAGGGACACCCATCTTCTTCCTAGGTAGCCACGAACTTGCAAAGCGCATCACCATCAGCGACCGCGAAGCCTTCCGCATACTGAATAAATCCCCCTTCCTCAAACGCGTGGAAAAGGGCAAGCCTTGGCAGCGAGGAACCAAGCCCCAAGCATCCAGCTGGCAATGGATCTACCCACTGGAAGCAGCCGCCAAAAATAGCACGGGAAAACCTGCTTGCCCTTTCTAGGCGGAAGAATAAGGGCGGTAACAAAAGGTGAAGCCGTAAAGCACCTCATCGGATAGAAAACCAAGTCCGAAGGAGTCTGCAAGAAAACGACCGCCTATGATTTTCTCGCCAAGCCACACCCTGATATCGTGATCGACGAAGAAGGGAAATTTTCTTGGCGGGAAGACTGCAGTCCTGCTTTTTTACTTCCCAATTTGGTTCTTTTATGTTTTTTCTTGGCCGCTCATACGAAAGGACTTTCAAAAATATCGCCAAATTTGAATCATCAAATATGAAATTAATTTCAAACTATCTAGCAATCGGGTTTTTGTGCTTTTCTAGTCATAGTTGTACTCCTCCAAAACCCGATCCAAATAGGATTGCTCAAAAGCAAAAAATAGAAGAGGACGAGCGCCTAAGAGAAGAGCGAGTCAAAAAAAGTGTGGAAATTTTAAGCGAGCCACCCGGAGCTAGGATTGAGGTAAATGACGAATACGTTGGGGATGCCCCATGTACCGTTGAAGTGGTTTGTGACGGCCATGGCAAACTAATCACCAAATTTGAGTTCACGGCTTTACCAAGATACCCGGGTCATTTCGTGCAATCAAAAACTTTTTATGGATGGGCACAAGCACCTGCTCGTCTTTTTTTCGATATGAGACTTGGAAGAGCTAGGTCTTCTATTGACGTAAATATTATTGATTGATTCAGGGATGATTCAACAGTTTAAACGATGAACAACCCCAGCCCTATGCCCTCAAATTTCATCTTCCACCTACTCCCGCAAGCTGGTAAAAGCACCCCGTGAAGACCGCACAGCACCTCCTAGCCACCCTAGCAACCGTGATCGTCTTGGCTTTTTTTAGCGTCGCGCTCACAAATTGCGAAACACGCGCCAAAGCCGAGCTTAGTGAGACAGAGACTTTCGACGAGACACGCGCCAAAGCCGAGCAGGGGGATGCAGAGGTTCAATTCAATCTTGGTTGGCAATACTTTAGTGGTAAAGGTATCGAAGAGGACGATGCCGAAGCATTTAAGTGGTTTCGCAAGGCTGCGGAACAGGGCCACGTAAAGGCTCAATCACTTGTTGCTGCATTCTTCTTAGAAGGCGTAGTTGTGGTGAAGAACGAAGCCGAAGCCGTTAATTGGTATCGTTTGTCTGCTAATCAGGGGTGGGCAGAGGCACAAGCCGCACTTGGCTACTGCTATGCCAATGGCAAGGGCGTGGAAAAGGATAATGCCGAAGCCGTGAAATGGTTCCGCAAGGCTGCGGAGCAAGGAATTGTAGATGCACAACGCGAACTTGGCGTGTGCTACGAATACGGAGAAGGCGTGGTGAGAAATAATGTCGAAGCCGTGAAATGGTATCGCAAAGCTGCCGAGCATGGCGATAAACATGCTCAAAACCTACTAGGCGTGTGCTACGAACATGGCAAAGGCGTGGTGAAGAACGATTTACTCGCTTACCAATGGTTTCTTTTGGCATCCGCAAACGGTGAAGAGTTCGCTAGAAATAACATGGCTACAATAGAAAAAAAGCTCACCGCCGAGCAACGCATAGAAGGACAGCGAGTAGCAACCGAATGGCAGGCCGCATTTGAAGAGAGACAGGCACAGAAATAAATACGCTTAGGATCAAAGAGCGCCGTATTCTGATCTTTCTTTAATAGTAAGCAATAGGTTTCCGGTGCATTCGAAATACATAACTCGTTCATTATAAGCGATTTATGAATAAACAAAGCTAATTTATCAAAATTTGATAAGCTATGCAGGGATCTGGTCCAAGGGCGCAGCAGACACACCGCAATAGGCATCACGCTCACTGATTTAAATATAGACAAATGGAATCGAGCCTTTCTGCAAATTTTACGGGGGGAGGATAATGGATCATAGATAGAAAGTTGCTTCCAAGCTCGACCGCCCCCCCAGTCTGTTTTAGCATCGGCACAATTCTTGCGACAAATTACCCTTATGCGTGCCAGTCCCTCCGTCTGCCCCACACGCTAAGGCTGGGCAACCGCTCGGTAATCGCCTCCCTCGGTTCCATGCGGACTCGGTGAAAAACCATTCATTCCAAGCAGGTCAAGAAGCGTTACAATGAGCACAAATTACTTGCGAGGCGTAACAGTCCAGCAGGATTCAGGTATTGAGATAGAGTGAGAGAAAGGTGAGCGGCCTTTTTTTAGGCAAGCTTTTTACCTCTAACTAAAAACGGCTGCAGCCCTTATGGAATATGGCGGAGAAGGTGGGATTTGAACCCACGGTGAGTATTACCCCACGTCCGATTTCGAATCGGGTGCCTTAGACCACTCAGCCACCTCTCCTTTGATTCCTTGCGGGCGGGGATTATGCCCGATGCGGCGGGGTTTGTAAAGAATTCTTCGCAGAAATTGAAAATTTCCTCTCGCTCGAATGCGCGCTTGCGTGGAGCGCGGCGGCATTTCACACTGCGCCCATGTTCCTCATTTCCCTGCCCGCTCTCCAGCGCAATACGGGCATCCTGCGCGATGTGAAAGAAGCCGCCGGATGCCATCTGGTGCTGGCGCTGAAGGGGTTCTCCTGCTGGAAAACCTTCCCCGCGCTGCGCGAGGATCTCGATGGCTGCTGCGCCTCGGGATTGTGGGAGGCCCGGTTGGCCCACGAGACCTTTGGCAAGCACGTCATCACCTACTCACCCGCCTATGGCGAGGCGGAAATCGCGGAGCTGTTAGAGTTCACCGACCACCTGGATTTCAATTCGCTCTCGCAGTGGTATCGCTTCCGCGAGATGATTTTCGCCCACCCTCGTTTCCAAGCGGGAAAGGTGCTCTGCGGTCTGCGCATCAACCCGCAATGCTCCACCGGCGACACACCGCTGTACGATCCCTGCGTGGTAGGCTCGCGGCTGGGCATCACGGCGGATCAACTGGAGGGCGCCGATCTCACGGGACTGAGCGGCTTGCACTTTCACACACTGTGCGAGCAGAACTCCGATGATCTCGAAACCACCTTGCAAGCGGTCGATGAAAAATTCGGCCACCTGCTGCGCTCCCCGCAATTCACCTACCTGAACATGGGCGGCGGGCACTGGATTACCAAGCCGTTTTACGACCGCGAGCGACTGATCCGGCTAGTGAAGGAAACGCGCGCACGATACGATGTGGAGGTATGGCTGGAGCCGGGAGAAGCGATCGCCATTCATACCGGTGTGCTGCGCGCGACGGTGATGGATGTTTTTGTCTCCGCCGGGCATCGCTTGGCCATTCTCGACATTTCCGCCACCGCGCACATGCCGGATGTGTTGGAGATGCCGTACCGGCCCGACGTCTATCTCATCGATCCCGCCGCGCCTGCCACCGATGCCAAGCCGGCGGTCGTTTTGCCCGGTGAATCCTATCATCTGGCGGGCGAAGCCGATCAGCAGGCCTACACCTACCGGCTCGGCGGTCCTACCTGCCTAGCGGGCGATGTGACGGGTGACTTCTCGTTTCCGCGTGAACTGCGGGTGGGCGATCTTCTGGTATTCGACGACATGGCGCACTACACCATGGTCAAGACGACGATGTTCAACGGCGTCCCCCACCCTGCCATCCGCCTGTTGCATGCCGATGGTCAGATCGAGACCTTGCGCGAGTTCCGCTACGAGGATTTCCGCGACCGGCTTTGTTGAGCTCGAGGCGGTTCGCGCCTATCCGCAAAATTCAACTTGATTCCTTCGGTGATGTTGATTATTAACCTCCCTGCGGAACATCATGGCTCGCTCACGGAACAAACTGGACATCCCTCGCAGGAAGGCGCGCAATGTGTCGCGGCCGCAGTCCACGTTCATTGATCAGATCCGGGCAGCGGGAGTGCGGGCGCAGATCGCCGCCAATCAGCCCAGCAACAACCGGTCCCTGCGGCACATCCGCGCGACGCTGGCGCAACAGGAGATGTTCCTGGAAATGGAACTGGGGCTGGGCATGCGTTTTCTCCGCTGGTTGGTGGCGCTGCTCTTGCTCGTGCCGGTTTGTTTCATCACCACCTACACCTTGATCGGCCAGTTTTCCCATGAGGCCCTGCACCAGCGCTTCTGGGTGACCAAGGAGTTTTGGTTTTTTGCCATAGGCTCGATCATCATGTGCGTGCTGTTCAAAGCGGGCGGTTGGTTTCGCAAGGCGTTTTTGTATTTGTATGTGTTAGGCCATGAAATGACCCATGCGTTTTTCGTGCTCTTTCATCTGGGCAAGGTGAGCGACATGCGGGTCTCGGTGAACGGCGGTTACATCGCGACCAACAAATCGAACATCCTCATCTCCCTGTCGCCGTATTTTTTCCCGTTCTGGTCGGTGTCCTTGATCGCGTTTTACGGGATTCTGGAGTTTTGCGTGACGCTGCCTCACTATGCCGACACCCTGTTCTATGCGATGCTCGGTGTGACGTGGACCTTCCACCTGTGGTGGACCTTGTGGATGATTCCGCGCGATCAGCCCGACCTGAAGGAAAACGACACCTTCTTCTCCCTGGTGTTCATTTATCTGGGCAATATCATCGTGCTGTCGGTCATGCTTTGCGCGGCCTCAAGGTCG
Source organism: Verrucomicrobiia bacterium (assembly GCA_947462875.1). Lineage (GTDB taxonomy): Bacteria > Verrucomicrobiota > Verrucomicrobiia > Verrucomicrobiales > Akkermansiaceae > UBA956. Next base: position 9,388 of record CANHQJ010000023.1, read on the forward strand.
CTGACCTTTGGCGGATTTTTCGCTTCGTGGTGGGTGAACGCGGAGCACTTCCTGCGCATCACGGCGGAATGGATCGCACGATTCTGAGGACCGATCCGCCGCTCAAAAAAAAATCATTTTTTTGATGATTTTTTCTTGCCATCCGAAAATTTTCTGCGAATCTCTGCGCCCCCAACCAACACAATGACCCGTTCGTCTATCGGTTAGGACTCCAGATTTTCATTCTGGCAAGAAGGGTTCAACTCCCTTACGGGTCGCCATTTTTCATCGTTTCCGCTCAAGCGCGGTAACACCGCCAAAACCACCTCTCGGTGGTTTTTTTTGTGCCAGCATGCGGTGCCGTCGATCCGGGCAACCCATCGTTGCAAACCAGGACGGAATCCAGATGAAAAACAGCAGATGCGCGTGATCTCGCAGAATTTGCGTATCATCCGATGGAAAATCGGCCATGCTCCCGGGGCGAATGAGCGCCGATTCTCCTCCCGCCTCATCATAGCGATGTCTGTACTTGACCAAATCACAGCCATTCGATAGTTGGTTTCCTGTCGTTTCATTCCTGCGCACTGACCCTTTTCACATGAACCATCATTCCACCATCACCCGTCGTGACAAAAACACGCCAAGCACGTCCTGTCAGACGAAGAGGGCAAAAACGCTTGTATCGCTTTTCGGCATTTCCCTGATGATGATCGGCTGCAAGAAGCCTGTGGTCGTCACACCGCCGCCGCCCATCGTCGAAGTGATGGAACTCAAGCTCTCCGATGTGCCGCTGAATACGACGCTGATCGGACAGCTCGATTCCCCGCAGAACGTGGAAATCCGCGCGCGGGTGGAGGGCTTTGTGGATCAAATGCCATTCACCGAAGGCGTGGAGATCAAACAAGGCGACCTGTTGTTTTCGCTGGATAAAAAACCATTTCTCGAACGACTCGCCGCCGCCAATGGCATGCTGGCAGAGGCGGAGGCATCGCTGAGAAAATACGAAGCCGACGTCGCGCGCCTGGAACCGCTCTATGAAAAGAGCGCGATTCCCAAACAGGACCTCGACAACGCCAAGGCGGGCGTGGAAGTGGGGCAGGCCGGGCTGGAGTCCGCCAAAGCACGGGTCGAAACCGCGCAACTCGATCTGAGCTACTGCGAAATCAAGGCTCCGATCAGCGGGCTGATTGGTGCGAAAATGGTCGCGCTGGGAGAACTTGTCGGAAAGGGAGAACCCACCCTGTTGGCCACCATCTCCACGCTGGATCCGATCTGGTTTTACTGCAACGTCAGCGAGGTTGAATATCTCAAAGCCGTGGAGCGCGGCAAGACCGTGGGCCGCGAGGTCGCGGATCTGCCATTGACCTTGCTGGTAGGCGATGGCACGGAGCATCCGGACAAAGGCCGCTTCGTATTCATCGACCGCGCCGTCAATGCCAAGACCGGCACCTTGCGCGTGCGCGCGGAGTTTCCCAATCGTGAAAAAAAACTGCGCCCGGGGATGTTCGCCCGTGTGCGCGTGGACATTGGTACCCGCAAGGATTGCCTGGAAGTGCCGGAGCGCGCGCTGGTGGAAATCCAGGGCAAGGCCTTTCTCTGGTCCGTGGATGCGGAAAACAAATGCCACATGCATCCGGTGAAGCTGGGCGAAAAAAACGGCACCAACCAAATCATTCTCGAGGGCGTCAAGGCCGGTGAACGCATCATCGTGGAAGGCATTCAAAAGGCGCGCGATGGCGCCCCCGTCACCGCCATGACCGCCGCGCAACTCGCAGCCGCCAAGGCCGCCTCCAAGCCTGAAGCCAAACCAGCTCACTAACACCACGATCATGGCCGAATTTTTCATCCGCAGGCCCATCGTCGCGATGGTCATATCCATTCTCACGGTCATCGTGGGTCTCATCTCGCTGTCGCGTCTGCCGATCGCTGAGTATCCGACCGTCAGCCCCACCCTCATTCAGGTGACGACCACGTACCGCGGTGCCGCCGCCGAGGCCGTCATGGAATCCGTGGCCACTCCCATCGAGTCCAAGGTCAATGGCGTGGACAAGCTGCTCTACATGCAGTCCTACAACGCCAATGACGGCAAGATGACTCTCAACGTCACTTTCGATGTCGGCACCGACGTGGACATCATGCAGGTCAACGCGCAGAACCGCGTCGGCCAGGCGGAGGCGCAATTGCCGGATGCCGTGAAACGCGAGGGCGTGGTGGTGAACCGCTCGTCTCCCGACATTCTGCTGGCGATCGGTCTCTCATCGCCGAACGGCACGCACGATGGCATTTTCCTCGGCAACTATGCGGACATCAATCTGATCGATCAGATCAAACGCGTGCGCGGTGTGGGCGATGTGAAAAACCTGACGGCCCAGGATTATTCGATGCGGATCTGGCTCGACCCGGAAAAGCTCGCATCGCTCGGCATCACACCACAGGATGTCTCGAATGCGATCAAAGAACAGAACGCCCAGTCCCCCGCCGGCACCATCGGTGCGGAACCGGCACCCGTTGGGCAGGAAAGCCAGTTCAACGTGCGAGCGCAGGGCTTGCTCAAAGAGCCTGCCGAATTCAACGACATCATCGTGCGCTCCGGCACGGATGGGTCGCAGGTGAAAATCAAGGACGTGGGCCGCGTGGAACTGGGCGCACAAACCTACGCCCTGCGCGCCCGTATGGATGGGGCACCGGCGGGAGCACTCGCCGTCTATCTGGCACCCGGCGCGAATGCGATCGCGACGGCCGATAACGTCAAAAAAATCCTCGACGAAGCCGCCGAGAAATTTCCACCCGACATGCAGTACAGCATCACGTTGGACTCCACGCTACCGATCAAGGCCTCCATGGAAGAGATCGTGCACACCCTGTTCGAAGCCATCGTGCTGGTGCTGATCGTGGTGTATGTTTTCTTGCAAAGTTTCCGCGCGACGATCATCCCGATGCTGACGGTGCCGGTGTCGTTGTTAGGGGTGTTCATCGCGTTCCCGATGTTGGGTTTCAGCGTGAACACGCTGACGATGTTCGGTCTGGTGCTGGCCATCGGCATCGTGGTGGACGACGCCATCGTGGTGGTGGAAGCCGTGCAGCATCACATCGAGCACGGCATGAGTCCGGTGGATGCCACGCGCCAGGCGATGAAAGAAGTGTCCGGCCCGGTGGTGGCGATCGCGCTGATCTTGTGCGCGGTGTTCGTGCCGGTGGCTTTCATGGGCGGCGTGACGGGGGCTCTCTATCAGCAGTTCGCCATCACCATCGCCGTATCGGTGGTATTCTCCGCCATCAACGCGCTGACACTGAGCCCCGCGCTATCCGCTTTATTGCTGCGTCCGCCCAAGCCCGGCAAGGGCCCCATCGCGTGGTTCTTCAAAAAGTTCAACCAGTTTTTCGATTGGATCACCGCAGGCTACGGCGTGATCGTCGGCGGCCTCACCCGCAAGGCCGCGCGCTCGATGTTGCTGCTGGTGTTGGTGATGGGTGGCATTTACGCCATCGGAAAATTCGTGCCCGGCGGTTTCATTCCGGATGAGGACAAAGGCTATCTTTTCGTCGCCATCGAGCTGCCCGAGGGCGCCTCGCTCCAGCGCTCGGATGAGGTTCTCAAGCAGGTGGAAGGCATCGTCAACAATACCGAGGGCGTGCGCTCGGCGCTGGCGATTTCCGGCATGAACATCCTCAACTCGCTCAACGTGCCGAACGCCGCGCTGATGTTCATCGGCCTGGATGACTGGGAGGAGCGTAAGAATCCCGAGCTGCATGCGAAGGCGATCGTCGCGCAGTGGAACAAAAAATTCTACGGCATCCCCGGCGCGCGCGTTTTCGCCTTCGGACCGCCGCCCCTGCCCGGCTACGGCAACGTTTCCGGATTCACGATGCAGCTGCAGGACCGCTCGGGGGGCTCGGTGGATCAACTGGCCGGCTACGTCGATCAGGTCATCGCCGCCGCCGCGAAACGTCCGGAAATCGGTCGCATCAGCACGACGTTCCAACCATCGACACCACAGGTGAAAGTCGAGCTGGATCGGGAAAAAGCACGCACGCTGGGTGTGCCGGTGGACAGTATTTTCCAAACCCTGCAGGCCTATCTCAGCGGCATGTATGTGAATGACTTCGTCAAATTCGGCCGCGTCTACAAGGTGTTTTTGCAGGCGGAACCGCAATACACCAGCCAGCCGAATGATATCGGCAAGTTCTATGTGCGCAACAATAACGGAGAGATGGTGCCGCTCAGCACCCTGGTCACGGTGAGCAAGATGTCGGGGCCCAATTTCGCCACGCGTTTCAATCTGTTCCTCGCCGCCGAAATGATGGGCTCGCCCGCGCCGGGCTACAGCTCCGCGCAGGCGATCAAGGCGATCGAGGAAGTGATGGCGACGATGCCAGCGAACGTCGGCTACGAATGGTCCGGCCTGACCTTGCAGGAGAAAAAATCCGAAGGCCAGGCGCCGGTGATTTTCGGCATGGCCGTGTTGTTTGTGTTTCTTCTTCTCGCGGCCCAGTACGAAAGCTGGTCGCTGCCCTTCGCGGTGCTGCTCTCGGTGCCCACGGTGATTCTCGGCACGATGGTCGGGCTGCTGTTGAAAAACTTTGAGATGAATGTCTATGCGCAGGTCGGGTTGGTCATGCTCATCGGGCTGGCGGCGAAGAATGCGATTCTGATTGTCGAGTTTGCGAAGATGAAACGCGATGAGGGAGTGCCTACCCTCGAGGCCGCGCTGGAGGGTGCGAAGTTGCGCCTGCGCCCGATTTTGATGACGTCCTTCGCCTTCATTCTCGGTTGCGTGCCGCTGATGCTGGCGTCCGGTTCCGGTGCCGCTTCGCGCAGCACCATGGGCACCGGCGTGGTATTTGGCATGAGCATTTCGACATTGATCGGACTTTTCCTCATTCCTGTCTGCTACGTCTTCGTGCAGCGCTTCGCCGATCGCAAATCGCCCGCCAAGCCCCCGAGCCAATCGCCCGCCGATGAAGCCACCCATGCCAGCCACTGAATTTTTCCCATCCATCCACCATCCTCACATGCGCGCAATTTTGGTATTCCCGTTTCTGCTACTGGCCAGCTCCTGCATGCTCGGTCCCGATCCCCATTCCGCTGACATGAATTTGCCCGGCTCGGTGCGCGGCGACTCCGCTCCGCATGGCACCTCCTTCGGCGACAAATCGTGGCGCAAGGTCTTCACGGATTCCACCTTGCGCACGCTCATCGACCGCTCTCTGAAAAACAACCCGGATCTGGTGGCGGCGACCTATCGCATCGAACAGGCACGCGCCCAGGCGAACGTGGCTCGCTCCCAATTTTTCCCCCAGATCAGCGGTGGTGCTGATGCCACCAGCAACTACGCTTCGCCCAACGCGAATCAGGTCCCACCGGGCGGCGACCGCAGCTCGGAATCCTACAACCTCACCGGTTTCCTCAGTTGGGAGATCGACTTGTGGGGCGGCATCGCCCGCAACAACCAAGCGGCGCGCGCACGGCTTCTCCAGGCGCAATACCAACGCGATGGTGTGCAGACCCTTCTCATCGCCGCCGTGGCCAACGCGTATGTCGATCTGAAAAATCTCGATGAACGCCTTGCCATCGCACGTCGCACGGTGGAGAGCCGCAAGATTTCTCTCGAGCTCGTGAAGTCGCGCAAGGAAGGCGGCGTGAGTTCGGAAATCGAAGTCCGTCAGGCGGAGTCGCTGCTCGCGCAGGCGCAGGTGATCATTCCCACGACCGAGCTCGGCATCGCGACGAAGGAAAATGAGATCCGCGCCCTGCTCGGCGAATATCCCGGCGGCATCACGCGCGGCGGCAGTTTCGATAGCCTCGACAAGGTCACGCACATCTCCGCCGGTCTGCCCTCCTCGCTGATCGCGCGCCGTCCCGACGTTGCCGCAGCGGATCAAAATTTCCGTGCCGCCACGGCGGAGATCGGTGTGGCCCAGGCGCTGCGTTTCCCCACCCTATCGCTGACCGGGCGCGGTGGCGTGATCAGCTCCGATCTCAATGACCTGCTCGAAGGTCGGTCGGGAGCCTACTCCTTCGGCCCCAACCTGGCAGGTCCCATCTTCGACGCCGGAAACCGCAAGGCCCGTGTGGAAGGCGCGAAGGCCGCGGCAAAAACATCCATGGCGGAGTACGACAAGGCCGTCAAAACCGCTTTTCGCGAAGCGGCGGACTCGATCATCACCCATCAGAAGACGGGCCAAATCATCAACGAGCAAACGCAATTGGTCAAAGCCCAGCGCGCCGCCGCCCAGCTCTCGATGGAGCGGTTCAAGGGCGGCGTCACCAGCTACCTGGAAGTGCTGGATTCCGAGCGCAATCTTTTCAACTCCGAGCTCAATCTCGCGGATGCGCGCAGCAACCGGATGCGCGCCGTGGTGCAGGCCTACCGCGCCCTGGGTGGTGGCTGGAAATAATGTTAGCCTGACATGCTCAAATTTTTGTCCATCCTTTTTCTGTTAGTGACCGGCTGCGTTCTCATCCACGGTCTCGGCATGTTGTTCGGGATGAAACGCGTGGTGCGCAGCTGGCCCAAAGCACACAGCCCCGGCTACACCGTCCACATGTTCTGGCTCCTCATCCGGGTGATCTTCGGCCTGCTTCTCCTGCATCTGTTGCAGATCAGCGTATGGGCCGTTTTTTTCCGTTACAGCGAGTTTTTTCCTGATTTTGAAACCGCCTTTTATTACTCCGCCACCAGCTACTCCACCGTGGGTTACGGCGATGTGATTCCGCCGATCCACTGGCGCGTGTATGGCGCGATCGAAGCCGTGACCGGCATTCTGATGTTCGGGTGGAGCACGGGAGTCTTGTTTTCGATTGTACACCGGTTGCAAAACCATCTCGTCCATTTCCCCGAACACAAACCCGAAGCCATGCACGACTGACACAATAACCCCACAAGATTTCCTTGACTCCATTCACCCCATTCACTAACCACAATCATGAAACACAACCTATACTACATCGCCCTGCTCTCACTTTCGTTCCACAGCGCATGGTCACAAACCGCTCCCGCCCCCATCGACTATGAGGCACGAGTCCAGTCAGTCGCCACCCTCAAGGAGCACATCGCCGCACGCGAGGAGCGATTTCAAACGCTGAGAAAAGAGCTGTTGGCGAAGGACGAGCGTCTGGAAAAACAAGTCGACTCCATCATCAAGCGCTTGGCCGAGCTCACCGACTCCAAGGACTCCCGCACGAAAGTCGCCAACATGAAGGACCATGTCATCGAAGGGCTGATCCGCAACATCTGGATCTTCCGGCAGAAGCGCATGGCGGTCTTCGAGCGCATGCGCCACGAAAACATCGTGCCCAAGGAAGAACTGGAAAAGACACTCGCCGCCTTCGATGCCCATATCAACAAACGTGTCAGTCAGGTGATGGAACTGGCGAAGTCCTACCCGGGCCACCAGGACCTGAACAAATACGAAACCTACGGTACCTCCTACTACAACGGCTACTACAACGAAGACGTGCGCATCAGCGAGGACTGGAAACAAAACCGCCGCGACAACACCTCCGGTCGCCAGGCGCGCAAGGAAGTGCTCACGGCATTGGAAAAGGCGATAGAGACCAATCAAAGCCGCCGAGCCACTATCCTCAACAATCTCGGCAGCAAGAAGATCACGGAGAAAGAGAAAACCCTCCAGCAGGAGGAACTCGGCCGCATCGATGCCGCCATCGACAATCTTCGCAACCAGCGCCGCGAGCTGGTCATGCCGGAGGGCGGTGCCAGCAAGGAAATCGGCAGCGATGAAGCGCACGATGTCGAACAAATGCTCGAAGACGCCCGCGGTGATCTTTCCCGCGATTTCTCCGACATCATGCGTCTCTACAACGACCTCGAAACCGAACGCACGCGCCTGTATGGCTTGAAAAACAATCTGCAGGCCCGCGAAGAGTGGCTGAAAAACAATCCGCCACCGGCGAAGTAAACGATCGTAACACACAACAACGTTCATGAATGCGGGACGGGCTTTATGCCAGCGCTACAAGCCTGTTCCCCGCCCCTGCGACGGATACTGACACGCCATGGGATTTTATGGAACGGTTCTCGGAGCCATGATTGTCACCGCCCAGGTTAGCCTGGCGGAAATCAAGGCGGTTACCATCGGGTTGATCGGAGATTCCACGGTAGCGGAACAATCCGGGTGGGGGCCGGCCTTTGCCGGTCGTTTCAGCGAAAGGTGCAAGGTGATCAACCATGCGGTGAACGGCGCCACCCTCCTGTCACTGACCAAGCGGCTCGATGAACTTCTTGCCTTCAAGCCGAACTACGTCCTGATTCAATTCGGGCATAACGATCAGAAGCGTTACGGAACCGACGTTTATCGTGATCACTTGAAATCCTATGTCGGGCGCATCCAGAAAGCAGGAGCGAAGCCGGTCATCGTCAGCCCGGTCACGCGCCGGACCTTTGATGCCAAAGGAAAGATCGAGAACAAAACGGTTCCGGTAGAAAAGTCGGATGCGCAAGCCACACTGACCGACTACGCGCGGGCCGCGCAAGCTGTCGCCGCTGAGAGCAAGGTAGCGTTCCTCGATTTGCACAAACTGAGCATCGAGCACCACAATCGGATCGGCCGCGAGGCGAGCATGAGCTACAACTGGAAGGACGGCGATGTCACTCACTTCAACAGGAAAGGTGCCGAGGCGATCACGGATCTGATCCTGACTGAGCTCAAAACGATCATTCCGGAAATCGATGCCTGCCTGAAGAAAAACCATGCGCAGGAACCCCGAAAATGACGCATATCTTCAGGATGTGGCATACGGAGGCATAACAAAAGCCCCGCGCTGGTGCGACGGGGCCTTGGGGCGGGGTGAGAAATGGCTGTCGATGCCGTCTATCACCGGATGGAGCCGGTCAACTCCGGCTCACATGCCTGGAAGGTCGACGGACTTGGAAAACTCATACGAATGCTCCGCAAGGAACTTCGCTTTGGCTTCCGGAGTCGCGAAGGTGCGGGTCTTGAGCTGATTCAGGCCGAAGTCGGACAACACGGTGATGCTGATTTCCACGCCCGTGAGCTTGCCGGTTCTGATTTCGGCGTTCGTGGCCGTCATGCCACCTCCGCCCACAGCGGCATCGGTATCGAGGCGATCACCATAAACGCGGAAGTTATTGGCGGAACCATTTTGCCCCATGGTCACACGCACGGGACGCACGGTTGTGGTGGCACCAGCCACTGTGGTGATGTCCACGCGGAAGGTGATGGAATACTGATACACGTTTTCACAAACGAAGTCATACTTTGCATCGGTGTTCGCGCCGCCTGCCGTGATCCTGGTCTCGAAACGATTGTTACCCGCGGTGGCCGTGAATGCCGTTTTCAGATCGGGGCGACCCAGGAGGGTATCGAACGTGGGCTTGGGATCAACCAATTGGCGGTAGAACACAAAGGTCGAATTGGCATTGTCGAGGCCTTCCAACGGGTCCTGATAGGCCAATTTGTAGGAAACCGTGCAAACATCGCCCCCACGGTCCGCCGCAGTGCCCGCACCACCGCGGTAGCGATCCGTCGCTGCCGAAAAGAAGATCAATTCCGCGGCATTGGTGCTGCGATCCCGCGTGGTTCCCGGCAGGGTCTGCTCGGTGCGCGCATAAAGCCACTCGTTGATATTGCCGGAGCGGATCACGAGGCACTCGAAGTCCTTGGCCATCGCATCGAGCATGGCCTTGGCCTGGCGCGAGGCACGCACCTCCGCACGGCTGCGTTGCCATGCGCCCATCGCGACGTTGGTAATGCCCACCAACATCGCCATGATGATGATGGCGATTCCCATGGCCACCATCAGCTCAATGAGCGTGAAGCCTTTGTTTTTGCTGTGTTTGGAAAAAGATTTCATAGATTTTTATGAGAAGGAGGTTAGCGGCGCACGGCAACATTGCGGGTGAACATCGGCTTGGTGTAACGGGTCAGATCGAAGCGACCGCCTGTTCGGAGGAAATTCGGATCCGTGGTCTGAATCTCATAAAATTCCGCCGTGAACGGGATGACCGCTTCCGGAAACCCATCGGCTCCCGCGCCGGTCAAGGCAGGAGTGCCGGGAGGCTGAGGCGGCGCGATGATTTGACCAACCGTGCCCAAGCGCAAACCATTCGTTCCATCGAACACGAGCTGCGTCATTTTCACAAAAAACACACGCCCTTCGAGAGCTTTGAGATCCTGCTCAAACAGCGTGTCATTGCGCCGGCGAAACATCGGCTGCACTACGAAGTCCTTTCCGGCCTGTCCGGTTCTCTGCAGATAAGGCTCCATGGTGCCATCGCGGCGCAGCGAATTGGGATTGCCGCGGTACTGATAGGCGAAGACCACCGTGTTGGCTTGGTGGGAATTGAGTATCCAGTCGTAGGCTTTGTGAAACGCGGTCACAGCCTCAGATCCCGTGCCAGATGCGGCGGGACGGTTTGTCGCCAATTCTTTTTCCAGAGCGCTGGTCAGACGATCTGCCTCTTGCACATTGATCGAACGACGGATGCCGCGGGTCGCCGGTCCGAACACCGCCATGAATGCGGTCAGCATCACGGCAAGCACACCGATGGCGATTACTGTCTCCATCAAGGTGAAACCAGCGAATTTTTTGGGTAGGTATTTTTTCATACAGACAGGGAAAACAGGTTAGAAGTTTTTGAGAGCGGACAGATCTCCAATTTGTGCGGGATTGCGGAAAGCGGACGTTTCTCCATTTCCCCAAATCGCAAAGCCGGCAAAATCGCGTTTGGCGGCTCCATTGATGATCGGTTGCGAGCCCTTGGGACGCGCACCCGAGCCGATGACAAATGTGGTCCCGGGAGTGGTGCAGAGGCCCTGGCTGTTGAACTCATAGACCAAGTATTGACCGCTGTCGGAAGCTTTGCTGAAAGTCTGGATCTGTGGCTGCATCGCGACTCCGCTGTTGCCATCGCGCTTGCTGAGGGTCTGACTGTAAAACGTGCCTTCGGGCAGGGTGTATCCGCGGCTCACCAGACTCCAGGTGGTTCTGGGCAGTCCGGTGACAGGATCGATGTCTTGAGCGGCGATGACAATACGGCGCAGGTAGTTGCTCTGATCATTCGTGTCACGCGCATCGATCAAGACCCGCGCCGCGGCACCACGACCAATCGCAGTGGCGCGCGCTTCCGCGAAGACAGCTTCCGTGTTGGCAAGCGCAGTCGCGGTTCCCTTGCCTCCGGTCAGGTTGCGGATGCCCATGGCTCCCATGGTCATCAAAATGGTCATGATCACGATCACCACCAATAATTCGACCAAACTGAAGCCGCGTGGATGATGACAGCGACCGGTTGAAATGTGAGTAGGTTTTTTCATAAATGAGTGGGCTGACAAGGACAAAGTAGCAAATTCTGGAGTGAGCGCAACAAAAAAAATGTGATTACATCGCAATTACTTAAAGTAGAAAGATTCAACGTCTGTAGCGGCCTTTTCGGGAGCCGGTCATCCAGCTCCAGGCAGAACGGACCGTCTCCAAAATATCGGTTCGTACGGCTCTCCACTGGAGCGTTTCCCAGGCGAGTGAGGGATCCGCCACCAGTTGTGCGGGATCACCTGCACGGCGCGGTCCGTAAACCACGGGAACTGTCAAGCCTGTGACTTTCTCCACCGCAGCGATGATTTCTTTGACAGAAACCCCCACACCAGTGCCGAGATTGACGCGCAATGAGGCACCGCCTGCTTCGAGGTGGTCCAGCGCCTTGGCATGTGCCTCCGCCAGGTCCTCCACGTGGATGTAATCGCGGATGCAGGTGCCATCCGGCGTGGGATAATCCGTTCCGAAAACCTCCAGCGCCCCCGCCTCGCCCGTCAGCGCCATCAAAACGCGCGGAATCAGGTGTGTTTCGGGATTGTGGTCTTCGCCGATCACTCCATCCGCGGAGCAACCGCTGGCATTGAAATAGCGCAGGCAGGTGGAGCGCAGCCCCCACGCCGTATCGCAATCCGCCAGGATCCACTCGAGCATGAGTTTGCTGCGGCCGTAGGGATTGATCGGCTGTTGCATGGTCTGCTCCGTGATGGGTATCACCGCTGGCACCCCGTACGTGGCGCAGGTGGAGGAAAACACGAATTGCTTGCAGCCGAATTCCTGCATGACCTCTAACAACGCCAGCGGCGCGGCGGTATTGTTGCGATAGTATTTCAGCGGATTGGTGACAGACTCCCCCACATACGCAAACGCGGCAAAATGCACCACCGCGGAAAATCCATGTTCGCGAAACAAGGAACGAAGCAGCGCATGATCGCCAATGTCTCCCGGCACCAGGGTCACAGAGGGATCCACGATCGCCTCTTCATGACCGTACACCATGTTGTCGAGCACCACGATTTTCCGCCCCATCGATGCCAACAAACGCACCGTATGCGAGCCGATATAACCGGCTCCGCCTGTGACCAAAATCGTGTTTGCTGTTGTCATGTGCGCGTGCTGGCCATGCAAGCGAAAGCAGAGGATTCTGTCAATGATGCAAGCGCAGATCTTTGCAGGAAAATCAGCATCGTCCGGAAATGAAAAACGCGGCAGGAATGACTCCCTGCCGCGTTCCGAAATTTCACTGGTCAACGACTCACGCCAAGGCGAGCAATTTCGCTTTCAACTGGTCCTTGGTAACGTTGGCACCGACGATCTGGTCCTTCACTTCGCCATTTTGGAAAAATAGCAAAAACGGGATCGAGCGCACACCATATTTCACGGCCAATTCACGGGCGTTATCCACATTGACCTTGCCCACTTTCGCCTGGCCCGCGACATCGTCGGCGAGTTGATCGATGATGGGACCGATCGCCTTGCAGGGACCGCACCATTCGGCCCAGAAATCAACGAGAACAGGAACGGAGGAGTCGATGACTTCCGCTTGGAAATTGGATTCAGTAAGTAAGAGTGCCATGCGCGGAACATGCACGCGGAACCGGCATCCGTCAAGAGTCCCGATAGAAAAAATGAACTCCGTGGGCGGAAACCATCGCTTAGAAAAACCAAGTCAGGCCGGTCTTCCACTTGCAGTCGAACGATTCGGAGGAGAGCGGAGCTTCGCCACCAAGGGACCAGGCATACTGACGATCTTTGCCGAAAATGCGGGTAGCGCTGTATTCCAAGCGCTGCCTGTCGCTCTCCTGCAGGAGATTCCAGCGATGGTTGAAACTGACAAATGCGGACCAATCGTGATTGATGCGAAAGATCAGCGGAAGCTTGACTTCCCAGGCACTGACATCGTGCGATCCTTCTTCCCGCGGCGTGAAATTGTATTCCATATTGATGCCAAGCGTGAGCGATTCATGAGCATCCCACCGTAATCCCGCGATCGGCCGCAAGACAAGGGCGCTATCACCCAAAAGAGGAGCAGAGGCGGTATCGAGGACCGCATTCAAGGCAAGCCCGTACCGGATCTGGGGGGAAAAGCGTCCCATCAGCCCAGCCCGCAACTCGAGGTCACCGAAGCCCTCCGCATCTTCCTCAGCCGCATCCGCCCATTTAAGAGGCAGCAAGGCCTGAAAACCGAAGGCCAGATCCTCGCGCACGGGAATGCCCCAGCGCAGGGAGTTTTCGATGACGAAAAAATCCGAACCGTTGTCAAAACGCTCCCCACTGAACTCGGATAAAAACCGGCTGGACAACAAGGTGGAGTCATAGCGCTCCAGCCAGGCGCGATCGGGCTGGAACAACCGACCATCGGGAACCGCTGCTTGCAAGAGACAGCCTGTGCCGCAAACTGCGGCGATCAGAGAGGCGATGCGCGAAGTGGACGATTTCATAACAATTGACAGGCTTCTGGTTGGCCGTGACACCCTGTGATAACAGAAAAAAAGCGATGTTGGCACACCGCTTTTTTTGATTAAAATCGAAGTTGGCCCACTGTCGCCATGCCTTGGAAAATCAAGGCGACAACGAGGTCCGATGAGGGTCACTCAGACGATCGGAGCCATCCAAGTGAGGATGGCAATCGCGAGTGCGCCTGCGCCGAGAAGGATATTGATGATGGGAAGTGCCATAATGGTAAGAAGTAAGGAGTGGTTTGGTTCGTTGGGCAAGTGATCAGAACAACTGGTTCCAGCCTTCCCAGAGCGAGATGGTCATGCACTGGAAGGCCAGCACGGCGCAAGCGGCGAGGAAACCGAAGATCGAAAGCACGGTTGTCATGGTGTCCGATCCGGCATCCTCTTCGTCTTCGGCTTGGAAGGTGGCCATTTGTGTGGCGGAGACAGAACCCGTGATCATCGGTTGCGTCGGCGGAGCCAACTGCACGGTGGCCTTCGGCAGAGCCACGGTGTTACCGGGAAGCGGAGGCGTCATCGGCTTGGTGGCAGGGCCAGCCAGACCGGGCATGGGACCAGCGGTCTTCAGTGGCACGGTAGGAGCACCTGTGGAGGAGCCGGTGTTGAGTTTGATCGTAGGAGCCGGCGCAGGACGAGCCATGGGGCCGGCGGTTTTGAGAGGAATGGTAGGTGCCGGAGCGGGTGCGCTGCTGGTAGCACTGGGAACGCTAGGCGCGGGCACAGTTGCCATAGGAGCAGTCGCCACTGGGGGACGCACCATCGGCGCGGTGGGTGACGGTGGCTTGGGAGCGACGGGAGGAGCTGGCGGCGCGGTGGGCGCGGTGGGCGGAGCCACGGGTGTCACGGCAGCGGAAGGTGCCGCAGGTGCGTCACTGGCTTTCAATGTCACGCGCACGGTTTCCTTTTTCAAAGGAATGCTGGAAGTCTGCTTGGATGGTGTGTTTTGGTCGTCACTCATGGGTCTTATGGTGTGTGAGATTGAAGAAACGCAAAAACGCCCCTGATGTCAAACCAGGAAATTCATCTTTGCGAAATTTTTCGCATCAGCGGAAAACCACGGCCAATTCCTTGACCAGTGTCTCCAGCACCTGCTTGTGCGCGGCATCCACTTCTTCGTTTTTGAGCGTGCGGTCGCTGGCGCGGTAATGGAAGCGGTAGGCGATGGATTTTTTCGCCACATCGAGCTTCTGCCCGGTGGGATCGGTGAACACATCGAAGCATTCGAAGTGCTGCAAGAGCGACTGACCCGCCTTGGCGATGGCTTTGTCGATCTCCGCTGCCGGGAGTGATGCCGCCACTTCCATCGCCGCATCGCGCGAGCTGCCGGGGAACTGCGGAAGTTCTTCCACCACCCGACGCCGACCCAGCCACTTGCGCACTTTGGTCAGGTCCAACTCGACGAGCCAGACGGGATGGGCGAAATCGAGTTCGCGCTCGCGTGCAGGGCGGAGACGAGCGGCCACGCCGAGGTTGCTATCGCCACCTGTCACATCGCAGGCCAGCACGAATCCCTCGCGCTCGCGCGGCGTGAACTGGAGCGGGCAGCCCGGCAGGATGGCTTGCAAGGCGGCTTTCAGATCGTGAACGGTCGCCACCGCAGGCGCGGCGGACCAGCTTTCGGGAGCGACAGGACCGGAGAGCAGAAGGGCGATCGACTCGCTTTCCAGATCACGGGCTTTGCCACCGCCGTTATGACGGAAAACACGACCCATTTCAAAAAAACGAAGGGATTTCAGACCTTGGCGCACGTTGCGCTCGGCCGTGGCGATGAGCCCGGGCACCAGACTGGGGCGCAGCACGGCGTGGTCTTCGCTGAGCGGCAGACTGACGGCCACGAGATCGCCGTTTTGCAAGGGACGCAGCGGCAAGGCATCGACGAGTTGTTTTTCAGCAATGAGTTTGATCGTTTGCGCTTCGAAGAATCCCAGGGCCGCGAGCGAACGACGGAGATTCATGTCGAGGTCGGCGGCGGCATCGATGTCGCTGGCGGGCACAAAGGTCGCTCTCATGCGCGAAGGCACTT
The DNA here is from genome assembly GCA_947462875.1 of Verrucomicrobiia bacterium. Lineage (GTDB taxonomy): Bacteria > Verrucomicrobiota > Verrucomicrobiia > Verrucomicrobiales > Akkermansiaceae > UBA956. The sequence continues at coordinate 25,142 of CANHQJ010000023.1, forward strand.
TGTCGAGACCATGGACCCGCGCGATTTCTTCCACCAGATCGATGTGGCGTTGCAGGTCGGCGCGGCGGCTGGGGACGCGCCAGAGATTTTCGCCCACGGCGCTCAGACCGAGACGTAGCAAGATGTTTTCCGCCGCGGCCAGCTCGATGCTGCCGCCCATGAGTTGATCGAGCCGCGCGGTATCGAGCTCCACCACACCCGTCAGCACAGGCAGCGAGCCGACCACCGCCGTCTCGCCCTCGATCTGGCCACCGGCGATTTCGAGAATGAGCTGGATGGCACGCGCCGCCGCAGGCAGAACGCCTTCGGGATCGACGCCGCGCTCGAAGCGATAGGAAGAGTCGCTGCTCAACAGATGTGCGCGCGAGGTGGAACGCACCAAGGTCGGTGTGAAATACGCCGATTCTAACAAAATATCGGTGGTCGTGGCAGTGACACCGCTGGTGGCCCCGCCCATGATGCCGGCGAGCGCCAGCACTTCGCCACGGTCATCGGAAATGACCAGATCGCCCTCGCGCAGTGCATAGCTGGATCCGTTCAACGCGGCAAAAGATTCGTCCGCTTTCGCGCCGCGCAGGTGCATGCGCACACCGACTTGTGCGGCATCGAAGGCGTGCAGCGGCTGCCCCATTTCGTGCAGCACGAAATTGGTGATATCGACAATGTTATTGATCGGACGCAGGCCGATCGATACGAGCCGCTCCTTCAACCAGTCCGGGCTGTCCTGAACCGTCACGCCGGAAATTTTCGTCAGTGAATAAAACGGACACGCTTCCTCCGCATCGTTTTCGATCCACTCGCTGCCGCAGCGCGTCGGCAGGGCGGGCAATTCCAGCGTCTGATGCTCTTGCTCCAACAAGGCCGCCAATTCATACGCAAGACCTCGGTGGCTGAGCAGATCCGGGCGATTCGGCGTGACCTCCACTTCTAACAAAACGTCCGATGCAAAAAGCTGCTTCACCGGTGTGCCCACGGCGGGATCGCCTTGCAAAAGGAGCAAGCCGTTTACCTGATCCGGGACGCCGATCTCCGAACCAGAGCAAAGCATGCCCTTCGATTCCACGCCGCGCATTTTCGTCTCGCCGATCGTGAAGCCGCTGGGCAGCGCCGCACCGGGCAGGGCGCAGGGCACCTTGTCGCCGACCTTGTAATTTTGCGCGCCGCAAACGATTTGCCGCAGAGTCCCCTCCCCCGCATCCACTTGCGTGACCTTGAGACGATCGGCATTCGGGTGCTGCACAGCCTCCATGATCTGCGCCACGACCACCTTGTCCGAGCTCACGCCCTTGGTGTGGATGCCTTCGATTTCGATGCCCGCAAAGGTCAACAAATCATCCAACTCCTGCACCGACTTCCCGGCAAGATCCACATACTCACTCAACCAATTCAACGAGACATTCATACTTGATCCAAAAAAAGTTGTTAGGCGAACTGACGCAGGAAGCGCACATCATTTTCAATCAGCAGGCGGATGTCGCGTATCCCCCACTGGATCATGGCCAGGCGCTCCAGACCCATGCCGAAGGCGAAACCGGTGACTTTTTCCGGATCATACGCACGATCCTTGCGCGATTGGCACACGGCCTCGAAAACAGCAGGGTCCACCATGCCGCAGCCCGCCACCTCGATCCAGCGCGGTGCCTGACCTTTCACCTCCAGCTTCACATCGATCTCAAAGCTCGGCTCGGTGAACGGGAAAAAGTGCGGACGAAAACGCACCGCCGTATCCGCGCCGAACATCTCGCGCAAAAACGCCTCCAGCGTGCCTTTCAGATCGGGCAGGGAGACATCGGTATCGACATACAAGCCCTCCAACTGGTGAAACGCGGAAAGGTGCGTGCTGTCGATTTCATCGCGCCGATACGCCGTGCCGGGTGCCGTGATGCGCAGCGGTGGCGCGCATTTTTCCATCATGCGGATCTGCACCGAGGAAGTGTGCGTGCGCAGCAGCTTGCCGGAGTCAAAGTAGAAGGTATCCTTCGCATTGCGCGCCGGGTGATCGGCGGGGGTGTTGAGGGCATCGAAGCAATGGAATTCATCCTCGATCTCCGGACCATCGGCCAGCGCAAAACCCATGCGGCGCAAAATCCCCACCGCACGCTCGCGCAGCAAGGTCAGCGGATGCACCGCGCCGGCGGGCAGGGCACGCGCGGGCAGCGTGGGATCGATCCCGACAAGCGCGGCACGATCGGCGATCTCTTGCAGGTCCGCTTGCTTCGCGTCGAGCGCGGCTGTGATCGCGGTGCGCGCGCTGTTGAGCAGTTGACCGATTTCGCCCTTTTCCGCAGGAGGCACGTCTTTCATGCCTGCCGAGAGTACAGTGAGCGACCCTTTTTTTCCCAGAACCGATACCCGCGCCTCTTCCAAGCTACGCGCATCCGGAGCCGCGGCGATGGCGGCGAGGGCGTCATTTTGTACTAGCAAAATTTGATCTTTCATACTGTAATGTCCGCGCCCCTTTAGCCGTAGGAAGCTGAAAGGTCAAAGCAGACCTGCGTTTTATACGATATTTTTTCTCCTATGCCGCGCCCATTCCTGAAATTCGCCGTTCTTCTGTTCAGCAGCAGCCTCGCCAGCCACGCGCAACTCATCGCCACCTTTCAGTCGAATGGAAAAAACGACACCCGACAGGACCGGCTGCCCGCCCTGTGGCTGAAAACCGGCGAAGCCCCCAGCGCTTTTCTGGCTCCCGGGCCCTTCGAAACCACCTGGACCGGAAAGCTCAAAATAGCCAAACGCCAGCGACTGATCTTTTCCTTCGAGGGCGAAGGCGAAGCGAAACTGACTCTCGATGGCGAGGAACTGCTCGTCGAAAAGGGCAAGCTCGGCACCGCACGCTCCGAACAAAAACGCATCAATCCGGGCGAACACGACATCGTCATCACCTACAAGAGCCGCCCCGATGGTGCCGCGCACTTCCGCCTCTTCTGGGAGGAAAAGGATTTCCCCCGCCAATCCGTGCCGCCCACCGCCTTCGTCAGCGTACCCACGCCCGAGGCCACCCTTTCCGCCCAACAACGCCGGGGCCGCGAGCTTTTCGCCACACAACACTGCGCCAAGTGCCACCAGAGCGAGTCGGCACTGGGCGCTGATCCCATGCAGGAAATGCAGGAAATCGCCCCGCTCTTGGTCAATCCCGGCGACCGCCTCACCGAACCCTGGCTCCGCGCCTGGCTCAGCGAACCGCACACCCTGCGCCCGGGCACCACGATGCCACAATTGTTCGATGCCAAAAAACCGGAAAGCGCCCAACAAGTCGCCGATCTCGCCGCGTTTCTCACTTCGATGAAATCCGGCAGCGGGACCACCGCCGCCGCTGCGGACGAGGCCACCATTCTCGCCGGCGGTGCCCATTTCCACAAACTCGGCTGCGCCGCCTGCCACACAGGGCCGGACCAGGAAAAACCCGACCTCGATAACAAACGCATCCCCCTGCGCCACGTCGCAGCGAAGTTTCAGCCCGGTGCCCTCGCCACCTTCCTCAAGAGCCCCAATGCCTATGCCCCGCACCGAGGCATGCCGGATTTCCAGCTTAGCGATGAGGAAATCAAAGGCCTCAGCGCCTTCCTCACCGCCAAGGCAAAGACACCCCTGCCACCGCAGCCCGCGCTCACAGGCGATGCTACTCGCGGCAAGGAAGTCGCCGCCGCGCACCATTGTTTCTACTGCCACGCGGGTCTGCCCACTCCGGAAAAACTCACGGTTCCCAGCATGCAAAAAATGTTCGCCGCCGATTGGTCGGCAAAAGGCTGCGTCGCCCCTGCGGAAAAACGCGGTACCGCGCCCGCCCTGCATCTCGCGGAAAACGACAGGCTTGCCCTGATCGCCTTCGCCAAAACCGGCACCCAGTCGCTGGGACACAATGACAAATCAGAAGCCGCCGAGCGGAAATTCCACTCACTGCGCTGCGATGCCTGCCACTCGCGCGATGGCCTCCCCGCCTTGCTCGATAGCACCCATGCCGAAACCCAGTCGCTCACCGCACACATTGCCGGGGCGAACGAAAAGCTCGATCAGTCGCGCCCGCACCTGAGCTTCATCGGTGAGATGCTGCAAACCACTTTCATGCAGAGCATCATCAGCGGCAGCCTCACCACCAAGCCCCGCCCCTGGCTCGACATGCGCATGCCCGCCTACAGCGCCCACGCCGCCTCGCTCAGCGATGGCTTCGCACGACTCCACGGCATCGATCCCGAGGAAAAAACCACCCACGCCAGCGATCCCGCCCTGGTCGCCATCGGCAAGGACCTGATCTCCGCCGACAAAGGCTTCGGCTGCACCACCTGCCACGGCCTCGAAAAAACGCCGCCCACCGCCGCCTTCGAAGTGCAGGGTCTTTATTTGGAGCACATCGGCGGACGCCTGCGTCGCGAGTGGTATGACCGCTGGATGGACAACCCCGGCAGCGTCACCCCCGGCACCAAAATGCCCCAGTACGCCCCCGGCGGAGAATCCCCCAACCCCGCCCTCAACGGCAACGCCGCCGATCAGTTCAACGCCATCTGGCACTACCTGCAATCCGTGCAGAAAAAATAATTTCGATTTTCATGTCGCTCACGCCCTCTCTTCCGCAGACCGCGCACCTTCTCATTTGCGGCAACGGCTACCTCGGCCAGGCCATCGCCAGCGCGGCCTCGGAGCGTGGGTTTGACGTGACCACCTGCTCGCTTTCCGGTGGAAATGGCAGCCATGTCTGTGACCTCGGTTCCGCGGAATCCGTCGCCATGCTGGCATCGATGATCGAACCACCCGATGCCATCATCCACTGCGCCAGCAGCGGCAAGGGCGGGCCTCCCGCCTACGAGTCCGTCTATCGCAATGGCATCCTGCATCTGCAATCCGCTTTTCCAGAGACACTGATCCTCTTCACCTCCAGCTCCTCCGTCTATGGCCAGACCGATGGCAGCATCGTCACCGAAGACTCCCCCGCCGTGCCCGACCGCGAAACCGGCCGCATTTTGTTAGAAGCCGAGGCCCTCACCACCGCCGCAAACGGCATCGTCTGCCGCCTTTCCGGCATCTATGGTCCGGAGCGCTCGGTGCTGCTGAAAAAATTCCTCCACGGCGAAGCGGTCATCGAAGAAGACGGTCGCCGTTTCCTCAACCAGATCCACCGCGACGACGCCGCCACCGCCATCCTGCACCTGCTGGCACTGGCCCTGGAAAACAACGCAGCAACGCGCACCTGCGGAGAAATCTTCAACGTCACTGACTCCCGCCCGCTCACCCAGCGCGAAGTGTATGAATCCATGGCCGCGCATTTCCAGCGCCCGCTTCCCCCCACCGGTCCCCGCGATGAAAACCGCAAACGCGGCTGGACCCATAAGCAGGTGAGCAATGAAAAACTTCGCGCGCTAGGCTGGCAACCTCAATTCCCCTCTTTCCTCGAAGCCTACCCCGGCATCGCACCGACCTTGGACTGAGTCGGGCAGGGACGGTTCTCCGAACCGTCCGGTGGAGTAAGAGTGGTTCGCTCACCGACAACCATCCGAACCCTTCCGCTTTGTTTGCGAAGGGCGTCTGGGATGAAGGTTGCTTGTCTTGGGGCGAGAAGCGATTTTGCCCCACCGGACCGCTCGGAGAGACGGTCCCTGCCAGTGAATCTAACACACCCGGCATTGCCACACGCGAAAGGCTTCGCCTGCGCCTAGTTCATCGACCGCATGACGATCGCCAGGATGGTCATCCTTCACCCAGGGCAAAAGAAAATCGCGCTGGGATTGCAGCACTGCCGATTCGGCAAAATGCGATGTCCACTCGATCATGTCGGTGAAATTGATGTCCGCCGTGAGGTCTTGCCGGCCGATGTTCTGATAGATCCCCGGCCCGGTGATGCGCTGCTGCAGGAAGTAGGCGCGCACGGTGCCAGCAGGCTGACGAAGATAGAGGAATTCGATCGCCGCACCGTAGTCGATCGTCAGCATAGACCCTTTTCGCCAACAACTCTTCAATGCGTCCAGCCATCGCCGCACCGATGCATGGACTTCGATCCGTTGTCCGTCCTGCCAGGTGCGCTGCCATGCGCTGGTCGGCGGAAGGTCCGGGGCATCTAACAAGACTTCCTGCAGGACACCGTTCGATTGCCTCACGTGCAGCTCTTTCCAGCACTCGCCCGCCCGCTGGAACACCCGCACGGGAAACGCATCAAAAAATTCGTTCGAATACAAACACGCCGCACCCGCACAGGCCGCCATCGCCGATTCCACGGAATCGTGCCAGCGGGCTTTTCGCAATGACGGTCGCTTTTGTTGCAGCTCGCGCAGGGATGCGGAGGTCTCGACCAAATGCCACCGCACGCGCCACCGCCACCATAGGGGAAAATGCGAGCGCACGGCAGCCGATAAAGCGCCGCTGCCGGGTCCGAGCTCGATCACATCGCGGCATCCTGTCGACCGCAGCTCGCGCAGCAGCCACGCGGCGATCGCCCGCGCCAGGGCCGGGGCGATTTCCGCCGTTGTGGTGAAATCACCGCCACGGCCGACGGTGGAAATACTACGCGCATAGTATCCGTGCTCCGGATCATGCAGCGCATGGGCCATGAACGTCTCGAACGGGACGACATCCCCCTCCTTGGAAAAGAGTCGCGCCATGGTTCACGCCAGCACCGGATCGTGAAGCAATCCCGCACGGCGCAGCAGAGGCTCCAGATGAGGATCGCGCCCCATGAAGCGGCGGTAGAGCTCATCCGCCGGGGCCGAGTTCCCCTTGCTGAGAATGTGCTCGCGGAAATCATGACCCGTCAGCGGATTGAGAATCCCTTCTTCCTCGAAGCGCGTGAAAGCATCGGCATCCAGCACCTCGGCCCATTTATAAGAGTAGTAGCCGGCGGCATAACCCGTGGGCGAACTGAAGAGGTGGTTGAACCGGCGCGCCATGCCGGGCGCCTCGGTTTTCATCGGCACGCGATACTCCGCCAGGATCTCGCGCTCGACGAGATCGAGATCGCGACCGCTGTATTTCTCCAGGTGCATGTGCAGCTCCAGATCGAGTTTGCCAAATGCCAACTGGCGCATGAACACCGTGGCGCTCATGTAGTTTTTCGCATCGATCATTTTCCGGAACAGATCCTCGGGAATCGCCGCGCCGGTCTCGTGATGGCGGGCGAACAAGTCCAGCGACTCACGCGACCAGCAGTAGTTTTCCAAAATCTGCGAGGGCAACTCGACAAAATCCCACGGCACGTTCGTCCCCGCCAGCGATTCCACGGCGACATCGCTCAAGAGCCCGTGCAACAAGTGGCCGAACTCATGGAAAATCGTCTCCACCTCACCATGCGTCAGCAAGGCTTCCTTGCCATCCACGGGCGGCGTCATATTGCCGATGATCAGACCGAGATGCGGCTGGCGCGCCTTGCCTTCCTGCGGCGGGCTACCGGCTTCGAGCTGGTTCATCCACGCACCGCCGCGCTTCGATTCGCGCGGATGCCAGTCGGCATAGAACGATCCCAGATGCTCACCGCTTTGACGATCGCGCAGTTCGTAAAACGTCACTTCAGGATGCCAAACCTCGATCGTTTCCTCGGCGACATCAGCGGGACGTTTGCCCTTTTCAAAATACGTGCCGTCCACCTTGCGGATATCGATGCCGAAAACCGTGGCCGCCAGATCAAACATGCCCGCCATCACCTTGCCCACCGGGAAATACGGACGCAGCGCCTCGTCATCGAGATCGAAGTGCTCCTTGCGACGTTTTTCCGCCCAATACGAAACCTCCCACGGCTCTAACAACTCACAGACATCGCCGGTTTTCTCCGATTTGTAGGCACACAGTTCGCGGTATTCCTTGCGGTATTCCCCGGCGATGCGGTCGTGCAGATCTTCCACGAAGGACAGGGCAGTCCGCCCGTTTTTCGCCATGCGCCGTTGCAGCACCAGATCCGCGAAATTTTCTTTGCCGAGCAATTGCGCCTTTTCCTGACGCAACTGAAGAATGCTCCACACCAGTGACGTGTTATCGTGCTCACCCAGTGATCCGACTTTCACCGATGCCTCCCAAATTTCACGACGCAGCGAATCGTCATCCGCATACTGCATGATGGGAAACATCGAGGGCTGGTGCAAGGTGAAGCGCCAGGCCGGCTCTGTCTCGGAGCCATGGCCTTTGGCCTTCGCATTCGATGCCGCCGCCGCCACGGCCGATTCCGGCAAGCCCGCGAGGCGTTGCGCATCCGTCACAACGATTTCCCAGGCATTCGTCGCATCGAGCACATGCTCGGCATACTGTTTCGTCAGCTTGGAAAGCTCGGCATCGATCTCGGCGATGCGCGCCTTCGGTTCCGCCGGCAGGTCCGCACCATCCTGGATGAAATCCAGCATCGTCTCCTCCACATGGCGGCGCTGGATCGCGGGCAGCGACTCCACCGCAGGCGATTCGCCAAAACTCTTGAGCACTTTCCACAGATCCTCGCGCAGAGGAATGGATGAATAGAACTCGGAAACTTCCGGCAACATTTGATTCAAGGCCGCACGCTGCGCCGGTTCATCCGATACGGAATCGAGATGCGACAATCGACCCCACGCGCGATTCAGGGACTTCGATGCCTTTTCAAGCGCGTGAAAGGTGTTTTCATACGTGAGTTCCGAACCATCGAGCGCGGCAATCGCATCGATCTTCGCCCGCGCCTCATCCAAGCCCTTGCGAATATCGGCTTCTACAGCTTCAGGGATCAAGGTGGACCAGCGAACGGCAAAGGATGGGTCAATGAAGGGATGCATGCGCAAAAGCTAGACAGTCAACGCACAAACGCAATCGGGAATACAAAAATTTTCCGTTTGCGGGTTTGACGTCTTCCGCTCCACCTTCTACCGTGCCCGCCGCTCGCACGATCACGAATTTTTCATCGGAAGCTCATGATCATTTCATGATGCCGTGATTTCCTAGCGAGAGTTTTCCCATGCAGCCTGCACCATCCATTCCGCAACACATCGCCATCATCATGGATGGCAACGGTCGCTGGGCGAAATCCCGCGGCCTGCCGCGCGTGCAGGGCCACCGCGCTGGCGCGGAGTCCGTGCGCGAAGCCATCGATGCCTGTAAGGAACTGGGTGTAAAGTATCTCACACTCTACGCCTTCTCCTCCGAAAACTGGAACCGCCCTGAGGCGGAGGTTTCGGCACTGATGATATTGTTGGAAAAATTTCTCTCCTCCAAAGCCGCCGATCTGATGCGCCAGAATGTGCGGCTCCAAGTCATCGGCCAGATTGATCGTCTACCCCAATCCACCCGCGATACGTTACAAAACGTCATTGCGCAGACGGCAGGTAACGACAGTCTCACGCTCGTGCTGGCTCTCTCCTATGGCTCGCGCGAGGAAATCACCACCGCCGCACGCAAGCTCGCGCAGGGGGTTCTCGACGGATGCTGGAAAATGGAAGACATCACGCCAGAGTTGCTCGCGTCCCAGCTCGACACCGCGGCCATACCTGACCCGGACTTGCTGATCCGCACCTCCGGAGAAATGCGTGTCTCGAACTTCCTGCTCTGGCAAATCAGCTATGCGGAAATGGTCATCGTGGACAAATTCTGGCCGGACTTCCGCCAAGGCGATCTCTTCGCCGCTGTGGCGGAATACCAAAAACGCCATCGCCGCTTCGGCAGCGTGTGAGCCTCAACGACCGCGTGACTCAATAGCCACTGGTTCGGCTCTGCTTTTTCGCGAGCATCGCGGGCTCTGGCTGATTCGGAACCTCGGCATCGGGGCTCTTCTGCGCACTGAGCGGCAGCGATCCACGGCCCAAGCGGGGTTCCGGCTGCAGGCTGGTCACATAGGACACGGCCAACCAAGCCAGCAAAAAGAGAGAACTGAGAGTGACAAAAAGCGAAGACTTCATCAGCAGAGGAATGGAGTGGAAATGCGCTGCGAACGCCCGATGCAATCCACTCAAAGCTGAAATGTCAAGAAAAACTGTATAATTTTGCGGCTGCCGTTACTCCACAATCTCCCCATCGGATGCCAGTGTCACCATGCCGATCTTTTCGCCCGCCAGGGCATTCAGCACATCCATCGCCCGCTGCTGGCGCACGTCGCGATCCAGCGAGAGGATCACCGCAGGCTCCTTGCCATGCGCGCGGGTCGCATCCGCAAATGTGCGCAACCACCCGCTCAGCAGCGGTAGCTCGCGCGTAGTTTCATCCATGTCCAGCAACTGGGCATGCATCTCCGGCCCCACCAAAATCGCACCGCGCGCATCCACCTTGATCAACAGCGGCTCGAAGTCCGGCCTGTTGACTTCCACTGCCCGATCATCTGGTAATTTCAACGGCATGTCCTGCTCAGCCTTTTGAATCGTCGTCGCCACCAAAAAATAGATCAGTAATAAAAAACAGACATCGATCAACGATGAAATGTCCAACCCAGGACTGCCGTCCTCCGCCTGTCGAAATGATTTGTGTCGTGCCATAACCGAGTGAGCCTGTGACTCACACGGGGAAACGAAATGGCAGAACGTGTCCTTAGAAAAAAATGCGAGCAGAGGAATCAACCGTCGCAAGCTCGGCTCTCCCTGTTAGACCGGCGTCCCATACAAGGTGAACCCGGTAGAGCTATCGATCGTCACGTCGAGCATCTGCCCCATCCATCGTTCGACATCGCCTTCGAACACGACGATGCGGTTCTGGCTGGTGCGACCCGAGAGCCGTTGCTCGTTGTAGCGGGAGAGGCCTTCGCACAGGATTTGCGCTTTTGTTCCGACCAGCGCGGCATGCTGGCGGATGCAGATTTCATTCACCGCTTGCAGCAAGATCTGGTTGCGCTCTTCCTTCACCGTCTCCTCGATCTGCCCGTCCATTTCGGCAGCGGGTGTGTTGCGGCGTTTGGAATAACGGAAGATGAACGCATTCGCAAATTCCACTTCCTTGACGGTATCGAGCGTCGCTTGAAAATCTTCTTCAGTCTCGGTGGGAAAGCCGACGATGATATCCGTCGTGATCGCCAGATCCGAACGCACCGCTTTCATCTTGGTGCAGATCTCGACGAATTTTTCATGCCGATACGGGCGTTTCATCAATCGCAAGATCCGGTCCGAGCCGCTTTGCATCGGGAAATGGATGTGCGAGCACAGCTTCGGCAAGTCCGCAAAGGCCTGGATCAAATCATCGCGAAACCCAATCGGATGCGGAGACACAAAACGGATCCGCTCCAGCCCCTCGACCTGATGGACTTTTTCCAGCAACTGCACGAACGGCGACTTGCCGCCGACGATGGGAAACTCCGTGCGACCATACAGATTGACGATCTGCCCTAACAGATTCACCTCTTTCACCCCTTGATCGACGAGGCGTTTCACCTCATCGACGATGTCCTCCATCGGCCTGCCACGCTCGCGCCCACGGGTATCCGGCACGATGCAAAACGAACAACGCATGTTGCAGCCCTGCATGATCGAGACAAAGGCACTGACCTGCCGCGCCTTGGTGATGTGATCGCGGATGGTGTTTTGCGAACCGGCCTCCTCTTCCACATCGCAGACACTTTCGCCGCGCAGCGAATGCTCCGGCTGGTCCATGCGCAGCTCGAGCCGGCGTTTCAGAATGTCATCCACATAGGAAAACACCTTGTGATACTTCTGTGTGCCCACCACCACATCGAGGTGCGGGATGCTGGCAAACAACTCACTGCCGCGCGACTGCGCCATGCAGCCCATGAAGCCATAGACCACATGCGGCTTGGTGCGGCGGATCTTGCCCATCTTGTTCATTTTCCCCAGCGCCTTCTGCTCCGCCTGATCGCGCACCGAGCAGGTATTCACCAAAATGGCATCCGCGTCCGTCTCATCAGACGTGAGCGTGTAGCCGCCCTCGGTGAACATCCGCGCCACCTGTTCGGTATCGCGTTCGTTCATCTGGCAACCGTAGGTTTTGATGTAAACTTTGGGCATGAAACAATGGAATCGGCAATTGCGCGATCAACGAAGCGCAGCGGCACCGATTTGACAAGACGATTCTCCCTCTCCCCGCACCTCACTCTCCTCATATTTTGCATAGCATCCCGCCAATTTTCTGCTACCTTTCCTCCCCACCTGATGTTTGAAGTTCGAGAACGCCCTGAAATGGTCGAGCGCGCGATGCTCGTCGGCATTTATTTTGACCCCCGCGAGGAAGACGAAGCCGCCTCGCTGCTGGAGGAACTGCACGAACTCGTCGAAACGCTCGGCATCAACATCGTGCACAGCGTTTTTTACCGCAGTCGCGAGATGCACAAGCAGTATCTCTGCGGCACGGGCAAGGCGCAGGAAATCGTCGATCTCGCCCGCGCCTATGAGTGCGATGTGATCATTTTCGATAACGGGCTCGCGCCCTCGCAGCAGCGCTCGTGGGAGAAACTCGGCGACATTGCCGTGATCGATCGCGAGGAAGTCATCCTGGATATTTTCAACAAACGCGCCCATACCCGCGAGGCCCGCATCCAGGTCGATCTCGCCCGCATGCAGTATGCCCTGCCCCGCATGGCGCGCATGTGGGGCCACCTCGACCGCGAAGGCGGCGGTGGCAGCAGTGGTGGCGGTGCCGCCAACCGCGGCATGGGCGAAAAACAAATCGAAGTGGACCGCCGCCTCGCCTACACCCGCATCGATCGCCTCAAGCGCGAGCTGGAAGATGTGCGCAGCCAGCGCAAGACCCAGCGCAAGGAGCGGGAAAAACTCGGCACCGCGCACGCCGCCATCGTCGGCTACACCAACTCCGGCAAGTCCACCCTGCTCAACAAACTCTCCGGCGCGGACGTGCTGGCGAAGGACATGCTCTTTGCCACGCTCGACACCACCACGCGCCGCATCGAGCTGCCCGATGGCCAGCCTCTGCTGCTCACCGACACCGTCGGCTTCGTGCGCAATCTCCCCCACCGCCTCGTCGAGGCCTTCAAGGCCACGCTGGAAGAGGCCGTGCTCGCGGATTTCCTCATCCACGTGCTCGATTGCTCCTCGCCGGAAATTGACCGGCTCTACGACACCACCCTGGAAGTACTGGAGGAACTCGGGGCCGGTGACAAAAAAATCATCACCATCCTCAACAAGTCGGACTTGTTAGAAGATCCGGTCCAGCGGCTTCTGTTGGAAAACCGCTACCCCGGAGCCATCTTCACCTCGGCCGCCCACGGCGAAAACCTCGACGCCTTGCTTCGCCTCTGCTGCGAGGCCCTCGCCGACCGCATCCGCAAGCAATCCTACCGCATTCCGCAGACCCGCGGCGATGTGCTCAATCTTCTGCATCGCGATGCGAAAGTGCTCTCGACTTCCTACGAAGACAATGATATCCTCGTGGAGGCCATCGTGCCCGAATCCATCGCAGGAAAGCTGAGTGGATTCTCGACATCCCCGCAAGCGCCTTCCTCCCTATGAAGTCCCTTACTCTATCGTTGACCGCCCTTTTTTTTCTGCTGGCACCTTCTTTGGCACAAACCCCGGAGCCGCCCCCGCAGAAAGCCATTTTGGTCAAGCCAAACATCATCCGCGCCGTCCCGCTGCTCGATCCGGAATCGGTCCCGCTCGCCAAGCCGCTGGAAAGCGACGCCGCCCTCACCGGCAAACCGCAAGGGGCGGACGCCGTGCGTTTGCAAATTTTCCTCGATCAGCAAAACTTCGGACCGGGGGTGATTGATGGCAAGCCGGGGCTTTTCACCGAACATGCCGTGATGTCGTGGAATGAAGTCCACGGCCATCCGCTCACCGACTGGACCACGGTCCTGGCGGCAGCGCAAAAAGCGGTGGGCCCGCATCTGATCACCGTCAAAGTACCAGATCTCACCGCGAAGTGGGTCAACCCCAAGCTGCCGAACGACCGCATCGCCCAGTCCAAAACAAAGCGCCTCAGCTACCGCAGCGTGGGCGAGTTGATGGCGGAGCGCTATCACACCGATGTCGATTTCCTCATCGAAATCAACGGCGCCAAAAAAGTCTATGGCCTGCAAGCCGGCAGTGAGTTGTTAGTGCCGAATGTGCAGCCATTCGAAATCGAAAAAATCGCCGGCATCCAGCATCCGCGCGATGAAACCAAAGCGCAGCGCCACGTCGTGGTCGATACCAAACGCAACCAGGTGCGCATCTTCGAAGCCGCTCCGCTCGCGCTGGTCGTGTCCGAGGATGAAGTCAGTGACAGCGCTCCCGCCAAGCCCGTGGCGAACCGCTCGCTCATCGCCTCCTTTCCCATCACCCCGGGCAAGCCGCAATTCATTCACTACGGCATGTGGGAAATGCGCACCTGCGTCGAGTTCCCGAGTTGGCGCTACGACAAGTCCTTGTTAGAAACAGGCAAGCGCAGCAAAGACCCCTCGAAAGTCTACGATCTGCCCTCGGGTCCGAACAGCCCGGTCGGCGTCATCTGGTGCGGCCTCAGCAAGTCGGGCATCGGCCTCCACGGCACGGCCGATCCCGAAACGATTGGCCGCGCCCAGTCCGCGGGCTGCATCCGCCTCGCCAATTGGGACGCCATCCGCCTGCCCACACTGATCAGCCCCGGCAGCTCGGTGGAGATTCGTTAGATCGCGTCACTCCGATTCCTTCCTCTCCCCCACGAGCACCTGCAAGGTGATTGCGAAATAGTCTTCGTAATTCCGCGGCCACTGGTGGCCTTTTCCGGGAAACTCATACTCGTGCAAGATGGCATCCCGTTTCTCCAGTGCCGTGCGCCATGCTTGCGCCTTGCTCTTCGGCCCGCCCCCCTCGCCGCTGATCCACGTGAAAAAATAACGCTGTCCCGATAGCGATGCTTTCGCCGCTTCCAGACGCTCCACCAGAGCGCTGGGATAACGCGAACCCGGACTCATCGAGAGGCAGCCCCGGTAATTGTTCGGCTGCGCCGCGGCAATCTCCGCCGCCAATTGCCCGCCCTGGGAAAAACCGATCGCCACGGTGCGACCGGGGGCGACCTTCAGCGATGGACCGCACCGCAGCATGGCCTGTTCGATGTGCTGCAGGTCCTTTTCAAAACTCTCCGTCCACATGAACGCATGACGCCCCAGCGGACGGCGGCCGCTCACGCCCAGAAAGGCGATCCCCTGCGCATCACAAATCCGCTGGAAGTCCGCGCCGGAAAAATCCTCGGGCAAGGAACCAAAACCATGCAGCCCGATGACCAGGGGAATCGGCGACTGGCCATCATAGGATGCGGGCAAGGTCAGCACCTGCCGATAAAAGGAGGATTCCTGCCATTTCACTTCACAGGCGCGCAAGTACTCTTTCACCTTCGCCCAACGAGCCTCCTTGATCAGCACGGCAAAGTCCTCATCGCTCTCGATCTCCGCGACATCACACACATCCTCGCGCGCCGCGCGCTGCAACCAATAAAACGCCCTGTCGATCTGCCCCGCCTTCGCACAACGCGCCGCCAAATCCATCAGGAAATCCGGACGCTCCGCCACACCCGCCCACCAGATCAGCACCTCGATCTTTTTCTCCGCCGGATGATCGGCAGCGAGAAAGTCGCGCACTTTTTTCGCCGCATCCTCTTTGCCCCACGGCTGCTTCACCACCTCTGGCGCCGCCAGTTCCACAGCCACATCCGGCCAGGAACCGGGCAGCGGCGACTCGATGACCAGGGTTTTCGCCATCACCACCCCACTCCACAGACATGCCAGCGTCATCCACTTTTTCATGCCATCTACTCTGCCGTCTGGACGGCAAATGGCAAGCGCAACGGGGAAAAGCCGACGAATTTCATTTTTTTTGATTTTCCAGTTGCCAAGTTCGGGGTGACCAGACTACGCTCCTCCCAGCATGAAAAAACTCTCGCTTCTTGCCACGACAATGATCGCCCTCACCGGCATGGTCTCCGCAGACATCCAAGCTCCTCCGGGTGCCGATTACACCGCTACCCGCAAGCTCGGTCGCGCCCTTTCGAACATCCTTTACGGCATCGTTGAGATTCCGGAGCAGGTCGTCCGCAAGACCGACACCTACGGTCGCAAGGCTGGTTGGTCCTACGGCGCTGTGGATGGCACCCATCGTGCCTTCCGTCGCCTCGGCTACGGTTTCTACGAGCTGTTCACCTTTACCTGCCCCACCTATCGCGGCACCTTCAAGCCACCGTATGAAAACTGCGGTCAGGATGGACGCATCGAAATGACTCCTTCGCAGGGTCTTTCGGAGTTCCCACCGGAACTTGGTTTCGAGAGCTACTTCTCGCACTCCCGCTCACAGACCTGGTAATTGACCAGGTCTCTGCCAACAAAGCCCGATTCGCTCACGCGTCTCGGGCTTTTTTCTTTGTTACGAAATCATGCATGGCGAACACTCTTCCTGCTTGCCGCGAACGCGAGTCCCGATATCGTGATGCCTATGCAACGACGCCAGTTCCTCGCCACCACGACCGCCGCCCTCACTTCTCTGGCCGCCCATCGCGCAGCCGCAGCCACGCCTGCTACGGGCTCCTGCCCCATTTTCGGTTTCACCAAATCATTCGCCGATCTTTCTCTCGCCGATAGCGCGGCGCTGGTGGAGGAAGTCGGCTGGGACGGCGTCGATGTTCCCATTCGTGAAAAAAGCACCCACATCGCTCTGGAGCGGGTAGCCGATGATTTGCCGAAGTTCATCGAACTGATGAAACAACGCGGCAAGACGGTGGGCATCGTCACCAGTGATGTGCTGAAGATTTCGCCGAAGGAAGAAAAATTCCTGCGAACCCTGGCCTCGTGCGGCGTGAAACAGTACCGATTGGGATTCCGCAACTACCAGAAAAACGAGGATCCGATGAAGGTCGTGCGCGAGATGATTCCGGTGTTTCGCGACATCGCCGCGCTCAATCAGGAGCTGGGCTTGTGGGGCGGCTATCAGAATCACTCGGGGCCGAACTTTTTTGGCGGACCGATCTGGGATGTGATCACCGCGATGGAGGGCACCGATCCCCGGCACCTCGGCCTGTGTTTTGATATCGCCCACGCCACGGTGGAAGGCGGCCAAAACTGGCCGATCCAGTATCGCCTCGCCCGCTCGCGCATCGGCGCGGCCTATATCAAGGACTACCGCTGGCGTGAGGAGAACGGAACCTGGCATCGCGACGCCTGCGCTTTCGGCACCGGCCTCGTGCGCAAGGCCTACTTCGACTCGCTGCGCCAAAGCAACTTTTCCGGCCCCTTCTGCCAGCACCACGAATACACGCTCGGTACTGGCAAGGATCGCATCGCTCACTACCGCCGCGACCTGGAGGCCTTGCGGAAATTTCTGGCACCGGCCTGATCCCCTCGTGATCGGACAAGCGCACATCGCCGACCTTTGTTTTTTCTGACTTGCTCGCTGCGGGGAATCGTGTTTCAATCCCCTTTTCCCACATGAATGCATCACCTGTCATCGGAATCATCATGGGCAGCACCTCGGACTGGCCCACACTGGAACACGCCGCCCGCACGCTCGAAGATTTCGGCATCGCTTGGGAGGCGCAGGTGGTGAGCGCGCACCGCACTCCGCAGAAACTCTACGACTACGCCCACAGCGCCGCGTCCCGTGGCTTGCGGGCGATCATCGCCGGTGCGGGCGGGGCCGCCCATTTGCCGGGCATGTGCGCCGCGATGACGCCACTCCCCGTGCTCGGCGTACCCGTGGAATCGAAGACGCTGAAGGGCATCGACTCGCTGCTTTCCATCGTGCAAATGCCCGCCGGCATTCCCACCGCCACTTTCGCCATCGGCAAGGCCGGGGCCATCAACGCGGCATTGTTCGCCGTGGCTCAACTCGCCACCACCGACGCCGCTCTCGCGGCCAAACTGGCGGATTTCCGCGCCAAGCAAACGCAAACGGTGCTCGATGCCGATCTTCCTCCTCTGTCCTGACATGTCCACCACGATTTTTTCTCCCGGCTCCACCATTGGCATTCTCGGCGGCGGTCAGCTCGCACGCATGCTCTGCATGGAAGCCAAGCGCATGGGCTATCGCACTCTCGTCTGGACCGGCGGACTGGAAGCCCCCGCCATGGCACTCTGCGATGCCGTCATCGAACTGCCCTTCGATGACCCGAACGCCATCGCGCAGTTCATTGCCGCCGCCGATGTGGCCACGGCAGAATTTGAAAACATCCCGCGCGCGACCCTGGATGCGGTGGCGGCAGGAGTCACACTGCGCCCCGGAGCCTCCGCCATCGCCACCTGCGCGAATCGCGAACAGGAAAAAACCTTTCTGCGCGAGCAAAACATCCCCTGCGCGCCGTTCTGGATCGTCACCAGTGCGGACGAACTGGCACAAGCGATGCACGACTTGCAAGGTCCCGGCGTGTTGAAAACATCCGCGTTCGGCTACGATGGCAAGGGTCAAAAAAAACTCACGGGCAGCGAAGATCCGGCAGTGGTGTGGCAGGAGTTCCAAGCGCCCCGGGCGATTTTGGAAGGCTTCATTTCCTTTCAATCGGAGCTCTCCGTGATGATCGCCCGCAATGCCAGCGGCGAGGTCCGCTGTTTCGATCCGGTGGAAAACCACCACCGCCATCACATTCTCGATGTCACCATCGCCCCCGCCGCTCTCCCCCCGGAGGTCCGCCTGGAAGCCGTCGCCATCGCCACACGCATCGTCAATGCTTTCGACTACGTGGGGCTCATGGGCGTGGAATTTTTCCTGCAACCGGACGGCGACCTCCTCGTCAATGAAATGGCACCGCGCCCGCACAACTCCGGCCACCATACCATCGACGCCTGCGAAACCTCGCAGTTCGAACAGCAACTGCGCGCCGTCTGCGGCCTGGCGCTGGGCTCCACCCGTCTGCTTTGCCCGGCGGTGATGCTCAATCTTTTGGGAGACATGTGGCCCGCCGTGGAGCAAGCGCCGGACTGGTCCATCGTACTCGATGACCGCTCCGCCGCGCTTCATCTCTACGGCAAAAAACGCGCCATCGAGCGCCGCAAAATGGGCCACGCCACCTTCCTCGGCGAGCACGCCCGCGAACGCGCGGAGAAAGTCAAGGCACAGCTCCTGGAGGCCGGGCGTCCCACTCTGTAAAGCCGGCCACCGCTTTCTCCGTTCACCGGGAAAGCCTGAAATTTCATCAGCGAAGACTTGCCAAATCCCCTGAAACTTTTCACTCTTAGCTCGTGTTAGAAATCGTCTTCAATGAAATCAGTGCCGCGGAAATGTCCCAGATGGGCACGATGGAGCAATTGGATTTGCTCGATCAGTTCCATGTGCAAAAGAGCGACCTGGAGAATCTTGACGGCGACAAATACGGCCTGATCGAGCGCGACAACAAAAAACTCTATCGCTTCCGCACGCGCGATTGGCGCATTTATTTCGAAGTGAAAGATGGTGCCGTGATCGTGCATCGCGTGTTTCACAAGGGCACTTTGTCCGATTTCCTTTTCCGCTCGAAAATGCCCGTCGCCGAGGACGAGGCGCTGGCGCAATCAAAACACTTTTGGAAACTCATCGATGAGGGTCGCAATGCCAAACGACTCTGACCTTTCACCCACCCAACCATTTCACCTCCCTCCACTCCCACATTGTCATGAAAATCGCATTTCACATCGTCGCCATCGTCCTCCTCGCACTGGGGTGGATGAATCATCTTCTCACCAAGGAATCCGTAGCGGACACCAAAAATCTCGTCGCCGTCATCAGCGAGAATGAACTGCGCAGCGATCTGTTGACGGATTATCTCAAGGAAAGCAAAGACCCCGCCGAACAAGCCGCGCTGAAGGAACTGATCGAAACACTCAAGGGCAAGGAAACCGACGTCGATGAAACCGTCAACGCCGCCCGTGAATTGGCAGAGGACAAGGACAACACTTCCACCTTTTCCGGCATCCTGCTGACGTTCCTGTCGGCAGGTTACGCGGGCATTTTGTTCGTCGCCTATGTATTGCCCAAGCTCGCCCACCGCGCGACTCACACCATTTACGACAGTGGCGAAATCGTGGAAAAGGACAACATGTCGGAGGCGCGTTCGAAGCTGGCCCAGGGCGATTACGAGGCTGCCATGCTGGCCTTCCGTGAAGCCGCCGCGGCGGATCCCACCAACCGACTCCCCTGGGTGGAGATTGTCAAAATCCAACGCGAATTTCTCCACGACCCCACGGCCGCCATCAACACGATCCGCGAAGTGCTGGAGCAGCAAGCGTGGGCCGAGAACGATGCAGCCTATTTCCTCTTCCGTCTTGCCGAGTTGTATGATGGCGACATGGGCGATCGCGATTCGGCAGTGGCCATCATGCAACAGGTGATGCAGCAATTCCCCGAAACCCGCCACTCTGCCAATGCCCGCCACAAACTCCACGAGTGGGGCTTGGTCTAACAGTAGCGCCGTTTTTCTTCGATGGATTGAACGGCACCGCTTGCCCTGTCTCGCCTTCAGTTGCTGCTGCGCGGTATTCACGGTGGATGCCGCATCGCTGGCCTGGGGCGTCTTGTGGGCGCTGCTCATCGGCGCGTTGTTTTTCGCCTCGCGCCGGTTTGCCATCGCGGGCGCAATGCTGACGCTGTTGTGCGCAGGTCTGCACCACTACCGATGCAAGGAACTAGAAAGTCAGCGAGCCGGCATCGGCGGAGGCGTGTGGATGGATTTTCGGGCGAAAATCATCGAGGCACCAAAGGCGGGGCAACAATCGTGGCAGTGCAAGGCCGCGGTCGTGCAGTGCCAGCCACGGAGCGGAACGGGAAAAACCATCATCGTGGCAGGCACGGGAAACGTTCCCGCTTTGGGCCAAGTGATTCAGGCGAAGGGATACTGGGAACCGATCGCCGGACCAAGGAACGAGGGGGAATTCAACCGATCCGCACACATGAAACGGCACGGCATCGTCGCGGAATGCCTGCTGCGCGACTGGCAGCTTCACGCACCGGCCAGCGGCTTCTGGCGTGCTACCGCGGCAGCGCGCGATGGATTTCAGCGATCGATCACGCAAGGCCTAGATCCCCGGAGTGACGAGGTGAAAGTCATCCTCGCCATGGTCATTGGGCAGCAGCCTCTGTCACAAGACCCGGTGCTGGATCCCTTCCGCCAGACGGGCACCTTGCATTTGTTCTCGGTCAGCGGGCAGCACGTCAATCTCGTGGCGATGATCCTGTGGCTGATGCTGCAACGCTGCCGGGTGTCGCGCCGCAACGCGATTCTGCTGCTGATTCCCGCGATCTTCGGCTACGCGTGGCTCACCGGCGCGTCTCCGCCCGCCCTGCGCGCCGCATGGATGGCGGCGGTGTTTTTGTCAGCCTTTCTGCTGCAGCGCCGCGCCGATCTGATGCAGGCACTGGCGGTGGTGGCCATCGTCGGTCTCTTGCTCGATAGCAATCTGCTGTTTCTCGCGGGAGTGCAGCTGTCGTATGGGATTGTGGCCGTGATTTCCATCGGTCTATCGCTATGCCAAAAACCCGTCGAAAAACTCGCTTGGAACGACTCCTACCTACCACGCGAATTATACTCCCCATGGCAAATCCGCTGCGGCGAGTCATGGCAAAAATTGCTGCAATCGCTTGTCATTTCCACCTCGGCCTGCATCGGCTCCGCGCCGCTGACGATCCGTTATTTCAGCATGGTCACGCCGGTATCCATCATCACGAATATCGCGCTCACACCACTCGTCGCCTGCCTGCTCGGGCTCGCGCTTTTTTCGGCCGGCATCTCGACGGTCTCGACCCCACTCTCCATCGCCAGCAACCGCATCAATCACTGGGTGGCCCGTTCCTGCATCCATTGCTCGGCCTTTTTCTCAAAGGTCCCGGGAGGCCACGCGATGGTGTCACAACACACGCCGAAACATGACGCCATCCGCATTTACGATCTGCCACGCGGCGGCGCGGCCGTGCTGGTGCAGTGCCGCGAGGCCGATGTCTTGCTCGATTGTGGCAATGAGCGCGCCTTTCGCTCCATCGTGTTCCCTTCCCTGCCATACTTCGGCAGCCAGCCCGATAGTTTGCTCCTGAGTCACCCGGAAGCCGCTCACATCGGCGGCGGAATCCTGGCCACGCAGCATCTTCCGCTGCGACAGATCATTTCGCCCGTCCCGACGGCAAAAACGCCTTCGTTCCGCTCATTGCAAAAAACGGCATCGGCGAAAAACATTCCGCTCTATTGCGCACGCAGCACAGCACGCCTGCCGCAATCCCGCGATGTCTTCTGGGAAATCCTGCAAACTCCCGAACCACACGATCCGCGGGAAATCGCCGACAACCGCTGTGCGATCTACCTGCTGCACTTTCACGGATACCGGATTCTTTTCCTGAACGATGCCGGTGCGGTTGCCGTATCGCAATTGCTTGCGCACGCCCCCGACCTGCGCTGCGATGTGATCGTGATCGGAAGGCACAGCCTGCACCCGCCAGGCATTCATGATCTGTTAGAGCAGACACAGACCAAAGCGGTGATTGCCACCCATGCCGATTTTCCCGAGTCCGAACGCATCCCGTCCCGTTGGGATCGTGAGTTCGAGTTCAGCGGCATTCCCTTGTTTCACCAGGGTCGCACAGGAATGGTAAGCCTCCTCTTGCAGGAAGACCAATCGCTGAGCATCCGCGGGTTTCTCGATGGCAGCTATCGCCTCCCACCCGCACGAAAATGATCTCTCATCGCGCACTTGCATTTGCCGCGCATGGCTTTAGGATATCGGCTCTCGCAACTCCACTGAAACCATTATGCCGAATTACGATTACGAATGTGAAACTTGCGGAAAACGCTTCGAGATCTTCCAAAGCATGAAAGATGCGAAATTGGAAACATGCCCGCCTGAAGTCTGTGACAAGGGCGGCAAGGTCAGACGCTTGCTCGGCACGGGCGGCGGCATCATTTTCAAAGGCGGCGGATTTTATCAGACCGACTACCGCTCCGCCTCCTACCAGAGCGGTGCCAAAAAAGACTCGGAAGCGAAATCCCCCGCACCCGCGGCGGAGAGCAAGCCGAGCTCATCATCATCCGATGCCTCCTGATCACTCAAAAAACTTCAGCTACCTGAACTAATTTTACTGCATCTACTTCTTGCAAAACCACCCCATTTGAATAGAAAACTTGTCGACAACTCACCACTATGAAACGCAAGACCCTTTATCCTCTCGCACTCCTGCTTTTGCTCAGCACCTCGCACGCCGCCATCAGTCTCGATACCAAACAAAATGATACGACTGTGCCCGCGACGATCGAAGGCCCCATGAAAGAGGCTCTCGCCGCCTTCAATGAAGGCCGCCACGTCAAGGCCATCGACATCGCACGCCCGCTTGCCGAGAAGGGCAACAGCGATGCCATGTTCCTCATGGGCTTTGCTCACGAGACAGGACGAGGCGTGGAAAGTTCGCGCGAAAAGGCAATCGAATTCTATCAGAAGGCCAGCACCGCCGGGCAGAAGGACGCCACCTATCGCCTCGCTCTGATTCTCCTCAGCTCGAAGGAAAAATCCGAACGCGAACAAGGCAAGAAGAACCTCGTGGAGGCCGCCAAAAAAGATCCCGCCAACGCAGGTCGTATTCTCGGTGAGGCCTACATCAAGGGCATGATCGATGAGAAGCCGAACTTTGACGAGGCTGTCAACTGGTGGAACCAAGCCAGTGAAGCCGGCGACATTCCCTCCATCCTCGGGCTCGCCCGCCTCTACGAAGCGGCAAAAGAATTCCCCGACAAAGTCGATGCGAAAAAAGCACTCTCCCTCTATCAGAAAGCCATCACCCTCGGCGACAAGAGCGCGCTGGTAGCCGCCGGATCGCGCATGCTCAATGGCGATAAATCCGTGCGCGATGAAGTGCAAGGCCGGGCCCTGCTGACCAAGGCCATCGAGGAAAAACAATATGATGCCTATCTCGCCCTCGGTGACTTCGAGGAAAGCGTGAAAAAAGACTTCAAGGCAGCCCTCGCACAGTATGAGCTGGGTGGTGCCAACAAACAGGTGGACTGCGCCCTGCGCGCCGCCGATTTTTACTTCGAAGGAAAGGAAGGCACGGAAAAGAGCGAAGTGAAGGGCACCGAGTGGCTGCGCAAAGCGGCGGAAACCGGCAACCCGATCGGCAACTACCGCTACGCCGCCAAGCTGCTTCAAGTCCCCGATCCCGATGAGCGCAAGCCCGAGGAAAAAGTGGATGCGGCCCGCCGTGCCTACGATCACTTGCTGAACGCCGCAGTCGGTGGCATTCCGCAGGCGCAGAACGAAATGGGCCTGTTCTACCTTTCCGGCTCCATGGGTGTGGCAGACCCCTCGGCAGCCGCCGGCTGGTTCCAGCGCGCGGCGCAATCCGGCAACGTGATCGCCATGAACAATCTCGCCACTCTCTACGAAAAAGGCTACGGAGTCGCGCAGAACTACTCGCAGGCCGGACAACTCTACGAAGCATCCGCCCGCCGCGGCAATGCCCAAGGAGCTGCGGCCGTGGCTCGCTTCATGGCTTCCGGTGCCGGCACCAAACAAAATATCCCCCAAGCCTGGGCATGGGCGAACATCGCCATTCAAAACGGTGATACCGAAGCCAAATCGATTCTCGGCGAAATTTCCACCATTGCTTCCACCAAGGACATTGAGGAAGGGAAAAAAGCGTTGGATAAACTCAAGGAGGAGCTTGCGAAAACGGCAACGGCCCCGGAGGAAGGCGCGCCTGCACCCGCTCCTGATCAGAAACCCGACGAATCGAAGCCCAAGGAGGAGAAACCGAAGGTAGAGAAACCCAAGGAAGAAAAACCAAAAGAGGAGAAGCCTAAGGAGGCCAAACCTGCCACGGCCACCACACCACCTGTGTCCGCCACCACACCACCCGTGGAGGTAACACCACCAGCGGAGGACAAGAAGAATTAGTAATCTTGCTCTGCGGGCAGCGCCCCTTTTTCCGAACGTGTGAAAATTCTCATCACTGCCGGGCCCACTCGTGAGCCCATCGACCCTGTGCGATTTCTCAGCAATCGCTCCTCGGGTCGCATGGGCTACGCGCTGGCCCGTGCTTTTGTGAAACAGGAACACCAGGTGCTGCTGATCTCTGGTCCCACTTCTCTGGACGTGCCGGATCATGTGGACTATCTCCCCGTCGAGTCCGCGCAAGACATGCATGATGCCGTGGCACATGCGTTGCCCCGCGTCGATATCGCGATTTTCTGCGCCGCCGTAGCCGACTACACACCTGTGGAAGTCGCACCGCAGAAGATCAAGAAGTCCGATGACACCATCACCCTAACGCTCAAAAAAACGACAGACATCCTGGGCTCGGCACGATCGGTTCATGGATTCACGGGGTTCTTGGTCGGCTTCGCCGCGGAAACGGAACACCTGGAAGCTCATGCGCGCGCGAAACTGATCGCGAAGCACTGTGATATGATCATCGCCAATGACGTGTCCCAATCCGGCATCGGCTTCGACTCACACGACAATGAAGTGCTGATCGTCGAAGCGGAGGAAAACACCAAGCTCCCGCGCGATAGCAAAGAGCACCTCGCCCACCACCTCGCCACCATCATCCTGCAACGCCACGCCAGCAAACGCGGCACCGAGTGATAAAAAAAGCCGCTGCGTTTCGGCAGCGGCTTTTTTTGATTGGAGCGAAACTTACTTCGGCAGCAGATCTTTCACCGCATCGCGCTCTTCCTTGAGCTCGTTGATGGTGAGGTCGATTTTCTCCTGGCTGAAGGCATCGATCGGCACACCTTGCACGACTTCCCATTTGCCGTTTTCGATGGTGCGGATCGGCATCGAGGCCATCAGACCTTTTTCGATGCCATAGGAGCCATCGGAGCATACGGCCACGCTGTGCCAGTCACCCGCAGGTGTCGGGGTGATCAGGCTCTTCACGGTATCGAGCGCCGCATTGGCTGCCGATGCCGCGGAGGAGGCGCCACGCGCCTTGATGATCGCCGCACCGCGCTGTTGCACGGTGGAAATGAATTCGCCCTTGAGCCACTCGACGTGCGAGATCACTTCGGTCACGGGGCGGCCGTTGATTTTGGCATTGGTGAAATCGGGATACTGCGTCGCCGAGTGATTGCCCCAGATGCACATGTTGGTGACTTTCGATTGATGCACGGCCGCCTTTTTCGCGAGCTGGCTTTTCGCACGGTTTTCATCGAGACGGGTCATCGCGAAGAAACGGTCTTTCGGCACGCCATCGGCATTGTTCATGGCGATGAGAGCATTGGTGTTGCAGGGATTGCCCACGACCAATACGCGCACGTCCTTGGCCGCATTGCGAGCGATCGCTTTGCCCTGGCCGGTGAAAATTTTGCCGTTGATGCCCAGCAGATCGCCGCGCTCCATGCCCGCTTTACGCGGCACCGAACCCACGAGCAGAGCCCAGTTCGTGTCGCGGAAGCCTTCGTTCAGGTCGGCAGTCGGGGTGACTTGATTGAGCAAAGGAAACGCGCAGTCATCCAGCTCCATCACCACGCCTTCCAATGCGGGAAGGGCCGGCTCGATCTCGATCAAACGCAGATTGACAGGCTGATCCGGTCCGAAAACCCAGCCAGAAGCAATGCGAAACAACAAGGCATAGCCAATCTGGCCAGCGGCTCCAGTAACAGATACAGTGATGGGTGCTTTCATATGACGCGCCCTCCATAGTGCTGTTTACCGGTGAGGTCAAGATTCGTGTCGGATTATTTCAACAAATTCCCCCATGCCACGGTGACCACATCACGGCACCATCAACCGGAATTCCGGGATCCGCGTGAAGACCTGCTCGCCGCTGTCGGTCTCGCCAAAATACGCACCTACCACCGTCGCGGAATCCGCCACCACATGATAGCTGTTGTAGCTGAAACGGCTGCCTTTTTCCAGCACCGGCATTTCCCCGACCACGCCTTCGCCCTCGACGACGACGGTATCGCCCGAGTCCTCGCGCACCACCCACTTGCGCCCGCGCAAGGTGACCGTCTCGTCGGATTCATTGGAAATCGTGATCGCATAGAGAAACGGATACGGCTTTTCCGCCGGAGCCTCCAGTTCGGGCAGGAAGCGCACTTCATCCACATTGACCTTCCATCCTTTCAGCTCTCTCACGAAGCGAGTTTAGCGAAATGCCAACACATGGCAAGCTTCGTCCCCACAAGCCATGCGGGCTCTGGAATTGATGAAATTCACTCATTTCCCCACAATCTGTGTCTTGTTTGTCGGTTTTTGCGTGCCTAGTTGCCACAATCTGCTACGCTTGCGCCTGCCCATGCCCGAAACCACAACTGAGCAAACGATTCTCATTGTCGATCAGGAAATAGAATTTCTCGATTGGGCAACCAAACACCTTGCCGCCAAGGGGCTGAAAATTCTCCGCACGGATAACGCCGACAATGCCACGAAGATCGTCGCCAAGACCCATCTGGACGTGGTGCTGGCTTCCATCGACTTGCAGCCGTTCGATGGCATGGAGTTGTTGGGAAAAATCAAGTCACAGTCCCCCTCCACGCTGGTGATTCTCATTGCCGGCTTTCCCACCACGGGACAGGTCATCGAGGCCACGCAGCGCGGCGCCCACGATGTGCTGCGCAAGGAGTCCCTCCCTTTCGAACTCCGCTCCGTTCTCGAGTCCGCCCTGCAACTCGCGGAAGACCGCCGCAGTGCCGATACCAGCTCCGCCGCGCAACCGATCTCCGATGGTCGCGTGAAGATCATCGGTGTCTCGCGCGCCCTGCAGGATGTCTTCAAGATCGTCGGCCGCGTCGCACGCTCGGACGCACCCGTTCTCGTCTCGGGCGAGAGCGGCTCGGGCAAGGAACTGATCGCCAAAGCGATCCACGAATATTCCCCGCGCCGGCTCAAGGAGATGATCCCCATCAACTGCGGTGCCATACCGGAAAATCTGTTGGAATCGGAATTGTTCGGCCATGAAAAAGGCTCGTTCACCGGTGCCATCGCCCGCCGCGCGGGCCGCTTCGAACAAGCCGATGGCGGCACGCTGTTCCTCGACGAAATCGGCGACATGCCGCTCTCCATCCAGGTGAAACTCCTGCGCGTTCTTCAGGACGGCACCTTCTCGCGGGTCGGCTCTAACGAAACCATCACCAGCGATGTGCGCATCATCACCGCCACCCACAAGGATCTCGCGGCGGAAGTGGAGGCGGGCCGCTTCCGTGAAGACCTCTACTACCGCCTCAACGTGGTGGAGGTGCGCATTCCACCCCTGCGCGAGCGCAAGGATGACATTCCCCTGCTTGCGGAATATTTCCTGCAACGCATCACCCGCAAGAACGGCATGGCGCGCATCCGCCTGTCGCAAGAGGCCATCAGCGCCATGCAGTCCCACCACTGGCCCGGCAATGTGCGCGAGCTGGAAAACACCATCGCCCGCGCCTGCGCCCTCGCTTCGTCATCGGTGCTGCTCCCTGCCGATATCCCGCTCGCCTCGGCGCCGATTGTGTCGCGCATCAAGCTCGATGACGCCATCGACCGCATCATCAACTCCGCGCCCTCCGGCAATATCATCAACTGGGTCGTTTCCCAACTCGCACAGCGCTCGGTCGAACTCGCGGATAACAACCTCAAACAAGCCGCCATCAATCTGGGCATCACCCAGGAGGAGTTGAAAAAACGCATGGCCCCTTGATCCGATGTTTCACGAACTCAAGCATCCCCTGATCCAACACGAGCTCTCGCACCTGCGGCAAAAGGATTGCCCACCCCCTATCTTCCGCGCCTGCGTGCGGCGCATCGCGGCATTGATGACTCCTTACCTGTGCGCGGATCTCGCGACCACCGCCGTTGCCGTGACCACTCCTCTGGAAACCATCGAGGGCCAATGCCTCGCCCGCCCCATCGTGCTGGTTCCCATCCTGCGTGCCGGCCTGGGATTTCTCGATGGCTTTCTCGATATGATCCCGCAAGCCAGCGTGGCACACATCGGCCTGAAGCGCGATGAAACGACGCTTCAGCCGAAAACCTACTACTCCAACCTCCCGCCCGGCATCGTGGACAGCGATGTGATTCTGTTAGATCCCATGCTCGCCACAGGCGGTTCCGCCGTGGAGGCCGTGCGCCAATTGCGTGCCGCCGGCGTGCACAGCATCCGCTTTGCCTGTCTCGTCGCCGCACCGGAGGGAGTCGCCGTTTTTGCCAAAGCCTGCCCGGATGTGCCCATCTACACCGCCGCCCTCGATCGTTGCCTCAACGATCACGGCTACATCCTCCCGGGACTCGGCGATGCGGGAGACCGGCTCTTCGGAACGTGACGCCTCCATGACGATAGCTCCTTCAGAATCTCCCACCAACGCTGGCTGGAATCTCGACGACTCCTACTCTCGCTTGCCCGCGCTATTCTTCCGCGAGGCGAGACCCACTCCGGTGAAACAGCCCGGTCTCGCCGTTTTCAACGAGCCCCTGTCCCGCTCGCTCGGGCTCGATCCGGAAATCCTGCAACAGCCCGACCAAGCCGGGCTATTCACCGGAAACCTTCTTCCACCGGGAGCCAAGCCCATCGCCCAGGCATACGCCGGCCACCAGTTCGGCCACTTCACGACCCTCGGCGATGGCCGCGCGATTCTGTTAGGGGAACAACTCACGCCAGACAATCAACGCTTCGATATCCAGCTCAAAGGCTGCGGCCGCACCCCCTTCTCGCGCGGCGGCGACGGGCTCGCCGCGCTTGGCCCCATGCTCCGCGAATACCTCATCAGCGAAGCAATGCACGCGCTGGGCATTCCTACCACGCGCAGCCTCGCGGTCGCCACCACCGGCGAGACCGTCTTCCGCAACGACGAACTCCCCGGCGCTGTCCTCACCCGCGTGGCCTCCAGCCACATCCGCGTAGGCACCTTCCAATGGGTTGCCGCCCATCAGGACCACCCCGCGCTCCGCGCCCTTGCCGATTACACCCGCCGCCGCCATTTCCCCGATCTCGCCGAGGCCTCCGATCTGGAATTTTTCCATGCCGTCATGAAACGGCAAGCCTCGCTCGTCGCACAGTGGCTTCAGGTCGGCTTCATTCACGGCGTGATGAATACCGATAACATGGCACTCTGCGGCGAGACCATCGACTACGGCCCCTGCGCCTTCGTCGATCGCTATGATCCCGATACCGTCTTCAGCTCCATCGACCGCGACGGCCGCTACGCCTACGCCAATCAACCCACGATCGCCCGCTGGAACCTCGCCCGCCTCGCCGAAGCGATGATCCCCTTGCTCCATACTGACGGAAAACAAGCCGTAGAACTCGCGAACGAAGCACTCCACCAGTTCCAGGGAATCTTCCAGAATTTCTGGTTGGAGGGCATGCGCGCCAAACTGGGAATTTTCAACACAGAAGCCGATGACCTCGCCCTCGTCCAGCGTTTGTTGGATTGGATGCAGGCGAGCCAGGTTGATTTCACCGGCACCTTCGCCACCCTCTCCAGCACAGCGTCACTCGATCATCCCGCGTTCTCGGATCCCACCTTCACCGGTTGGCATGCGGATTGGAAAAATCGCCTGACCCGCCAATCACAAGATTCGTTAGAAAGCTTACGGAAAATGAAGAGCGTCAATCCCCGAGTCATCCCGCGCAATCACAAGGTGGAAGAAGCCCTCGAAGCCGCCACCCTTCACGCCGACCTCGCCCCCTTCCACAAGCTCCTCGCCGCCATTACCCACCCCTTCGACGAGACATCGGACGAAACCTTCACCACACCTCCCCCTCCCGGTTCTCCGTGCTATCAAACATTTTGCGGGACTTGAGCGCGGAAGAGGCAATCTCTGGCAAAAATGGATTCCCTACGTTTCGGCAATTAACTCCAAATCACAGAAATACCCGGATATTGCTTGATAAGACGATCTGAGGTAAGAATGGGCGTTTGATAGTGAAGGGCAAGGGCGACGAGCACGCGGTCGAAAGGATCGCGATGAATCAACGGCAGATCGGCGGCAGCGCAGAGAATATCGATGTCCGGAGAATGGAGTATGTATCGAGCAACAAATTCATCGACAATCCTTAGGCCATTCTTCCTCTGTCAGTGGTTCAGCCGGGTCGTAACCTGCGGCGAGTATCGGACGCAAGGCCGCAACAGGGCTGAGATCGCGGCGGATTTTTTTCTTTGCCTGATAGGGACGGATTTCCGCGACAGGTTTGCCATTGCGCTGGAGAACCACAGTTTCACCCGTCTCTTCCACCGCCTTGACCAGTTGGGACAAGCGTGACTTGGCTTCGTGCATGTTTGCCGTGATCATGATTAGCTAGCTTAGCTAGGAATACGGGGATTTCAATGGCGAAGAGGATGAAATCCGCCGCCACGGCTTGATTCGTGCCTTGTATGTTTTTGACATTACACCCTCAACTACGGCAACGCCGTTACGCAGTATAGTCCCGCTGAGCGGGATTGCGGCGCTTCGACACTACCCTGGGTATCAGATCCCCCCCAAAATAATCATCCACCGCCCCGCAGAGCGGGGCATGGTGCTCCGGAGCTCTTAGAGTAGCAAACCATCCAAAGCACTCCAGTATCACAAGCATTTCACATCACAACATGACACTCAAAAACCGCTTGCGCATTTTACGCAAGCTGTCAGTTTTGGTTAGAAATTTACGACCTATGCCCATACCAGACTTCCAAACGTTGATGCGTCCCCTTCTGCTTGCGCATGCTGATGGCAACGAACATTTGAATCGCGATCTCGTGGCTCAACTCGCGGATCAATTCGAACTTACAGAAGAAGAGCGCCGTGAGATGCTGCCGAGTGGTGGCGCGCGTTTGTTCGACAATCGGATCGGTTGGGCAAAGTCTCATATCATGCAAGCTGGCTTGCTCACGGCACCACGGCGAGCTATTTCCATCATCACTCCGCTCGGGCAAAAGGCGCTGTTGGACAATACTGAAAGCATTGATCTGCGGGTTCTGCAGGGTTACGAAAGCTATCTTGAATTCCGCAACCGCAGGAAGACTGACGAAGAGTCCACGCCAGCAATCGAGCAAGTAGAAGATTCCCAAACACCAGAAGAAATTCTAGAAAATGCCTATCTGCAAGTGCGGCGGCAAATCGAGAGCGATCTATTGGCGCAGATCATGTCCAGCCCTCCGGATTTTCTGGAACGTGTCGTTGTCGATCTCGTGGTGCGCATGGGGTATGGCGGCAGTCGCAAGGATGCGGGCAAAGCGCTGGGGCGCAGTGGTGATGAGGGAATCGATGGCATCATCAATGAAGATCCGCTCGGGCTCGACGTCATTTATTTGCAAGCAAAACGTTGGGAAGGTTCGGTCGGTAGACCCGAGATCCAAAAATTCGCCGGAGCCCTGCAAGGCCAGCGAGCCAAAAAAGGGATATTCATCACCACCTCTTCCTTCACCGCAGAGGCCAGAGAGTTCGCGTCCCGCATCGAAACGAAAATCATTTTGATCGATGGCCAACTTCTAGCGAAGCTGATGTTTGATCATAATGTGGGAGTAGCTTCGGCCTCAAACTACGAGGTGAAGAAAATCGACTCCGACTATTTTAACGATGCTTGAATAATTTGGCAGGGAGGCGGAGACGCCGCCGCCACGATCACTTCAAGCCCGCCATGATCTGGTCGGTGATGGCTTTGACCAGGGCCTCGGCATCGGCGTTGGTGGAGTCATCGTTTTTCGGCGCGGGGCCGCCGATGCTGCAAACCGTCCCGGGACGGAAGTCGGCGTTGTCGCAGAGCTCGCACTCTTTCCAGTTGGCGCGCTTGTCGTCCATGCCCAGCACTTTGCGCAGGGCGATGAGTTCTTTGGCTTGGCCGCCGGTGATCGTAAGAAGGTTGCCACCGTTGAGTTGCGAGGCGACCCAGACGGTTTTGCAATACGACTCGACGTTCTCCATTTTCCAATAGGCATCCTCGATGTCTTTGCCCCAGGTGATGACGCCGTGATTGACCATCAGCACGGCCATGTGATCGACGGCGGCATTGCCCACGACTTCGGCGTTCGCGGGAGTGCCGGGGGTGCGGTATTCCGCCATGCCGATTTGGCCGAGGAAGACTTCCGCTTCGGGAATCATGCAAGTCGGCGGTTGCACACCGGCGACGGCGAAAGCGGTGCCGTGCGGTGGGTGGGCGTGGCAGCAGGCTTTTGCCTTGGGCTGACGCTTCATGATCGCAAGGTGCGTCATGCACTCGGAAGTGCGCTTGAATTTTCCGGCGAGCTGATTGCCCTCCAGATCGACGAGACCCATTTGCTCTACCGTCATGAAACCTTTCGAAACGAGAGTCGGTGTGCAGAGCACGAGGTTGTCGCCAACGCGGATGGTGAGGTTGCCGCCGTTGCCATCGGTGTATTCGCGCGCCCACATGCGTTGGCCGATCTCGACCATGCGCTCCTTGAGTTTGGTGATGGCGGGCGAATGGAAAAATGCCTCGATCTCCGCGGGAGTTTTCGGGTCTTTGCCGGGCGTCCAATGGTATTCGTAGTCAGGCAAGATCGGATCGACTTTTTTCGGAGTGGCGGCACTGACACCATACGATTTGTTGGCGCTACCGAACACATCTTTTGCGGCAGGCGTGACGACGGCTCCGGCGGGGATGGTGATGTTGCCACTGCGGATCATGGCTTCGGCGTCGGCGGCGGTGATGACTTTTTTCATAATCGTTTGTTAGGGTAAAAATTCGTTAGTGGGAAGAAGGATAGGGAGTGTAATCAATCTGGTCGAAAATCGCGATGCACAGCGCATCGATGGGGATGGGAGAGGCAAAGGGCGCGGTGGCTTCGGCACCTTCGGAAAAACCGATGATGTCGCCCTCGCCGGCGCCGATGTTATCAAACACCACCAACGACGACTGCGCGGTGACGGTTTGTTTTTTGGTGCAAGCCTGCGACAACTGCGCGGCATCGAGCGGATTGACAATCAGCCAACGGCCGCCCACGAGCGCAGGATCCTGCACACTCATGACGGTTTTGCCGATGACTTGTCCGATTCTCATATCGCGGCTGGTTGTTTTTCATCGATGATGCCCTGCACAAACATGCGGATGGGCGAGGTATCATCGTCCACGAGATGACGCGCACCAAGACCATCCGTGCTCACGAGCACCCGCTCATGCAGTCCGGCACCGAACAGATCAATCGCCACGAACGGCGCGCCGATCATCGCATCCTCATCGCCAAGCTGCTGGCAAAGCAACAGCTTCTTGCCGCTCAGCGAGCGGTGGCAGTGGGTGGCAACGGCATTGCCTACGATGCGACAGACGAGCATGATCGGGTGCGCTTGTTAGATGATGTGAAGGTTGTCCACGAGCACGCAGCGGCGCACGCGGGTGAAGGTTTTCGGAGTGGTGATGCCTTCGCCCGTGGTGGTGGCGATGGAGTAGGAAAGGTAACCCTCGCCACCAAGTCCGAGACCGGCGGTGCTGGGACCGTTTTTCACAAAAATCGTGGTGTCCATTTCCTTCGCCATCGCCGTCATGTTATCGACGTTGCGGGTGTGGATCATCGCGGAGTGGCGGTAGTTGTGCTCGGCCTGTTTGGCGTGTTTCACGGCCGTGGAGAAGTCGGGGCAGGCGACGATGGGAATCATCGGCATCATTTGCTCTTCTTGCACGAAGGGATGATCGGCGCTGGTTTCGCCGAACAAAATCGGCGCGCTGCTGGAAACATTCGCACCGGCATGGCGGGCGAGCACGGCGGGATCGGCACCGATCAAATCGCGATTCACCGCCGCATGCGAGCAGCCGCCATCGGTTTCCTTATAGGTGAAAGCGGCCTTGGTGAGGGAATCGATCTGCGCGGCGTTGAGGCGGGCGGCACCGGCTTTTTCCAATTCTTCCATGAAGCGATTGAACACCGAACCAACGACAAAAACGGCTTTTTCGCCGATGCACAGGAGATTGTTATCGAAGCCACCGCCCTCGATGACGCTGCGCGCGGCTCTGGCGAGATCGGCGGAGTCATCGACGACAACCGTCGGATTGCCTGGTCCCGCGCAAATGGAGCGCTTGCCGGATTTCATCGCGGCGCTCACGACGGCAGGTCCGCCGGTGATGGCAAGCAAGGGAATCTGTTCGTTTTTGCAGATGAGGTTGAACGAGTCCAAGGTCGGCTGCTCGATGCAGGTGATGAGATTCGAGATGCCCAGTTCGCGTTCGATCGCTTTGTTGTATTCGCGCACGGCCATCGCCGCACTGCGAGCGCCACCGGGGTGCGGATTGAAAACGATCGCATTGCCCGCAGCGACCATGCTGATGACATTGCCCGTGAGTGTCGGCACCGAGTGCGTGACGGGAAGGATGGCACCGATCACACCGAAGGGCGCGAATTCTTCCATCATGATGCCGCCATCGCCGCTCATCGCATCGGGGCGCAGGTATTCGACACCAGGAACATTTTTCGTGATCAGCAACTTGCCGATCTTGTGATCGACACGGCCGATCTTCGTCTCTTCCATCTCAAACTTGCCCCATGGCTCGGCATTCGCCACGGCAAGAGTTTTGACAATCTCAATGACCTTGGCCCGCGCGCCGATGCCGGCTTTTTTCAATTTCAGGTGGGCGTGATGAGCGGCATCAGCGGCTTTGTCGACGCAAGTGAAAACGCCGTAATTGCCATCCGAACCGGCGCAGCCACAGCCGCAGCCATCTTTTTTCGGAGCAGGCGCGGCAGCAGTCACATTCGCCGCAGCCAGGCGCGAAAGCACGCTTTCCACCACGGACTGGATTTGTTTTTGATCGAGAGTCATGAGAAGTTTGTTTTGAGTGATCTGTCAGATTTGACTGATCAGACGTATCGGTCTGATCATTGGTTTTTATAAACCGTAGTCCCCAGCACCTCCACGCGGTCAACGATGGCGACTACGGCGGCATCGACGGGGACGGGTTTGAGGTCGCCGGCTTGACGGGCACTGCTGCCCTGGCAGAACAACACCAACTCCCCCACCCCGGCACCCACGGTGTCGATGGCGACGACCGTGTTCTGGCCGTTCTTGAATTGTTTGTTGTCCTTTTCGTCCACGAGTTTGGGACGGAGAATCAGGAGCTTGCGGCCCGTGAGATGCTCGTCTTTTTTCGTGGCCACGACCTGACCGATGACTTCCGCGAGAAACATACGATTTTTTCGTTAGGGAAAGCACGCTCGCCACGACATCGCGGCGAGCGCGGCTTCACCGGTTACTTGCGAGGAGCGCGGGCGGCGGCGTCTTTCGGCAGAACACCTTCGATCGCGTCGTCAGGACGGGCGATGACATGAGCGCTCACCACTTCACCACAGCTGCTGGCAGCGGCGGCTCCGGTGTCGATCGCGGCTTTGACAGCAGCGACGTCGCCGGTGATGACAGCGTTGCAGAGAGCGCTGCCGACTTGTTTCATCGGACCGGCGAGTTCGATGTTTGCGGATTTGAGCATCGCGTCAACGCCGACGACGAGGCAGGCGAGCCCGCGTGTTTCCAATAGTCCTACTGCTTGTTTAGCCATATGTGTGTTTCGTTAGTTGTTGATGATTGTTTGAGAAAAAGTTTGTTTACGAGAGAGAAGAAATTTTGCGATATACTTCGCGGGCGAGCACGAGCTCTTCGTTTGCGGGAATGACGAAAACTTTGACGCGTGAATGATCCGCCTGCAATTCCGCTTCGACAGCGCGACAGGCGGCATTGCGTTGTTCGTCGAGAACGAGGCCGAACTCTTCCAGCCCCGCGCAAACGGCGGCGCGGAGTTCCCTGCCATTTTCGCCGATGCCCGCGGTAAAGACCAGCGCATCGAGCCCGCCCATTTGCCAGGCAAAGGCACCGACCCAGTGACGGATCGAATCAATGAGGTGATCGATCGCGAGAGTCGCGTTGGCATTGCCCGCTTGGCTGGCTTCGTTGATATCGCGGATGTCATTGCTGACACCCGATAGACCGAGCAAGCCCGAGTCTTTCGTGAGTTGGCGCTCCGCTTCTTCGAGCGTGAGGCCCAGCGTTTTCATCGCGTAGGGAATCGCACCCGAGTCGAGATCGCCAACGCGGTTGTTTTGCGGCAGTCCGCTTTGCGGCGAAAATCCCATGCTGGTGCCGATGGCTACACCGTTGAGAATGCCCGTGACCGAGCTGCTGCCACCGAGGTGGCAAGAGACAACACGCAGAGGTTTCCCAGTGATCGCGGCAGGGCCCTGTTGATAGAGTGCGGCCGTGCCGGCAGCGACTTCGTCACGGCCTAACAACTCAGCGGATCGCTCAGCGACGAATTTGTGGCTCGCACCGTGAAAGCCATAGCGCCTGATGCCCGCATCGCGCCAGGATTGCGGCAACGCATACGTGCTGCGGGCTTCCGGCACCCATTGGTAAAACGCGGTCTCGAACAAAGCGACGAGTTTTGCATTCGGCAACGATTGCGCGAACTGGCGGATGCCATTCGCATACGGCGGATTGTGCGCGGGGGCCACCGCGGCGAAATCTTCCAGCGCTTTCACGCAGGCATCATCCGCCAGCACACAGCCGCTGAGGTCTTTGCCGAGCACGGTTTTGAAGCCGACCGCATCGATCTCATCCGCCGAGGCGATCACGCCATCCTTTGTCAAGGTGGCAAGAGCATCCTCGATTACCGCCGCATAATCCGTCACGCGCTCATAGCCGCCTTTCGCCAAGACTTCCTGTCCCGTGGACTCCATGCGATAGAGACGGTACTTGAAAGAGGTGGAACCGAGATTGGCGATGAGGACTAACATGAAAATGCTGAAATTCTGAAATGCTGAGAAGCTGAAGCGGGGTGATTACCCGATCCAGGTGCCGAGTTTGCTGAGGTCGTCGTGCGGACGGGCGATCACTTGCACCGAAGTCACTGTGCCGACATTGGCAGCAGCGGCGGCGGCGGCATCGAGACCTGCTTTCACAGCAGCGACGTTGCCCGTGAAAAATCCGGTCACCAGACCCGAGCCGATCTTGTCCCATCCGGTCATTTGGATGTCGGCGGATTTCAAGGCGGCGTCAGCTCCTTCGATCAAAGCGATGAAGCCTTTGGTTTCAATAATTCCGATTGCTTGTTTGGCCATAATGGTAGTTTGTTAGAGTGGTTGGAGATTAAGCGATGCCGAGTTGCACGAGCAAGTCGTTGTGCGGGCGGGCGATCACGTGCGAGCCCACCAGTTCGCCTACGCGACCTGCGGCATCCGCACCTGCGGCTACGGCGGACTTCACGCTGCCGACATCGCCTTTGACGATGACGGTGAGAAAGCCACCACCGGTTTGAATTTGTTTAACGAGTTCGACATTGGCCGCTTTCGTCATGGCATCGGTAGCCTCTACGCTGCCGACATATCCTTTGGTTTCGATGAATCCGAGTGCTGCACTCATAATGGTATGTAGTTGATGGGAGTTGTTAGTTGGTTAGAAAAATCATTTGATCAGTTCACAAAAAGTATCGGGCTTGAGACCGCAGGCATTGCCTTCATCGGTATCGATGTGCACCTCCAGCTTGAATGTGGGATCGACACGCACGACGAGCTGATCGAAAGTCATCGCCAGCGGACCGTGGACTTTCAGCTTCATGGTATCGAGATGCTTCACGCCGTAAAAGGCCGCGTCATCCGGATGCATGTGCACGTGCGGCTGGGCGCGGATGATGCCCTCTTTCATTTCAAAATAACCGTGCGGCCCCATCAGCATGCCGCCGGGAGTGCCCGCGATGTCGCCGGACATTTTCACGGGGATATCGAAGCCCAGCGCGATGGAATCCGTGTAAGCGAGCTCGACCTGGTTCAAATTCCGACAAGGTCCGAGAATGCGGAGATTGGAAATCACACGGCTGCGAGGACCGATGAGAGTCACTGTTTCTTTCGCGGCGTATTGGCCGTGCTGATAGAGGTCCTTCATCGGCTTCAACTGGTAGCCGGGACCAAAGAGCGCCTCAACGGCTTCCTGCGTCAAATGGCAATGGCGAGCGCTGATATTCACCAGCAACTTGTTCGGTGCCTGACGCGGTGCAGGCTGCTTCATCGCGGCATACACCTGCTCGCGCACCAGCTGTTCGATCAAGTCTCGAGAAATCTTGGGTTGGGTTGAAGAGGACATCGACACGCCGAATTTCTTTGTTTTTTCGCTTTTGTCAACAAAAAACCAGAAAAATCCAAATTTTTCCAAATCTCGGATCATTGCAGACCCGCGGATTGTCATGCGTGCGGAGCGGGGCCGATGGATTCTTTCTCCACAAATGTTGCTTTGGTCAAGCGCTTGTGACGATAGTCTTTGCCCTTGACCAGACAATCCACCCAACTCATCACCTGACGCACCCAGGCATGACTCTGCCACCGGATGCAACTGATGGATGGCGAGCACCATTCATAAGCCGGGTCATCGTCGCTGATGAGCGAGACATCGCGCGGGGCGAAGATGTTTTTATGGGCGAGATAGATTTGCGCGCCGATCAATTCGTTAGGGCGATCAAAAATGATGGCGGTGGGAGCGCTCAGCGCGAACAGAGAGTCGAGACATTTGCGCAAGCCCGCGGGACTCTGCTCCCAATCCGGAACGTTGTAAGGCCCGGTCTTGATGCCATGGGCTTCCATTTCCGCGAGCGACTCACGCACCAGCAAGGCGTAGGTGGGTTTGCGATTGTGGTCCGGCTGCAACAGGACGATGCGTCGGTGCCCCAACTCCACCAACCTGCGAATGGCGGCACGGAACGCAGGAATTTTATTCAGGCCCGCGCCCGGCATGGGTAACTGACGAAAACGCCCGAACAAGGCAAAGGCAGGCAGCTCATGCTTCACAAACCACTCGAGAATCGTCTGAGGCGCCGAGAGCACCAGCCAGGCGTCCGCCTCCATGCCAGTGACCATACGCGCCACCCGCTCGACTTTCATGCCCAACTCCACGAGACTTTTCCCTGCGATGCTCACTTCGTGACCCGCTTCTTTGAGACGGCGCTGGATTTCCACCACGTAATCCAACTCCACATCCGCGCGCTCGTACGGCAGGATGGCTACCCGAAAAGTCGGTTTTGCACCATCGCCAGGAATCACCACCCGAGTCCTCCGGCCTTGTCCTTGGGGTATCAGCAAATCCTTGTTTTGCAAAAGTTCCAACGCCGCGTTCACGGTGTTGGAGCTCACGCCGAGAGTGCTCGCCAACTTGCGGATGCCCGGCATGCTGTCTCCCCATTCGCCGCGCAAGATCCCCTGTTGAATGTATTCTGCCAATTGTTCGGCTGCCGACAGGGCTTTGAATGGCTGCATGATGGGAACATCGTACGTTCAACATCCGTCGTCAATCGAGTTGTTTCGCAAAATTCCAACCTCTCTCTTGACTCCGATCTTCCGAACGATGAAACGATTCATTCGATTCTTTGACCAAACAAAGGATTCATTTACCCGTCGATTTATCAAGATTTTCAGCCACCGGCAAAAAATCCCCACATGATTTACCATCCCGAACTGATACTTTTTAAGAGACAGTTGGGGGATTTTATTTTTCTTCTAACCGATAGCGGTTTGGGCACAGTTGCAAGTGTTGTTAAGCGATGCGTTCACGCTAGGTGAGAATGCGTCACTTTGTAACAAATGTTCATCAACCTACCCATTCACCTCAAAGGCAAAACGCCATATCATCCCAAAACCGTATGAAAGCCAAAACCCCACTGAAAATGATCTTCGCACTCGCCGCCGGTTCGCTGATGGCCTTCTCTTCTGCCACCGCGCAGACCACATACACTTGGACCCAGACCGCAACCGGCGACCAGGATTGGGGCAGCGCAGGCAACTGGTCGGGCGGCACTCAGTTTGTGTCTGGCTCGGGCAAC
>CANHQJ010000024.1 GCA_947462875.1 Verrucomicrobiia bacterium
CGCACTCACGATGCTCTCAACGGCATCCCTCCCGCTCTCTTCCGAGAGCAACTCGAACAAACCACACGTCAAACACCAACCTCAACCAACTCTCCCATCAACCCTAAAACTCTATTTTAAAACTGTACCGCTTTTGGGGGAGCTGACAATGTAGTGAAATTGACGCCCTTTCTGGAACGAATTAAGGCCATGGATTCGCCCATGCCAGAGAAGCCACCTGCATCCTTGACGGGTCGGGCGGGTGATTTGGCAAACTCGCTGAAAAATGAAGGGTTGCCAGCACGTAAATTAAAGACTAGACTGCTCCATGAACACGACTCTCGCTTTTATGAACTTAGGTGGACAAGAAATGATTATCATCTTCGTGGTGATTCTTCTGCTTTTCGGAGCGAAGAAAATCCCCGAACTCGCACGCGGCCTTGGCAAGAGCATGGGCGAATTCAAAAAAGCGCGCGATGAATTCGAACGCGAGATCAGCAAAGCCGAAGACGAGGTCAAAATCCGCGAGGCTGCCGGCAAAGAACCACGCGACAGCTGATCCCACATGAAGCATCTCCGCTCCCTGACCCTCGCTCCATGGCACTATGGAGCGCTTTTTTTCGCCTGTTTGTTCCTGGGCACCTCGTGCCAGAAAAAACAAACGCCCAGCGCGGCGCAGGTCCTTCCCCTGGCCACGGAAGTCGCACCGGCGGTTGTCAGCAGCATCAGTGAGACGAAGCCCGTCACACCCGTGGCACAGCCCGCCACCACACCACCCGCCGCTACAGGCGCAGCGGCACTTCGATTTGTCGGCTACAATGTGGAAAACTGGCTCATCCTCGAAGAACGCTACGATTACGAAACGCGTGTCAGTTCCAAAAACGCTCCCAAACCGGAAAAGGAAAAAGCGGCCGTGATCTCGATCCTCACCGATGCCAAGCCCGATGTGCTGGGTGTGTGTGAAATCGGCAGCAAGGAGGACCTGATGGAAATCCAGAAACGGCTCAAATCCGCAGGTCTCGATCTGCCCCACAGCCATTTCTCCAGCGGTGTCGATAGCTCCCGTCACCTGGGACTGCTCTCGCGTTTTCCCATCGCCTCCACCGCCACGCCAGCCGATACCCAATACAAACTCGATGGCAAGGAATACGGCATCCAGCGCGGCGTGCTCGATGCCACCGTGCAAACGCCCGATTCCCGTCTGTGGCGTTTCCTCGGCGTCCACCTCAAGTCCAAGCGCGAAGTGGAGGATAACGATCAGAATCTCATGCGTATCAATGAGGCGCAGCTTGTGCGCAAGCACATCGATGAGATCCTCAAGGCCGATCCGCAGGCCCGCATCATCGGCTACGGCGACTTCAATGACACCCGCGCCAGCTCGCCCATCCGCATCATCCAGGGCCCGAACAATAGCCCGCGCGCCATGTCACCCATCGGACTTCGCGATTCCCGCAAGCAGTACTGGACGCACTTCTGGGCCAAGGAAGACGTCTATGCCCGCCTCGATTACATCTTCTTCAGCCAAGCCCTGAAAAAGGATGTGATGTTTGAGGAATGCAAGATCCTCGATCCGGAAAACTGGAATGACGCCTCGGACCACCGCGCGGTGCTGGGAGTTTTCCGTTAGTCAGCCATTGTTCCATCGTGAAAACAGTCCAACTCAAGTACCTCTCGTATCACCCGAACATCTGGGGTCGCATGATCGGTGATGTTTCCGCCGATTGCAAAGCCGGTGACCTCGTGCAGGTGCTCGATAAAAAAGGAGAACCATTCGGCATCGGCTTCTGGAATCCCCGCGCGAAAATCCCGCTGCGCCTCGCCGCGCACGGTTCCCTCGCTCCAGAGGAATCCTTTTTCCTGCAAGCGATCGAGCGCGCCGCGCAACTGCGCCGCGAAGTGCTGAAGCTCGATGAAGCGACCGAAGCCTACCGCGCCGTCCACGGCGATGCCGATCAACTTCCCGGCCTGATCGTCGATAAATTCGCCGATGTGCTTTCGATCGAGGTCTCCTCGCTCGCCGTCTGGCAACGCCTTGATGTCTGGATTCCCGCCCTGCACGCGGCATTCGGCACCCAACGCTCGCGCGTGCAGGTGGATCCGGAAATCGCCCGCGTCGAGTCGCTCCCCATCGGCCATCACCCGCTGCACCAAACCATACGCCCGCTCAAAATCCGAGAGCACGGCGTGCCGTTTGAAATCAATTTCGCCGAGTCCCACAAGACCGGATTTTTCTGCGACCAGCGCGACAACCGACGCCGCTTCGCCAGCCTTTGCCAGGACCGCGAGGTGCTGGATCTCTGCTGCTACACCGGCGGATTTTCGGTCAATGCCGCGCTCGCCGGTGCGAAGGAAGTCACCGCGGTGGACCTTGACGAACGCGCGGTCGAGATGGCCAAACGCAACGCGAACATCAACCAGGCGCGCGTGAAGTTCACCCATGCCGATGCCTTCACCTGGGTGCGCACGATGATCGAAAACGGCCGCCAGTGGGACGTCGTGCTCGCCGATCCACCGAAATTCATCCACGGCAAAGACGAGGACAGACTCGGCTGGAACAAGTACTGCGATCTCAATGCCCTCGTGCTCAAGCTGGTGAAACCAGGCGGGATTTTTGTCACTTGCTCGTGCTCCGGGATGCTGAGCCCGGACGACTTCGAGCGCATCATCATCTCCGCCGCGCATCGCCAGAACCTGCGCTTGCAAATCATCGCCCGCACCGGTGCCGGTGGCGATCATCCGACTCTGTCGAACTACCCGGAATCACAGTACCTCAAGGTCATCTGGGCCCGCGTCCTCGCCTGATGACGTGATACTTGCACCGAGCCGCTTCGTCACCCAGCGCCGGATGCGTTGAAACAGTAAAACGATTCCCAGCGCCAGGAAAAGACCACCCACATTGGAAGCAACATCCCACCAGTCTCCCTTGTCCCATGTGTTATAAATCAAATTCGGAATGATTTCTCCGAGCAACGCGACACCGAAAGGCAGCGGCCAAATCCGCGCCGAACCCGCGCAACCGAAGACAAACAAACCGATGCCAAAAAACGCGGTGAAATGCGTGAGGTTGTATTTTTTCCAGTTCCACTTCCGGTCCAATTCCCGCAACCACAGCCCTAACGAAAATGACTTGCGCTTTTGCGGTGCCGAGGTGACTGGCGCGGGCACTGGTTTGACTTCCTCTATTTCCGGCGCGGTGGGCACCACAGGGATCTCCGCTGTTTGCGTGGACGGCGGTATGGTGCGCAGACGCGGTCTGGGAGCGTCCGGAGCGGGCGAGGGCACCGGTTTAGGCGCGGGCTTGGCCACTTCCTGTGTTTCTGGCGGCAAAACAGGAGCCTCTTTCACCACCGCAGGAATCACCGGCCCCATCACAAAACCTCCGATCAAGGACGGAAACATCGTACGCCCCTGCGGAAACACAAAAAACCACGCCCCGGCCAGGATCCCGCAGGCGATGACAAACGCCCTTGCCCGCACCCCACGGCCGCGAATCTGTGGCAGCAGCAAGCGGCTCAGCGCCCAGGCCCAACAGCCTAACAGAATGACCGTCGCCGGAACAAACCACACGCGCTGGCGCACGGCCTCCACGCGCAGGCCGCGCAAGCGCAGCACGCCTTCCTCGCCGAATCCATCGATCGCGACCACCACTTTTTTCAAGTTGACCGGCAATTCCACCACGGTCTGCACCCGATGCCATCCCTTGCTGCCTCTCGCTCCCACCACACCATGATCCATGGGCGCGCAAAAGCGGTTTCTCTCATCGTAACCCGCGATCACCACCCGCAGCTGCAGCCAACGAACCACCGGATGAGGCACGGCGTTTTCCCAACTGGCATCACAAGTGACGGCCACATAGCTCACCTCCTCCAGCCCCTCCAGCGGACGCGATAGCGAAAAATTCGGTTGGTTCCGCCGCTTGGTGAGAACCAGACCATCTCCATCCGCGCG
The DNA here is from genome assembly GCA_947462875.1 of Verrucomicrobiia bacterium. Lineage (GTDB taxonomy): Bacteria > Verrucomicrobiota > Verrucomicrobiia > Verrucomicrobiales > Akkermansiaceae > UBA956. The sequence continues at coordinate 3,928 of CANHQJ010000024.1, forward strand.
GACTTGCTCCGGCGTTACCGATTTCCCCTCGGTCCAGTGCTCTAACGATTCACAAGCGTTATCAGGAATCAAATTCGGCCCGATGCGCTCGAAACGCCATTGCCACAGCAGGACCGTCAGCAAACAGAGCCCGGCCCATACCTTGCCATGCTCGCGCCACCATGAAAAAAACCGTTTCACTGGATGCCGCGTTTTTTCTTCTCCGCCTCGATCCAGTCCTGATCCGCGCGGGAGAGGGAGGATTCCTTGGTGCGGAAACGATTGCCATCCGGCTCCACCATCACCATCTCACCCTTGTGATACGAAACCAAACGCGCCACCAGAGTGCGGTCCTGCTTGTCGTGCCAGCGACGGTAGCCCTGCTTTTCGAGTTTTTTCATCCAGTTCTGGTACTCGCTCTCACCCACGTTCACCGAGTGTTTCAGCTGCCCCCAGAAAAATTCCGCCTGCCCCTTGGTGTAGCCGCGGTATTTCGCCAACAACTCGCCCTGCGGCGAGAGCACGACGACGGTGGGCGAACCGAGAGCTTTGTATTTTTTCTTCATCGTCTCCACGTATTCCTGCGCGCTGACCTCCTTGTCGTATTTCTCCCCGCGCGCCATCAACGCGCTTTGATCGACCATCAGACGGATGGTATGATCCCGCGCCCAGTCGCCGAAATCCGCTTGGCCGAAAAGCTCCTCGCTCAGTTGCTCGCACAGCGGGCTGCGCACGCTGTCGGTGAACCAAATCATCACACACTTGCCCTCGCGGATCGCCAGGCGCTTCGCCTCGGTCTCGCTTTTCAGCCATACCTCGCGCTTCGGCCCGGCCAGCAGTTTCTGCAGTTCGGGAATGTTCTGATCCATTTTGTCCGGATCCGTCCACATGATGTTCTCGGCTTTGGTGTGATTGGCCAGTGCCACACTCACCTGCGCCGCATCCACACCCGCTTCCCCCGCGGGTCCATCGACCTCGGGATTCGCCCGCAGTTCCTTGGGAATGCCAGTCGGACCAAAGGGATTGACCTCCTTTTTCGCGTTTTTTTTCATCACTCCGCACGAGCAACAAACGCACCCTATCACGAGCCATGGAAGATGCAGCAACCGCATGACGCAGCGTATCACGGCATCACCGCGCTGCAAAACACAAATTGCTTGCTTTCGCGCGGCGGTCGTTTTTACTTCCCTGCCTATGAACCGTCTGCTGCCTTTCCTTGCCGTGTTCGCGCTCCTGTTCTCCGCCGCACCTGTCCACGCGGCCGATGATCACGCCGGTCCACCGAAATTCATCGAGCGCACACAAAATTTCGCCGCCGAGGAAAAGGCGCAAAACATCACGGGCATTTGGGACAAGGTCAGCTACCGCGCCAAAAAGGAGCCGATTCTCGCCGTAGCCTCCATCATTTTCCTGTTGGCGATTTTTCACACCTTCGCCGCCATCCCGATCACCAAATACGCGCACAAGGTGCAGCATGATCACGATGAGAAAATCAAACAGATCGCCCGCGACCATCACACCATGCCCGAAGAGCAGAAAATGGTCTCATTCAAGGGAACCGTGTTGCACTTCTTCGGCGAGGTCGAAGCTGTTTTCGGTATCTGGGTCATCGTCCTTCTCGCAGCACTGCTCTACTTCGTCGGCTTCACGGAGATGAAATCCTACATCATGAGCGTGAATTTCACCGAGCCGATGTTCGTGTTCGTGATTATGGCGATCGCCTCCACACGCCCGATCCTGCGCTTTGCGGAAAACTGCCTGCGTTTTATCGCGAAGATCGGCAAGGAGACTCCCGCCGCCTGGTGGCTCTCCATTCTCATCATCGCTCCCCTGCTCGGCTCGCTCATCACCGAGCCCGCCGCCATGACCATCGCCGCCTTGCTGCTCGCCAGAAAATTCTACCCGCTGAAACCGAGCAGCATGTTCGCCTACGCGACGCTCGGACTGCTGTTCGTCAATATTTCCATCGGTGGTGTGTTGACCAATTTCGCCGCACCGCCCGTACTGATGGTGGCGAAAAAATGGGATCTCACCACTCCCTACATGTTCGTGCATTTCGGCGGCAAGGCCGTCGCTGCGATTGTGGTGTCTTCCTTGCTCTACTACCTGTTTTTCCGCAAGGAGTTGCAAAGCATGGCTGCCAAAATGGCCGACGATGACCACGACGGCATCCCCGATTGGTACCAACGCGATACGCCCGTTCCTCTGCAAGTGACGCTCACGCACATCATCTTCATGGCGTGGACGGTGCTGTTCTCGCACTACCCGCCGCTGTTCATGGGAGGCTTCCTGTTTTTCATCGCCTACAGCAAAGCCACCCGCCATCACCAGAATCCCATCGACCTCCGTGGTCCCATCTTCGTCGGCTTCTTCCTCGGCGCCTTGGTCATCCACGGCGGTCTGCAAGGCTGGTGGCTGGGCCCCATCATCACTTCGTTGACCGAATGGCCTCTCTACCTCGGCGCCACGATCCTCACCGGTTTCAACGACAACGCCGCGATCACCTTCCTCGCCAGCCAGGTCGACAACCTCTCCCCCGCCCTGAAATACAGTGTTCTCGCCGGTGCCGTGACGGGTGGCGGTCTGACGGTCATCGCCAATGCGCCGAACCCCGCCGGCCAATCGATCCTCAGCAAATTCTTCGGCGATGGTGTTTCACCGCTGAAGCTGTTCATTGGCGCGCTGATTCCGACGTTGGTCACCATCGTGATGATGAAATTCATCCCCGATCGCGAATCGCACCGCCAGGCCAACGAGGCGAACACCCCGAAAGTAGAAGCGCCTGCGGCGCACTGAGAACATGTTCACGGGCTTGGTCGAAACCACGGGTCGCGTCATCTCGCTGCAAGAGCGCGGCGAGCAGGCGCGTCTGATGCTGGAAATTCCCTTCGCTCCGGAACTGGAACTCGGTGAATCGGTAGCGGTCAATGGCTGCTGCCTCACGGTGGCGGCGATCGAGGAAAATGCCATCTCCTTTGATCTGTTGGCCCAGACCTTGGCACTCACTTCGTTAGGCGCGCTGCGGGAAAACTCGCTCGTCAATCTCGAACGCGCCTTGCTGCCCACCACCCGACTCGGCGGACATTTCGTGCAAGGCCACGTCGATGCCACCGGTACCATCCTCGATCTTTCCCCACGCGGGCAGGACCATCGTCTGGAAATCTCCCTGCCGGAAAAAGTGCAACGCTACTGCATCCCGCAAGGCTCCATCGCCATCGATGGCATTTCACTCACCATCGCCGAGCTTCACCCGCACAGCGCCGTGTTCTGGATCATCCCGCACACGATTTCACGCACGAACCTGCAGGACAAAACCATCGGCGCCCCCGTCAATCTCGAAGCCGATCTGTTAGCCAAATACGCCGCCCGTTTTCACGAAGCGCGCTGATCCAACCGCCCCGCCGCGTAGGCCTGAAACACCCGCGCGATCTCATCGCGCACGCGGCGGAACACCTGCATCTGCTCTTCCTCCGTACCCGTCGCATGCGCGGGATCATCGAAGCCCCAGTGATGGCGGTTCATCTGCCCGGGAAACAGCGGGCAGGCCTGATCGGCATTGCCGCAGACCGTGATGACCGTCTCGACTTGCTGATCGAGAAACTCGTTCAGATGCTTCGAGCGATGCGCGGCGATATCGATGCCGATTTCCGCCATCGCTTTAATCGCCAGCGGATGCACATAGCCCGCCGGATTCGAACCCGCGCTGGCGACAGCAAAATCATCCCCCAGCGCCCGACGCAACAAGCCTTCGGCCAAATGCGAGCGACAGGAATTTCCGGTACAAAGAATCAGGATCAATGGTTTCATCAGTTTTGAGTAGAAAAGAATTTGCGACGAAGAAAAAACGACACATGCACCAGACCGATAAGAGCCGGCACCTCAATGAGAGGACCCACCACCGCCGCAAAGGCGACGCCTGAGTCCAAACCAAACACGGCAATCGCCACCGCGATCGCGAGTTCAAAATTATTTCCCGCCGAGGTGAATGCCACACTCGCGGTGCGCGGGTAGTCCGATCCCAGTTTCGCCGCCATCACGAAGCTCACCAGGAACATCACTGCAAAATAGATCACCAACGGAATCGCGATGCGCAGCACATCCAGGGGCAGGCGCACAATGGCATCGCCTTTGTAGGTGAACATCAGCACGATCGTGAACAGCAACGCGATCAGGGTCAGCGGCGCGATTTTCGGCAGGAACCTGCTCTCATACCATGCCTCGCCTTTCGCCTTCACCAGCAGCACCCGGCTCAGGACACCCACGGCAAAGGGAATGCCGAGATAGATCAGCACACTGTGAAAAATGTCCGACATCGCAATCGGCACGATCACACCTTTCAGCCCGACGTAGGGCGGCAGCACGGTGATGAAAAACCACGCGTAGGCACTGTAAAACAGAATCTGCGCGATGCTGTTGAGCGCCACCAGGCCCGCCGCATACTCGCTGCTGCCTTTGGCGAGATGATTCCATACCAGCACCATCGCGATGCAGCGCGCGATGCCCACAAGGATCAACCCGATCATGTAATCCGGTTGATCGCGCAAAAACACCACCGCCAGAACCCACATCAATACCGGACCGATGATCCAGTTTTGCACCAGGGACAGCGAAAGGATTTTTTTGTTGGCGAACACCTTCGGCATCTCGGCGTAACGCACTTTTGCCAAGGGCGGAATCATCATCAAGATCAAGCCGATCGCCAGCGGGATGTTGGTGGTGCCCACCGTCATCGGCGCGAAAAAGGCCGCCGGATCGGCAATCACAAAGTTTCCTAACAAAATGCCGATGCCCATGGCGGCGAAAATCCAGACCGTCAGGTAGCGGTCGAGAAACGACATGTTTTTTGCGATCGATTCCGTCATGATGTTTTTGATTCAGACAATGCTAACAATGCGGCCAAGCCCACCGGTTCCTCCGCCTGCCATGGCAACCAGGCCACGCGTTTGGCATGCTTTTGCGCGACTTCCGTGAGAAAACGATGCTCGGACTCTTCGCGCCGCATCAGCAAGGGATCACAGGTGCCGCAGCCTAACAAACTCTGGTTCATCACCCACGCAAAGGGCTCGATCCGCGCGCGACGCAGGTCTTCTTGCAGTGCGGCGGCTTCGTGAATCGGCGTCGCCTCGGGCACGGCGACCAGGAGCATCGAGGTGTAGTGAGGATCGCGCAGTCGCTCTAACAATCGCAACACTTCTTCCGGCTGCGATGTTCCCGTCTGCCGCTCCAACTCGCGTTGATAGGCCTCGCTGGCATCCAGCAAAAGCAACGTATGCCCCGTCGGCGCGGTATCCAGCACAACAAAGCCTTTTTCGCCCTGCGCCACTTCGCGCGCGAAGGCGCGAAACACCGCGATCTCTTCGGTGCAAGGCGAGCGCAGGTCTTCTTCCAACAAAGCCCGCGCCGATTCATCGAGATGCGCGGACTGCTCGGCCATCACCGTAGCGGTGTAAGCGGCTGTTTCCTCCGCCGGATCGATTTTGCTCAGCGTCAGTCCGTCCATTTGACCATCGAGCGTCTGCGCCACATGCGCGGCGGGGTCGGTGGTGCTGAGATGCACGGCATGGCCACGCTTCGCCAAAGAAACGGCAATCGCCGCGGCGACAGTGGTTTTCCCCACGCCGCCCTTGCCCATGGTCATGATCACGCCACGGCCGTGCTTCTCCAGCTCATCGACAATTTCACTGAGGCGAAGCATGGGCGGAGCCTGCCACTCTTTCTTCTGCAAGCTCGTCACATCCGACTGCTCGTTTTCTAACAATTTTCGCAATCCCGCCACGCCGAGGATGTTGATCGCCTTCAAGGGCACGAGGAAACTCGGCAGGCTGGCGATGAAGTCGCGCGCTTGTTCCAGCGCCCTGCGACCGAGCTCTTGCATCGCTTGCGAAAGAGCATCGTGCGGACAATCGGTGGTGAACGATCCATTGATCACCAGCTGCTGCTGCGTCACGCCGAGTTGCTGCAATTCGAGCGAAGTGCGCTGTGCCTCGCGCAAGGATGCGCGTTGCGGCCGACTCACCAGCACCAAGGTCGTCAGTTGCGGATCCGCCAGCGTGACCACCGCCGCTTCATAAATCGCGCGTTGTTTTTCCAAGCCCGCCAACGGACCGAGACAGGAGGTGCCGCTTTGATTGTCATCGAGAAATTGATCCCACGCCTTCGCCAAACTCATCAAACGCAAGGTGTGCCCCGTCGGCGCGGTATCGAACACGATGTGATCGTATGACGCCACCGATGCCGCATCGCCGATCAATCCCGCAAACTCATCGAACGCGGCAATTTCCACCGTGCACGATCCGGAAAGCTGTTCCTCCATGCTGCGCAGCGCCGACTCTGGCAAAATCCCGCGCATCGGCCCAATCAAGCGCTCACGATACGCTGCCGCCGCTTCCACGGGATTGATGTTGAGAGCGTCCAGGCCGCTCACGCCGGGAATCGGAGTCGGATGATTCGTGAGTTTCGTCTCCAAGACCTCATCGAGATTCGATGCCGGATCGGTGCTGACCAGCAACACGCGTTTGCCTGCTTCCGCCAGGCGCAGAGCCGTCGCACAGGACAAGGATGTTTTTCCCACGCCGCCTTTGCCCGTGAAAAACAGATACCGCATCGCCGTGGCGGGATCAGGTTGATACCGTGGCAGCGCGTTCATTTCGCTTCCTCCTTCGCCGCGAAGTCGCGCACCCACTCACGGCGCTCTTCTTGCGTGGGATAGCGGCCTTTCATCCGCAGCACGCCATCACAAAACACCAGTGGCAGGCATTCCGTGCCCTCCGCGCGCAGCAATTCCTGCACCGCAGGATGTTGCGCAAAGGCGATGGCTTGTTGGCTGAGATTGTAGCGATCCACTTTTGCGCCGCGCTGGGTGAACTGCGCCAGCATCGCCGCAAAGTTGATGAGGTCGGGGTCGATGTTGGTGCCGCAAATGCCCGTGGAGCAGCACATGGGCGGGTCGTACACTTGGATGTGACTGATCATACTTTTATTTTTCGTTCGAGTGAAAGTCGTCAAGACAACAGAAAAGGTTCATCAGGCAGGGCTTGCGCAGCGTGTAAAACACCTGCGTGCCGCGTCGCTCATCGGTGACGATGCCCACACTGCGCAGAACCGATAAATGATTGGAAACCGTGGAGATATCGAGCTGCACCAGCGCCGTGAGCTCGGCGACGCAATGCTCTCCATCGGCCAGCGCGTTCACGATCATCACCCGCGACGGATTGCTCAGCGCTTTGAACACATCCGCCGCACGACGGAACTCCGCTTTGGTTTTGAGTCGTTCCGTGCCGCAAGCTTTCATGGCTATGATACTTTGCCATTTTGCCAAATATGTCAAGCAAAATCCCGCAGATCCGCTACGAACGCATTTCCCACTCAGGGCACGGCGCATTTCACCACCAGCCCGGCGTGGAAGCCGAGCAGGAGGCAATCGATGGACCCGGGTGCGATGCCCAGCGCGCGGGCGAGCAAGATGCGATAGATGTGCAATTGCTCGGTATGGTTGTCGTGCAGTTCTTTGGCGTCCTGCGTGCGGTCCGTTTTGTAGTCGATGATTTCGGCGCGGGTGATCGCTCCCGTTTCATCGCGGAAAAGATGCAGTCGATCGATGACGCCGCGCACCCATGTGCCATCGACATGACCTTCCACCGGGATCTCGCGCTGGAGCTCCACCGGGCGCTGGCGTTTTTCCAGACAATCGCGCCACTCCGGCTTTTGCAGGACCGCCGCGAGCCGCTCGGCCATTTCGCCCGCACCGGAAAAGGGCGTTTCATCCAGCCAGCCTATCGATTCCATCAGGGCATGCATGGCGGTGCCATACTGCATTGCGGCACTCGCCCCCTGCGCGGCCTTGGATGCCGTTTTTGCCCTGCGCCGCAGCACCGCGGTTCCCAACGAAGGACGCTCGGGCGGCGGGTCCGCTTGCAGGTCATCGACATCCGCAAAACACACGATGCTCCCCGCCTCGAAAATCACCTCGCCCTCCCCCGGACAGGAATCGAGAACCCACTGCGCGAGCGAGTTGTTATCCTCCTTGAGCTCCTTTTCTTCCAACAACACATACAGCCCGCGCTTCGCCCGCGTCAGCGCGACATAAAGCACGCACATCGCTTCGTACTTCTGCTGCTCGCCCCAGATTTCCTCCGCCTGACGCATCGCCGGCAAGAGTCGACGCGCCCACTGCGGCGGGGTTTTGCAAATCCAGTCCGCACCGCGGGCGATGTCGAACTTTCCGGCATCGGGTATCGAGTCGCGCGAAATCATCGGCAGCACGACCACATCAAAGCCCAGGCCTTTCGACTTATGGATGGTCAATACCTGCACCTCTGCCGCGCCGGGGCTCTGCACGACCAGCAATTTTTCCAACACCTGCGCCGCCGCCTTCGCCGAGCCGGTACCGGATTGATCCACACCGCGCAGGGCTTGCAAGAGGTCATCGCTGCGGTGACGGCCGAAGGTCGAAAGTTCCGCCCACTGCGCATCGAGCAGCGATTGGACCAAATGAGCCACGCCGTTTTCCGCCATCGCCTGCTGGCAGCCGCCCCACACAAACTCGCCGAAACGCGCGGCGAGATGAGCCCAGCAAGGCGACATGCGCACGACCTCCTCCGCGTACGAGTCCGCCGGATCAGCGAGCCAGCGCAGCAAATGCAGCAGAGTCACGCCGATGGGATTGTCCTTCGCCGGCTCGCGCTGCCCTTCCTCGATCACCGCAAACCCTTCCTGCCGCAGGTAATCCGCCACGCGCAGGAGCTCCTTGTTCGTCCGCACCAGCACCCCGCAACTGAGCTGTTTGCGGGAAATGCCCACCTCGCGCAAAATGGCGACCAGCCGCTGCAAGCGCGCGTCCTTTTCCTCGTTTTCCACGATGCATTCCACCCGGGCGTGCCCGCGCAGATCCTGTTTCGCCGCGATGTGATCCTCCCACTCCCAGCGCGCCGCCGCGGAGCCGTAGAGCGATTCCATCGCGCTGCGATTCCCGCATACGCGATTGACCAGCTCCAGCACTTCCGATGCCGAGCGATAGGATTCTTTCATCGTCTCGATCGCGAGATGATCGCCGTAGTGCGCGCGCAATTCATCGAAGAGCCGCACATCGCCGCCACGCCACGCGTAGATCGCCTGCTTCTTGTCACCCACGAGAAAGACCGAGCCGTCCTCATTGGTCGCGGCCTCATCGATCAAGGGCGAAAGCCCCCGCCAATCGACGCGGCTGGTGTCCTGAAATTCATCGAGCAACCAGTGCTGGTATTTCGCGTCCAGGCGGTAGTCCAGCGCCTCGCGCATGAGACGCTTGTCCTCCTGCAGCGTCCACTCGCCCATCTTCGCCTTCACATCGTCGAAGCCGAATTTCCCCTTGCGCCGCAGCCGCCGTTCACAGACCTGATCAAACATCCCGATCACCTCCGCCACCGCACGCGTGCTGGCGCAGGCGCTCGCCATTTCAGCTTTTGCGGCGGCTTGCAGGGCTTCGCGGATGAGTTCGAACACCGCAGCGGGCACGACAAAATCTTTGTAGAGAGAAATGATTTGCTCGCCGTCACAACCATCTGCCACTCGCTGCATCAGTTGGTCTAACATCTTGCCACTTTTCCCAAAGAGGCCACTGCCAGTCGTATGCGCCGCAAACAGTCCCGCCATCTTTTCCCATGCCGCTGATTGCCGCTTATCACTCATGACAAGCGATTCACCCGCCGCCGCGATGCGCTCCGCATAGTCCAGCCGCGCGCCCATCCAGGCCTCGATGCTGCCACCATCCGCGAGATGCTCCGGCCCCCAGTCCAGCCGATCGCAGCCACCCATCCAGTGCCGATGCCACGCCTGGGTGTATTCATCGATGCGCGAACGCACCGTGATGCATTCCTGTCCCATCAGCGACTTGCGGAATGCCTGGAAAAACCGCTCCGCCTCCTCCTCGCTCAGTTCCTCTTGCAGCAAACTCTGCAATAAATTTTCGCGCATGATGTCCGCCTCCGCGCCCTCGACCAATTGGAACGATGCCGCGGAAATCCCCAGCTCTAACGGAAACGCCTTCACCACCTTGGTGAAAAACCCATCCATCGTGCCCAGCGTCATGCGCGGGAGCGCCCGGATCAGCGACTCCAGAATGCGCAAAAAATCCACATCCCCCAGGTTCTTGCCACTCTCCGCCAGATCGCCGCGCAGGCGCTCCGCCTTCCGCGGATCGAGACCGGCCTCGGCCAGTTTGCTCAGGATCGCATCCGTGAATTCCCCCGCCGCCTTGCGCGTGAAGGTCAGCGCCACCATCGTCGCCGGATCCACTCCCATCGCGATGAAGCCGATGATGCGATTGCTCAGTTGGTAGGTTTTCCCCGACCCCGCCGAAGCAAGCACCATCACATTAGGCTCCAAAATCTTCACTTCCGGATCCTATCAAGAAAACGTCCCATGTCACCAACCAAATCCTATCGGATCGACATCTCATCGCTTGCGGAACTGCCGGGAATCATCGTGCATGATCGCGCGCCCACTGTCTGGTGCGGTGGTGACGGTAACGGAACAGCACCATGAGGTAGAGCCTGACGCCGATGGCGGAAATGAGATTGCCCCACCAGGCGCGGCCCCATTGGTAGGTGACGGTGTCGTGCATCACGCAGGCGTTTTCCCCCTGCGGCTCGAAACGGTGCTCATGCACAAACAGGGAAAACGGGCCTCGCACCATTTCATCCACAAGCACATGAGGAGGCCGCACGGTCTTCCAGCGGCAGACCCAGTGCATCGGGATGACACCCCAGTCGCGGCAATGTATTTCAATGAGACCGCCCTCCTTCGCCGGCACCTCCGTTTCCAACCGGGTCACCGTCATCGTCGGCGGCATGACTTGACTCAGATTGTGCGGATCGCTGTGGAAGGCGAACATCGTCGCGGCGCTGGCGGCAAGCGGCGTGCTGGTATGGTAGGTATGGGGCATGTTCTCAAAGAAGAAAGGTCTGGCTGATCCACCATAGCAGCAGCAACACCGCCACCACATACCAGTACCATTTGATGCCGATCTTGCGATGCGGAGATTTGCCGAATTCGCGGGCGACAAAATCATCGTAATCGAAATCCTCATCGGGCAGATCCAGACCGTCGGCCGTTTCCTCCTGCTCCCAGGATTTGCGCTCCGGCTTGCGCGGCGATTTTTTTTTGATGCAGCGGGGACAATCAGAGCCCACCTCCACCTCGCGATCACAAGTAGGGCAGAGGTACTTCATCAACCGCGGCTGCGGAATTTGAAAATGCCATCCGCGATGCCATCGGCCACCGCCTGGCGATACCATGCCTTGCGCATCTTGTCGCGCTCGCCCTGATTGCTCACGAAGCCGCATTCGACGAGGATGGCGGGCATTTTCGTATTACGAATCACATAGTAGCGGGCGAACTTCACGCCGCGATTGACGCAGCGCGTGCGCTTCAGCATGCCGGCTTGGACATAGGACGCGAGCGGCTGGCTCTCCGCCGAGTGATAGAAGGTCTCGATGCCGCTGGCTTCCTGACGCCAGGTGAAATTGTAGTGCACGCTCACAAAAATCGCGTTGCGGTATTTCGCCGCCATGGACACGCGCTGCGGCAGGGAAATGAAGTAGTCACTGCGGCGCAGGACCGCGGTGCGGTAGCCTTTGGCGCGCAGGGTGTTTTCGAGTCGGAGCGAGGTATCGAGGCACAGGTGTTTTTCATACACCCGCCCCCACTGGCAGCCTTTGTCATGCCCGCCGTGGCCGGGATCGATGACGACAGTGCTGAAATAACGCGCTTGCACGGGGCTCACCACGAGCCACCCGAGAAGACAGGCGAACAAGAATCGGGAAAAAGTTTTCATTGTTTTGGGCAAATAAGCAAAAATCAGGCAACTTTGCAATGAAATTTTGTAATAATTGATAATCGTGGAAGACTTAATTGTAGGTATAGGCGGGACGCTCGGAGATTTTGCGGATTTTGCCACGGGCTTCCGCTTCCGCTCTCTGATCATACAGCACGGATCCCGCCACTTTCACCGAGCCATCGGCAAAGGTCATCAGGCGGGGATCGCCGCTGCCGCCGCGCTTGTGAAGCTCACGACCGAGGAAACGGCCGTTCACATCGATGCGGGCGTGCACATAAAAATCCGGCGTGGCGAGATAGAGGACATTCAGCGTCTGCGAGCGATCCACCGCCGCCTGCGGCTTGCGGAAAAGCAGCGCCTCGCCCAGGCAAAGCGTCTGCACGGAGACACCCGTTTTGCAGTCCACCACCTGCGCGTAGAGAAGCGACTTTTGCGAGTTGGTGAAATTCATCACGCGAAACTCATGATTTTTTCCCGGCTGACCGGGCACACCGACTTTCTGGCTCCAGTCGGCGCGCACGTTGGCGCAGCTGAAGAGCAGTCGATTCGAGATGAAACCATTGGAGTCCGAACTGCTGCGCACCAGCGCGGAGACCGAATAGGAACCAGGCTCGCGCAGATTGTAGAGCGCGGAGATGTCGATTGTCTTGGTCATGGTCTGGCCCGAGGCGATTTTCACCGCTCCGAAATTGGCCTTGCCCAGCATGGAGGCCGGCTCGCCATTGCCGCGTTTCACCACCATGTCCAGCCACGGTGTGCGGCCGTTGTTGGCCAGAATGAGATCGCTGCCGGTGTGATTGGTGAGCGTCACGGCCACCAGCACGGTTTCCCCCGCAAGAAACTGCGATTGATTCATGCGAATGTTCACGCCGAGTTGCGCGGAGGCACAGGCCGTGGTCACCACGAGAGCGAGCGTGCGCAACAAAAGTTGGGAGAAGCGATTCATCCCTGCGAGCGTAGCCGAATCGGCATGATGGTCAAGCCGGCATTTGGAAAATCCCCCGACGCCCACCAAAAAACAAAAAAAACCGCCCGCCTGCGAACAGACGGACGGAAAAAAGGATAAACTAATTCCGGAAACAATTATTTCGCGGCAGCCGTGCGGGCCTTGCGGATGATCGACTTCACGGTCTCGGAGGGCTTCGCGCCGGTGCCGAGCCATTTGTCCGCCGCAGCGAGATCGATCTCGTAGTTGACACCCTCTTTCATCGGATCATAGGTGCCGAGTTGTTCGATGAAACGTCCATCACGACGCACGCGGCTATCCACGGCAATGATTTTGTAATAGGGACGGTCAGCGGATCCCTGGCGAGTAAGACGTAATGCAACGGCCATAATAAAGTGATAAGTTGAGTGAAGTTGGTGCCAGCCATGCCTTTGAGAGCGGGCGGGGGCGGAAAATGCTCAAATCCGACCCACTTGGCAAGAAGAATCTTCGTTTTTTCAAAAAATTTCACCAGGCCTGCCACGCCATGCTTGCCAGAGCCTGCCGTCCGCGCTAGGGAGGCGCATGCGTTTGTATGATACTCTGGCACGAAAAATCAAGGATTTGACGCCCATCGATGGGCAGACGTTCCGGTTTTACTGCTGCGGACCCACCGTTTATGGCCCGGCCCATATCGGCAATTTCCGCACTTTCGTGCTCCAGGATGTCTTCCGCCGCACACTGGAAACCGGCGGCCTGCGCACACTCCACGTCCGTAACCTCACCGACGTCGATGACAAAACCATCCGCGAATCGCAGCGCGTGGGCCAGACACTCACGGAGTTCACCCGCTTTTGGACGGAGAAATTCCACCACGACTGCGATCTGCTCCAGTGCCTGCCGCCTCACATCGAGCCCGGCGCCGTCGAGCACATCCCGCAGCAAGTCGCGATGATCGCGCAGCTTGTCGAAAAAGGCCACGCCTACGCCTCCGAGGACGGATCGGTCTATTTCAACATCGCCTCGTTTCCCGAATACGGCCAGCTGTCCCACCTCGATGAACGCGAACTGGAGCTGGGCCGCACCCAGACCCAGCGTGCCAATGCCGATGAATACGAAAAACAAAGCGTCAGCGACTTCGTGCTCTGGAAGTCCCGCCGCCCCGAGGATGGCGAAAATTTCTGGCCCTCACCCTGGGGGGAAGGACGCCCGGGCTGGCACCTCGAGTGCTCGGCGATGATCCGCGAATACCTCGGCGAAACCTTCGACCTCCATAGCGGCGGCGTCGATCTGGTATTCCCCCACCACGAAAACGAAATCGCCCAGAGCCGCTGCGCCTGCGGTGGGCACTTCGCCGCCACCTGGTTCCACATCGCCCACCTGATGGTCGATGGCGGAAAAATGTCGAAATCGCTCGGCAATCTCTACACCCTCGAAGATCTCGCGGAACACGGCTGGACGGCCATGGAAGTGCGCTACGTGCTGCTCAGCGGCCACTACCGCAAGCCGCTGAATTTCACCTTCGATTCCCTCCACGCCGCCCGCGAAGCGATGAACAAAATGGCCAAGGCAGCGCAACAACTCGCCGCCAAAGCCCCCGCCGATGCCGTGCTCACCAGCATCGAGTTCGGCCCGTTCCAAGCCGCATGGGAGGCGCTCAATGACGACCTCAACACCGCCGGTGCACTCGGTGCCATCTTCACGGGTCTGCGCGAGGCCGTGAAAACCGAAGGCCTCGCCGCCGCCCAAGCACTGGCCGCCCTCCATCGCATCCTCCGCGCCCTCGGACTGGTACTTCCCGAGGCGGAAAAATCTGTCACCGTGCCCGATGACATCATCGCCCTCGCCGAGCAACGCCTCGCCGTCCGCCAAGCCAAAGACTGGGCGCAGTCCGATGTCCTCCGCGATCAGCTCGCCGCCCTAGGCTGGACCATCAAGGACAGCAAAGACGGCTACGAACTCAAACCTTCGTAAGGCTGGCGTCCCGCCTGCCTCTCTCACAAAAATTACCACCATGAACCTTCCCATCCGTCCCCGCCGCAATCGCCGCAGTGCCGCCATCCGCTCCCTCGTGCGCGAGACCATTCTGCACCCCGGTGATTTCGTGCAGCCCTTGTTCGTGCAAGAAGGCATGCAAAACGACGCCATCGCCTCCATGCCCGGCGTCACCCGCTGGTGCGAAAAAGACGTGATATCCGAAGTGCTCGCGCTCCACGAAGTCGGCGTCCCCGCCGTGGTGCTGTTTCCAAAAATCGACGACTCCCTCAAAACCTCCGATGCCGCCGAGTGCCACAACACCGCCGGCCTCATCCCCCGCGTCATCCGCGCCATCAAGGCCGCCTGCCCGGACATGTGCGTCATCACCGACATCGCGCTCGATCCCTACAACGCCGATGGCCACGACGGCCTTGTCGAAACACAGCCCGACGGATCCCTCATCATCCTCAACGATGAAACCGTGGACGTTCTTTGCCAACAAGCCCTCTGCCACGCCGCCGCCGGAGCGGACATCGTTTCGCCCAGCGACATGATGGACGGCCGCGTCGCCGCCCTGCGCAGCGCGCTCGATGCCGCTGGCCACACCGACGTTTCCATCCTCAGCTACTCCGCCAAGTACGCCTCCGCCTACTACGGCCCCTTCCGTGGCGCGCTCGATTCCGCCCCGAAAGCCGGCGACAAAAAGACCTATCAAATGGACTACGCCAACGCCCGCGAAGCCGTGCGCGAAATTTTGTTAGACGAAGCCGAAGGCGCGGACATGGTCATGGTCAAACCCGCCGGTGCCTACCTCGACATCATCGCCGCAGTGCGCCAGCACACCACCCTGCCCGTCGCCGCCTATCAAGTCAGCGGCGAGTACCTCATGATCGAAAGCGCCGCCGCCGCCGGCTGGCTCGACAGAAAAGCCATCATCCTCGAGTCCCTCACTTCCATCAAACGCGCCGGCGCCGACATCATCCTCACCTACTACGCCAAAGAAGCCGCGCAGTGGTTGCAAAAGTGATGTAACGGGCAGCAGCGCCACGGCAACTCATTTCACAAGTGCCAGCGACATCCGCACCGCATTTTGTGTCGCGCCTTCTGCCCATGTCGCGAAATCGTTGAATTGCCAACCCAACAGATAAATGTTAGCATTTCCATGAGCTGATCAAATCAAGACACTATGGGCCTTTTCAACTTGATTCATTCCTCAATCAACAAAAACGTTCCAAGAATTTGTTTTTTGAACCAAGGAACTTTCTTTTACAAAAAACACGGAAAATCATTTGCTTGCGACATGGAGTTTACCACTGATGGCGTGGATTTGATATTTGGAGAAATTACAAAATGGAATGACGGTTCTGAAATGTCTTCTGCTGATAGATCAATGATCAAATTGGATGCTGAAAAATATTTACCCGATTCCTGGAATATTGGATGGCGGTAAAGATCAAGTGGGCAATTCCAAGGTGAATCCGGCAGCAAGCATCTATCGCCCGATACTCCGCTCAGCCTTCTCGGCGCGGCGGGCCTTTGGCGAGATGGTTTGCGGAAAAATGACAAGTTTTCTGATGCGGGCTCGTAGAAAGTTCTCATGAAACTCCCTTGGTCCCAGCTCCTCAGTTTCACCGCACTTGATGTGGTGAAAATCATCATCACCGCACTCATCATTGTGCTGGTGAACAAGATCCAACTCGTCAACGACCGCCTGTCCGCGCTGCTCATCGCCCTGCCTTTCACCTCCTTGATCGCGATGATCTGGATGCATCAGGAAAAACAAACGACCACCCGCATCGCCAACCATGCCGAGGGCACGTTCTGGTTTGTCCTGCCGACCCTGCCGATGTTCCTCGTCTTCCCTTGGTTGCTGCGCCAGGGCTGGGGCTTCTGGCCCGCCTTGCTCGCGAACTGCGCCATGACCATCGCGCTGTTCTGGCTGACCGTCATCGTGCTGCGGAAATTCGGCATCGACCTGATGCCGAAATGACAATGCGGCTGAGAGAATGGCCGCCATTTCGAGCCACTCCCTGGGAAGTCGACCGAGTGAAAAATCCCTGAGCTCCACGACGTAATGAGAGCGTGGCAATCCGCTGGTTCTACGCTTGGGGTCTGTGCGCTGTTCTCGCCGGTGTGGTGCGAGGACAGGAATCCGCGCACCCCGGCAAGGCGATCTACAGCAAGCATTGCGCCTCGTGTCACGGCAAAGAGGGCGAAGGCGTCAAGGACAAATGCGATGATCCCTTGCAGGGCGAACGCAGCCTGAGTTCGTTAACGCGCTACATCGATCGCAACATGCCGGAAGGCGAAGAACATCTCGTGGTGGGTGAGGACGCGCGCAACGTGGCGGAATACATCATGGGGGCGTTTTATTCGGCCGAGGCGCGGGCGAACAAGCCCTCACCGAAGATGGCTTTTGCGCGGTTGACCAATCGTCAGTTTCGCGAATCGGTGGCGGACTTGTTAGGAAGCTTCACTCCGTGGATTCCTCCGGGCGAAGGCACAGGGCTGCAGGCGGAGTACTTTCAATCCGACGGCATGAACAAAAAGGCCCGCAAGGTGCTCTCGCGTGTGGACGCGCAATTGTCGTTCGATTTCGCCGCGGCGGCCCCTGTGGAGGGCATCCATCCCGAGCAGTTCAGCATCGCCTGGGACGGCTCCCTCTTGGCTCCCGTCACCGGATGGTATGAATTCCGGATTTCAACACCGAACGGTGCCCGTCTGTACCTCAACGGAATCCCCCAGGATGGCGATGGCAATCATCGCGACGACAGCGGCGGCAAACGCCAACCGGCATTCATCGATTCCTGGGTCAGCTCGGGAGACGAGGTCCGCCAGGTCGGCGCGAGGATCTTTTTGTTAGGAGGACGCGCTTATCCCCTGCGCATGGATTATTTCAAGTACAAGGAAAAGCGGGGCATGGTCCGCGTGGACTGGAAGTGGCCGCAGGGAGAATGGCAAGTGCTCGCCGCTCCGTATCTTTCGCCGGCACGGGCGGCACATGTGGCCGTGATCAGCACCGCCTTTCCCGCAGACGACGCCAGTGAGGGATACGAGCGCGGCACCGGAGTATCGAAAGAATGGCATGAGGCCACCACCGCAGCCGCGATCGAAGCGGCCAACCAGGTGGTGGCGAAAATGCACCTTCTCAGCGGCATCAAAAACGACGACCCGGAGCGCGTGAACAAATTCCGCGAATTCCTGCAATGTTTTGCCGAGCGCGCCTTTCGCCATCCGCTGGATCAGGAGATGCGTCGCATCTACATCGACAGCGCGTTTGCGGAGGGGGCACCGCTGGAGCAATCGGTCAAGCGGGCGGTGATCCTGATCCTGAAATCGCCGCGCTTTCTCTATCCACAAATCCGCGCGGAGAAAGACGACCACACCATTGCCACCCGGCTGGCGCTGGGCCTCTGGGATTCGCTGCCGGATGCCGCACTGTTGGCGGCGGCGAAAGAAGGGCAGCTGCGCCGCCCGGATGTGCTGCGTTCGCACGCGCAGCGGATGCTGCAGGATCCGCGGGCCAGGCAAAAGCTGCTGGTCTTTTTCCGGCACTGGCTGAAGCTGGATGCGGAAGCGGACATGCGGAAAAACGGGCAACTGTTTCCCGGCTTTGATGCCGTCATGGTCGCGGATTTGCAGCGCTCGCTCGAATTGTTCGTTGAACAGGTGGTGTGGAGCGAGACGTCCGACTACCGGCAACTCATGCTGGCCGACACACTTTGGCTCAATCAGCGTTTGGCGACATATTACCGGATTCCCGATGTCGTGGGCGATGCCTTCAAAGCCGTGCCGGCGGGACAAAACCAACGCAGCGGCATCATCACGCATCCCTACCTGTTGGCGCGCCTGGCGCATCCCGATACGACATCGCCGATCCATCGCGGCGTGTTTCTCACGCGCAACGTATTGGGTGGCATCCTCAAACCACCACCGGAAGCCATCGCGTTTGAAAACCACAAATTCGATCCGAAGATGACCATGCGCGAGAAAATTTCGGAAATGACGCGCAGCAGCAATTGCATGACCTGCCACGAGACCATCAACCCCTTGGGATTTACGCTGGAAAACTTCGATGCCACGGGGCGCTATCGTGACAATGAAAACAACCGCCCCATTCTAACGGAATCCGACTTCAACACGCTGGAGGGTGAATTGCTCCGCCTCAAGGGACCGCAGGATGTCGCGCAACTGGCCGTGCGGTCAGCCAGTGCCCGGCGCGGCTTCATCCGGCAATTGCTGCAATCCGCGATCAAACAAAATCCCGCCGTGTATGGCAGCGACTTTTTGCACAAACTCGATGAGCATTTTGTCGCACAACAGTATCACATCCGGAATCTCTTCCTTGAAATCAACCTTCGCACCGCTCTTCACTCGATCAACCTCACACCGCCATGAATGCTTCCTCCCGCCGCCAGTTCCTTCGCCAACTGGGTCTCTCCGCTGCCGCAATGCCCTTTTTGCCGGCGCTGCCATCCTGGGCCGCGCAAAAGCGGAATGCCGCTCCCGTGCAACGGCTCATCATTTTGTTCACGCCGAACGGCACGGTGCCACCCGATTTCTGGCCCGATCAAGTCGGCGCGGACTTTCAACTGAAACGCATTCTCACCCCGTTGGCGGAATTCAAGAACCGCATGATCACGATGAAGGGCATTTGCAACAAAGTGCGTGGGGATGGCGACAGCCACATGCGCGGCATGAGCTGCTTGCTGACGGCGGATGAATTGTTGCCGGGCAATATTCAGGGAGGCAGTGACAAGCCGGCGGGCTGGGCGCGCAGCATTTCGATCGACCAGGAAATCGCGCATTTTCTTCAAGCGCGCGAGGAAACCGCCACGCGCTTCGGCTCACTGGAACTGGGCGTCGGCGTCCCCAATCGGGCGGATCCCTGGACACGCGTGAACTATGCGGGGTCCAATCAACCCGTCGCTCCCAACAACGATCCGTATGCCCTGTTCGAAAAGCTCTACGGCCAGGTCAAGGATCGCGAAAACCTGGGCAGTGTGCTCGATGAAGTGCGCGGTGACTTGCGAACCATTGCCAAACACGTCGATCCGGCGGAGCGCGCGCTCCTGGACCAGCACGCCAGTTTTGTGCGCGATATGGAAAAGGACCTGCAAAGCGCAGGCACACAGAACCTGCTGTTTCCCCCACCCTCGCTCGAACAGGGAGTGGCGCTCGACAATGACGGCATCCCCAAAATCAGCCGCATGCAAGCCGATCTCTTAGTCAGCGCCTTTGCCAATGGAATGGCGCGCGTGGCCACGCTGCAGTACACCAACAGCGTGGGACAGGCCCGCATGCGATGGCTGGATATTCACGATGACCATCACCACCTTTCCCATGAGCCGGACAACAACCGCGATGCGCAGGAAAAGCTGGTGAAGATCAATGTCTGGCTGGCCGAGCAGGTGGCGTATCTGGCACGCAAATTGCAGAGCACGCCGGAACCGGGAGGGCAGGGCACCATGCTCGACCACACCACGATCGTATGGACCAATGAACTGGGCAAGGGCAACAGCCACACGCTCGATGACATCCCGTTTGTTTTTCTGGGTGGCGGTCTCGGCTTCAGGACGGGGCAATCCTTGCAGTTCAACAAGGTGGCTCACAACCGGCTGTGGCTTTCCGTCGCGCATGCCTTCGGCCATCACATTCCCACCTTCGGCAAACGGGACTTTTGTCAGGAAGGAGCTCTTTCGTTAGGGTAAGCCCGGAAACGGCGGTCACCCGTTCGTCCCGGGAAAAGCGGCTGCCAGATTTTCCAGCCACTCTTGATCGATCTCATCAAACGCGGCCGTTTGATCGGAATCCACATCGAGCACCGCCACCACCGCGCCGCTGACATCGCGCCAGGGGACGACGATCTCACTGGCCGAGCGCGCATCGCAGGCGATGTGACCGGGAAACGCGTGCACGTCCTTGACTAGCATGGTGCGCTCCTCGGCCCAGGCACTGCCGCAGACCCCGCGTCCGTGGGCGATGCGCAGGCAGGCGGGAGTGCCTTGGTAGGGGCCGACGAGCAGGGCATCGCCGACCACCCGATAGAAGCCGGTCCAGAAGTAATGAGGCATGCTCTGATGCAGCACCGCCGCGATCGTGCTCATGGTCAATACACCATCCGTCTCGCCCGCGAGCATGCCGGTGAGGGCATCGGACGCTTGCTGGTAGAGACGGCGTTTTTCTTCTGGTTCGGGAATGCGACCCTTGACCACAGCATATGCTTCTCCGTGCGACATGAAAAAATCCGTTAGGCTGCGGGTTCTTGTTGCTCACGGGCCCGGGCGAGGCAACCGGGGCAGTTTTGCACCAAGTGTCCGGGCGCGATTTCGACCAACTCGGGCACGCGGTCGGTGAGGCAGAGATCGCGTTGGCCCAGGGTGTTGCGCTCGCGGAAGGCGCAGCCGCGCGGCGGATTCGTGAGATTCGGCGGCAGGCCGGGGATGGTGTGGAGCAGTTCGTTTTTCGGCTTGATCGAGGGAATGCTTGCCAGCAAGGCGCGGGTGTAGGCATGGCGCGGATGCGCGAAAAGCAGATCGCGCGGGGCGGATTCGACGATGCGGCCCGCATACATCACGTTGATGTGATCGCACATTTCCGAGACCACGGCGAGATCGTGCGTGATGAAAATGACCGAGGTGCCGAGATCGCGCTGGCGGTCGCGGATGAGATCGAGCACTTGTTTCTGCACGGTCACATCCAGCGCGGTGGTGGGCTCATCGCAGACTAACAATTCCGGCCGCGTAATCAGCGCCATGGCGATCATCACCCGCTGCCGCATGCCACCGGAAAACTCGTGCGGGTAGCCGTGCACGCGTTGTTCGGGATTGTGGATGCCCACTTCCGCGAGCGACTCGATCGCGCGTTTCATAGCGTCCTTCGCGTTCATGCCGAGGTGCTGCTGCAGCGGCTCGATGAGCTGGGTGGAAATTTTCAGATAGGGATTGAGCGAGGTCATCGGGTCCTGGAAGATCATGCTGATGCGCTTGCCGCGAATGCCCGCCATTTGCTGTGGCGTGGCTTTCAGCAGATCGATGCCATCAAACACCGCGGTGCCCGAATGAATGCGCCCCGGGGGCTGCGGGATCAGACCTAACAGCGAATAACAGGTCACCGATTTCCCCGATCCCGATTCGCCGACAATGCCGAG
The DNA here is from genome assembly GCA_947462875.1 of Verrucomicrobiia bacterium. Classification (GTDB taxonomy): domain Bacteria; phylum Verrucomicrobiota; class Verrucomicrobiia; order Verrucomicrobiales; family Akkermansiaceae; genus UBA956. The sequence goes on from CANHQJ010000024.1 coordinate 25,774, forward strand.
CGTCTTGCCCTTTTCGAGAGAAAACGAAACATCTTCCACGGCGTGGACGATGCCATTGCGCGTGTGAAAACGGGTGCTCAGATTGCGGACATCGAGAATCATGACGCGCCATTGAATCACCCCACCGCCCTCACCGCAATGGGAAAGTGGGGACGGTGGGAATGATTGCCATGTGGGCCAACTACAGGAAAAAATTTTCGTTAGAACATCACGCGAATCCCCGCGATGACGCCGCGGCCTGCGAGTGGGGCCACGTCTTTCAGGAACGAGGTGCTGAGACGTGCTTCCTCATCAGTGAGATTCACGCCGCGAATGTAGCAGGTGGAGTCCATGCCGGCGATCTCCGTGCGGTAGCTGATGCCGGCATTGATCAGGAAATAGCTGTCCGTCGGCAGCTCGAACTCGGCGGTGCGATCCTGCTCGGCGGCATACTGACCTTCGAGGCTGGCGGTGAAGGGGCCTTTTTCATACTCAAAGGTGCCACCGATGCGGAAGGGGGGAATGCGCGGCAAGGCATCGCCGGAATCGCGGTTTTCCGCATGCACGTAGTCGGCACGCAGAATCAGATCGAGGCGCTCCTCGCGTTCGGTCACGGCAACCGTTTGAGTGTCGTCGCCGGCATCCGTCACAGGACCGAGCAGGTGGAAGACGGTCTCAAGCTCGAAGCCGTAGAAATCCGCATTGATCGGCTCGAACACAAAGATCGGCAAGTCTTCGTCCGGATCCGTGGCACCGGTGTCGGAGAGATTGATGTAATCATGGAAGCGATAGAAAAACGCCCCGGCGCTGCCCGTGACCCATCCGTTTTTTTTGCGGATGCTGAGGTCCGCCGAAAATGACTCTTCGCGGTCCAGATCGGCATTGCCAATTTCAAACGTGCTGGTCGCCTTGTGCGGGCCGTTGGCAAACAGCTCGACGTAGGTCGGCGGACGCTGGGTGTAGGCCACGGAGACGGACGCGGCGTAGTCCTCGGTGATGTCGTAGATCACTCCGGCGGAGGCGCTGAAGGCTCCCGTATCGACGTCCTGCCCGGGACCAAAACGATCGCTGTTCAGGCTCTCATTGCTGTGATGATCGTAGCGCGCGCCGAACTGGAAGCGCGCCTTGCCCCATTCTTTTTCCTCGAAGAAAAACAGCGCGTGGCGCTGCGTGTCCACACCCGGCAGGAAAGCCTCTTCGCCCGATGCGGCGAAATCGGTGAACTGGATTTCATAGCCGAAGGTGCCCTCGAATCCCGCGACGGCTTTGTGCATGAACTCGACGCGGCCGTTGAAGCCCTCGGTATCAAACACCGTCCCCACCTCGCTGCCCTCGAACTCCGTGTGCGTGTAGTCCGAGTAGCCGAAGTTGAAACGGATCTCGCGCAGGAAATCCAACGGCTCATACACCGCACCGCGCATGTCCCAGCGGCGTTGCTCCAGATCGATGGTGACATCTTCCTCGCCCACCGTGCCGTAGTCCGAGTTCATGCCGGAGAAGGAAAAGCCGAGGTAGCCATTCTCGAAAATGTGAGACGCGCCGAGGCCGAGCCCCTCCGAGTTGGTGAAACTGTTAGGCAAGACGCCACGCGGTTGCGGATCGCCCGGATCATCCAGTGCCCGCTGTGCAGCGGAACGGGCGAAGCCGGGAATGTCGATGTTTTCCGTCTCGCGATGGAACAGATCCAGATGGAAGACCCAGGGACCTTGGCCCCAGTTGAACTCCGCGCTTTCCGACAGAGAATTGTCCGCCGTGCCGCCCATGAAGTCGATGCGACCTTTCGGATACGTGCCGCTGAAACGCTCTTCCGCGATGCGGTTGTCGATCACGTTCACGACGCCGCCGAGAGTGTTCGGGCCATAGAGAAGCGTGGCGGGGCCGCGCACGACCTCCACGGATTGCACCGAGAGAGGATCCACCGTGACCGCGTGGTCGGGGCTGACATTCGAAACATCGATGAGCGAGGTGCCGTTCTGCAGCATCCGCACGCGGTCATCGCCCATGCCACGCAGCACCGGTCGGCTCGAACCGGGAGCGAAATACGTGGAACTCACACCGGGAAGGCGATTGAGCGTTTCTCCGAGCGTTGGCTCGATGCGCAGGAGCAAGCGGTCTTCCGAGAGCACGGTCGCCGGCTGGATTTGCTCGTACAGCGTTTGGTCCGAGCGGTTCGCGGTGACCACCACCTGATCGAGAATTTCCGAGGAAATGGGTGCTTCTTTCGGCTCTTCCGCCGCATGGACCCAGGTGAGTGATAACGTGAACAACGACAAAAAGGAGTGCGCGTAGGTGACTTTCATCGGCGCGGTGTTAACGCAATAGATTTGCATGTGCAAGAAAAAATGCAAAAAATATGCGTTATGGAGATTTCACCCCAGTTGCCTACTTTTTCGCGGCCCAGGATTTTTCCGCGGCGGCGATGGCATCATCGCTCATGCCGAACGCGCGCAGCACGCCCTTCGCCATCATGACATTGCCTAACGGATTCATGTGGCAGCCATCGGTGGTGAGTTTGTTTTTGATGTCGCGCTGGTAGTCCGGCTCACAAAACATCACGGCGCGGCCTTTGACGTCGGGGATTTTTTTCAGCTCCTCCTGCAGCTGCGCGTTCAGATCGGCGAGAAGGCATTTTTTTTCCTTCGCGATCGTGCGCAGGAAGTCGTTGTAGGGGATGAGGTTCTTGTTCAGCTCGCGCTCGGGATCCTCGCCTATCATCGTCGCGGTGAGCACCATGACCTTGATGTTGGCGGCCTGTGCCTGATCGATGAGAGAGGTGATGTTTTTCTTGAAATCATCCAGCGGCACGCCCTGGAACTTGCGGCCATTGAGCACCAGTTGGAAATGCCACACGTCATTCACGCCGCAGCTCAGCACCAGCCACTGCGGTTTTTTGCTGAGAACATCGCGCTCGAGCCGTGCGAGCATATCGGGCGAACGATTGCCGGAAATGCCCGCAGGCACGCTTTTCACCGCAAGCCCCTGCTGTTGCAGCGCGTCCATCACCAGCGTGACGTAGCCGTTTTTCCGCGCTCCGTCCTGCGTGATGGAGTCGCCGAGAAAGGCAATCGTTTCGCCATCCTTCACCACGAGCGACGGCTCCACGGCGAACGAGGAAGTCAGCAGCAAGCAAAACGCCGCAAGCCAGCGCAAAAGGATCAGATGTTTCATACGTGTTGGTGCATCAGTCCCTAGCGCATCGTCATTGGCGTGGCAAGAAATCTTCCGAACCAAACAGACCCGTCCGTCGCGGCTGCGAAAAAACGCCAGTTCAGGATTGCCAGCAAGTCGTGAAATCTTCACAGTGCCTCCGTCATGATCATTGCTCCGAAAATCCGTGGATTCATTTGCACCACCGCCCATCCCGAGGGCTGCGCCGCTCACGTTGCCGAACAAATCGCCGTCGTCAAGAGCCGCGGCCCCATCGCCAACGGTCCGAAAAAAGTGCTCGTGATCGGCTCCTCGACGGGCTACGGCCTATCCTCCCGCATCGCCGCCGCCTTCGGCTCCGGTGCCGCCACCATGGGGGTGTTTTTCGAAAAACCCGCCGAGGCCGACCGCTGCGGCACCGCCGGTTGGTACAACTCCGCAGCCTTTGAAAAAGCCGCCGCCGCCGAGGGCCTCTACGCCCGCTCGTTCAATGGCGATGCCTTTTCCGATGCCATGAAAGCGGAAGTCTGCGCCGCGATCAAAGCCGATCTCGGTCAGGTCGATTGCATCATTTACAGCCTCGCCTCTCCCCGCCGTACCGATCCGAAAACCGGCGAGGTCTACAAATCCGTTCTCAAGTCCATCGGCGAGCCCTACACCAACAAAAATCTCAACACCACCAGTGGCGTGGTCGATGAAGTGACCATCACCCCCGCCGAGGGCGACGATATCAAAAACACCGTGGCCGTCATGGGCGGCGAGGACTGGGAACTGTGGATCGAGGCCCTGCTCGCCGAGAACCTCATCGCCCCCGGCACGCAGACGGTCGCCTACTCCTACATCGGCCCCGAGCTCACCTGGCCCATCTACAAAAACGGCACCATCGGCGCGGCGAAGGAAGACGTGGAACGCGCCCAGCGCGCGCTCGATGAAAAACTCGCCCCGCTCGGCGGCAAGGCATGGGTCTCCGTGAACAAAGCGCTCGTCACGCAGGCCAGCTCGGCCATTCCCGTGGTGCCGCTCTACATTTCCCTGCTCTACAAGGTCATGAAAGCCGAGGGCACGCACGAGGACACCATCGAACAAATGGACCGCCTCTTCCGCGATCGCATGTATAGCGGCAACCCGCAGCCCGACGAAGCCGGCCGCATCCGCGTGGACGACTGGGAAATGGCACCCGCCGTGCAGGCCCTCGTCGCCGAGCGCTGGAAAACCGTCTCCACCGAAAACCTCGCCGAGCTCGCCGACTTCGAGGGCTACCAAACCAGCTTCCTCCGCCTCTTCGGCTTCGGCCTGGCAGGCGTCAACTACGAAGCCGACACCGACCCGAACGTCGCCGTGCCTTCGTTGCAGGGGTGAGTCTTGGCTTGCATTTCTCCCACAAAAAAAACGCCCGCAGATCCTGCGGGCGTTTTTTTCGTTAGTAGGAAGCCGGATCAACCCTGCGCCCATTCCCCTTCGAGGGAGCGGGGGGCTGGTTTGTCTTTCTTGCGGAGGGCGTTGCGCATTTTGGTCAGCGCGCTGTTTTGCAGCTGGCGGATGCGCTCGCGGGTGACGCCGAACTCACGGCCAACCTCTTCCAAGGTCAGCGGACGTTTGCCGGTGAGGCCGAAACGCTCGTCGATGATCGCACGCTCGCGGCTGTCCAGCACGGTGAGCAGGCCATCGAGGTTGTCGTGGAGATTTTTATCGGAGAGCAAGTCGAGCGGGTTCGAGGCTTTTTCGTCGCCGATGATTTCGCCGTAGTTCGTCGATTCCCCTTCGTTGATCGGAGCATCGAGAGAGGTGGGGCGCTGCGATGCCTGTTTCAGCATGGCGAGCTTGCGGCGAGGGATGCCGGTTTCTTCGGCCAGTTCCTCATCGGTCGGTTCGCGGCCATACGCTTCCGTGAGCATCGCGGTGATGCGGCGCAGCTTGGCGATTTTATCAACCATGTGCACGGGCAGGCGAATCGTTTTGCTCTGATTGGCCAGCGCGCGTTTGATCGATTGTTTGATCCACCAGGCCGCGTAGGTGCTGAGCTTGCCGCCCTTGACGGGGTCGAAGCGATCCACGGCCTTCATCAGACCGATGTTGCCCTCGGAAATCAGATCGGAGACCGGCATGCCGTAGCCCGCATAGTCCTGCGCGATCTTGACCACCAAACGCAGGTTGGCCTTGATCATGGTGTTGCGGGCCGCTTGGTCGCCCTTCTTGATTTTTTTCGCCAACACAATCTCATCCTCGGGGGTGAGAAGCGGAGTCTTCGCGATCTCCTTCATGTAAGCCTTCATGCTGCTGTCGAATTCTGATGCCATAATGTTCTCCTTACTGTTGACTACTAATGTAACGACACTGTGAGCTAAATTATTCGATGATTCGGAAAAATCAACCGCCCCTCACGGGGTGCTCTCCTGTCTGAGATACTTCGAGCAAAAAGCATGCCGTTATGCCGCATCGGCGGAAACGCTTGTATTTGCTTGGTTTTGGGGAAATCATCACAAAGTATTGACAAAAATGTCCGCCTCAAAGTGGCGCAGATGGGACAATTTGTCACAGTAATGAAATTTTTTCATCTGCCGCGAAAAATCGCTCACTCTCGCAAAAGAAGATTGCCAGCAGCGGGAAAAAGCGGCAATTTTTCACTGTTCAGATGATTACTCGAATCTATTCAGCCGCCTTGCGCGGGGTCGATGCGCAAGAAGTCGAAGTGGAGGTGAATGCCTGGGGCTCAGAAAAGCCTCAAATTTTTGTCGTCGGCTTGCCGGATGCCGCCGTGCGGGAGTCCATCCAGCGCGTGACCTCCGCCATCATCGCCTCGGCCCTGCCGTTCAGCGATGGCAGCAAGACCGTCAACCTCGCCCCTGCCGATGTGAAAAAGGAAGGCCCGTCCTTCGATCTGCCGATCGCTCTGGCGATGGCCTCCGCCTGCGCGGAGCTGGCCCTCCCCGCGGATGATTGTTACGTCGCGGGCGAGCTCGCTCTGGATGGCACGGTGCGACCGATCAAAGGCGCGCTCCCCATCGCGCTCGAAGCCCGGGCACGTGGGAAAAAACGCCTCATTGTACCTGCGGCGAATGCGCCCGAGGCGGCGATCGTGGAAGGCATCGAAGTCTATGGCGTGGACTCCCTGCACCAGACCTGGGGATTTCTCGCGGGGACCGAACCCTTGGCACCCTGCGTGATCGATCGACAAGCGTTTTTTGAATCGCATCGGCACTACGATGTCGATTTCGAGGAAGTCAAAGGCCAGTATCAAGTGAAGCGTGCCCTCGAAATCGCGGCCACCGGGGGACACAATATTTTAATGGTCGGCCCGCCCGGCACCGGCAAGTCCATGCTCGCGAAACGACTGCCCAGCATCCTGCCGGACATGAGCGAGGAGGAGTCGATCGAAACGACAAAAATCCACTCCATCGCCGGCTACCTCGATCCGAAACGTTCCTTCATCACCACCCGCCCCTACCGCGCCCCTCACCACACGATTTCCGATGCCGGACTGCTCGGTGGCGGCACCAACCCCGGCCCGGGCGAGGTCTCGCTCTCGCACCATGGCCTGCTCTTTCTCGATGAACTTCCCGAGTTCCGCCGACAAACGTTGGAGGTGATGCGGCAGCCGCTGGAGGATGGTCACGTGACAATCTCGCGCGCGGCTGGCTCTCTCACCTTTCCCTCCCGCTTCATGCTGGTAGCGGCGATGAATCCGTGTCCTTGCGGTTACTACGGCGATGCGAAACGCGAGTGCCGCTGTGGCTCGCGGGCGATTGAAAAGTATCGGCAGAAAATTTCCGGCCCCTTGTTGGATCGGATCGACATCCATGTGGAAGTGCCGCTGGTTGATTTCAAAGAACTCTCCTCGACCGAGCTCGGCGAAAAGTCCTCCACCATCCGCGCACGGGTAGCCGCCGCCCGCGCGGTGCAGACGAAACGTTTCCAAAAAAACAAAGGCGTCTCCACCAATGCCGCGATGTCCGCGAAACTCGTGCGCGAGCACTGCGCGCTCGATGCCACCAGCACCAGCTACCTCGAGCACGCGATGGAATCGATGAACTTCTCCGCTCGCGCCCACGACCGCATCCTCAAAGTGGCGAGAACCATCGCCGACCTAGAGGGCAGCGATGCGATCCAGCCCCAACACATCCTCGAAGCGATCCAGTATCGTTCGTTGGATCGGAAGTTGTTTTCGTGAAACTCATCATCACCTCTCGCCATGAGCAATCAAATCACAGCCTTCGAATCGATACGCCGGACAAACCCGGCGGGCAACGAATTCTGGTCCAGCCGGGACTTTTCCAAGGTTCTTGGATACGCTGATTACCGGAATTTCCAGTCCGTCATCGAATCCGCCCGCACCGCCTGTTTCAACAGCGGCCAGCGGGTGGAGGACCATTTCGTTGAGGTCACCGAAATGGTCGAGATCGGCAGTGGGGCGCAGCGTCGTCTGAAGACCGTGATGATGTCGCGTTACGCCTGTTACCTCGTCATTCAGAATGCAGATCCATCGAAGGAAATTGTCGCCCACGGCCAGACTTACTTTTCCATTCAGACCCGGCGGCAGGAACTCAGCGATGCGGAAATCGAGGAAAAACGCCGCCTGTCCATTCGCTCCGAACTCAAGAAACACAACAGCCAGCTTGCCGATGCCGCGAAGGATGCGGGTGTCATCGAACCGCGCGACTACGCCATCTTCCAGAACCATGGCTACATGGGTCTCTATGGTGGCCTCGGAGCGCAGGACATCCATCGCCGCAAAGGTCTGAAGAAGGGGGATCAAATCCTCGATCACATGGGCAGCACCGAACTGGCCGCCAATCTCTTCCGCGCAACCCAGGCGGAGGAAAAACTTCGACGTGAAAAAATCACTGGCAAGGATAAGGCGAATAAAGCCCACCGCGAAGTCGGAGCCAAAGTCCGCCAAACGATCAAGGAACTCGGCGGCACTATGCCAGAAGAGCTTCCCACGGCGGAGAGCATCAAGAAACTCGAATCGAAGGCGCGCAAAGCACTGAAGAAGCCGAATAATTGATTCCGAAGCCCACACCATCGCCGACCTCGTCGGCTGTGAAAAGATCCAAAGCGAACACATCCTCGAAGCGATCCAGTACCGTTCGCTGGACAGGAAACTGTTTTCCTAAAACTCTGGCGCGCCCCTGTAGGTGGCAGACGCATGGGGAAACCGCCCTTCCCCGTCGCAACGCGCTGATGAATCTTCTTTGCCAGGTTTTTTTCACCGCAGCTTCATCATGATTTCACAGTGCCCTGTCACCCTCACGGCATGGAACAACACGACATCACGATCATCGGTGCGGGATTTGCGGGGCTGGCCTGTGCGCGGAGAGCGGCGCAGCAGGGCATGAAAACGCTGGTGCTGGAGCGCAAGGCCTGCCCTGGAGCGAACATGCGCACCACCGGCATCCTCGTCAAGGAAGCTGCTGATTTGCTGCATCTGCCCGCGCACCTGGGACGCAACATCAGCGGTGTCCGGCTCTATTCTCCTAACGGAAAATGCATCGATCTCACCTCGCCGGGCTATTCTTTTGTCGCCACCGACACGCCCGGCATGATGCGCTGGCTGACACGACAAGCGGAATCCGTAGGCGCGGAGATCCGGCTCTCACAAAATGTTTCCCGATTCCGCGAGGAACGCGGCGCGGTGGTGCTGCCGGAGGCCGGTCTGCGCACGCGTTTCCTCGTCGGCTGCGATGGCGCACGCTCGAATGTGGCACGCGCGTTCGGCTTGAGCGAGAACCGCGATTTCCTCATCGGCGCGGAAGCCGAGTATGAAGGCATCGAGGACCTGGACCCCGATCGCTTGCACGTGTTTCTCGATTCACGGTTGGCACCGGGCTACATTGGCTGGATCGTTCCGGGTGTCGGCATCAGTCAGGTGGGGATCGCCGTGCGCCGCCCACACCAACCGGATCTCGCGGCCTTCGAACAAAAAATCCGCACTCTCTTTGATTTTAGCCGCGCCAAGCTCGTCGGTCGGCGCGGCGGCTTGATCCCCTGCGGCGGTGTGGTGAAACACTGGCACAGCGATGGCGTCATGCTGCTGGGCGATGCCGCGGGCATGGTCTCGCCCCTCACGGCGGGAGGCATCTTTCCCTCGCTGCAACTGGGCGCGCAGGCAGGCCACGCCATCAGTCGGTTTCTCCAAGGCGAGCTCGCCGATCCGGCGGCGGAGTTGCGGGCCATGGTGCCGCGTTATGCCACGAAAAATCTACTACGTTGGTCCATGGATCACCTGGCACCGCCGAATTTTCTCTACAATCTCGCGCTGGAAAATCCCCTGTTCCAACGAGCCGCCCAAGTGCTTTTTTTCCATCACCGCGGGCTCTTCTGCAAACAAGCATGGAAAGAAATCATGCACCTGCAAAAAAGATTCACCTGAGCACGGGGTTGATGCGCATGCGATGATACACGCCAAAATACGAGTCTTGGAAGTGCCTCATCCACCTCCATCCGTCATCAGCGCCTGGGTGCCGGGTTGCCAAGTCAGGCCCCAGTCGCGGATCGCGGCGAGGATGGGGCCTAGGGCTTTTCCTTTGTCGGTGAGCCGATAGCCAAAGCGTTTGCTGCCATCCGCAGCGGGGACTTTTTCCGCTACACCATGAGCCACCAGACGCTCTAGCCGCTCGCTCAGGATATTGGTGGGAATCCGCTCGGGTGAGGCGGTGAAGTCCTTGAAACGGGTGCGCCCCAGCCACAAGTCCCGCACCACCAGCAAGGTCCAGCGATCGCCTAACAAATCTAACGAACAGGCCACCGGACAGACCGAACGCCGTGCGATCTCTGCGACTTTCGGAGACGATGGCGATTTGCGGGGCTTCGATGACATGCTTCTACTCTACCGAAAAAACACTTTCATTCCACAAGTATTTTTACTTGCAAAGTGAAAGTATTGTGCCAATCTTTCTGCATGTCCGCCACCACCTCACCCACGCTCGCGCCTCCCGGTGCCGGCTTGCCTTGGCCCGAACTCATGATCGCATGGGTGCTATTTGCCCTGCGCTGTCGCACAGGAAATACGGAATCGTTCACCCGTCGATTCAGCGAAGAGCGGGAAAAAATCCGGCAGCTAGTGAGCACTCTCGATGGAGCCGAGCTAAGCAAGCGTGTTCTGATCAAGCGTCCGCCGGGCTTGGAAGACAGCAGCCGTGATTGGTCGGTGCTGATGACGCTGGACCATCTGTGCATCGTGCACGGGGAATTCGTTCGCGTGATCGATGCCCTAACAAACGAGACCATTCCCACAGGAAAAGCTAGCACCGCCGCCGTCAAGCCGGATCCACAAGTCACGGCGGAGGTCATCCCGCGCTATGAGGCATCGTGCGAGAAATTGCTCGCTTGTCTTTCATCCGTGCGAAATGTCAAAACGCGCACAACATTCCCGCATCCATGGTTCGGACCCATGGATGCCCATGCCTGGCACGCGCTGGCCGGTGGTCACATGGCCATCCACCGTGTCCAGATCGAGCGCATCATCCGAGGGCTAACGATCACCTGACAACCTGATCCTGCCCCGCGAGTGCGTTCGCGCAAGCAACTTTCTCGCCCGCTCGGCATCTTCACCGACTCTTAACAAAACTCAGAGAAACTCTCGCGAAAGGGCGGAGCTTGATCTGGTCAAGCGGAGCGATAAATGACCACCGCCCGTCAACTAACAACATACGAACCAAGAAAACGACAACCATGAAAACAACACTTAGCATCATTGGCGTATTGGCGTATTGGCGTATTGGCGTATTGGCCCTCGTCACCTCGCTCACCTGCGCCGAAGAAGCTCCCAAAGGCCACAAAAAGCCCGGCAAGACTCCTCCCGATCTTGAGGCAATCTTCAAGAGCATCGACAAAAACGGCAACGGCGAGCTGAGCCTCGAAGAGTTCAAGAGCCACCGTCCTCCGCACAAACCCGGCGAAGGAGGCCCCGGTAAACCCCGTAAGCCAGGTAAGCCAACAGGCGAAGCTCCCGCTCAGTAAACGGAATCATTTCAGCACTCCACGGCCACACCGGTCGTGGAGCGTTTTTTTGTCCAGCAGCTGAAACTGTCTATTGCAATCGAACATCGAACGCAGAATGCGTGAAGATCACGCACGGATCCCGAACCCGAAACTCCCTACAGATGCGCACTCTGACCCAGTTTCACAAATCCGCTTGAATCATTTGCGAATATGATGTTAGAGAATGATTCTATTTTTTCTGTCCCTTTCTTTGTGTTTTAACCTTCATCGTATTCAGTTTAATTTCTGAACATACGGCCTTCATCGGAACTTACTATGACGCCGTCTTTGCCAACCGCTTCGTATCGGAATCTGAAATCATCTGTGTCGCGGGGAACTTCCACCGTGAACTCGAACGGATAGGATTCCTTGGTGACAGCGGACCACTTCCCATTGCAGGCATAGTGAAGCGTGACTTTTTTGTATACGTCTCCGTTGGCTTTCACAAATGCGTAAACGCTTTGCGCGTCGGGGCCGAAGTTAAACAGCAAGGCTTTGCCACCGCCGCCGAACGACAGTTCTTCGGAGTCTTTTTTCCATGGTTCTGATTGTTCCGTCACTTTGGATTGGAACAAAGGTGCAACAGAGATTTCATCAATCGCCAGCGCGGTGAATCCTTCCGCCGATACCTCCACGGTAAATTCGCCATCAGTGGAACGAATGTTTCCAGCCGGCTTATTGTCTTTCCATACCTTGGCGGAATACGTCTTATCCGTATGCAGATTCAGCAATTCGGCGTTCAACTTGAGCGGGGTCGTCACCGCTTCTTTGGATTGGTTCGCAAGCATCAGATAGAGTTTCCCGTTGCCGCGCGCCGCCAGATAGTTGATCTGCAGATGGGAAGAGGTCAGCAGTCCCTTGGGCATATAGAGCCAGACGTTCTTTTCCTCATAGAAATGACCGGGGTGAGCTCCGTAGATTTTGCTGCGGCAGTATGCGTAGCCTTCCGCATACTCCGCCGGAAAATCAATCTTCGCATCGGAGCGGTAGTAGATGTCTGAGACCAGATAGTCCATGATCATGGCGGCATGCGGCCACGGGTGATTAAAGTGCATCGAGGTGACGCCGTTCAGTTCCGGCAGCGAACGCAAAGGGAAATCGGCCTTTCCGTGCGCCGTAGTGCGCCCGGCGTTGATATGATAGCCAGGAAAACTTTCATACCGGCCGATGACCGCCGAGCGGGCGATATCGTGCAGGAAAGGATCCTTCGTATCGCGCGCAATCCGCATCATCCATGGCGCAAAATGCGTCAGATAAATACCGCGATGCCCGTAGCAGGTGGGGGAAGACTCGGGTGTCAGCCCGACTTCGGAAACGCGCCAGGCGTCCACGGTTTCTTCCGGCACGATCATGTCCTTGAACTTAGCGCCAGACCGATACCGCGGCACTTTGTTGCCGACATTGACCAGTATTTTTTCATCGGGAACAGACGGGCAAACCCAAACGAACTGCGCATACTGGCGGGCGCCTTTTTGCGCGGCATCCAGAAACCGTTTTTCGCCCGTTTCTTCGTAGAGCAGATAAAGCTCCATCCACTGCGGCGCATAAGACGTCCAGAAAAACATATGGCGGGAGGCTTCGTCGCTGAAATCGGTCTGAGGTGTATGGACTCGGTCTTTGAGATAGCGGTCGGCACCGCTGACCGCGAGATCGAGATATTTTTTATCGCCGGTCGCTTGATAGAGGTACAGGGCATTCTGCCACTGGTCGCCGTATAGCAGTTCCGACATATTCAGGCAGAGGTTGATCGGCGTGCGGTAGATTTTCTCCGCCATCTTCAGGTTTGCCGTTGTCCGATTGCCGGAAAATGCGAAGGCAGCAAGAAAGTCGGACATCGGCGCAGCCGGTCCACCGAGTTTCGATGACGTGCCATCGCCCTTGATTTCCGGGTTGGTCGAGAACAGAAACCGTTCGCGCGACCAACTGTATTCCAGCATGGGTCTGGCCCGTTTCTTGTAGATCTCCTCATTGTCCGTCACGACAGCCAGTGAAAGCGGGTGCAGTCCGGTAATGTTTTTCACCGCACCGGGAACGTCGGTGGCGTAGTTGCATCCGCGCAGTTCGTCGACAAACTGGCTGAACGGTCCCATGTTGTAATCAACCATGTTCTCGAAGGTCTTATTGAGCGTCACCGTGCTGTTCTGGCGATAATCCTTGAAGCCATAATAACTGCGGGCGACATGTTCATACGTGGCAAGAACATCGCCCCTATGACAGATCAGGTGCGCCGTAAAATCGAACGACTTTCCGGCGGACATGTTCGATCCGGGTCCGCCGAGAACCGGAGCAAACAGCATCGGTCTTGCCTTGCCGGCTCGGTCGCGAACCATCACGCCGAACTTCGAGTTTTCTTTGTTCGGAAGCGGCTGGAACGGTATTTCCGAAGGGTCTGCGAGAACCCCGACTGTTACACCCTGATGCGCTACCAGCGTTGTCGGCACCGGACATTGAAATGCTTCGCTAAGATAGGGCAGGTTGGGAAAACGCTTTTCCTGCCAGATCATCGGCTGCCACATTTCATCCATTTCGGCGGGAGAAACTCCCGGAGCGCCGGTATAGCCGATCGAGTAGTATCCGCTCTTCGCTGGCACAAACGTAAAGGATAATTCCGGACCACCTTTGCCTGCCGGAAGTTTTACCGTTGCCGAAAGGCGGCCTCCCGCAGTCTCCGGAAAAATCCATTTGATCGCGTGATCCGCAAGTTCAGCCTTCTGTGCGCTGACCGCCTCATTCGTAGCGGCGAGAAAATAATTCGCCGTTCGCCCTGGTTCAATGTCTCGATCGAGTTCGGGATTGAAACCATCCATGACATGCGCCTTGGGATCGATTTTCTGCGCCGCCTTTCGTCCCCAGGTCGGCACGTTGTAAAGCAGAGCCTCGCCGTGATTGGTGCCGACATTGCCCCGCCGCAACAATTTCTGCGGATTTCCTTCGCTGTAAAGCACCGTGAATTCGGGCTTGAAAACACGCATTGCGCCGTCATCTAGCGTGATCTGCAAATCGGTGCCGTTGACGATAGCGACCTTGCAGTCATTGTTTTGCAGCACTTGAGTCCCGCCGGATTCCGCCGCGAAAACCGACGTCATACACGAAACGCCGATAGTCTGGAGCAGTCGGAGGTAATGATTTTTCTTATGTTTCATTTGAATTCCTAGAGGTAATAGTAAGATTGCTGTTCGGCGTGAGATCTTCGCCGGGTTTTGTCGGGAACTCGATCGTTCGTTCGCCAAGCTTCACCTTGCAGATGCCACCGATGGAATCAAAGGTCTCGATGCGGGCATGGCCTTCCCTGTTCGACTGACCGGCGAGGAGGAAAACTTTACGCTTTTTGGACTGCGCCGTGGCAGTGAGCGGCAGCAGCAGGAGAGAGACGACGAAAGGAAAGAGTCTTTTCACGATTGGTGTGAGATGCCTGAAGTGCTGAGCGATGAGATACATTAGGATGCCAAAGGTTTGCTACGTTGCCTAGGCTTTACTGTTTCATCATAAATTGCAATCACAGGATTACGAAGCTAGTATAGCGACCTCATGAAAAAACAGATCCTCACACTCATCCTGGCTTCAACGGTCATCCACGCACAGGTCGCCGAGCCAAAGAACCCAGTCGCGGGTGACGACAAGGCCCCGGCCGCAGGGAAACTCGAAGACATATCGGCGCAACCGATTCCCGACAAACCCGCGGCAGGCAAGGTCCACGGCAGGGCATTCAAGGTCGAGAAGGCCACGCTGAAGCAGGGGCGCTTGGATTTGTGGCAGGGCGGAGGCACTGCCCCCCACCTAGAAAAGTTCGGGATCCAGATCTCTCAAAAGAAAGACGAGAATTTATCCGGACAGACTTTTACTGTGAAACTGACTGAGGACACCGGCATTATCGTCATCCTGTCATACTCGGGGGAAAATGGAGAACCGATGGGCAACCGATTCTTCATGGGTGAACAATACACCATGAAACTCGAGTTCGGCACCGCTAAGGAAGGAAAGATCCCCGGCAAGATCCACCTTCGTCTGCTGGACGAGGCGGGGAGTTTTGTCGTCGGCACCTTTGAAGCGGAAATCAAATAGATGACCCTTTCGGAACAAGGAATGGTGAATCATCCGATTGGGAACTCGATCGCCATCTTTACAAACTCTTAACAAAACTCCGCGAAACTCTGGCGAGACGGCGGAGTTTCATCGGGTGAAGCGGATGATCAAGAGACCACCGCCCAACCACATACGAACCAAAGAAAACGACAACCATGAAAACAACACTTAGCATCATCAGCGTATTGGCCCTCGCCACCTCGCTCACTTACGCCCAAGAAGCCCCCAAAGGCCCGAAAAAGCCCGGTAAGGATCATCCCGCTCCGGAAGAAATCTTCAAAAAGCTCGATGCCGACAGCAGCGGCTCCGTGAGCCTGGAAGAATTCAAGGCTAGCAAGCGCGCCCAGGAAAAACCCGAAAAAGCCGAGGAAATCTTCAAGAGCATCGACAAAGACGGCAACGGCGAGCTGAGCCTTGAAGAGTTCAAGAGCCACCGTCCTCCGCACAAACCCGGTGAAGGCGGCCCCGGCAAACCCGGCAAGCCTGGCAAACCAGGTGGTCCTGGCAAGCCCGGCAAGCCGAAAGGTGAAGGCGCACCACCTGCACAATAATCAGAATGATCTCACCGCTCCACGGCCCTTCCGGTCGTGGAGCGTTTTTTTGTACAGCAGAAGCGAAGTAGCATGGTAGCGCGATGGGTCAGCTGCATCGTTGACAAACCCGCTCACGCTCGTCAGGCTCTTTGGCATGCTATCACTCTTGCGCATTCTGTTTGTCACGCTGATCGCCATGGGATCGGCCTTGGCTCAGCCATCGCCGACCGCAGCGGGCGAACTGCCGAAAATTTTGCTCATCGGCGATTCCATTTCCGGCGGTTACCAACGTCAGGTCAAAAAGTCTTTCGAAGGCCGGGCCATTGTGGTGAAAAACGAAGGCAATGCCGAGTGGTCGGGCACCGGCGTGAAAAAAATCGACAGCTACCTCGGCGATACCAAGTGGGACATCATCCACTTCAATTGGGGCCTGTGGGACATCTACGGATGGGAATACCATCAGGAAGACCGCTCGCCGGAGGCCTATGCCAAGCGGCTCGATGCCCTCGTGACGCGCATGAAACAAACCGGTGCCACATTGATCTGGGCCACCACCACACCCGCCTGCAAGGAGCCGGAACAAACCATGCGCAAACGATTTCAGCAGACGGTGCAAATCACCCCCGAACAGCAACAGAAGTATGCCGATGCCGCGCTGGCGGTCATGAAAAAACACGGGGTCGCGGTGAATGATCTGTATGCTCACATTCTGCCCCACATGCAGGAATTCGGCGTGGGTGCCGACGATGTGCACTACAACGCCGCAGGCTGCGATTTTCTGGCGAAAAAAGTCGTCACCGCACTCGATGAGGCGATGAAACAGAAAAAATGAGCGCCTTTCTGTGGCCTGCCCGGATCAGACCAACAAACTTTTCACCACCTTGCCGTGGACATCGGTGAGGCGGTAGTCGCGGCCCTGGTGGCGGAAGGTGAGACGCTCGTGGTCGATGCCGAGCTGGTGCATCAGCGTGGCGTGCAGGTCGTGGACGGGCACCTCGTCTTTTACGACTGAGTAGCAAAAATCATCGGTCTCGCCGTGGATCAGTCCGGGCTTGAAACCACCGCCGGCGACCAGCGTGGTGAAGCAATTCGCGTGGTGGTCGCGGCCGTAAGATTCCTGGACCTTGCTGTCCTGGCTGAAGGTGGTGCGTCCGAACTCGCCGCCCCAGACGACGATGGTATCGTCCAACAAGCCGCGTTGTTTCAGGTCCGTGATCAGCGCGGCGGATGCCTGGTCGGTCTCCTGGCAGCGCTTGGGCAGGTGGGCGGGGAGATTGAAGTGATGGTCCCAGCCGGTGTGATAGAGCTGGATGAATCGGACATCGCGCTCGGCGAGCCGGCGGGCCATCAGGCAATTGAAGGCGAAGGTGCCGGGCTTGCGCGCCTCCTCGCCGTAGAGCTTGTACGTGGATTCCGGTTCATCGGACAGATCGGCCAGACCCGGCACCGAGCTCTGCATGCGGAAGGCCATTTCGTATTGCTCGATGCGCGTGGCCACGGCGGGATCAGCGCTGCGGGCGAGCTCCTCCTGGTTCAGCCGGTTGATGGCATCGAAAATTTTCCACCGCTCGGTGATGGGTTTCTGCGTGGGATCGTTGAGGTAAAGTACCGGTTCCGCACCGGAGCGCAACCGCACCCCCGCATGACGGCCGGAGAGGAAACCACTGCTCCACAGGCGATTGTTCAGCGGCTGGTTGTTCGGAAGTTCGCCAATGGAGACCAGCACCACGAATTCCGGCAGGTTGCGGTTCATGCTGCCTAGGCCGTAGCTCAGCCATGAGCCGAAAGACGGCCTGCCCGGCAGGTTGTGCCCCGTTTGCATGAAGGTCATCGCGGGGTCGTGATTCACCGGACTCGTGCTGGTGCTGAGGATGGTGCAGAACTCATCGGTGATTTTCGCCAGGTTCGGCAACAGCTCGCTCACCCACGCGCCGTTTTTGCCGTGTTGGGCGAACTTGTACTTGCTCGCGACGACAGGACGGATCGCACCATTGGCGTTGAAATTCGTCAGACGCCCGGCCTGCTTCACCAGCGAAAACATGTCCTTGCCGTGATGCTTGGCGAGCAGCGGTTTCGGATCGAAAAGATCCACCTGCGACGGACCGCCCGCTTGGAACAGGTAAATGATCCGCTTCGCCCGCGGAGACGGCGTGACGATGGCAGGGTGTGGATTTTGTGCCGCCTCGATCCCCGAGAAGGCAATGCCGCCAAGCCCCGCCGCACCGAGCTGCAACAGGCGGCGGCGCGTCATGGTTTGGAGAGTGGTTTCGAGATCGTTCATGGCATCATTTGCGGGTGACGGTTTCGCTGAGGTTGAGAATCACGTGGCAGACATCGGTCATGGCGGCAAGGCGGATGCGATCGAGTGTGGCATCGATCGCCGACGTGCCGATGGCTAACAGTTTTTCTGCGGCGGATGGATCGGCCTGGTATTGTGCCAGACGCTCCTGATAGATCTCCTTCAACACAGTGAGCTCCTTCGCTTCGGCGGAGCGGACGAGAACAAGCCGCACCGCGAGCGCCGTCTGTTTTTCCGGATCAACCGATTCCTGTTTCATGACCCGCTCGGCGAGTTTGCGCGCGGCCTCGAGGTAGGTGGGATCGTTCAGCGTGACGAGTGCCTGCAAGGGCGTGTTGGTGTTGCTGCGCTCGACCGAACAGATCTCGCGGTTCGGCGCATCGAACACCGCCATGGCCGGATGGATCGCCGCGCGACGCCAGTAGGTGTAGAGGCTTTTTCGATAGAGATCCGGTCCGCTGGACGCCTGGTATGTTTCCGCATGACTGGGCGGCGCGCTGAGATCCTCCCACACGCCCGGCGGTTGATGCGGCATCACGCTGGGGCCACCGACCTTGCGTGTGAGCAAGCCACTGGCTGCGAGAGCTTGGTCGCGTATCGTTTCGGCAGGCAAACGGAACGAAGGACCACGGGCGAGCAGGCGATTTTCCGCATCATCCAGCTCGGTGCGGAAACGCGAATCCTGCCGATAGGTGGCGGAAAGGACGATGTTGCGGATGAGGTGGTGCATGTCCCAACCGCTCTTGCGGAAATCCTCCGCCAGCCAATCGAGCAACTCCGGATGGCTGGGCATCTCGCCCTGAAGGCCGAAGTTGTCCGCCGTTTTCACCAGCCCCATGCCGAAAAACTGCTGCCAGATCCGATTCACGGTGACGCGGGCGAAAAGCGGATTCTCGGGCGCTATCAGCCATTTCGCCAGACCTAACCGATTTTGCGGATAACCCTCGAAGGGTGGCAGCATCCGTGGAGTGCGCGGCTCCACTTTTTCGCCGGGCTGATCGAACAGGCCTTTTTGCAACACGAATGTCTCGCGCGGTTTCTCGGCCATGATCATGGCGCGCGTTGCGGTGGCGGGATCATTTCCCACTTTGACAAAAGGAGCGGATGCCATTTCCTTGCGGCCCTTTTCCCCCGGAGCGCCGACTTCCGCACTTGTGTTAAAAAACGCGTAAAACGAATAATACTCCTGGATGGAAACGGGATCGTACTTGTGATCGTGGCAGCGACAGCAATCCATCGTGAGTCCGAGGAACAGCGTGCCAGCGGTGGCTGTCTTGTCGTTCGCATACATCACGCGGTATTCCTCGTCATTGATACCGCCCTCGATGCTGTAGCCGTGGTTGCGGTTGAAACCCGTAGCGATGAGTTGTTGTTGCGTGGGATTCTCCATCAGATCGCCCGCCAACTGCTCGGTGACAAAACGATCGTAGGGCATGTTGCTGCGGAAAGCCTCGATCACCCAGTCGCGCCACGGCCACATGGTGCGGCGGTTGTCAAATTGATAGCCGTTGCTGTCGGCGTAGCGAGCGTTGTCCAGCCAGACCGCGGTCATGCGCTCGGCGTAATCGCTGCTCTTGAGCAAACGATCCACCACTTTCGCAGGGGCATCGGCGGCGCTGTCTTCGAGGAAGGCCTTCGTTTCCTCCGGAGTGGGCGGCAGACCTGTGAGATCGAGAGTGACACGTCGCAGAAAAGCCGCGCGATCCGCCGCAGGAGCGGGCTGGATCTTCTTCGCCTCCAGTGCAGCGAGCACGAAGTTGTCCACCGGCGTGCGCGGCCAATCCTTCGCGGCGACCTGTGGTGGCGTGTGGTTCTTGACCGGTTCGAAGCTCCAGTGGTTGGTGTAAACCGCACCCTCCTTGACCCAGCGAATGAGAATGTCCTTTTGCTCCGCGGTGATCGGTTTTTTCGCCTTGGGCGGCGGCATCAGCTCCGTGCGATCCTCCGATAGAATGCGTTTGATGATCTCACTCGCATCGGGATCGCCCGGTATGATGGCAGGACCGCTATCGCCGCCCTTCAAGGCGGCATCGCGCTGGTCCAACCGCAGCCCGCCCTCGCGCTTGTTCGAGTCCTGCCCGTGACAGGCAAAGCATCGATCCGATAGAATGGGTCGCACATCCCGACCGAAGTCCAATGACTCCGCCGCCCGGCACGGTAGCCAGAAAGTGAGAGCAAGAAGTGAAGGCAGCCATTTCATAAGAATCGAACAAAGTGAGCGCAGGGCAGCGTAGCAGGGATCTTTCCCTCGCGCAATGAGTATCCATGGAGCAGCGAACTGCCCAGATGGTTTCGGATAGGGGCAAAGCCCCGTTGCCATACCAGCCTGGGGCATCGCCCCAGGTCCCGGAGAGACAGAGCCCAAGGGCTGAAAGCCCGATCCATCGCGTGATCGTTTTTTGGCCATACGACTGAGATCGGGCCTTCAGCCCTCGATGGGTTGTGGGGATGGGGTCCTGGGGCGATGCCCCAGGCTGGCATGGGAACGCGCCGTTGGCGCTTTAGATGGCATCCTCCTCCCTTATTTTTCCAACGGATGCTCCTTGAGGAGATCTTCCGGTTTCCAGAAAATGGAGCGATCCTTGGTGGCGGCGCGGACTTTTTTCACGGTTTCCGGCTTCACGACGGCAGCTTTGTTGCCCCAGGAGTTCCGGACATAGGTCAGAACGGCGGCGATTTCCTCATCCTTCAGAATGGAGCCGAAGGCGGTCATCGGCGGCACGCCTTTGTCCGGGTCATAGACTTTGCCGTTGACTTCGATTTTCCCATGCATGCCGTGGAGCACGATCTTGGCCATGCGCTCGTCGCTGCCGGTGACCCACGGCGTACCGATCAAGGTCGGGAAGGCGGGATCGAGACCTTTGCCGTTTTCCTGGTGGCAGGTGGCGCAGTGTGCCTCGCGGTGGAACACATCGGCACCGAGGATGTAGGCTTTTTCGTCCGCACCTTTCAAGTGACCCGGCACGGTGACCTTGCGTTTTTTCTCCGGACCATCGGCGATGGCATTCGGCATCTTGCCTTTGGCGGGATCGGCAGGTCCCCAGAACTGCTTCACCATGGCGGCGGCCTTGCGGGCGTGGGGCTCGGGGGATTCGAGCATCGCGGCGAGGAGCGCTTCATCGCGCACGTGCTGGCGCTGGTGCCACCACAGGGCCTCTAACAAAGGATGGGCGTGTTCGGCTTTTTTCGGATCGAATTTTTTCATCCAAGCGCGCAGGGCGGGCTCGACTTCCGCCTTGGCGCGGCTATCGAGCTCCAGGCGCGCGCGCTCGCGCACACCATCGACGGGATGCTGGAGCAGATCGAGCAAGGCCGCGACGGGTTGGCCGTGAATGGCGATCGGTTTCTGCAGCGGGCGATCCTTGTAGATCATGCGGAAGATGCGGCCGTGTGTCTTGTCGCGTTTCGGATCGCGGATGTTGTGCTGCATGTGGCCGATGATGACGTTTTGCCAATCGGACACGTAGAGCGCGCCATCGGCACCGAATTCGGCATCGGTGGGGCGGAAGTTTTTGTCATCGCTGCGGAAAAAGTCAGGCGTCGGCTCGCCCCAGATCTCGCCTTGCTGGAAGGTCTGCTTGCCGGAGGTGTGGCCGTCGCGATGGAGATCATAACGCTTGATGCCGAGGTAGCCGATGGCATTGCAGATGAGGAAATCCTGCTGCACGTCATCGGGGAAATTCGTGCTGGAAACGACCGCATTGGCGGGCACGGGACGGACTTCCTTGTTGAGAAGGGGAAACATCTTGAAGCTGGTGCCATCGGGGCGGACCTGATAGGCGCGACCGCCGGTGCCGTCGGTGGCGAAGAGGTAGCCCCAGCGGTCGAAGCTGATGCCGTGCGGGTTCGGACTGTTTCCGGCGATGAACTGGATGGTGTGACGTTTCGGATCGAGGCGATACATGCCGGACGCGGTGGCGGCGAGCGATGGTCCCCAGGGATGCTCGTAGTTGTGCTGCAGGAAAATCCCGCTCTGCCAGTAGAGCCCGCCATCGGGACCGATGGTGAAATTGTTCGCCGCATGGTGGGTGTCTCCCGAGCCGGTGGCCTGGAGCAGGACGATGCGCAGGTCTGCCTTGTCATCGCCATCGGTGTCCTTTAGGAAAAAGATGTCGGGCTGGGAAACCACGATCACGCCGCCGCCCCAGAAGGCGAAGCCGAGCGGATTGTGGACCTTGGCGAACTCAATGGCTTTGTCGGCCACGCCGTCGCGGTTCTCATCGGGAAGGATCAGCAGGCTGTCACTCATTTCCTTGAGCGGCTCCCATTTCGGATAGGTGGACCAGCAGGCGGCCCAAAGACGGCCTTTGGTATCGGTCTGCAACTGCACGGGATTGGCGAGCGCGGGGTAGCGGGATTCATCGGCGAAGAGATTCACCGCGTAGCCCTCCGGCACATTGATTTTTTTCAGGCTTTCCTCGCCGCTGAGATAGTCCGTGGTGCCTTCCTTCGCGGCGCTGGAACTTTTGCTGCCGCCGCCGACATTGGAGATGACCTCGATGGGTTTCGGCACGTTCGAGTCGTCCACCTTGGTGTCCTTGCCCTGAGCGAGGGCGTGGATACGCTTGTCGCGGTTGGCGGTCATCACATCGAGCATGACCAACTCATGAAGCAACACCTCCGCGTTGCTTTGGTTTTTCACGAACTTCAAACCGGCGCGGGTGCCCCAGATGTCGTTCTCATCGGTGGCGCGGAAACGGTTGTGCCAGTGCCAGTCCTTGTCGAGAACCGCCTTGCGCAGCGGTTCGATGGAGGGCGAGGCGGAAACGGATTTGCCGGTGAGCGCGGTGGCGATCACTTCGCCGATCTGGCGGTTGCCTTCCGCGAGGAGATGGACGCCGTTCAGGGTCAGAGGTGTTTTTGCCTTCGCATAGCGTTGCTGCGAGGTGGTGAAAAGATCCACAAACGCCACGCCCTTTTCCGTGGCGACCTGCTTGATGGCCTCGGTGTAAAGAGCGAGGTTCGCGTTATTGGCGGAGCCGTCGGGCAGAAGCGGGTCTTTCAGGTTCTCATGCGCGATGGGGGAAAACAGCACGATGCGCGGGGCGGACTCGCCATTGAATTTCGCGGCCTGGTATTTCGTCACCATGGCGGCGAGGTCGGCTTTGAATTTCGGCAGACCCGCCGCACCGGCGAAGGATTCGTTGTAACCGAAAAAGGCGAAGACAACATCCGCCTTGCAATGGGCGAGCATGTCATCGGGCGAGGGAACGCCCTTGGTGCGCGGGCGCGAGGTGATGGTATCGCCGGAGACGGCGAGATTGCGGAAGACCAGATTCTGCCCCGCGCTGTGGGCCTGGATGATAGCCTCGACCCAGCCGTCGTGCTGCATGCGGTCGGCAAGGGCGTTGCCCACGATGCCGACCGTGTCGTTTTTCTGCAAGGGAAGCTGGGCATTGAGATGAGAGGTAAGCGACAGGCCGAGGGCGAGCGCGAGGCGTGGTATGCGGATGGGTTTTTTCATGATGGGAATGGCAGGATTGTTACCGTCAAAATAAGGGCTATGTTTCTCCCTGACTAGCGAATTATGGAATTTTTGGCAGAAATCACGGCATCGTTGGCCGTTTACCGTGACCGGGGAATCATCCCTTTTCGCTACGACGCATGCCGATGGATTTCGTTAGGCGTTTTCCCACGTGGAATTATGACTCGCCCCATCGGCCGCTTTTTGCTAACGATTCGGGGAATCAAACACTTTTCTTATGCTGATACCATACTACTGGGCGGAATCGCGGATCCAATCGAAGTCACCGGGCAAACAAGTGACGGTGAAGCGTTGGGGGTGGTCGGACATCAGCCAGGAGGACGCGCAGGCCCATGCGGAGAAGCGCGCGGCGGAGGCGCTGGAGCGGATCCGGAGTGGAGAAACTCTGCGGCGACGGGACAAGCTGGAGGTATATGGCACGGAGGACGGCGTGCCGATTCGCGAGGAGGTGGTGTCGCGGCACGGCAACATCGCGATCACGCGCAATAGCTATGGCGCGCTCTGTCTCAACACCCCGGATGTGTTTTTTGCCGATGTGGACGCGGCATGGGAGGGTGAGCTCAACGTGCCCTTGCGTGGTTGCCTGTTCATTCTCTTAGGCTCCATTGTATTGGGGATATGGCTGAAATCCGTGCCCATCGGCCTCGTGTGTTTTTCCGTGATTTTATGGCTGACCTTTCTCATCACCGGCTGGATCAACCGACGCCGCCGTCCGGCGGGTGAGGCCAAGGCGAAGGCGGACAACCTCGCGGCGATCCGCCATTTTTCCGCAACCCATCCGCAATGGCATCTGCGCGTGTATGAAACGCCTGCCGGCTACCGCATCATGGCGATGCATGATGTGTTTGATCCCCAGGGGCCAGTAGCCAAGGATGCCTTGGAAGCGTTGAACTCGGACAAGCGTTTCGCTCGCATGTGCGCGCTGCAATCGTGCTTCCGCGCACGCGTCAGCCCGAAGTTCTGGCGCATCGGCTACAAGCCCGAAGTGGCGTTGCCCAAATCGAAATGGCCCTACCCGCCGGAACAAGTGCAACGCCGCAAGACATGGGTCGCAGGCTATGAGAAGCTGGCGCCGCACTTCGCCTCCTGCCGGTTTCTGGAACGCCTCGGTAGCCACGAGATACACCCCGAGGCACAGAAGGTGCGCGCGCTGCATGATGAACTCTGTCAGTCCGATTCCTCGCTACCACTGGCATGAAGCGGATGTGGGATAACGGCATCCGCATCACTCGAGAGGCACAACCCTGCCGCGATGGCGACCAAAACGAATCCACTTTTCCCACTCCACCGCCGCGAAGGACAACAGCGTGACGGCACCGATGCGCAGCCATGCCCCGCCATCCAAGGGCGCGGAGTGGAAGAGATGGTGCATGAAAGGCGCGTAGGTAAACAGCAACTGCGCGGCAATCATGCCGGCAGCGCCTGCCAAGGCCCACGGATTGCTGAAAACGCCCACGTGGAGCAGCGAATGATTGAGAGAACGGCAGCTCATGAGATACGCCACCTCGACCATGACAATCACATTCACCACGGCGGTGCGAGCGTTGGCGATGCTTTCGCCAGCGACGCCGGTTTCATAGAAATAAAGCCAGTAACCTCCCAGGATCATGATCAGGGAGATGAGTCCGGTGCGCATGAACAGGGGGAAGGTGAGCAAGGGCATCTTCGGGTCGCGTGGCGGGCGTTCCATCAAATCCCCTTCTTTCGGTTCGAAGACCAACATCAATCCTAACAGCACGGCGGTTGCCATATTGACCCACAGCAATTGCACGGGCACCACAGGCAATACCAAGCCAGACAACATGGCCACCAGAATGATGGAGCCCTGTCCCACGTTGGTCGGCAGCGTCCAAACAATGAATTTTCTCAGGTTATCAAACACACCGCGCCCTTCTTCCACCGCGGCCTGGATTGTGGCGAAGTTGTCATCGGTCAGCACCATGTCCGCCGCTCCTTTGGCCACATCCGTGCCGGCAATCCCCATGGCGATGCCGATGTCGCTCTGTTTCAATGCGGGCGCGTCATTGACGCCATCACCCGTCATCGCGACGATATGCCCGTGCGCTTGCAGAGCGCGCACGAGACGCAGTTTCTGCTCCGGAGCCACACGGGCGAAAACATCCACGCCATGCGCCAATCCGGGAAGATCCTCATCGCTCACGTTTTCCAATTCGCGCCCGGTCAACACCCGCGCTCCGTCATGATCGGCAATGCCCAGCTTTTCCGCGATCGCACGCGCGGTGATGGCGTGATCGCCCGTGATCATCTTGACCCGTATGCCCGCCCTGCGGCAATGCATCACGGCATCGATCGCCTCGCGACGCGGCGGATCGATCATGGCCTGCAAGCCCAGAAAGGTAAGACCATCCTGCACGTGTTCGTGTTCCAATTCATCACCCTCATGAGAAGCATGCCGCCGCGCGAAACCAATCACGCGCATGCCCTGCGATGCCATGGATTCCAGCGTCAAGCGTATGGCATGCGGATCGATGGCCACCAGTGAGCCATCGGCGCCGAGCATGTCCGTGCAACGATCGAGCAACCGCTCCACCGCGCCCACCTTGTATATCGTGCGCAGTCCCTTGATCGCATGCAAGGTGGCGCGATACATGTGCTCGGACTCGAAGGGTATCATGTCGATGCGTGGTATTTCACGATGGACCGTCGTGTGAAACAGGCCCGCCTTCGCGCCCGCCACCAGCATGGCGGCCTCGGTAGGGTCGCCCTGTATCGTAGGGCGGCCGTGCTCGTCCTGAGCGAGCTGGGAATCATTGCACAAAATGCCGGCGATCAGACATTCGAGCAAGGCCGGATGTTGGGCCGGGTCAATGACGTCCCCCTGGAACGTCAGTTCGCCGCGGGGATCATAGCCACCGCCGCTGAGCTCATAGTCCCGCCCTCCGGCCAGGATACGCTGCACCGTCATCTGGTTCTCCGTAAGAGTGCCGGTCTTATCGGTGCAAACCACCGTTGTGCTGCCCAGAGTTTCCACCGCAGGCAGCTTGCGAATGATCGCCCCGCGCTTCGCCATGCGCGACACGCCAATGGCCAGCACGATCGTCACCGCGGCCGGCAGCCCTTCAGGAATGGCACCCACCGCCAGAGCCACTGCCGCCATGAACATGTCCACCGCGGGTTCACCGCGCAGGATTCCGGACACAAAAGCCACACCCGCGAGTCCGAGAATCGCCCAGAGCAACAATTGGCTGAATGCAGCGATTTTTTTCGTCAACGGCGTCGAGATCTCCACCGCTCCGGCAATCAACGAGGCTATGCGCCCGGTTTCCGTTCGATCCCCCGTAGCCAGGACCACTCCCTCGGCCGTGCCATAGGTGACCGAGGTGCCCGCAAACGCCTGATTCTTCCGATCCGCCAACACGGCATCCGCTGGCAATTCCTCGACGATTTTGGATACGGCCACACTCTCGCCCGTGAGCGGTGATTCATCCACTTGCAGACTGTTGACCAGGAACAGCCGCAGGTCGGCAGGCACGCGGTCGCCACTTTGCAAGAGCACGACATCGCCCGGCACCAACTGCGCCGAGGGCACGCGCTGGCGCACGCCCTCACGCCGCACCGTGGCCTCGGTCACCACCAACTGGCTCAGCGCCTCCACCGCTTTTTCCGCTTTCGATTCCTGGATGAACCCGATGATCGCATTCACCAGCACCACACCGAATATCACACAGGAATCCACCCATTCCTGCAAAAACGCCGTGACGCCCGCCGCCAGCAGCAAGAGATACAAAAGCGGCTGGTGAAACTGTAGCAGAAAACGTTTCCACCCCGGTGTGCCACCCCGTGCCGTGACGACATTGGGCCCGTATTCCTCCTGACGCCGCAACACTTCCGCGGCGTCAAGACCACGATCACCGTCCGTGCGGAGCCGCTGCCAGATCTGTGACATCGCGAGATGATGCCATGGCGGATGAGGTTCTGTTGGAGGTGTGTTCATGGAAAAAAACGTTGGGAAAATCGTTCTGAAAAAACATCACCATCATCAAAGCACCGTTCCTTCCAGAAAATCCGCGCCCGCCATCGAACGGCTCAGATTTTCCGTCGTCACCCGCGCGATCTCATGCAGGGCCTCATTCGTGAGAAACGCCTGATGCGAGGTCACCAGCACGTTCGGAAAGGAAAGCAGGCGGCTCAGTTCGTCATCGCCCGGCAAGCCCATGGCGGAGTGGTCTTCAAAAAAGATCCCCTCCTCCTCTTCATACACATCCAGCGCCACACCACCCAGATGCAGACTCTTGAGCGCTTGGATCAGCGCGCTGGTATCCACGAGTTTCCCGCGACTCGTATTCACCAGATAGGCCCCTTGTTTCATCAGGGAAAATGTCCGCTCATCGATCAAGTGATAGGTTTGCGGCGTCAAGGGCAGATGCAGGCTGAGGATGTCCGCCTGCGGCAAAATCGCATCCAGTTCGAGATAGCGCACCTGATGGGCCAGCGCCCAATCCTGCTGCGGAAACGGATCATGCGCCAGCACCTCGCAGCCGAAGCCACGGAAAATCTCCGCCGTGCAGCGCCCGATTTTCCCCGTGCCGATGACACCCACGGTCTTGCCATACAGATCAAAGCCCACCAACCCGGCGAGAGAAAAATTGAATTCCCGCACCCGATTGTACGCGCGATGAATTTTCCGGTTCAGCGTCAAGAGCAAGGCCAAAGTGTGCTCCGCCACCGCATGCGGCGAGTAGGCTGGCACGCGCGTCACCGCCATTCCCAGTTCCCGCGCCGCCACCAGATCCACCTGATTGAAGCCCGCGCAACGCAGGGCCACGTGCTTCACGCCCACCGCCGCCAACTTGTTCAGACATGCGCGATCCAGCTTGTCATTCACAAACACGCACACCGCGTGGCTGCCCGCCGCCGTCGCTGCCGTTTCGGTGCTCAGGCGGAAGTCATGGAAGCGGAACTCCCATCCCACCGCCGCCTCCGCGGCCTGCATCACTTCGCGGTCGTACGGTTTCGTATCGTAAAAAGAAACGACTTTCATCACATCCGCATCCTACATGCTTATCTCCGATCTTGCACCCGTTTAGTAAGATCGGCGGCAAAAAACAAAAAATCCGCTTATTCTTTATTGTGCCTAGGCGATGGCATCAGAGCCGGATATCAAGGGGGCGGCACCGCGGTGAAGGTCGCGCCTTTCCACTCTGCCAGGATTTTCAGGTAGAGATAAGGATCCGGCCATGACGACGACGGCTCGACGACTGTGGACTCGGGCCACTCGTTCCAACTCGTGACCATGATGCCATCAGCCCCCGCATCCGTGGCGGCGCGGAGGAAGTCGCGCAGGGTCTGCCCATCGCGGCGCGGCATCACGTAGGGGTCGTCGCGGAAGTACGAGTTGTCATGTCCCGGATGGACCGGCAGCACCATTTTTTTGCCCGCATCGTGAGCAAGCTTGGTCAGGTAGCGGTACTTGCCCACGAGCGCATCGTAGTCGTGAGCGCGGAAATTCGAGAACGTGCTGTAGAACGCGAAGCTGTCCACGCCCGGAGTCGCCAGCCACTCAGCGGGGATGCGTTTTTCGCGATCGGTATCGCCGGAGTTTGCCGCCTTCGCATCATGGGCGATCTTGTCCACGATCCAGTATATCGGCCCCACCTCGTTCTCCACGTGTTTTTTCAAGAGGGGAAACTGCGCTGCCGTGAGGCCGGGCGCGGAAGCCACCTGATAGAGATAGACCACCGGCTTCCCCTCGATGCGCAGATAGGCGGGATGATCCTTGTAGCGCTTCAGGCCGCGTGTCAGCATCGCCTGATAGTCCTCGAACTTCTGATGAAACTGTGCCCGCTCATCGAGCAGGGCGAACTTGAATCCGTGTTTTCCCGCCGCCGCCACAATCCCGCGGTCCACGTTCTGATCGAGCGCGTTGTGCGTGTCCCACCAATCCACGAGAAAGGCATCGATCCCCGCCGCTTTCGCCAGTTGCACATGCCATTCGGCGATCTTCGCATCGGCACTGTCGTAGAGCCCGACAAGCGGACGGAAGGCGCTGTTCGGCGGCGGTTCACCGGGCTTCTGCGCCTTTTTCGCCAGCGCGTTGGTATCGGACGAGGGATACGTCCAGTGCAGAAACGGACGCGTGGCATGCCGGCCGTCGTGATACCAGCAATAGTAATTCGCGAGAAGCAAAGGGCGCTTTTGCGGCGGCTCCGCGGCAAAAACTCCCGCGCAGAGGATCAGCAGCACGGCCTTCACGAGAAATGCGGACTTCATGATGACAGGAATGGAAAGAATGGCGGACGGAAATAAATCCGTTAGATCATGCGAGGCTGGGTGACGAATCACGAAGCGTTGATCCTACCAGCATCATACCGTAACCGCAATCGCGGCCTTTCACCGGGGATCACTCAGAAGAATCGCGATGAGCGCACGGCCTGCCGGAGCGGCGATCATTTTTCCATCATACGCGATCCGGTGTTGATGCGCGCCGGTGGAGTGATAGTGTTCCTTTCGACCACACAACTCCATGAAACCCATCTTCCTCACGACATGCGCCCTCGTCATCGCCAGCCACCTCATGGCCATGGCCGATGAAAGCACATCACCCCAGCTCCCCCCCTTGCCCGCCGGACAGGAATGGCGCATGGTGTGGAATGACGAATTCGATGGCAAGGAGCTCGATCTGACGAAGTGGACGCCTCAGGGCGACAGCGTGCGCAAGGGCGGCATGTGGCTGAAAAAATGCTCGGTGCCCGATGGAAAAGGAAATTTGCAATTGCTCGCCACCAAAGAAGCCGATGGCACCTACGGCACGGGCTGTGTGAACTCGAAGGGCAAGTTCGAGCACAAACACGGCCTGTGGGTCGCGCGCATGCAGATGCCGAAACAACCGGGTTTTTGGTCGGCATTCTGGCTGATGGGCAGCGGGGTCGGAAAAGTCGGCAATGAGGGCATGGACGGCACGGAGATCGACGTCATCGAGTATCCGAAACGCACGGGCGAGCTCAACATGGCGGTGCATTGGGACGGCTATGGCAAGGAGCACCAGGTGCGCGGCACACGGCACTTCGACAAGTCCTTCACCGAGGGCTTCCACACCTATGCCGTGCACTGGAACGAAAAGGAATACGTATTCTACTACGATGGCAAAGAAGTCTGGCGCACCAGCGAAGGCATGATCTCGCGCGTGCCGCAGTACATCATTTTGTCCAATGAAGTCGGCAGCTGGGCCGGCGATATCAAGGAAGCGAAACTGCCGGACCAATGCCTCATCGACTACGTCCGCGTCTATGACCTCGAAGGCGCACCACCGATCGCGGAGAAACCCAAACCCGCCACCAACGACCCGCTCATCGCCGAGGAGCTACGCATACGCGATGGCTTGCCCAATCTGTTCGCCAAACTCAAAGCGGGCGGCCCCGTGCGCATCGCCTACCTCGGCGGCAGCATCACCGCTGCGGAAGGCTGGCGCGTGAAGACCACCGCTTGGTTCAAGACACAATACCCGCAAGCCGAGATCATCGAGATCAACGCCGCCATCTCCGGCACGGGTTCGGACTACGGAGCCTGTCGCATCGCGGCGGATGTGTTGGAGAAAAAGCCCGACCTGGTTTTCATGGAACATCGCGTCAATGGCGGCGGCGGCTTTGAAGCGAAGTCGGTGGAAGGCATCGTGCGCCAGATCCGCAAGGCCAACCCGCAGACCGACATCTGCCTGATCTACACCATCAATGAAGGCATGCTCAAGGACCTGCAAGCCGGCAAGTCCCCGCGTTTCAGCAGCATCATGGAAACCATCGCCAACGCCTACGGCATTCCCTCCATCGATCTCGGCATCGAAATCGCCAAACGCGAAAAAGAAAAAACACTGATCTTCAAAGCCAAGGGCTGGCAAAACGGCAACCTCGTTTTTTCCGAAGACGGCACCCATCCGATCGAAGCCGGCCACGCCATCTACCGCGATACCGTCGTGCGCTCGATGTTTGCGATGATGCCAAACGATCAAGCCAAAGCCCACGCCCTGCCATCACCGCTGGAACCGCAGTGCTGGGAAAACGCCACCACCGTCCCCATCCGGAAAGCCACCCTTAGCGCCGGATGGAAACCCATCGATGGGGAAAAGGATGCCATCTACGGCAAGAACTCCGGCCGCACCCACCAGATGCTGCGCGGCGGCGTGAAATGCGATCAAGCCGGCGAAACCATCACCGTCACCTGGAACGGCACCACCCTCGGCCTCAGCGACATCCCGCAAGGCGACGGCATGGAGCTGGAAATCACCATCGACCAACAGCCTCCCATCACCGTCAAACGGCCACAAACCGACAAAAAACAACCCTACTCCCGCTTCTTCTACCTTCCCGAACAAAAGCCCGGCAAACACACCGCCGTGATCAGAATCAAAACCCTGCCCAAAGGCACCAGCTA
The DNA here is from genome assembly GCA_947462875.1 of Verrucomicrobiia bacterium. Classification (GTDB taxonomy): domain Bacteria; phylum Verrucomicrobiota; class Verrucomicrobiia; order Verrucomicrobiales; family Akkermansiaceae; genus UBA956. Next base: position 57,665 of record CANHQJ010000024.1, read on the forward strand.
CTACGCCGGGCAGATCTTGGTCGTCGGCGAGGTCACACCCTAGTTCTCCCACCTGCTAGCGCTGAGTAGGTGCATAACGTCCACTCACGGAGACAGGCGGCTTTGCCTTGATCCCAATTCCCGGCAGTGTTTAATGCGGCTGCTTCTTCTTCCCCTTCCCTTGCTTTGCCTTGATTCCAATTCCCGGCAGTGTTTAATGCCTCGGATGAAGCCCTGGACGCGCTGTGTGCTTTGCCTTGATTCCAATTCCCGGCAGTGTTTAATCGAATATACCGCCAAGACTGAACAATCTTTGCTTTGCCTTGATTCCAATTCCCGGCAGTGTTTAATCACTACGTCCGCGCCGTCTGCGTCCACAATGCTTTGCCTTGATTCCAATTCCCGGCAGTGTTTAATCGTTACATCAAGCGAGCCATGCACCTGCGGGCTTTGCCTTGATTCCAATTCCCGGCAGTGTTTAATGAGGGGTGAGCAAGAGTGAATCACTATCACGCTTTGCCTTGATTCCAATTCCCGGCAGTGTTTAATGCGGTAAATCCAATTCGCTGATGGTCTGCGCTTTGCCTTGATTCCAATTCCCGGCAGTGTTTAATGATTCGGATCAATGCAAGCATTTCCGGCTCGCTTTGCCTTGATTCCAATTCCCGGCAGTGTTTAATTGCGCCGTCCTTCGTGATCAGGTGTGCGACGCTTTGCCTTGATTCCAATTCCCGGCAGTGTTTAATTACTTGCCATCCTGTTGCCTCATAATTCGAGCACACCCAAAGGTTCCTGAATGATCGGGATCGTTGCCTCATAATTGAGACACCATAGCGGCTTTGTTTTTGGTGGTTGGTTTGGTTGCCCCTGCGGGCGCTTCGGAG
>CANHQJ010000025.1 GCA_947462875.1 Verrucomicrobiia bacterium
CATCTCCCCATCTCCCCATCTCCCCATCTCCCCATCTCCCCATCTCCCCATCTCCCCATCTCCCCATCTCCCCAGTCACCCCACCACCATCCCCTCCCACGCCATCCGGATCTTCTTCTCGGAAATACTCCCCTTGACCGGCACATTCGGCGCGAAAAGCGAGACGCGATATTCCAGAAGCATCCACCCCATCGGCCACAGTTCGCAGCGCTGCGGCTCGCGCTTCCACGCGTCGAACCACGGCTCCCACAGTTCCCGCACGCGCTCCATTTTCTCGAGATCCTTCTGAATCGGCAGGCTCTGCAAGCGATCGATACGCATCTGGATCGCCTGCAAGTAACGCGGGTAATCGCACAAGGCCGCATGCCCCGCACGCCAGGCGAATTGCTCGCGCAGCATCCACTGCAGTTGCTCTTCGATGTCTTCCGCCACCGCCGCGAGAAATTTCGATCCTCGCTGCCGCTCGCACCAGTCGAACAAATGCGGCACTTGCGAGACAATCGCATCAAGCGCCTTGCCCACCGGCACGGCCGCCGCATGCCAATCGCCGCGCGCTATATCCGCTGCACGGGAAAATTCCTCCGCACTCCGCGGCAAACAAGCCAGCGCCCCTTCCGCCGCGAGCTGCAACAGCGCCTCGAGCTTCGTGCCGCCCGCGCCGATGCGCGGCAGCTCGACCCGCGCCGCGAGACCTAACGGAAATTTTTTGGTGAGATACGCCACCTGGTCCGGTTGCGCCAGCATCAGCAAACGCACACAGCCCGCCCGATGCGATTGACGCGCTTGCTCGGCTTGGTGAAAGGCCTGCACGCCGACGCTTTGACCTTCATCCACGAGTGCCGGATAGGCAAAACCGCCAGTGCTTTCCACCCGCTCGGGGATCACCTCCATCGGCCAGGTTTTCGCGCCGCTGCACTGCCATTCCTCATTCGCGTGCTCTTCCAGCCGCTTGCGCAGGAGCGACTTGAGTTTTTCGCGCATCTCCGCCAGATCGGTGCCTAAGAGAATTTCATTACCGTCGTCATCGCAGACCCAGCATTTCACATGCCACTCGGGCGGCAGCACGCGCAGGTCGATGTCCGACTCGGGAACGCTGTAGCGCACGCGCCGTTGCACTTGTTCGATCAATGCCTGCACCAGCGTTTGTTTCGGCAACTGATCGGCATACAGATCCACAAACCCGCGCACGAATTCACTGATCGGCATGCACGCCTTGCGCAGATCTTTCGGCAACGCGCGCACCAAACACTCCACCCGATCGGTGAGATAGCCCGTTACCCCCCATTGCAGCAAGGCTTCGGGGAAATCTAACAACTGATCGATGTGCACGCCGATCGTGACACCATCATCGCGCTCGCCGGGAGCCATCGCGTAATAGACGCTGTATTCCTGATCGCCCCAGGTGAGCGAATCGGGAAAGTCCGACAAGTCCTCTAACAAACTTTCCTCCCACACCACATCCGCCACCTCCACGAACAAGTTCTTTTCCTGCTCCATGCGCCACTGATGGAAGGCCTTCGCCGTGCACATGCCTTGCGGGATGCGTTCGTGAAAAAAGGCAAACACCTGCTCCTCGCTCCACAGGTAATCCGGACGCCGCATCTTCACTTCCATCAAACGCACCTCCTCACGCACTTGCTGCAAGCGCTGCAAGGACGGACAGGCCGCGCGTATGCCACCACCGAGCAAGCCCTCGCGAATGAACACCTCGCGCGCGGCGGCGGGATCGATGCGCCCCCAGTGCACGGGCCGGTCCTTTACCACCACCAGTCCCCCGCAGAGAACGGTCTCTTTCGCATACACCGCGCCCTGTTTTTCGTCCCAGTAGCCGTGGCTGTAGCGATAGGTGCAAAGGTGCGACGCCACTTGTTCGACCCATGCCGGATCGATCCGCGCCAGGCGCCGTGCCCACAGTCGCGTGGTCTCGACGATCTCCATGCCCAGCACCCAGTCGTAGCGTTTCGCCGCAAACAATCCCGAGCCCGGAAACACCGCGAACGCCCCGCCATTCGCGCTGCGATAGGTTTTTTCCTGCACATCCCACAGCGCGAATTGCCGTGGCACGCCCGCGAGCAGGGACCGATGAAACGGATCATACGCCGCCTGCCACTCGGCATCGCCCGATTCCAGACGCAACATCGGCGCGGGGATCTCCCACTTCAGCTCGCGTTTGCACAAGTCGAGCAATTCCTCGTGAATGTTCGCCCACTCCATGGCGCGACGCATGTTGAGAAATGTCTCGTTGCAGTACTTGCGCAGCGCGTTGCGACGCCACTTGCCCTTTTCCTGAAAGCGTTGCAGGTCCAGCCACAGGCGCAGCAGCGAGAAAAAGTCGGACTGCGAATGCTTCCACCGCGCGTGCGCGGCATCGGCTTCTTTTTGTTTTTCGGCGGGTCGTTCGCGCGGGTCACTGCTTTCCAGCGCCGCGATCACGGGCAGTAATTCCAACAAACACCGCTCATGCCCTGCCTCTAACAACATCCGCGCCAATCGAGGATCCACGGGCATGCGCGCCATCTGCCGCCCGGCCTCGGTGAGTTGCTTGTCCTTGCGAATCGCCCCCACCTCGCGCAGCGTGCGGTAGCCTTCTGATACCGCTTTCGGTGCCGGGGCATCGATCAGGGGAAATTCCTCGATCGGCGGCAAGCCTAACGAAATCATCCGCAGAATCACTCCCGCCAGCGAGCTGCGACGGATCTCGGGATCGGTGAATTCGGGACGTTCGGCGAGATCGTCTTCGTCATACAAACGCACACAAATCCCCTCCTTCACCCGACCGCAGCGACCCTTGCGCTGTCGGGCGCTCGCCTGGCTCACGGGCTCGATCTGCAAGCGCTGCACGCCCCGCGCGGGACTCCAGCGACTCACCCGCGCGATCCCGCTATCGACGACGCTGGTGATGCGCGGAATCGTCAGCGATGTCTCGGCGACGTTGGTCGCCAGAATCACCCGTCGCAAGTTCCCCGGCGAAAACACCCGTTGCTGATCGCCCATGCTCAAGCGCGCGAACAAGGGCAGAATTTCCGTGCGAAAGTAGCGCCGACCCTCCAACGCATCGGCGCACTCGCGGATCTCTTTTTCCCCCGGCAAAAACACCAGCACATCGCCCACGGGATCGACATCGCTCAGCCAATCGACCGCTCGCGCCACGTGCTGCGGCAATTCTTCCTCGTCATAGGGCGGCAGGAAAAATTCCTCCACGCCATAGGTCCGACCTTCCGCCTGGATGATCGGCACCTCTTGCCCGGGTTCGCGAAAAAATTCCGCGAAGGCCCCCGCATCGAGCGTCGCCGAGGAAATCACGATTTTCAACGCCGGCCGCTCCCGACGAAGCTCTTTCAGATAGCCTAGCAGAAAGTCAATGTTCAGCGAGCGCTCGTGCGCTTCATCCAGAATGATCGCATCGTAGCGCTTCAGCATCCGATCCCCCTGCGTCTCCGCGAGCAGGATGCCATCGGTCATGAACTTGATCCGCGTCGCCGCCGAGGTCTTTTCATCAAACCTCACCTGATAGCCCACCAGCCCGCCGAGGGGCTGCTTCAGCTCCTCCGCCACCCGCTTCGCCACACTCACCGCCGCGATCCGCCGCGGTTGTGTGACGCCGATCAGCCCCATCTTGTCGGCATAGATTTCGCGCAAGACCTCCGTCACCATCTTCGGCAACTGCGTCGTCTTCCCCGATCCCGTCTCGCTCACCACCACCACCACATCATGATCGCGCAGTGCCTGCATGATATCCCCACGCCGCGCCACCACCGGCAACTCCGCCGGGTAATGCCACTTCATCTGCAAGGACTCCTCCACAGCCGTGCCATAGCCGTTCCGCACCGGATTGGAAAGCGAAACGTGGCGGAGGCATCTTGCTTCCCAGCCAATCAGGGGTCAGGGGTCAGAGGTCAGAGGTCAGGGGTCAGGGGTCAGGGGTCAGGGGTCAGGGGTCAGGGGTCAGGGGTCAGGGGTCAGGGGTCAGGGGTCAGGGGTCAGGGGTCAGGGGTCGGAGGTCATACAAGACCCATCCCCTACTCCCCCGCACCAACGGTGCAAAACCCGCTAGCCCAGCGGCAACGCCCTGGGTATAGATCCCCACCCACAATTCCGAGCCCTGTAGGGGCGCAACTCCCTCGCCTGTCATGCGCATCAGAAAAGCCACGATATTTCTCCATTGACGCAGGACTTGGCAATCCGTAGTTTTTTTCCACTAACCATCATGAGCCTCTACCGCATCACGACCGACAAGCTGGAACTCATCGAACGCACCACTTTTGCGGCAGCGAGCGTGTTCGAACGCAAGGATTTGCAGCGCCTGTTGCGACGCGACATCAGCGTCATCGCCGAGGACCTGATGGTGATCGCCGAAGAATACGGGGAATGGGAAGACAGCAACCGCCGCATTGATCTGCTCTGCCTCGGCAAGGATGCCAGCCTCGTGGTGGTGGAGATCAAACGGACCGAAGACGGCGGCCACATGGAACTGCAAGCCATTCGCTACGCGGCGATGGTTTCCAGCATGACTCTGGAACAAGTCGTCCACGCCTACGCCCGCAGCAATGGCAGCGATGTCGATGCCGCGCGCAGTGAAATCCTCGAATTCCTCCAATGGGAAGGCGAAGAGCCCGCGGAACTCACCGGCGAAGTGCGCATCATCCTCGCCTCGGCCGATTTCTCCACGGAACTGACCACCGCCGTTCTTTGGCTCAATCGCCACGATCTCAACATCACCTGCATCCGCCTGCGTCCCTACCAAATGGACAATCAAATCCTCATCGAATCGACCCAAATCATTCCCCTGCCTGAGTCAGCGGACTATGAGGTGAAAATCCGGGAGCAAGAGAGAGAAAAGAAAAAAGTTCTTGGGCGGCAACAAGAGGATTTGAGTAAATTTTGGAGTCAAACACTCGAACGTTGCAAAAACAAGACAAGCCGATTTGCCTCAAGAAAAGCCACTGTTGCAAATTGGATCAATCTTGGCATTGGAAGAAGCGGATTCATGCTCAACATGGTTCTTCGGCAAGAATTCTCTATTGTTGAATGTTACATCCGAATCGATAGTGACGGCGATAAAAGTTCAGCCGCATTTCAAGCACTTTACGCACAAAAAGATTCCATTGAAGCAAAATTCGGCTCAGCTTTGGATTGGCAAGAGTTACCCAATAGAATTGGTTGCCGGATCTGCACCAAGTTTCCGGGCGGCTGGAAATCCCCCGAATCCGAATGGCCCGAGATACAAGACCGTATGATCGATGCCCTCATCCGCCTCGACGACGCCCTGCGTCAGCCGATTCAGGAATTGAAGATTTGAAAAATGGCTAAATGATTTAACCATAGGCCCTAGTAGCCGCAAATCCTGTTCAGTTTCGTACGCTGAGAGCGACTACCTTCCATGACAAATGCCCCGCTGGATGACCTCAGAGATGATTCATGATTCTACGAAGCGAACATATACAGAAACTTCTGGAAGCCGACGAAAGCCTCTTGGATCTGTTTGGGTGCTCCGAGATCGGCCACGGCGTCGGGGATGGAATCGTGGTACTTTAGTTTCAGCAGCGGTGTGAGCTTCTCTGCACTCAACTCCTCCACGCCGACGGTGACGTAGTGGGAGAGAACGAAGTTGAGGAAGGCTTGTTGTTTTTCGGAGAATTCTTCATTCACCCGTAACCGCGCGTGTGCCGCACGCTCGCTGCGTTCGATGGGCGAACGCGCATACGCCACATGCGCGAGGACGTCAAAAAGATCACTGTTTTCGGCATCGATGATCCGTTGCATTTCCACGAGTTGTTCTTTGCCGAAACCCTGATCCTCCAGACCTTGCAGCAATTTCGCGCGGGTCGTTGGATCACTCCACAGTTGCCGCAGTTCGTCCTCGTTGCTGAAAAACGCGGGCAGCTTGCCAAAGAGCATTTCCATGAATTGCTGGGAGGACATCGGAGTGCCATCGGGATGCCAGAAGGTGGTCATCATCATGTGCTGAATGCTGCGCTCTTTGCCATCGGCGAGTTTTACCGTGACTTTGTTGCGGCGTTTGCACTCGCAAGGTTCTTTGCCGCAATCGAGACACTTCTCCTTGGGGCATTCACAGGGTGATTTCCCACACTTGGCGCAAGGGCGCGGTGGCTTGACTTCACAGGTGCACGGGCTAGTGCCGCACTCGTCACAGGTTTCGGGTGCAATCGGTTCACCATCCCATTCGGGATCTTGAAAGTGATGGTGCGCTTTGACGAAATCATAGATCGTGAAGTAGTCCTTGCCATCGTAGAGTCGAGTGCCACGACCGATGATTTGCTTGAACTCGATCATCGAATTCACCGGACGCAGCAGCACGATATTGCGCACATTGCGGGCATCGACGCCCGTGGAGAGTTTTTGTGAGGTCGTGAGAATCGTCGGGATGCTCTTTTCGTTATCTTGGAAATGTTTCAGATACTGCTCGCCGAGAGCGCCATCGTTCGCCGTGACGCGCTGGCAATACTGCGGATCTTTGCTGGTCTTGATTTGATTGATGTAATCCCGCACCGCCAGGGCGTGCTCTTGTGTCGCGCAAAACACCAATGTCTTTTCGTTCTGGTTGATTTGCTCCATGAAAAGTTCCACGCGCTTTTTCTCTCGTGCGGGAATGCGGATGATGCGGTTGAAGTCTTTTTCTACGTAGCGTTTGCCGACTTCGATTTCACCTTCGATGACAAAATCATCTTTCGTGTAAACATACTCGTCCAAGGTGGTGGAGATTTGTTTGACCTTAAAGGGGGTAAGAAAGCCATCGTTGATGCCATCTTTTAACGAATAGATAAAAACCGGCTCACCGAAGTAGCGGTAGGTATCGACGTTGTCTTTGCGTTTCGGTGTTGCTGTGAGACCGATTTGCACGGCTGGGGAAAAATAGTCCAGGATGGCGCGCCAGTTGCCTTCATCATTGGCACCGCCGCGATGACATTCATCGATGATGATCAGATCGAAAAAGTCTTTCGGGTAATCGCCGAAGTTGCATTGCGCAGCGAGATTGCTTTTGGAGGCTGGGGCAAAAATGTTTTCATCTTCTGCGGCTCTCAGTGTCTCTGGTTCGCTCTCGTCTGTGTCCTCGTTCTTCTGCCCGACCATGAAGGTCTGGAAAATCGTGAAAAAGATGCTGCCGTTGGTAGGCACTCGACCTTTTTTACGAATGATTTCGGGATCGATGCGGACGAGGGCATCATCGGGAAATGCGGAGAACGAGGTGTACGCCTGATCCGCCAGGATATTGCGGTCGGCGAGAAAAAGGATGCGCGGGCGGCGTGTGGGTTGGCCGCTCAAGTTCCAGCGAGAATGGAAGAGTTTCCACGCGATCTGAAAGGCGATGAAAGTTTTTCCCGTGCCAGTGGCCAAGGTCAACAGGATGCGTGGCTGGCCCTGCGCAATCGCCTCCAACACCCGATCCACAGCAATGTCTTGGTAGTAGCGGCTCGGATGCGAACCGCTTTTGTCTTCAAAAGGAATCGCCGCGAAACGATCACGCCACGCGTTTTCCTCAGCAAAGGTCCTCGCCCAAAGTTCATCGGGTGTCGGGTAGGTCGCAATTTCCTTTTCCTCGCCGGTCTCCATGTCGATGGCGTAGATACCCTTGCCGTTGGTAGCGTAGGTGAACCGAATGGTCATTTTGCCAGCATAGCTCTTAGCCTGTCCCACGCCTTCTGTCAGCTCTTCATCCCATGCCTTCGCTTCCACGACCGCTAGTTTATGATTCCGATAAACCAGCACATAGTCGGCAATCTCTGCTTTACTTCGCTTACCTAGCCCTTCAATGCGGCCCTGCGTAATACGGTATTCGCGCAGAATGCGACTACCCTCCACTATGCCCCAACCCGCTGCCTTGAGGGCGGGATCAATGTGTTCGGCTCTGGTTTCGGATTCGTTCATGCGATATTTATGCATCCGGGTCTTCGAAAAGGATACGATCAAAATTAGTGGCTACAAACTTACGGAACTGCGGCTTCACGTGCTCGGTTTTCTCCTTCGTATTTTTGCCGTTGAACCATAGCGTGCGTTTGCCTGCGTTATTTCCCGTCTTGTTTTGATGGGAGTTCGCAATGAATTCGTTGGAAGACATGATCCAGATTGTGTCCATCCGCTCAGAATAGAATACGAACCAATAGTTCCCTCTAACCTCGTGGGTGAGTGCCGCGAAGAGTGCGCCATGACCGAACATTGCGTCTTTTGAGCGGGCCTTAATCTGCACTTCTACAAAACGACCGTCGGGCCTTTTCACCACAGCGTCGATGGCGTCATCGTCCACTAGGGGCAAATAGACATCCAGACCCTCTTTGAGCATCAATCCTACCACGTAGAACTCGATACGTTTGCCAAAGGCTGCCGAATGACGATTGGGAATGCTCATAGGTTAAAGTTCTCCACTGAAGGCTTGGTGCAGCAGCGACTTCTTCAGCGCCTCCAGCGCGGCGAGCTTACGCTCGTAGAGGCGGGCGAGTCGTTGAGTTTCGGCAAGCATGGCGTCGAGTTTGGCGACGATGGATTTTTGCTCCTTGAGCGTGGCGGGATACTCGACGGTGAACTCTTGAATCTGCGCCTTTGTGATTGCCTGCCGCGTTGAACCGCCTTCTTCACCCGTCTTCAGTAGTTGATCTTTATAGGGTTTGGAAATGAGAAGGTAGTGGAGAAAGGCCGCGTCCAACTTTTCAGCAACGGGTCTGATGATTGAGACGTGCTGGTTCACCCGAGCGGGTAGCACATCATCCGGGACGATGGCACAACGAGCGACCGACGCCCCTGTGATGTTTAGGAGCACGTCGCGGGAGTATACCTCTACGTTTGATAACTCATCGGCTTGAGCATCATCAAGGAAAGCGAGCTTCGCATACTTGAAACCCAAGTCGTGGACATTGAGGCTGCGAATCAGTGAGATGCCTACGTCCTTATAGGATTCACCGCCACCGCGTGGTGTAGCACCACTGCCAATCTTAGTCGTGATGGATTTGAGTTTGTTCTCTACCCATCCCGGGCCGCGCTGGGTGAAGACGGATTGGAGGTGACTTTCGAAGAGGGCGCGGGCGTTTTGGATGTTCTTTTGTGCGTTGGCTTTGGCGGTGGCGAGACCCTCAAACGCTTCGTCCATCAGGCCGACGATCCGCTGCTGTTCGGCCAGCGGGGGGACGGCGATTTCGACGCTCTGGAGTTTTTGAATCGTGAGCGTATCGACTGTTGCGCCGTTGCCTCGGTCGAGTTGGTCAAAAAAGGCGGGCGACTTCAGCCATAGATTGACGAACTCGCTACTTACCTCGGCGGTTCGTTTCATCCAAAGGACGCTTGCGTCCTTGAAGTAAAATCTGTCAGCACTCCGAACGACGTGTGAGTTCCCGATTGTTCCAATGGCGGTGATGACAATGTCGCCGGTTTTCGGAACACCGTATTCTTGTGATAGCTCGGCAAAGTGCTCCTCGGAGATGAAAAGCTCGTTGTCCACGAAGCCGTCGGCAGCCAATCGCGTCACTTCACGCCCACGGTAGAACGGCACTCCCTCTGTCTTCCACTGGGACTGCAAAACGCGTTTGCTTGAGCCGATCTTGTATAGCTCGCTCAACCTCTTTGTCTGCCACCCCTTCTTCATAGCAGTGCCTTGATGTTGCCCAGCACTTCCGCGCTCTCGGCGTCTAGTGCGGCGATTTCTTCCATGATTTCCTGCGGACTGCGGTGCGCGATTTCCTCGCCGCCGTTGGGGTTCTTCACGGACAAATCAAACGTCTTCGGGTCGATGGCCGCCACGTCCACGCTCCAGCTTTTGGGCGAGTCGGCTTTGGTCTTCTGCAACTCGATGAACTCGGCGAGGTCGGCGTCGTTGAGCGGGTTGGTCTTGCCCATGTTGCGGCCGGGGTCGAGCTGGTAGAACCACACTTTGCGCGTCTTCGTGCCTTTCTCAAAGAAGAGCACCACTGTCTTCACTCCCGCGCCGATGAACGTGCCGCCGGGGCAGTCAAGCACGGTGTGAAGGTTGCATTCTTCGAGGAGTTTCTGGCGCAGGCTGACGGAGGCGTTGTCGGTGTTGGAGAGGAAGGTGTTCTTGATGACGATGCCCGCGCGGCCACCGGCCTTGAGGATCTTGATGAAGTGCTGGAGGAAGAGGAACGCGGTCTCGCCGGTGCGGATGGGGAAGTTTTGCTGCACTTCCTTGCGCTCCTTGCCGCCGAAGGGAGGATTGGCCAGGATGATGTCGAAGCGGTCCTTTTCCTGCACGTCGGCGAGGTTCTCGGCGAGCGTGTTGGTATGGATGATATTGGGCGCTTCGATGCCGTGCAGGATCATGTTCATGATCGCGATGACGTAGGCGAGGGACTTCTTTTCCTTCCCGTAGAAGGTACGCTCTTGCAGGGCGCGGTCCTGGGCGGTGGTGCGCTGGGGGTTGTGGGCGCGGAGGTAATCGAAGGATTCGCAGAGGAAGCCAGCCGAGCCGACGGCGGGGTCGCAGATGGTCTCGCCGAGCTGCGGCGCGGTGACGGCTATGATGGCGCGAATGAGCGGGCGCGGGGTGTAATACTCGCCGCCGTTGCGCCCGGCGTTGCCCATGTTCTTGATCTTGGCTTCGTAGAGGTGCGAGAGTTCGTGTTTCTCGTTCTGGGACGCAAAGCGGAGTTCGTCGATGTGGTCGATGATCTCGCGCAGGTTGTAGCCGCTCTGGATGCGGTTCTTGATCTCGCCGAAGATTTCGCCGATCTTGTATTCGATGGTGTTCGGGCCAGTGGCCTTGGCCTTGAAGCCGTGCAGGTAGGGAAAGAGCTTGCCGTTGACGAACTGGATGAGGTCGTCGCCGGTCATCGCGTTGTGGTGGTCGATTTTGCCGTCCTTTTTCGGTGCGGCCCAGGTTTCCCATTGATACGGAGCATCGAGGATGGGGCAGTATGTCCGGCCTTCGAGCGCGGCTTCGGTGGCTTTACCATTCTCCAAGGCGTCGAGGTATTTCAGGAAAAGGAGCCAGGAGGACTGCTCGGTGTAATCGAGTTCACTGGTGCAGCCGGCGTCCTTCCAGAGGACGTCGTCGATGTTTTTGAAGGTTTGTTCGAACATTAGTTGTAGGACGACATCACCGTATAAAATCGCTAGAGACAGTCAAGAAGATTTGCATCAAACGCAATCGATTTCGGAGTGATCCTACGTATTTCACGAAGGGTGTTTGCAAAAAAATCTGATCCTCCTTCGTCCCGCTGAGTAGGATTTTCGGCAGACAGGCGGAGGGTTTTTTGAAAAATGACGATCCTCCGCCGCCATTCGGCTATGGAAGGACAAGTTGACGATTTTTGAATGTTGATTTTTGATTTAAGGAAACTAAGCGCAGTGAATCGGTTGACTCAGTGCTTCGGTTTCGTTTATGGCTGCTTCAGTGAGTAACATCCGGTTTTTTTTCCTCCGATCTTTTCCACCAATCCGGCTTCCAAAAGCGGACGGAGTAAATCCATCGCTCCTTGCCTGGAAACCGCAAGCTCCGCCCATAGCACGGCAGGCGCCATGCTGCCGTGATCGCGCAGCAGCTTGAGCAGCAATTCCTGTTTGGGGCGCAGCACGAGTTTCTCCGGTGATTTAACGTTGTAGGCCTGGACTCGCAGCCAGACTTTCTCTAAGGTCTGACGCACGCCTTCGGCACAGTATTCCAGCCAAGCGGTGAGATCCTCACCTGCCACCCGCACGGCATCCAGCGCGGCGTAGTAACCGGGGCGGTCTTCCCAATAGTATTCGTCCACGGAGAAAATATGATGACTGTCGAATCCCCGCCGATAGAGTTCCCACAGTGCCAGCGCTCGACCCGTTCTGCCATTGCCATCGGCGAAGGGATGGATATTCTCGAACTGATAGTGCAAAATCGCGGAGCTCAGCACCGGAGACAACTCCGTGGATTGCTTGTTCCACCATTCCAAGAGCTCAAACATCAGTCCCGAGACATCGGCGGCGGCGGGCGGGAAATGTTTGCCCACCCGCACCTGAATCGTCCGATAACATCCAGCCGTTCCCTGATCCATCACGCTGTCCGCCAAAATCCGGTGCAGCTCAAACAAGTCTTCGTGCCGGATGGCTTTCTTCTTGGCGTGTTTTTCCACGTAGCGTAACCCCGCGAAATAATTCAACACCTCGCGGGTCGATCTTGTATCGGATGCGACGAGTTCCCGCCCCTCCTCTAGTGCCCGTACCTGCTCCAAGGTCAACGGATTGCCTTCGATGGCCGTGGAGGCGTGGCCATTGCGAGTGCGTGTATCCTTCTGCAGGGCCGGAATCCAGGAAAGCTCCACCGCTGCCCCGAGAATACGCTCGCGCAAGGCAGCAATCCCCTCCACCAGCGAGAGCAGGTGCGGGCTGATCGTGAATTGCGGTTCGTAGGCCACGGCGATAAGTCAAGCGTAAGTCAAGTGATGAGTCAAGTAACTAAAGTTCTCCGGTAAAGGACTGGTAGGGAAGACATTTTGAAAATCTGAAAAGGGAAATAGAGCACGGAGACGCGAGCAGCGAGGAGCGAGCGATTTGAGAGAGGAAATAGAGAAACCGCGAAATGGGCGATTCAAGTGGTGAGTGAGCAGTGAGCAGTGAGCAGTGAGCGATTTGAGAGAGGCAGTGTCGCACCCGTCGGCGGACGAGGCAGAGGGATTTTTGAAAAATGACGATCCTCCGTCGCCATTCGGCTATGGAAGGACAAGTTGACGATTTTTGAATGTTGATTTTTGATTTTTTTTGAGGCGCAGAGGGACGGTTGACTCAATCCTCCGCGTCGTCGGGGCCGCTCAGGCGGGTTTGCATCATCTTGCGGTGCTTGGTGATGCGGCCGCTCACGCGCTTGCGCCAGAGGCGGAAGCTGGCGGGCTTCAGCTCCGCGCGCATGATCTCGATGACCTCTTTTTCCACCAGCCCCGTGCGTTTTTGGATGTCTTCAAAGCTGGTGCGATCCTCCCACGCGAGGCGGATGATGTGCGATGTTTGTTGGGTAGAAGATTTCGATTTCATAACAACAGGGGCGAGGTCAGGTCGCGGCTCATTTTTTTCCAGAACGGGAAAAATCCCGAGGCCGCAAAGGAAAAAGCGCGGGCGTCCGAGGCACGGCGCAGCAAGGTGAGCGGGATGACTAACGAAACCAGCGACGGCGCGATTTTTTCCCACAACTCCTGCTCCGGGCCGACGAAGGGCGCGAAGGCGATCACTTCCGTGAGCTGATGCGCCTGCGCCCATGCGGCGACTTCCTCCACGGTCACGAGCGCCACCTTGCAGGCATAGTGCGCCTCCGCGCGGGCGATGGCATCGTCCAGCGCGGCTCTGGCCGCAGGCGTTGGCGCTGACGAATGAATCACTGCGATTGAGACCGGCTTCAGTTCCGACAAGGGACCGATTTCCGGCAAGAGATCATCCGCGTGCAGCCAGAGCCCGCAGCGCGGCGAGAGAGGCGGCAGGGATTGCGGGTAAGCGGGCAGTGAAGATTTGGTGAGATCCGCATGTTCCTGCGCGATCTGTGGTGTGACCGCGCCATCGGCCAGGCGCTCGGCTCCCTGGAGATTCGTGAGAAGCCCGGGTGCGAGGTATTTTTTCAGATTGTCCAGCCGCACGAGGTAGGTTTTCCCGGGTGTCTGGAGTCCCGCGACCCAGCGCCAGGAGAGCGTGTTGCTGGCGGCATCGGCATCGTGGAGATGGCGGAAAAAAACATCCGCGCCCAGCTCCCAGGGCAGTTTTTCCGCATGGATCCAGAAACTCGCCCACCACATGCGGGCGTGGTTGTGCAGATAGCCCGTGTCGATCAGCTCACGCGCCAGGGCATCCATGCAGGCGACGCCACTCTTCCCCGCGGCCACGGCATCGGCTTTTTCCAATACTTCCGCGGGCAGCGATTGGCGGAGCTGCGCGACGCGCCTGCGCCAGCTGTGCCAGACATCCGGCCGCATCTCCAGCCAGCCTTTCCAGTAGCGACGCCAGCAAATTTCCTGCAGCCATTTTTCGACAGCGGCGAAGGGATAATGCCGCAGGGTATCGGAAATGATTTCATCCTCACTGATGACCCGATGCCGGAGCGCGACACTGAGTCGTGAGACATGAGGGTGGCCCTCGATCACGTGATTCCGGCGCGAGCCGTAGAGGCGCACGTGGGGCAGGTACTGTTGCCAAGCCGTGAGTGCCTCGGCTCGGGTTTGTGGGAGAAAGGTTCGGTCCATTCGTGAATCGCGCGGTACGGAAAGCCCCACATCCTAGCCCAAGAACGAGCCCGCGCAAATTTTTCTCACCAGTCATCGCCGGGACGGGACGCGCAGTTTACGATGGCAATCGGAACAAGTTTCCTGCATGATGCCACGCATGGATGAAATGAGCCTGCGCCGCAGAGTCGAGTTGCTGGAAGAGGAAATTCGTGACTTGAACCGCAGAATGCAACTGCTGGAGCCGAAAGCGGAGGTCGCTCCCGAGCCAGCCGCCGCCATGGCGGAAATGCCTGTCGCAGAAGAAACGCTGAGCGCCGCGCCAGTCGTGCATCCCCCACCCTTGCCGCAAGCGACAGAGCCCGCGGCTCACAACACGATGAAAGAGCGCTTCCAGGCGGCGAAAATCGAGGCTGAGGCGGAGATGCACGAAGAAACGGAATCGGCCCCGGCATGGGAGCCAGCGATGGCGGAACAAAAGCATACTCTGATGCCCGAGACGGGAAATGCGGAGCTCCTGATGGGGCAGGTCTGGGCGGTGCGCATCGGCGTGTTGCTCCTGTTCACCGGGTTTGTGTTTCTGGCGAACTACGCGTGGGAGCACTACATCAGCCAGCTCGGCGCGATGCCGCGTCTCATCCTGCTGACCCTGCTCGCGACGGGTGGCGTGGTGGCCGGGGAAATCATGCGCCGCAAGCCGCGCCTGGGAACCTTTGGCGAAGTGATTGCCGCGGGCGGGCTGGCGGCGCTTTACTACTGTGCCTTTGCCTCGCATCACATCGATCGCCTGCGGGTGATCGACAGCCCCTCGCTGGGGGCGATCCTGCTCACGATCACGGGGCTGGGAATCCTCGGCTATGGCGCCTGGCGTCGCGCCTCGGTGATGTGCGCCATCGCGCTGCTGCTGAGTTTTTACGGCACCTCGATCCAGCCCGTGGTGCTGACGGCGATGATTTCCGGACTGATCGTAGCGGCGGCGGGTGCGTGGCTGTGTTTGCAGTTCCAGTGGAAATCGCTGGGCGTGGTCGGACTGATCGGGGCCTATGTCGCCTTCACCCTGTGGCAAGGTTTGTTGTATGAAGCACCCGCGTTCAGCCTCGGCACGTGGTTTTTGTGCAGCTACTGGCTGCTCTATCATGCGGTGATTTTGCACAAAAAAAATCCCTGGGACAGCCTGGGCACGATGGTGATCTGCACGCTGAACTACGGCTTGCTCGCGGCGTATCTGCCGTTCGATTGGTCGCTCTTCGAATGGGATGACCGCTGTTGGATGGTGTATGGTGTCCTAGCCGTGATTTCCCTGACCATCTGGCGCTGGCTGGAAGGATCGCGCGGACGTCATTTGCTGAGCGAGACATTTCTGATGCAAGGCATCGGACTGCTGACGCTCGCCATCGTGACCAAGTGGAGCGGACATGAGCTTTTCCTGATCCTCGCGGTGAAAGGTCTGGTGCTGTTGGGCTGGGATCGTTTCAACCGGCGCAATAACATCGAGGTGAGCGGCTGGATGTTGCTGCTTTTGTCGTCGGCGTTTGCCCTTTTCGCGGGACAGGAGGCCTTGGCTTCGTGGATCTGGTCGGTGTATGCCGTATTGCTGCTGACTGGGGTTTGTGTGGCGCGCCGAGTGTCACCCGAGCCCGAGGCACTGCGCGATGTCTGCCGCTGGGTGGTGTCCGCGATTTCGTTGATCACGCTGATCACAGGCGTGTTGAGTCCCATGGTGGAATTCCGTGGTGCGCTGGTGATGATCGCCCTTTCCCTCGTGTTCACCGCGGCGAACCGCTTCCTGCGCGGGCGCTTTCCCGCACCGGAATTCACCGCTCTGGCACTGGGGGCGGCGATTCTTGCCGAGATCGTCCTGTGCATGAGCGGCCATCGCACACAGGAATGGGTGCTGGTGACGGGGCTGTGTCTGGCTTTTGGCCACGCGGTGGTCCATCCACAATCGATCGAGCACTGGAAAACGCCGAAGATCTCCGAGCATCAGGGCATCCTGCTGACGATAGCCGCGTGGTTGCTGATGGGATGTTATTTTGCGTGGCACATGCCGTTTGACACCTGGACGCCCGTGGTAGCCGTCGCGATCATGGCAAGTCTTCATGCGCTCGCGAAGTTGCTGAAATGGGACATCCTGCGCGGCACGGCACCGCTGTTTTCCCTCGCCGTCCTGATCCTGACCGGCCCGCAACTGCTGAGCCAAAGCTGGCAGCTTTACCTCACCTTCGCGATGCTGTCAGGCTATGCGGCCTGGCTGACCTTGTGCTCGGAGGAGAAACCGATGGCGGCCGCTCCCCTGCTCTGCGGTGCGATGGGTCTCTCCTGGCTCTTGGTCCAGGAATCCCATAGCAGCATCTATCTGCTGCTACTGCCGCTGGCCCTGTGCCTGAGCCCTCTGCGTCACACCCAGCTCTGGCGCGGCGCGATGGTGCTGTGGGCGGCGCTGTCCTTTTTCTGTTTTCTCGATGAACAGAATGACAAATGGCTCACCTACGTGGTGCCCGCGCTGTGGTATGGCGCGCTGGCATTTCGCGCCCGCGTCAAGGGCGGCGTCTCGGTGCCATGGACCAAGAGCATCGCGGTGCTGGTCACCGTGTCGATGGCAGCGAAAGCCACCGCCTGGGTCGATGGCAGTGACGGTGCGCACCAATTGACCATCCTGTGGGCGCTGCTCGCCGTGTTTTGTTTTTCGATCGGTTTCCTCATCAGAGAGGCCCTCATGCGTCTGATGATGTTGCTGCTGCTGCTGGCGAGCATGGGCAATATTCTGGCCAGCGTCTGGCAACTCGGCACGCTGATGCGCATCGCGAGCTTTTTGGTGACGGGTCTGATTTTCCTGTTGCTGGGCTACATCTACAACAAGCACCCGGAGTGGTTCGGCAAGAGCGAGGAAAAAAGCCCCACTGCCGCCGCGGAAGAGGATCCGGTCTGAGTGGTCAACGAGCTCCGAAAAAAGTTGTGTTATCCGCTTGCCATCGGCGGGAAATTTCGTATTTTCTGCCTCCCACCCATGCACGGGTAGCTCAGCGGTAGAGCAACCGGTTTACACCCGGTCGGTCGGCGGTTCGATCCCGTCCCCGTGTACCATCTTTTTTCCAACGAACCGGTGTCCGCACCATGGTTCGTTTTTTTTGTGTGAATCGACTTTTCCCATGGACACCGTAACCCATGCCCTGCTGCCCGTGATCATCACCGCCGTGGCCTTGCGGGACAAACGACCGGATTGGCTTTGCGGGCGCGGTGGCTTGATCGTCATCGGCATCGCCGGGGCGCTGCCCGATCTGCTCTCGCCGCATCTGAGCATCGATTCGCGGCTGAACAGTTGGTCGCACGGTCTGCCGTTCTGGCTCCTGCTGAGTTCCCTGATCCTGCTGTCGAGCACCTTGCCGCGCAGCCTCTGGAACTGGCGCCTCGCCCTCATCGCCTGGCTGGCCTATGGCTTGCACCTTTTCTGCGATGGCATTTCCGGCGGCATCAATCTGCTCTATCCCTATCGCTCTCTGATCTGGGGTGACTACTGGGTGCCGCCGATCTATTGGATCCCGCTGGACATCCTCTGCGTGCTGACATGTTACTGGATGTTCCGGCTGAAACCCCTGTGGCAAAAGCGCCGCAAACAAAAAGCCGCCGCCCACACTCGTGCGGACGACGGCATGAATCGTTAGACTTTCGATCAGTAGTCGAGTTTGGTCCAGGCCGCGTTGTTTTTCGATGACTTCACGGCCGCCTCGATGAAGGCCATGCCGGTGACGCCGTCGTCCACCGTCGGGAAATCATAGCCATCGGCGGGTGCGGGATTGCCCAGAATGGCATCGGTGATCGCCTCGGCCGCCGCGCAATAGATGTTCGCAAACGCCTCGATGAATGCCTCCGGATGGCCGAAGGGCGTGCGGGTGTTTTTCTGCGCCGCAGCACCGTTGTAGCTGTTGCCGCGACGCCAGATTTGACGCGGTTGATCGGCGAATTTCACGATCAGCTCATTCGGGTGCTCCTGATGCCATTCGATCGAGGCCTCGGTGCCGTAGATGCGGACGTTGAGGTTGTTTTCGTCACCGGTGGAAATTTGCGACGCGTAGAGAACGCCGCGCGCGCCGCCCTTGTAGCGCAGAAGCATGCTGCCATCGTCATCGAGCGGACGCCCGGGGATGAAGGTATTGAGCTCCGCCGCGACTTCTTCGAGCTCCAACCCGCTGATGTATTGCGCGAGATTTTCCGCATGCGTGCCGATATCGCCGATGCAGTTGGAAACGCCCGAAACGCTCGGGTCCATGCGCCAGTTCGAGATGGCGCCATCGGTCGCGTCCTTCAGTGCCGAAATGGCATAGCCCTGCGGGTATTCCGCCACCACTTTGAGGATGCGGCCGAGTTTGCCCTCGCGCACCATGGCACGGGCTTCCTTGACCATCGGATAGCCGGTGTAGTTGTGGGTGAGTGTGAACACCAGTCCGCTTTTTTTCACGATCTCGCGCAGCTCCTTGCCCTCGGCGAGGGAGAATGCCAGCGGCTTCTCGCAGATCACGTGAATGCCCGCTTCCAGAAACGCCTTGGCCACCTTGTAGTGCAGGTCGTTGCGGGCGACGATGCTGACGAAGTCGATGCGCTCGCCCACCGGCAATGCGGCTTCCTTGGTCGCCATTTCCTCATAGCTGGTGTAAACGCGGGAAGGATCGAGGAACAGGTCCTGTCCCGAGAGTTTCGACTTTTCGGGATTCGAGGAAAAACAGCCGGCGACCAGTTCGATCTTGCCATCGAGATTCGCCGCCATGCGGTGAACCGCGCCAATGAATGCTCCGCGTCCGCCGCCGACCATTCCCATTCTGAGTTTGCGATTGAGTGACATATGTTGTGTGAGAAGTGTGACACCACAAAAACCACGGGACAGCGGCCGATGTCGAGCAAAATCCGTGCACTACGATCCGCACTCTAACAAGTATTCCCGCCACACCGGCACATCCGCCGGCGCCCATTCCAGCGCGGAAAACTCCTCGCAGGAACACCAGCGCAGCGCCGCATGCTCCAGCGCTTGCGGCTCTCCCGCGGTGATGCGGCAGAGATACGGCAAGAGCCGCATGGCCCCGCGGCCGTAGTCCCACTCCACCGGGCTGAGCGCTCGTCCGCAGCACACCTCGATCGCCAGTTCCTCGCGCATTTCACGGATCAGCGCCGCTTCCGGCGATTCGCCAGGCTCGACCTTGCCGCCGGGAAACTCCCACAATCCGCCGAGATGCGAGCCCAGGGCCCGTTGACATACCAGCACCGCACCATCTTCCCTGACCAAAATCGCACAAACCACGTGCACCATGGCGGCAGTGTGAGGGATGGGCGCGCCAGGTCAATCGGGAAAAAATGCGCCTACTCTAGCACCACTTTATCATCGTTGCAAAACTTGACAGTTAGCTGGATATCTAGTGTAGTAACGACATGACATTGACCGCAATTTTGACACCGGCGGATGAAGGTGGTTATGTCGCCTTCAATCCGGAAACGGGCACAACCTCACAGGGAGAGACCATTCCCGAAGCGCTTCAGAATTTGTCCGAGGCCACGGAGTTGTACCTGGAAGAGTTCCCGCTCGCAAAGTCAGGGAGATCATTGCTAACCACTTTCGAAGTAATGGCACATGCCTAAGCTGCCTCATGTTTCTGGTGCAGAAGCGATAAGAGCTATGCAACGGCTGGGCTTTGAAGTTGCCAGACAGAAAGGTAGCCACATTGTGATGCGTCGAGATACCGATGGTTGTGTGATACCAAATCATCGGGAAATTAAAACTGGCACATTGGCTGGTATACTGCGGCAAGCAGGTGTGTCGGCTGAAGAATTTATCCAAGCGCTACGTTGATCGAACCAAATAAGACCACACTATGAAACGCCTATTGATTCTCTCCCTATTCATTTTCACAGTAACTTGCGGTATCTCGCCAGCACAGGAAGCACTTCCCGCAAAACTCATCACCGCCGCCCGTTCCCAAGTCGGCGTCACCACCACCTACGATCCGGCCTACGTCGCGTTGAATTATCCGATGGGCGACCTGCCGCGTGAGCGCGGTGTCTGCACCGATGTGGTGATCCGCGCGTTGCGCGATTGTGGCTATGATTTGCAGGAGTTGGTGCATCTCGACATGAAAAAAAACTTCGCCGCTTATCCGAAAAACTGGGGCCTGAAGAGCACCGACAAAAACATCGACCACCGCCGCGTGCCGAATCTCATGACCTACTTCACCCGCCGCGGCATGAAACAACCCGCCGGCGATGATCCCAAACGCTTCCAACCCGGCGATCTGGTCACCTGCCTCGTCGCCAAAACCCTGCCGCACATCATGATCGTGAGCGACAAACGCGGCCCCTCCGGCCACTACCTGGTGCTGCACAACATCGGCGCCGGTGCCTGCGAGGAGGATTGCCTCCACGACTACCCGCACACCGGCCATTTCCGCTGGAAATAACCCGCGAAATCAAGCGCATACCAGTTGACAGCAGGGGCTTCCGAGCGAAAGATTCTGCTCGTAAACCGCGTAGTTGTATTACAAAAATGAAACAGTTCAACCCCTGCCTTTTCTCGCTGATGCTCCTGCCCGCTTGGGTGCAGGCGGAGGAAAAACTTTCCTTCAATCGCGACATCCGACCCATCCTCAGCGACAAATGCATCGGCTGCCACGGGCCCGATGCGAAGCACCGCGAAGCGGGTCTGCGTCTCGATCTTCCCGAGGCCGCCTACGCGCCGCTCACCGAGAGCCAGGGCTTTGCGATCGTGCCGGGCAAACCGGAGGAAAGCCATGTCATGAAACGGATCGACTCGAAAGATCCCGACTCCGTCATGCCTCCGCCCAAGTCGCACAAGACCTTCACCAAAACCGAGCGCGATCTCATCGAGCGCTGGATCCGCGAAGGTGCCGTCTATCAGCCGCATTGGTCCTACACCCCCTTGGTCCGACCAGCGGTGCCCACCGTCAAAGGGGCGGTCAACAATCCCATCGATGCCTTCATCCTCGACCCCTTGGAAAAAAAGGGCATCTCGCCCAGCTCCGAGGCCGCGCCTAACGATTTGCTGCGCCGCCTCAGCCTCGACCTCACCGGTCTGCCCCCCTCGCCGCAGGACGTGGCGGCTTTTTCCCAAGCCCCCGGCACTTACGATCAAAAAGTCGAAGCACTGCTCGCCTCACCCCGCTATGGCGAGCGCATGGCAGTGCCGTGGCTGGACGCCGTTCGCTATGCCGACACCGTCGGTTTCCACGGCGACCAAAACATGCGCGTCTTCGCCTACCGCGATTACGTGATCGATAGCTTCAATCGCAACAAGCCCTTCGATGTCTTCACACGCGAGCAGATCGCCGGCGACTTGCTGCCGAATGCCACCGATGAACAACGCATCGCCTCCGCCTTCAACCGGCTCAATCTGATGACGCGCGAGGGCGGCGCCCAGCCGAAGGAATACCTTGCCAAATCCTCCGCCGACCGCGTGCGCGCCATCGGCATCGCCTTTCTCGGGCAGACCACCGGCTGTGCCGAATGCCACGATCACAAGTACGACCCCATCACCGCGAAGGACTTCTATTCCTTGGCGGCGTTTTTTGCCGATGTGCAGCAGTGGGGCGTCTATGCCGATTACAACTACACGCCCAATCCCGAACTGCGCGGCGTGAACAATGACTTCCCCTTTCCTCCCGAGCTGGTCTCGCAATCCCCGGCCTTGCTGGAGCGCATGAAGCGCATCGAGGCGGATATCCATACCCTGTTAGGAAAAGTTCCCGTCGCCAACGAAGCTCACGGCGCGTGGCGCGATTCGATCAAAGCCTACGCCACCGCCCATCCCGATGGCTGGCGTGCGATGGTGGTAAAATCTGCTACCAGTAAAAAAAATACACCCATCGCGATCCAAGCCGATGGCAGCGCCACCGCGACAGGTGCTCTGATCAAGGATGAGGAAATTCTCTACGACCTCGGCGATGGCATCACCGGCATCACCGGCAGCATCGGCAGCCTGCGCATCGAGGCCATGCCGGATGACGCGTTGCAAGGCTTCGTCGGCCGCTCGCCGCAAGGGCATTTCTCCCTCACGCCCAGCGTCGAGATCATCGATCCCACGGGCAAGGCGACACCTGTCAAGATTGCCTACACCCAAGCCGACCTCAATCGCCCCACAGGATACGCAAATGGTTTCGAAAAGAGCATCAGCTTCGGCGCCACCTGGATGAGCGCGCCCGCACTGCTCGAACAACCCGCCACCCTCACCAAACGCACGCAGACTGCCGTGTTCTGCTTTGCCACGCCCACAGCGGTGCCCGCTGGCAGCAAGCTCGTCGTGCGCGTGAAATCCGCCGATGTCGGACGCCTGCGTTTTTCCACCTCACCCGTGCTCAATCCCGTGCCCGGACAGCCCGCATTCAGCCAACGTTTCCTCAGCGAACTCGATCGCAGCACGGTCCCCTACCACCTCTGCGCCACCAGCGAGGCCCAACTGCCCGCCGAGTATCGCACCTTGCTCACGGAACTGCGCCTCTGCCGCGGCGGATGGACCCGCACCGTCACCACCGTCTCCGTGCCCAAGGACAAAAAACTCACCACCCGCATCCTGCCGCGCGGCAATTGGCAGGACGAGAGCGGTCCCGTCGTCAAGCCCGCCGTGCTGTCGTTCCTGCCCCAAGACTCCCTGCCAAAAGACCGCGAGCTCACCCGCCTCGATCTGGCCAACTGGATCACCGCCAAGGAAAATCCCCTCACCGCCCGCAACTACGTCAACCGCCTGTGGAAACAATTTTTCGGCAAAGGGTTGTCCAATGTGCTCGACGACCTCGGCGGCCAGGGCGAAGCCCCCACGCACCCCGAGTTGCTAGACTGGCTCGCCTGCGAGTTCCGCGATTCCGGCTGGGACACGAAACACATGGTCCGCCTGATCGTCAGTAGCAAAACCTATCGCCAGGCCGCCGCCACCCGCAAGGATTTGTTGGAAACCGATCCCGCGAACCGCCTGCTCGCCCAGCAAAGCGCGCGTCGTCTGGATGCCGAATTCATCCGCGACAACGCCCTCACCATCGCCGGATTGCTCGATGTTTCCTACGCCGGCGGCCCGCCAGCGAAACCCTACCAACCACCCGGCTATTATACCGCCATCCAGTTTCCAAGCCGCGACTGGGTCACGGACACGGGGCACAGCCGCATGCGACGTGGCCTTTACACCCATTGGCAACGCACCTTCATGCATCCGATGCTGGCAAACTTCGATGCCCCCTCGCGCGAAGAGTGCAGCGCCGATCGCATGCAGGCCAACACTCCCCAGCAAGCGCTCACCCTGCTGAACGACCCCGTTTTCGTCGAGGCCGCCAATGCCCTGGCCCTGCGCATCAAGGACGCGGGTTCCCTGCAGGCATCGATCACCCAAGCCTTCTCCCTCGCCCTCGCCCGCAGCCCGCGCGATGAGGAAATGAAAGGTCTCGTGGCATTTTACAACAAACAGCTCGCTCTCTTTACCTCTGGAGAAAGCAAAGCGGGCAACATGACAAACGAACAAGCCGCGCTGGCACAAACCTGCCGCGTGATCCTCAACCTGCATGAATGCATCACGAGGTATTGAAGAGCGGGAGATGGGGGGACTAGGAGATGGGGAGACCAAAAATATCATAACCTAATAACTATGAAAATCGATAGACACACCGACCTGGAAGTATTCAAACAAGGATTTTCTTCTGCTATGGACGTATTTCACGCTAGCAAATCTTTTCCCATCGAAGAACGCTATTCACTGACGGATCAAATCCGGCGATCTTCACGCTCGGTATGTGCCAACATCACTGAGGCTTGGCGCAAACGACGATACCCCGCATCTTTCGTTGCGAAGCTCTCAGATGCGGAGGCGGAAGCAGCTGAAACACAAACATGGCTTCAATTCGCCGTAGAGTGCGAATACATCGACAAAAAGTCCGCCAAAGCTCTCTATTCCCAATACAATTCCATCCTCGGAATGCTCGTTACCATGATCAACGATCCCGACAGCTGGACAATCCCGACACGAAAAAAATAACTCCCCCGCTCCCCCGCTCCCCCGCTCCCCCGCTCCCCCGCTCCCCCGCTCATCGAACTCTCACACAGCTATGTCACTCACTCTCGATCCACTTTCCATCAACCGTCGTTCCTTCCTGGAAAAATCATTCGCCGGTATCGGCGGCATCGCTTTTGCCTCGTTGCTGCAACAGGCGCGCGGTGAGCAGGCCCCGTGGCCGGGACGCTACGATAACGCCTTGCACTTCGCCCCCAAGGCGAAACGGGTGATCCACTTGTGCATGGCGGGCGGGCCTTCGCAGTTCGAGTCCTTTGACTACAAACCCGAGCTCAACAAACTCAACGGACAGCCGTTTCCCGAAAGCTTCACCAAGGGCCAACAGCTCGCACAGTTGCAGGGCTCCAAGCTCGTGGCGCGCGGTTCCTTCGCCAAGTTCCAGCAGCACGGACAATCCGGCATCTGGGTTTCCGATATTTTCCCCCATATGGCGAAAATGATCGATGAATTTGCCGTGATCAATTCGATGACCACGGAACAAATCAACCACGACCCCGCGCATGCGTTTTTCAACAGCGGCTCCATCGTCAAAGGCCGTCCCTCGATGGGATCCTGGTTGCTCTACGGACTCGGTGCGGAAACCTCCGAGCTTCCCGGCTACATCGTGCTCATGTCGGCAGGCGGCGGCGGCGCGCAACCCGTCAGTTCACGCCAGTGGTCCTCCGGTTTCCTGCCCGGGAAATACCAAGGCGTCCAGTTCCAATCGAATGGTGCCGCCGTTCACTACCTCGGCAATCCCGATGGCGTTTGCCAATCGACACAGCGCCAGGTCGTGGATGAAGTCAAACGCATGAACGGCCTCTTGGCCGAGACCCGTTACGACAGCGAGATCGCCGCGCGCATCTCGCAGTACGAAATGGCTTTCCGCATGCAAAGCTCCGTTCCGGGACTCACCGAGCTCACAGGAGAACCGAAAAGCGTGCTGGATCTCTACGGCATCAAGGAGCCTAACGAATCGAGCTTCGCCCGCAACTGCCTGCTCGCGCGTCGCATGGTCGAGCGCGGTGTGCGCTTCGTGCAACTCTACCACCGCGCCTGGGATCACCACAGCAACATCGAAAAGGACATGCCGTTTTCCGCCCGCAATACCGATCAGGCCACGGCGGCGCTGATCATGGACCTGAAACAGCGCGGCATGCTGGAAGATACCCTGATCATCTGGGGCGGAGAATTCGGCCGCACACCGATGGGCCAGGGCACGGGCCGCGACCACCACATCAACGCCTTCAGCCTACTCATGGCCGGCGGCGGCATCAAGGGTGGCACGGTGTATGGCAAGACCGATGAACTCGGCTACGGTGTCGCGGAAAACAAAGTCACCGTCCACGACCTGCACGCGACGATGCTGCATCAGCTCGGCATCAACGACGCCGCCTTCACCTACAAATTCCAAGGCCTAGACTTCAAACTCAGCGGCGTGGAACCGGCCAAGGTGCTCAAGCCGATCCTGGCCTAGGCAGAAAAAGGCGCGCCTGACTGCGAGGCGCGCCGACCATTCAGACCAACTGCTCCTTCAGAGACGCGACGGTGTAATCGCGGTTCATGCGGGCGATGTGATCGACGCTGATCTCTTTCGGGCAGGCGGCTTCGCATTCGTATTGGTTGGTGCAGTTGCCGAAGCCTTCGGCATCCATCTGACGCACCATCGCCAAGACACGCTTGTCGCGCTCCGGCTGGCCTTGCGGCAAGTGGCCGAGGTGGGAAACTTTCGCCGCGGTGAAAAGCATCGCCGAGGAATTTTTGCACGCCGCAATGCACGCACCACAACCGATGCAGGCGGCGGCATCGAAAGCGGCATCGGCATCGGGTTTCGGAATCGGCAGTGAGTTCGCATCCACGGCGGAACCGGTGCGCACGTCGATGTAGCCACCCGCCGCGATGATGCGATCCATCGCCGAGCGATCGACGATCAGGTCGCGGATCACCGGAAACGCCCGTGCGCGGAACGGCTCGATCCAGATGGTATCGCCATCGCGGAACTTGCGCATGTGCACCTGGCACGAGGTGATGCCTTTTTCCTTGCTGTGCGGCACGCCATTGATCGTAAGCGAGCAGGCGCCGCAAATGCCCTCGCGGCAGTCGTGATCGAAATGGATCGGCTCGCCACCGGACTCGATGATGCGCTCGTTGACGATGTCCAACATTTCCAGAAAGGAAGCCTCTTCCGGAATGTTTTTCGCATCATAGGTTTCGATGCTCCCCTGATCCTGAGGAGTTTTCTGACGCCAGACTTTGAGTGTGAGATTGAGCATAACAGAACAGGGTGAAAATTATTTGTAGGAACGGACGGAAGGATGCACTTCTTCGAAGTTCAGCGGTTCCTTGTGCAGGATGGGCGCCTTGCCTTCGACGTATTGCCAGGCGGCGACATGCGAGTAGTTGGCATCATCGCGTTTCGCTTCGCCGGGGGCGACCAGGCCGCTGTCCACATCGGGATCGCCGGGCTGGCTTTGGTGCTCTTCACGGAAATGGCCGCCGCAGGATTCTTCGCGAGACAGCGCATCGTAGCACATGGTTTCGGCAAACTCGAGGAAGTCGGCGACGCGGCCGGCTTTTTCCAGCTCCATATTCGCGATGTCACCGCTGCCGGGAATGCGCACGTTGTTCCAGAACTCCTCACGAATTTCCGGGATGCGTTTGATGTTTTCTTCGAGACCCGCTTTGTTGCGCGCCATGCCGCAGTTGTCCCACATCAGCAAGCCGAGCTCGCGGTGGAAGGAATCAACGGTGCGTTTGCCATTGATGCCGATGAGCTTGTTCACCCGTGCGGAAGTTTCGGCCTCGGCGAGTTTGAAGGCATCGTCGGTGACTTTGGCTTTGCCGGGTGTTTGGGTGGCGAGGTAGTTGGCAATCGTGGTCGGGATGACAAAGTAGCCATCGGCCAGACCTTGCATCAGCGCCGAGGCACCGAGGCGGTTCGCGCCGTGGTCGGAGAAATTCGCTTCGCCCAGCACGTGCAGGCCGGGGATGTTCGACATCAGGTTGTAGTCCACCCACAGACCGCCCATGGTGTAGTGCACGGCGGGATAGATCATCATCGGATTCTTGTACGGATCCTCACCGGCGATTTTCTCGTACATCTGGAACAGGTTGCCGTAGCGGGCGCGGATGACCGATTCGCCGAGGCGTTTGGTGGCATCGCGGAAATCAAGATAAACGCCCAGACCGGTGGAAGCCACGCCGCGACCCTCGTCGCAGGCTTCTTTGGCAGCACGGGAGGAGATGTCGCGCGGGGCGAGGTTACCGAAAGAGGGATACTTGCGCTCCAGGATGTAGTCGCGATCCTCTTCCGCCACGGAATCAGGGTGGATTTCTTTTTTGCGAAGTTTTGCCGCAACCTCCTTCGATTTCGGCACCCAGATGCGGCCGTCGTTGCGCAGCGATTCCGACATCAGCGTGAGCTTCGATTGGTAATCGCCCGAGACCGGAATGCAGGTCGGGTGGATCTGCGTGTAGCAGGGATTTGCAAACAAAGCACCGCGTCGCGCCGCGCGCCAGGCCGCGGTAACGTTGCAGCCCATCGCGTTGGTGGAAAGGAAGAACACGTTACCGTAACCGCCGGTCGCCATGATGACCGCATCACCGGCGTGCGAGGAAATTTTTCCGGTCACGAGATCGCGCACGACGATGCCCTTGGCATGACCATCGACGAGAACCACATCGAGCATTTCCGTGCGAGGGAACATTTGCACGCCGCCCTTGTGCACTTCCTTTTCGAGCGCCTGGTAGCATCCGATCAGAAGCTGCTGTCCCGTTTGACCGCGGGCATAGAAAGTCCGCGAAACCTGCGCGCCACCGAAAGAGCGGTTGTCGAGCAAGCCGCCGTATTCACGGGCGAAAGGCACGCCCTGTGCCACGCATTGGTCGATGATGTTCGTGGAAACTTCCGCGAGCCGATAGACGTTCGCCTCGCGTGAGCGGAAGTCGCCGCCCTTGATCGTGTCGTAGAACAAGCGGCGCACCGAGTCGCCATCGTTCTGGTAGTTTTTCGCGGCGTTGATGCCCCCTTGCGCGGCGATCGAGTGCGCGCGACGCGGACTGTCCTGGTAGCAAAAGCATTTCACCTTGTAGCCCAGTTCCGACAAAGTGGCGGCGGCAGCACCACCGGCCAACCCGGAACCCACCACCAGGATGGTGAACTTGCGCTTGTTCGCGGGGTTGATCAGCTTCGAGTCCATCTTGTGCTTCGACCATTTCTGATCAAGCGGACCTGCGGGAATTTTGCTATCGAGGACAAATGACATGGTTCGAGAATGTTAGAGGTTAGCGTCCGAATTTGAAAAAATAGATGGCGAGAGGAATCGACAGGAAACCGAGCCAGATGACGAGTGCATAGCCCTTGCTGAGTTTTTCGATCAAAGGCGCGGACTTCTTCGAACGCAGGCCCAGCGTCTGGAAAATGGAAGCCACCCCGTGCGAAAGGTGCGAGCAGAGCAAGGTCATCGCGATCGCGTAAAACAGCACCACGAGCCCATTCGAGAAACCAACGATCACCATTTTGTGCGGGTTTGTTTTGGCAATCTCCGCCAGTCCGGAATCGACGCGCACGGTGAAGTGCAGCAGATGGAAAATCACGAATGCCAGAATCGTCAGGCCGCTCCAGATCATGATGCGCGAGGACTTGCTGGCCTGGATCGTTTGCTCGTGCACATACTTCGGCGAGGCCGCGCGATTCAGACGGGTCAGGGAAATGGTGGCCACCACGTGAATGACAAGGCAGGTCAGGAGCACCGCGCGTGCGATCCAGACTCCTGCCCCGTGAAGCATCGTGTGCAGCATTTCCGCATACTCGTTAAAGGCTTCTTCGCCGACGAAGATCAACAGGTTCCCCGCCAAATGCCCGGCCAGAAACAGAACCAGCACAAGACCGGTGAGGGCTACCAAGAGTTTTTTTCCAATGGAGGAATTCCAGATCGTACAAAGAGAACAGGTCGAAGCATTCATGAGAAATGGCGCGACAGACAAGATCGCGGCGTGAACATAAACATCTTGGTCAAAATGACAAGGTCGGAAAAGATACTTTTTTTTATTTTCTCCTCACTTTTTCCCAGAGGCTCTCCGGACACCGCCATAGTAACGGCACAGGGCCTCAAACAGCCCGCTGTTGCAGGGCATCGATGTTGCCCACCGCCAGATCGAGCTCGCGCAAGACGTTGCGGCAGTGACTGAGGAAAACCTCACCCGAAGCCGTCAGACTGTGGCTTTTGCCCCGACGGTCCAGCAGACGCGTGTTCAGCGAATCCTCCAGCGAGCGCAGAGAATGGCTGATGGCTGATTGCGTGAGATTGAGACGCTTCGCCGCCAGAGTGAAACTTCCGGTATCGACAATCGCCACAAATGCAAGCACTTGGCGGATTTCAGGAAGATTGCGGTTCATAAGAGCGGGCGGGAGATCTACAATGACCCGTTAGCACAATCTGTGCCACATTCGCATTGCTTCGAAACCGTCGCCCTGGCGGAGGGAATCCGCCGCCGCGCGCTCAAATCGCCATGATGGGCACCTGGGTCTCGCCATCGCCGCTGCAGTGGAGGACTTTTCCTGCGGCATCGAACACCACTGTGCGCGTTTTGGCGATGTCCATGCCTTCGGTGACAGTCGTGACAAAATGCTGGCTGAAGGTCATGGAGAGAGTGACGACTGACACATTGGAGAACGTTTTGCCATCGATCTCAAAAGATTCGTGTTTCGACACCCGCGCCTGATAGTGGAAATTGCTTCCGGGGGCGGAGTAACGGGAAAGCTTTTGTTTGCCGAAGCCATTCACAAGCTCGGTGAAATAGGAAACGGCATCGCCTGTGAGCGCGAAAGGAATTTTCACCGCAAGCGCCTCGTAATACCACCATTGCTTCGCCACAGGCTTCGCGGCCTCGTCTTGTTTTTGCGCCGCAGCCAGCAGCTCTTTTTCATTGGGTGCGAGATTTTCGGCAGCGGTGATGAGTGCGGACTCGGCATCATTCTGAAACACACGCTCGACCTTCACGACATGACGGGCCGGATCGGCGGGCCATTCTTTCGGCTCGGTGCCTTCCAGGAGCGCGGCTTTGCAGGGAACAATCGTAAGGGCAGCCAGTGCAAGGATTTTCAGTGTTTTCATGGGGGTATCGTAGTGGGTTAGGGATTCGGTGTCAATCGCGCCCGGCGCGCGTCTATGGATGAGACACCTGCACCCCGCAATCCTTAGAAAAAAATCAGCGGCATCAGCGCGGCGGCAGTTGCTGGCGGATGGCGGCGGCGATGGACGGCACCATGGGGTCTTTGTAACCGGGTTCGCGACGCTTTTGCCGGCCTTCGAGCTCCACTTTGGCGATCGCGTAGGCATCGAATTGCGGCACCTTTTCGCGCTCCATCACCCGCGCCGCGATTTGATTGTATTCCACTTCAGACTGCGGCTGGAACAACTGGTCGGAATTCGGCAAGGGCGGGGTGCTGGCCCAGACCAGTTTCGCTCCGGTGGCTTTGAGGCGTTTGATGATCTCTAACAGGTTCGCCTCATACGTTTCGGGGGAGGTCGTGCGCACGCCACCCGCATGACGGCTCATCACGCGGACGGATTTGCTTTGCGGATCGCGATAGACCAGATCGGCGTGACCGAAGTTGAAGTAGATCACGTCCCACTTTTCCGGGCCCAGCCATTCGTCCATGCCGGCCAACGCGGCCCCGGTGCTGCCGGGGTGCCTGTGCGTGACTTGCGCCTGAGTGGCGAGCTCGGTGGCGATGCTTTTGTAGGATTGCTGATAGAAGCCATCTCCCGCGATCAAGACACGCGGCACCGTCTTGGCCTCCTGCGCGCACAGTGAAGCGAGCGAAGGCAAGAGACAGATCCACCGGATGATGTTGCGGAGAAACGGCATATCTGACAGTTTTACGCGAGCAGCCGGGTCATCTCGCCGGTGCTATCGGCGAACTTCTGCGTGGGGACATCCACGGCGTTGAGCATCGACACGAACAGGTTCGCAAGAGGAACTTTTTTCTCGCCCTCGAAGGAGTGCAGGTTGCCGTGCTTGAAGCCGAGCTTGTTGCCACCGGCGAGTTGGATCGGGTAATTCCTGGTCTCGTGCGAGCCGTGCGGATGGGCGGATCCCCACAGCACCAGCGTGTGATCGAGCATGTTGCCATCGCCTTCGGGCGTATCGCGCAGGCGCTTGAGGAAATAGGCGTGTTGCTGCGCGCGCCAGTTGTCCCAGAGCCCGGATTCGGTGGGGCGCTTGTGGGCGATGTCGTGGGTGGCGCCTTTGTAGCCGAGCGTATAGGTCGCATAGTTCCAGAGTTCGCTGCCCTGCGACTGCTCGCTCTCCAACAACAAGGTCGCGAAGCGTGTGGAATCGGTCTGGAAGGCGAGGTAGATGAGATCGTACATGCAGCGGGTGTATTCGACCGGATCCTTGTGCGAGACTTCCAGATTGAGGCCTTTGGTATCGACTTGCGGCAGCGGCTCGTGCGTCCATTTGCTGGTGCGCTCCACGCGTTGTTCGAGGGCGCGGATCGATTCGAGATACTCGTCCATTTTCGCCTGATCTTCCTGGCCGAGACGGCTTTTCATGCTCTTGCTCTGTTCCAGCATCAGATCGAGCACGCTGGCCTCGCGTTTCAGGTCGGCACGCACTTCTTCGATGCTCTTGCCGGTGTAGGGCTGGAACATGCGGTTGAAAATTTCCTGCGGTTTGTGCAGTGACGGGATCGGACGACCCGGACCGTAGTGCGAGAGCGTCTTGCTGCTGCCGTAGGAACCCGTGCCCCCTTCCGTGCCGAGCACCAGCGAACCGTAGCGCGTTTCATTTCCTTTGGCCTTCGCGGCCACCTGATCGATGGAAACATTGTTGGTTTTTTCCGTGCGTGCCAGGTCGGCACCGGTGGCAAAAACATCGCCGGAGCTGTGCCCGCCGAGCGCATGACCACCGGCGTGATCGAGCCCGCGCAGGTAGCTGATCGAATCCTTGAACGGCGCAAAGGGTGCCGAGGATTTGTTGAAAGTGAGAGGCCCCTCGTCCTTGCAGGGCCACCAGTTCCAGTCGTGATGCGCGCCGTTCTCGCCCTTCGGCTCATACACACCATAGGCAATGTAGCTGATCATCATGCGTTTCGGAATCGCCTTGCCGGGCGCCGCCTTGGCCCAGCTCATCGCGTTGAGAAACGGCAGTGCCAACGCCATGCCGCCGCCTTTGAGAAATTCGCGTCGATCGAGATGCCAGGATTTCTGTTTCATTGCTTGTGAGAAGTGTGGGATGGTGTGAGAAATGGTTTGCTTTGGCAGACGGCGACGATGAGATCGCGCATGAGATACCCGTCGACCTTCGCCTCGTTTCGCAATTGTTCAACGACAAAACGATCCTGATAGGTCAACTCGCGGCCGAGGCTGTAGGTCAGCAATCGACGGATGACATTCTCGGCGATCGGATCAAGTTTTTCGCGCAGCAGGTAGGCCTTCAGATCCGTCATGCCACCCACCTCGGGACCTTTCGGCAATTTGGCGGAGGCGAGCACTTCGACCTTGTTGACGCTCTTGAGATACTCTTCATACTCGGCGAAATTTTTGTCTTTTCCGGGCGCATAAAGCCGCAGCCGTGTGCCATTCGCGGGGACTTTCGGTTGAAACTGGCCAATCGAATTATACTGCTCAAACGGAATGCCCCACGGATCGAGCCGCACGTGGCAGTCGTTGCAACTTTCGACCTGTCGGTGCTTGCGCAGCATTTCCGCAATCGTGGTGGCATTCGCCGCTTCCGCGCCTGCCGTATCCGTGAGTGCCGGCACTTCCGCTGGCGGCGGGGCGACTTCATCGCCGAGAATCGCCTCGCGCAACCACACGGCACGATAGATCGGATGCGGCGCGGAACCGGTGGAATTCCCCACCAGCACCGAGCCCTGGGTGAGCAGGCCGCCGAGGTGGTGCTCGGGCTTGATCGGCACCGGACGCAGCTCATGGCCTTCCACGCCCACGACGCCATAGTGCGCCGCGAGGCGCTGGTTGAGCATCGCAAAATCGGAATCGACCAGATTTTTCACGCTGGCATTGCGACGGATCAGCTCCGCGATGAAGGCCGATGTTTCCTGATGCATGTAGTCGCGCACTGTGGGCACATACGGCACTTCCTCGCCTTTGCGTTCGCCGAAAGCGACCAGATAGAGGAAGCGCGGAAACAGATCGCGATTGATGCTCACGCCTTTGACCTTCTTGCTGCTGAGCCACTGCGAGCTGAAGTTATCCACGAATTGCGCCGAGCGCGCATCGGCCAGCAGGCGCAGCACTTGTTTTTCGATTTGCGCCGGATCGCTGAGCTTGCCCTCCGCGGCCAACCGCATCAATTCCTCATCCGGCATGCTGCCCCACAGGAAATACGACAGACGCGATGCGAGTTCATACTGCACTTGCGCTCCCCCA
This sequence comes from Verrucomicrobiia bacterium, assembly GCA_947462875.1. Taxonomy (GTDB): domain Bacteria; phylum Verrucomicrobiota; class Verrucomicrobiia; order Verrucomicrobiales; family Akkermansiaceae; genus UBA956. The sequence continues at coordinate 33,564 of CANHQJ010000025.1, forward strand.
CCCTGCGGGATGACCGTGTGATAGAGAAACTGCGGCGAGATCAGGACCATGGTCAGGGTTTCACGCATCGCGGCCTCGAAGGTGTCGAATTCCGGCGCCACCAGTTCATACAATTTCACGAAGTGCTCGACTTCCCCGTTTTCCACAGGACGACGAAAGGCCCGCGGCAAAAACCGTTGCAGCACCTCGCGCACATAAGCCTTGGTGTCGCTCTGGCGCAAGGGCGAATCGAACAAAATTCTAGTGTGATGCGCGGGCGGCCAGACATCGGCGATGGGTGCTTCAAACTCGATCGACTGCACCACGGCGCGTGGAAACGCCACGGCCCAATCACCGAAGAATGTGGTGAAGTCATTGAGCATGCCGTTGTCGTAGAGATTCTGTGCGGTGATCGCCATGGTCGGCTTCGTGAGCCCGGTCTTCTGACCCACCGGAGGGCGAGCAGGGAAATTTTCGATGCGCCCGCGGAACTCGAACATCTGCGGTTCATCCACGCGATTGCGCAATACGACCGTGCCCACGGGTTCCGCTCGCAGGGTCGAGCTGTTTTCATTCAATCCATAGCCCATGACCAAGCGCAGCGGCACTTCGGAAACACCCGGAGGCAAAATCGCTGCCGCCTTGATGCGAACGCGAAACTCACCCGTGCTCGGCCAGGAGGTCAGCCCCACGCCCGCGCCGGGACTATCGCGCCGATTGCCATAGACTCCCACCTCATCGGACTGCATGCCGGATTCAGGAGGGGCTTTGGAGGAAAATTCACGGAAGGTGCGATGAATCTCCGGCTTGGCAGGATCGACAATCGCACTCGCCAGCACGCGCTCGGCATTTTCGCGATAGCGATCGAGTTGCTCGGGCCCGATGAGCATGAACTCGGCGGTGTTGTTGAACTTATAGGGCTTGAGCGGGTCTTCGGGAAGGTTGTCGATGAGCTTCAACTCGAAACCGAACAAATCACGCATGGTGTTCTGGTATTCGAAATTCGTCAGCCTGCGAACCATGGTCTGCGGCTTTTCCTCGGTGGGGGTATCGGCTTGCGTGCGCAGTCCCGCTTCGATCCATTTCACCACAGCGGCGCGGGCTTCCGCCGTCGGCTGCGGTTCATCCTCCGGCGGCATTTCGCCACTTTCCAGCACTTCCAAAATCGTCTCCCACTGCTCCAGATCCGCATGGCCGTTGATTCCTTCGAGCGTGTGCAGGGTCACCTTGCCCTTGCTTTTTTTCGGACCATGGCAACTGATGCAGTGCTCTTCCAAAAACGGCTTCACCTGCTCGTCAAAACCGCCCTTTGGCGCATCTTCTGCGATGAGTGAAACAGGAATGAGACACGTGGCGGCCAACAAACGACAGAAACGTGGCTGGCGCAAGACATCTGTTAGGAAATGGGAATCACGGAAAAGGAGAAGCACAGGAGAGGAAGCAGTTGCTGACAAACTCGATACGTGACGATGCAAGCATTCTTTCAGCAGACGGTCCTACTTGTCCTTTTGAGGAAGCGGAACATTATCCCCCACATCCTTGAGTGCGATTTCACGTTGCTGCTCCAGTTCTTTGAGAATGGTTTCGTTCGCGTGTTGCCGCCATGCCGCGCGGATTGACTCCGGCTGCTGCAGGATCACTCCTTCCATCGCTCTGGCGGTTTCTTGACGAAGAGTCGCATCTTTCATCGAGCCCAGCCAGGCAAAGGCCGCGGGAGCATCGGCCGGAAGCCACCGCTCGGCAATGACTTTCACACCGGCCTGGCGGGCATCGCCGGAAGAAAATCGCGACACCCAGTCAGCGGCTTCGGCGGTGGAGCGGACCGACCAACGTTGCACCACCTGCACGACGGCGACATTCAGCTCATGCCCGGGCTGACCGTGCTCGGCGAGCAAGGAGGCCGCGCGTTGCGGATCCGCTTCCGCAAGAGCCACGGCAATGTGGGTGAGAGCGGCGGAGGTTTCCGTTTCGTTCTCCAACGCAAGCGCCCACTCGATCGCTTGTTCGGGATTCTCTTCGGCGAGACGCATGGCATAGTGCCGGATCAGGCGCATTTTTTCCGGGCTGGCGGGCGACAGTTTCGCAAAGGCTCGATGAGCGGTTTCCGGGGCGGTCTCGATGGTGTCCCAGGCAATAGCGGCGAGAGCTTTTTCCCGTTCGGCGGGTTCGAGCGTCTCGGCCTCCGCGAGGAGATCCTGCGGTGCCTTGGTGGACGGTTCCATGCGTTCGCCAGCAGCAGTGGGACCGCGACGTGACGATGAGCTGGTTGAGGTGACCTCTTGCGTTTCGGCACGAGATCCGCTTTGCCTGTCGCATCCAACAAGCCACAGGCAGAGCGATGGGATGATGAGATAACGTGGCATCAGGGAGTGACGCTGACGTTGCTGAACTCCGAGGTATTAAGCGTTGTATTACTACCACTACCTACGGCAAGGCCGATATAGCAATTCGTGCCGAAGCTGGTGTTGGTGGTGCTGCCCACCGTGGTCCATGAGGTGCCGTTCGTGCTCTTGAAGGCGGTGATGGTGGTGCCGCTGCGCACGATTCTGACCCAGGTGTTCGGCACGGTTCCAGAGTTGCTGTTCGTAGAGGTAGTGCTGCCACCTGTGGCGGTACGTCGCGTCCAACGGTAGCCTCCGCTGCCGGTCAGACCCATGAAGATTTCCCTCGAGTTGGCCGCCAGCGATTCACGGATGATGACGCCGACGCGCGAGGAATTACCGGTGTTTTGCAGGGCACTGATGCGTGCGGAGATTTCGCCGTCACCGGATAGGGTCTGATAGGCGAAACGGAACTTCGAACTGGTGCCGCCGATGACGCCGGAGCCCGCTTGTGTGAAGGTGCCTGCATTGAAGGAAGTGGAACCAGCGAGCATGCCAGTGCCGATGTCGCTGGCCAGCCATGGCAAGGGCAAGCCGACGATAGTGATTTGCAATGTGGCATCCACGCTCGCTGCCGCAGGATCGGTGGCACGGACAACAAAGGAATTCAATCCAGCGCTTGCTGCGGGAGGAGTGCCGGAGAGCGAGCCATTGGCCGCCACACTGAGCCATGCGGGACCGCTGACTTTCGAGAACGTGAGGGTATCGCTGGTGTCGGGATCCGTGGCGCTTCCGGCGAGTGTCACACCGGTATAGGCAGCACCTTCGGTGGCGTTGGCCGCGATGATGGGATTGGTGAGGAATGTCGGCGCATCGTTGGTGTTGATGACGGTAATGTTCAGCGTGGCATTGACAGGTGCGGCGATGCCGTCGCTGACGCTGACAACGAAGCTGTTGGTTCCCACGTCGCCATTGGTCGGTGTGCCGGACAGATCGCCGGTGGCCGAAACACTCAACCAGGCGGGACCGCTTACCTTGGCAAAGCTGAGGCTGGCTCCCGCATCCGCATCCATCGCGCTGCCCGCGATGCTACCGGCATAGGCGGCATCCTCCGTGGCATCGGCACCCGCGATGGGATTGACGATCCAAGTGGGCGCGTCGTTGGTATTGATGACGGTGATGTTGAGCGTGGCTTCCGCGGCGGGTGCGATGCCGTCGCTGACACTGACGGTGAACGTGTTGGATCCCACATTGTTATTGCCTGGTGTGCCACTCAGTGAACCATTCGCAGAGACGTTCAGCCAGGCGGGCCCGCTGATTTTCGCAAAGGTAAGAGTGGCGCCGGCGTCCTCGTCTGCGGCGTTGCCAGCGATACTCCCCGTGTAGGCGGCATCCTCGGTGGCATTGGCTCCGTTGATGGGATTGACGACCCATGTCGGCGCGTCGTTGCTATTGATGACGGTGATATTGAGCGTGGCTTCCACGGCGGGCGCGATGCCGTCGCTGACGCTGACAATGAAGCTATTGCCGCCGACATCGCTGTTAGACGGTGTACCCGAAAGGTCTCCCGTGGGTGAAACGCTCAGCCAGGCAGGTCCGCTGACTTTGGCAAAGGTAAGAGCGGCTCCTGCATCCGCATCAGTGGCGTTGCCGGCGATGCTGCCGGTGTAAGCGGCGTCCTCGGTGGCGTTGGCCGCGATGATGGGATTGACGGTCCATGTGGGCGCGTCGTTGGAGTTGATGACGGTGATGTTGAGTGTGGTTTCCACGGCGGGCGCGATGCCATCGCTAACACTGACGGTGAACGTGTTGGCACCCACGTCGCTATTGGCCGGCGCGCCGCTTAGTGCGCCATTGGCGGCAACGCTCAACCAGGCGGGGCCGCTGACTTTCGCGAAGGTAAGCGCATTGCCCTCGGCATCGGTGGCGTTAGCCGCCAGCGTGCCGGCATAGGCGGCGTCTTCCGTGGCGTCCGCTTCGGCGATGGGATTGCCGGTCCAGACGGGAGCTGTGTTCGGCGGAGCGGGCGGGTTGATGGTGATGGTGGTCTCGTCGAAGACGTTGCTCACTCCGTCACTGGCAGCAAGGCGCAGGGTATAAACGCCTGCTTGGAAGAGCGAGACGGTGGTGTCCACCGCGGAGGCATTTCCGAACATGGCACCAGCACCGCTCGGGCCGCTTTGCAGGGTCCATGTCGAGGAAACGGGATCCTCGGCATCGCCGACAGTGCCGTCCAGGGTGACAACCGCAACAGGTGCGATGGGAGAAACATTTTTGTAGGGATGACCTGCGGGCAACTGCGCTTGCAACTGCCATTTGTGGGCGAGGTAGCCTTCCATGCGCTCGCGGTCGGCGGCGCTGACAGTTCCGGTGACGAAGATGATTTCCGCGATGTCGCCGCCATACAGGCCTTGACCAGTGACGTTGCCGATGCGGCCGCCACCGGACATGGTGCCGATGTTTCCGGCGTTGGTGCTGGTGCCTTGCAAAAACCCGTTGGCGAAAATTTCCTTCGAAACTCCGGGAGTCCAGACGTAGTTGAGCACGTTGCCATTGGCGGGAACGAACGAACTGGCGACCGCATGATTGAAGTCATTGCCCCAGAAATTCATGCGGTATTGCGTGTTGCTGGAGAAGCCGACGTGAAGGCTGTTGGCGCCCGCGCTGCCATTCGCCGCACCGTAGATGTTCCGGAATGCCGTGGTCTTTGTCACGATGAAGGCGGAGTGGGTGGTGCCAGCGAGGTAATCGAGATCGGCATTGAAGAACTGGCTGGTGCCGTTGAGGCTGATGACGTTCAGACCGCCCATGGTGTTGGTTCCCGTGGAGGGTTGGTTGGTTCCCGTGGGCTGGGTGGCGTGGCGGTTGAAGCCGCTCTTGTCGCGCCATTCGGAAACGAGTCCTCCGGAGGCAGTGATGGTGGAGGCATCACTTGCGTCATACCATGCCTGAATGGAGAGGCTGGAAGGCTGCCATGTCGAGTTCGCAAGGGTCAATGTCTGATCCGGTCCAGCATTCACGGAAGGAAGGTTGTTCCATCGGGCGTAGAGTGTGATGTCGCCACTGATCGTGAAGGTCGATCCTGCCGTGTAATTCGTTCCACCACCACCGGGAGCGGTGTTCCAGCCGACAAATGCGTAGCCGCTTCTGGTGAGACTGCCGGTATTGCCGAGAACAGTGACGGTGGAGTCGGAAAGATACGGGCTGCTTGGATCGATCGGCACGCTGCCACCGGTGCTGCCGTTGCCGTTGTAAGTGACCGAATACGATGCGGCGGGATTGCTCAGAGAAACATTGAGTGTGTATGTCTTGAGCGTCACGCCGTCTTGGGCGGTGACGACTGCATTGATCACGGTGGTGCCGGAGCCGATGGCGATCGAGGCGCTCGCTGAGCCGGATGGCACGGTCACGCCATTGATTTTCACCGTGGCATTTGCCTGGGCCACTGTCGGTGTTACGGTGATGGAAGTGGTGCCACTCGGTACGGTCACTGAGTAGGATGTCGTGGCGGACGAGAAGGCCGGTGAGAATATGCCAGCGCTGGTAATCAGGTTGTTGAGATTCGCATTGTTGGAGGAAACGATCTGATTGATGCCATAGGTCGTTCCCGCGCTGTTCTGTGCGACACTGCGGAAATGGTACCCTCCCGGCGCGAAGCCGGACAGAGCAGCATTGAACGCGACACTGGTCGTGCCGCTGCCCATCGCTTGCGGTGCGGTGGAACTGCCATACGCGGCGGTAGGACCGTATTCGAACCACACGTTCGTGGCCAAGCCGTTCGGGAAGACTCGGCCGTTGAGAGTGACACTCGTGGCAAGAAGATTCGATGCCGCATCGGTGAAGGCCTCGGGCATCGATTGATTGTTGAGAGTCACCGTATGAGTGCTGGTGCCGAGGTTGCCACCGCTGACATTGTAGAGTTGCAGCGCGATGGTTTCCGCCGGTTCGGCGAGATTGTCAGGATGGATGGTGATCGGAATATTGAGAGTGGTGGTGCCGACCGGGAATTCCAGAACTCCCTCATTCATCGTGAAATCATAACCACCACCCATGGCAGTTCCCGCACTGAGTCGATAACTGACAGTGATCGTGCCGCCGGGGGTGCCGGTGACATTGACTGGAACATTGTGCGTGCCCGCCGCTTCGTTGGTGGCACTGGTGGCGGCACCAAAGGCGACAGAGCCGCTGGCAAAGGCGTCGTTGTCACCGAGCAACAGTGTGGAAGATGCCGTGCGCAGACCATACGTTCCTGAGGCCGGCGTGATGTTCATGACGATGCTTTCCACGCCCTCCGCAATCGTGTCATTGACCGGCACGATGGTGATGTAGGTGCTGACGGTGTTGGCCAAAATGGTGACGCTACCGGTAGTGCCGGTATAGTCCACTCCCTCCGTGGCAGTGCCGGACATGGTATAGTTGACGACCAGATCGGTGGCTGCGCTGACATCGCGCGAGACGATGAATTGCAGGCTCGTGGAGGTGTCCGAACCGGCTGTGGTCAGACTGGTCACTGTATTGACGGCGGAAACATCAAGGGTCGGCTGATCACCATCGACGATAGTTCCCGTAGCACTGGCCGGTTGACTGCTCATCAGTGAGTAACCAGTGCCAGGCAACAGCGTGAGAGTGACAGTTTCCGCATCCTCGAACAAGGTATCCGCCAAGGCTGCGACGTTGATTGTTTTTGTGGTTTCCGAGGCGGTAAAGGCAATCGTGCCAGGCAGCGAAGTGTAATCGACACCGTTGATCGCAGTGCCGCTCATGGCGTAGTTGACCGTGATCGCGGAGCCTGTGGCGGGGCGGATGATTTGATACGTGACCGCTGTGAGCGAACCGCTCGCTGGCTCGATGACGCCGCTCTGGGTGAGTTTCAGATAGATCTGCGAATCATCGTTGTCGGTGATGCTCATGGTGGCGGTCCCTGTGCTACCGATGATGTAGGTCGTGGTGCTGCGCAGGCGCAGGATGATGTCCTGCGTGCCTTCATCCACGGAATCATCGTAGGGGTAAATTTCCACGGTGGTCGAGGAAGCACCGGCGGGAATGACGGCGCGGCCTTCGAGGCGACGGTAGTCCGCCCCATGAACGGCACGGCCCGAGATGGCATAGTCCACGGTTAGTGGCAGGTAGGGATCGCCGCCGCTGCGGGAAATCGTATACACGCCTTTGTCTCCGGGCGTTTCCGTTAGAGTGGCGTCCGTGGCAGCGATGGTGACGACGGGCAGGTCGTTGTCATGGATCGTGACGGTGTGGTTGTTTGCCAGCGTGTCGCGGGCATTGGCGGCATTGGCGGCAATCGTGACGATGGCGGTCTCGGTGCCTTCCATGGCACTGTCATCAACAGGAGTGAGGGTGACAGTGGTGGAAGCGCTGCCAGAGGGAATGACGACAGAGGCAGGAATGGTGTAGTCGGTGTTATTCGTAGCGGTGCCGGTCATCGTGAGATTGACCGTCAGGTTCGCAGCGGTGGAACCATTTCGTTCGAGCCTGAGAGTGGCGGTGTCGCTGCCTGATTCCGAAGCCACGTTATCGACATGCGTGAGTTTCACCACGGGCAAGCTGCCATTTTCGTCATCGACAATTTCCACACGAGCGACCGCCGACCCCGCGAGAATGTAGCCGCCACTGGTATTGGCAAAATCAAGCGACGCATACTCCGAACCCTCCGCCGTGCTGTCATTGACGGGAGTGACGGTAATGTCGAGGAATGAGGCGCCGGCAGGAATGATGTATTCCGAGGTACCGCTGCCGCCGCCAGCGGTCGAGGCGGTGGGCGCGGGAGAAAGGGTGTAGTCGGTATTGCGAGTGGCAGTGCCGGTGTTGGAATTGAAAATCTGCACGCTGAGAGCGCTGGCGGTGCTGCCTGTGCGCTCGATGCGGATCGTGCCGGTGCCGGGTGTGGTGCCTTCGTTGGCGGTGGCATCGGTGACATTGAGCGTGATCGTGGGCAGCGTGGTGCTGCCGAAGTTGATGTTGGAAGCGCTGGGGCCCACCACCACCGGATTGGTGAAGTTGGAGGGAGCGAAAACATTCGGATAGAGATTGGGGCTGATGGTGAAGCTGCCCGCGGCGAGATTGGTCAACGTGTAGTTGCCATCGCTGTCCGTCCAGGTGCCTCGGAAGGTAGCGCTGCTCGTGTGACTGCTGCCGTTCGAGGGAACATGGCTGGCCACATAGACGCCCTCTAACGGTTGCGCATCGGGGCCGGTGATGTTGCCGCTCACCATGAATGTGGTGGGCGAACCGACCGTCACGAGGATGGAACGCGTGGTGCGTTTTCCTTTCATGTCGCTGGCGGTGCAGAGAACCTGATAGTGCCCTGCGGTGCTCCACGATTTCGTTTGCACCGCGCCGTTGTTGGTGGAGTAGGTGCCGTCATTGAAGACCCATGCGTAGGCGATGGGATCACCATCGGGATCGGAAGCGGTGGCGGTAAAGGTGACGGCGGTATTGGTCGCCACGCTGGTGCCGCTGGCGCTGATCGCAAGGGTGGGAGCGAGGTTGCCAGGAGCCTCACCGGTATGAACATAAACATCCATCGATGGCGGTGTCGTGGCATTTTTCGCGATGGGGGTGATGTGGACATTGACGTCCGGATCGCTGAAAGTGCGACCGATCCATAGAGCGGAGTCATTGCGCGTGTCGGTGATGCCATTGCCAAACGATCCCGGAGTCATGTCGAGCAACTGGGCGCCGCCGTTGCTGCCGTTTCCGGGACTGCCGCCGCTGCCGCCGATATTCCCCTGCCCCCAGCGGTCCCAGGTGAGCATGAGACCGTTCATGAAGCCGGTGTTCGTGGTGTGGAGCTGTCGGAACTCGGCCCAGTAATCTCTTTCCGTATCTTTTCTGATGCGCAGCGCATAGCGATGGGCGGGGTCCTGCATGGCGGTATCAAACTGATGAATGCGATAGACGCCGGAATTGTTCACCGTCCAATGCGTTTCGTTCGGTAGCCAGCTGATGGCATTTTTGAACGAAGCGGTGAACTGTCCCATGCTGCCGCTGTTGCCTAACAAGTCGAAGGTGTTGCCATACTCGCCGTTGCTGCCGGGACCGACGGAGCTGGGCGGATTGGTTTGCCAGTAGTTGGCGTGCCAGAGACCGAGGTTGTGACCGAGCTCGTGCAAGAGCGTGCCGACGCTATTCGTCTTCAGATTGATATTGCGACCACCCACACCGGCCGAGCCGCCGTAGGCACCGACAGTGCCGTTCCATCGGATGACCTCATTATTATAGGCAAGGTTATCATAGCCAGCCGCGCGAGCCAACGTGATGGCATGACCGCGCAGAACCGAATCCGCCGAGGCCCCATCGTTCTGACGCTGCACATACCAGCTTTCCGGATAGGGCAATACAATCAATGGAGTGACCGCATAGGTGTAGTATAAGCGTCCATAACTAGTGACAGATACCCAGTCCGCCATTTGACGCAGAGATTCATGGCACTCCGCCTCGGATTGCGGGTCGATCATGTGATCCGGAAAAGTCACACGAATGTAAAGCAAACTGCGCTGCCCTGTGGTGACAGTGCCGGGAATCGATCCGGTGGGCGCCGTAGGAGCACCGGAGCCTGCGCCCGCATTCAGCGTGGGCTCCAATGACTGCCAGTGCGAGCGCTCTTCATCCGTCGCATATTCATCCGCCACCTGCTCGATGTGGCCGCCATTGCAAACATAAATCACGCGCTCCGCCGTCTCGAATGCCGGAGTTTCCTCGGTGACCGGGGGCAAATTACCGCTTTCCGTGCGGGCCACCGTGGTTTCCTCTTTCGATACCGGGCAACTCTCCACCACATCGCGATCCCCGGGAGCGGGGCGCTCACCGACTTCGAGCTGGCGCACGCGGGAATCCGACACCGCCATGTCATAACCTACGGAAACCCCGTTGATATACGTGGCACTCAGGCTGCGTTGTTGGCCGCGTTTGCCATAAACATAAGCGTTCCAGTGATCGCCCTCCGCCGTGGAAACCACGCGAGTGTAGGGCTTGAAGTCGGGAGAATTTTCCTGCCCGGGCAAAGGCGCATTGCCATTCACCGTGAGTGATGCCTTGATATTGACCCGGTCTTCCAGCAACTCAACGATGCTCGGTGGCAAATCCTGGCGAATCACCATCGGCACCGCATTCGCGATCGCCTGCTCGGGATCCAGCCGGATCAATTCCGCAATCCGCTGCGTGTGAGCGACAGCAAGTGCCTTGCCCTGCTTCAGCATTGCCGCCTTTTCCGTCTCGGATGCGACGAGATAAGACTTCGCCCAATCCCGAAAATCCGCCACCTCAGCTACGACCGGACGCGGCTCCACGGACGCAAGCGCTGCAGCAGCCTGCGCTGCCACCACGGGCGCATCGACAACTTTCGCAACAGGCGGAGCACTTACCGATTCCTGCTGACTCACCATCGGAGCCACAGAGTCCGCAGAGCGCCAATTCCAGATCCCCGCGGTGAGCGCGATCAACAGAATCCACGGCAACGTTTTTTTCAGGGTAACTGATTTGGGTTTTCTCAATTTCATAATGTTAGGCTTTTTTGGGTTTTGAAAACTGACCAAGCTCAAACAAAATCATTTCCGGGCAACAAACAAAGATTGCATGCTCAACGGAGGGGACGTTGGTTCATTAAGTCCTAGCAAGTTACACACAGTAAATCTTTTATCATTTGTGCAAGCTATCCAAGCCGCTCTCCCTGTAAAGATAATTTTTGCTATCCCCGAAAAAAAATGAAAGACCCCCATTAGCACTTACGTATGCGGCGATCTTTTTCAGTGAAACACTACCGGAAACCAGTAGTGGTCGGGCTGGCGGGATTCGAACCCACGACCCCTTGCCCCCCAGGCAAGTGCGCTACCAGGCTGCGCTACAGCCCGAACATAATGAACGGGCGCGCAGAAAACCAGAACTTGCCGATGTTGGCAAGCAAAGAATTTCACCTGTCGCTCATTTTCTTTTTTTTGCGGGGCAAAAGCGGATGAATCAACTGGCCGAGGTAACCGCGGGGAAATGGTTCCGCGAGGCCCAATTCGCCCGGTTCATGATCGGGATGGCGGTAGGTGCCGAACAACAAATCCATCAACGGGGAAAGATTCGCGTAGTTGCCGGAAAACCGTTCTTTCGCGTGATGCCAATGATGCAGCTCAGGAGCCCCGATCAGCATGCGCAGCGGACCGAGCGGCAGACGCACGTTCGAATGAATGTAAATCGCCCATATCCCCCGGAATGCCGTGAAGCCCGCCAGTGTCGACAGATCAAAACCCAACAAAAACGCCGGCAGATTGATCAGGCCGACCGTGTAAATGGTGTCCAGCGGATGCTCGCGATGCGCTGCCAACCAATCGAGATGTTCCGCACTGTGGTGCACCGCATGAAATCGCCACAAAAACGGCACCTGGTGCTGGATGCGATGGCCCCAGTAAATGAACAGATCACTCAGAAAAACGACCTCGACCGCCTGCAACCACCATGGCTGGGAACCGACAGCGGCACGCACGGAAACCGGAACCCATCCCGTAAGCCACGGCGCCATCCACGCGAGGGCCCCGAACACGACCGCGCCCCACAGAAGGTATTGCCCGAGAAAAAAACACAAATCGGTGAACCAGGCCGGGCGGAAAAATTTCTGCACTCTGGCGGGAAAGCATTTTTCCAGCGGCGCGAATATCGCCAGCAAAATCAACAAACTCAGCAGCGGTGCCGCCAAGGCATACATCGCATCGCGAAACATTACCGGGACTCTTTTTGGATAGGCTGTTCTGCTTCAGGCTGCTGCGACGACTCGAGCTTCTTCTGCACCTTCTTGATCTCATCAGGGCTCACGATGCGCATCACTTTGCTCGATGGAGCGAGGTCTTCCGCTTTGGATGCATTTTGATTCATTTGATTCAACCGCTCTTCCGCCTCTTCCCGTGTAAGTTCTTTCAGCCCATCAGGGCTGACTATGCGCATCACTTTGCTCGATGGAGCGAGGTTTTCCGCCTTCGGAGCCGGGGTTTTCTTTTGCTCCAACCGCTCTTCCAACATTTTCCGCGTATCCTCCTCGCTCATGATGATGCCCGATTTCGAGGAACGCAGCATGGTTTCACGCGCCGCTTTCACCTCCTCGTCCGTGACCGTTGGTTTTTTCTCGGCGGCAGCGTTTGCCGGTTTCGCCGCATCGGCAGCCGCTCCCTTGATGCGCTGCGATGCGTTCCAAACAAAACAAGTCACCGCCGCGATCGAAAAAAACAAAACGAGAACTTTTCCCAACGTGTTTTTCATATGCGCTATTCTGGACAAGGCCATCGCAAAAGCAAGGGTGGAATTCCACCGCAACAACTTCTTCCGTCCGAATCAATCGACTTTCTCCACCAGCACCTTCACCGACATCAGGCACTGCGCCGTGCCGCGATACGCGCCTTTGACGGGGGCCACGTCATCGTAGTCCCTGCCCACCGCCACCTTGACGTAGCGTTCATCCGCCAGCGTGCCGTTGGTGGGATCGTAGCCGATCCAGCCGACATACGGCAGATAAACCTCGCACCACGCATGGGAAGCCTGCGCCCCCACCAGCATGTCGGTCGGGCCATTGTACAAATACCCCGAAGCATAACGGGCCGGCAGCGCCACCGCACGACACAGGGCCACCATCATGTGGGAAAAATCCTGACAAACCCCCGCGCGGATCGCAAACGATTGCTCCAGGCGCGTGTTGACCAGCGTGGCACCGGGTTGATAGTGGAAATTTTGATGGATCCAGTGCATGAAGGCCAACGCCTGCTGATGCAGCGAGTCGATGCCGTGCGACAGATCGATCGCCAATCGCCAAATTTCCGGATGGTGCGATACGAGCGAACTGTCTTGCAAAAACGACCACGTGCGCTCGCGCGTGGAAGGATCCGCGAGATCGGCCTTGGTCGCCAGCATGCTGCGTTCGGGAATCACCAGCGGCAGATTGAGCACGCGCAAGCGGCTGAGCACTTCCAGGCGCGTATGCGGCTTGAGCATCTCGAAATGATGCGTGATGTTTTGGAACAGATCGCTGAACCGCCGCATGCGCGTGGGCGGCAAGATGCGTATCGTGGAGGAAATGGTCCGTTGGAATGGAAACGTGCGTGGCTCCAGATGCAGCGTGTTCACGCTATCCACCACCGGTGCCGCGTATTCGAACAAAGTGGCATGTGTCACTTGTAATTTCGTTCCAATCATAGGCGGCAGACTGTATGGAGCAATCAGCTGTTGTTGGCAAGCCTCTTGCGGTGCATCGCCCTCGGTAGGACTCATTGTTGCTCCTGCTCCTGTTGGTATTTCCAAGCCCGCATGGTGGCGGCGCTGTGATTGGTGGGCAGTGAGGTGTCGATCACATGAGGCATGAGGACGTAACTTTCAAACACCGCATCGCCGATGATGTTGAACTGCGTCTGCAGACCATCCAGCGCCTCGTGCAAGCCAGCGCTGAGAAACTCATCCACCACGCCATAATTCAGCCGTCCCATGATTTGCCCGGTAGTGCGCTCGGCATTGTCGCTGTAGTCTCCCTGGAGAGTGCCGGAGATCGAATGCAGGCAATGCTCCACACGCGTCATGCAATAGCGCACGCTGCGCGGGAAGGTGCGGGAAAAAATCAACAAATCCACGACTTTTCGCGGTTCGACCATGCCCGCATGGAGCGAGCGATACACGCCCATCGCACCGCAGGAGCGCACGATCGCGTTCCAGTGCATCGCCGTGGGCGCGGATGCGGGGAGAAAGGTGGAGATGTCGAGGAAGCGCGTGGTTTTGTCCGCCCGCTCCAGGTGACGTCCCAGGTCCATGAAATCCCAGCCCATGCCGCGATCGATCGTGGCGGCTGCAATGCCTTGGAAGGTGAAAACCGATCGCCGGATCAGGCCGTAAAACCGCGGCGGATCATCACGCAGCATTTTTTCCGCATCCTTGGAATTCAGGAAGAGATACAGAGAATTCAGTTCCTCCCACAACTCATCGGAAAGCTGATCGCGCACGGTGCGGGCATTTTCCCTCGCCTGCACCAGACAGGAAACAATGCTGTTCGGGTTGCGGCGGTCATCGGTCAGGAACCGGATCACATCGGCACTGTGGCCGTTGCCATACAATTCGGTGTAGAGCACATCGTCGCCGGCGCTCCACACGATCGGCATCCAGAAATCCCGCAGACGCTCGCTATCCAGCCGCTCCCAGTCCAACAACAATTGCTCGTTGACGTCGATCAATCGCGCCAGGTTGTCGGCCCGTTCGACATACCGCACCATCCAATACAGCGTATTTGCTACTCGTGATAACATCGTTTTGTTTCCTGAAAATTTTTCTCAGCTCCGCAGCACCCAGGTGTCCTTGCTGCCTCCTCCTTGCGAGGAATTCACCACCAACGAACCCTTTGTCAGCGCCACCCGCGTCAGCCCGCCCGGGACGATTTTCACATCTTCCCCATAAATGATGTACGGACGCAAATCCACGTGACGGCCGGACATTTCCTCACCCGTCCACGTCGGCGACTGCGAGAGCGAGACCACCGGCTGCGCGATGTAATTGCGCGGATCCTCGATCAGCTTTTCGCGAAATTCCGCGATCTCCTTTTTGCTCGCCGATGGACCCATCAGCATGCCGTAGCCACCGGATTCATTCGCAGCCTTCACCACCAATTCCGGCAAGTGATCCAAGATATAGGACAAATCCTTTTTCTCCGAGGCCAGATACGTTTCCACATTCGGCAGGATCGGATCCTGGCCGAGATAATACTCGATCATTTTCGGCACAAACGTGTACATCACCTTGTCATCCGCCACCCCGGTGCCCACCGCATTGGCCAGCGCCACATTGCCCGCACGATACGCGCTCATCAGCCCGGGAACGCCGAGCATCGAATCCTTGCGGAATACAATCGGGTCGATGAAGTCATCGTCGATGCGGCGGTAGATCACGTCCACACGCTGCAAGCCCTTGGTCGTGCGCATGAAGACAAACTGATCCACCACCACCAGGTCACGCCCCTCCACGATGGGGATGCCCATCTCCCGCGCCAAATAACAATGTTCGAAATAGGCGCTATTATGACACCCGGGCGTCAGCAGCACACACACCGGATCGCTCTCCCGCACGGGCGAAATGTAGCGCAGCATGTTCAGCAGCTCGCGTGGATAGGCATCCAGCGGACGCACGTCCGATGTCTCGAAAAGCGACGGAAACGCCCGCTTGAGCGCATTGCGATTTTCCAGCAAATAGGAAGCTCCCGAGGGACAGCGGCCATTGTCTTCGAGCACATAAAAGTTCCCATCTCCCCCGCGCACCAGGTCCGAGCCGCAAATGTGGATGTAGATGTCTTTCGGCACATCCATCCCGCGGAAGGCCTCGCGGAAATTTTTCGCCTCGTCCACATACATGCGCGGAATCGTGCCGTCGTTGAGTATGTGCTGATCGTGGTAAATGTCGTGGAGAAACAGATTCAGCGCAATGATCCGCTGCGTCAGCCCCGCTTCCAAGTGCTCCCACTCCGCCGCCGTCAACACACGCGGCACCGGGTCGAAGGGAAAAATCCGTTCCGTCCCCTTCTCATCGTGATAGACATTGAAGGTAATGCCCTGGCGCAGGAAATACATGTCGGAAGCCGCCTTGCGCTCTTCGAATTCTTTGCGGGTCAATCCTTCAAACACTTGATGCAGCGACCGGCAACAGGGCCGCACCGTGCCGTCGGATTCGAACATCTCATCATAGCCAGCCCAAGGGGTATATCCGGTAAAAAGCGTATTCACGGGTTTGTATTCCCCTCACTAAGCAGGCAGCTTGCCAACTCTGTAAAAAAGATTCCACCGCTCTGCTCTCTCATCTTTTCCGGATAAAATCACGCTCGCGGATTACTTGCCGCGCCGCCAGTCAAAAGGGCTTTGTGAAGTTTTTCACAAGACATCATGTCGATGACCCATGTAGATTCCATAAGGTGCCGCGCCTACGCTCCTGACTTTGGTTAATGATCAAGCCATCTTAAAAAAAAACGATTTTTTTTCTTGCCATGATACATGTGTCAATTAAGAATTCTTTCGCTATGAAGCATGTAACACTAATTGCAACTATCGGCTCCGTGACTGCTATCGCATTCGCTGGAGAACCTGCTCCCGTTCAAACCGCTACAGCTCCTGCTCCCGCTCCTGCCCTCGGTGGTTGGTTTGCTGGCGCTGGCTTCGGTCAATTCGACTCTGAGGGCAGCCTCGGCGAACTCACCAACGATATCGACTTTGATATGTATTCCTTGCATATTGGTCGCAATCTGGGCACCCAGTTTCTTGGCTGCGATCTAGCCACTTACTTGGAAGTTGGCTACCTCGACGGTGATACCAATGCCACCATTCCAGCGCCATTGCCCATCCCACCACTTCTTCCACTTCCGCCTACCGTTGCCGACGTTGACGTTGAAATCATTCCGATCACCCTCAACCTTCTTGCTGAGCGCACTCTGTTCTCCGGCATCAAAGGATACATCAGCGGTGGCATCGGTTACGCTTTCACCGAAACATCATTCTCCGGCAACAGCGACTCCGACGGCGGTTTCTACGCTCAAGCCTCCATCGGCTTGGCATACGACATCAACGAGCAGTGGGAAATTTACGGCGGCGCTCGTTACATCTACCTCGGCGACCTAGAAATCGGCGGCGGTCTTGGTGATGCGGAGCTCGACGACAGCGTTGGCTACGAAATTGGCCTTCGTTACAACTTCTAATAAAAAGCTGCGTCTACCATAAATACTTCAAGGCATGGGTTTCGACCCATGCCTTTTTTGCGGCTGTTAAACGAGCCAACAAGGGATACCAAAAAGGAACGATGTGCTGGGTTATTCTCCCACCGCAAACCATGAATAAGCATCCGAAAGAAAAAAATCCTCACACTTGATTGATTTCTTGTTTTCCCATCCGGACTTTTCATTTCTCAAATGTGAGGGGGCGGTTCTTTTTTTATTGCGGACCTATGCATTCATGTTGCCAGCGCCTGACCTCGTCAACTTGACGGTCATGCAGAACAATCCAACGGCATCGGATCAAACAATTCAGAAGATTGCGCCGCCTTCCTGACTTTAGCTAATAATTAAGCCATATGAAAAAAAATTATTATTTTCTTGCTAACTGCGATCAAATGACAAAAATGTTTTTTGCTATGAAGCTACTAACACTTATTACTGCTGCCGGCTCCGTGACTGCTACCGCATTCGCAGGAGAAACCGCTCCCGTTCAAACCGCTCCCGCTCCCGCTCCTACCCTTGGTGGTTGGTTCGCTGGTGTTGGCTTCGGTCAATTCGAATCCGAGAGCAATCTCGATCGCATTGCCAACGAGGCCGATCCAGATGGCTTGGGCTTCGGTTACCTGGCTAACGGCGGTCCTACACTCCGTGCACCGAGCGGAAGCTACGGCGACCACTACGGTATCGATGACTTCGAGTTCGACATGTACACGCTGCACGTCGGTCGTGACCTCGGTGCCCAGTTTCTCGGCTGCGATCTCGCCGCTTACCTGGAAGTGGGCTACCTCGATGGCGAAGCGAACATGAGCTACCGTCGTTTCCTCTCCTCTCCTTTGCAGAGCGCTGGTATTGACATCGACATCATCCCCATCACCCTGAACCTGCTGGCTGAGCGCACTCTGTTCGCTGGTATCAAAGGTTACATCAGCGGTGGTATCGGTTATGCTTTCACCGATTCCAAATTCCTCGGTCAATCCGACACCGACGGTGGTTTCTACGCACAAGCCTCCATTGGCTTGGCCTACGACATCAACGACAACTGGGAAATCTACGGCGGTGCCCGTTACCTGTTCCTCGGCGACCTTGATCTGGGCGATAGCGTCGGCGGTGCCGAGCTCGATGACAGCATCGGCTACGAAATCGGCCTGCGCTACAACTTCTAATTAAAGTTGCGTCTAGCACAAAACACCTTAAGGCATGGGCTGCGGCCCATGCCTTTTTTGCGTGAATGGACTGCCATCAGCCATCGGAAACCACACTTCCCCTCCGGTGACAACGGTCACGAAAGTGTCAAAAAAAAGAAAAAAGAGCAGCACAACCGCCTGCGGATTGGAGCCTTATTGGTGTTCGACTCTCTGAGAATGTCACCCCCCTCCACCGGGCATCACGCCTGGCAGCCTCGGACCTGCTGATTCCGGGCAAAAATGAAGCGGCCCGATCAGAAAGCCTAGGAAAAACCCAAAACCTAGTGCGTATTGATCGGACCGCCTTTGTCGACTTGCGACACACGAAGCATAATCAATTGTGCGATTACGTCAACACTTTTTTTACTTTTTTTTGATTTTTTTCGAGTCGCTATGCCCCCCCTCAAAACGAACAGCTTTCCGTGCCCCGAAGCACAAAAAAAGCGGCCCAGTCGAGCAATGCAGGAAAAACCCAAAACCTGACACTACTGACTGGACCGCCAGTTGAAGAAATCCGAGAACCCCCTCAACTACGGACCGTGGTCCGAGACTTGAAAAACACCAGCAAGTCAGAAACCGACCAATGTCGACAGGTTTACCTAGTTATGAATCACATTCTTTCGAAAATGTGAAAAAAAATCTCATTCAGCGCGATCAGGGCGTCAATAAGTCCAGCAATTTCCTGCGCAAGTCCCCCATCAGCGGATCCGCCACCCCGCGTTCCCGCTTGGATTCGACCTCGATCGCCTCGCCCACCGTCATGATCACGCGCATCGGCCGATGAATCGTCGGCCTGCGATTCCCCAGCGCCTCTTCATAGCGCTCCACGGTCTCGATGATGCGCTCGGG
Organism: Verrucomicrobiia bacterium; assembly: GCA_947462875.1. GTDB lineage: Bacteria > Verrucomicrobiota > Verrucomicrobiia > Verrucomicrobiales > Akkermansiaceae > UBA956. The sequence continues at coordinate 52,610 of CANHQJ010000025.1, forward strand.
CGTCGGATCCTGCGCGATGTAGTCGGGCGGAAAATGATACGCCTGCTGCGCCACCTCCAGATCAAACAACATCTTCCAGCGTTGCTCGCGTTCCTCTTGCGATAGCTCCCCCGCCACCAGCGCCGGCAGCAAGGCCTTGCGCAGATTTTTCACCCGCATCACCACACTCTCCTCGCTGCGCCCCGCCAGATACGCCTGCTCCATCGGTGACAAGACCCGATCCATGAAACGCCCCAGGCGCTGCTCCACCGTTCCCTCCTGCACCACGCCGAAATACTCCACCTCCTTCAGCCCCAGCAGCCCGTAGCCCAGGCGCGACACCCGCTCGAGAATCGACCCCTGCGATATTTTCCAGCCAAACCGTTTTTCCAGGCTCTCCACCACCGGCCGCACAGATGCCTGCCAATCGCCCATAAACCGATACCGAATCGCCAGCGGATGAATCACCACTTTTCCCGCATCCCCCCGCGCCTTCGCCGCACTTCGCGCCAAAAAAGAAATCCCCTCCTGCAAATGAACCACCCGATCATTCGTCCGCGTGATCACTCCCTCGGGAAAAATCACCAGCGGTCGTTTCGCCGCCGTGAGAATCCCCGTCGCCGTCTTCAAGGACTCGCGGTCCATGCCCTCGCGATTCATGCTGAAGGCACCCACGCGCGGCAGCAGCCAGCGCAGCACGGGCGAGCGAAACAAATGCGCGCTCGCCATGATGTAGGGCGCACAGCCGATTTCCTTCGACAGGGCCGACAACAACAGCGGGTCACACGGCCGGCAGTGATTCGGTGCGATCATGATCCCCTGCCCCGCCGCCATCGAGGCCCGGATCAGCTCGCCGCCACGCAGTTCCACCGACTCGATCCCCCAGTGCTTTTTCAATCGACGCGGCATCCCCAAGCCCATCACCCACGGCCAAAACCGGCTGTCACGAGGCGGCGTAAATTCATAAGCTTCTTCACTGACAAGCGGCTGCACAAGCGATTCCAGCAAAGGTCAGAGCCACGGTCGAGGGAATAATTTCGCCCTCTGTTCGCTGAAATCCGCAGAAAAGTGGGTTCTCCCGCGGACTTTTCCTTGCCCAAACGAAGGAAAACGCCTATCTAGCCTCCGCAACACAATCATCGGGAGAGGTGGTAGAGTGGTCGATTGCGCCAGTCTTGAAAACTGGAGAGCCGAAAGGTTCCGTGGGTTCGAATCCCACCCTCTCCGCCATAAAACCCTTGATAATTAAAGGATTGCGGCGATCTCAACGAAAACACTGTGAAAATCCAAAGCGCACTAATGTGCGCCAAAATACCCTGAAAAGTGCCGATTTAGTGTAAGCAAAGTGTAAGCAGATACTTTCACCGCTTCC
>CANHQJ010000026.1 GCA_947462875.1 Verrucomicrobiia bacterium
CCTTGCGCGCATCTTCTTTGTGTATTCTTCGATGCTTTTTTCACTCATACTCATGGCTGGCGCCATGGTGTCTCTATTTATGAGGCAACGGCACTCTCCCAGTCACTCATGGAAATATTTATGGTGTCCGCTTCAATGAGGCAACACGCGTCCAAAAATGTGACACATCATTTTCTTGACGGGTTTGGCATTTCTTGGCAGTTTGCGCGCCCGCCGTTTTTCCCGTTGTGAGCAAACGGTTCTGATTGATACCCACACTACTACTATGGCCGCTAAAATTTATACCAACAAAGACGCCTCGCTGGCTCCCTTGAAAAAGAAAACTCTCGCCGTGATCGGCTTCGGTTCCCAAGGACACGCCCACGCTCTGAACCTGAAAGACAGTGGTCTGAAAGTGATCATCGGCCTCTACAAAAAATCGAAATCCTGGGCTGTTGCCAAGAAGCTCGGCTTCGAAGTGATGGAAACCGCTGATGCCGTCAAAGCAGCCGATGTGATTTTTGTTGCCACCCCTGACACCGTGGTTCCTTCCGTCTACAAAAAAGACATCGAGAAAAACCTCAGCAAGGGCAAGACCCTGTTGTTCTCCCACGGTTTCGCCGTTCATTTCAAAACCATCACGCCACCCAAAGACATCGACGTCATCATGGTCGCTCCCAAAGGCCCCGGCCACACGGTGCGCTCGCAGTTCGTCAATGGCAAAGGCGTTCCCGGCCTGATCGCCGTGCACAACGATGCCTCGGGCAAAGCGAAAGAAACCGCACTGGCCTGGGCGCGCGGCGTCGGTTGCACCCGTGCCGGTGTGTTTGAAACCAACTTCCGTGAGGAAACCGTGACCGACCTGTTCGGAGAGCAGTGCGTGCTTTGCGGCGGCGCATCGGCCTTGGTCAAAGCGGGCTTCGAAGTGCTGGTGGAAGCCGGCTATCAACCGGAAATGGCGTATTTCGAGTGCTTGCACGAGCTGAAACTGATCGTCGACCTGATGAACGAGCAAGGCATCGCCGGTATGCGCTTCTCGATCTCGGAAACCGCCGAATACGGCGACGTGACCGTGGGTCCCAAGATCATCGACAAGTCGGTGAAAGAGCGCATGCGCAAGCAGCTCAAGGCCATCGAAGACGGCAAGTTTGCCAAGGAGTGGACCAATGAGTTCGCCGGTGGCAACAAGAACTTCAACGCGATCCGCAAGGCGGAAGCCGCTCATCCGATCGAAAAAGTCGGCGAGCGTCTGCGCGGTCAGATGAGCTGGATCAAGAGCAAAAAGATCGCCAAAGGAGCCACGCAAGCAAGCTTCGTGGCGGACTCGAAGTAATCCGATCGACTCTACCAAAAAGCCGGTCTTCGCGAGAAGGCCGGCTTTTTTTATGGTGGCGTGCCGCGCCAAGGATGACCGCCCCGCCGGGACTATCCTGCAATCCCTTGCTTCCCGGCGGAACGGCCAAATGGTGCGGTGGCGCCTATTTTTTCGCACGCTTGCGCAGCAAGGTCTCGTGCATGGATTCTTTCAGCGCCAGTTTTTCGCATGCGTCCAAGTCCACGCTGGCGGATAATTTTCGCAAGACGGAGATTTTTTCGGAGATCGATTGCTGAACGTAGTGCATGTCTTCCTCGTTGGCCACGAAGTTGCTGACGTTGCCGGATTCGATGCCTATCGCGGAGGCGGCGGCGATGGCGTCCTGATTCGCGGCGAGAAAGAGAAACTCCCAGGCGTAGACATCCGTCTGGTGACGGATTTTTTCATGAACGTCGCCCAGCGAGTAGTGCCGCGAGCTGTTTTCGTGGCCATCGGTGAGAATCGCGATGATGACTTTCCGCGGTCGATCGCCCTCCGGCATCGCCGCCAGCTTGGCGCCGAGCTCATCGATGGTGCGCCCGATGGCATCGAGCAGGGCGGTGTTGCCGCGCGGTTGGAAGGTCTCGCGTGAGAGCGGCTTGACTTCGGCGATGGGCTGGCGCTGCACCGCGGGCAGGTATTCGTGATCGAAGAGAATCAAGGTAAAATCGGCTGGCAGGGGATGGCCGTCGTTGTCGAGGGTTTGCTGCTGGCCTTGGAGGAATTCATTGAAGCCGTCGATCGCGGCCTGGCTCATTGAGCTCATGGAGCCGGAGCGGTCGAGGATAAAAGCGATTTCCGACTTAGCGGAGGATGGGGATGGTTTCATAATGTTGATTGATTGGTTTTTTCATAGGAGTGATCGTACGATTCGACAGGTGGGTTTGCAAAACGAATCGCGCGGCGGACGATCGGACTCTATCATGTGACTGATTAGAGTCAATCGAAAAAAACGACTTATGCGAATAAGACGATTCGTAATTATTTGGATGACATTTGGGAAAAGAAGACTATGATCCGTATCGAAGCTAAAAACTATCCGTATGGGAAATCTAACGAACGAAGAAAATTGGGCCGCGCGCGAACGTCTGCGCATGATCGAAGTGCTTTTGTGGTGGCGTGGCTGGGTGCGCCGTGGCGATCTGATCGATGTTTTCGGCATCTCGGCGGCACAAGCGAGTGGTGATCTTCAGCGTTTTCTGGAACTCAACCGTGCGGGTGTGATTTATCATACCAATCGCAAGCGCTACGAGGCGGGGGATAGCTTCACCTGCCGCCTGCATCGCCCGAGTTTGTCCGAAGCGGTTACCTTGTTGATGGGTCAGGGTGCCGGAAATGCGGCGCTGACCATGCGCGCCGAGACGGTGCCGACCCAGGCCTCCGACATCGTGGACATTGTGACCATGCCACAGCGCGTGATGAATGAGCGTGCCGTGCGCACTCTGGTGATGGCGATGCTGCGCAAGGAAACCGTGGAAGTGCGTTATGCCTCCGTGAACAGCTCCACGCGCAAACTGCGCACGCTCGTTCCCCGCGCGATCGCCTGGGATGGCACACGCTGGCATGCCCGTTGCTGGGATCCGGAGCATCAGGAATGGCGCGACTACGTGCTGGGCCGCATGGAAGAATGCCGCTGGGCGAAATTCGATGCCGATGAGCCACCCGCCGATACGGAATGGGAGACTTTCGTGATTCTCAAGTTGAAGCCAAACGCCTCTCTCAGCAAGGAAGCCAAGGCCGCGATCAAGATGGATTACGGCATGAGTTCCGACGTGATGGAAATCCGCGTGCGCAAGGCGATGGTGAAATACGTTCGTCAGAACCTCGGATTGCCTTGGGAGAACGGTTCCAAAGCGGGCTGGGAGCCGTTTTTCCAAGTAGTGAGCGAGAAAAAAGAAGCGTAATCGCTCCTCGCAAAAATTCCGCGTAACGCGCAATTTGTATCTTCCCAAAATACAGATTGCGCGTTACTGTTTCCGCGCGCTATGAGCCACATTACGATTTCACCGAAGTTTTCTCCCGTCCTCGATCCCGGATTCGTTCCCGCTGTCTTATGGAACCGTGCCTACGAAGCGAAAGCCGCCGCAGATGGTCGGGACATCGCTCTGGCCCTGAGTCGCGATGATGGCACCTGTTTCCGCTGGGCTGGCCGCATTCTGCCTGCAGGCGATGCGTTTGCCGCCGACACGGAGAAGTATATCGATCGGTTGGTGAAGTTTTTGCTGTGGCAAAAAGGCGGTAACCGCATTGCCATTGCCGGAGCGGATGATGTGGTGGCCATGCTGGCGCAAAAATACGCGCCCGAGGGCGAGCGCAAGTTTGATCGTGAATTCATCGGCACGAAGATTTTCGGCTCGCCGATTTCGGTGGAGTCGGTGGCGTTGGAAAGCTTGCCACCCGAGCAAGGGGAGGCGATGCAACTCGGTCGCCATTTGCAGGGCTGCCGCATCGGCTTCGATCTCGGTGGCTCCGATCGCAAGTGCGCGGCGGTGATCGATGGCGAGGTGGTCTTTTCCGAGGAAATCGTGTGGGATCCCTATTTCCAAAACGACCCGAACTATCACATCGAGGGCATTCACGATTCCCTCGTCCGCGCGGCGGCGCATCTGCCGCGTGTGGATGCGATCGGCGGCAGCTCGGCGGGCGTGATCATGAACAATCAGGTCCGCGCTTCATCGCTGTTCCGCGGTGTGAGTGCCGAGGACTATGAAAAACACGTGCGCAACATTTTCAACACGCTGAAGACGGAGCGCTGGAATGGCATTCCGTTCGAGGTGGTGAATGACGGTGAGGTAACGGCGCTGGCGGGTTCGATGGGCTTGCAGGCAAACTCCGTGCTCGGCGTCGCGATGGGGACATCCGAAGCGGCGGGCTACGTGGATGCGCAAGGACACATCAAGCCGTGGCTGAATGAGCTGGCCTTTGCCCCGGTGGACTACCGGGAACAAGGTCCGCTGTGCGAGTGGTCGGGCGATCGCGGCTGCGGTGCGCTGTATTTTTCCCAACAGGCCGTCGCCCGTCTCGCACCTGCCGCGGACTTCGATTTCGGCAAGATGCCGTTTCCCGAGCAGCTGGTGGAAGTGCAGAAAGCGATGAAGGCCGGCGATGAGCGCGCGGCGAAAATTTATCAAACAATAGGCGTCTGCTTCGGCTATTCGATCGCGCACTATGCCGATTTCTACGACATTGAAAACCTGCTGATTCTCGGACGCGTGACCTCCGGCGAAGGCGGCGAAATCATCATTCGTGAAGCGGAAAAAGTGTTGGCGGCGGAGTTCCCGGAACTGCGCATCAAGCTCGTGGTTCCCGATGAAAAGACCAAGCGCCATGGTCAGGCGGTGGCGGCGGCGAGTCTTCCGTTCGTCGGATAGACCCGCCGGCCATGGACGCCACGATCAGTGTCCTACCGGGCACTGATTGATGCTTTGGAAGAAGTCGTTGCCTTTGTTATCGACCAGGATAAACGCGGGGAAATTCTCCACGGTGATTTTCCATACGGCCTCCATGCCGAGTTCCGGATAGGCCACGACTTCCTGGGAGCGGATGTGATTTTGTGCCAATAAAGCAGCGGGACCTCCCGCCGAACCGAGATAGAAGCCGCCGTGTTTTTTGCAGGCATCGGTGACCTGTTGGGAGCGATTGCCCTTCGCCAGCATGACCATCGAGCCGCCGTGCGATTGGAACAGATCGACATACGAGTCCATGCGACCGGCGGTGGTGGGGCCGAAGGAGCCGCTGGCCATGCCTGCGGGAGTTTTGGCGGGCCCCGCGTAGTAGATCGGGTAGTTCTTGAAATAATCGGGCAGTTCGCCGTGTTCTTCGAGGTATTCCTTCATCTTCGCGTGGGCGGAATCGCGGGCGACGATGATGGTGCCGGTGAGGGCCAGCGGAGTGGTCACGGGATACTTGCTGAGGGTGGCGAGCGTGTGTTCCATGCCGAGATCGAGGTTGATTTCCACGCCTTTGAATTTCCAATTGCGATAGGCCTCGGGGATGAAACGACCGGGATTTTTTTCGAGCTTCTCGAGGAAGATGCCGTCTTTGGTGATCTTCGCTTTGGCTTGTCGGTCCGCCGAGCAGGAGACGCCGATGCCGACGGGGCAGGAGGCACCATGGCGGGGGAGTCGCACCACGCGCACATCGAGCGCGAAGTATTTTCCACCGAACTGGGCACCGATGCCGATATTGCGCGCGCACTCTAACAATTCTTTCTCCAGTTCCAGATCGCGGAATGCCTGGCCGTGGGCGTTGCCGGTGGTGGGCAGGGCATCGAGATACTTGGTGGATGCCATTTTCACCGTCTTGAGACAGGCCTCCGCCGAGGTGCCGCCGATGACAAACACGAGGTGATAGGGCGGACAGGCGGCGGTGCCGAGCGAGCGCATTTTTTCGATGCAGAACTCGACGAGGCGCTTCGGATTCAGCAAGGCCTTGGTTTCCTGATAGAGGAACGTTTTGTTCGCCGATCCCCCGCCTTTGCTGACGAAGAGGAACTTGTAGGCATCGCCCTCGGTGGCGTAGAGGTCGATCTGTGCGGGCAGGTTGGTCTTGGTGTTGACCTCCTCATACATGGTGAGCGCCGAGGTTTGCGAGTAGCGCAGATTCTCCTGGGTGTAGGTGGCGTGGACTCCTTGCGAGAGCTTTTCCGCATCGTCACAACCGGTCCAGACCTGCTGGCCTTTTTTGCCGATGATGGTGGCGGTGCCGGTGTCCTGACAGAAGGGAAGAATCCCGTGTGCGGCGATCTCGGCATTGCGCAGCATCATCAGCGCGACCATGCGGTCGTTTTCGGTGGCGGTGGGGTCATCCAGGATCGCCGCGACCTGGGCGAGGTGGGCGGGGCGCAGCATGAAATTGATCGCTTTGAATGCCTCCTTCGCCAGCAACGTGAGAGCCTCGGGCTGGACCACCAGCATCGGCTGGCCATGAAAATTTTCCACAGCCACATGATCCGCGGTGAGCAATTCGTATTCCGTGGTATCGGGACCGGTGGCGTAGATGTCTTGGTAGATGAAGGGCGCTTCAGGCATGCCCATCAGTAGCACGGAAGCCGCCATCCGCCAAGGGGAGAAAATCGCGCGATGAGCTGTGCAGGGGAAAAGATTTGCCGATCGAACAGAGCTGGGATACCATGACGGGGAACTTTATGATTCGAAATGTTGTATTATCCCTGATCGCATTGTTTCTGAGCGGATGCGGTTCCTCCACCGGTGATCTCAGCAAGGGCGAGCTGGGATTGCTGCCTTCGACGCCGGAGAAGGGCACGCTGTTTGCCTATTACGAGCCGAAGGGGGTCGCCAAATGGAACCGCAACTGGACCTACAATCTGGATCTCACGGGGGTTTCGTGGAATGACACTCGCACCGCCACTCTGATCGATCAGCAGTATGTCGTGATGGCGGCGCATTACATCCGACCATCCGATGTGCCGGTGATGTTTCACGACCGCAAAGGCAATCCGGTGGAGCGCTACATCGTGCAGGTCAAATCGCTGGCTCCGATGGCCGATGTGGCGGTGGGGAAATTGAATCTGCCCGTGCCGGGGGGCATTAAAGCGTATTCTTTCGCTCCCGCAAGAGACCTGGCGCAAGGCCGCGCGGTGCTGATCACGGATCAGACGAAAACCGTTTCCGTGCATCAGATCCAAGCCGTATCTGGCAAAACGATTTCGTTCGCCTATCACTCACGACTCGATCCCATCTATCGACGAAATCTCATCGTCGGCGACAGTGGCAATCCGACTTTTATCATCAGTGGCAACGATGTGAAATTGTTGGAAACGCATCACTTCGGCGGCCCCGGTTCGGGACCGTGTTATGCGAACGGAGAGATCCAGGCGGCCATCCGCGCCGCGATCGCCGAAATGCGTTAGAGCCGTTGCGCCAATCAGCAATGCTTGCCATCGACCAAACGCGGGATGCCGAGCGGATTGTTTTCCTTCAATTCATCCGGCAACAAGGCATCCGGTGTGTTTTGCCAGGCGACGGGGCGGGTGAAGCGGAAGGCGGCCATGGTGCCCACGCTGGTGCTGCGGCCATCGGAGGTGGAGGGATACGGTCCGCCGTGCACCATGCTGTGGCAGACTTCCACGCCCGTGGGGAAGCCGTTGAAAATCAGGCGGCCGGCCTTGCGTTCGAGGATTTCCAGCAAGGGGCCCGCCGTGGCGAAATCGCCCTCCGTGCCGTGAACCGATGCGGTCAGTTGACCCTCCAGGGCTTCTGCAATCGTGAGAAACTGCTCCATGGTACCGGTGATGATCAGGCTCGCAGGGCCGAACATCTCATCGCAGAGTGCCGAGGATGACAAGAACGTCTCCGCACTGCAGAGAAATACGGTGGGCGTCGCTTGTCCCGCGGCGGCCGCTTGCGCGCTCGCGATGGTGGTGACTCCCGGGTGCGCGGCCGTGGCGGCGGTCGCTTCCTGATAGGCTTTGCAAATGCCCGCGTTCAGCATCGTGCCCGTTGCCGCTGTGGCGATTTTTTCCTGCAACGCCGCGATGAAATCCGCTTCGGATCCACTGGGCAGCAGCAGCAGGCCGGGGTTGGTGCAGAATTGCCCGACGCCGAGTGTGAGCGATTGGAAAAAGCCATCGGCCAGAGTCACTGCCTTTTGCGCGAGCACTTCCGGCATCATGACCACGGGATTGATCGAGCTCATTTCCGCATAGACGGGAATCGGCTCCGGACGGGCGGCGGCGAGATCCATTAGCGCGCGGCCGCCTTTGTGGGAACCGGTAAAGCCCACCGCCTTGATCGCGGGGTGTTTTACCAAGGCACCGCCCACAGTTACGCCGGAGCCGTAGAGCACGGAGAAAACCCCTTCGGGCATGCCGCACTGCTGCGCGGCCTTGATCACGGCCTGTGCCACGATTTCCGATGTACCCGGGTGGGATGAGTGAGCCTTGACAATCACCGGGCAGCCGACGGCGAGCGCCGATGCTGAATCGCCGCCGGCGACCGAGTAGGCAAGCGGGAAATTCGACGCGCAGAATACCACCACCGGGCCGAGCGGGCGCAGCATTGAGCGGATGTCCACTTTCGGGATCGGCGTGCGCTCCGGTTGGGCGTGTTCGATGCGGGCATCGACCCACGAACCTTCATCGAGCATGGAGGCGAACAAACGCAGTTGGCCGACCGTGCGGCCCGTTTCGCCGCGCAGCCTTGCCTCGGGCAGTCCCGTTTCGGCACAACCACGGGCGGCAATGGCATCAGCCACCGCTTCGATCTCCGAGGCGATGGTGCGCAGAAACGTGGCGCGGGTGGCGGCGGGAAGATTGCGATAAACCGGAAATGCCTTGGCCGCGAGTTGCACGGCCGTTTCCACTTCCTGCGCGGTGGGAGAAGCATAGGGAGGCTCCATGGCTTCCTGGGTGGCAGGATTGATGGCAGAGGAAAATGGACCGACGCTGGCGCCGCGACTGTAACCGATGAAAGAAGTTCCGAGCATGGTGTGAAAAGTAAGTGACCGCCCATGATGTACGCAGATTCAGGCGATTGGCAAGAGTTGCTTGCGGACAACTTGCGGAGAGACATCGGAACCAAGCGAGCGATCTGCCGAATTTTGCAGCATTTGTGCTCATTGCCAAATTTGATTGTAAGATTCGGCTCTTTCGGCGATTACTGGTCACGGATGATGAAAAACACACTATTCCTATCGCTAGTCGCTGTGACGCTACCCTGCAGTGGTGCCAAATGGTTTGAGGAAATGCAATTCGGCCCCGCGTGGTCGAACACCTATACGGGATCCTATCAAGGCAAGCCGCGCGTTGCGGCATTGAAAGGCCTGTTGCTGGATCTGGGCGAGCGAAAGAACGCCGCTTTGTATGATACCGAGACGCTGCGCTGGGTTTCGGGTTATGAGGGCTTTGTGAAGTGGGGTGGCACTCCCTGGACAGGTGACCATGGCAAGCTGGTGACCGTGACCGACGAGAAACCGGTTTTTGTCACGGATGCGGCCAGCGGCTACGCGGATGCGAGCGGCTCCTTTGAGGACAAGCGTCCGATCAAAGGATATGGCAATCTCCCCGCAGCACACGGGCGTTATGTGGGCTATTACAAAAATGGCGGCAACGTCGTCATTCAAGTGGAAGTGCTCGGCGCGAAGGTGCTGGAAACGGCGCGCGTGGGACAAAACGGCATCGAGCGCCACTGGGAGATCGGGCCGCGTGAGAAAGATTTGTTGGTGTTGTTAGCCGATGAGTCGGGAGACGTGGAAATTCTGGAAGCTGGCAAATCCGCAAAAAGCGGCCAAGGGTTGATGGCGGTGCTGGTATCGAGCGACAAGGGCGTGAGTTTGTCGCGCCCCGATGACCGCAAGGGACGCCTCGTGATGCGCGTGCCTGCAGGGAAACAAGTTGTCAAAATCCAAGTGGCCACGGCGCGTAACGCCACTCCCACACCCAGCAGCTTGGTGACTCTCTCGGATCTCACCAAAGGTGGCTCGCCGCAGTATGCGGAGACTCTCACCAGTGCCGGCACCATGGGCAAGCCAGAGGAGGGCTCGGCCTGGGCGGTGGATCAGATCAGCCTGCCGGCGAACAATCCGTGGAAATCGAACCTGCGTTTCGGTGGCTTCGACTTCCTCGATGAAAACACCGCGGTGCTCTCGACCTGGAATGGCGACGTCTGGACGGTATCCGGCTTCCAGAAGGATGTCACCAAGCTCACCTGGCGCCGCATTGCCAGTGGTCTGTTTGAGACGCTGGGAGTCAAGGTGGTGGACGGGAAAATCTATGTCAATGGCCGCGACCAGATCACCCGCCTGCACGACCTCAATGGTGACGGCGAGACCGATTTCTTCGAGGCCTTCAATCGCGACGTGATCATTTCACCGAACTTCCACGAGTTTGCGTTTGATTTGCAGACGGATGCGCAGGGGAATTTTTACTTCAGCAAAGGTTCTCCGGTGAAAGGTGGCGGACGTGGCTTCGACCAAATTCTTCCCCACCACGGCATTGTGGCGAAAATTTCCCCTGATGGGAAAAAATTCGAGGTCATCGCGACGGGCCTGCGTGCGCCGGGCGGTGTCGGCGTCGGCCCCCAGGGGCAAATCACCACGGGAGAAAATGAAGGCACGTGGCAGCCATGCTGCAAGATCAACTACTTCACGCCCGCGCAGGCTCCGGTGTTTCTTGGCACCGAGCCAAGCCGGCACGAACTTGGCAAGGACAAGCCGTTCCATGAACCGATTTGCTATCTGCCGATGAGTGTGGACAACAGCGGTGGCTCGCAGGTGTGGGTGCCGGAAGGGACCGACTTCGGTCTCAAGGCCGGCGAATTGATCCATTTGTCCTACGGACAGTCGTCCTTGTATCGCGTGCTGCCCAGTCCGGCGGGAGATACCTTGCAAGGCGGAGTCGTGAAAATTCCCGCCAAGTTGCAGTCATCGGGCATGCGCGCCCGCTTCCACAAGGATGGGTCGCTGTTTGTGTTAGGCTTCCGCGGTTGGCAGACCAATGCTCCGACCGAGTGCGCCCTGCAGCGCGTGCGTTTTGTCAAGGAAGAGGCGGTATTGATTCCCACGGCACAGAAAATCACCAGCAAGGGCGTGGTACTGACCTTTGCGGAGGAGCTTGATGCCGAACTCGCGAATGACGTCAGCAGCTTCGCTGTCGAGCGCTGGAACTACGTGCGCGGTCCGCAGTACGGATCAGGCGAGTTTTCGGTCGATCAGCCGGACGCGCCCGCGCTGGAAGCGGCACTGAAAGCGGAAAGCAAAAACGTGCGCGTCCACGACAAGGTGGAGGTGCTCTCCGCGAAGTTGCTGCCCGGTGGCAAATCGGTCGAGCTGGTGCTCAAGGACATGAAGCCGGCGATGACTCTGAAAGTCGGCTACGATCTGGAATCGAAAGAGGGCGACGTGATGATCGGCACGACCTACAGCACGGTCAAAAAACTTCCCTAACAGAGAGGTAAATCAAGCGGGGCGGCTCGATGGGCCGTCCCGCTTTTTTTGTGATCATGACATTTTGCACGGAATGACCATCGTCGGGCAGAGCGCTTTCCGCACGAGTCCTTCCGCCACGCTGCCGATCAGGAGCGCGGCTACCGCACCGTGACCGTGAGTGCCGATGACGACGAGATCCGCTGACGTTTTTTTCACGTAGTCGATGATGGCATGGAGCGGGGAGCCGATCATCAGTTCGGCGCGCACATCCCCCATCTCTGCCTTGGCGGTGGTCATGGCCTGGTTGAGCTTTGCCTCCGCGCGTTTCTGGCTTTCCTGCTGGAATACCTGGATGGCGGGAAACTCCTCGGGCGTCATGCCGTAGGCGGTGTAGCTTGGTTCCGGCTCCAACACGTGTACGATGTGAAGCGTGGCGTTTTGCAACTTGGCCAGGGAGATGGCGGCAGCCAGCACGGCGTCCGAGGCATCCGAAAAATCAAGGGCGGTAACGATGTTTTTCATAGGCATGCACTTTGCCCCAAATCACATCATTTGACAAGCAAAGGCAATTGTTGCGCGGATTTTGCAAGGATATGAGTGCTGGTTGGGCAATTGGCGATGGCATAGGCCTTCACGCCATGATAGACTCACGGCATGGAGTCAACGGAAGATCATGATGCGGAATGGAAGTGGTTGTTGCTTTCCGCGGTCTTATGCGGGGTTTTTCTTCTCACCGCCATCGCGCTGGAGCGGAGTTCTTTCGCGAGTGTGGCACTGTGGTTCTATCTATTGTCGTATGCCGCGGGCGGTTGGGATGCTTTGATCGATACCTGGCAAAATGTTCGACGGGGAAAACTGGAGATTCACTTCCTGATGCTGGCCGTGGCGATCGGCGCGGCAGTGATCGGCGCTTGGTGGGAGGGAGCCGCTTTGTTGTTTTTGTTTTCGCTGAGCGGTGCCCTGGAGTCGATGGCGATGGCGCGCACGGAACGCGAAATCCGTTCGCTGTTCCGCGATTCTCCCAAGACGGCGATGGTGATGCTGCCCACGGGTGAAATTTCCGAAATGGCAGTGGATGGATTGCTCAAGGGACAGTTGCTGCGGGTATTGCCGGGTTCGCAGTTTCCGGTGGACGCGGTCATCACCAGCGGCCAATCGGCGGCGGATGAATCGATGCTGACGGGGGAATCCTTGCCTGTCGAAAAAGGGATAGGCGATACCGTTTTCGGTGGCACCCTGAATACCTGGGGCGCCGTGGACGCGGAAGTGCTGCGTCCGCCCACGGAGAGTGCTCATGCCAAAATCATCCGCCTGATCCGCGATGCGCAGGCCAGCAAGGCTCCCTCGCAGAAATTTACCGATCGTTTTGGTACGCCCTACACCATCGGCATTCTGTTGCTGAGTTTTCTGGCGTTTTGCTGGTGGCATTGGGGCGCCGGATTGCCTGTGTGGCAAGAGTCGGAGGGGCAACCATCGGCTCTGTATCGCGCCATGACCCTGTTGGTGGTGAGTTCACCTTGCGCGCTCGTGATTTCCATTCCCAGTGCGATTCTCGCGGGCATCGCGGCGGCGGCCAAGCGGGGGATTCTGTTCCGCGGCGGCATAGCGCTGGAAAATCTGGCAACCATTCATCGCCTCGCTGTCGACAAAACGGGGACACTGACCGAAGGCGAATTCCAGATCACGGGAATCGAGACGGTGCCGAGCGGTCATGACGATGAGCTCTTGCGCATCGCCGCCTCGTTGTCCCAGCAATCCACGCATCCTCTCTCCCGGGCGATCGCACGGGCCTGGCGACAGAAGCAGGGTGTGCTGGCACCAGCTGTGAGCGATGTGGAATCGGTCACAGGAAAAGGAGTGCGCGGCAAAGTCGACGGAGAGATGGCGACGCAAGGGCGAAGAAGCCTGTTTCCCGGTGCCGGGTGGCTGTCGCAATTCAGCGATCCGAAGCCCGGCCTCACGGAGGTATTGGTGGAAGGGCAGGGGCTTGTCGGTCGCATCCTCCTGCGCGATGCTCCGCGTTTGGAGAGCAAGCCGCTGATTCAGGAGTTGCAGAAAATGGGCATCAAGGTCGTGATGCTGACGGGTGATAGGCCGGAATCCGCGACTTTGCTGTCACAGGAACTGGGCCTGGACGAGGCGCGTTCCAGCATGACGCCCGAGGGGAAAGTGGCCGCGATTCAAGCATGGAAACAACAAGGGGAGATCGTCGCGATGGTGGGCGATGGGGTCAATGACGCGCCTTCGCTCGCCGTGGCGGATGTTTCGATCGGTATGGGGCTTCGAGGCTCGGATGCCGTATTGGAACAGGCGGATGTGATTCTGCTGAACGACCAGTTGGAAAAAGTGCTGATCGCCTACCGGTTGAGTAAAAAGTGCCGCGCCATCATCCGGCAGAACATCGTCATTTCTCTCGGCGTGCTGGTGGTGCTGGCACTGGGCTCGATCGGCTTCAGCATCCCTCTGCCACTGGGCGTTCTCGGTCATGAGGGATCGACCGTGATCGTGGTTCTCAATTCGCTGCGGTTGCTGTTCACGAGATAAAAAAAAGCGGGCTTGCCCATGAAGGCAAACCCGCTAGGGAAAGGAAGACGCATGAATTACGGAGCGTTGCCGGAAATGCTGTATTGTCCGATGCTCGCGTAATTCGAATAGCCATCCGCCAGGACATCGCCACGGCCCACACCGGAAACGCGCAGGTAATACGTTCCTGCGGCCAGCGTGGCGCTCACGGAGGCATCGGTGAGAGCATCGGGATTGGCGGATGCGATCACGGCACCGGTGCCATCGAGAATTTCCAGCAGGACATCGACGTTCTGGCTGAGAGCATCACCCAGAGCACTGAACGAACAAGCGCCGCCGGCAGTGCTGAAGCTGTAAACATCCTGATCGCCCGTGGTTTCCAGAATGCCGCTGGCCGAGCGAGTTCCCGTTGTTCCTGCTAGCGCTACGGCACCCGCAGTGGTGTTGGGCACCGCATCGGCGCGGTAGCCGAAGCCATTCAGTGTGGTGATTTTGTTCAGATCGTTCTCCGTGTTGTTGGCACTGAGATACTCACCGCGCGACCACTGCACGAGCTGATTGTAGTAGCCCACGCCCATGATCGGAGCCCAGCCGACTTCGCCGGTACCGTGACCCTGATAATACGCTTCCGAGGGAGAAGTGCGGCCATCGTGATAGAGAGACAATGTGTGTCCGATCTCGTGCGAGCTGGCTTCCGCGATGTAGCGAGCGGAATTGGACAACATGTCGGAGAACACCCAGCAAGGGGTGTCGCCCGTCCAGGTGAAGGAATTCAGATAGGCCACACCACCGGCGGAGCCATACCACTCATTGTCTGGTGTGATGATGCAGCGGATGCGGCGGTTGCTGGGAGCGGCGAGAAACACGCTCTCTTCGGTGGTGACGTTGATTTGGAAGGGGGAAAAGTCCTCCGCGGTGCGACGGCAGATTTCCAACAGCTGGGTATTGGTGAGGGTGCCGACGATGCCGCGTGCATTGATGGTGCCGCCATTCGCCCACTGGGTTCCGGATACCACCTGTCCATCCATGTCAAGGTAGGCCACCGCCACCGCTCCGGGCAGGCTGTTGAACACCGGTACACTGCTGGGAGGCGAATCGTCGTTGACGATCGTGCCAATGGCCTGTGAGTCACCGATGATGGCATTGACGGGATTGGAGAGATTGACCGCGAAGGTTTCATCCGGTTCAATGGTGGTATCTCCGAGAATCGGCACCGAGAGCGTGGCCGTGGTCCGGCCCGCGGCGATGCTCACGGTTCCCGACGCGGGAGTGTAGTCGCTGCCGCCGAGAGCGGAACCATCCGCCGTGCTGAAATTCACCGAAATGACCCTGTTGCGATCCGCTTTGGACAATCTCACGGTGAAGACAAGGCTCTTGCTGCCGCTGTTACCCTCGGTGATACTGGCATCAGCGATGCTCAGTGAAATACCCGTGGTTCCTCCGCCGCCAGTTCCGGGCTTCGCTTCTTGCAGCAATTTTTTGGCTTTTTCCACAGCGGCTTTCTCCTCCTCATCGGCTTTTTTCCCGCGAACGACATCCACAGGGGGGAGACCCATGTGGGTGACTTCGCCCGCTTGGTGATCGATGAGCGAGCAAATCATCTCACTCAATTCATGGCGAGTGGCCACCATGGCTTCGTCGGCTTTTTTGAACTCATAGGCGACGGGATGATTTTGGTAATACAGTTGCGCCACAAAAAAGCCCATGGCGGCATTCTCCTAGATCGTCAATTGGCCTTCCGGTGCGCCGGCCACGCGGAGGTGCGTGATGACCGTGCCATCCGTTTCGGTTTTGCGACCGGATACTGTGGCTTGCAGAGAAGGGATTTGTTTCGAGAACTCGATGGTCAGATCCGTGCCGACATCACTCGTGGTGGCGGCGGTGAAGCACTTGGCATCGACGGGCATCGATTTGCTCATGCGCTCGCGACCGTTGGCTTCCACCGTTTCCCAGAGTTGCCCTTTGGCGGCGAGCGATTGCTCGACGAGGCGGTCCACGTTGCTCAAGCGTGTGGAACTTTGCTGTGTGAGCGCGGTGCTGGCGCCATTCATGGCAGACGTTTGCTGGTGTTTGCTCCACTGAAATACAGCCAGAGTTCCCAGCAATGCGGCGGACGGAACGATGTAATAATGTTTTTTCATAATTGGGTTTACTCTGGCACTATAGCTCTATGTCTCATTTCTTAAAGCAAAAAATCGAAAGACGCAACCGGCTGTCTTTTGCATCGTGTGCGCTGGATCGGCTGCCGGATTGTTTGCCGGTCATTCCATCGGAAGGGAAAACAGTCGCGCGGTGTTTTCACTGATGGCAAGTGCGCATTCCTCCGGTGACAGTTGGTGCATGCGGGCGAGGGCTTCGATGCAGCTCGGGATGTCGGCGGGATGATGGTAGCCCTCTCGATGATAGTGACCCTGGAGTTCGAACGGGGGTGCCATATCAGGGGCATCGGATTCGACATGGATGCGGTCCGGGGGAATGCGCCGGAACGCATCCAAGGCGCGGACTTTGCGCGGGTGGAGAAAGTGGCCGGATAGGGAGAAATGAGCGCCCAGCTTCATCAGCGACGGAATCATGTCCGCAGGGCCACCGAAACTGTGCAGGAGAAAAGGCGGCAAGGGGGGCGAATGCTTGAGGGTTTGCAACAGCGGATTCCATGCCTTGAGGCAGTGCAGGGTGAGCGGTTTGTCGAACTCCCGGCTCAGGTCGAAATGAACCGCAAGAACCTCTCTCTGTTGGGTGAGATCGGCATCCGGCATCCAGAGGTCGAGTCCGCATTCGCCAATCGAACTGGCGGGCGCTGACTCTAACAACTCGCGCAACAGGTTCGCCCAATCCGTGCTGCGTGACGCGATGCGCCAGGGATGGAGACCCAGGGCAGGGGAGAGGAAAGCCGGATCCGCACGGTGGAGGGCGAGCACCTGCGCCCAATCGGCCTCGCTGGTGCCATTGACGATGGCGTGGCGAATTCCCGCCGCTTTCATTTCCGCCATGACCAACGGAAGATCGCCGCCAAAACGGGCATCTTGCAGGTGATTATGGGCGTCGATGACCGTCACAGGCTGCGATGGCGTTGAGAAATGATTCGTTTTTCAAGGCTTGTCGCAGCGCGTCAGCTCAGGCCGGTTCCACCTCGACGACGAGATTGATCTCCACGGCGACGTTCAGCGGCAATGACGCCACGCCCAGTGCGGTGCGCGAGTGCTTGCCCGCATCGCCGAAGATTTCCAGAAGCAACTCCGAGGCCCCATTGATGACTTTCGGGTGATCATAAAAATCCGCTGCGGAACTGACGAAGCCATTGAGCGTGACGACGCGGGTCACGCGATCGATGCTGCCGATTTCCGCCTCAATGACGGCGAGGCGATTGAGCACGCACATGCGAGCGGCTTCCTGCGCCTCTTCGATCGAAACATCGCGCGGCACCTGTCCGATGATTTTTTTATCGCCATCGATCGGCAGACCGCCGGAGAGGAACAACAAATTGCCGGTGCGAACACAGTTGACATAGGCGGCGATGGGCACGGGAACGTGGGGCAGGGAGAGGCCGAGACGAGCGAGATTTTGGGTAGGTGTCATAAAAATGGAATGAGTCGTGAAAATCAACGGTTGGGTGCTGCGGTGGGAGCCACTGGTGCGGCGGGGAAATAGCCCACGAGGAGATCGAGCAGGTTCTGTCCATCGCGTGCGAGGCTGGCACGCGGACCCTCGCCGCTGAGCAGATCGCGGGTTTTGTAGCGATGGGGAATGGGCGATGGCTTGACCATGGTCACGGTCGCGGCCGGCACGACGCGATCACTGGCGCAGACCGCAAGAGGCATGCCCGTGTCCGAAAAGGAAATTTCCCACGAGGCCGATGCTTGTGAGGCGGGGGATTTCAGCAACCAGGGGTAGCGCGTGGCGAGTTCCACTGGACCTTTGTTTGGCAGTGTGACTTTGTAATAGGTGGGATAGCTGGCGAGGAATTGGGATAGGGTGAGCCCGGGATTCGCCTTGTGTGCGAGAAAGAACGCGGTTACGTCGAGACCGGCCAGATTGATTCCGTTGTAAAGTCCGTGGTAATTGATCGTTTTGGGCGCCCAGTCCGGGTAGCGGGCGCTGAGCATCAGGGCGATTTCCAAATGCACGTGAGCGCGCACGCGGGTGATGCCTTCGCCCGTGTAGCCCATGCGACCGATCAAGCCGCCCTTGGCGATGGGATCGCCGACCTTGCAGGTGATGTCGGCCAGGTGCGCGTAGAGACTCAGCACGGGAGTGTTTTCCCAGGTGTGTTCGATCACCACATACTTGCCGTAATTGCTGCGTCCGGAAATGGCGCTGGCATAGACCACTTTTCCCGCCGCGATCGCCGATACGAGGTCGAGCGGATTGCCGGCCTTGTCGCGCTTCATCGGCGCGATGTCGATGCCTTCGTGAAACTTCGTCTGGATGATTTGCTCGCCCACCCGCTGGCTGGTGCGCACATATCCGTAAGCTCCGCCCTCCCACGGTTGGGTGTGATCGCCTTCGAAATAGCGGTCCACATACATGAAAAACTTGTCAGGATTCCCCGAAAACAAATGGTCGTTTTCCGTGGGCAATTGCAGATCGATGGAGGCCCATGACGACGTGGCACTCAGTAACAAGGCGAGCAAGAAACGCATGAGGAATCAGGGTGTGTTACTTCTTTTTTTCTTTCTCCTTGCCGATGCGCGGCGCGATCTTGTCGCACTCCTTGATTTCCGCATCCTGGATGCCGTTCCAGATCACGAGGTAGCCATCCTTGACCGGTTTGTCAATGATGACGACATCCACCACCCGTCCGTTGCAGGTAGCCAGAAGCATGCGCCCCTGATTGGCAGCCGTGATGCTTTCCAGACGGCCGGCGGCCGAAGCGCGCAGCTGGAATACCACGCCGAAGTCGATCTGATTGTCGGCGAGAAACGGGCTGAAGGCGATGATGTCTTTGGTGCTGAAATCCGGCGATTTCTGGAAGTAGCGCTTTTTCCCCGCGATCTCGTGTTCGAAAACCATCTTCGGATTGACGGCGGCCTCCGTTTCCATGTGGAAGGACACGGACATGTTCTTGCCCTTTTTGTCTCCCGCCCAGGCGGGCATGGCAAGAAGCAGGACTGCGGCACACAGCCGTATTAGCGAGTGGTTCATGCGTTCATGATGATCATTCTCCTCTCATTGGCAAGGCAAGACTCACAGAGGTGGTGAAATTTTCCGCTCGTTTTCAGGGCGCGGTTTTGTCAGGATCAAGCCATGGTTCACGAGTTGCCCTATCTCCCGAATAATTTCTCGCTGGAAGCGGATTTGCTCGATCAACTGAGCAGTCGCACCGGTTGCCAGCGCTGCCTCAGCGGCGTGAACGGGCAGATGCTTCTCGTTCTGCACGATGTGCCGAAACCGGGAATACCGGAGCGCAAAGCGTTGTTTTTCTGGTACGATACCCAGCGCTGGCATGGTGCGGATGGTCCGGGATTGCAGAGCCTCGTTCATTTGTTGGATCAATATGCCAAGGCCATCGATCAACAGGAAGCCGTTATCGATGATGCCGATACCGCGAAGGAAATTTTCGAGTTGATTCGACAAGCCGGGCCTCTTGCTCGCTCCTCGCGAAATTTGTATCACGCCCTGCTGGATGCGGCGGCAAGATTCCCCAAGGACAGGGATCTGCGTTCCGCTCGCGACCGGGCCCATGAGAACGAGCGCGCGGCCGATCTGCTTTATGCCGATGCGCGTGTGACCCTCGAGTTCATCCGCGCCGAGCGGGCGGAGGAACAGGCGAAATCCAGCGATCGCCTGGCGCGTCTGGGATTTCGTCTGAATCTGCTCGCGGGATTCTTTCTTCCACTCGTGGCACTGGGCGGCTTGATGGGCATGAATGTGGAATTGCCGAAGTTCGTCATGAACGGCTTCTGGATGATCTTTTTGGGCGGGTTGCTCTTTGGTGTGCTCATTCTTTTCATCGTGGGTTATAAAACCGGCGAATCCAGTGAGGAGGATTGAGACGCATGTTCGCGGATTTTTCTGTTAGAGTGGCGCATCGGGCGTTTTCCCTTTTTGTGACAAGGCTTGCGCGTGATCTTGTGAAATGGGGCAAGCTGAAATTTTAAGATGTCTTAAAAACCTCTCTCAAATCTTTTTGAAATTTTTTACCCGTGGAACGCCTACAGGTAAGGGGATTGCGTGAGGAATCTTTGGATAGAGATTTTTTTTGATTTTTCAGATGACGATTTTCCTTACAATCACCCCCGCCTCACATCGCAAGTGATTCGATTCGCTCGATGGGGACGGCTTAAAAATTTCAAAAAAAATCAGGACTATGGAATCAAGCGAGGCGCATAAGGAAATCATCAAATCCCCCCTAGCAGCAACTATTGATCAATGGCAACAAGTACAGGAAATTCTCACAAAACGCGTCAGCCCTGACGCGTATCACCGCTGGTTCCGCATGAGCCGGTTGCTCGCGGTGGATGAGCAGCAAATCACGATCGGCCTACCTAACGAAATTCACCTGGTGTGGATCGAGACGAACTACTGGCCGGAACTTCTGGATGCCTGCACGCAGGTGTACGGTCTGCGTGAGATCAAGCTGCTGGTGAGCGAGGAAATCGCGCTGCCCACTCCCGCGACCGTAGCGGCGGAACTTGGTCTGGATGATCGCGATGACAGCGTGTCGCTGGCGGAGGATCCGTTAGAAAAACGACTCAAGGTGGCGGGCTTGAACCCGCAGTTCAACTTCGGCCGCTTCGTCGTCGGCAGCAACAGCCAGTTCGCTCACGCGGCGTGTCATGCGGTGGCGAAGCACAAGGCGGTGGGCTACAATCCCTTGTTCATCCACGGCGGTCCGGGCCTCGGCAAAACGCACCTGATGCAAGCGATCGGCCAGGAATGGCTGCGCACGCGACCGAACTCCCGCGTGGTGTATTTCACCTGCGAGAAGTTCACCAATGAGTTCATCGATGCCGTGCGCAAAGGTGACCTCGAAAAATTTCGCAAACGCTACCGTACCGCCGAACTGATGCTGATCGATGATGTGCAATTCATCGCCGGCAAGGAGCGCTCGCAAGAGGAGTTCTTTCATACCTTCAATACCCTGATCGATGGCCAGCGCCAGGTGGTGCTGACCTGTGACCGCCCTGCCTGTGAAATCAAATCGTTCGAGCCGCGCCTGATCTCGCGCTTCGAGTGCGGATTGACGGTGGAACTGCAAGTGCCTCTGGAAGAAACACGCACGGCCATTTTGCAGCGCAAGATGGAGGAGTGGAAAGTCAATCTGGATGACTCGATCGTGCGCTACCTCGCGGAACATATCCGTAGCAATGTGCGCCGCCTGGAAGGGGCTCTGATGCGGGTGGCCACTTATGCCTCGCTGGCGGGGGAGCATGTGCCCTTGGAAAAAGTCGAGTATCTCCTGCGCGATATCCTGCGAGAGGAGGCGACGAAGCAGGTCACCATCGATGCGATTCAAAAAGCGGTGGCGGAGCACTTCGATCTGCGTCTGGCGGACATGACCAGCCGCCGTCGTCCCACGAGTGTGGCGTATCCCCGTCAGGTGGCGATGTATCTGAGCCGTCAGCTCACCAAGTCATCCCTGATGGACATCGGCGAGGCCTTCGGCGGACGCGACCATGGCACGGTGATTCACGCATGCAAAAAAGTGGCGGAACAAATGCGCACGGACAACTCGATGAAAGAGCTGGTGAGCATGTTCGAGTCCAGCTTGCGGCGCTAGAGTCTGCTCTAACGGAAATCTGACAGAGGAAAGCCTGAACGGCTCAGGCTTTCTCTTTGGCAAGCTGATCGAGCACGCCGTTGACAAAACGGCCGGAGTCGTTGGAGCCGAATTTTTTGGCGAGGTCCACGGCTTCGTTGATCACGATCTTCGCGCTGAGCTCGGGCCGTGTCAACAGTTCGCAGGTGCTCAGGCGGAGTACGGCGCGGTCCACGGGGTCGATGCGCTCGGGGGCGAAGTTTTGTATGACTTCGGCAAGGGTTTGATCGATGCGCGCTTTGTGTTGGAGCACGGCGTCCACCATCTGATCGGCTTCGCTGCGCAATTGCAGAAGATCCGTGTGCGAGGCACAGAGATGCTTCAGATCGGTTTGTTCGGGGAACTGATCGGGATTTTCCAGCATTTGCACGCGGTCCGAGATGCGCTGCAAGCGTCGCATCGATGCGGTCGCGGGCTCCAGCAGCGGGCGCAGGGCGGGGAAGTCTTCCAGTGTTTGTTGGAAATTCCGGCGCGCGGTGATGAGATCGCGGTCGATCGCGTAGAGTTGTTTCAGCGCGGCTTCGAGTTGTCCGACGACGCTATCGTTATCGACATCGCTCAGCGGCATCTTGCGGATTTTTTCCCACTGGATGGACCACAGCGACTCATACTGCAAGATGTCTTGTAGGACTTTTTTCAACGCTTGCGTGTCAGCGGCCGCGTTGAGGCGGGCGAGGGCCACGGGGGCTCGCTCGGAGAGTTCCAGCAAACGGTCCTGCCGGCCCTGCGTGATGTGCTCCAGTGCTCTGAAGGTGCTCTGGAGGAGGCGGCGGCGGTCCGGCTCGGTGAGCAGTTCCCAGAAAGTATTGCGATACTCTTCTGCCGGCGGACCTCCTTCGAGATCGGCGCAGTAGAGGAATTGCACGGCTGCCTCGCGGATTTGACGACGACTAGGCATTGGAACGTGGTGTGGTGCGGGGAATCGAGCGATCGAGTTCCTGGAAAATGTCGATCATCGAGGTCGCGGCACGGGCTGCCTCGCGACCGCGGTTGATATTGGCGCCGATGCAACGGGCGTAGGCCTGCTTCTCGTCATCGACCAGCAAGACTTCGTGAATGATGGGAACACGGTGATCGACAGCGAGTTGTTGCAGCGACGTGGTGACGGACTCCGCGACCAGGTCGGCATGGGCGGTGGATCCGCGAATGATCAGGCCGAGGGCGATCACGCAAACGGGAGCCTCGCGATGGAGGACATTCGCGATGGTGACGGGGATCTCGAACGCGCCTGGCACACGCACCAGGTCGACGCGCGATTGCGGCATCAATTCGCTGAGTTCATCGATGGTGTTCTCGACCAGGGCATCCGTGAATTCCTCGTTGTATTTCGAGGCAACAATACAGATGCGCACTTTGGCACCCAGGTGCCGGGGACGTGGCGGGAGTATGGAAGACATCAGAGGCGTGTTATGCGGGGAAATGCGAATGATGTCAACGCCCGGAGTGAAGGAATTTTGCGATACATCGATTCGCGTCGCGGCACGGATCAGTCGAGATCGCCATCGTCGCCGTGACGCAGCAGGCCGATTTCGTCGGCTTCGAGCTGGATGCGGTCGTTCAGGTTGCGTGCTTTGACGCGGTGGTCGCGCTTGGCGCGGCGCTCGGTATTGATCTGGCGTTTTTTCTGGCGGCGGCGCAGTTTTTCGATTTCGTCATCGAGGCGCAGGTAGCTGTCGAGCCTGCTGGGATCCAACAAGCCATCGTCCACGGCGGCGCGAATGGCGCAGCCCTTGTCGTTCTGGTGCTTGCAGTCCTGGAAACGGCATTGCAGGGCGAGCTGCTCCACATCGGCGAAGCTCTCGCGCAGGGTCTGCTCGTCCGTCCACATCTGGATTTCCCGCATGCCGGGGTTATCGATGAGGAGTCCGCGTTTTGGCAACGGCACCAACTCGCGCGCGGTGGTGGTGTGGCGGCCTTTGCCGGTGACTTCGTTGACGTCATCCGTCCACTGCCATTCCTCGCCGTAGAGTTGATTGACCAGGGTGGATTTGCCGACGCCACTGGAGCCGACGATGCACATGGTGGTGCCTTTTTTCAAATGCTTCAGGAGCGCCTTCAGCCCTGTGTCGTGCAGGGCGCTGGTGATGTGGATGGCGGCGTCCGGGCAGAGTTTTTGCAAAATCTCCGCGGCTTCCTGGTTTTGTGCTTTCGGATAAAGGTCGGCTTTGTTCAACAACACCACCGCCTTCGCGCCGGATCGCTGGATCAGGGTGAAATACCGTTCCATGCGCCGGGGATTGAAATCCTCACCCGCATCCGTCACCACCGCGACGATGTCGATGTTCGCGCCGATGACCTGCTCCTCCGTGCTTTTCCCCGGCATCTTACGGGAGAAGCAGGACTGGCGCGGCAGGCGGGCGCGGATGACGTGCTCCTCGTTTTCTCCACCGAGCTTCACCGCGACCCAATCGCCCACCGCCGGCAAATCCGCATCGTTGACGGCGTCATGCCAGACCTTGCCGGAGAGTACCACATCGATCTCCTCGCCATCCGCGAGGAACGCGCCGTAATTGATCGGGCTCTCGCGAATCAAGCGCGCCGGCACCCAATCATTCTCGGGCAATGCGGCGAACGCAGCGGCGAAAAAGTCATTCCATCCTAAGTCCTGTAAAGTCACTGCCGAAGAGCGTAGCGCAGGATGCGAGTGGGGGGAATGCTTTTTTTCAACGGAGCGACACGGCGCTGATTCGCGTCACTTCAACGTCACATTGTGTAGCATGTTTTCGAGAAACTGCGCGCGCTGGCGCGTCAGGTTCATCGCCATTTCCGCGCGGATGGGAATCCACATCGTGCCTTCCATGCGATCGAAGGTGGCATCCATCGCCTTGATCTGCGCATCGCGAAAGGCGATCCACGCGCGCTGGGCGGTGACGAGTTCCTTCCACTCAGCGGCAGGCAATTCCTTGCTGAGCGCTTTGTAGCAGGTGTTGAGTTTCTGGTCCCATTGTTTCATCGCCTCATCAATCGCATTCACCATGCCGGCGGTGGACGAGTTTTTCGCCATCGCAGCCTCCATCGCACGATCGATCGGATCCTTTTCCTGAGCCAAAAGAGGAGCCATCCCGAGTAGGGCCGAGAGCCATAGAGTCTGCAATTTCATGATGTCGCATGGTAAGTGGATGCCTGCAGAGAGCAAGGGCAAAATGGATGTCCTTTCTGTAAAGAATCAATCATGGCGCACCAGAGCTGAATGGGTTTCAGTCGTTTTTCCCATAACTGATCTCCGGAACTCCGACACTATCTTCATCTGTTCTTTCGCTGGGCATGCGCGCTTTTCATACCCGCTATTTTACAGAATATGGCTCAAGGAGTTGAGCCGGTCTTGCGACTGGTGCCGCGGATGCGGAGGTTGCGGAAGCGGCCTTCGTCGTCGAAAGAGCCCAGGGCGATTTTGCCCCAGGTGAGGGTTTTGTCGCGGGCGGCGAGAATGGGGAAGGGGGAGTCATCGAACCATACGGCGATGTCGCCCGTATCGGTATTGCGCACGACTTTCACTTTGTGCCAGTGGTCCTTTTTCCACGGGGTGCCGCTGGTGCGGTAGGTGGTGACGGGCTTGCGGTCGGCGTGATCGACGAGGTGGATCTGATGATGGGGGGCGTCGGCCTTTTCGCCGAGGTGGGCGTAGTAAAATTGATCCGGAGCGGTGCCGCCAAAAGCGATGCAGAGGTCGTTGTTGCCCTTATCGAAACGCGAGAGCTGGCACTCGAAGGTGAGAGAAAAGCTGCTCCACTCGCGCGTCTGGAACCAGGCCAGATTGATCGGACTGCGATAGGGTGGCTTGTAGGCGTTTTGTTTCTGCAAGACCAGTTCTTTCCCGGTGGGCGCGGCTTGCCACTGCCATGCGGTGGCATCGGCGAATTTCCATGCCGATTCCTCCGCGAAAGGATCGAGCGCCAGAGCGGCGGTGCGGCTGGAGCCGGCGCAGCAGGAGGGCTCGACGATGACGGGAGGGGTGATCGACTCCTGGGCCGCTGCCAGTACGACAGAGGCCGCCGTCAGCAAGACGAGACTGCGGGAAAACTCAAAGGTCATCCGGATTGTCTTGCGTGACAGGTGGTTTGGGATCGTTTTCCTCCGGCAAAATCTCGTCGAGAAGGCGCTGCACGCCTTGCTCGGCCAGTTCGCTTTGCGGGTAGATGCGCTGCGCCTTCAGATACCATGCCATGGCCGAACCGGTTTGCTTCGGCGTGCGTTTTTCAAACTGCCGGGCGCGGTCGAGGGCTTTGGTGAAATCGGCCACCTTGGGTGCAAGCAATTCCAGTTCGCGGCCCAGCTTCGGATCATCCGGGAATTTTTCGCGGACCAAAGCCAACTGCTCCCAAGCGGCGTAGTCCTGTCCCATTTTGGAGAACTCGTTCGCTTTGCCGATGGAGGCCTCGATGCTGGTGAGGTTGCCGATGATTTGCTTGAACGCCTCCATGCGCTGCGGATCGTTTTGGATCGCGGGGGCGATGCGATACTGATCGGTGAAAATCTGGCGGTAGTTGTTTTCCGAGAGCAGGCGATCGAAATCATTTTTCGCCGTCACCAGCGTGCTACCGGCCTCCACCAACTGGTCGAACTCGGCGAGTTTCGGGTTCTGCGGCCAGACTTCCATGGCCTTCTTGATTTCCTCGCGGGCTTTGTCGATCTCATTCGCGGCAACGTGTGTTTTCGCGGTCATGATGTGCATGTTGGACACGCGGGTGTAGGTGGCAATGGCGGCATCGGCCTTGTTGCTATTGTAATCGCTGGCCATGCCTTTCATATTGGCAGAGATTTTTTCCGCTGTGGTGTAGTCCTTCGCATCGATGGCGGCGAGGAGCTTGTAGGACTCGCGTACGAATTCCAGCACCTTGCGTTTGCGATCGCGGGGAAGGGTGCGGATGCCCGGCATGAACTCGCCGACGGCATAGGCTTCCGAGAGTCTCTTGGCGGCTGACTCGAGCTCGCCCTTGTCCACGAGGAAATTGAAGGCCTCCACGCCTTTGTCGCAGTCGCGGATGAATTCCGACGAGAAGGTGTCGAGACTCGCAACGGTCGGGCTGAAGCCCACGGATTCGTTGAACAGCTTGCTGGTGTCCGAGTTTTTATCGATGTGCAGCTTGCTATCGCCATCCGTCCAGATCTGGTTGTAGAATCGCGAGGCCATCAGCACGTGCTGGAAACGCCGCTGCATGAAAAATTGCATCATCAGGGCCTGGTATTGGATTTTCGCCTGAACGATCTGCACCTCGCCCTTGAGCTCGTTCTTTTTCTTCATCGCCTCGATCTCGATGATGCGACGCTGCATGTCGGCGTAACGCAGGGATTGCACGCCGCGACCGGGGTCTGTGGCCGCTCCCGCGCGTTGACCTGGACCGCCGTTGCCTTGCTGTCCGCCACCGCCGCCGCCGCCGGTGTTTCCGCCGCCCTGCTGGCCGGTGGTGCGTCCGCCACCGCCGCCGGTGGCAGGGCCGGTTTGATTGAGGCTTGGATCCTTTTCGTTCGCCGCTTTCCAGTCAGCCTCGCGAATGACTCGTTGTTTTTCGTCCTCAAGGGCTTCCATCAACTTTTTCGATCCTTCGACATTCTTGCGCGATACCATGGCCACGTAGACCGCTTGGGAGAGCGAGTCGCAGAGCTTGGCATCACCGGGGTAGTTCGAGGCTTTAGGCAGCAGTTTGAAAGCAGCGTAGAGATTGGGCCCTGTCGGGTTGTGCGGAGAAACGAGGGCCAGAATCTCATCAATGGTCTTGCGGTATTCCACCGCCTCCTCCGAGCTATCCTCCGGTTCGTTCAGGTAGCGTTCGAAACGGGCGGCAAAAAGGCGGTTGTCGGCGATGGCGAAGTTTCTGCCGTTGAAGGTCACCGTTTCCGCCGAGGGATCGACGAACGGCACCTCATTGCCCATGAGAGGAGCCGAATTTTGTTGTTGGGGACGCACGATGGTGGTGTTGCCACCGCCTTGGTTCGCCGGAGGAGTGTTGCCAGCAGCGGGAGGCGGGGTGTACACCTGGGCGACGCAGGGCAGGCACAGGGCGCAGAGCAGAAGAGATTTTTTCATGAACGGGAATGGGTTGGAGTGTTAGAGGCGTTCGATTTGGGTGGCGACGGGGACTCCGCCCTCGCGGAACTTCACCTTGATGGCGTATTTCTGCGAGCGCTCGATGTTGAGGTTGTTGAAGGAGGAGGGGATTTCGATGCCGATGAGATCCTCCGAATCATTGACGAGCAAGGACACCAGTTGCCCGTTGTCGCGCGGCCAGCGCTGATCCACAGTGCCCTCCACAAGGTATTCGTTGCCGCGCAATGAATTGCCATTTTCGAGAAATTCCGAGATCGCGAGCGGGGTGGCTCCTTTGATCTTTTGTTTGCTGTCCTTCATCAGAAACTTCGCGCCGATGAAGGCAACGATGACGAAAGCCGCGATGCCGATGATCGCGGTATAATTGGGGCCGGAGCTAGCACGTCTTGCCATAGGAAAAAAGGGTTATCAAATTGAATCTGGGTTGTGGAGCAAAAAGAATGGAATTTTAGTCCCATTGATGACGCTTGGCACCAATCAGTGAAACGAGTAAACCTACCGCAATATGCAGTCCAAGCAAGTAGAAACAGAAATTTTGCGGGGTGATGCTGGTGGAGATCACCGACTTCACGGCCAGATTGCGCGCGGTACCCAGAGCCTCGACCGATCCCGACCACGCCCAGTAGGCGGAAATGAACGGGCGCGTGAAGGTCTCGATCTTTTCCGGCAGGGCCAGCACGGCACCGGAGAGCGGCAACTGGAATCCCACCAGATAGATCGACAGCAACGATGCCTGTTCCGCCGTTTTCATCATGGCCGAGATGCCGAGGCACACCGACGTCATCGCGGCATTGCAGAGCAGCAGGAACAACGCGTGCTGCGCGAAGGTGCCATCGAACGGGGAAAAAATATTCACAAACACCGCCATCCACAGCGACTGCGCGATGACCAGGCAGGATAAAAAGGCCACCTTGCTGGCAAGATAGGCGCTCGGGCGCAGCCCGCCGAATTTTTCCTTCTCATAAATCGGCCGCTCCCCGGCGATCTCGCGCGCGGAGTTGTTCGATCCCATCAGCCCGAGCAAGACCACCTGAAACATGATGATGCCCGATAGGGCCGAGCCCGCCTTCATGTTGTCCTGCCTGACGTTCTGCTGCTCGGTGATTTCCAGCATCACATCCGTCTGCCGCATGTCGGAGAGCGAGCGCATCTGCACATTCGCCTTGTCGCTGAAAAGCGATACGAGGATGGGGAAACAAATCATGATCGCCAGCTGCAAAAACACCTGTCCGCGGTCGCGGAAAAAGATGCGCCAACGCCGCGAGAGCAAGGTCAGGAACTGACTGAGCACGCCTGGTGTGCTGACATCCTTCTCCTCCTCTTCCTCGCCTTCGGCGGACTTCTTGAGTTCGGGCACCTGCAATTCGCCTTCCTGAATGTTCTTCTCCCGGCGCTTCTCGATTTTTTCGTAATAGGCGTCGCGATGCTTCATCCACGATGACTGCCAGCGGGTGGAGGGCTGCTTCGCCAGGCGCGGGTAAATTTCCTCCGTATCCTTGACCGAGAAATAATGCGCGAGCATGTCCGGTGGCCCGTGAAAGGCGACCCGTCCCTCGTGGAGCACGAGGATGGAATCATACAACTCGAAGTGCGCGAGCGAGTGAGTGACCGACAACACGATGCGGCCTTCTTTTCTCGATAGATCATGGAGCAACTTCACGATCTCCCGTTCCGAGCGTGGGTCGAGGCCGGAGGTGACCTCATCGCAGAGCAGAATTTTCGGGTCGGACACAAGTTCCATCGCCAGGCCGAGACGGCGTTTTTGTCCGCCGGAGAGCACCTTCACCGGGCGGTCGGCGATGGCGGTGAGGCCGGTTTCCTCGAGGGCGCGGTCGATGCGCGCATCCAGATCCGCCTCGCCGTGGGTCCTGATGCGCAGGCGCGTGGCGGCTTCCACGGATTCGTCCACGGTGAGGGGATCATAGGCGATCGAGAACTGCGGCACGTAGCCGATTTCCGAGGGGGCGAAATCGTGGCCATCCGAAAGACTGAGACCGTTCCATAGCAGCGTGCCCGCGCTTTCGGCATTCAGTCCGGCGATGGTTTTGAGCAAAGTGGTTTTTCCGCAACCCGAGGGGCCGACGATGGCCATGAAGTGGCCGCGCGGGATCTTGAGAGAGACGTGATCGACGAGGTTCACCTCCTCGCCGTCCTTGTTGATGGAAAAACAAACTTCCTGTAATTCGAGCATATTGTTCAAACGCACCCAAACAGAGAAGTCTTTCGTTGGCGAGTCTGAATTTTTCGATTCTTGTAGCGACTTTTCATTCGCCCGAAAGAACGAGTCATCGCTGTGGAGGGTATTTTTGCAGCTTTCTTTGGAGCGATCGGCGATGCAACCCGAGGATCCGTGCTGCCTCGCTGATGTTGCCGTTACAGTCGGATATGACGCGCTGTATGTGTTCCCACTCCACCCGTTCCAAGCTCGGGGCGGTCACCGTGGGTGCGCTTGCGGTCTTCGCCAGATTCCGCTCCAGCGCTTCTAGCAGAGCATCCACGTCCGTAGGTTTGATCAGATAATCGGCGGCCCCGAGCCGCACGGCTTCCATGGCCGTGGCGATACTGCCGTAGCCGGTATGAATGACAACTCGCATCTGCGGGCGGGATTGCATGATGGCACGCAGGACATCGATGCCGTTGTGTCGGGGCATTTTCAAATCAAGAATCGCCGCGTCCATCTCGCGCTGTCCACTGAGGAGGATGGCTTCCGCTCCATCACGTGCCGTGATCACCTCGTGTCCGCGGGCCGTCAACGCTCTGGCGAGTCTCAGGCGATAGGCTTCATCATCATCTGCCAGCAACAGTGTCATGGATGTTCTTCGTGGAGTGGAGATTGCAGGAGCAAGAGGGCATGCGTGCGACCTTCGAGAGAGCGGCGCATGGAAAATTCCCCGCGCAGCCGTTGAGCGAGGCATTTGACAAGAAAGAGCCCCAAGCCCATTCCTTCCCCCGGTGCCTTGGTGGTGAAGAACGGATCGCTCGCGCGCGCCAGAATCTCCGGCGCCGGATCCGGGCCTGAGTCGATCACTTCGATCTCGCAGCCCTTGCCATGATTGCCAATCCGCAACTCGATCCTGCCTCCGCCGGTATCGGCCTGCGCGGCGTTTTGAATCAGAATGATCAGGGCTTGCACGGTGGTCTCCTGCGGCAACCGCCACGCGGATTGTTCGTCATGCACAGCGAGCAGGCGCGATGCGATGTCGGTCGGGAGTTTTCCGATAACGGACCGCACGAGCAGCGAAGCGGTGACGAGCACGCATGGATCACCGATGCCGAAAGTGTTGCGTTCGTTGAGTTGATCCAGAATCAGTCGGCAACGCCGCGCTTGTTCGTGGATCAGCGAGACGTCCGAGCGAAGATCGGCCGCCATGGTTTCCGGCAACTGTCCCAGCAATTCCGAGCTGGCCAGTGAAATGGTCGCCAAGGGTGAGCCGAGCTCGTGCGCCACTCCCGCCGACAAGGTGGCCAGCGAGGCGAAGTGAGCGTTTTTTTCCGCCTCCACGCGTGCCGATTCCAGTGCCTCGTCCTGCTCTAACAGAATGCGATGCATGCGTGAGACGAATGCCGCGATAAAACTGGCGGTGACGACAAAGGCGATGAGCATGCCTTGCAAATGCCAGCTGTAGCTTTCACAGCCGCTGGTGATTTCCATATCACCCAGCATCACGGGACGATGATGCAAAAAGATCAGCACATATCCTGCGATGCAGGCGGTCACCAGGCTCCAGAGATTCCCGGCGGAGAGTGTCATGGCCGCCAGTGCGATATGCAGCAGATAAAACGAAGTGAACGGATTGTGCGGGCCGCCGGTGAAATAGATCAGCACGGTGAGCAGCAGGACATCCAGCCACAGGCTCCAGCCTTGCAACACGGCTCGCGGGTGACGCGGGAAAAGGAGGTTGGAAATCACCGTGATGGCAAAGACCGCGCTCACAGGCATCCATGGCACGGAGACATCGAAGATCGTCCAGGCGAGCATCGCGGCGAGGACCTGCCCCGCTACCGCCAGCCAACGCATGCGGACGATCCAGCGGATGCTGACCGATTGGCGATGCGGCAGAGGTGGATGAATCATCAGCGGCATCATGCGCATCCGCCCGCATCCCGACAAGTGTTTCCGTCGCCATCGCATGCGGCATTTTGCCACATTCCCGGGCGGGTGATTCCAGTTATAATGACAGGACATGAACCGGACTTCCCATCTCCTCATACTGGCGGGTGCCACTGTTTTCCTCCATGCCGAGGAACCCATCCGAGAACTCGCGCCTGTGGTAGTGCAGGCACGGAATGCCGGTACATCGCTTACGGTGCCGGATGCGCAGCAAAGTCGTGAGGAACTGCAAAAAACGCCCGGTGGCACGGAAGTGGTGGATGCGGAGCGATATCTGTTAGGCCGATCCTCGACCCTCGCCGATACGTTTTTCCTTTCGCCCGGAGTGGTGGCCCAGCCACGCTTCGGTTCTGACGAGGCACGTCTTTCCATTCGCGGCTCCGGTTTGCAACGGACCTTCCACGGTCGCGGCATTCGGGTGATGCAGGACGGTGTGCCGATCAATCTCGCCGATGGCGGCTTCGATATGCAGGCATTGGAACCCACGGCGATCGATTACATCAACGTCTGGCGTGGGGGGAACGCCCTGGCATATGGAGCCTCGACTCTCGGAGGGGCTATCGATTACATCTCGCACACGGGCGCCACATCACCCGGAACGACATGGCGCACCGAGGCGGGATCATGGGACTACTGGCGATCGACCCTGTCCCATGGATGGAGTGATGCCTCACGGGATCTCTTCGTATCCCTTACCTCGCAGCAACAGGACGGTTTCCGCGAGCATGCCGGGCAGGAAAACCTGCGACTCTTCGGCAATGCCGGATGGCGTCCTGATGACAGTCGCGAATCGCGGTTTTACCTCAGTGCCATACGGACGCGCTCCGAGCTTCCCGGCGCTCTTACCAGCAAGCAGATGTTCGATGATCCCCGCCAGGCGAATGGCGCGAATCTGTTGCGCGATCAACGTCGCGACTTCGATCTCATGAGAGTGGCGAACAAAAGCACCTTGCGCTCGGGCGATTATTCGTTGGAGCTGTTTGGGGCGATGACCTACAAGGACCTGAATCATCCGATTTTTCAAGTGTTGGACCAGCTTTCCCGGGATTTCATGGCAGGTGGAAACCTGACGTATGCCAGTGAGGTGATGGGTCGTGAAAATCGACTGAAAGCCGGGGTGCTGTTCACTCATGGCGAAACCAATGCCGCGCAGTTCGCTTATACTTCTCCCACTTCATCGCGGCGCGGTGCCAAGCTCCAGGAGGATGATCAAAAGGCCACCAATGTTGAGGCGTTCATCGAAGACCAATATGATCTGGGTCGTGGCTTCACAGGCGTGTTGGGAATGATCGCATCGCACAACCGGCGCAAAAACACACGCGAATCCGGCCCTGTGAATCCATCCACGAATTATGATTTGAAATACGATCAAATCGCACCCAAGATCGGTATGCGCTGGGATGGCATGGGCATGCAGTTTTTCGCCAATGTTTCAGGCAGCTACGAACCGCCCTCGTTCAGCGAAACCGTCACCGCGAACACCGCCCGCGATGCGCAAACGGCGACCACATGGGAAATCGGCACCAGGGGTAAAAAAGAGTTCCTGCGCTGGGATCTGGCATTGTATCACTCGGACCTTGAAGACGAGTTGCTAGCCGTGCTGGATCCGGCGACGAATCTGAGCACCACCACCAATGCGGACAAGACCACGCATGCGGGCATCGAACTGGGCACGGAAATCGATTTGTTGGGACAATCCTGGGACAACGCCGCCCGGAACCGTCTGGTTTTGGCAGCGGCCTGGACTTACGGACGATTCAAGTTTGAGGAACATCGCTCCGCGGGCTATGATTATTCAGGGAATAGCATCGCCGGCCTGCCGCCTCACCTGATCCGCGCGGAACTGATGTGGCGAAATGCTGCCGGCTACTATGCGGGCCCTACCTGCGAATGGGTGCCTCAGGGAGGATACATCGATCATCGCAATACCCTGAAAAGCGATGGCTACGCCTTATTCGGATTGCGCGTGGGCAAACAAACCGAAGAGGGGATCTCCTGGTTCGTGGAGGCTCGCAACCTGACCGATCAGATTCATGCCGCGACAACCGGAGTCATCGACAACGCCAACGGAACTGATGTGGCCCAATTCCTCCCCGGCGATGGACTGGGTGTGTTCTCAGGAATGGAAATCCATTGGTGATGCGGACACTGGTGGGAACCGACTCGTGCGCAGCCTTACGCTGGCGGGGTATTTCTTCGGAACAGTGGATCTATCAGGTCTTCTTTTCGAACGAGTCGAGGGTGAGTATTTTAGGCGCGCTGAGTGATCTGTTAGCAGTCAAAGGAGGGCGGAAATCCATCACTCGCCAATGCTAGCCTTGGCGTTGGGACATCGAGGGAGGGAGATTTTCCCAGAGCGTTGCCGCTGGGCTGACGAGTTTGGCACCGTTGGTGCGGTAGGCTGGGAGGCAAGATGCCTCCGCCACGGTCCATGCCACAATAGCCTGAAGACTCAGTCCAGCTTGCGCTTGGGCGCGGGCTTGGCGGGGGCGGCGCCGGGTTTGGGCGGGGGCGGTTGCTCGAGGCGGTTCACTTCGAAGTCGAGCGGTGCCTGGTAGTAGGTATTGCCATCGATCTCCCAACCGCAGGGGATATTGAAACTATCGGCGATCTCGCGCGCCTTGATGTAGGTGGCGAATCCGTTGGGGTTCACCTTGAAAATCAGCACGCTGCGCGGCGACGAGCGCACGCGGTTGCAGACATTGTGGAAGCGGCCTTTTTCCTGTTCCATATCGGCCAGCGAGGCATCGCCTTTTTTCGGGTCGAAGGTGATGCGGTAATTCAATCGCGTCCATGGTTTGTTGTAGGGCACGCTGATCGATTGATTGCGCACCTTGAGATTGCGTTGGGCGTAGAACTGTACGATTTTTTCCTGGTCGTAAATGCGCACGTCGGCCTTTTTCGGGATCTTGCGGAGTTCGCGGAACAGCAAACGCTCGTTGCTCTTGAACTCGGCCATGACCATTTTTTCCGCTTCGTAGGGATCGACGAAATGCGCCTGATCGCCGACGATGTAGCAGTAGTAAATGTCAGCCGTTTCCGGGATGTCGCGGCTGTTAGGGATCTTGACGACGGTGGCTTGCGGTGCCTTGGGGATCGGGGTTTCATCGAGCAAGGCCTTGATGCGGTTGATCTCCGCAAGAATGGTATCGGTTTTCTTGCGCTCCTCCGCTTCGGTCTTCTTCTGCGCCTCGACCTGTTTTTTCAACTGATCGAGTGCCATCAGGCCGGCGCTGTGTTTTTTCAGGGAATCCTCCATCAGCGAGAGATCCGCTTCGATTTTTCCGAGCTCCTGCGGGGTGGGTTCCGGTGCCTTGAGCAGCTCCTGTTGTTTTTTGATTTGCTGCTGGATTTGCGCCTGTTGCTGCTGGGCGGCGACGATTTGTTCGGGCGAGGCAGGTTTGAGGTCGTTGAGCATTTTTTCGACCGTATTGCTGACATCCATTTGCAGCAGGATGAGGATCACGATGAGAACGGCCACGACATTGGTGAGGGCATCCATCAAGGAGTCCATGCTCACCGCTTCCGAGTCGTTGGATTTTTTTCGCGCCATGATTCTATCGTTTCAGGAAGAGGGAGAGATCGATTTCCCCTTGGGTGGGGACGGGAAGCTTGCCGATGCGCAGGTTGTACTTGGTCTCCGCATGGCCGCCCGCCGTGCGGAAGGTGCCGTGACCATCGGCGCGGATGAGGAAAAGAACGAGGTGCTCTCTGGCGGATTTGAGCGTGTTGAAGGTGCTCGCGAGCTTGCCATCGGTCTCGATCGTGGCGGCGGATATGTTGGTCTTGCCGCCGCTTTTGTCGAGAATGACCAGGCCGTTCGCGTTGCATTCGATGAAGACCAGTTCCGTGTTGGCGGAAATGCCCGAGCCGGCGGGGTTGATGCGCACAGGCTGGGGCTTCGTATCCGGCTTGATCTTACGGCGTTCCAGCTCCGCCTTGAGCTCGGCGAGTTGTTTTTCGAGCGAGGGACGTTCTTTTTTGAAGGCGGCGATCTGGTCGATGAGCTGCTCTAACATTTTTTGCAGCGCCTCATCCGATTCCTTCGGCGCGGCCTTGGTGTCGGCCAACTGCTTGCGCAGCATGATGCGTTTGTTTTCCAGTTCGCTGAGCTCGACCAGTGCCGCGTTGCGCTCCTTGAGAACGGCTTTGATTTTCGTCAGCTCCTTTTCCTGCTTTTTGATTTCGCTCTGGATTTGCTGGAACTGTTTGGCGCGCGCCATTTCCTGCTCATCGCGACCGACGTTTTCCTGTGCCTTGATGTCGGTGATGATTTTGATCATCATCGTGAGCACACCGATCAAACAGGCCAGGATGCTCAAAAACGGGAAGAGCGAGACTCCGGTGGAACTGGATTGTCGGCGTGACATGGGCGTGGGTGAGGGGAACGATCAGCGCGAGAACAGGCCTTTTTTCTTGATGGTGATGGTTTCGCCGCCGAGTTGTTTCAAGGTGCTGTTGAGCGACTCCACGCCTTTCGAGAGCGAGGCGAAGTATTCGTTGAGCTGGGCGGCCGGCAGGATAAAGGCATCGCGCGTTTCCGAAGTGAGCTTGTCCACCGCGTGCTGGAAGGTGCCTTCGACCTTGGTCTGATGGGCATCTAGTCGCGTCTTGAGCGTTTCTCCGGCATCGCGCAGGATGGTGGAGGCATCCTGGAGCTTGACGAGGAAGACCTCGTGAGCGCGGGAGAGCGAGGCGGCGAAGGCGGGGATGTTTTCGGCTTGGGACAGCAGAAGGTCATCCGTCGCGTTTTTCGAGTCGTTCAATTTCGGCAGGAGTTTTTCCGTGCAGAAGGCATCGATCTCGGTGAGCATTTCCTCCTCTTCTTTTTGCATCACCGCCATCGGGAACGACATGATCATCGAGAGGATGAGGCCGAGCAAGGTGGTATCGAACGCCACGCCGAGGCCGCTGGTGAGGTTGTTGATGGAAGCCTTGAGCGCCTCGGGGTCGGTGGATCCGGCGGACAGCGAGCTGACGGCCTGGGACAAGCCTTGCACCGTGCCGATGAAGCCGAGGATGGGAATGGCCCAGAGGAACACTTTCAGCAGCGTATAGGAGCCGGTGATGCGGTTCGCGTCGATGTCCGACTGCGCCGACAGGAACGTGGCGACCTCGCCGTTGTTGTTGCGCTTTTCAAACAGCTCCATGCCCTTGCGGATGCGGTTGACCATCAGGCTGTCGCGCAGGCGGTGAGGGAGTTTGTAAATGTGATCGATGAATCCGCTGACGGTCTGCGAGTTGATTTCGCTGCCGAGCTTGCTGGGAACGATATCGAGCAACATCGAGCGGCGCTGGCGTTTGGTTTTTTTCCACTTCATCACCAGAATGGCGCAACCCCAGATGAAGAGGAATACTTCCGCGTAGTTGACCCAGCCGCGACGCAGGAACAGATCGCCGAATTTCGGCTCCTGAGGTGTCGGGCCTAACAGGGGAATCATGGCCACGAGGAACAGGGTGCTGATGACAACTCCGAAGGCCAGGCTGACGAAAAAATTGACATTGGCATGATCCTCTTCCGCCCATCCTCCACGTTGCCCTTGCGCTGCTTGGTTGGCACCCGTGGCATTCGTTTGAGCTGACTTTACGGGGCCCGTGGGGAGCGGTGGGATCTGGAACTTGCCGTTGCAACCGGGGCAGGCGACGATTTTACCGGCGTGTTCGTCTTCAGCGGTCATGCTGAGTTGGCAATGTGGGCATTGGAATTCCATAGGGTTGTGAGGTGGAAGGGTTGCGTAAGATGACTACCTTGCCGAGGCTACTCTGACGAGGGAATTTTGCAAAAGTGCAAGAGTGTCATAATCAGGAGACGGGGGCGGGGGACAGCACGGGGGACGAGGGGCGGTCGCGCTCGCGGGTGAAATGCCACGATGCGAGCAGCACGACGATGAGTGCGAGGAGCCAGAGATGCCAGTAGGGGTCACCTTTGCTGTGCGCCTGAATGGCGGCGGCCTGGGCCTCGCCTAACTGATTCTTCTCGGCGCATGCACGGAAATCGGCCTCGCGGGTATCAGCAAAAAACGTGCTGGCCTCGAGCAGCGTGATCTCGCCTTGCTGGTAGCGGAAGTGACCGGGGAGTTCGGGCGCGGTGAGTGGCACATTGGGATCGATGGCGGTGGTGCGCAGAACCTGCCCCTGCGCATCCAGTTCCAGCAGACGCAACGGGGTGGGTGGCGTGGTGTCTTTGGTGGCGATGCTGAGCGGCTGCGCGGTTTCGAGATTGATCTGAGCCGGGGCGACTTTGCGCGCGCGGACTTGCTCGATGAAACGCAGCAGGATCACGATCATGGCGGGCTGGGTCTCGATGTTCGAGAGGCGTGGATCGAAATTGAACAACAACTGCTGGCTGGCGGGGCGCTCGGGGGTGGCGGGGATGTCGCGCAGCAATATCAGCACGCGTTTGTCCTGGTAGAGCAGGGGCTGATCGGTGGGGCGGATTTCCAGTGCGATGGTCTCGCGAATCATCAGTGACTGCCAGTTCAGTCCATCGAGCAGAGGATGTTTTTCCGCAATGATTCCGCCAGAGAGATACTGCCCGCCCTGCGTGCCGTCATTGACGAAGATGACGGCATTTCCCTGGATCGGAGTTGGGTCGAGCGGATCGTAGGAGACCAAGGAAACATCCGCCTCGGCAGGACTGCCCGGCTTCAGTTGTTCGATCGAGCGCAGGAGTTTTTTCGACAGGGCGTCGAGTGCGGGAGCGGTGTGGATGCTGAGCTGTTTGGGCATCGGTCGCACCAGGCGCAGGGTGTCATCGGTGGTGAACTCGTCGTTCGAGAGCCGCAGCTCTATGCGCTGGCTCTGGCTGGGGAAATTCGATTGCAGGGTGACGAGGCTGCGCGCGGGGAGTTCGATGGTTTTGGGGGCCGTGGGTGTGCCTTTGCCGGTATCGACTTGCCAGGTGCGGGTGGTAGCCTGTTCGGAATAGTTCTGCACCGTCGCGCGCCAGAGCAAGGTGCCGTCTTTTGTCTCGAACGAGACACCCGTGAAGCCGACATTTTCGATGGGCTTGCCCATGCACAACTGGATGGCATCGAAGGGGAGCGATTCCGCGGGGGTATCGCTGACATACATCACAATGCCCTCGCGAGAAACGAGCGAGCGGGCGAGTCGCAGTGCCTGATCGGGATCGGTGACGCCGGCGAGCGGACGCCAGGATTGCAAGGTGGCGAGCAGTTCTTCCGTCGATTTCCCCGCATACAAGCGCGGTTTGCCGGGCGTCGATTCCAGCACGGTGTATTCGACATCGGTCGCGAATCCCTTGAGCGGTGGCAATTCTTTTGCCAGCAGTTCCATCATGCGCTGCTGACTGACCGACATGGATGCCGAGGAATCAAGGACCAGAGCGATGCGCTGGGTGCTGCGGGCGAGGGGGAAACGCGGCTCGACCATCAGCCAGGTGAGCAGTAGCACGCCCAGCAGCTGCATCCACAGCGGGATCGATTGCGTGAGGCGATCGAAATGACGGCCGCTGCTCGCCTCGCGCTGGGTTTTTTCCAACAGAAACAATGTCGATACCGGAATGACCTGCGCCTTGCGCTGTAGGTAGTGGATCAGGATCACGGCGGGAATCCCCAGCAAGGCCCAAAGACCAGCGGGATTGGCAAAACTCGGCATGACTGATGGGTAGCGGAAATCAAGGGACTTGGCGAGAGGAAAGTGGGGGTGAGATGCAGGAGCGTCTCGGAGAAATGTTGATTTCTTTGATTGACAGAATCGCGGGGTAATTGTTCATTTGCGCAGTGATTATGAGTGCGCCCGTTCGATCCATTGTTTTATCACCGCAGGAGGCCTTGCAACGGTATTTCGGCTTCAGCGCGTTTTTGGAGGGGCAGGAGGAGGTGATGCATTCGATTCTCTCCGGACGCGATGGCTTGGTGGTGATGCCGACCGGCGGCGGAAAGTCCCTGTGCTATCAGCTTCCGGCACTGTGTCTCGAAGGAGTGACCTTGGTGATCAGCCCGCTGATCGCGTTGATGAAAGACCAGGTCGATGCCCTGGTGGCCCGCGGCATCGAGGCGACAGTGATCAACTCCACCCAAAGCTGGGACGAACAAAAAGAACGTCTCCAAGGCATACGCGATGGCCGATGGAAGCTGGTCTACATCGCCCCGGAACGTTTTCGTGCGGAGAGTTTTTTGCAGGCCATGCAGGGGAGCCATATCGCCCTGATCGCGGTGGATGAGGCGCACTGCCTGAGCCAGTGGGGGCATGACTTTCGCCCGGATTACCTGCGCCTCGGCAAGGCTCTGGAACAAATGGGCCGCCCGCAATGCATCGCTCTTACGGCAACCGCCACGCCCATCGTGCGTAAGGACATCATCGAGGTGCTGCGCATGCGCGATTACTTCGAGCAAGTCAGCGGCTTCGCGCGGCCCAACCTCTCGCTCAACATCACCGCGACCGAAAACGCCCAGCAGAAAGACGAGCGGCTCAAGGCGGTGATCGCCGCGCATCGCACCGGGATTGTCTATTGTGCCACGCGCAAAAAAGTGGAAGCGGTTTCCGAGACCCTGAGCAGCTGGGGTCTGAAATGCGTGGCCTATCACGGCGGCATGAGCGACGAGGAGCGGGAGCGCGCGCAGAATGTTTTCATCAGCAAAAAGGCTGACGTTGCCGTGGCGACAAATGCGTTCGGCATGGGCATCGATCGCTCGGACGTGCGATTCGTGATCCATTACGAAATCCCCGGCAGCGTGGAAGCCTACTACCAGGAGGCGGGGCGCGCGGGGCGCGATGGCGAGAGCGCCTACTGCGAACTGCTCTACAACTACGCCGATACCCGCACGCAGGAATTTTTCATCGATGGTGCCAATCCCTCCGTCGCCGTGATCCGCGAAGTCTATCAGTTTTTGCAAAACGCGGCGGACGGCGACTTTGAGGTGCGCAAGACTCTGGAGGAAATCGCCGAGGGCTGCGACGTGAAAAACTCGATGGCCGTGGGCAGCGCGTTGACCACCCTGGCGCGCTCCGGATACATCGAGCGGTTCGATATTCCCGGCAAACGCATGCGCGGCACCCGCTTGCTCAAGCCGCAGGTGCTGACGCGCGACCTCGAAATCGATGAGACGGCGATCGAGGAAAAAGACCGCCGAGACCGCGAGAAGCTGAAGGCTATGATCGATCTATCGTATTCCCGCGTGTGCCGCCAGCAGTGGATCTTGCAGTACTTCGGCGAGGACGACGCCGAGCTCTGCGGCAACTGTGATTTTTGCCGATCGGCGGAATCCGGCGAGTCCCGAGCTCCGACCGCCGAGGAAGACATCGTGGTGAAAAAAATCCTCAGCGGCGTGGCGCGCATGTCGCGCAAGACCAATGCCGGCTGGGAAGCGCGGTTCGGTCGGGGAAAAATCGTGCAAATGCTCGTCGGCAGCAAATCGCAGGACGTGCTGGGCAGCGGCCTTCATCAACTGAAAACGTACGGCATTCTGAAGGACAAAGGCGCGGGTTACGTCGGCGGCGTGATGCGCGCCTTGTTGGATCGCGGATTATTGCGCACCGAGACGGGCGAGTATCCCGTGATCACACTCACGCCACTGGGCGAGAGTGTGATGTTAGGCAAAAGCAAGTATGTGCTGGTGTGGCCGAAGGCGGGTGCGGAGAAGATGGTGGAACTGCGCGACGAGGGCTTCGACCCCGCGCTCTATTCCTACCTCCGCGATCTGCGGGAAAAATTTGCGAAAGCGGAAAACGTGCCGTCCTACTGCATTTTCAGCAACAAAACGTTAGAGGCGCTGGCGCGCTATCGCCCGGCGAGCAGTGATCAGTTGCTCGCCGTGCCCGGCGTGGGACCGGTCAAGGCGCAGCGCTACGGGCGGGCCTTTCTCGATGCGCTGGCGGCGTTTCGGTGAAACCTATTCGGCATTCTCCAGCAGACTCTTCGCCATGGCGCGGGCGGACTCTCCGCCGCCGCCCAGCATGCGCACGAGCTCGTGGATGCGGGCCTCGCCGGTGACGGGGAAAAGGCGCGAGCGGGTGCGGCCATGGGTGATTTCCTTTTCCACCACGAAGTGTTTGGCGGCGGTGGCCGCGACCTGGGGGAAGTGGGTGATGGCAATGACCTGATGGCGCGCTCCGAGCACGGCCATTTTCCGTCCCACGGCTTTGGCGACCTCGCCGCCGACGTTGGCATCGATCTCATCGAAGACCATGAGCGGGGTGGCATCTTGCTCGGCAAGCGCGCTTTTCACCGCCAGCATGACACGGCTGATTTCTCCACTGGAAGCGACCTGACGCAGCGGGTGGAGCGGTTCGCCGGGGTTCGGTCCGAAGAGGAAATCCGTGGATTCCATGCCGTGCGATCCGGGATCGGCGAGCGGATAGAGGGCGATTTCGAAGGCGGATTGCTTGAAGCCGAGGTCCTTGAGCTGGGAGGCGATTTCCTTGGCGAGGCGCGGGGCGGCCTTGCGGCGCAGGGTGCTGAGTTTTTGTGCGCTGGCATCGAGCTCCTGGCGCAGTTGCTGGATTTGCGATTCCAGAGCGGCGAGCTTTTCCCCGCGGTTTTCGATGTTATCAAGGCGGGCACTGGCCTCATCGCGCGCTTCCAGAATGCTGGCGACGCTACCGCCGTACTTGCGTTTCAGCGACTCTAACAGATTGACGCGTTCTTCCAGTGCGGTGGCTTCCTCCGGATTGATTTCCAATTCATCAAGGTAATCGGTGAGCGTGCTTTCCAAATCCTGGAGCTCCACCAAGGCGGTTTCCAGTCCGGCGCAGCGCTCGCTCAGGGAGGGATCCCAGCGCTCCAGATCGCGCACGAGTCGTTGCAGCTCGCCGAGACGATGGGAGATGCCCTCTTCCTCATCGGCGAGCAATTTGATGGCGGCGGAAGTGTTTTCCAAAAGGCGCGACGAGCTTTGGCTGCGGCGGTAGCGATTCATCAGCTCTGCCTCTTCATCGGCCTGAAAATTCGCGGCATTGATCTCATCGACCTGATGGCGCAGGAGGTCCAGTTCGCGTGTGGAAACGGCATCGGCATCGCGCAGATCCTGCCACTCGGTAACTTTTTGTTTCCACGATTGCCAGTGCTGGCGATAGGTGGCGATCTGGCTTTCCGCGCCCGCAAAGGCATCGAGCATGGCGAGTTGGCGGTCGGTGGAAAGCAACGACTGATGATCGTGCGGACCATGAAGATCGACGAGGTGTTCACCGAGTTTTTTCAACAAACCGAGCGTCACGGGCGAGTCATTGACAAACTGTCTTGTGCTGGTGGCACTGATGACGCGGCGGATGATGAGGTCCTCGTGGGCGGGGAAATCGAGAGCGTTATCGGCAAAAATGGCAGCGATTTCATCGGCCTGTTGCAGGGAAAAGGCGGCTTCCACCGTGCAGGTTTCTTCGCCGGTGCGGA
Source organism: Verrucomicrobiia bacterium (assembly GCA_947462875.1). Lineage (GTDB taxonomy): Bacteria > Verrucomicrobiota > Verrucomicrobiia > Verrucomicrobiales > Akkermansiaceae > UBA956. Next base: position 43,008 of record CANHQJ010000026.1, read on the forward strand.
TGAGGGTTTTATCGGCGCGTTCGCCCAGCACGAGCTTCAGCGCGCCGACGATGACGGATTTCCCGGCGCCGGTTTCCCCCGTGACGCTGATGAGTCCTCGGTCGAGTTCCCAAGTCAATTCATCGACGAGAGCCAGGTTGCGGATTTTCAGCAGAGTGAGCATGAGTGGAGTGAGGTGTCAGTAGCTAGCGGAAATGTCAGGCCGAGGCAATACGCAGAATGAAAAAATGTTCATTCCTCCACCGGTTGCGCGCGCAGCGGTGTGCGTGAGGGCTCCTCCACGGGAACGGCGCGGAGAGCGGGGCGCGCGGGTTCCTCGATGGGCACGGCGCGCAGAGGTGCGGTGGGCGAGGGGGCCTCGTCTTCCTCCACCGGGATGGCGCGCGCGGGATGCACGGGGCACCAATCATTCGCTGCTGGTGCGATATCCGACGGCACCTGATCCACATACGAAGTATTTGCCGCGTGACAGCCGGCCGTGGCGCGTTTGCCCGAGGACTTGCAGAGCGTGCAGCTGACGAGGCCGGAGTTCTTGGTCATTTGCTGGAAGGCATTCGCCTTGTAGCCGAGACGGTCCGCCGTTTTCATGATGTCCACCCAAATCGGCAACGACAGCGTGGAGCCGTAGCCGCCTTGGATCGTGCGTTTCGGCTCATCCATGCCGCACCAGACGGCGCAGGTGAGTGAGGAAGTGTAGCCCGCGAACCAGGCGTCTTTGAAGTTGTTGGTGGTGCCGGTTTTTCCCGCGCAGGGCTTATCGAAGCCGAGGCGCTTGACCGAGTTCGCGGTGCCGCTGGTGGTCACTTCTTCGAGGATTTTCGAGACCGAGTAGGCGGAACCGGGGGAGGCGGCCTGGTAGGGCAGGGGCGGTGTTTCATAGACGAGATCACCGTTGCGTTTGCGGATCGAGGAAATCAGAAACGGCCGGTAGCGCACACCGCCGTTGGGGAGCATCGAGTAGGCCGAGGCGACCTGATAGGGCGTCGCTTCCCACGAGCCGAGATAGGACGAGGGGTTCAGCTGCATTTTGTGATTGAACGCCTGTTCGCAGACATGGGCGACATTGCTGAGGCCGGCGTGATTGCCGACCCGTACCGACATGGTGTTGCGCGATTTGATCAAGCCATACGAAACCGGATGCGGGCCGCCGTAAGTGCCGTCGGAATTTTTCGGATGCCAGTTCGAAGGCGCGCCCTTGATTTCGCCCGAGGCGATGTAGCCGTCCGAGATCATCGTATCGGGGCGCAGGCCTTTGTCGAACGCCGCGAGATAAACGAAGGGCTTGAACACCGAACCGATCTGGCGCTTGGCCTGGATCGCACGATTGAACTTCGATTCATCCGCCGAGCGGCCACCCACGAATGCCAGCACGGCACCGGTGTGATTTTCAATCACCACCGCGGCGCCCTGGATGTATTCGGTGGGAGTTTTTTTGCCTTCCGGAATCGCCTGCCACTGGGCACGCGTTTGGTGGGGGTAGCCGGGCATTTTTTCGATCTTCGATAGAGTGGCTTCCACGGCCTCCTCGGCTTTGCTTTGAATGAGGTTATCGATGGTGGTGGTGATGATCAGACCACCGAATTCGATGTTTTCTTTTTCCAGAATGATTTCCAGATCGCGGCGGATGGCATCCAGCGCATAGGACTCGCGCACCTTGCGGCGGTTCGCGGGACGGATGTCGAGCGCTTGCGCCTTCGCCTCATCGGCCTGGGCGCGGGTGATGACTTTCGCATTCACCATGCGCTCCAGCGTGGAATTGCGCTCGCGGATGGCGGCATCCATGTTGTTGAAGGGATTGAAGGCGTCAGGTCCACGAACGATGCCCGCGAGCATCGCCGATTCCGATAGGTTCAGTTCCGAGGCATTTTTTTCAAAGTAAATGCGCGAGGCCTCCTGAATGCCGCGGATCGAGCGGCCCCAGTTGATCGAGTTCAAATAGGCTTCCAGCACGCGGTCCTTGCTGCCAAGGTGTTTTTCGATGCGATAGGCGATGGCGATCTCGAGAAATTTCCGATCGATCAGTTGCAGTTTGCTTTGTTTGACGCCGTATTGCTTCAGCTTGAAAACATCCGAGGCCAACTGCTGCGTGATGGTGGAAGCGCCCTCGCGTTTGCCCTGCATGTTGTTGTAGGCGGCGCGGACGATGCCGATGGGATCGAAGGCACCATGGCTGTAAAAGCGCTCGTCCTCACGCGCGAGGATGGCCTTGCGGAAATCGGCGGATACCTGATCGAGCGAAATGATGTCGCGGATCTCGCCATGCATCCGTGCGAGTTCCTCGCCGCGACGGTCCAGGATCACCGAGCGCTCGGGCATCTCGTGGATTTTTGTCAGGTCGTATTGCTTGGCGCGGGCTCCGTAGATAATCGAGATGAACAAAAGAACATACAGCCCCGCGATGCATGGGTCACCGATCAGGCGCAGGAGAAACCTGACAAACATCGGCCGATGGCGGATGGTGTAGTGAAACAGGTGGAACGGCCAAAGGAACAATAGCGAAAGCATCGTCGGTTGACGAGTCTCATCGGCACTGCTGGGGCGACGTTTGGGGGTGGGTTTGCCGGATTTGGTGCGAGCCATAAATAGGAATGAGCGCAGCCTAGGGCGGAACGGGCGAAATTTCGAGAGCGATTTTGTGAAAAATCGATGAAGAGATGGTGCGCGCTCCGTTATGGCCTGCAAGAAATTTTCGCGTCGACTCATCTTGGGAATTGCCATCGCGGCGGATTTCTGATGGATTCTTTCAGCCTGAACCGATCTATGACTGACTCATCTTCGTCCGACCCGCGAAATTTCCGCCGTGCCATTCTGAAACTCAGTGGGGAGGCGCTGCGGGAAGTCGGCAGTCGTGACAATATCTCGCCGGAAATCGTGGATCGCATCGCCAGCGAAATCGCAGCCTCGCTGAAAAACGGACTGCAACTTGGCGTCGTCGTCGGTGGAGGAAATTTCTGGCGCGGTGCCTCCGCCAGTGCGCGTGGCATGGATCGCGCCACCGCCGACTACGTGGGCATGCTGGCCACCGTGATGAACGCTCTGGCCTTGCAGAGCGCGCTGGAAGACGAGGGCGTGCCTTGTGTGGTGATGTCGGCGATCGAGATGAAAAACGTCGCCGAAACCTTCATCCGCCGACGTGCGGAAAAGTACCTCGATGAGGGCAAAGTCGTGATTTTCGCCGCCGGCACCGGCAGTCCGTTTTTCTCGACGGATACCACCGCCGCATTACGGGCCAGTGAAATGGGTGCACAGGTGATTTTCAAGGCCACGATGGTGGACGGTGTCTATGACAGCGACCCGAAGAAAAATCCGAACGCGTTGCGCTACGAGACCGTTTCGTTCCAAGAGTGCATCTCCGCACAACTCAAGGTGATGGACACCACGGCCTTCAGCCTCTGCATGGACAACCACATTCCGATCATTGTGTTTGATCTGGAGAAACCCGGCAACATCACCACCGCACTCCTGGGTGGTCCGATCGGCACCGTGGTGCAATGAATTTTCTAACTAACAAACGTATGGATCCCGAAGAAGCATTGATGGAAGTCGAAATGGACATGCAGAAAGCCGTGGAGCACTTGCTGCACGAGTTCAGCAGTGTGCGCACGGGCAAGGCATCGCCCGCTTTGATCGAGAACATGGACGTGTATGTGCGTGCCTATGACTCGGTGATGAAGCTCAAGGCCGTCGCCGTGGTGACCACTCCGGAGCCGCGCATGCTGATGGTGCAGCCCTTTGACCCCTCGACCACGCAGGACATCGAGCGTGCGATCCGTGAGAGCAAGCTGGGGCTCAATCCTTCGGCCGCCGATCGTTCGATCCGCGTGCCCGTGCCGGAACTTTCCGAGGAGCGCCGTCGCGAAATGGCGAAGCTGATCAAACAAATGGGCGAGGAGGCCAAGGTCAGCGTGCGTCAGGTGCGCAAGGAAGGCATGGATGCGGCGAAAAAAATGAAAGCCGAAAACATCCTCACCGAGGACGGACAGAAAGTGTTCGAAGACGATGTGCAGAAACTCACGGACAAGTCCGTAAAGGAGATCGATGTGCACGTCGTCGCGAAAGAGAAGGAGATCATGAAGATTTGAGTGCGATACTCGGCATGCAAACAATTGTTTTATTTCAATTATGAACATTGTTTTACCGATTTGCCGCTTTTGGGCTATGTTGATTATCCTGATCAACGTTGCCGCATTTCCGGCAGTCGGTGATGTTGTTTATGATTTTGAAGCAGCGAAAAAACGTGCGAAGTTGGAGAATAAGGACGTAATCCTCTCGTTTTCTGGATTTCGATGGTGGCAAGAAACCGTAGGAATCAATACGCAGACCGACGATCCGTGGATTAACACGCACTTCATTGTGATCGAAGTGGGGATTCCCCTTCAGCAATTGGTAAAAGCGACCCCCAGTAATGAAGATGATCAGGCGATTCGCAAAATTCGTCGGCAGTTCCATCAATTAGTGGATGAACCGTCCCCTGCAATTTTGGTTTTGGATGAGAGTGGTCGTCCGTATGCTGAAATTGATTCTAATGAACAGCCTGCGGAAGCATACATTCCTGCATTGAAAGAAGCGTTGCTGCTGAAAAGCAAAAGAGACCATGCGTTTCAGCGTGCCGAGAAGGTATCTGGCTTGGAAAAGTCACGATTACTGAACGAAGGACTGAAAGCCTTGTGCGAAATCAAAGTGGATGGGGTATCCCACATGTCGGTGCTTCAGGAAAATGTGGTGGATTTCTATTATCAGGATATCGTGGAACAGATCGTCAAAAATGATCCCCAAAACACTCTTAGGTTACATAAGACGTGGATGGAGAGAATTATGATTGTGAGGCAACTTGTCAGCTCCCCCAAAAGCGGTACAGTTTTAAAATAGAGTTTTAGGGTTGATGGGAGAGTTGGTTGAGGTTGGTGTTTGACGTGTGGTTTGTTCGAGTTGCTCTCGGAAGAGAGCGGGAGGGATGCCGTTGAGAGCATCGTGAGTGCG
>CANHQJ010000027.1 GCA_947462875.1 Verrucomicrobiia bacterium
TCAGTGGACAGCCAGCGCGACGGGTCTGAGCACCGTGGCGACGGATGGGACGATCGATGCGGTGCGAGCGCCGTTCCCGATCACGGTGATGACGCCGAGTGGTCCGAAGAAGCCGACATTCTTCCGCGTGGTGGTTTCTCAGCCCTAGTGGCAATGATGGATTTTACATAGAGCGTATCCCAATCACGAACCATAGCAGCGAATGAAGTTTCCCGTAATGAGCATTTGTGGCAGCGCAGGCCTTGTCTTTGTTGGCAATGCCTCTGCTGAATTGATCTACAGCAATGTTCGTGATATCGCCATTCCCGCCAATTTCGCAGGGGTCTATCTGGACGTGGAAACGGGGAATTGGAATACCAATATGAACAGTCCGCAGTCGGGTTGGGATATCAATCCGTTCTTCGGTGGTTCGGCGATCTGGAATAGTCCCAACTTCCAGCCTGTTCGCAGTGCGACTGGAGCGATGGACGCGGTGGTGAATCTGGCAGAGGGCTCATTGGTCACGAGCACGAGCACGTACTCGACTTTTGTGCAGGGAGCGGGAGGTGAAAATCCGGGTGGAGCGGGTTATGGAGTTTCGGATTCCCATGTTGGTTCGGGCGTGGGGCAGTTCCAAGCGGGCCAAGAGGGTTATCTCGGTTTCCGCTTGAATGGCAGCAGCTACGGCTGGATGCGCGTGGTGTTCAACGGCAACACGGGAGGTGCGCTGATCAAGGATTGGGCCTATGACACATCGGGAGCGTCCATCGCCGTGGGCAACGTCAAGCTCAACGGATCGGACATGGCCTTGGACAGTGGCAACAATAACGTCACCCTTGGTTCCGCGATCTCTGATTCGAATGGATCCACCAACGTCGTGAAAAGCGGCAATGGCACGACCAATCTGAATGGAGTCAATACCTATACAGGGACGACAACCGTCGAGGCGGGTCGTCTCAATGTGAACGGATCCATCCATGCGAGCAGTCAGGTGGTCGTTGAAGCAGGAGCCACTTTGGGGGGCGATGGCGTGATCAACGGGAATGTGACGCTTGATGGGACTCTGCGCGTCGGGCAAGGCGGATCGACGGATCGCCGCTTGGAAATCGGAGGCGTTCTGAGCACGGGCAGCGGATCATCGATGGTATTCCGCATCAGTGATGAATCCAGCTACGACCAGTTGGTGGTGGGGTCGGTGGATTTGAGTAACACGAATCTGGTGATTGAGGAATTGAGTGACACCTCTTGGAGCACGCTTGAGTATGGGGATGGAGCGAACTTTTTGACGAATGGAGCGACATACTACAAACTGATCGAGGGCACGACGATGGGGATGTTCGCAAACGTGACGGACACGATGAGCGCTGCCGAGTTGGCCTACTACGGGCTGAGCGGCACGCAATACACGGTGATGTTGAACGACCAGAAATTCTGGGTGGCACAGGGCTCGACGTATCTGGTGGCGATCCCCGAGCCGTCGCTGGGCCTGCTCGGCAGCCTGGGCGCGCTGCTGCTGCTGCTGCGACGCCGGCGCTGAGGACGGGGGTGCTTGAGCTGTCGCATCACCCATTTGTTGAGATCGCGGAAAGCGCGAATTATTTTTTTCTGTGTGTGCGGTCCTACCCGGAAATGGGTAGGTTGGCGAATAAATATCAGTGAAATTTTGGCTATTTTTTGTGTTTTGCCGCCGTATAGGCTTTATCATTTGCACCATGTTCGCGGCGAGGCTATCGTGAACCGTCACTCCCAACCATCTTCACATGCGTCGTTCGAATTTCTTACCTTGTCTGGCTCTCTTGTCAACCGCTTGGGCGGCGGAACCGTCGTTTCAGGTTCCCGCGAAGCCGGCGGCGCTGTTGCAAGAGTATTGTCTGGACTGCCACGAGGACGGCACCGAAAAGGGAGACATCCGTCTCGACAATCTTGCCGAGATTCCTCTCCAGGCGCGGCTCGATCTGATGAACCGGGCCCTCGAGCAGGTCTATCTGAAACAGATGCCGCCCAAGAAAAAGGACCAACCATCGGAGGAGGAGCGCAATGAGCTCGGCGGCTGGATTTGGAAGGAACTGCATACGCACAACGCCTCGAAGCTCGAGGAAAAGCTGCGTTATCCGTCGTATGGCAACTACATCGATCACGAGAAGCTTTTCAGCGGCAAAATCAAAGAACCCGCCTTCACTCCCGCCCGGCGCTGGCTTGTCAGCCCGATGATTTTCGATGAACGCGTGCGTGACGTTTTTTCTCTCGAAGGCAGGGAGCGCAACATGCCGTTGGCGGGTGTCACGAATCCGTTCATCCTGCCCGATCACTCCGGCGTGCGCGATTATGACATCGGCCTGCTCGATGGCGGCAGCTTGCTCGTCATGCTCTCGAATGCCGAGTGGATCTCCACCAAACAAATCCGCCCCGCCCGTGTGAAAGCCGGAGAAATCGGTGCCAATGATTTTCCCGACCCGAAAGAGCGCTGGTCGCCGCGCCTCACGCCGCCGGAATTCGAGAACATCATCGTCAAAAAAACTCCGCCCCTTGATGAGGAAATCCGTGCTGCCATCGTCAAACAATTCGCTCTTGTGCTGCGCCGTCCACCCACGGAAATCGAGGCATCGAAGTACTTCGAACTAACCAAATCCGCCATCGAACTTGCGGGTAATTCCGAGGGAGTGCGACAGATGCTGAAAGCTGTTTTGTTAGAGTCGGAATTTCTCTATCGTCAGGAATGGGGAGCGGGAAATGCCGATCAACACGGACGCAAAATGCTCGCTCCGCGCGAGGCAGCCTATGCCATTTCCTATGCCATGGGCGACAAAGGACCCGATGCCAAGCTACTCGAGGCTGCCGATCAGGGCCGGCTCAACACCCGTGAGGATTTCCTCCGCGAAGTCAATCGTTTGCTCGATGACAAGAGCTACTACTTCGGCAGCATCGATCCCGCTTCGAATACCAGCAAGGTGGTATCGCAAACCGTAAGCCACCCGCGCATCATGCGCTTCTTCCGCGAATTTTTCGGTTATCCGAACGCGCCGAAAGTGTTCAAGGACATCGAACGCAGCCAGGGAGTCTATGCCAACGCGGACCGCGGCACGCTCGGCACTTCCGGTTTTCTTGTCGATGAAGCCGACAAGATTGTCGCGTGGTGCGTGGAAAAGGACCAAAACGTTTTTGAGACACTGCTCACCACCGATCAGTATTTCATGTTTCATAATGCCGAGAGCGTGAAAGCCCCGGCCACCATCGAAAAATGGCGCGGCGTGTGGGAAAAGCTCAAGGACAGCGAGTGGAGAACCGATCCGGAAAAAGTCATCCTTGCCAACCAGGAGATGCTCAAAAGTGCCCTTGGTATCGTTCCGGGTTTTGAAAACAAACCCGCAAACCACACCAACACCCTGACGCGCTGCATGAAGCATTTCGAGGCCACATTTGGCAAGGGTGCCACCCCGTTCGTCACCCTGCCCTGGGCGCATGGCAATACCTATTGGCACTCGCCGATTTACAATCTCCCCGAACCTTCCGGCAAGGGCGGCCAATACACTGATCCTCCGCTCGATTTCCCGATCCACCAACCGTTCAAAATCGCCCATCGCAAAGGCATCCTCACCCACCCGGCCTGGCTCATCGCCCACTCACAAAACACCGAGACCGATCCTGTCCGTCGCGGTCGCTGGGTGCGGGAAAAATTGTTAGCCGGTCGCGTGCCGGATGTTCCCATCACTGTCGATGCCGTGATTCCCGAAGACCATCACAAAACCCTGCGCACCCGGCTCGACGGCGTGACGCTGAAACAGGAATGCTGGAAGTGCCACGAGTACATGAATCCGTTGGGTTTGCCCTTCGAGATGTACGATGACTTCGGTCGTTTCCGCAAAGAGGAAGTCCTGCAGCATCCCGAGAACATCATCGGCAAGGATGGTCGCTGGAACAAGTACAAGAGCCTGCCCATCGATACCCGGGGCACGCTTGACAGCACCGGCAATCCCTCGCTGGACGGCGAAGTTAGCGATGCTCTCGACATGATCGACCGCCTCGCCAAAGCCCCGCGCACCCGCCAGTCCATCATCCGCCATGCCTTCCGCTTCTACATGGGTCGCAACGAAATGCTCTCCGACGCGCAAACGATCATCGATGCCGACAACGCCTATGTGAAAAGCAACGGCAGCTTCCGTGCGGTGATTGTTTCCCTGCTCACGTCCGATTCGTTTCTCTATCGGAAATAAAGGAGCGCGGACTTGAGTCGCCTTCTTCTTCCCTGTTATCCGCACCACCATCCATCCCCGAAACCGATTCATCCTTGCATCTTACGCCATATCAACTAACCTAACCACACACTGATCATGAACAACCGACGTGAATTCCTCCGCAATGCCTTTCTCGCGATGGGCGGGCTCTCGCTTCCCGGCATGATGCCCGGTCTCTCGGCCACGCCGTTGATCGGATCTTCCGCCCGCCCGCCGATGCGTTTCATCTTCATGCATCGCGGCAACGGTCTTTTCCCCAAAGTCCTCGTGCCTCCCACCCTCGGCAAGGAGGAATTGGACAAGGAAAAACAAAATCTGCCCTACGAGGTGGATCTCTCCAAACACAGCCTGCCGGAGTGGATGAGCCCGCTGGAGGCACACAAGGACCACCTCACCATCGTCCAGGGCCTTTCCGGAAAAATGTGCACCACCGGCCACCACTCCTGGTGTTCATCGCTCGGTGTCTACAAGGCGAACGAACGCCTCAGCTCGATCAAATGGGCCACCGTCGATTTCGAACTGGCGAAGCTTTTCCCGTCGCCGATGGAGCACATCGAGCTCGCCTGTTTCCCCACCGATGGCGGCAATGCGCGCGGTGGTCTAGACGGCATCGCCAAGGGCTTCTCCGCCCGCGGTCCGCAGCAACCGAACTACGCCTTCGGCGGTCCTGGCATCGCCGTGGATGAAATTTTCAAATCCGTTTCCGCTGATAAAAACGATCAGGTTCGTTATCAGCTCGAACGGAAAGTGTTGGAGTTCGCCGCAGGCAATCAAACGGAACTCGCCCGTCACCTCGCCGGCATCGAGAAAAAGAAAATCGGCAATTATGCCAGCTCCATCGATGAGATCCGCGAGCGTGATCGCAAGATCGACCAGATGGCCGATGTCGTGCGCAAGCACGTGCCCAAGCTGGAAAGCAAGTATCTCTCGAACGACATGGACACCTACACGCGTCAGGTCGGTCACACCGAGGTCCTGCTCTCCGCCTTGATCTCCGGTCTCACCAACGTCGTCGCTTTCACTGTCGATGAGCTCGGCCACCACTACACCGGCATCCCCGGCATCGAGGGCGAAAAGGTCAACATGCACGACATCGGCCACGGCAAGCCCGTGAAAAACCTCAGCGCCGAGGAAATCCGCAAGCGCACCGAGAACCACCACATGGAACTGATGAATCGCATCGTCACCCGCCTCAAGAGCGTGCCGGAAGGCGATGGCACGATGTTTGACAACACGATGATCTTCTACTTCCCCGACTCCGGTGAAACACATCACAGCCATGGCCTTGAGTTTCCTTTCGTGGTCATGTCGGGTCGCAACAGCAAGATGAACCTGGGCAACCGCTACATCCGCCTGCCGTATTGGGGCAAGGAAGGGCACAAGACGCTGGGCAATTTCTACACCACCCTGCTCAACGCCTACGGCAATCCGATCAAGCACTTCGGCGACCTCGATCCCGGCCTCAAGTTCGACCAACTCGGTCCGATTAAAGAGTTTTTGCTCGCATGATATCAAAATCTTTTTCTCATTTCACGGCCGCCTTGTTGGTGTCGTTGACGCTTTTTGCTCAAACGCTGCGTGCGGACGAAGCGCCACTTTACGACATCGTCGTCTATGGCGACTCCTCGGGCGCGGTCACGGCCGCCATCGATGCGAAACGCCGCGGTCACTCGGTGATCCTCGTCAACCCCGTCTCTTTCCCCGGCGGCATGAGTGCCAGTGGCCTTGGAGCTACGGATTTCCTTGGCAGGCGCAATACCTTCGGCGGTGTCGCCTCGGAATTTTATGACGGTGTGGCGGCGGCCTATGGCAAAGATTTCGTCCGCAGCTTCGAGCCGCACGTCGGCCACAAGGTGTTCCAGAAAATGATCGCCGATGCCGGAGTCACGGTCGTCTACAACGAATTGCTGGATCGTGAAAAGGGTGTGAAGATGAACGGCAAGCGCATCGAGTCCATCACCACCCTCAGCGGCAAAACCTATCGCGGCAAAATGTTCATCGATGCCACCTACGTTGGCGATCTGATGGCGGCGGCAGGCGTGACCTATACCGTCGGACGCGAAGCGGAGAGCCAGTATGGTGAAGACATGGCGGGAGTGCGGCGCGGTGATACCAATCCGCGTGTGCATTACACCCAAAAGGACAAGGACCACTTCACCAAAGACGTGGATCCCTACATCAAGCCGGGCGACCCTAACAGCGGCTTGTTGCCATATATCGTGAAAATCGACGGACTGACCAACGGGCAGGGTGATACAAAAATCCAGGCCTTCAACTACCGCGTCTGCCTCACCACCGACCCGAAACTGCACATCCCCATCGAAAAGCCCGAGGGCTACAAGGAGATCGATCACGAGCTTTTGCTGAGAAATTTTGAAGCGGGGGACAGGCGCATGCCGGCTCTCATCGAGCCACTCGAGGGCGCGGGCTCCAAAGTCGATTGGAACAACATGCATGCCGTCGGTTCCGATCATCCGGGTGCCAACTACGAATACCCCGAGGCTTCCTACGAACGCCGCCGTGAGATTGAAAAACAGCATCAAACCTACATCCGCGGCTTTCTCTGGACCATGGCGCACAGCCCGCGCGTGCCGGAAGAAATCCGCAAAAAAAGCGCCGCGTATGGTTTGCCCAAAGATGAATTCACCGACAACGGCGGCTGGCCGTGGATGATCTATATCCGCGAGGCACGCCGGATGGTCAGCGACTACGTCATGACCCAGCACGATTGCGAAGGCAAAAAATCCGCGCCCGATCCCGTCGCGCTCGGCTCCTTCGGCATGGACTCGCACTGTGTCCAGCACATCGTCACCGACAAAGGAACCGTCCAGAACGAAGGCGTCATCTGGCGCGTGCCACCGAGACCGTATGGCATTTCCTATCGCTCCATCATGCCGAAAGAGAGCGAATGCGAAAACCTTTTTGCTCCGATCACCTTGTCCACCTCCCACGTCGCCCACGGCTCGATCCGCATGGAGCCGGTATTCATGGCGCTCTCGCAAAGCGCGGCCATCGCCGCCAGCCTCGCCATCGAAAAAAACGTTTCCGTGCAGAAAGTCGACTATGCCGCGCTGAAAGAAAAACTCATCGCCGCCAAACAGATCGTGGAGCTCTCCCAGATCCCGCGCCCCGCCAAAAAAACGCAATAAAAGGGAGCGCGGATTTTAGGGCGCCTCATGCAAAATGGCAGATAGAACATAGTCCCACGAACCGTATCTTGCTATAGTTCCCATCCTCAGCACCATGAAATACAGTCGTCTGCTATCCACCGCCACCGCGTTTGCCTTTTTGTTTTTTGGCAATGCCGCCGCACAAGCCCGCACGTGGACCAGTTCCGATGGTGTGCGCACCTTTGAAGGTGAGCTGAAAACCTATGATCCTGAAAAAGGCGCGCTGACTGTCATTTTGGCGAACGGCAAGAGCCTGAGCTTTACCCAGGACAAGCTTTCTGCGGCCGACATCGCTTTTCTCAAAGAGCAGGGCAAGTTCCCCGCGGATAAAGCGGCAAGCGCCACCAGCGTCAAGGCGCTTCCCGACGTGTTGCCGGACCCCGATGGCAAAGAGGCCGACATGAGCAAGCCGGTGCAGGTGTTCATCATGATGGGGCAATCCAACATGCTGGGCTTCGGGAATGCAGGTCAATTGAAGGGGGTGGCTGCTGAAAAATATCCATACGTGGTCGATGATTCTGGAAACTGGAACGTGCGGAAGGATGTGCGCAATGTCTTTTTCTGCATGGCGCAACTGAAATACAATGATTGGTTGACCGCGGAAAACGGCAATGGCAGCGGGAAATTTGGCCCGGAAGTCGGCATCGGAAATTATCTCGGCCACGCCATTGACGCCCCTGTCATGTTGTTGAAATCGTGCGTCGGCAATCGCGCTTTGGGCTGGGACTTGTTGCCACCCAGCGCGGTGGGCACGGGAAAAGACGGTCAATCCTACCAAGGGACCTCGGAGAGCGGAGATCGGAAAGTCAGTGAAGAGGTCAAAGCAAAAAATGGTGGCTGGTATGCAGGCCTGCAGTATGACCAGGACGTGGGTGCTGCGCAAAACGCGCTCAAAGAGTTGGCCAAATATTATCCTGAAGCCACGAAATTCGAAGTCGCGGGATTTTTCTGGTGGCAGGGGGAAGCCGATCCAGCCAAGGGGAACGTGGAGACCTACGACAAGAACCTGGCATTTCTCTTCAACGACCTGAAAAAAGACTTCAATGCACCCAACGCTAAGTTTGTGTGCGCCACATTGGGGGAACACGACAAAAGCGCACCTCTCGCCCAAAAGATGTTTGCCTTCGCGGAAAGCGCGGAATTCAAAGATAAGGCTACGGTTTTCTTCTCGAAGCCTGTCTCCAAGGGCAGTGGCAACAGTCACTACGGTGGAGATGCCGAAACCTACATGAACGTAGGAGAAGGCATGGGCAAGGCGATGGTCGAATTGCTCGGGGGCAAGTGAGCAAAGCCCTGGTCTAGCGGCTCGCTTGCGATTCCCGGTGCTGAAAGGCGCGGAAAAGTTTGAGCTGGCCGTATCTGATGCGGCCTTCGAGGTGATCGCGTCTGTTCGCTGCAGTCATTGGCGAGCGAGAAAGCCTAACGGATCATTTCACGATGATCTTGTGCGAGCCGCTCGGGAGAGTTTGCGTGATCAGGGTGGTGACGCCTTTGCCCCAAGGGGAGGTTTTTGGCAGGGTTAGCTCGGCGGTGGTGTTTGGGGGGATGGTGGCTTCGTAGAGGAGCGACCCGTCATCCTGGCGCTTCCAGTGGATGGAGATGCGGCCGTGCGGGGAATCGTGGTGGGCTTTGATCCACGAAATGGTGTCGGTTTCTTTGGTGGCATTCGCGGAGGGGAAGTGCGGGTGCAGACGGATTTTAGAGTAGCCGGGTTCCATCGGCGCGATGCCCGCCAGGCTCGTCATCATCCATTCGGTGACGGCACCGAAAGCGTAGTGGGAAAACGAATTCATCGCGGCATTCATCTTGCCATCGGCACCGCCGAAGCCGTGTTCCTCGGTGTAGGAATTCCAACGCTCCCAGATGGTGGTGGCGCCGTTTTTCACTTCGTAGCCCCAGGAGGGATACTGACGCGATTGCAGCATGGAAACGGCGAGATCGAGGTTTCCGGTATCGGTGAGCATGGGCAGCAAGGGCTTGGTGCCGAGGAAACCGGTGGTCATGCCGGTGTTTTTGGGATTCGCTTTGGAACGGATGAGCGCGGCGAGGCGGTCGCCGGCTTTTTTGCGTTCAGCGGAATCGGTGAGCAGGCCGCAATCGAGGGCGAGCACGTAGGCGGATTGGGACTCGGGTTTGATGCTGCCATCGGGCTGGAGAAATTGCGTGCGGAAATTCTTGCGCATGGTGTCCGTCCAGGTGCGGTATGTTTTCGCCTGATCGGTCAGGCCCTGGGCGTCGGCCATTTCCGCCATCATCTGCGCGGTTTTGGTGAAGTAGGCGAGCTCGACATACGGATGCGGCGTGGGGTCGTTGAGGTTGAGCCAGTCACCCCAGGGAGCGCCGAAGGCTTTTCCCTTGAGCTCGGGATCGTGGGCTTTCCGGGCTTCCATAAAACGCGTCATGTTTTTCCAGTGAGCGGTGAAAAACGAGGCATCACCCGTGGCTTTCCACAAGGCGTGGGGCACGATGATTCCGGCATCCGACCAAGCGGTGCCGTGGATGCCGCCGCCGTGGCCGAAACAATACGGCGCGTAGGACGGGTAGTAGCCTTCCTTGGTGACGGCTTCGTTCAGCTCGCGCAGCCACTTGCGGAAAAAGGCGGCGACGTCGGCGTGGATGGCGGCGGAAGCGGCGTAGATCTGGGCGTCGCCGGTCCAGCCGAGCCGTTCATCGCGCTGCGGGCAATCGGTGGGAAGCTCGATCCAGTTCGCGCGCTGGGTCCAGACGGCGTTTTGAAACACTTTGTTCACAATGGGATCGTTGCACTCGAAGCCGGAGGCGAGTTTGGTGTCGCTATGCATGACGAGACCAGTGACAGTATCGAGCGGTGGCTCGGTGGCGAAGCCAGTGATTTCGACGTATTGGAAGCCGTGGAAAGTGAAGCGTGGCGTCCATGTTTCGCCCTTGGGGTCGCCCTTGGCGATGTAGGTATCGGTGGCGCGGGCCTGGCGGAGGTTTTCGGTCATGATGCGGCCATCGGGGTGGAGCATTTCGGCGTAGCGCATGACGAAGGTTTCTCCGGCCTTGGCCTTGACCTTGAGACGGATGTTGCCGGCGAAGTTTTGGCCGAGATCGAAAATCCAGGTGTTGGGTTTGATGGATTTCACGGATTTGGCTGGTAGCTCCTGGATGACGCGCACGGGCTGTGCAGGATACGCTTCGAAGAGGGGAGGTCGCACGAAGCCGAACTCACGCTTTTCATTTTTGATGAAGGCATCCGCGAACGGTTCGATGTGGGAGCCGTTGGCTTTGGCGAAGATCGCGTTTTCCCATGACGAATCATCGAAGGATGCGGTGGCCCAGCCGGGCATTTCCTTGCGGGCATCGTAGGCTTCGCCCATGAGGAAATCGGCTTCGAGCTCGGGACCGTTGGCGGTTTTCCAGGTCGGATCGGTGCCGATGATTTTACTACTACCATCATCGTACTTCACGTGAATCTCCACCAGCAGCGCGGGAGTCTTGCCGTAAATATTGCGACCCGTTTTGTGGGGACCATAGCCGACGAGTTTGCCGTAGCCGACGTAGCCCGCATACCAACCATCGGCGACGATGGCTCCGATGGCGTTTTGTTTTTCAGTGAGATACGAGGTGATATCGTAAGTGTTGTAGTAGGCGCGTTGGCGGTAATCGGTCCAACCGGGCGCGAAGTAGGAATCGCCGACGCGCTTGCCGTTGATGTGGAGTTCGTAGATGCCGAGAGCGGTTGCGTGGGCAATGGCGCTGACGATTTTTTTCTCCGGCGTGAAGGTGCTGCGGTAGTAGCGGGCGGGCGGGAGATGGAGTTTGTTGCGTTCTTTGTGGAAGGGGGTGGTGTCTTTGAAAGAGATGTAGGGTTGGGTGGGTTGTTTGCCGATGAGGGCGGTGAGGAATTGCTGTGGTGCGGACCATGCGGAGGGCTTGTTGCCTGACCAGGTGCGGACTTTCCAGTGCACCCAGGTGGAAGAGGGGAGAGGCTTGCCGGCATAGTTGATGCTGGGGTTCGCCGATTTCACTTCGCCGCTGTCCCAGAGGTCGGCTTTGCTAGAATCTAACAAATCCGCGCGGGTGGCGACGAGGATTTGATAGGTGGATTGGGTGAGATTTTTTTCATCGCCTTCGATGCGCCAGGAGAATGTCGGTTGTGAGTCATCGACGCCGAGGGGTGTGGTTCGGTGGGCGACCTTGAGATCGACGGTGGTGTGCGCCTGGACGAGGAGGCAGGTGAGGAAGAGCGCGAGTAGTGTTTTCATGGGTTGTGTTATTGAGGGGCTTGCAGGCGGGACGCCTGCGCCACGTTAGGGTTGGAAGTAGTGTTGGTAGAAGGCTTTTTCTTGGGCGTTGCCAGTGCCGGTGGGAAGCCCCGCGGGCTTGAGCTCGGTGGCCCAGGCGGTGAGACTTTTTTCGAGGCGCTGGGCGATCTCGGGATTTTTTTCTAACAGATTATTCTTTTCCTCTTTGTCTTGGGCGAGGTTGAAGAGGTAGGTTTGGCTGTTGCCGAGCATGAGCAATTTCCAATCGCCTTCGCGGGCGGCGGCTTGGTTCCAGAATCGCCAGTGCAGGGTGCGAGCGGGTAGTGCGGTGCCTTTGGCGAGCATGGGCAGGAGATCGGCGCCGTCGAAATTGTCAGGTCGTGCGATGCCAGCGGCGGCGACGGCGGTGGCGGCGGCATCGAGCGAGGTGACGGGCGTTTTGTTGATTTGTCCGGCGGGGATGGTACCCTTCCAGCGCATCAGGCAGGGCACGCGGATGCCGCCTTCGGCGAGCATGCCTTTTTCGCCATTGAGCGGCGTGTTTTTGGAGCCGTTCCAGTAGGCTCCATCGAGGTGGACCGGGTCATCGGTCATGGTGAGCTTGAGCGGTGCACCGTTGTCGCCCATGAAGACGATGAGTGTGTTTTCATCGATGCCGTGCTCGACGAGTTTTTTCATGATTTGTCCCACGCCCTCATCCACGGCGGAGATCATCGCGAGCGCGTGGCGGCGTCGCTCGGGCATGGTGCCGGGGAAACGGTCGAGGTATTTTTTGGACGAGGCGAGTGGCACGTGCGGCGCGAAGTAGGCGAGGTAGAGAAAGAAGGGTTTATCCTGATGGAGGTCGATGAAGCGCAGGGCGGCATCGGACTGACGGTCGATCCGGTCGCCCTCGGTGCGGACATTGCGTGGTTTCGGGAAACGGTTGCCCTTGAGGTCGTAGGTGGCGGAGTAGCTGTTGAGTTGGCCGCAGAAGGTTTCCTGGAATCCGCGGGCTTGGGGTTGATAAGGCGCGGCAAGAGCGGGTGGGATGGTTTTGGTGGTGATGTGATTTTTTGTGAGAAAAGCGGTGTCGCTGTGATTCGGATCCAGGTGCCACTTGCCGACCATGCCGGTGATGTAACCGGCTGTGGTGAAGCGGTTGGCGAGAGTGATTTCCCCGGCGGGTAAGGGGCCGTTGCCATTGCTGATGTGACCGAAACGGTTTTGGTCGCGGCCTGTGAGAAGCCCGGCGCGGGAAGGACAGCATTGGGGAGCGGTGATGTAGCCATCGGTGAAACGCACGCCTTCCGCTGCCAAACGATCGAGGTGCGGGGTTTTCACATCCGGTTCGGTGCCCATGCAGGAGAGGTCGGCGTAACCGTGGTCATCGGTGAAAATGATGATCACGTTCGGCGGGCGTTCGGCCGCAGGGGCGAACGCAATTCCTATCAAGGCGAAGAGAGCGGCGAGAAATTTCATTCGGTGACAGGTTGCTGTTCGATCATGGTGAAGTTTTGGGTTTCCTCATGAGCATGGCATCAAATAAGAATGGGTTCTTTTTCGGAGCCATTGTTGCCAAATCGGAAAATCATTGCAATGGCTATTTCTTGAAAATACGGCACGCGCATGCTGTCGCCACGGAGTCGCGGGAAAATCGACGAAAGTCTGTCGCCCGGTGCCGCGTAGTTTTGGGATTGTTATCAGCATCAACCCTTGATGAATCTTCCCATGAATCCGCTTTCTCGTTTTATAACCAATACCATCAGTTTCGTATGTGGCAGCACGCTGCTGCTGTCGGCGGAGACGACAAAAGTGGATTTCTGCATTTATGGCGGAACTTCCGGTGCGGTGGCGGCAGCGGTGCAGGCCAAGCGTATGAAACGCACGGTCGTCATCGTATCGCCCGATCGCTTTTTGGGCGGCATGACCAGTGGCGGCTTGGGCTTCACCGATATCGGCGATGAGCGCATTCTCGGTGGCTTGAGCGCGGAGTTTTTTCAGAAAGTCTATCAGCATTATCAAAAAGACGAGGCATGGAAATGGCAGGGAAAAGAAACGTTTGCGAACAAAGGTCAGGGCGGTCCGGCGATGAACCACAAGGAAAAGACCATGTCGCTTTTCGAGCCTTCGGTGGCATCGGCGATTTACGATCAGTGGATCCGCGAGCATGACATCCGTGTGATTCACGGCAAACTGGATCGCAGCAAGCAGGGCGTGGTGAAACAGGGCGCGTCGCTGGTGTCCATGCGCACTCTTGACGGGCACGTCATCGAAGCGAAAGTGTTCATGGATGCCACGTATGAGGGCGACCTGATGGCGGCGGCCGGGGTGACATACACGATGGGTCGAGAGGCGGCTTCGCGGTATGGCGAGTCGGAAAACGGCATCCAGCCCGGGCATCCGGGCAATCAATTGCCGCGTGGGATTGATCCCTACATTGTGCCGAAAAATCCGCAAAGCGGCCTGCTGCCCGGAGTCAATGCCGATCTCGGCGGTGCGAAGGGCGACGGCGATAAAAAACTCCAGGCCTTTTGCTATCGCATGTGCTTGACGAATCATCCGGAGAACCGCATCGCGATCACCAAGCCGGAAGGCTATGATGAGAAAGCCTACGAGATCGTCTTTCGCTCGATCGAAGCCGGGCAAAAAAACCGATTCATGAAATTCAGCGCCTTGCCGAATCGCAAGACGGACTCGAACAACGACTCGGGCGCCTCCACCGACCTGATCGGAGAAAACTACTCGTATCCCGAGGCCGACTACGCCACGCGCGAAAAAATCGCCGCCGCGCACAAGAAGTGGCAGATGGGATTGTTGTGGACCTTGCAGCATCACCCGCGCGTGCCGGAGGCCATTCGCAAGGCGCATGAGCCATGGGGATTGCCGAAGGATGAGTTTGTGGAAAATGAGCACTGGGCCCATGCCTTGTATGTGCGCGAGGCGCGGCGCATGATCGGGGACTATTTGGTGACTCAGGATGTTGTATCTAACAAAAAAGAGGTCGCGCGCTCGATCGGTATGGGAGCCTACACGATGGACTCGCACCATGTGCAGCGCTACGTCACGGAAAAAGGCGACGTGCAAAACGAAGGCGACGTGCAGTCGCGCATCCGTGGCCCGTATCGCATCGACTACGGTGCGGTCGTGCCGCGCAAGCAGGATTGCGAGAATTTGTATGTGACGTTTTGCGTGTCGGCATCGCACATCGCCTTCGGATCGATCCGCATGGAGCCGGTCTTCATGTGTCTCGCGCAGAGCGCCGTCACCGCGGGAGTGATCGCGATCGAACAGGGCATTGCGATTCAGGATGTGAAGTACCAGGACCTGAAACCGCGCCTGCTCGCCGATGGGCAGAAGCTGGAGCTATCCAAATGAGTGAGCGCGTTCCGATACTTGTAATGATCACAGAGATGTTCCCGTATTACCCTTAGTCATGTCCCGCAAAAATACCCTCATGAAACCGACGATGCTTTTGTTCATCGCCTTGCTTGCTCTGCTGCCGCAGTCCCAGGCCGCCACCAAGCCTAACATCATTCTGGTGATGCCCGACGATGTCGGCTACGGGGACTACGCGTGCCTGGGCAATCCCATCATGCGCACGCCATCGGTGGATGCGTTTCGCAAACAAAGTCTGCTGTTCACCCAGTTTCATGTGAGCCCCACCTGCGCGCCCACACGATCGGCCTTGATGAGCGGTCGGCATGAATTCAAGAACGGCGTCACGCATACCATTTTTGAACGCGAGCGCCTGAGCCTGAAAACATTCACCTTGCCGCAAATGCTCAAGACCGCGGGCTACACCAGCGGTATCTTCGGCAAATGGCATCTGGGCGATGAAGAAGAGTACCGACCGGAAAACCGCGGCTTCGATGAAGTCTACACCCATGGTGCGGGCGGTATCGGTCAGAGCTACCCCGGTTCTTGTGGCGATGCCCCTGGAAACACCAACATCAATCCCGCGATCTGGCACAATGGCAAGTTCGAAAAAACCACCGGCTACTGCACCGATTTGTTTTTCTCCCAGGCCATGAAATGGATGGACGAGAAGCGCAAGGGCAAGCAGCCGTTTTTTGCTTTCATTTCCCTGAATGCCGCGCACACGCCGCATGTGCTGCCGAAGGAGTATTACGAAGATTATCTCGGCAAGCCGGGTGTGGATGCCGATATGGCGAAATTTTTCGGCATGATCGAAAATGTCGATAGCAACTTCGGCAAAGTGCTGCAAAAGCTCAAGGAATGGGAGATGGAAGAAAACACCTTGGTGATCTATCTCGGCAGCGACAATGGCGGCACCGCGGGTATCAAGTTGTTCGATGCGGGGATGCGCGGCACCAAGGGCACATCCTACCAGGGCGGCACGCGGGTGCCGTGTTTTTTCCGTTGGCCCGCGGGTGGGATTCCCGCGGGTGGCGAGTGCGCCGCGCTGGCCGCTCATCTGGATCTTTTTCCGACACTTGCCGAGATCACCGGCGGCAGGGTGCCGGAGTCGGCGAAAACCCAGGTCGAGGGCAAAAGTTTGCTGCCCTTGCTGAAAGCGCCCGCCAGCCCATGGCCGGACCGCATGCTCGTTCATCACGTGGGACGTTGGGAGCGCGGACAAGCGGAGAAAGGAAAGTATCAGAAAATGTCCATCCAGAACGCGCGATTCACGCTGGTGAACAATCAGGAGCTTTTTGATCTCAAGGCTGACCCGGCGGAAAAAACGAATGTTATCGACAAGCATCCGGAGGTCGCCGCGCAATTGCGCGCTGCCTATGAGCAATGGTGGACGGACGTGCAACCCTTGCTGGTGAATGAGAATCTCGATGGCCCGGCGCAGAACCCCATGCACGTTCTCTATTGGAAACAATTCGGCGGTGAGCCGGAGAAGAAGAACCCCGCCGCAACGCCAAAACAAAAGCAGCGCAAAAAAGCCAAGGGTGATTCCTGAGGGTGATGAAATCACCGGCTCGTGACGCATTCGACTTGTCAACGAGCGCCCACTTGCTATCACCCTTCCATGAAACGTTCTTTAGGCGTGAACAGGAAGCTGGCGATGGGCATGACAGCGGTTGCCGTTTTTTCCTCCGTAATGCAGGCGGCGCTGACTCCTTGTGATCTGCGCGTGGATGGACGCACGGAAATTTTGGCGGCATCCGCAACGCCGCGTCTCACGTGGAGGGTCGAGTCGGATGCGCGCACGCAGGCGCAGTCGGCATGGCAGCTCATGGTGGCGAGTAGCGCGGAGATGTTAGCCAAGGATCAGGGCGACCTCGCGGATACGGGAAAAAAGGCTGCCGATGGTTCGCCGTGGATCGTTTATAGTGGCAAGCCGCTCATGGCTGGCAAACGCTACTTTTGGAAAGTGCGCTGCTGGGATGATGCGGATCAGGTTTCTGCGTGGAGTGAGACGGCAGTGATGGAAATCGCGCCGATGACGCCTGCCGACTGGCGCGGTGCGAAATGGATCGATGACGGCCGCGACAATCCCGCCGAAGACAAGGACTTTTACCTGCCCGATCCCGCGCCGCTGATGCGCAAGGAGTTTGCCATTACCAAACCGATCACCCGCGCGCGCCTGCACGTGGCGGGCCCCGGCTACGTGCTGCCCAGTCTCAATGGCAAGCGCCTCGCCGATGCGCCGCTGGATCCGCCGTGGACCGCTTTTGACAAACGCATTTTATTCCGCACCCACGATGTCACGGCGGCTCTCGGCGAGGGAAAACAGTGCATCGGTCTGGCGCTTGGCAATGGTTGGTTCAATCCGCTGCCGCTGCGCATGTGGGGGCATCGGAACATCCGCGGCAGTATGGCGGTGGGCCGCCCGCGCGCGATCGCTTGTCTGGTGATCGATCACGCGGATGGCAGTCAGACGACTATCACGACGGGTCCGGATTGGCAGGTGGCCGCGGGGCCGACCACCCGCAATAGTGTTTATCTCGGCGAAGAACGCGATGCCCGGCTCGCGCCCGATGGCTGGGACAAGCCCGGCTTCGATGCCGCATCGTGGAAATCCGTTAGGGTGAGCGATGCGACCCTGGAACCGCTCAAGCCCTTGCTCGACATGCCGCCCGTGCGCGAGATCGAAACGTTTCCCGCTGCCAGCGTGAAGACGCTCAAGGAGGGCCTGCACATCGTCGATTTCGGCGTGAACTTCACCGGCGTTCCCGCCATCGATCTGAATGTCCCCGCAGGTACGAAGATCACCTTGCGCTTCGGCGAAATTCTCAACGCCGATGGCACGCTCAATCCCCTGACCAGCGTCTGCGGACAAATCAAAGGCCTGCGCAAGAATGACAAAGGGGAGGAAAATCCCATCGGCGGACCCGGCGCGCCTGCGATCGCCTGGCAGCAGGACGTTTGCATCGCTCGTGGCGGCAAGGAAACCTATCGGCCTGATTTCACGTTTCACGCGTTTCGTTACATGGAAATCAGCGGGCTAACAGAAACGCCGAAAGTAGAAACGATCCGCGGCATCCGCCTGCACTCCGCCTTGCCTGATGCGGGGTCCTTTTCCTGCTCGAACGAATTGTTGAATCGCATCCAGAAGATCACACGCAATACCTTCGTCAACAATGTGATCAGTGTGCAATCGGACTGCCCGCACCGCGAGCGTTTCGGCTACGGGGGAGACATCGCCGTCACCAGCGAGGCGTACATGATGAACTATGACATGTCCGGATTTTATGCCAAAACGATCCGCGACTGGGCGGATGGCGCGCGTCCGGATGGCAACTTCACCGACACGGCGCCTTTCGTGGGCGTGCAGTACTGCGGTGTCGGCTGGGCCATGGCGCATCCACTTTTGTTAGAGCAACACTTCCAGCATTACGGCGATGTTTCACTGATCCGCGAGCAGCTCCCTGCCGCGATCCGTTGGTTTGAGCTGGAGGCCGGCAAACGCAAAAACGGTCTGGTCACCTATGGCCTCGGCGATCATGAGGCGTTCAAGCGTCTGGGCGGCGCACCGGTGACCACGCCGATGTTCATCGATACAGCCCGCCGCATGGCAAGGCTGTGCCGGATCCTGGCGCAGGAAAAAGACGCCGTGCGTTTCGAGGAAATGGCCACGGAGTCCGCAGTCGCCTGGCAAAAGGAATACTTCGATGCGAAGACAGGCAACGTGGGGGGGGGCACACAGTCGGAACAGTTGTTAGCCCTGGGCTTCGGGTCCCTGGCGGAATCGGATCGCAAGGCGGCATTTGACCGTTTGGTCGCCGATGTGATGGCGCAGCCGGATGGTCCCTCGCTCACCACCGGGATTTTCGGCACACGATTTTTGTTAGAGCAGCTCTCGCAGCGTGGACGTCATGACCTGGCCTTTGCTTTGGCGAACCGCACGAAGTTTCCCTCGTGGGGCCACATGCTGGAAAATGGCGCCACCACCTTGTGGGAAACGTGGAAGCAGAGTGACAATACCTTTTCCCACAACCACCCGATGTTTGGCTCGATCTCCGCGTGGTTCTATCGCCACCTCGGCGGCATTCAGGTGATGGATGGCGCGGTCGGGGCCAATCAGTTGCTGATTCGGCCGCAACCCGTGGGCGATGTGACCTGGGTCAAATGCTCGTACCGTTCGATCCGCGGCATGATTGAATCGAACTGGAACATCGGTGCCGCGCGTTCGGAATTTGAAATCGTCATTCCGCCCGATACCACCGCCATCATCGAACTGCCGAAAAAAGCCGGCGATGTCGTCACGGAGTCGGGCAAGGCCATCGCCGAGGCCGAAGGCGTGGGCAGCCTGCCGGATCAGTCAGGCGCGCATCGTTTCAAGGTTAGCAGCGGGCAGTATCGATTCCGCATCGAGCACAAGCCCTGACATTTTTCGGCAATAGTCGCCGTATTCCAGGTATGATGAAATATGCGATGCTGTGGCTCGGTGGGATTTTTTTGACCTGCGCGTCAGCTGCGGAGTTATCGGATCGGGAGTATTCCCTGCAAGTGCTCGATCGCGTGGCGAGGCCGGTGATGCGTTCTCTGGCGGAGGGAAAATTGCGTGAGGAAATGCCGCTCGGACCTGGGGAAGAGTCGCGCCGCGACTATACGCATCTGGAGGCTTTTGGGCGCACGCTATCGGGCATCGCGCCCTGGCTGGCACTGGGAGAGGAGGATTCGGCCGAGGGGAAATTGCGCGCGCAGTATGCTGACTGGGCGGTGAAAGCCATGGGGAACGCGACCGATCCGCAGTCGCCGGACCGCATGAATTTTTCGCGCGGCGGGCAGCCCTTGGTGGATGCGGCATTTCTTTCGCTGGCTCTGCTGCGCGCGCCGAAGCAACTGTGGGAGCCGCTGACGACCGTGCAGCGCGAGCATCTCATCCACTGCCTGCGCGAGACACGCCCGATCAAGCCCGGCGAGAATAACTGGCTGTTGTTCTCCGCCCTGGTCGAGGCCGCATTGTGGAAATTTTCCGATCAGGTGGAAATGGCGCGCATCGAGCGGGCGCTGGAAAAACACGAGGAGTGGTATGTGGGCGATGGCACCTATGGCGACGGGCCGCAGTATCACTGGGACTACTACAATAGCTTCGTCATTCAGCCGGCGTTGATCGCGGTGCTGGAGGTGTGCCGGGAAAAAAAATCGCCGCTGGCGGCAGCGTTGCCGAAGATCCTCGCCCGGGCTCAGCGCTACGCCGAGGTGCAGGAGCGGCTCATTTCGCCGGAGGGCACCTTTCCCGTGATCGGTCGCTCGAGCTCCTATCGGTTTGGCGCGTTTCAAACCTTGTCACTGATGGCCCTGCGGCGGGAACTACCGGCCTCCGTGCCACCCGCAGCGGCGCGCGGCGCGATGATAGCCGTGGTGCGTCGCATGATCGAGGCCCCCGGCACCTTTGACGAAAATGGCTGGCTGCGTGTGGGTGTGGTGGGGAATCAACCGGCGGTGCGCGAGAAGTACATTTCCACGGGTAGTCTGTATCTTTGCCTCAACGGCCTGCTGCATCTGGGTCTGGCGGCGGATGATCCCTTCTGGACCGCCCCCGCACAAGCCTGGACGCAGAAACGTCTCTGGGCGGGCGAAAACGTGCCAGCGGATCACGCGCATTAGCGGATGCTGCTGCCGACAATGGGTCAATATGGCCTTGCTCGTTTCGCCCATGCTCCCAGATTCGACTTTTCTCCCGAGGTTATTCTACGTGGCGCAATGCGCATTGCAGGCTCAATGCGTTTTGTATTTTGTCATACACCTTAAACGCATTTTAAAAATAGCGCTTGCTCGCTTGCCTAGATGGCGCATTAATAAGCACGATCCAATTATTTCTGATTCAGGCTATCATGAATAACATCCACTCATCACTTGCCGAACTATGGCGGCATCCACATTCCGACATTCCAAAATTCTGCCTCTTTCAGAATTGGAGCGATGATGCTACTACTAAACATGGCATAGACAAGGATCGGATGCAATCTTTCGAGAATAACGCCAACTTCGCCGCCGGTGGCTATGCCATCGTCCATACTGCTAGTAATTTGTGAAAAAAACCGAATCCATCAATGAACGGAACCGCCTCGCGGCGCTCGAGCGCTATGGCATCTTCGATACACCGCCGGAGCCGGAGTTCGATGATTTCACGCGACTCGCATCACTGATTTGCCAGACACCCATCGCCCTCATCTCGCTGGTGGATGAATCGCGTCAGTGGTTCAAAAGTCGGGTGGGTGTCGAAGTTTGTGAGACCGACCGCAGCATATCGATCTGCCAGCATGCCATCCAAGGATCGGGATTGTTGGAAATTCCCGATGCGCGTCTGGATGAACGCTTTTGCGCCAACCCGCTGGTCACCGGGGAGCCATATGTTCGCTTCTACGCCGGGGCTCCTCTCACTACCCCGGATGGATATCGAATCGGCACGCTTTGCGTGATTGATCAAGAGCCCCGCCAGCTTACCGTGGAGCAGCGGGACGGGCTCTTGCGCCTGGCGCGCCAGGTCATGCGGCAGATGGAATCTCGCAGGGAGCATATCAAGTTGATCCAGAGCTCCGAGGCGTTGCGGGAGAGCAACGAGCGCACCGAGCAGATCATCGACTCTGCACTGGATGCCGTGGTCACCATGGACATGGACGGGCTCATCATCAGTTGGAACCCTCAAGCGGAAGTGATTTTCGGATGGAGTGCTGGCGAAGTCATCGGCAGGAAAATGTCGGAAGTGATCATACCTCCGTCATATCGTGAGGCGCATGAACGCGGCCACCGTCACTTGATGGAGACGGGCGAGGTGAGTGTGCTGAATCGAAGGATCGAGTTGAGCGCCCTGCGCCGCGACGGGGCTGAGTTCCCGGTTGAGTTGACGATTGCCAAGGTCATGGTGGGCGGGAAGGCTCAGTTCAGTGCGTTCATCCGTGATCTTTCTGAGCTGAAGGAGTCTGAGTCCAAACTTGCTCAGGCCAGCGATTTGCTCCGCGCGGTGGGGAGGTTACAATCCAGCTATATCAGCAGAGGCAAGATTGAGGCAGCGGAGACTTTCGAAGACCTGCTCCAGCTCCTGCTGAAGTTCACGGGCAGTGAATACGGCTTTGTAGCCGAGGTTCTCCGCGATGATGAGGGGCAGCCTTACCTCAAGACCCAGGCGATCACCAATATCTCTTGGAACGACGAGATGTCGGCTTTTTATGAGAAACACAAGGCGAAGGGCTTGGAGTTCCGCAACCTCAAGACCCTGTTCGGAGCTGCCCTTGTCACAGGTGAAACGGTGATTTCTAATTCGCCCGCTGCCGACCCCCGCCGGGGCGGCCTGCCTCCTGGTCATCCCCCGATGAACTCGTTCCTCGGTGTTCCCATCAAACGGGGCGGTGAAATGATCGCCATGGTTGGCGTGTCCAATCGGCCGAGAGGTTACGATCTTGCCTTGGTCGAGGAAATCGAACCGCTTCTCTCGACGTATGCCAGCATCATTCAGGGCTTTCAGTTCGCGAAGCAAAAAGAGGCCGATCAACAACGGATTCTGGCGTTGAATTTGGATCTGGAAGTCCGGGCGGGCGAGTTGGCGGCCGCGTTAGAGGAGAAAAGCCGTGAGAAGCGTGAGCGCCTCAAGGCCCTGCAAGAGCACTCCGCCTCCTTGGAGCGGCGGGTCGCCGAGCGCACCGCGAAGCTAGAACATTCGAAGCGGCAGTTCCAAGACCTGTTCGAGTTTGCTCCTGACGCGTTGGTGATGACAGATCCGGTGGGAATTATTCAAATGGCCAATCATCAGGCCGAGCGAATGTTTGGCTGGACCTCCGTGGAGCTGCAGGGGCAATCATTGGAAGTTCTGTTGCCCACAAGGCTTCTGGCAGGAGGCCGTATGGAGCATAGCCGTTTGCTCGAGGCGCGAGAGAAACCCCGGCTTCCCGGCAGGCGCAAGGATGGCACGGAATTCCCATTGGAGTTGAGCCTCAGCCCTGTGCAAACGGAAGACGGCATGCTGTTCGCTGCCGCCATGCGCGATGTTTCCGAACGCATTCGGCTGGAACAAGAAGTGGCGCGAATCAGTTCCCACGAACAGGAGCGTTTTGCTCATGAGTTGCACGATCATTTAGGCGCGTATCTGGCCGGCATCGCGTTCCGTTTCAAGTCGCTGGCGGAGACTTTGGAACGCCGCGCCATCCCCGAGGCGTCCACTGCCCAGCAACTGGTAGGGCAGGTCAATGACGGCATTGATCTGGTCCGGAATTTCGCCCGCCTGCTCGCTCCGGTAGATATCGAAGGCGGCGGCCTCCCGGCTGGATTATCCCAGCTTGGCAGGGAAATGGAAACAGCCTTTCGCATTCAGTGCCGGGTGGAGGTGGCGACGGAGCTTCCTCCGCTCACTTCGGAGCAAAGCATGCAACTTTACCGCATCGCCCAAGAGGCTACGCGCAACGCCATCCAGCATGGCAAGGCCCGGCTCGTCACCATTTCCGTATCACGCGAGACGCATTGCTTGAAAATGACAATTTCTAATGACGGCAAACCCTGGAGTCCGACTCCGGAGTGTGCCGGTGGAATGGGCTTGCGCATCATGCACCATCGCGCCGCCAACATCGGCGGCACCCTCACCATGCCATCCGATTCCGCCGGTAGCACCTCCGTCATCTGCCTCTTGCCTCTTTGTCTTGCCGCCCCCGCAAACGGAAAACCATCATCCAACCCATGAAAAAAACTCGCGTTCTGATCGTCGAAGACCACCCCTTTTTTCGCAGCGGTCTCGCCCAGTGGCTTAACCAACAGGAAACCGTGACTTGCTGCGGCGAGGCGGGATCGGTGCGTGAAGCCCGGCTGGCGGTCGAGGCCTCCCGCCCCGAGGTGATCCTCATGGATCTTCGCCTGGGTGACGGAGAAGGCCTCGATCTGATAGCGGAAATCACCCAGACGCATCCGTTCATTCGGATGATCGCCCTATCGCAGTTTGACGAGGACGTCTACGCCCACCGCGCCCTGAAGGCCGGTGCGCGCGGCTACCTGATGAAGTCCGAGGCGACAGAGGCTGTGCTCACCGCCATCGAGACCGTGATGAGCGGGGGGCTCCACCTCAGTCCCCGAATGTCGGTCAGGCTCCTGCAGAACATTTTTCCTGATCCCGCATCCCGGACGCTTGATCTAACAAAGCTGACCGATCGCGAGTTGCAGGTATTCCAATTGTTGGGTGGCGGCATGAGCACCATCGAGATCGGCAAGCACCTCAATCTCAGCCCCAAAACGATCGAGACGTATCGCGAGCATCTGAAGGACAAGCTCGCCCTCGCGGATTCTCCCGCGCTGTTGCGTGCCGCAACGCAATGGGTGGAGTCCGGACGCCTATGAACAAAGGTATCTGCCGCTTCTGATCGAAGCGTTAGAACGCGTCGCAGCTCCATAAGGGAGAACCTTAAACGGTTTCAGGGTGAAACCCCGATGCGAACTTTGAGAAGTGGTGAGATGTTAGGCGCGTGCCTAACAACTATGCTTTGCTAATGTCATTCACCAAGGGCATTTCAGCAGCGGCGTAATTTTGCTCGCGTTTCTTGATTCTAACTTGCCCTCTCATGCCTTCCAATTCCAAAAAGAAATTTCGCGCAGTTCGCTCCACGGGGAGACCCAAGCAATATGAAGCAGAAGAAGAGTTCGATCAGCCCATCGAAGCTACGGGTTATATCGAGTTGCCACCGAAAGAAAGGAAAAACGTCTATCCTATCGCGAATGATAGCTCTGTTTTCGTCTTGCCGATGGAGCCTCCTCTGCATGCGATCCGTCGTGCCATCAGAGAGCTTGAAAGCGGATCTCTGGACGAGCTTGTGATCAACAAGCTGATTTCGCTAGACCGCAAATCCGCGGAGTTCCGGGAGGAGTATGTTAGGATCCGCGCTCTATCACTTGTAAGAACCAGGCCGTCGTCTCCATCCTTTAACGAAAGCTACATAATAATGGGTGGAGCTGAGGCGCAATCCCGAGAGGAGCAGGAAGAAATATCGTATCAAAATCCATGGTCCGTCAACTCGCTCTGGGATCTATGGCGCTTTTTCGGGCCAAGTTTGACGCTCGTGATCGTCCTGCAGCTCGTCTTCAGTTTGAAGTTAAGCGCGTTGTTGGGCAAACTTCACATTCCTCTTGGAAATTTTCCGTCCAGCATGATCGCCTTGATCATCGCTTCACTCTCACTATACACCAGTTATCTTGTCCTGAACGGATGCAAGGGCCGGGAATACAATCAATGCAGCCCGCGGCTTGTGGGAATCGGGGTTGTCAGTGCGGTTTTGGCCGTCTTCACCTTTCTCCTGGTAAAGTTCCTATGATGAACCCTGTCTTTTTTCCGTTCTTCGAAGCCATCATTCTGATCCATGTACCTCAATCAAGCGTGCGAGGGGATTCCAAATAACCCGACTACTCGATTGCCGTGCCGTCAGTTGCCAGCATATCACGACTTCAGCGCATCACGAAACCCAAAATCTAACGAATGAAAAAAATCCGCGTTCTCATCGTCGAAGACCACCCCTTCTTTCGCAGCGGCCTCGCCCAATGGCTCAACCAACAGCAAGGAGTGACTTGCTGCGGCGAGGCCGGATCGGTGCGTGAAGCCCGGATGGCGGTGGCAAAATTGCAGTACGACGTGATTCTGATGGATCTGCGCCTGGGCGATGGCGAGGGACTCGAACTGATTTCGGAGGTGATACGAGAGCATCCGCAAATTCGGATCATCGCCCTGTCGCAGTTTGACGAAGACACTTACGCCCACCGCGCCCTGAAGGCCGGCGCCCGCGGCTACCTGATGAAGTCCGAGGCCACCGAAGCCGTGCTTATCGCCATTGAGACCGTGATGAGAGGGGATATCCACCTCAGTCCTCGCATAGCGGCCAAGCTTCTGCAGAACATTTTCCCTGATCCCGCCTCCCGAACGCGAGATCTGGCAAAACTGACGGATCGCGAACTTCAGGTATTCCAATTGCTGGGTGGCGGCCTGAGCACCATCGATATCGGCAAGCACCTGAAAATCAGCCCCAAGACCGTGGAGACCTATCGCGAGCATTTGAAAGACAAGCTCGCACTCGCGGATGCTGCTGAGTTATTACGTGCGGCAACGGTTTGGGTGGAATCCGGCCGCCTAGATCTGGTGTATGAGACGTGCCATACCTGCAAAGGGAAAGGTAAGGATACAGGGAAGCGCAATAGCCCCTGCCGCAGTTGCAACGGATCGGGTAACGCGCCATCCGCCCGTAAGGGCAACCCTTACTCATTTTCAGGGTTAAACCCCGATGCGTGATCCTGCAAAGTGATGTAGTTGTATTCCCGTTGCTCACAACAACGCTTTACGAAAGTTACCTACCGCTGGCGTCTCCGCTCGCAGTAAATCTTTCCGGCAGTTGTGCGTTAGACAGATAAAACATATTTTGGAGAGTTGAAGTCGCTAAGCAGGATAAAATTCCTGAGACCCTGGGGGGGGGATCTGAATAGGACCTGCTTGGCGACTTCAACTCTCTTCCCACAGCAGCTTTCCCCCGCAGCGCGCTGTGAGCCATATACACGATAAATTGAGTCGTGCGATTTTCAAAGATTGTGGAGAACAAGACCGCAAATGGCTTCTCCTCCGGCAATCTTCGGAGCGGATCTTCTGGATCGGGATGCGGAGGCTGGCGAATCAGGGCGGCATCCATCTCATCCATCTCATCCATCTCATTTCAGGAAGATAGGGATTCTTTCATCCAATCGAGGTAGGATGAGGAAATTTCCGTGATGGGCAGAGCGATGATTTCCGGCACCTGGTAGGGGTGGTGCGCGCGGATCAGGGTTTCCAGCGCGGGGTAATGGGACTGGCTGGTCTTGATCTGGGCTAGCACTTCGGTGGCGGATTCGATGCTTCCCTGCCAACGGTAGATCGATTGACCGATGGCGAAACTCATGCAAGCTGCGAGTTGCTTTTCGAGAAGAAGTGTGCCAATCTGTCGCGCCGTGTTCTCGTCCGGAAAGCTGCACAGCACCAAAAGCGGCGTGAAGGAGGATTTCATGGGAGCAGCCTAGCCTGCCGCGGGGCACTTGGCAATCACGACAGATGAAAGCAGGATTTCTGGAAAAATTGGTGGCCAAACTCGATCGCGTGGACCCGGCGGTGGTGCAGTCGATCGTGGACCGATTGCTCAAGGAAAAGGGCTTTTTCGTGCAGGTGTTCGAGGCGCTGCGCGAGGGCGTGATCCTGATCGGTGTGGACGGACGCGTGAGTTTCCTCAATGCGGCGGCCAGTCGGTTCTTTGGCCTTGATGCCGAGTTTTCGATCGGCAAAAAATTGTCCGATCTGGTGCGCGGCATGGATTGGCAGTCGATGATGGACCAGTCCACGGTGGTCAGTCGCGACATGGAAGTGTTTTACCCGGAGCGGCGCTACCTGCATTTTTATCTGGCGCCGATCCAGGATCGTGAACTGCCCTCGGGCTTTGTCATGATCATCAACGATCTGACCTCCGACCGCGCGCAGACGCAGGCGACGATCGAGTCCGAGCGGCTGGGGGCGCTGACCTTGCTGGCGGCGGGGGTGGCGCATGAAATCGGCAACCCGCTCAACTCGCTGGGCATTCATCTGCAATTGCTCGATCGCAAAATCAAAAAAATGGCGGCGGGGGACAGGCAGGCGCTGGAAGAGCACCTCTCGACGGCGCGGCAGGAAATCCAGCGCCTCGACTCCATCCTCAAGCAGTTCCTGCAAGCCATACGGCCCTCGACCTTGCGTCGGGAAAAATTGCATCTCGGCGAGCTGTGCCGCGACGTGTTGCGCTTGTTAGAGCCCGAGCTCTCGGCGCGCGGCATTCGCGTGGTGCTCGATCTCAGTCCCGATCTGCCGCTGCTGGAGCTGGATCCGGTGCAGATGCATCAGGTCTTTCACAACGTGCTGCGCAATGCCGCGCAGGCGATCCGCAACGATGCCGATGGCTGCATCAGCGTCTGTATGAACTGCAACGACTACGAAGTGCATGTGCTGATCGAGGACAACGGCATGGGCATTTCTCCCGAGCAGATGGGCACGATGTTCGAGCCCTATCGCAGCACGAAAGAGGGCGGCACCGGGCTGGGCCTGCTCATCGTGCGCCGCATCATTCGCGAACACGGCGGGGAAATGGAGATCGAAAGCCGCGAGGGCAGCGGCACCCGCGTTTCCCTGTATCTGCCGCTCACCGCGAAAAAAGCGAGGCTCTTGCCCGAACCCGATTCCGTGATTGAAATTCCCTCATGAGCCGCCAACCGACCTTGCTGATTGTAGATGATGAAAAGCCCACGCGCGAGGGGCTGCGGCTCGCGTTGGAGAACGACTTTGATGTGTATCTCGCCTCTAACAAAAAAGAGGCCGCCACGGTATTGCAGAACGAGGCCATCGATGTGCTGCTCACCGATCTGCGGCTGGGCAGCGACAATGGCATGGAGGTGCTCGATCTGGCGATGGCGCTGGCCAAGCCGCCGCTCTCGGTGATGATGACCGCGTATGGCTCGGTGGATACCGCCGTGGAAGCGATGCGGCGCGGGGCCTGGCATTTCGTCACCAAGCCGCTCAATCTCGATGAAGTGGAAATGCTTCTCAAGCGCGGCCTGCGCTCGCGCAATCTGGAAGAGGAGAATCGCGAGCTGAAGCAGGTGGTCGCGGAAAAACGCAGTCTCAAGAATCTCATCGGCAAGTCGGCCGTGCTGGCGAAAACGATCGAGCGCATCGAGCAAGTCGCGCCGACGCGCGCCACGGTCCTGATCGAGGGAGAAAGCGGCACGGGAAAAGAAGTGGTGGCGCACACCATCCACCAGTTGTCCGGTCGGCCCGCGGCGAAATTTGTGATCGTGCACTGCGCCGCGCTTTCCGCGCAGCTGTTGGAGAGCGAGTTGTTCGGTCACGAAAAAGGCTCGTTCACCGGCGCGGCACAGCGTCGCCTGGGGCGGTTCGAACAAGCGGATGGCGGCACCATTTTCCTGGATGAAATCGGCGAGATCGATGCCGCCACACAGGTGAAATTGCTGCGCGTGCTCTCGGAACGCAGCATCGAGCGGGTGGGATCGAACACCCCGATCAAGGTGGACGTGCGCCTCATCGCGGCGACGAACAAGAATTTGCGCGAGCTGGTGGACCGCGGCGAGTTTCGCGAAGACCTGTTTTTCCGGCTCAACGTGGTGAAGATCGACATGCCGCCCTTGCGCGAGCGTGGCGAGGACATCGTTCTTTTGGCCTCGGCATTCCTGCGGGAGTTTGCCGAGGAAAACAAACGGCCGATCAAGACCCTCACCGATGAAGCCATTGAGCTCATGCGCCGCTACCCCTGGCCCGGCAATGTTCGGGAGCTGCGCACCGTCATCGAACACGGGGTCGTGATGTGCAATGCCGCGCAGATCGGCGTGGAGCATTTGCCGGATTTCATGCGGCAAAGTCCCAAATCCGTGGCGAAAAGCGAAGGAATTGCCACCAAGGGACATCAAATCGTGCTTGCTAGCGGTATTGAATTGAATTTACATGTGCTCGAGCAACGCGCGATCAACGAGGCACTCACCCAAGCTGCGGGAAATCGCACCTTGGCCGCTGAGATGTTAGGAATTTCTCGCCGCACTCTGCAGCGGAAGCTCAAGGAAACAGGATACGACGGACACTGATATGATCAACACTTCTTCGAGCTCAGAAATCGACGCCCCCGCGCTGGTGCGGAAGATTCTCTTTTTCCTGCTAATGATCACCCTGACCCTGGGGAATGTGTTTTTGCTGTTCCGCGGCCTGAACTCCGCGGAGGCGATGGACCAGGCGCAGATCGCCCGGCAGATCGCTCGCAACGAGGGCATCACCACCAAGTTCATCCGCCCGGTGGCCTACGAACAGAGCAAACGCGCGCCGGATGCGAATGCCGGCTTCATGAACTTCCGCGATACCTTCCACGCGCCGCTGAATCTGTTTGTCAATGCCGCTGTCTTCAAGTTCATCGATGCCGGCAACAATGAGAAGTGGAAAATCAAAAAAGACGAGATGGTGTACAATCTCGATCGCGTCGTCGCCGGGGTGGCGACCATGTTTTTCCTGCTCTCGATCGGCGTGAACTATCTTCTCCTGTCGCGGATTTTCGATGGGAAAATCGCCGGTGTGACGGCGCTGCTGATGCTGTGTTGTGAGCTGATGTGGAATTTTTCCCTTTGTGGCCTGCCGCAGATGCTGATGCTGTTCTTGTTTTCATCGGCCATGTATTTCGCCTATCGCGCGGTGGAATACACCCAAGAGGGTCGATTGCCGCTCACGCCCGCGCTGCTGGCCGGTCTTTGTCTGATCCTGTTGGTGCTGACGCACTGGATCTGCGTGTGGATTTTGATCGGGTATCTGATCTTCGCGGCGATCGCATTCCGCCCGCGCGGACTGGTTTCTCTCCTGGTCATCATCCTGGCGGCGCTCATTTGCGCGGCTCCGCTTTACCGCAATTACCAGGCCAGCGGCTCGGTGATGGGCACGGCGTTCATGGTGATTTACAGCGGTCTCGGTGACGGTGAGGACTCGGCGATGCGCGTGCCGGATTTTTCGTCGGATGACTCGAACTTGCGGCTCGATGGCCTGATCATGAAAATCATCCGCACCACGATTCTGCAAGGCACGGACATCCTGCCCTTCCTGGGTTCGATCTTCGCGGCTCCGTTGTTTTTCCTGGCATTGCTGCATCCGTTCAAGCGCGTGCCTATCGCGCGGTTCCGCTGGTGCATTTTGCTGATGTGGCTGTTTGCCGCACTGGGCATGTCGATTTTCGGCGTCTCGGCGGATGGCACGCATCCGAATCAGATTCACATTTTGTTCGCGCCCATCATGACCGCGTACGGGCTCGCGCTGATTTCCATTTTGTGGAACCGTCTTGAGTTTGTGGCTACCGTGCCCTTGTTGCAGAATGCCCACCATATTCTGGTGATTTTGCTGAGCGCCGCGCCGCTGCTGCTGGGTTCCTTCAACATGGCCCGCTACGGTCTCGTGCGTGGGGAAAAAGGCCTGCCACACTGGCCGCCGTATTATCCTGCCGGATTGAATACCTATTTTGATCAAAACAACATGGTGGCGAAAGATCAGATCCTCATCACCGACCAACCGTGGGCGGTGGCATGGTATGCGGATCGTGTGGCGATCTGGATTCCGAAAAAAGTCAAAGGCTTCGATGAACTCGAGAGTGTGGCGGCGAATATGAAAACGCCCGTTGTGGGCCTCCTGATCACGCCATCCTCCCATGGTTCGCGCAGCATTGTCGAGATTACGAAGCAGTTCGGTGATTTCACCTCGCTCATCATCGATGGCCGCTCCTACCAGTCCACGATGCCGCAGGGAGTGACGCTGTTTGACAAGGATCCCAAAGTGACACCCATCGCGAACAAGTACCGCTACCGCGCCAGCATTCTGGGATATGACATGATCTATTACAGCAACCTGCCGCTGCGCTCCGTGCAATGATGAGAAATTTCCCATGAGCCGAAAAAAAGAAGAACAACCCGCGGAGATGGATTTCGAGGCTTCGTTATCGGAGTTGGAGTCCATCGTCGAGGCTCTGGAGAACGACTCGCTCAGCCTTGCCGAGATGATTTCACGCTATGAGCGCGGCAGCCATTTGCTCGGCCAATGTGATAGTTTTCTCAAATCCGCCAAACTGCGCTTGGAAAAACTGGCGATCCGTGAAGAAAATGAAAACGTGCTAGCCTCAGATCCGGATTTGTGCCAAGTTCGCCCCACGGCGACGCCGACTAAAGATCACGATGACGACTCCATTAGCCTCTTCTGAACCACCTGCCCTCGGTCCGCTATTGACGGGAATCCACTCGCCCGCAGACGTAAAAGCACTAACCGATCAGCAGTTGCCCTTGTTGGCCGATGAGGTGCGGCATTCGCTGATCACATCGCTCGCCAAGACCGGCGGCCACCTGGGGCCCAACCTCGGAGTGGTCGAGCTGACCATTGCGTTGCATCGCGTTTTTTCGACGCCAGAGGACAAGTTTGTTTTCGACGTCGCCCACCAGGGCTACGTGCACAAAATGCTCACCGGCCGCGCGGATAAGATCCACACGATCCGCACCTACAAGGGCCTCAATGGTTTCCTGCTGCGCTCGGAGTCCGAGCACGACAGCTACGGCGCGGGCCACGCGGGCACCTGCCTCTCCGCCGCCCTCGGCATGGCCGCCGCGCGCGATTTGCTCAAGGAGGACAGCCACGTGGTGGCGGTGGCAGGCGATGCCGCTTTCACCTGCGGCCCCACCCTTGAGGCTCTCAACAACATCGCGGAGACGACGCGCAAGTTCATCGTGGTGCTGAATGACAACGAGTGGTCGATCGATAAAAACGTCGGAGCGATCGCGAAGTATTTCAACGCCTTGCAAACGCACTCGACCTATGCCGCGGTGAGAAACACGGCGGCCAATTTTGTCGAAAAAATCGCGGGCAAAGCCGTGCGCAATCTCGCGCACAAGGTGGAAGAGGGCGCGAAGAATTTGCTGTTCCCGAACGTCTTGTTCGAGAAATTCGGCATGCGCTACTACGGCCCCATCGATGGCCACGATGTCGGCTTGTTGGTGAAAACCTTTGAGCACTTGAAGACGCTCAATGAGCCGGTGGTGCTACACATCATCACGGAAAAAGGCCGCGGTTACCAACCCGCTCTCGCCAATCCCGGAAAATTCCACGGCTTGGGTTCGTACAACATCGAGGACGGGTCCACCTCCGCAGGCGGCCCGCCGACGGCATCGGAAATTTTCGGTCGCACGGTCACGGACCTCGCGAAGGCGGACGAATCGATCGTCGCCATCACCGCGGCCATGCCCGGCGGAACGCGTCTCGATATTTTCAAAAACGAACTCCCGGAGCGCTACTACGATGTCGGCATCGCGGAAGAGCACGCGGCGTTGTTTGCCTGTGGTCTCGCCACGCGCGGCATCCGTCCCTTCCTCGCGATCTACTCGACTTTCATGCAGCGCGCCTATGACATGATCATTCACGACATGGCGTTGCAAAATCTTCCCGTGCGCCTCTGCATGGACCGCGGCGGTCTTTCGGGCGATGACGGCCCGACGCACCACGGCCTGTTCGATATCGGCTACCTGCGCCACGTGCCGGGTTTGATTTTCATGCAGCCGAAGGACGAGACGGAGATGGTCGATATGCTGCATTTCATGGCGCAATACGACGAAGGCCCCACCGCGATCCGCTACCCGCGCGGTCCCATCGCCGGCACGCCCATCGCCAGCGAGCGGCGCAAGATCGAAATCGGCAAGGCGGAAGTCGTCGCCGATGGTCACGATGTGGCCTTGATCGGTCTCGGCACGATGTTTGAAGTGGCCGAGCAGGCCAAGAAGCTGTTAGAAGAAAAAGGATACTCGGTCGCCCTGATCAATCCTCGCTTCATCAAGCCGCTGGATGCCACTGTGCTGAAAGAATACGCCGGCAAGTGCCGCGTCGTTTGCACTTTTGAGGATCACGTCATTCACAACGGCTTCGGTGCCGCCGTGATTGAGTTGCTGCACGATGCCGGCATCAAGACTCCCGTCGAGCGCATCGCCTGGCCGGATGAATTTGTCGAGCACGGCAAGCCGGATATTTTGCGCAACCTCCATCACCTCACCCCCGAGGCAGCCGTCGCGAAAGTGCTCAAGCATCTTTGAGGGCGGGAAGTCGAATGGTCGAAGCCCTGCCATAAAGGAGTGCAACTGATGTGCCAGCAAACTGTTGGTTGCTCACTCACGGGCCACTTTCACGGATTTTTTCCTTATCCGTGGATGATGATGCCTTTCTGATTCAGTTCGACCCAGCTTGCTTGCTCGAAAGATTGAGTGATGAGCGAGATATGTGTTTCAAACAGGCAACGGAGCCGATAGCGCATGATCCAAAGCGTCGTCATGCCGAAGCTCTCCAAAAATCCCTGCCATGTTTGAGGCGGTAGGAATTTCAAATTCCCTATTCCCTTTCGTGATGCATTGATCTACCCTTTCACACGTATGCAGAAATCCTTCTTGATCGGCGGTATGATCGCTGGTGGATTCGATGCCACGGGAAGATACTTACTCACCGTATCTCATTCTGGCCGCGGCGTATATGATACGGCGACGTGGGAAAAGCTCATAAGAGACTATGACGATGCGTATCCAGAAAATGGCTGTGTGCCGGGAATCGGCCCGATTGCGGGCGAGCTGATTCCCGTCACCGAAATGGATTACGACACCGGAATCCTCGCCTTCACCAACGCTGACGAATCCCTCAGGATACACTACTCCGAGGGTACCATGACGGTGGAATCCTTTGCGCGTAAAGAAAACCGCAGCGATTGGCCTTTGATGGTGCGTCTGGGGCTGTGGGGCATATCCACCCGCGCAACCGCATGCAAGTTCGTCTGGATATCGTTCGTTTCAGCCTTGGTATGTCTGGTGATAGGCTTGTTCCTTCCGGTCTTTTTCATTGGCTCGATCTGGATCTTTTCCGCCTACTGGTATATCTACGCGATCCGTTGGGTGGATCAATATGGGAAGTGGAGAGAGGCGTAGTGGGAAAAAAATTCTGCGATTGGCAACAACTTGAGTGTAGGAATGGTCATTCTAACTAAAAATTGATTCTGCAATTAGCAGTTGTTACTTGAACCGTGAGTGATTGTAAATCTCTAGAATCCCAGCGGGATTCCGTATCGTAGCCTAGGGATGGAGCGGGTGATCCTACCCTGGGGATTGCCCACAATCCAATTTCTTCCTGCCTCAACGATGTCGCGTCAAGTGTTGGCCGGAATCCGTGATACATCGTGGGCGCAACTCCGTGGGAGTTGATAGATGAATGCTTGTTCCTCCTGGGGTAGCTCGTGTAATCACAACCCTAGGCTTTGGGACGATATCTCGTTGCGATAGAACAATCCGTTAGGATTTCACTCTTCAATAAACACATCGATCTGCTGACCGACATAGGCGCGGAATTTTTCCGGCGGGGCGAAGGAGAAAATCACTTGCAGCACCCGCGTGTCCACTCGCTCGGTGCTGGAGCCGGTGAGACTGGTCTTGGGAACGACGAAGGGCTCGATGTATTCGAGTTTGAGCTCGATGGGGTGATCGCGATCGCCTTTGATGTGCGCCACGGCCTTTTGTCCTTCGCGGATGCGGATGGCGTTCTGCTCGTCCACGTCAACGCGTGCTTGCAGGCGGTCGGTGCGGCCGAAGATGAGTGCCGGATTTTTCGAGTCGGTGCTGGCCCACTCGCCGGCGCGGATGTTGAGTTGCAATACGGTGCCGTCGCGCGGTGCGGTGACGGTGTATCGTGTTTTGAGAAGCTCCACGCTGCGTTTGCTGGCCTCGGCGGCCTGGAGCTCGGCTTGCGCGGAGAGGATCTGCGCCTCGGCGACTTGCAGCTGGTCTTTGGCGGTCTGCCATTCCTGTTCGATGATGGCGCGTTTGTCATCGACCTTGTCGAGCC
Organism: Verrucomicrobiia bacterium; assembly: GCA_947462875.1. GTDB lineage: Bacteria > Verrucomicrobiota > Verrucomicrobiia > Verrucomicrobiales > Akkermansiaceae > UBA956. Next base: position 35,408 of record CANHQJ010000027.1, read on the forward strand.
GGTCAAAGAGCGAACGGGCGGTGACGCGTTGGGCTTCGGCGACCTTGATGGCCGCTTGTGCCCGGAGGACCTGGGCCTCGGCGTTGATGGCCTGCGCTTCGATGTCGCGATGATCGATCACAAAGAGCACGTCGCCTTTGCGGAGAGTCTGTCCGATTTTCACCGGCACCTCCGAGACCATGCCGGCCATGGGCGCGGAGATGATGACGTTTTCCTCGAAGGATTCGATGATGCCATTCGCCGCGATCATGTGATCGTAGGGTCGTGCGGGTGGTGTCTGTGGCGGCGCGAGGGGGATGCTGGAGTCCGCGGACTTGATAGTGTTGCTGACGCGGAAGATGCCATAGACACCGAGGATGGCGACGATGAACGTCAGGTAGCGCAGGATGGTCAGGAGGATTTGCATTGTGGTGGCTGGTTAGCGATGATGATCAAAATCGAACTTGGAAGTGGGCACTGACTCGACGATGCGGCCATCGTTCATCGTGGCGATGCGATCCGAGTATTGTAAAATGCGGTGATCGTGCGTGACCACGATGGCGCAGCGTCCGGGCTGGCGCATGAGCCCGCGGAAGATCTCCATAACGAGTTGGCCGTTTTCGGCATCGAGCGCGGCGGTGGGTTCGTCGCAGATGATGAGGCGGGGATTGTGGACCAGCGCGCGGGCGATGGCCACGCGTTGCTGTTGCCCGCCCGAGAGCTGGTTCGGGCGTTTTTTCATGTGCTCGCTTAGCCCGACCTGGTCTAACGATTTTCTGGCATGAGGCAGCGCCTTCGAGAGGCTCATGCCCTGGATGAGCAGGGGAACAGCGGCGTTTTCCTCGCAGGAGATGGTGGGGATGAGGTTGAATTGCTGGAAGATGAAACCGATGTTGCGCGCGCGGAAGCGGGTGATGGCGGATTTTTTCATCGCATGCAGCGGCTCGCCCAGGACGCGCAGTTCCCCGCGATCGGCCGTGAGGGTCCCGGCGAGGATGCTGATCAGGGTGGTTTTGCCACAACCGGAGGGGCCGAGCAGCATGAGGATTTCCGACTCGTAGGCGTCGATGTCGATGCCGTGGAGCACCTCGATGCGGGCGGTGCCACTACCAAAGCTTTTGGTGATGGAGCGGGCGCTGGCGGCGATGATGGGAGCGGACATGAGCGGGGGATATTAGCCTCGGAAGACGACGGCGGCATCGAGCAAACTGACGCGCAAGATGCCGAGAAAGGAAGCCAGAGAACAAATCAAAATGATCACGCCTAAGACCGCGAAGGGAATCACATCCGGCATGTAAAACGGCGGCTGTGTGTTTTTGATCGCGGCCAGACCAAACAGCGAGGCCAGCGCCAGACCGATGCCGTATCCCACCAGTCCGACAACGGTGACTTGTGAGAGCAGCATCATGCACAGTTTGCCATTGGAGGCACCCATCGCTTTTAGCGCTCCGTAATGCTTCAAATTATCCAACACAAACAAATAAAACGTCTGACAGGAAATCGCGACGCCCACGATGAAGCCGACAAGCACCGTGGTGCCGAATGAAATCGGAATGCCGGTGTTTTTCACATACCAGAACATAGTGGCGGTGTTGAAGTCGCGTTCGGAGGATTGGAATCCGGCATTCGTGTAGGCCTTCAGCCCCGTTTGCCGTTCGATCGATGCGGCGACACTATCCGCATCGCGGCCCGCGCTGGGCGACACGAGAATGGCGGAAAGCATCTTGCGCTGCGGCGGCGAGTAGCTCAGGGCGCGCTCGTAGGTGGTCCAGATGAAAGGTCCGCCGGTGAACGAGCGCATGGCTTTACAGATGCCGACAATGCGCGCCTCCTGGTCGTTGATCTCGAAGGTGTCACCCATCTTCAACGGCGTTTTCGGATCGGGAGACAGGCGGCTGAGCGCGAGGTCGTCGACAATCACCGCATTCGGCTGGCGCAGGGCGCCGATGCTGCCCTCGATCATGCGGGTTGGCGCTCCGGCGAAAGTGGTGGAATCGATCCCTAACAACTGCACCACGGTGAGGCTGCCGTTTTCCAGTCGCACGTTTTGCACGCCGGAGTAGAGCGGCATGGCCCAGTCCACGCCATCGCAACTGCGCACGCGGCCGAGGTCGGTATCGCGCATGGCGATGGTTTGATTGACCTGCCGCACTTCCGTCTCCACCACCCAGATCGGCGCGGGGGCGTTTTTCAGGATGGCGGTGGTCCAGCGCATCAGTCCGCAGAACACCGAGCTCTGTTGCGTCATCAGGAAAGTCGCGAACATGACCCCGAAAACGAGCATGAGATACTTGGCAGAATCGCCAAACAGCATTTTCAGAGCGAGTCGGAACATCTACGCGCCGAGTCTACGTGGGTTTGCGGAAAAAGCAAACCGTAAGGGAGCGAACTCAGGCCAATCCCATCAGAGCGAGCACGTTGTAGGCTCCCCAGAGGAAAGTGAGAACGATGGCAACCATCAAGAGTTTGGCGCAGATTTCAACTTGTGGACGTGTCATGGCGGGCACAGTGAATGGCGGAATGGCGGATTTGGCAAGTTGGAAATTTGTGCCAGGCAGGCGCGTATCACAGCGTTACCCCGAAAAAGTCCTTCATCACCTGCCGATACACATCGTGTTTGAAGGGCGGGAGCCACTCGATATCGAACTCGCCCGGCTCGATCCAGCGGAAGTTGGAAAACTCGCGCGGGCTTTGGTTGACGTTGATCGGTGGCGCTCCGGGTTTGAGTTTGCAGAGATAATACGTTTGCTCCTGGCCGTGGAAGCCGTGCTTCTTGCGTTTTTTGAGGCGGGCTTCCGGTGGATAAATGTAGCGGTAGCCCGAGGCCTGCCGCACGACTTCGTAATGCTCCGGCAGCAGTCCGATTTCCTCCCTGACCTCGCGGGCGAGCGCCTGTTCGAGAGTTTCGCCCATGTCCACGCCTCCCTGCGGAAACTGCCACGAGCCGGGAAATGTCGAACGTTCGCACACCAACAACTGACCTTCCGGTCGGATGAAAAGAGCGGCGACATTGGGGCGAAAACGAACCACGACCTTGAATGTAAAGGGAAGTTGATCATTTGCAACACTCAAATCATGACAGTCAAAATATTCATTCTTGCGCTGGTCAAATCGAATCAGATGTGGGAGAGTAGCGGCATGATGAAAACAATCATTTGCGCATTTGTACTCGGTGCCGGCTCTCTGGCGATGGCTCAGGGGACTAACAACAACAATAATAACAACACGGCGAACAACACCGCGAGGCAGGATGAACTGGAGGCGCGGGTGAAGGAACTGGAAACGCCGAGCAATACCCGTTTCTGGCAATGCAACATCAATGGCGGTGAAATCATGGTGGCGGTGGATCGCATCGGATCCATCAGCAAAACGCAGTATCTGCTGGATGGCGGACTGTTGTGCACCGAGGTGACCATCGACACCCTCGGTGGGCAGTCGCTCACCCGCATCTATCACGTGGTGCCAGCAACGGAAGCGGTGGCGGCGAATGCGGCGACGAAAATCGTGGATCGCGCCAAGGAGGTGCTGGACAATACCTCGGCCCGCGCCGGATCACGACTGCACGAAATGGTGCAGAAATCCTATCCCACCACCACGCACGCGCATACCGTGGAATTCCGTGTGATGCAGCTGCAGGATCTGGAAGCGCTGTATTCCAGTCTCAAGGCGACCTGGACTTCGGGCAAGGGCCGCACGTTCACGATCCGATGAGTTCCTCTGCCATGTCTTTTCGATTGGCGGACGCTTCGCCCTTGGAAGATGATGTTTCGTATGTCTGGCGCAAGGCGATGCGCGGCCACCAGCTTGACCTTGCGGGTATGGCGCGCGCCTGTGGCGTGGACGGACCGGCCATCGAAGCGATGATCGCGGGCAAGGCGAGTGCCGCTCTGTTGGAAAAAGCGGTGACGGTGCTGCATCTTCATGCCGCTGCTGTTCAGGCATTGCCCCGTTACCAACCACGGGTGCCGAATGTGCACGCGGTGATCGGATTGCGGCTGCCTTTTGAGACGGACTGGGTCAATGCGTGGCTGATACGCGAGGAGGATCAGGTGCTTCTCTTCGACACGGGCTTCGAGCGCGACTCGGCTCGTCACGCATTGCAGCCGCTGGGCGTGGCGGATCTTCAGCTGTTCCTCACGCACGATCACCGCGATCACGTGGGTGGCATCGCGGGCTTGCGTTCGATCGTGAAAAAACAACACTCGATGTCCTATGGGCAAACGCAGCGCATCGGAGCGATGGAGCTGCGTTGCGTGGATCTGTCGGGCCACTGCATCCCCAGCTACGGCTATGTGATCACCGGGCTCTCGCGCACGATCTGCGTGGTGGGCGATGCCCTCTTTGCCGGTTCCATCGGCGGCTGTGCGGATGCCTTCACGTATCAGATGGCATTGCGGAATCTCCGTCATCACGTGATGTCTCTGCCGGATGACACGATCCTCCTGCCCGGCCATGGTCCCGCCACCACGGTGGGCCAGGAAAAACGCAGCAATCCGTTTTTGGCATAGGATGTTACGCGATAGGTTTTTGGCACCGTTCGTGGATGCGCTCTAGCAACTTTTGCAAATGGGGCAGGCTCAAGCCCTCAGCTTTGGCGCGGCGCAGCGGCTCGGCCCAGATCGCCTCGATTTCCACTTCCCTGCCTTCCTGCCAATCGATGAGGCTGCTCGGACGATAGGCTCCCATGGCGCGGGTGCGATCGATGTTCCAATCGATCAAGTTCGGGTCCAGAGAAAATCCGCGCGCCGCCGCAGCCGTCACAACCTCTTCCATCAGCGCGCGAATCTCCGCGACGGTGCCGGGATTTTCCAGCAGCTGATCGGTGGTTTTTCCTCCCTCGGCAATGGCCATGCCATTGAAGGGCACATTCCAGATCAGTTTTTTCCACACGGTTTCCTCGACGTTGTCTTCGGTCACGGTATCCACTTTCGCCGCGGCAAACATCGCCGCCAGAGCCGCCGCGCGTCCGGGTATGCCTGCGGCAAATTCTCCGATGGCCATGCGCCCGCCTGCCGAGTGATGGATGGTGCCGGCGGCGAGGCGGTTGATGCAGACAAAACAGAGCGCTCCCAGAACGCGCGAGGCACCGGTGATCGCGGCGATCGCCTCGCAATTGCCCAGGCCGTTCTGCAGTGTCATCACCTGGGTTGTTTCCTTCAACAGCGGTGGCAGGATTTTTTCTAACAATCCATTGCTCGTCGCCTTCCATGCGACAATCACCAGATCGACCGGACCGATTTCCTCCGCACTGCGATAGGCCTGCACCGGATGCAGATGGAAATCCCCGTGCACACTGCGGCAGCGGATGCCATCGCGCTGGATGGCATCGGCATCGCTGCGCACGAGAAAACGCACGTCGTGACCGGCCTCGGCCAGTCTGCCACCGTAATACAATCCTATGGCGCCGGAGCCGACAATGGCAATGGTGGAGAACATGATGGGGAAATGTTAGATGCCGCGGTATTCCGACGCCAGTTTTTTCGCCATGGCGATGGTGTTGCGGTGGATTTTCGCCGTGAACTCCGCCTGCCGGTTGTAGCCTCCGCCGTAGAGCACCGCCACGGGGATGCGATTGCGGATGAGCGCTTTCAGCAGGACTTCATCACGGCGCTGCATGTCCTTGAGTGAGAGCATCATCTGTCCGAAGCGGTCGTTGCGGTGGTTGTCCGCCCCCGCGATCCAGATCACAAGATCGGGCGAAAAAACATCGAGCGCCGCGGCCAGTGTGCTGAACAGTTGTTTCAAGTACATCTCGCCCTCGACATAGCGCACGGTCTCCACATCCATCGTGCCGCTGTGTTTGTTGGTGGGGTAATTTTTTCCGACGTGGATCGAGTAGGTGAAGACGTTAGGGTCGTTTTGCAAAATGGCATTCGTGCCATTGCCCTGATGCGCATCGGTATCCACCACCATCACCTTGATGCCGGGGCGCCAGTCCTGCAAATCGCGGATCGCGGCGGCCACGTCGTTGAACACGCAGTATCCTTCGCCGTGTTCGCGGAAGGCATGGTGGGTGCCGCCCGCCAGACAGACGGCGACGCCCTCCTCCAACGCCGCGCGACAGGTCAGGCGCGTCGCTTCCACCTCGGTGGCGCTGCGGGTGTAGAGCTGTGGCGTCACGGGCAGCCCGAGGCGCATTTCCTCCTTGCGATCGACGGTACAGCTATAAATTTTCTGCAAGTAATTGCGATCATGCACTCGTTGCAGGATGTGCGTATCGGCGATGCGCACTTCCACGATTTCCTCCGGAGTGATGATGCCGCCATCGAGAAGCATGTCCTTCGAGATCCGGAATTTATCCATGGGAAACGGATGGCCGGCAGGCAGGGTCAGTTCAAAATCTTCGGAATAAAAGCAGCGCATGGTGACGAAACAGGAAAGCATGGGAACGCGCCTGCGTAAAGCATAGATGTGCTTGTCAACAGGGGCGGCACCCGCATGGTAATACCAACTGTTTTCTGCTATTCCATTGACCGATCGACGGAATGCGTCAATATATCAGCATTATGATTTGTTCACGCCGTCTCGCCCTTTGCTTTGGATGCCTGTGCACTCCCATGTTCGCCGAGGAACCCCAGACTTTGGAGGAGTTGATTGTCACGGGTAAGGCGGAAAATCTTCTCAGCCAGGCGGCTTCTTCCTCCGAGGGATACGCGGACTTCAAGGAAATCGCCAGCCGCCCGCTCACCCGGCGCAGTGAAATTCTGGAGATTGTTCCCGGCATGGTGACCACCCAGCATGCCGGCGGTGGCAAGGCAACGCAGTACTTCATGCGGGGCTTCAATCTCGATCACGGCACGGATTTCGCCATCAGCATCGATCGCATGCCGATGAACATGCGCAGTCACGCCCATGGCCAGGGATACACGGACCTGAACGGACTGGTGCCGGAGTTGGTCGAGAGCATCGACTACACGAAGGGCACCTATTCCGCCCGCCAAGGCGATCTCTCCACCGCAGGTAGCGCGGATTTCCAGTTATGGGACCGCCTGCCACGTGGCATTGCTTCCGTGGAATATGGCGAATACGACTACTACCGAATGTTGTTAGCGGATAGCTTCGATGTGGGGAAAGGGACGCTGACCCTCGGCGGCGAATGGAATACCTACGATGGACCCTGGGATCGCGAGGAAAATTTCGAGCGCTGGAATGCCTTTGCTCGCTATTTCCAGGGCGATGACGACAATCATTTTTCCGTCACGGCGATGGGTTACGGCGGCGAGTGGGATTCCTCGGATCAGATTGCGGCACGCGCGGTTTCTAACGGATTGATCGGCGTTTATGGAAATCTCGATGACACTACTGGCGGCGAGAGTCACCGCTACAGTTTGCAATTCGACATGCAGACCACGCAGGGCTCCGAGGTGACGCGCTACAGCGCCTATGGCGTGGCGTATGATCTCGATCTTTTCTCCAACTTCACGTATTTCCTGGACGATCCCGTGCGCGGCGATCAGTTCGAGCAACAGGAGGACCGCATGATCTTCGGAGGGGAGATCGTGCGTGAGTGGCAGGACCGGCAGTTCCTGGGGCGCGATGCGGAATTTTCGCTCGGTTTCCAAACACGGCATGACGTCATCGATGACATCGGCCTTTACAAAACGCAGCGCCGCGAGCGTCTCGACACCGTGCGTGTGGACGATATCTACCAGGCGAGCTACGGTGTTTTCGCGGAAAATACCGTGCGCTGGAAGCCCTGGTTCCGCACCGTGGCGGGCCTGCGCGCGGATGCTTTTTTCTTCGATGTCACCAGCGACAATCAGGCAAACAGCGGTGACGAATGGGATGGCATCATCAGCCCGAAGTTCAGCGCCATTTTCGGCCCCTGGAAGGAGACGGAATTCTATGCCAACTTCGGCACCGGCTTCCACAGCAATGACGCCCGTGGCGTGAACAACACCGTTGATCCCGTATCGGGAGATCCGCTCAAAGGCGTGGACGCCCTGGTGCGCACCATCGGCGGTGAGCTGGGCGTGCGCACCCAGGCCTGGGCGGGGCTGACTTCCACGCTGAGTCTGTGGTGGCTGGATAGCGACAGCGAGCTGGTCTATGTGGGAGATGCCGGCACCAACGAAGCCGGGCCTGCTTCCCGGCGATTCGGCATCGAGTGGTCGAACTACTGGCGCCCTAACGAATGGCTGGCACTGGATGGCGAACTGGCGCTGACCTACGCGCGCTTCCGCAATCAAGGAAACGCCGACCACATCCCGAACAGCATCCCCGTGATGTTCAGCGGCGGCATTGTGTTAGGTCGCGAGGAAGGGTTTTTCGGCAGCCTGCGCGCGCGGGCCTTCCTGGCACGCCCGCTGGAGGAAACGGGACAAATCGAGGGCAAGGACACTTTCACGGTCAACGCCCAGGTGGGCTATCGCACCAAGGATTGGGAAGTGGCGCTGCAATGCCTCAACCTTCTCGATCGCAATGATCACGACATCGAATACTACTACACTTCCCAACTCGCCGGGGAAGCCTCCGCCATGGATGACATCCACTACCACCCCGCGGAACCGCGCATGATCCGCGTGCGAGTGTCGTATTTTTTCTAACAAAAATTCAATAACGCACCTTCCAGAGGATCAACCCATGCGCTGGGGCGATCATTCCGGCCTGGTGCTCGGTGGGAGGGTGGAGCAGAGATTTCACCTCGGCGGGGGTGAGTTTTCCTTCGCCTACTTGCACGAGGGTGCCGACGATGCGACGGCACATTTTGTAGAGAAAACCCTCGCCGATGAGGTGGAACGTGAGCCGTGCGCCGCTGCGTTTGATCTGGCAGGTGTGCAGGGTGCGGGTGGAGTCGAGCAACTCGCCCTTGCGCTTCGCGGTGAAGGCGCGGAAGTCGTGCCGTCCGGTCAAATACGCGGCGGCTTCGCGCATGACCGCGAGGTCGAGCGGGCGGGGAATGTGCCAGGCCTGGTGGCGGAGCAGGGGAGCCATGACGGGGTGGTTCCAGACTTGGTAGCGGTATTCTTTCGTGATGGCATCGAAGCGGGCGTTAAAGTCCGCACGGGCGCGTGCGGCGGAGAGGATGCGGATCTCGGCGGGGAGCTGTGCGTTGAGGGCGAGGCGGAGCTGTGCACCCGTGAAAAGTGGGTGCCCGTCCGTGAGCTCGAGGTGAGCGACGAGGCCGCGCGCGTGCACGCCGGCATCGGTGCGGCTGGAGGCGATGATTTCCGGGGCGCTGCCGAGCAGCTGCTCGCAGGCGCCGGTGATCGTTTGGCGGATGCCGCGGCCGTTGCTGCGGGCTTGCCAGCCCTCGTAGCCGGTGCCGTCGTAGGCGATGATGAGCTTGTATTTTCGCACGGTCACGGGCGGGATGCTAGAGAATCAGGCGCTCGCTGCCTATGAAAAAACGGTTTCGATTGCGGGGGATGGCTGCCCGCAGGGATGTCGCGAGAGAAATTTTCTGAATGATTACTTGCGCACAAATGTATTTACTATATAACTTCTTTGTATGAAAAATTCGAATCGATGGAAATGTGTGCTGGCCCTGTTGGGCACTCTGAGTCTGGCAATGGTATCCTTAGAAGCAAAGCCTGATAGGGGCAACAAAGGCGGCAATGGCAAGGGCGGCAAGCCTGCGCAAAAAGAGCAAAAGGGCAATTCCGGGAAAAAACCCGAGCAAGCGGAGAAGAAGCAGCAGGGCAAACCGGACCATGCCGGGAACAAACAAGGTCAGCCGGCATTCGCGCCTTTCAAGGACGAGCAGCGCAATGAAATCGTCGATTATTTCACCGATTATCAAAAGAAAAACAAAGGCCTGCCACCGGGCCTGAACATGAACCAGCGCCGGGGCAAGCCGCTCCCGCCGGGTTGGGAGAAAAAACTGACTCCGGGCGCTCGCATCGATGACGACATCTGGTCCAGTCTCGTGCCGGTGCCAAATGAGTGGTTCCCGAATTTGAACATGGAGCCGGATACCCGATTGTATCATTATGGTGACCGGGTGGTGCGCGTGCGTGATTCCAAACGCGAACTCCTTGAGGTGATCCTGCTCAACATGCTGAAGTGATCGGACGGCACAGACACGCGCGTGGTGGCGATCCGGCTGCCCGCGCGTGATGTGTTTTTCGTGAAGCGCCCGAGACGGGAACGGCTTGCGGAAACAAAAAAGCATTGCTAATTGCTGTGGTTGCGCTTCATTGTCGCAGCCCTTTTTTTTGCCCATGTCATCATCTTCATTGGAGTTCAGCCCGATTCAGGAAATCATTGCCGAGATAGCGGCGGGGCGTTTGGTGATTGTGGCCGATGATCCATCGCGCGAAAACGAGGCGGATCTGATTGGCGCGGCTTCGTTGTGCACACCGGAGCACATTACCTTCATGGCGGTGCATGGACGCGGCTTGATCTGCGCGCCGATCCTGCGCGAGCGCGCGGAAACGCTCGATCTGCCGCCGATGACACGTCGCAACCGCGAGGTGCAGCGCACGGCCTTCACGGTATCGGTGGATGCGGCGGAAGGCATCACGACCGGCATCAGCTCGGTGGATCGCGCGCGCACGGTGCGGTTGCTGGCGGATGCGTCGATCGGCGCGGATTCTTTTGTGCAGCCGGGTCATGTGTTTCCTCTGAGTGCCATGCCGGGCGGGACCCTGCGTCGCGCCGGCCACACCGAGGCGGCGGTGGACCTGGCGACTCTGGCGGGCTTGGCTCCGGCGGGGGTGATTTGTGAAATCATGAATGACGATGGCACCATGGCGCGCGTGGGCGAGCTGGGCGACTACCAGCGCAAGCACGGTCTCAAGGCCTGCACCATCGCGCAGTTGATCGAGCACCGCCGTCGTTCGGAAAAACTGGTGCGTATGGATCAGGTGGTGAACATGCCGACAGACTACGGGGATTTCCGCTGTCATCTCTATCAGATCGACACCGATGGCAGCCATCATCTGGCGATGGTGCGCGGTGAGATCGACCCCGAAAAGCCCACCCTCGTGCGCGTGCACAGCGAGTGCCTCACGGGCGATGTTTTCCTCTCGAAGCGCTGCGACTGTGGCGAGCAACTCAATGCCGCGATGGAGCGCATCGCCGCGGAAGGCGGAGTGCTCTTGTATCTGCGTCAGGAAGGGCGGGGGATTGGATTGCCGGCGAAAATCCATGCGTATAAACTCCAGGAAGCCGGACTGGATACCATTCAGGCGAATGAAAAACTCGGTTTCCCCGCGGATCTGCGCGACTACGGCATGGGTGCCCAGATTCTCGCGGATCTGGGATTGAAAAAAATCCGCTTGCTCACGAACAACCCGAAAAAAGTCGTCGGGCTCGAGGGCTACGGGCTGAGCATTGTCGAACAATTGCCGATTCGTTGCGCGAGCAATCCGCACAATGAGAAATACATGGAAACCAAGCGCGACCACATGGGTCACACGATTTGAAAGTAAGGAGAAGGGGTTTGCAACCCCTTGATGTTAACTTACGGCGGAAGCACCGCGCGGAATTGATAGCGATTGTTTTGCACCGATGTTTCCGCAGGGATGCCGTGTGTTTCAAACAACTGATATCCCTCCTGCAGGTTTAGCCAAAAGCCATGATTCGGATTGGCCCTCTCCCGCTCCAAACGCTCCTGAGTCATGCGGAAAGGGAAAATGTGAATGCGGAAAAACGACTGCCCTTGCTGCAGGGCGGCAGCACACAAGCTGTAGATCTCCTCGATTTTTTCATCGGTCATCGCTAGACAACCGATCGAAACCTGGTTGCCATGGATCATGATGAAGGAACCGGTGCGTTTCATGGCCTGATCAAAAGCGTTAGGATAGCCGATGTTCATGGCGAGGTGATAGGTGCTGTCCGGTTTCATCGCACTGCGGCCTGCGGCATAGAATCCCTCGGGCACCTGTCCATCGCCTTCGCGGAGCTTCGGTCCCAGCGTGCCGGACTGTTTGGCGATGGGGTAGCTGCGGAAAAGCACGAAGCGCCCGGACCTGCGATCTCTAACAAAAACTTCCAGCACGGCCTCTTCCTTGAAGGCCCGCAGATAGACCGGATCGCCCCAGTGCAATTCTTTTGTGGCGAGCTCGGGCTCTAACAACTCCTTCACACGCGCGGCGGCCGCTCTTGCACGCGCCGGTCCGGCGGGCGCATCCACAGCGAGGGAAGGCGTGCTGTCAGAGGGATTGGGGATGGATGAAGGAATCACGGATTCAAATAATTCACAGCGTTGCGCGAAAAGATACGTCAAGCCCACCATCGGCAAGAACAACCATCGCAACCACTTCATGACGCGAGCGTAATGCGAAAAATCGACCGCGGCAAGAGAGGGGAAGCCAGAGCATAAAAAAATTTCAGAAATATTCTTGACCCCTGCGATGAATTTGTGCAGTCTGCGCGCCCGCGCCAAGCGCGGTCAGCAAAAGCACCCGTAGCTCAATTGGATAGAGCGTCTGACTACGGATCAGAAGGTTTGGGGTTCAAATCCCTACGGGTGCGCCA
>CANHQJ010000028.1 GCA_947462875.1 Verrucomicrobiia bacterium
ACTTCAGCGACTTTCATCCCCGTATCGGTTTCTTTGAGGATCGCAACAATTTGGCTCTCTGTGTATTGGCTCTTTTTCATCGTTTCGTTTGCTTTCTAGACACCAAAACCTCTCATTTCAATCTGTTTCACCTGCGGGGACTCTTACAATCTTACGGGGCGGATTCTTGCTTAGTATGAACTCGATGAACCGATTCAGAACTGCTTCGGATTGAGCCTTACCCACGATGTAGACAACCTCAATGGATGCGTGTCCACCCACATAAAGGCCATCAAACTCACCGTCACTTCTCATTTCAGCATGAAAAGACTGTACCCAATCCTGAATGGCAGATACATACTTCCCTCGCTCCGACTTTGCCCATGTAAAATCCTCTCGAATTTCGCTCAATTCCTCTGTCAGTGCCGCAAATGTTGACGTTGTAAGATCGCGCTTCACTGAAGTCAGCGCTTTCTTGAGGAGCGTCACCTGGGGTGCGCTTTCAATCTCGCCGCGCAGGACTGCCTCAACATCAGGAGCAATCGCACCACCGGATTCCAGTATTGCGTCATCTACAAGCCAGGAAGAGAGCGAGGAGCGAACGATCGACTTTGACCAGGGTTGGGACATATTTCTTTTGGCTAACGATGAGCGCGTGCACCACTACCAGCAAGGGCACACGTCGATCACGGGTTTGAGGTTGAAACTGCGGGAGATCATGAAAACAGGGCGGCTGATAGGGGTTGCGTGTCTCGTCTTGTTAGGCTGTCTTCATTATTCGGTGAAGGGAAAGACCTTCGCGAATATACCGATTACGCTTCGATACCGAAGGCATCAATCTAAGAATAAACCACAAAAAATGACATGTGACGACTTGAAATCGGTATTGAGTGTTCTCGTAAAGTGACATGTAGAGCTGATACGGATCATGGGGTGGAGATGGCATCCTCTCAACACAGGCAATGTAGCGAGCCCCCAATGAACGTATACCCAATAGCTTGATACTGGAATCGCCTGCTCGGGCGGACTCGTAAAATCGTCCTGCGCCCTCGTCGCCTTGAATCTCATTCGGCCGGAATATCCATACCCGGCATCCAACGACGCACACACGATCTTGGGAAATCCAAATGAAGTCAATGGGCTTGTCATTGTCCCCTGCGAACTTACGAAACGCCTTCAAGGCTTCATCGAAAGGAGTGCGGGTATCTGTCATTTTCTTTGCTTAACGTTTGAGGCCTGGCGCCCGCTATCGGGGGGCAGGCTCCGATTCAGATTTAGTGTTCTCACCACCCTCAGGCTTCGACTCGGCAGCGGTAGCGGGTTGCCCAGTGCCGGATTGTGTGTGCCCAGCATGGGCACGTTGTAAATGGGGTTCAAGTCCCCTGTAGGAATACCAAACATGAAAATGAACATACTACTATCAGAGGCCAACTCGGAAAGGGTAACCGCTCCGAGGAAGGAAGGCTATGAGAAAATTGCGAGCTGATGGACAAGAACTGCATAGGAGGCCGACATGGAGCGATGAGGGGGCACAACACTCCGAAATCATCTGGTATGCCTGGGGAGGTAAATGCAGCAGCAGTGCAATGGAGCAACGTGTCATTACCTGGGGAGATCCACTCGGAGCAATCCGAGCGGAAGTCAGCAGAGGTCATAGTAGTCGAGGAAACGAGCCGGGGGCAGCATGCCCGTTTAACCAATGATACCGGAGAGACTCACCCGATGAAGGACCGAACCAATGAGGAGGGGATCAATCCCGCGATGGACAAGCCAACCGAAGACGCCAGACGGCGAGGCGAACTTGAGAACCATGGCGGCGAGAAGCATAGAGCCCCTCAAGAGCGAACCATGATCGAGCAAATCCTCGAACCGCAAAACCTCTCCGAAGCGTGGAAACGTGTGAAGAGAAACAAAGGTGCTGCGGGGATCGATGGCATGTCCATCGCAGAGTTTCCCGCCTTTGCGCGGGAGCACTGGCAGAGGATTGCTCAAGCGATCAACGAAGGGAACTACCGCCCCGCGCCAGTGCGCAGGGTGTTCATTCCCAAACCCGACGGAACAGAGCGTCCGCTAGGCATCCCGACGGTGCTGGATCGCATGATCCAGCAAGCCATCGCACAAGTGCTGAGTCCGCTTTTCGAAGCAGACTTCAGCGAACACAGTTACGGATACCGTCCCAGTCGATCCGCCCACCAAGCAGTCGCTGAGATGGAATCCGCTTGGAACGAAGGCCGCCGCCACGCCGTGGAATGCGACCTCAAATCGTTCTTTGACACAGTCAATCACGACCGCCTGATGAACGCGCTCAAAGGAAAAGTCCGCTGTCCTAAGACACTGAGGCTCATCCAGCGCTATCTAACGGCAGGAGTGGAGCTGCCCGACGGCACCCGCGAGGCCACGCCTCAGGGAGTGCCACAAGGTGGTCCCTTGTCGCCCCTGTTAGCCAACATCGTCCTCGATCCACTCGATAAAGAACTCGAATCACGCGGACACAAATTCGCGAGATACGCAGACGACTTCATTGTGATGGTGAAAAGCGCGAACGCAGCAAAACGGGTGCTGGCATCATTGATACGCTTCTGCGAAGGACGACTGCGACTAACAGTCAACCGAACCAAAAGCCGCGCCGCGCCACTCAAACAATGTGCCTTTCTGGGCTACCGGATCGACAACAAAGGGAAACTGGCGTGGACGGACAAAGCGCAACATCGTTTCAAACAACGAGTGCGTGAAATCACCACACGCAACCGCGGACACAAAGTGGAAACCGTCATCGACGAGCTGAACTTATACATCCGAGGTTGGCTCAACTACTACAAAATCAGCTCTACCTACAAGGAGGTGCTGTCATTATCAGTATGGGTCAGGCGAAGAGTGAGGTTGTACTACTGGAAGCAATGGAAACAGCCGCGAACGCGTCGTCGTCATCTGCTAGCACTGGGAGCTGATCCCAAGAAAGTGCACATGGCGACACGCAGTAGAAAGGGCTACTGGCGGATGAGTCAGAACGAAATTGTGCGTTATGCGCTGAACAACCGTTGGTTGGAGAAACAAGGAGTTCCTGACATGAGAGCAATCTGGATCGCACTTTACTACCCTGAGCAAGCTTAGGGAAACTGATTGGAACCGCCCTGTACGGAGCCGTACGCAGGGTGGTGTGGGACCCGGGAGCTAATCACTCCCGGGGACCCGATTAGCCTTAGATATTCATGGCTCATGGTTTGACTACTCTACAATCCACTCCACGATAGTATTTGTGCGTGATAATCCGATAGTTGTTACTGCTATGATTGAGATCGTGAGAATACTGACACTTACTGCAAAAACTCTAAAACTCTTGCTGCCACGAGTAAAGATGTAAATAGTGAGTCCAATTGTGAGTAAGGTAATTGGCATTAATATGAAATTCCGAAAGTAGATCAATTCCGCAATAAAACTTCCCTCACTATGAAAATAATCACGTGCAATTTGGTGATTCACCCATTCTGAAGGAGTGCGGGAGCCGTATGCTTGCGTCAAATAAACCACTTCCCGAAAACCTAGTATCGACGCAATTAGAATAGCGGTAGCCACAATGATGCACAATACCAGGACTCCAGCTGCAAACGTAGGTTTCTTCATTATGGGCTAACAGTATTTATTCGTAGCCCATCTGACCATTATATCAGGTGGGTATTTCAGAGTATATAAAATCAGGTTTTCTTTGCTAAGACAAGGAAATTCTCAAAAAACCGTTCGTATATCAGGGCGCTTTGCTGGGTATCGAGGCGGGAAAATTTGCTAGCTGATATACGAACGCCGCAGTGCTGGTTCCCCCCCATTTGGCAGATGCTACAATGTCGTTTTCCCGTTTTGTATACTTTTGAACGCTTCTTGCTTGAAAGGGTTCGAATTTAAGATGTTGCTCAAACTCGATACGAGTGCCTCTGCCCAAACACGCCTTTGCTGGAGAAAACAATGATAATTTGTCTGTCCCCATGTTATGGGTCATTGCCAGCCTGTCGAGTTGCAGCGATGGGTTTGTCGCAAGTTCCGATACTCCCTTGATCCTCGCTTTACTTCCTGCCGCGCTTGGCCTATAAACACACACTACAAACCACCAATGATGCCGTCCGAACAGCAGGTCATAACATTCCGCTGCCGACCTTCTCCGAAGTCCATGGGGCTTGCCGCCTTGTTTTTCGGTGTTTGCGCCGCTGTGCTTGGCCACAAGGTATCTACGAACACGAGAGGGCTGATACTGAATGGGATGATCGAGTTCAGTCCTGCGGGTGCCTCTGCGTTTTTTTGGGTTCTCACCGTGTTCTCTCTTCTCTTCGTTTTGGTGGCCGGGTGGACGATCTTCACCACTTTCGTTCATGGGATTCCGGATATTGTCTTGAGCCATGACGCCATTTCCTTTCCGGTCGGCTTTGCGATCAAACGCGCCCTTCGATTGCCTTATGCGGAGATCACTGGATTTAGCCGGAGCGAGGTAAACGGACAGCGATTTCTGACGCTTCACACCTCTAACAAAAAGTATCACATCGTCCTGAACTGGCTTGGCGCGAAGGAGGCAGAAACGGCTCTGCTACATGAGGTGGGTCAGCGGCTTTCCTGAGCATGGCGCCAAATCGAATGACAACAGAGACCATACGGATCGTTGTTCGTCTCGTATATCGGTTACATCGCCAGTGCGATCCAACTCACGTATCTCACCGCTTCTCCTTCGGCCGTTGCAGCCATTCGGTGATTTTATCCAACGAAAACGCATTGATCACATCCTCGCGGCGCAGCCAGCCTTTGCGGGCGAGGCGGACGCCGAAGTGGAGGAACTGGAGCTGTTCGGTTTTGTGGGCGTCCGGGTTGATGGAGCAGAGCACGCCTTTGTCGCGGGCGCGGTGCCACCAGCGCCAGTCCATGTCGAGCCGCATGGGATTGCAGTTGAGCTCGATGACGGTGCGGGTCTCGGCGGCGCAGTCGATGATCTTGCTGTGATTGACCGCATAGCTGTCGCGCTTCAGCAGCAGGCGACCGGTGAGGTGGCCGATCATGGTGACGTGGGGATTTTCCATGGCGCGGATGATGCGCCGGGTCATGTCGTCCTCGCTCAGGGTGAAGGAGTTGTGCACGGAGGCGACGCAGTAGTCGAGCTGGGCGAGGATGTCATCGGGAAAATCGAGTGATCCGTCCTTGAGGATGTCCACTTCCGAGCCGGCGAAGACGCGGAAGCCATCGAGCGATTCATTGAGCGCACGGATTTCCGCGACCTGCCGCAGCAGTCGATCCTCGTGCAGGCCGTTCGCCTGGAACGAGGACTTCGAGTGATCGGCGATGCCGAGGTACTGCAGGCCCAGCTCCTGTGCCGCAGCGGCCATTTCTTCCAACGAATTTTTGCCATCGGACTCGGTGGTGTGATTGTGAAAGGTGCCGCGCAGGTTATCGATAGCGATCAGTCGCGGCAGGGTGCCGTTTTGCGCGGCTTCGATTTCGCCGAGGTTTTCGCGCAGCTCCGGCTCGATGAAGGAGAGCCCCAGTGCCTGATAGATGTCCTTTTCCTCGTGCACCTCCGGCAGCGGCTCCGCGTCGTCGTTGACGCGGGTGAAGTCGTATTCATTGAGCGACCAGCCCTTGCGCAGGGCGAGCTGGCGCAGGGCGACGTTGTGCTCCTTCGATCCGGAAAAATACTGGAGTGCGAAGGGGAACTGCGCGTTCGATACCGCGCGCAGGTCGCATTGCAAGCCGTTGTCGAGGATGACCGAGGCTTTGGTTTCGCCATGGGCGAGGATTTTCTGGATGCCAGGGAGAGTCGTGAAATACGAGGTAAGGTCGGCGGGGTGCGCAGTGGCGACGAGGAGATCGACATCGTGCACGGTCTCCTTGGCACGGCGGTACGAACCACAGACCGCCACGCGCAGGGTCTCCGGGTGATCGCGCAGGTGGTCCAGCATGTCTTCCACCACATGCGCGACGCTGCCGAGGCGGAAAATGCCGGCATGGCTTTCGCGGTGGGCGATGGCCTCCAGCAGATTGCTCTGCGTCTTCGCGCCGAAGCCCGGTGTGCCCGCGATGCGGTTCTCGACACAGGCCAGTTTCAGATCGGCGATCGAGGAAATGCCGAGGTCGCGATGGAGCGTTTTGATTTTTTTGGCACCCAGTCCCTGGAGTTCGAACAGCTCAAATAGCGTGGAGGGAAATTCCGCGCGGAGATTTTCATGGAACGCCAGTTTTCCCGTGGTGGCCATCTCGTGCAGCTTGTCGCGCAGCGCCTCGCCGATGCCCTTGATGCCCGTGAGCTGGTTCGCGGCCGCGAGGGCGACGATGTCATCGGGAAACGAGCGCACCGTCTCTGCGCCGCTGCGGTAGGCCTTGATCTTGAAAGGATTCTCGTCCTTCAACTCTAACAAAAGAGCGATTTCCTCCAGGATGGTGACCATTTCCTCGCGCGACATGGAGCGAGCGTAAAACAGCGGCGTGAAAAGAAAAGCATGGATTCAGGAAAGCAGCTCCTCGCGAAAGGCGCGGTGCAGCTCGGTGGCGGGATCGGTGCTTTGTGGTGAGGGAAACGGCACCAGCTTCTGCGCGTGCAGCAGCCAGAGGTGGAAGGGGATGCCGGTTTTTTCCGCGTGTTCTTTCGCACGCGATTGCGCTTGTTGCCAGAGCAGGTCCGGCGATGGTGAGGAAGAGGTTTGTTTCATGGCGAGAGCCCGCATCTCAGCAGCTCACGATGAAGAAATGATGAAGGAGCGGTGAAAAAAACGTGGCTTACGCGAAGGCCACGAGCGTGATGTGCTTTTCCTTGCACAGCGCGGCGATGCGGTCCTTTTCCAGGAGCAAGGTTTTTCCCGCTTCCACCGCGATCACGCCCACGCCGGCCTCGGCGCAGGTGAGGATCGTTTGCGCGCCGATCACGGGAATGTCGAAACGGAAATCCTGGTTCGGTTTCGATACCTTCACCATCGTAACCGCCTTGCCGCGTCCGAGCTCGCCGCCGCGTTTGATGCAGGCATTGGTGCCCTCGAAGGCCTCCACCGCGAGCACCGTGCCATGGCGCACCACCACGGTCTGGCCGATGTCCAGCCGCGAGCTTTCCTTGGCGATGCGTTGGCCGAAGTGGACATCGTCCCAGGCGCGTGTTTTGAGAGCGGGTCCGCAGATGTGGCCTTCCGGTGCGAGCAGGTCCTCCATGAACGTGGTGGCGGGCAGCAGTGTGATGCCGTCTTTTTGCAATTCATCGGCGATGGCTCCGAAGAGGCTTTCGGCATTGCGCTCCTTGACCTTGGCGAGCAGGAAAAGGAGACGCATGTCAGGGCGCAGGTCGAAGAGATTTTTCGGCGCGATTTGCCCGACCATGATGGCCTCGGTGACGCCTTGTGATTTGAAGTAGCGGATCAGCTTGCCGAGCTGGCCGACGCGGAACCACTCGATCGAATCGACCAGTGGCGTGATCAAGGCGGCATCGGTTTCATTTTCAAACGCGGCGACGCTGAGCTTCACCGGCTGCGACTGCGCGCGCGCGGAGCTGGCAAAGGTCGAGGGATACACTCCGTTGCCAGCGATGATGCCGATGTTGCGCGTGGTTGCCATGTCGGGCTCTGTTTTCTGTGGGAATGAGGAAACGGGCAATTCTTTTTTTATCGCACGATCAGCGGCCGCAGGGCCTGGGCGAGCCGTTGGTAGCCTTGTTCATTCGGGTGCAGGCCATCGCTGAAGAGTTTGCCGTTGAGCTTGCCCTCTTCATCGAGAAACACGGAAGACAGGTCGTGGAAGTGGATGCGCTGGGCACCCGAGAGATGCTGGTGCAGCTCGTTGTTAACCGCAGCGGGGAGGGTTTTGATTTTGGCGGGAATGGTGCGCGGGAGGATGCCGAGCACATGGATCGTGGATTCCGGCAATTGTTTGTGGATGGCGCTGCAAACGGCCTGAATGCCCATGCGGATCTCGGCAGCGCTGTTGAACTCCAGGTTGTTCGTGCCGATGAGCAGCACCACCGTTTTCGGCTTCAGCTCGGCGAGTTCGCGATTGTTCACGCGCCAAAGCACATTTTCCACACGATCCCAGCCGAAGCCGAGATTGGCCACGGATTTGCCATCAAACAATGTCTTCCACGAGCCCTCGCTGCGGATGATGGGGGCCTTGGGTTCGCCCGCCCAGTAGTGCAGGATGGAGTCGCCCAGCATCACCACGTCCACAGGTCCTTTTTTGCCCAGCGCGAGAACCTCCTCGTGACGTTTCGCCCAGTCGTAAATCGCTTTGTCGCGATCCTGCGTCACGGCGGTCAGAGTGCTCGGTTTTGCTGGCGCGGGCGATTGCGCCAACACGGGCGAGATCGACAAAAGGGCAAAGATCAAGGCGCGGGTCATGCTTCGTGGAAACTCCATAGGTTGTTTGAGACGCCTTGACCATGCAATTTGTTCAAAAAGATCAGACCGCTTGAAAAATGAGACATTTTCGCACTTTTTCACGAGTTATTCACAAGCCTTATGAATGCGTTGCATAGCCCATCATGTGTTGCTTGCTCAGGATACTCAGGTGTGCTGAGCGGACTGTGAGAAAATTGTGAATAAGTGCGGTCGCGCCAAGCGATCATGAAAAAGGCAAGCAGTCACTAGGGAAATTCGCGATGCTTCGTTTTGCCAAACAGTTTGGGCATCCGAAAAACATGCGCGAAATTCCGCTATGTTACGTTTTCGTCGCGTAAAGCGGTCGCCGTAGCGGGCATAAATACTTCGTATGTACATGAGGCTGTTGTGACTTTTTTCCCAAGTTATTCACAATGCTGAGTCGGGTGTTTGAAAGCATTGTTTTGCGGCAAAAGAAATGCGGATTTGCCATGTTCCGTGCTTGCTTGTTGCGGGGAAAACTGCTCCACTCCGCGCGCTCAACGCAACACTCATCATGGCCTACCAACACATCACACCTCCTGCTGGCGAAAAGATTACCATTTCCAATGGCGTGCTCTCCGTGCCGAACCATCCCGTGATTCCGTTCATCGAAGGTGATGGAACCGGTCGCGACATCTGGCGTTCCTCGGTGCGTGTCTTGGATGCGGCGGTGGAGAAAGCATACAATGGCACGCGCAAGATTTCGTGGTTCGAAGTGTTCGCCGGCGAAAAGTCCTTCAACATGTATAAAGACCAGGTCAGCGATCTCGGTCAGGCTTGGCTCCCGGAGGATACCCTCACGGCCTTCCGCGAGTTTTTGGTAGGCATCAAGGGCCCGCTCACCACGCCCGTCGGTGGCGGCATCCGCTCGCTGAACGTTGCCCTGCGCCAAATCCTCGATCTCTACGTTTGCCTGCGCCCAGTGATGTACTTCACCGGCGTGCCCAGCCCGGTGAAACATCCGGAACTGGTGGACATGGTGATTTTCCGTGAAAATACCGAGGACATTTACGCAGGCATCGACTTCGAGGCCGGCAGCGAAAAAGCGATGAAGTCGCTGGAATTCCTCAAGGAAAATTTCCCCGCCGATTTCAAAAAAATCCGTTTCGGTGCCGAGGCACCGGAGACCGTGGGCGTGGGCTTCAAGCCCGTTTCCAAACCCGGCACCCAGCGTCTCGTGCGCGCCGCGATCCAGTATGCCATCGATCAGAACCGCAAGTCGGTGACCATCGTGCACAAGGGCAACATCATGAAATACACCGAGGGCGCGTTCCGCGACTGGGGCTATGAGTGTGCCAAAAACGAATTCGGCGCCGTCGAGCTCGATGGCGGTCCCTGGTGCGTGATCCCCGAAGGCAAGCCCGGTGCGGGCATCGTCATCAAGGACGCCATCGCCGACATCACCTTGCAGCAGGTGTTGACACGTCCGACCGACTTCGACGTGATCGCCACACTCAACTTGAACGGCGACTACCTTTCCGACGCCCTCGCCGCACAGGTCGGCGGCATCGGCATCGCTCCCGGCGGCAATGCGAACTACATCACCGGTCACGCGATTTTCGAGGCCACCCACGGCACCGCGCCTAAGTATGCGGACAAAGACCAGGTCAACCCCGGTTCCGTTGTACTCTCCGGCGAAATGATGTTCCGCTACATGGGCTGGAACGAGGCTGCGGATCTCATCATCAAGGGACTGAACGGCGCCATCGGCTCGAAAAAAGTCACCTACGACTTCGCCCGACTCATGGAAGGCGCCACCCAGGTGAAATGCTCCGAGTTCGGTGACAACATCATCGCTCACATGTGAGGAGAAGTGTCTGGTGATCAGTGAGCAGTGATCAGTGGGAAAGACTTTCCGATGTAGTCTGATGTCTGAAAGTCTTTCCTTTTAACATCCATGGACGAGCCACTCATCGACACGCAGAGCGACGAGCACTTCATGCGCCTCGCCTTGCGTGAGGCGCGCAAGGCGCTAGCCGCCACCGAGGTGCCGATCGGGGCGGTGATCGTGCATGAGGGCAAGGTCATCGCACGTGCCTGGAACCAGGTCGAGACGCTCAAGGATGCCACGGCACATGCCGAAATGCTCTGCCTCACCGCCGCGCAATCGGCCATGGGCGACTGGCGGCTCGAGGGCTGCACGCTCTATGTGACGAAAGAGCCGTGCCCGATGTGCGCGGGTGCCATCGTGCATTGCCGGCCGTCGCGCGTCGTGTTCGGCTGCTCCGATCCGAAGGCGGGCGCGGCGGGCGGCTGGATCAATCTGTTGCAATCGAACCCGCCGCTCAACCATGCCTGTGACATCTCCTCCGGCGTGCTGGCGGAAGAATGCCTCTATCTGATCCAAAGTTTTTTTCGCGAGGCGAGGGAAAAAAAGAAAGAGAATCCCCGTCGCGAGTATCGCTTTGATGACGGAGAGTGACTATGAAACATCTGTTACGAGCTGGTTTATTGTGGATCGCCACAGTCACGGCTGTGAACGCCGCTGACATCACCATCACGGTGCAAGGGGTGCGCAACGACAAAGGAAAAATCGCCGCGCTTGCCTTCGTCAAGGCCGATGGTTTCCCCGATCGGGTGGCGATGGCAACGACCCAGGCGCAAGTGCCCGCCCGTCAAGGCGCGGTGACCCTGGTGCTGAAAAACGTGCCTGCGGGCAAAGTGGCTCTCACGATTCTTCACGACGAGGATGGCGACGGCAAACTCAAGCGCAACATGGTCGGCATCCCCACCGAAGGTGTCGGCATGACCGGAAAACCGTTAGGCAACCGCGCCCCACGCTTCGCGGAAGCAGTCATCGAAATCCAAGGCAATGAAAAGCGCGAGATCACGCTCAAGTACTGGTGAACGGCGGGTGTCGTTCACAGGATGGGTCGATGCGGGGATGAAAGGCGGCGCGGCGTGTTGGCGAGCGGCAGCGGGCATTGTTGGCAGGTTACCTCGCCTGCAGATCCGCCACTTCGACGGTGCGTGACATCATTTGTTTGCCTGTGGAATCGGTTGCGACGAATTCAACGCGGGGTTTATCCTTCCAATGAATGTGCAAGTACGCCGCCTTTTGTGTTTCGTGAATCACCTTTCCCTCACGATGGTCATTGAGAGACTCTTTTTCATCCTGATTGATCCCTGCGAAGGTGAACTCGATGGCATCGTATCCCAGCGCGTTTTCCCTTGTTGAGATTTCCACAAAATGTTGGTCGCCACTGAGGAAGATGACTCCGCCCGCTTTTTTGCGTTTGATCAGATCGAACAACCGCTGCTGCTCGGTTCCTGACTTTGACCAGGTTTCGAAGACCGTGTTTTTTGACACGAGGATCTGATGGCCCGAAACGATGAAGCGGAGTGTCGCGGGAATCTCGAGTTGTTTTTCCAGCCACGCCCATTGTTCCTCGGCCAGAACCCGATCGGAAGATTTCGCATAGCGGCCATCCAGCATGATCACCTGAACCCTTTTGTCCGAGGGGCCGAAACAGCGGCTGCTGTAAACGCCCGGCTGATTCCGGACAAGAGGATCGGCGGGGAACTTCCAGAAATCCATGAAGATGTTTTTGCTTTCCTCGCGTTTGGGATACTCCACGCCGGCGTTGTTCCAGCCCATGTCATGATCATCCCACGTCGCCATTTGCGGGATGTGCGCCAGTTGTTTGAATTCCGCGCGATCCGCCAGGCTTTGATAATTTTCCTGCAACAGTCTCATGTCAAGGGTGTCGCAGTAGATGTTGTCGCCCAGCCACAGGATCAGATCCGGATTCCACTCGATGTAGCGCTGCAGCGAGGGAGCTTCCTGTTTTTGCTTGAAACATCCGATGAGTCCGATGCGATGCAGAACGGTTTCCTCATCCGCCTTGCGCACCTCCCGGGCGATGCCCGGATGGGAAAAGAAAACACAGATGTATGAAATTGCGATGGATATGGTTTTCATAGGAAGGATCACGGTTCGACCGGGAGGGACTTTTTTCCCAAGCACCAAACGACGGCCGATAGGTTGAGGATCAGCATGCCCAACACGAGTGTCAAGCTCGCGAGCGAGAGCGCGGTGTCCGGCGGGTGGGACTTCGAAGTGAAGGTGGAGAAATCCCACAGAGCATGCATGGCAACCGGCAGTACAATGCCGCGGGAAAGCCGCATCGAAACCGAAAGCGTGATGCCCATGAGGAAGGCGTATGTGACCTGAATCAGTGTCGGACCCGCCGCTTGGCCGACCAACAGGTTCGGCAGATGGAAGAGGCCGAAGCCGAGCGCCGAAACGAGCATGGTACGCGCTTCCGACCAGGGACCCGGCCCGCGGGCTCCGTAAGCGAGGATGCCACGGAAGAGCAGTTCCTCATTGATCCCTACCAAGATCATGGCAAAGGCAAGGATGCCGAGATACGAGGCATCGAACTCCGGCCATGGACTGGACACCAAACGGATCAGGCACAAGCCGAACCAGCAGAAGGGAAGCCACCACAGGAATCCGGGAAGGGCCGAGGCAGGTTGTCTCGCAACAATCGGCCGCAGCCAACCGCTGCGCCAGGAGACGACAAGACCCCAGATCAAACTGAGTCCGACCATAGGCATGATGCCGCGAACGACGTTCGCGGTGTTATCGGCGATGGTATCATAGTCCACACCGGAAAAGTAACCGACCAGAGGCAGGATCAGCGCCGTTGGCAGTATCATCCGTACGGCCCTGCGGATGGTGCGGGGCGCGGGAGTGGAGGGTTCGCGATTCATGGGGAAATGGGGGAACGGGCGGGGTTTTCTCCCGTCCCCGTGAAAGATCATACTCCGGAGTAACCGCGGGAGCTCTTATTCTCGCGGATGTGGGATTGTACGGCTTTGTTGGCATCGTGGAGTTCCGAGCCGGAAACAGAGCCGCCTTTTTGGATCACGCGGCCGTGAGCGTCGTAGAGAATCACGCCACCCTTCGGCATGAGCACTTCCAGCTTGCCATCGCCGCGCGGGCGGACTTCGGGCGGGCGTGAGGATTGGTAGGTGTAATTGGGATGCATGTGGTCGCCGCGATGACCATGCATGTAGTCGCGCACCGCTTCCCGTGCGTGGTGCGCCTGGCTTGGCGTGGCGGTGCCGGTGCTGATCGGATGGCCCTTTGAGTCAAAGCTGAGGATTTTGCCATCGATGGTGACGAGGTAGTTGCCGTTATTGAGCCTGGTTACGCGCGCCGGGCTGTTGTACGGCGCATGATGCGAGTTGTGCTGGTCGGGCACATTGATGACGCAGCTCGGTAGCAAGGTCAAGGCGAGCAGGGCGGCTCCGAGGAGTGATTGTTGTGATGCTTTCATGATGCGGTGTTTTGTTGTCTTAAACATGAAACGGGATATCCCCCCCTGTCACAAGAGCAGATTCATCGATTTTACCGTATTCCTTTGAAGTACGGTTTTGTGGAGCAGGTTGCTGACGATATGGCAAGGCTTGCCGACGCCAAGAACGGGCAAAACGGCACAATACATGACGGTGCCTGCGTCGCGCCGGAGAGGTGACTTCCGAATTGACAATCACTTCCGATGAATGAGTATGACCTCATGAAAAGTCGATTGGAGCGAAAATCCCTTCCTCTGCGACTTGCCGAACTCATGGAGAAAGAGTTGATGGCCGGCACCTGGGGTGACATTCTCCCCGGACATCGCACGCTGATGAACTTGTTCGCCGTGAGCGCGAAAACCAGTCTTGCCGCAATCGATCTGCTGGAAGCGCGCGGCATCATCTCAGGCGGTGAGCGCGGGAAAAGACGCCGTATTTTGATCGATCCGAAAGAGACGAACAAGGCCATGCGGAATTTGTTGCTGATCGATGGCCTCGGCTACCTCAGCGGTGAGGATCAAATGCAGATACAGGCGTATCGCAACGCATGGGAAGGAGAAGGGGGCAAAGTGCACACCATCAGGTTTGATTTCCCCCGTTACCAAAACCCAAGCGCCTTGTTGCGCAAAGCCGTGGCCAGCTACAGCGCGGACGCGATCCTCTTGCACGTGCCTCCACTGGCCTGGGTGGAAGCGGCGGTGCGATTGCGGCCGGTGTTTCTCGCGGGAGGGGAGTGGAAAGGAAATGCCATTACGGGCAGCGCCTACAATATCAAGGATGAGGTGACGAGGCTGGCGGCGCAGTTGCGGGAGCACGGCCATCAACGTGTGGTTGTGCCGCTGGATCTCATCGGCCGTAAAATGGAAACCGCTGTGCGTGAGGGTCTTGCTGCCGGGCTGGGGGTCGATCGGAATGATCCTGCCGTGGCTGCCTATTGTCCGGTCTTTTCCGAGTCCGTGCCTGCCGCCTGGCAGCAGTACTGGAAGAAAATTTTTGCCAAGCTGCGACCGACCGCGGTCATCCTCAGCACGGACATCCAATGCCTATCGCTTTATGGGCATTGTGCACGTCAGGGAATCCGCATTCCGGAAGACCTTTCCCTCATTTGCCTCGAAACTTCCGAGCACCTTGAATGGTTTGACCCTGTTCCGACCCGGATGCGTTTTCCTGTGAATCGCGCGACAGCTTACTTTAAAAAATGGGTCAGAGGTGGATGCCGTCCCATGGGAATGAAATTCTTTCCGCTGGATTATCTGGAGGGAGCCACTGTCATGCGGCTGTCATGAGCGAGTGAACCGCAGCTTCCTGATTCCTCTCGACGCGCCCTGGAGTTTGTGTTAGCAACATGGCATGAAATGCGTCTTGTTGTGTCTTTTCAGCAGCTTGTTGATGGTGGGTGCGGACTCGGCAGAGCCGCAGGAAAACCCTGCGAAGCCCGTGGTGGAATCGGTGGAAAACGCCGAATGGATCAAGGCGCATCTCGATCAGGAAGTGACGGTGAAAGGTGTGCCGAATGCGAAATCCTCCGCATCGGCGGCAGGGCATTTCTTTTACAACTTCGATCGCAGCGATCTAACGCTTTTTTGTTTCAAGGCGGTGGCGGCGACCTTGCCCGATGAGAAAAAACCCGGGGCCTTGGTGGGGAAGACGATCCAGGTCACGGGAAAGCTGGCGCTCTACAAAGACAAGCCGCAGATCGTCATTCGCAAGGCCGAACAAATCGTGATCCTGGAGCAGACGCCTGCTGCTGATGCCGCACCGAAAAAAGAAGTGGAGTAATTCCGGCGTGCGGACTACGCTGCGTGCCTATGGCTCTGCATTCGATGACCGGTTTTGGGCGTGGCACAAATGCCACTGAGCAGCTGCATGCTTCGGTGGAAATTTCCTCTGTGAATCGGAAGCAGTTGGAGTTGGCATTTTCCCTCGCGCGCGAGTTGAGCGGGCTGGAGGCCTGCATGCGACC
The DNA here is from genome assembly GCA_947462875.1 of Verrucomicrobiia bacterium. Lineage (GTDB taxonomy): Bacteria > Verrucomicrobiota > Verrucomicrobiia > Verrucomicrobiales > Akkermansiaceae > UBA956. Next base: position 15,610 of record CANHQJ010000028.1, read on the forward strand.
CTTGCTGTTGCCGCACGTGAGCCGTGGCCGCTTGCAGGTGTCGCTTCACATCAATCGTGTGGCGCAGGGCGCGGCCAGTTTCGAGGTGGACATGGGCCTGGCGCGCGGGCTGGAGGAGGCGTATCAGCGGCTCTCGCAGGAGCTGGGACGCACGCTTGCCCCTGTGGCTGCGGATTTTCTGCAAGTGCCCGGGATCATTCGCCAGCAGGAGTCCGCGTTGGATTTGGATGAGGCGTGGACCGTGGTGGAGCCGGCATTGCAGAAGGCATTGGTGCAGTTCCAGGAGTCCCGCCAGCAGGAAGGCCGCGTGTTGTTGCAAGATTTTTTGCAGCGCCTGGGCCTCTTGGAACGATTGGTAACAGAGGTGGAAGAAGCGGCGATGGGGCGTTGCGGCCGGCAGGCGGAGTTGCTGCGGAAGCGCTTGGCGGATCTGGACTGTCCTGTGTCCGCTGAGGATGAGCGGGTGTGCAAGGAGATCGCGCTGTTTGCGGATCGTTGTGACATCAGCGAGGAGATCACCCGCCTGCAAAGTCACCTGATCAAATTTCACGAATATCTGAAAAGCGAAGAGCCGCCGGGCCGCGCCCTGGATTTCCTCTGTCAGGAAATCCATCGCGAGTGGAATACCATCGGCTCCAAAGCCCTGGATGCCGCGATCGCGCAGCGGGTGGTGGTCGCGAAAACCGAATTGGAAAAAATCCGCGAGCAGGTGCAGAACATCGAGTGAGCGAGATCAGCGGCGTTGCAGCATGCCGCCGAACTGGCCGCTGCCTTCGCCGGGCATGGGGCGGTTCCATGGCATGTTACCGGCGGAAGAGGTGGGCGGCACGGCTTTTCTTTCGGGCTCTTCTTGTCCGCAAGAGCTGAGGAAGGGCGCGCTGATCACCACCAGAAGAAGAAGCATGTGTTTCATCATGGCCGTAGTATACAAAAAACCCCGCAGCTTGCAAGCGTGCGGGGTTGGGAAAGATAAGAAATATTTTCCGCTTACTGTGTGGCAGGAACGGCGAGGATCACGCGGTCGCCCACTTGCAGTGTGGCACCGGGTGCCATGCTGGTGCGGTCGATTTCGGCAATCGTCTGGGATGGCTCGATCGAGGTGGGATTGATGCGGCCGACCAGAACGCCATCGCGCTTGACCAGCAGCTTGGTCTGTGGGGTGAAGCCCGAGTTCGAACCGGCACCGATGACCACAAACCCCCAATCCGCTTCCACGGCGGTGATGACGGCTTCCTTGGCATTGCGACCGATTTTCTCGTCGCGCTTCGCCTTGCGGGCGGACAGGTCCGCGATCGATGCCTTGTTCTTGGCCACGTCGTTCGTGGCTCCATCGGCCAGAGTGGTGAGTTCTTCCAATTTCTTGGTTTGATCTTTTCTGTTGGCCTCGATTTCATCGATTTTCTCCTTGATGTTATCCAAGGTCACGCCCGGGCCGAGAATCTTGGTGGCTTCCTCCACCAGTTTTTTCTGATCGGCGATTTGCGCGGCTTGCTCTTCGAGGGTGGCCTCGGTCTCAGCGAGCTGGCGCTGCATGGTTTTCTCCGTGGAGACGGCGGCCTCAAGCTTGGCGACTTGTTCGTCGAAGTCCGACTTGGCGGCAGCCAGTCCGGCTTGTTCTTCGGACAATTCTTTTTCCGCCTTCTTGATGTCGGCGTCCAGTTTGAGGTTATCTTTGACAGCGGCCTCGTAGATGGCTTTTTGCTCGGTGTGTTTCACGTTGCTCTGCCAAGAGAAGAATGCGCCTGCGCAACCGATTAAGATGACGAGGATGTGAAGAAGTGCTTTCATGAAATAGGATTCAGGTGGTTTTTGTGAGGATAGGAAAGATTATTGGAATGGATCGGCTTCGGCAGGCTCGGCAGCGGGTTTTTCCGCTTCGGCCGCAGGTGCTGCCGGCTCCGCAGGAGCGGCGGCATCGGGAGCGGCTTCGACCGGTGCGGTAGAAACCGGCGCTGGGGCGGTGACGGGCTTTTTCCCGGCAGAGGCGCGGATTTGATCGCCCACCATCAGGACCGTATCAGGACGGAGGCTGTCAGGAATGATTTCGGCAGCGGCGGTGCTGGCTTCCACGGTCTTGACGAGAAGCTTGGCAACGACTTCACCATCGCGCACCACGTCGAGCGAGGAACCACCGACGACGCCGGCGTTGTTGCCGACGGGCAGCGTCACGAATCCGTAGGTGTCGTAGATCGCGCTGATGCGGGTGGACAACTTGGGATTCGAGAGGTTCGCATTGCGCCAGGCGTTTTCTTCCTCGTAGGCGGTGATCACGGCCGCGGTGCGGTTTTTCTCGGCAATGAGATTGTTCAGCTTGGTGGTGGTTTGATCGATGTCGCTCTGAAGCTGCACCAGCTCATCGCTCATGCGGCGCATCTTGGAGGCGAGCTCCTTGACATCGCCGAGCTCCTTGAGCTGATCGGCGAGTGCGTCGATGCTGGCTTTTTGCTCACGCACCTGATCCTCTTTGGCGGCGATCTCTTTTTTCAGATCATCGAGTTTTTTCTGTTGGGCGACGACTTCGGCCGATTTTTCTTCGGCGGCTTTTTGCTGTTCCTCTTTTTGTGTTTTCGTGAGGTCACGCTCATCGAGCGTTTTTTTCAGCTTGGGTCGCAGAACGTTATCGCGTTTGGATTCCTCCGCTTGGCGGTCGTTAATCTGCTCTTTGTATTTCTCCATATTGTTGTATCCGAGAAATGCGGACACTGCGAATATGAGTGCGGTTAAAATTCCTAGGGTCGTCTGCATAGGGTATTTTGCTTAGGTGGCTTTTTTTTAAAGAAACGTATTGGTCTGGGGCGAAGACTAAGAAAAAATTTGGGGGATGCGCAACAGGAAAATCAGAAATTTACAACCCGACTTTACAAAGCGGATACAAAAGGCGATGTATCCCGCCGATGAAGTCAATCTTGCGCGTTTTTTCCTACCTCAAGCATTATCCCCTGCACGCGGCGGGGCAGTTGTTTTGCGCGGTAGGCATGACCTTGGCGGTCTTTGTTTTCCCGAATGCCACGCGCCACGTGATCGATCACATCATCCCGTTTCCGGAGCGGCATTCCGAGTTCGCCTTCTGGGTTGCGGTTTCGTTCGCCGGATACTTCCTGAACTCCGGCCTAAACAGCCTGCGCATCATGGTGAACAATACCTTCGAGCAGAAGGTGATCTATGACATCCGCTCCGACCTTTATGAAAAAATCCAGCGACTGCCGTTGCGGTGGTTCGATACCCGCCGCACGGGGGATGTGATGACGCGCGTGGTGGAGGATGTGACGAACATGGAGCGCGTGCTGATCGATGGTATCGAGCAGGGACTCGTCTCGTTGCTCCAGGTCGTGGGCGTGGGAGCGTTTTTGTTCTGGCTGAATCCCACCGTGGCGATGTGGGCAACGCTGCCCGTGCCGCTGCTGGCGGTGGGGGCGTGGATTTACTCGACCAAAGGGCGCGACCGCTATCGCAACCAGCGCGAGGCCTCGTCCGATCTGAACGCGCTGCTGCACGACAACATTTCCGGCATCCGTCAGATCAAGGCGTATGCGGCGGAAACGGAAGAGCTGGAGCGGTTCAACCAGTTTTCCGATCTCCTGCGCTCGGCCAACTTGCGGATGATGAAATGGTGGGCGATCTATTCCCCCAGCATGTCCTTGCTGCGCATGTGCGGCTCGGTGCTGGTGCTGTCCTTCGGTGGCATGGCGGTGATGCGCGGGGAGCTCAGCAATGGCGAATTCATCAGCTTCTTCCTGTTTCTATCGCTTTTTTACGAACCGATCGACAGGCTCAATTCTCTCAATCAAATGGTATTGTCCGGCCGGGCGGCGGCGGATCGTGTGTTTGAGATCATGGATACCGATGACGAGATCCACGCCAAGACCGGGGAACTGCTGCCGACGCAGGTCGTGGGGCACGTGCGCTTTGACAAGGTGGGCTTTTCCTATCAGGAACAGCCGACCCTGGAAGACGTTTGCATCGAGGCGCTGCCGGGTCAGACCGTGGCGCTGGTGGGGCCCACGGGTGCGGGCAAGACAACGATTCTTTCCTTGCTGGCGCGGTTTTACGAGGCTTCGTCCGGGCGCATCACGCTCGATGGCCAGGACCTCTCCGTGATCTCCAAAGCGTCGCTGCGCGATCGCATGGCCTATGTGACGCAGGAGGCGTTTTTGTTCAATGGCACGGTGCGGGAAAATCTGCAACTGGCGCATCGGAATGCGACCGATGAAACGATGTGGGCGGCGCTGGAGGCGGCGCATGCCGCGCCCTTCGTGAGAGAGTTGCCAAAATGTCTTGATACCAATGTGGGCGAGCGCGGGGTGAAACTATCCGGTGGTGAAAAACAACGTCTTTCGATTGCCCGGGCGCTTCTCAAGAACGCCCCGATTCTGCTGCTGGATGAGGCCACCGCATCCGTGGATTCCGAAACCGAGCGACTGATCCAACAGGCGCTGGATCATCTGATGGAAAATCGCACGTCCTTTGTCATCGCGCACCGTCTTTCGACGATCCAGAATGCGGATCGCATCTACGTGTTGGATGGTGGCAAGGTGGTGGAGGAAGGGACGCATGCCGACTTGTTGGCGCGCGAGGGCAAGTATGCCGAGCTGTGCCGCAAGTCCTTCCTGCCGGATCGCGGATGATCAGGGAGCGGTGGGTGTGCCGTGGAGGGTGAGTTCCGCCATTTGCAGCGAGCCGGTGCTTTTTCTGGCGCCATCGCGCACATGCAGAACCCAGTTTCCCTGTGCGGATTCACCCCAGTGACGGACGCTGCTGAAAGTCCAGTTGGTATAGTTGGGCCGTCTGTCTGGATGTACTTCCACCAGCTGGCTGACCATGCCGGAGGGTGAGGTGAGGGTGACCGCGCATTGTCCGCGCGCCGAGTGCCGTATGTTCACGGTGACGGTCACCTGTTCCACGCGCATGCCGGCTTCAACCGCAAAGGTGCGGGTGACGCCAATGGGTGAATTGTCCGGAATGGCGGAGACGGTGGATTGGCGCAGGATGACGGGTTCCATGCGCGCCGCCAGGTTTTGCCATGTGGCGGCGGTTTGTACGGCCGCCGCGGCGTCGACCAATCCGGCACCGAACTGATGATGGAAGCGCAGCCCCGCGCCATTGGTGCTCCAGCCGCTGTCAGCAGGTTGGATGCGGGTGGACGAGCGGAGGAGAATCTCCCGCACATCGCGCCAGCCGAGTTCCGGATTTTTTTCCAACATCAATGCCACCACGCCCGCGACAGTGGGACAGGCCGAACTGGTGCCGCCGAAGGTGGAGACGTAGTTGTCGGAAGTGTAGCCGGCCAGGCCGGTGCGATCCGTCGTGGAAATCGCCTGGGTATCCAATCTGCGACCATCCGAGGGCGCCACGCACACGAGATTCGCGCCCGGCTCGCTGTACATACGCCTGGCGCGTGCGGCTATCGACAGCGCCAACGGCGATGGTGTAAATCGAATTGGCGAAGCCGTCTTTATTGGAATTGTCTTTTTTCTCCAGACCGTTTCCTCCCGCCCAGACAAAAATCGTTCCTTTGCCTTGTCGTCCGCTGCTCACAGCCTGTTGCCAAGCCGCCCGGGTCAAAGGGCCGGTCTCTCCCAGCGTCGTGCCATTGTCGGCCGGTCCCCAGCTGTTGCTCTTGATGGCGATCCGCTCGTTCTGATGCGCCATGGCTTCCGCATTCATCTGGTCGGTCGAAGATCCTGCCGTCAAGCGCAGGCCCACGAGCGTGGACTCGGGAGCCACGCCCGCCACGCCGATGCCGTTGTTTCCTCTCGCTCCCGCCACGCCGGCGCATGCGGTGCCGTGGCGGTTGCGCGACGAGAGGGGCGAAGGATCATCGTCATTGTTGTTCCAGTCGTAATCGATTTCCGCATCGACGTTTTCCTGCAAGTCCTCGTGGGTGACTTCCAGTCCGTCATCGACGATGCCGATGCGCACACCCGCGCCTCTGATCCCGCTGCCGCTGTAGTTCCATACCGGGGCGACATTGATGTCAGTACCGGTGAGCACGTTGGTTTGGTTTTGGAAGGCGAGATGCCATTGCTGTGCGATCAGAGGATCATTCGGCAGGGAGCGTAGCTGCTGTTGTTGGGCCAGCTGCACTTCGACCAAGGGCAACGAACCGGTCGCGGCCCAGCGCTGGGAAATTTCCAGGGCGGCGAGAGGATTCTCCGCCTGATAGATGGCGAAGCCCGGCGCGTAGTCGGGAATCTTGACGAGGCGCAATCCCGTATCGCGGGCGATTTGCTGGGGAGAGGCTCCTGGCGGAAGCTGGATGGTGACCGATGATGTCAGCAAACACCGGGTCGCCGGGTCGTGAGCGGCATCGGTAGGATACAGGATGGGAAAAGCGCGACCGTGCGGGTGCAGTGCGTGGAGCCGAGCGGCGAGCGTATTCAGAGTGGCGGCAGGTTGCAGCGGCTGGAGAATTTCTTTGCCGTCATCCGCCTGCAGCACATAGGAATCCAGTGCGAGCTCGTAGGATTCGCCCGCGACTTCGACCGCATGAGTGGCCGGCGCGATTCGTTCGGAGCGGAGTTTCGCCGTGGCGGGAAGTGCGGAGTCAGGTGCTGATGCGGCTGCTGTGGCCCTTGCGATGGCAGGCTCGCGTTTCAGCCAATGGATTCCGATGCCGAGGCCTGCGACGAGAGCCAATAGGGCGAGGGCATGACGGGAACCGAGAGGGAGTCTTTTCATGGCGACGGCTCACTCTATGACGAAGGACGGGCGGAAACAAGTGCCAATTCGTGATGGCACGCGCACGATGGCCCCGATCGGTCAGGATCAGGCTGTGGGAATTTCCGCAGCGGCGGGGCCTGTTTCCCCGGAGGGATGAGCGACCGGTTGCTCTTCCACTTGGCTGGACTGAAGCAGCGCGTTGACCGAAGACCATTCTTCGATCACGCGATAGGCCACGGCGAGAAGCGTGGGGCCGAGGAATACTCCGACCAGCCCGAAGGCGAGGGCTCCACCGATCACGCCCATGAACACGATGATGAAAGGGATTTTCGAACCATGGCTGATGAGATACGGCTTGATGATGTTATCGATGCCGCTGACGATGAAAATGCCCCAGACCAACATGAAAACCGCCCAGCCCGTTTTGCCTTCGCTGAAGAGCCAGACCGTGGCGGGCACCCAGACGAGCGGAGGTCCCACCGGCACGGCGGAGAGGAAAAATGTCAGAACTCCGAGCAATGCCGCGGCGGGAACGCCCGCAAGACCGAAGCCGAGACCGGCGAGAATGCCCTGGGCGACGGCGGTGCCGATGATGCCATACACCACACCGCGCACGGTATTTCCCGCGACCGTGATGAGGCGTTTGCCGCGCGCTCCGGCGATGCGTGAGGCGGCCACCGCCACGCGCGCGCCGAGTTCCTGTCCGTCGCGCAGGATGAAAAACGTGAGCACGATGCTCAGAGCGATCTGAAACAAACCCGTGCCCACGGCCACCGTGGCGCCGACGAGCCAGGAACGTGCCCAGGCGAAAAATTTCCCGACCAATTCGAAAATTTTTCCATCATCGATCAAGCCATCCGCCGCGAGCGCATCGGCAGCGGCTTCTTCGGTGAGCGGGCTGCCGAGAGAGAGCGGGTCATCGATGACCTCGCCATCGGGACCGACGACTTTTGCCTTCGGCGGCACTTCCTGCATGCCCTTGTCGATGCGTTCCAGCCATCTTTTGCGCGCGAGTGTGAAGTCCGCCCAGTAGCCCTCGACTTCATCACCGACCACCGGGATTTTCGTGGTCCACTCGGGTGGTTTTTCCGATGCCGATTCCACCCATTTTTTTGTCGCTTTGCCGAGCAAGGCGGCATCATCCGCGAGGCCGACACCGATCAGCACGATGGGGCCGACCAGCAGGAGCGAAACCGTGATGGCGACAAAGATCGCGGCGAGTGATCTGCGTCCGCGGAACCAGCGCGTGAGCAAACGCTGTGCGGGCCAAAGGGAGAATCCGAGGATGACCGACCACATGATCGCCGTCATGAACGGCTTGAGAATGTAGAAGCCTCCGATCAGCAGCAACAACAACGCCGCCATGCCGAGCAATTGCTCCAGGCGCTGATTGGTGTTTTTGTTCTGATGTGGCATGGATTCCGTTATGGGTCGCCTCAGATTACGGATGAAAGGAGGAAAATGCAACCTGCAATGTGGACTTCGGATCGTTTTTCCCGTCGTTAGGAAAAGTGTCGGCTAGGGCGATGGTTTGCCGTGACGGCGTACGGTGACGTCGTTCTTCTGCTGCGGGCCGGGCGTGCTGCGGCCTTGGGTGATGAGCGTTTCGAGCCTCTGGCGCATTTCCTTGACGCGTTCGGGTTGATCGCTGGCGCGATTGTTCGATTCCGCCAGATCAGTGGCGAGGTCGTAGAGTTGCGGTTCCGGCGCGGGGATGAATTTCCACGATCCCACCCGCAAGCCGGGGACGCCGTTGGCGGAACAACTCACGGCGGTTTCTCTAACGGATTGGTCCTTGCCTCGCAGAATCGGCAACAGGCTGTAGCTGTCCTCACCGGCGCCGGCGGGGAGGGGCGACTGCCAGACATCCGCCAGGGTGGCGAGCAGATCCGCATGATGCACGAGCTGATCGCAAACGCCGCCGGCTTTGACCACGCCGGGCCAACGGATGACAAAGGGCAGGCGGTGGCCGCCTTCCCAGACATCGAATTTGTAGCCGCGCAGCGGGCCGCTGGGGTAGTGTCCCTTCGCCTCCAGTTGCTTCGCTCCGACGTAGGGCGCGAAGCCGTTATCGCTGGTGAAAAGCACGAGCGTGTTCGCGGCCTCGCCGGATTGTTCGATCGCATCGAGAACCTGCCCGATGGCGGCATCGGTCTCGAGAATCAGATCGGCGCAGTCATTGTCGAGCCCGCTCTTGCCGCGCCAGGCGGGATTGACGGCGAGGGGTGTGTGCGGTGTGGTCAGGGCGAAATAAAGCAGATAGGGCTGTGGGTGCGCGGCGAGGGTTTTGATGCTGTCGCAGGTGCGCTGGGTGAGGGCGGGCAGGATGTTTTCCAGCTTCCAGTCAGGCAGTGCGGGACCCTGGCGGCTGGCCTGATTGTTGGTCAGATCTTTCTGCGGTAGCAGTGTGCTGGGCAGGTCGATGGTTCTGTCGTTTTCGATGAAACAAAACGGCGGCCAGTTCGGGACATCGGTGCCGAAATAGCTCTGAAAGCCGCGGGTGGTGGGGCCGCCGCCGATCGCTTGCGAGAAAGTTTTTTTCCATGCCGCGAGATGCCGGGGCGTCGCTTCGCCTGTGGCATTTTTTCCGAATTGAAACAAGGACCTATCGTTTTTTTCGATGGACCACTCCCAGCCGAGATGCCATTTGCCGAAAGCGGCGGTGTGATAACCGAGCTCGCGAGCGAGGCTGGCAATGGTCACGCGCTCCGGCTCGATGAGCGGGGGCCCCCAGAGATCGACGATGCCGGCTTGTAGCGAACTGCGCCAGTGATAGCGGCCGGTGAGGAGGGTGTAGCGCGAGGGCGAGCACACGCTGGAGGAGGAGTGCGCGTCGGTGAAACGCATGCCCTGTGCGGCGAGGCGATCGATGTGCGGCGTGTTGATTTTGCCACGGGTGGGATTGTAGCAACTGACATCGCCGTAGCCGAGGTCGTCGGCAAGGATCACGACGATATTGGGCTTTTCCGCCGCCATCAGACGCAGTGGGCAGAAGATGAAAACAACAGCGATGAGGAATTTCATAAACGAAGCCAGGCATCACAACCGCGACACTCATGCGGTTGTGATGCCCAGACTAGGGTCGCTATGAATAAAGTCAATCTTTCACGGCGCACGCCGTTGCTCAGAACTCCACGGAGGCGCCGACATACACGTTGCGCCCCATGGAGGGATCGATGCCGTCACCGCGCACGCGGGTGAAGTAATCGGCATCGAAGAGGTTGTTCACGCCGGCAAGCAGTCGCAGGTTTTCATGGACTTGATACTCGGCGGTGAGGTCCCATACGGTGTATGAGGGCACGGCGAAGTTGGCGGTGTTTCCGTCATCGGCGAAATGATCATCGACCCACGTCGCGGCGAGGGTGACGATGGCCTTGGTGCCGTGGTTGTAGGTGAGACCGCTGCGCAAAATGTAGTCCGCGGCATACTGGGGTGTATTGCCATCACGCGGGCCGGCGTTGAATTCCGCATCGAGGAAGGTGGCGTTGACGAACCAATCGAGGGTGTTGGCGGTCTTGGCGCCGGTGGCGAGAGCGAGCAGGTCCACCGTGGCGGAGATGTCGATGCCCTTGTGCGAGCTGTCGCCGACGTTTTCGATCGAGTTGCCGACGGTGCCGATCTGATCTTCGAACTGCAGCAGGAAGACACTGGTATCGAGGCTGAGCCAGTCGGTGGGGCGGCTGCGGTAGCCGATTTCATATTCGATCGCCTTGCCTTCCTCCAGGTCGTTGTTGATCACGGCGTTCGGTCCGGTGGGCACGGCCTCGGTGAAAATGGCGGGGCGGTAGCTTTGGGAAACGTTGGCATAGATCGCGGAACCGGGAGCGGTTTCATACTCCAGTCCCAGGCCGCCGAGGAAGATGGTATCGTTCTGCTCTTTGTCGCCCAGGGGGCTGCTGGCGGCGGTCTTGTCCACATTCACGATCTCACGCACCTCCTGCGAGAAGTTCTCGATGCGCAGGCCGGGGGTGATGGAGAATTTGCCGAACTGGAAACGGTTTTCCACAAATACGGGAGCATAGAAGACATCGCGCTGTGATTTGTTGCGCACGGTACCGTTAGAGGCATCGGGTGTGCTGCCGCGTTTGTCCACGCGCGGCGAGTCGCTGGTGTAGAATTGCACGCCGGAGCTGAGGGTGTGTTGCTTTTCCGCACCCCAGTTCAGGCGGTAGCGGGCGTCGAGACCGAAGTGCTGGAACTCCTGGTTTTCGATGGTGTTGGTGTTTGCGGTGGGGCCGCTGGGCGGTGTGCCGAAGCCGCCGCCGCGCTGGCGGGCGCTGTAGCGGGTGTAGTCGGTCCACCACATCGATGCCGTGAAGAACGAGTCCGGCGTGGGCTCGATTTCATAGGTCAAGGTCGCCGAATCGCGCTCGATGGTCATGGTGTCATAGAGACGCGTGGCCTGGCGTTTTCCTGCGAAGAAATCCGCGCGCGTCAGACCGCCCGGCTCACCGTGGGTTTCCTCGTAGGTGTCGAGGCTGAGGATGAATTTTCCGCCGTTGTCCATGCTGTAGAGCAGCTTGATCGCGCCGTTATCGAGATCGTAGTCGGAATTCGCGCTGCGGAAGCCATCGGACTGGCGGTGATTGAAATACGCGTAGTAGCCCAGCTTGCCCACCGTGCCATCGGCGGAAGTGAAGGTGGCGTAGAGATCGTAGTCGCCGATGACATGCTGGCTGCGCAGGGAAAATTCCTTATCGGTGCGCGGGCGGTGGGTGATGTAGTTCAGCGCGCCGCCGGGTTGCGGCCCGTATTGCAAGGCCGCACCGCCGTGCACGAACTCCAGGCGATCCACTGTCTCCAGGGGAGGCGTGAAATAGGCCTCGGGGTAGCCGAATTGATCGGCATGGATCGGAATGCCGTCGCGCAGCATTTGCGTGAACTGCGCGCGGTGCGGATTCAGGCCACGATAGCCGATGCTCACGAGCGGTGTGCTTTCTTCACTGAGCAGCAAGCTCGGTGTTTGCGACAGCGCCTGGCGGTAGTTGTTGCCGACCACTTTCGGCAGGTTGTCAAAGTCGATGACGTTGGTTTTTTTGCCCGAGTAAATCGAGGTGCCGATCACTGCGGGCATCCAGGGATCTTGCACGATTTCATCGGATTCCGATTCAGCGGACACGACCACGGCATCCAGTGTGGTGGCGTCTTGTGGCGCGTTGGTTTCCTGCGCATGGAGCAAAGCGACTCCAAAGCTCAGCGGCAGATAGAACGGACGAAGCGGGAAACAAAGTTTTGGTAACATGGCGGCGCGATATTGAGACTCAATCTCAATAAGGACAAGAAAAAAGTGAGATTTTTTTGTTTTTTGAGAAAAAGCGACCCGGATGGGCGGAAGGGAGCTAGTGTCCCATTGGTAAAGAACGATGCTTTCTGCTTTTTATCATAATACAGACTATTTTCTCGCCAATACAGAATTTTCTGAGAGAATCACCCAATTAGTCGACAATGTCGGCTGGATTTTTTTCCAGCGGATGATGGCGAGTGATGGATGGTATCGTTAAAAAACACCACACAGTATGAAAAAAACCCATATGCTTCGGAAAAGTACTCCGTACTTGTTAGTCTTGCTATTGCTTGGCTTGATATCCTTGTACCAGTGGCGATCGACGTCGCCTACCAAGACAACGCTTGGCAGCGAAAGGACCGGTGCCGCGTCAGATGAGAAGACCATCGTCGCTGCGGAAAAGTCGCCGATAGTGGCATCCACGCGACAAGAGATTGCGCCCGAAGCGCCGCAGGACTTCGGTGCCTGGGCCAGCGCCCCGGTGATCGCGCCTGACTTCGCGAAGATCGACGCGTTCCAGAATTGGCTCCAGCGTTGGCAGAAAGCGGATGCCGCAGGGCGTGAGGCCCTGGTGGAGGAGGGCGTGAAGCTCGCGGCGGAGCGACGCCTGGAGTTCAAGCGCCTGATCATCAGCGATCCGAAATTGGCCCTGGAGCTGGCGGTGGCACGCGTGATCCGCCAGGATCTGCCTGCGGAGATCGTGGCCGCTCTGGAGAAACCGGTTTCCGCTACCGGCAATTATGATGTGCTCATGGCGCGCCCGGCACCGGGTGAGCCGGTACCGACCGAACTGGCGCTGCGCTATTTCGAGGTCGAGGGCATGAGCTACATCGCCCGAGTTTTCGGCGAGATGACGCCGGTGATGTCGCGCAAACAAATCCCCCTGCGCGGTGTGGCGCTGGACCGCGAATTCGCCGTGGCGGAGAGTCCGTTGCGTGCGTTAGAGCTGGGCGAGCGCGTCGCGGCCGGCACGAAAGTGGAGGAAGTCTGCCCCGTCTCCGGCAAGGAAACCGAGGCGGTGGCGACAGGTGAGCCCGTGACACAGGAAACTCCGGTGGTGGAAGTGGGCGAGCGCGTCATCGCTCTCTGCAATGGCACGCACGTGGAGGTGCTGGATGAGAAGTATCGCACGCTGGTCCAGGCCGCTGGTCCGGGTGGCGCTTCGTTTTTCATCGATGGCTATCCCGGAACTTCCTCGCGCGCCATCGGCAATCTTCGCTGCCTCTACATCCGCGGCACCTATCCCGATCGCTTGGAGCAACTCAACACCGAAGACCAGGCCGCTGCCGACATGGCGAACACCGCGCGCTTTTTCTCGGAGAACTCGTTTGGCAAATGCTCGCTCACGACCACCATCACGCCGATGGTGGTGTTGCCGCATACCTTCACCTGGTATACCACCAAGGACACGGAAGTGAACGGTCTCGGTCTGTTGCAAACACATGCGCGCATCGAGGCGCGGCGTCTGGGGTATGACTCGACGCAGTACGACTGCATCATTCTCCGCATCAATGGTCTGCGTAGCGGTGCATCGTGGGGTGGTGGCGACAGTGTTTGGCTCGGCTGGGGTGGCATGGATGTGATCAATCACGAGGTGGGTCACTCCCTCGGCCTGAATCATGCGAATTTCTGGCAAACCAGCGACGGCACGGCCTACGGCAACGGTGCCAATCAGGAATACGGCAACTCGTTTGACGTGATGGGCGGCGGCGGTGGCTTCGGCGCCCATTACAACACGGTTTCGAAACGTCAGGTCGGCTGGCTGCCTAACAACTACGTGCATTTCCCGAGGGAAAACGGCGTCTATCGGATTCATGCGTATGACCAGCCGCGCCTTGAGGAAAACAAACGGTACGGGCTGACCGTCGCCAAGGACAGCATCCGCTCTTACAACATCGAATACCATCCCGAGGGTGGCAGCACTTGGCAGAACAGCGCGCTGGTGATCTACAGTGGCATGGGCAGCAATGCCGGTCATTTGCTCGATACCACGCCCGGTTCCAGCGGCGGCAAGGCCGATGGCGGGATACTGGTCGGACGCACGTATTCGGATCTGGAGGCGGACATGCATTTCACGGTCCTGGCGAAAAACGACACTTCTCCGCCATCGCTCGATATCGCCTACATGCGCGGGCCGTTTCCCGGCAACCAGCCGCCAACCTGCACGCTGGTGGCCAGCGCCACGACTCTGGCGGTGGGACAATCGGTGACTCTCACCGCCAATGCCGCCGATGCCAATGGCGATGAGTTATCGTACTTCTGGGAGTTCGATGACGGCACCACCGCGGCAAACAGCGCGGTGATCACGCGTTCCTTTTCCGCCGCCACGCAGATCACGGCGATGGTGACGGTATCCGACCGCAAAGGCGGGACCGTGCGTCGCCACGTGGTGCTGAATGTGGGCAGTCACGGCAGACAAACCGTTTCCGGAGTGGTCACGCTCAATGGCCAGCCCCTGCGCGATGTGCGTGTGGCCACCGGCAGCAAGTTTTGTTTCACCGCGGAAGATGGCAGCTATGCGCTCGCCGGCCTGAGCACCGGATCGCAGACCTTCACTGCCACGCTCAATGGGTATACTTTCACGCCTGATTTCGTCAATCCGCTGACAGTGGTCTCCGGTGGCAATACCGCCAACTGGACCGCCGCGGCTTCGATGTCATTTGTCACTCTGGTGCGCAATGCGGATGTCGTGGAAAACGGCGCGGCGGGTTCGTTCACCCTGACGCGCACGGGCGATACCACGGCCGACATGGTGGTGCGTGTCTCGCCCCAGGGAGGAACGGCGGCAAAAGGAACCGACTACAATTTTTCGCCTGACTTTGTCACCGACGGCTCGTACCGCATCTTTACCATTCCTGCCGGTCAGTCATCGCTCACCGTTTCGGTGAATCCGATCAATGACACCAGCGCGGAAGGTCCGGAAACCATCACGCTGCAATTGGCTTCCAACGGCAATTACCTCTCGGGAAGCGCCAATGCGATGACGATGAGCGTCGCCGATGACGACACCGCCTTGCCGCAAGTGGCGCTGCGGATGACCAATCCGTACGCTCTGGAATCTCCCGCCGAGAGCGGCACCTTGTTGCTGACGCGCACGGGGTCGACGGCATCCTCTCTCAATGTGGTCCTGACCTGGACGGGCACCGCTACCAATGGCACCGACTACGCGAGCCTGCCCACCAGTGCCGTGATTCCTGCGGGACAAAGCTCCGTGACTCTCGCGGTCAATCCTCTCAACGATTCGCTGATCGAAGGACCGGAGGATGCGATCGCCACCATCGTCAGCAATGCGGCCTATGTGCGCGATGCCTCTGCCTTGACGGGAACGGTGACGATTACCGATGACGACACGCCGGTGGTCAGCCTCACCCTCATTGATGCCTCCGCGAGCGAAGCGGGTCCCGATTCCGGTGTGTTTCTTGTCACCCGCACCGGTTCCACGGCGGCACCGTTGAAAGTGTATTATGGCATGTCAGGCACCGCCTATCACGGCACCGACTACGCCGCGCTGACCGGCGAGGTGACCATACCCGCAGGCGCGGCATCGGCACCGATTGTCATCACTCCCTATGCCGATGATTTGGGTGAAACCGCGGAATCCGCCACGATTTCCCTCACGACGTTCAACAACACCTACAGCATGGCGGAAAACCATCGTTTTTCTGTAACGATCGAAGATGCGAATGATGTGCCGGTGGTGGCGGTGCGCACGGGAACGGTGGGGGTGGAAGCCGGGGCCAATGCGACCGTGATTTTCCGCACCATGGGATCCGCGACGGGTTCGGTGGTGGTGAACTACACGGTATCGGGCACGGCGACCGCCGGTCTGGATTACACCGCTCTCTCCGGCACGGTCACCATGCCGGCAGCCGGCCCCAGCGATGTGACGGTGACCATCCCGGTGCTCAATGATGTTTCGCCGGAGCCCACGGAAACGCTGTTTGTGAAAATCACTCCGGCGGCGGGCTATCGGGTCTACAATGACGGATCCGCCACCGCATTCATCCGCGACAATGACAGCGGTGATCGTCTGATGGTCTCCACCTACAATGACACGCCTGCGGAAGGCGGCGGCACGGGACGTTTTTACATTCATCGCGCCGGTGCCACCACGAGCGACATGGTGGTGAACTACACCTTGTCCGGAACGGCAACTTCAGGAGTGGATTACACCGGGCTCACGGGCACGGCGACCATTCTTGCCGGCGAAGTGGGCGTGAATGTTCCGTTCACGGTCAGTGAGGATACGCTGGCCGAGGGCACGGAAACGGTGACCCTGCAACTCGTGGAAGCGGCGGGATATGGCTTGGATCTGCCTTCGTTTGCCACCTTTGAAATCGGCGACAACGACGCGATGCCCATCACCGTGGGCTTCCAGAGCGCGACATCGACGACCACCGAGCAGCCTACGGCTTTGGGGGAATATCGCGACATCCCCGTCGTTCTCTCCGCGGCATCGGCTTCACCCGTCACGGTGCGCTATGCCTCCGGTGGCGGCATTGCCACCGGTGATGATGTGGACTGGGCCTTTGTGGATGCGGCTGCGGGGAATGCGATCATCCCCCAGGGCGTGTTGACCTTTGCACCCGGAGTGACCACGCAGAACATTCGCATTCGCGTGAAAAATGACAACATGATCGAGCCGATCGAATCGTTCATCATGGAATTGCGCGCGCCGTCCGGAGCCGGACTGACGAATGGCGTGAGCCGCCATACGATGATGGTGGGAGACACCAGCGTGTCAGGCCTGGTGCTGGAAGAGCGTTGGTCCGGCAGCACGGCCTACAGCAGCCAGGCATGGTCGAGTTCCGCGCCATCGTTCACCGGCTACCTCACATCGTTCACTCCTTCGCAAAATGTCGCGGACAACTATTCGCGCCGTCTTACCGGGCAAATCGTGGCTCCGGTATCCGGAGCCTACCGTTTCTGGATCGCTTCGGATGACGATAGCCGGCTTTTCCTCAGCACGACGTCCAGTGCGGCGAACAAGGTGCAAATCGCCAGTCTGGCCGGATGGACCTCCTATCAGAACTGGGATGCGAACACGAGCCAGCGCTCGGCTCTCATCAATCTGGTGGCCGGTCAGTCCTACTACATGGAGGTCCAGCACCTCGAAGGCGGGGGCGGCGATCACGTTTCCGTGGCATGGGAAGGGCCGGGCATCACGCGTCAGGCGATTCCGGCACAGTCTCCGGAAAGCCAGGCCACACGCTATGTCCGTCTGGTGCAGAGCGCCATCACCCGCCGTGAATCGGATGGCGCGGATACGCAACTGGTGGCGATTCTCGACAGGCCGGCTGGATCGTCCTCCGTATCGGTCGAGTACGCCGTCTCCGGCACCGCGACCCCGGGCCTTGACTACACCTTGCCGGCAGGGCCGCTGGTCTTCGCGCCGGGTGAACAGATGAAAACGATTCCTCTTGTTTTGTTGACGGATGCCGTGGCGGAAATGCCCGAGTCTGTCGTGCTGACGCTGACCAACTCCTCAGGCATGGTGGCGAGCAACCCGACGAGTGCGACGATTACCTTGATCGATGACAATGCCCCCGTGGTGGGCGCGCAAGTGCTCACCGCGCGGTCCAACATGACGGGCGGCACGGTTCTGGGCACGGTCACCGCCTCCGTGGCATCGGGTCGCAGCATCAGTTCGTGGTCCATCGTGGCCGGAAACGCGGGCGGTCTGTTTTCCGTTAACGCGGCGGGTGTGATCTCCCTTGTCAATCCCGCCGGTCTCCCCAACCCCGGATCGCGCGGGTTGTTGTTGCGTGCGGTGGACAATCTGGGGGCCAGTGGTGATGGCCTGATCACGATCGACTGCAATCCTCCGACGGTGGTGGGTGTGCGTGAGCAGCGCTGGAGCGGTGCCACGGCTTACAACAATCAGAGCTGGACAGGTGCGACAAATTACACCGGAGTCCTCTCCACCTACACGACGGCGCAAAATGTCGCCGACAGCTATTCGCGCCGCCTGACCGGTTATCTGCGTCCGGCGGTGACGGGACAGTATACCTTCTGGATCGCCTCGGATGATGCCAGTCGCTTGTTCCTCAGCACGGATACATCGGAGGCGAACAAGGTGCTCATCGCGAGCTTGGCTGGCTGGACCAACTTCCAGACCTGGGATGCGAATGCCTCGCAAAAATCCGTGTCCATTCCCTTGGTGGCGGGACAGGTGTATTGGCTGGAAGTGCAGCATCAGGAAGGGGGCGGTGGCGACCACGTCTCGGTCGCTTGGTCGGGCCCCGGCATCAGCCGCGAGCCGATTCCGGCCAGCGCCGTTTACACGCCCGGTTCACCCGCCGCGAGTCCGGTTCCGGCGATGGTGGCACTTACCTCACCGCTGGCAGGATCCACCTTCACGGCGGGAGAAAGCATCGCGCTGGCCGCGGATGTGCTCGCCGGTTCCGAGCCGGTGCAGGCGGTGGAATACTATCAAGGTAGTACTTTGATCGCGTCGGACAACACGGCACCGTATGCCGTTGCCTGGAACACCGCGCCTGTGGGCTCGCATGTTCTCACGGCGAGAGTGGTCACCAGCGGCGGTGCGGTATCGTCCGGGCCTGTAACGGTTCAAGTGACCTCCAGCAATATGGCACCCGTTTTCACCAGCAATCCTGTGAACGCCGGTGCCACCGCCCCGGGCCAACCCTTCGCCGGCACACTGGCGGGAACGGCCACGGATGCGAACGCGGGTGACGTGCTGACTTTCAGCAAAGTCTCTGGTCCCGCCTGGTTGAACGTGGCGGCGAATGGCGCACTGTCCGGCACTCCTTCCTCCGCGGATGTGGGCCCCAATGGATTTACCGTGCGCGTGGAGGATCAACTCGGGGCCTCTTCCACGGCGACCCTGATCATTGATGTCGTTCCGCAGGAGCTGGTATGGATTCAGCCCGCCGGTGGCTCCTGGAACCAATCCACCCATTGGTGGGGCGGATACATCGCCAATGGCATCGGAGCCACGGCCTTGTTCGATACCCTGGATCTCACCTCCTCTGCCACGGTGACTCTCGATGGCAACATCACTCTCGGTCACCTGCGCATGGCGGATACCACGCCTTCGCATCAGTGGACGCTGGCATCCGGAAGCGGCGGTGTGCTCACCCTGGATGTGCCCACGGGGCAGCCTACCATCGTGACCACGAACGGGACGACCACCATCAGCGCGGCGATCGCAGGAAACAAAGGTCTGGTCAAGAGCGGTCTCGGTGAGCTAGTGCTCACGAATGCCAATACCTATGGCGGCGTGACTGTGGTGAATGCCGGAACATTGACGGTGCAACAAGCGGGTGGCTCGGCCACGGGCACGAGCAGTGTGGCGGTCGCAGCAGGCGCTACCCTGGGCGGCACGGGTGCCATCGGTGGCGCGGTATCGGTCAGCGGCACCTTGTCCGCGGGCGGTGCTGCCGTTGGCTCATTGAGCACGGGGGCCCTGACGCTGAATGCCTCGCCGACACTGGTGTGGCAAGTCGCCGACTGGGCGGGCACGGCCGGCGTGGCGAGTGATCTGGTGCTGGCACCGGGCTTGCAACTCAGCGGACTGACGCAGGCCACGATCGTCCTGCAAGCGTCGAATCTGGTGAACTTCACCAATGCGAGCAAGGCCTTTCCTTTGATCCGCACGACATCAGGCGTCACCGGTTTCTCGGCGGCGCAGTTTGTCGTGGATGCTTCCGCCTTGCCTCAGGCGACAGGCACTTGGTCGGTAGCGGTGATGGGCGATGATCTGGTGTTGCTCTACACGCGATCGAACGTAGCTCCTGCTTTCACGAGTGATCCTGTCGTGGCGGCATCGGCTGCGGAAGATTCGAGTTATCTCACGAATCTCGCCACTGCGGTGAACGATCCCGATCTCGGCGAAGTCCTGACCTTTGAAAAACTGAGCGGTCCCGCCTGGCTTCAAGTGCAGGCGAACGGCACGGCTTCCGGCGTGCCGGGCAATGCGGATGTCGGCTGGAACGAGTGGAGCGTGCGCGTCACGGATTCCTTCCTCACTTCTGCGACGGCCACACTGCGGGTCCTGGTCACTAACGTCAACGACGCGCCTGTATTCAGCGGCAATCCGATGGATTTCGGCACGGTATCGCAAGGTTCGGCCATCGCTGCCAGCCTGTCGGGTACGGCGATCGATATCGATGCGGGCGATGTTCTCACGTTCAGCAAGGTCTCCGGCCCATCATGGCTGGTCGTGGCCGGAAATGGCACGCTCTCGGGAACTCCGGGCAATGGCGACGTGGGCGCGAATGCCTTTGTCGTGCGCGTCACCGACGCTGCCGGTGCGTTCCAGGATGCGACACTCACGCTCACCGTGCTCAATGTGAATGATGCCCCTGCATTCCTCGCCACTCCCATCGCGGGCGGCACGGTCAAGGCGCTGGGAAGTTTCAGCGGCACCTTGAGCGGAACGGCGGCGGATATCGACGTGGGTGATGTCATTTCGTATAGCAAAGTTTCCGGACCGGCCTGGCTGAACATCACGGCCAATGGCGCGATGAGCGGATCGCCCGCAGCAGGAGATGTGGGCACGAATGTCTTTGTGGTGCGCGTGACGGATGTGGCGGGTGCTGCGGCCGAGGCGAATCTTTCGATCAACGTGACTCCTGCGAATGTGGCTCCGACGTTCCTTTCCAATCCGATCACAGGCGCCTCTGCGGTGCGGGACAATGCCTACGTGGCGACGCTGGCGGGCAGCGCTGCGGATGCGAATGCGGGTGACTCACTTTCTTTCAGCAAGGTGAGCGGACCGGCGTGGCTGACGGTGGCTGCGAATGGCGCACTGGGAGGCACTCCTACGATCAGTCATCTGGGTGCGAATTCCTTTGTCGTGCAAGTCAGCGATGGCGACGGGGCGTCCGCGCAAGCGACTCTCAATATTCAGGTCGTCAGCCTGCCCCTGCCGTGGGTGGGAGCAAACATCGGCAGCGGAAATCTCGCGGGCAGCGCCTCCTTCCTGAACGGGGCCTACACGCTTTCCGGTTCCGGCGTACTCACGGGCTCTTCCGATGGCGGCTACTATGTTTATCAGAGTTTGATCGGCGATGGCCAAATATCGGCGCGCATCGATCAAATGCAAAACACGGGCACGAGCTCGCGGGTGGGCGTGATGATTCGCAATACGTTGGCGGACAACGCGCAATACACCGCCATGACTGCCACCGGTTCTGGTTCGTATCGCTGGTCCCGCCGCACCGCCGCTGGGGCGAAAAGCACGGTGTCCAATCATGGCAGCGGCACCTTGCCGAATCTGTGGGTGAGGGTGACGCGGGTGGGCAATGTGTTCACTTCCTTCACCAGCACCAACGGCACGACATGGACCAGTGTGGGCTCGGTGACGATGACGCTGAACTCGAATTGTTTCATCGGCCTCTACGTCGCCAGCGGATCGAGAACCACGCTGAACACTTCGCGCTTTGTGAACTTGAGTGTGACGCCATGATCCGCTGGCCGGTAGTTGTGTTGATGACTTGGCCCCTGTGGTTCGCGTGCGAAAAACAGGGGCACTCCCCCGATGATGGCACATCCCCGGAGTCCAGTCGCGAACAGAAAACCACCGGGATTTCTCAATCACGTCGCGCTCATGAATCGTCACAGTCACGCGTGGAAACTTCTGATGAAGCCAAGCTTGAGTCATTGGTGAGGCATATTTGGATTTCTATCGATACGGATCCGGTGGCGGCATGGCAGCGGGTGGTATCTCATGACATTCCTGAAGACCAGCGGCGCTCGATGTTAGCGCAATGCGTCACCATCCTCATGATGCGGGATCGGGATGCTGCCATCGATTGGGTGGAAAATGCCACGGCGGGAGCGGAAAAGGAATTTGCCGTTTCCCGAGTCGCTGTAGCCTGGGCGGCAACGGACCCGCAGGCTGCGGCGGAGTTTCTGCGATCAAAGGGAATCGAAGGCCACGATGACGAGGTAGCCGTGGTTCAAATTTTGCAGTTTTGGGCGCAACGATCGGGACCTGAGGCATCGACATGGGCCTTCTCCCTTCCCACGGAGTTCCTCCGCCAATCAGGACTGGAGGCCGTGAGCGAACAATGGTTTCTTCATGATGCGGCTGGCTATGGACAGTGGTTGTCGAATCGCGAGACCGGCCCCATGTATGATGTGCTTGTTGCTGCGGCAGGTCATACTCTACAGGGGCATATCCCGGAAATGCGCCAGGAATTTCTCAAACAATGGCCTGCTGAATTGCGACAGCGTGTTTTGGCACTCACGGAGCTCACGCCGCGGTGAAAAATTCCCTTTCGTGACGAACTCAATTTTTTTTGCATGATGCGCAATTGGTGCTAGTTTCGTGCGCCCCAGTGGCACCAACCAATTCTTATTTTCACACCCATGGAATCCTCAACCACTCCTACTTCCGGTCAATGCCCGTTCACGGGATCGAGCAATCGCAACGTCGCCGGCCGCGGCACACGCAACCAAGACTGGTGGCCGAACGCCCTTCGCCTCAACATTCTGCGCCAGCATTCCGCTCTTTCGGATCCGATGGACGAGGATTTCGATTATGCGAAAGAGTTCCTCTCGCTCGATCTCGCGGCGGTGAAAAAGGACATCTGCGAACTGATGACCACCTCGCAGGCCTGGTGGCCGGCCGACTACGGGCACTACGGACCGTTTTTCATCCGCATGGCCTGGCACAGCGCGGGCACTTATCGTACGGCCGATGGCCGTGGTGGCGCGGGCACGGGCACGCTGCGTTTCGCGCCGCTCAATAGCTGGCCGGACAATGCCAATCTCGACAAAGCCCGACTGCTGCTCTGGCCGATCAAACAAAAATACGGCCGCAAGCTCTCCTGGGCGGACCTCATGATTCTCACGGGCAACTGTGCGCTGGAGTCCATGGGCTTCCAGACCTTCGGCTTCGGTGGCGGTCGCAAGGACATTTGGGAGCCCGAAGAAGACATTTACTGGGGCTCCGAAGGCGAGTGGCTCGCCGACAAGCGCTACTCCGGTGATCGCCTGTTGGAAAATCCGCTTGCCGCCGTGCAGATGGGCCTCATCTATGTGAACCCCGAAGGACCTAACGGAAATCCCGACCCCATCGCTTCCGCTCGCGACATCCGCGAGACCTTCGGCCGCATGGCGATGAACGATGAGGAAACGGTCGCGCTGATCGCCGGTGGTCACACCTTCGGCAAAGCACACGGTGCCGCGGATCCCGGC
Organism: Verrucomicrobiia bacterium; assembly: GCA_947462875.1. Lineage (GTDB taxonomy): Bacteria > Verrucomicrobiota > Verrucomicrobiia > Verrucomicrobiales > Akkermansiaceae > UBA956. The sequence goes on from CANHQJ010000028.1 coordinate 38,723, forward strand.
AAATACGTCGGTCCCGAGCCGGCCGCCGCTCCCATCGAAGAGCAGAGCCTCGGTTGGAAAAACAGCTTCGGCACGGGCAACGCGGGCGATACCATCACCAGCGGCCTCGAAGGTGCCTGGTCCAACATGCCGACCCAGTGGAGCAACAGTTACTTCGACAATCTCTTCGGCTACGAATGGGAACTCACCACCAGCCCTGCCGGTGCGAAGCAGTGGAAGCCCAAGGGCGACGCCGGTGCCGGCACGGTGCCTGACGCGCATGATCCGAACAAACGCCACGCGCCCATGATGTTCACCAGCGACATCGCTCTGCGCATGGATCCGGTCTATGAGGCGATCTCGCGCCGCTTCCATCAAAATCCCGATCAATTCGCCGATGCCTTCGCCCGTGCGTGGTTCAAGTTGACCCACCGCGACATGGGGCCGAAGTGCCTCTACCTCGGTGCCGAGGTGCCAGCCGAGGACCTCGTCTGGCAGGACCCGATTCCACCCGTCACGCACCCGCTCATCGATGCCGCCGACATTTCCGCGCTCAAAGGAAAAATGCTCGCCTCCGGTCTCTCGGTCGCGGATCTCGTTTCCTGCGCCTGGGCCTCGGCCTCGTCGTTCCGGGGCTCGGACAAACGCGGTGGTGCCAATGGCGCGCGCATCCGCCTCGCTCCCCAAAAATTCTGGCAGGTGAACTACCCCGCCGTGCTCTCGAAAACGCTCGACGCCTTGGAAAAAGTCCAGACCGACTTCAACAGCAGCGCCACGGGCGGCAAGCAGGTTTCTCTCGCGGATCTGATCGTGTTAGGCGGTTGCGCCGCCATCGAGCACGCGGCCAAACTCGCCGGTCATGACATCTCCGTGCCCTTCACTCCCGGCCGCACCGATGCCTCGCAGGAGCAAACGGACGTCGCCTCGTTCTCCGTGATGGAGCCGCAGGCCGATGGCTTCCGCAACTACATGAAGTCCCTCTACACCACCACCGCCGAGGAAATGCTGGTGGACAAGGCGCAGTTGCTCACCCTCACCCCGCCGGAAATGACCGTGCTCGTCGGTGGTCTGCGTGTGCTCAATGCGAACTTCGATCGCTCCACCACCGGTGTGTTCACGCATCGCCCCGAGACGCTGACGAACGATTTCTTCGTCAACCTGCTCGACATGGGCACGACGTGGAAATCCGTCTCCCCACACGATGACCGCTTCGAGGGCCACGACCGCGTTACCGGCGCACTGAAATGGACCGCCTCACGAGTGGACTTGATCTTCGGCTCGAACTCCGAGCTCCGCGCCCTGGCGGAAGTCTATGCGTGCAGCGATTCGCAGCAGAAGTTCCTCAAGGACTTCGTCGCCGCCTGGACCAAGGTGATGAACCTCGATCGTTTCGATCTGAAGTAATCGCCTCTCCATCACAAGAAATACCTCATGGGGGAAACAGAGCCATCTGTTTCCCCCCTTTCTATTTCATTCTGATTGCTTCTTCCCTTGCGGCTCGCTACGCTGCTTGCCCATGAGTGAACTGGCATGCCCCCTTTGCACGATGACAGATGTCCTTTGTCACGCGGACCATTACGAATGCCAGACCTGTGGCCACGAGTGGCCCCGTGCCGAAGAAGCCGATGCCCCCGCAGGCGAACGCATCGTCAAGGATGCCTACGGCAATGTGCTGGCGGACGGCGACATCGTCGCGATGATCAAGGATCTCAAACTCAAGGGTTCTTCCGAAGTGCTCAAAGTCGGCACCAAATCGAAGCCCATCCGCCTCGTCGACGGCGACCATGAAATCTCCTGCAAAATGGAAGGCCTCTCCATCGGCCTGAAAGCCTGCTTTGTGAAAAAAGTGATGCCGTGAGGGGGGAGGGGGAATAGTGTGACAGAACGCTTACGTTCTTCTGCCCGTTGAAGAGTCCGTTCCTGAGTTTTGGATTTTGCGGGCCGTACATCTGATCAATTCTGAGCGCCGCAAAGGAAAAAGCCGACCTGTTGCAACAGATCGGCTTTTCTTAAGAAACGCTTTTGCTAACGGTGTGTCCTATACGGGACAGTTAATCGCTTTGCGCCTCTAACTTTGTCTTGATTCCGGCACGAAAATAAGAATAGTTAGGCCATTGGTCAACACAATAATACGATGAATCAAAAAAATTTACTGGTGTCATACGATATAGGCTATGCGTCAATCGGGTGGAGTGTGATGGAATCCGATGGGAATGCCGGGTCTGATCCTGGCATACTCGGCTGCGGTGTCGTGACTTTTCCCACCGACGACTGTCTGGCTTCAAGCCGCCGAGCACTCAGACGAACGCGAAGGAACATCAGGGCGACTCGCATGAGAATCGAAAGATTGAAGAAGTTCTTTGTGTCCATTGGGTTTTTAAGTCGTGCAGATCTTGATACCGAAGGTCATCCTGCACCATTTTTCTTGGCGGCAAGAGCACTATTGGAAAAGCAAAAGCTGAGTAAGTTAGAACTTTGGCATGTCATTCGCTGGTATGCGCACAATCGAGGATATGATGGTAATTCCCGTTGGGCTAATGAAGTGGAGGAGGACGAGGACGAAAATGAAGATACCGAAAAATTGGCGAATGCGTTTAATCTCATGACAAAGTTCCAGAAGCGTAGTATGGCGGAAACCGTTTGCGCTGTTCTGGAATTGGATACGGATCAGAAAAAAGCTGCTTTTACTGAGAAAAATGCAGCCTACAAAACGCAGAATGCGGCATTCCCTCGCAAAAATGTCCTGGAAGAAGTAGGCCGTATTCTCTCTCTTCACTCGGATCTTATTACGCCAGAGCAAGTCTCTTTCTTGATGAAGGACGATTTAAGCGACACACAAAGGATCAGTCTTAAAAATGCTGACATCAAACTACCAAAGCGCTACTCTGGGGGACTGCTTTTTGGGCAATTGGTCCCGCGTTTTGACAATCGGATCATAGCGCGCTGCCCGATCACTTGGGCTCGGTTATTTGATGAGCAGATCACCCTTGGCAAAGATGAAGATACGGCAAAGCACGTCGCAGACCGCGATTCTAAAGTGCCAGCCAAAAACACTGTTGAATTTTACCGGTATCGCTGGGCGCGACTGCTGGCAAACATCAAAGCAGATGGCGCACCGCTAAACAGGGAAGCCCGGATTTCTCTTACGCAACTGGCAGAGGCCACAGGAGGTTTGAGCAAAAAAGACATCGAAAAGTATCTCAGGGAAACCTACGGGAAAAGTGTAAGCACGAATCTTGAGGCATTTTTCAATATTCATCCCGATAGCGAAGAAGCGCTGGTGCTGAATCCTGCGCTAAAATTTGCTTACAGCAGTGCGCAAGGCATGCAACACTTTTGGCCGATATTGCCAGATAACCTGAAAAAACTCAGTATGTCCCGTTGGCAACAGGGCAAATCCATTACGCCCCGTGAATGGAAAGAGCGCATGTTGCAGAAGGGATTGGATACACGGCCTCTCGAAGCTGCCATCAAGACTGTTGATCAGGCGCAAAAACCTAGGAAGGGTAAGCCAGTCAAATCTTGTTATCTGAAAGCCATTAAACCCAAAATTCCTACAGGCCGGGCTCCCTATGCGCGACCCGTGCTGAAACAAGTGTATGATGAGGTTTTGGCTGGTTTTGATCCTACCAAACCTGCGGGCAAAACATCTGCCTCTGAGGGCGAAAATAAACCAAGTGACGGAGTATTGTATGCTCTTGCTAATCCGAAGTCGCGCGTTCGCGAGCTTGAGTCACAGCGTTCGCTCGATTCGCTCACCAACAATCATCTTGTCCGGCATAGATTGCTAATTCTGGAAAGACTTACCCAAGATATCGTGAAGCAGTATGCCGACAATCATGCGGAAAATGTTTCACAGGTGATCGTGGAAGTAGCGCGTGAACTGAAGGAGTTTTCCGGTAGCACGGCCAAAGAAATTGCTAGCGAGTTGAATGGCCGACTCAAAAACTTCAAAGAGGCGGTAAAGTATTTGCAGAAAAATGGCATCAGCGATGATTTGATCAATGGCAGTCTAATCCGCAAATGCCGTATCGCTATGGATCTGGATTGGCATTGTCCATTCACCGGTCAAAAATATGACGTGCAGGATTTAAACAGGATGGAACGGGAACATATCATTCCCTACGCATCGCGCGCAACGAATGCCCTGCATGCGCTTGTCCTTACCTTGCCGGAGGTAAATCGCATGAAGGGTAAGCGAACAGCCCGCCAGTTCATTATCGATCATGAAGGCAAGGAAGTGCAAGGCAGCAATCTAACGATAATGACGTTGAAGCAATACGACGCCTTCGTTGATAAATTGAGCACCAAGGGTCATCCGGATGACACCAAGAGGATGAAAGCGCGCAAGGCTTTGCTGGCTACCACTGAATTTGATGAGAAAGAACAAGGATTCACTGAAGGCCATCTTACGCAGTCATCTCATCTGATCAAACTCGCGTCGCGCCAGTTGAAACCGCAACTGCCGGCCGCCAGGATCGATCACATTCCAGGTATCGTAAATGCGGAAATTCGCAAAGCATGGAGACTTGCCGGAACGCTCGCTCTCGCGTGCCCCGATGTGCTTGATGAAAGGGGAGAAGTGAGGCCCAAGGACGAAATCCGCGGCATTACCCATCTCCATCACGCCTTGGACGCAGCCGTTCTTGGACTTTGCGCGCACTACATACCACTGTCACAGCACGGGCAAGATGTGAAAGGGAAAATTTGGCAAGCCATACTCAAAAGAAACAAAACGGATGATGAGAAGAAATTCTTGCTCTCTCTTCGCTGCTTCAAGCCTTTTCTGCGGGATCGTGGGCAAACGCAAGAAACAGACGTGCGCTTGATCGATGTCCCCACCGAAGTGAAAAATACCTTGTCCCAAAAACTGGCGGAATGTCGAGTAGTTCAGCATCTTCCGGCAGATCGAAGCGGTGCTAAAACCGAATTGACGACTTGGCGAGTAATTGACGTGAAGGGAGAAGGTGACGCGGCAGAGGTGACGCTAAGGCAGAATTCTACGACGGTTGATAATGGTAAACGCACGAAGATGGCAAAGCAAACGACTGAAAAAGCAGGAAAATTATTGGGGCTGCGACCTCCGAATGGCGAAGGCAAGTTATCGCGTATCAAGGGAGCGATTGTGATTGCAAGTAACTATGGTGTGGCTCTCGATCCTGAACCTTGCATCATTCCATTTCACAAAGTTCATTGGCGTGTTTATGATCGCAGTAATCCTGACTCGGTCCTTAGCCGCAATGGGGGTGAATTACCACGCATTCTCCGCAATGGAATGTTAATCAAAGTCCGAGGCGGCACATGGAAGGGGTTATGGAAGATTAAGTCTGTAAAATCAACAGAGGCTTACGGATTGTCTGTGGATTTATCTAAACCCGAGAGCCTGAAGTTAGGGAAAGGAAATGCACCTATTACAAAACTTCTCCGCGATGGGCTTATAATTATCGGCAGCAGCTATGTAGGCACGACACTATCCGATTTTAAAGATAAAATTTAGACCTCTTGAGTCTATGTCTTTTCACATCATCAGTATTGATGCTCCAGAATGCAGTCTAAGTTGTAAGGATGGTCAATTTCTATGCTCTACCAGTGAAGGCGCCAACCGTATTCCGTTAGAAGATGTAGCAGCCATCATAATAACTTCTTTCTCTGCCAGCATTCATTCAAATCTTTTGCTTGAAGCAGCAAAGCAAGGTGTGGCGTTGGTCTTGTGCGAAGCATTCAAACCTGCGTCGCTTATGCTACCGGCCAATCGTGCCACAGATACGCTATTGACCAGATCTCAAGCATATCTAAAATCAGCTATCACCAAACGGCTTTGGCAAAAGACTGTAGACGCAAAATGCTCCAATCAGCTTCATTTCATGCGCAGTGTGGCACCGGATCATCCTGATTTGCCACGTTTGGAGAAGGCGGCAACGCGTGTCTCCACCGCACAAGAGGCTGATACAGCACGTTGGTATTGGAAAATTTTTGGTGAGCGGATTGCAGAAACGGATGACTTTCGTCGTGGACGAACCGAGGGTGGCATAAATCCTCTGCTGAACTACGGGTATGCGATTCTGCTATCCACGATTCTTCAAAAACTTTTTGCTCTCGGTCTCGATCCGACTTTTGGCATTTTTCATGCGATTCGCGAAAAGTCGACACCCCTAGCCTACGATTTGATGGAGCCATTTCGTCCTTGTGTCGATGCGCGTGTGGCACAGTGGATTCGGCAGTTTCCCGAGGAAAAAGACTGGCTAGTCACCAAAGAGTTCCGCCGTTGGATCACAGGGTTTACCCTGGAGTCTGTGGATTACCTAGATTTGACCTTGGATTTACGCGGCTGCATGGAAGGCGTCGTTCGCTCCTTTCGACAAGCCATACTCAGTGAGCAATCAGGCCCCTACAAACCATGGAAAACATCAACTACAAAATGGGGTGGATCATGGTAGCATTTGACCTTCCGGTTCAAACGAAAGAGCAGAGGAAATCCGCCACAAAATTCCGCGATTGGCTGTTGGACGATGGCTATCAAATGATGCAGTTCAGCGTCTATATCAGGCCCTGTGTAACCTACGCGAGAATGGAGACGCACATCCGTCGTGTCAAAACAGCCATACCCGAGGAAGGAGAAGTCCGCGTGATTTTTATCACCAAGGCCCAGTGGGAACGATCCTATATCTTGCGTGGTCGGCCTTCTAGCCATGTTCCTCCGGAAAGTTTGCCTGAACAAATTCTACTTTGGTGAAATAACGTCATTGGACGCTCTGAAGAGACATGGTTTCAAATGGAGCTAAACTTCGCAAATCGTTGATAATGAATATTCCGGCAGTGTCTATTAAACACTGCCGGGAATTGGAATCAAGGCAAAGCGCAAGAACACTTATTGTGGACTGGGCATCTATTAAACACTGCCGGGAATTGGAATCAAGGCAAAGCTAGCACTGCAACCGTCCCACGCATCGCGCAATTAAACACTGCCGGGAATTGGAATCAAGGCAAAGCATGAAAACCATCCTACTCATCCTCACCGCCATTAAACACTGCCGGGAATTGGAATCAAGGCAAAGCAAAAACGGAGCATGGGAAGCATGGCGTGTTGCCTCATTGAAGCGGACACCATAAATATTTCCATGAGTGACTGGGAGAGTGCCGTTGCCTCATAAATAGAGACACCATGGC
>CANHQJ010000029.1 GCA_947462875.1 Verrucomicrobiia bacterium
CAGCACCGCTTCGAGATACTTCTCTGCATCCTTGGCGTAGCCAGTGCCTCGGTTGTGCCGACCACCTCCGGGCAGGAAAATTCCCCCTTCGATCTCGATGAGCGTGCGGCTCGGTAAGTGGGCAAAATCTGCGCGCCAAGCACGGGAAGCATGGAACTGAACTTCCCGCTCCAGGGGAGGACCTTGCGCGACGCGCCAGAGGAAGAGAAACTTTGATTCTAACTTGGATTCGGCCATTTGCCATGCGCCCGGAGTCAACGTCGATGACCCTCGTTATGTGGGAAGTCCCAATGGCACATTTCACGTAAATTGGACATGGGTGCGGACATCCCCGCCAGCTATCAAGGGTTCAATAGATTCCTTGATGGGTTCGAATCCATTTGAACCCGATTGAACCCCGTCCAGCATGGCGATGATGTCGGGTGTCACGTCGATGCTGGCTTGCCCATGTTGCACAGCGATCAGCCGCGCTCCTTCGCGGAGGATGCGTGTGACCCTGTGAACTGGTGTCGTGGTGTTGAGAGGCATGGTGATCGTGAGTGGTTGCGGGGGCGGGATTTGAACCCGCAGGGGCGAGGGTATGAATCTCGCTTGGAACATTCCTCCCCGCGTTTGGTTAGAGCGCCTCGTAGATGTCGAGGATCAGCTTGAAGTCCTTCTTGAGTCCTTCGCGTCGATCATCGTCCCATTCATCGACGGGTGCCTTCTGGGTTTCACGCGCCCACCAACGGCGGATGCGATTGAGCAACGCAAGGTAGGTGACGTAGCCACGGTCGGCAGGATCGCCTTCGACCTCTTCCTCCGTGGCGATACGACCGAAATTAATGGATTTCTGCAGACGGCGATAGCTCAGATCGTTCTTCTCGGCTTGATCGAGCCAATGCTTTTGTTCCTCTGAGTCTTTAAGTTTAGCCACAACTAGATGATGGCGGAACGGCAAATTGTCTGCGCGCGCAGACAATTGGACTCGTTTCGCGACCCATGCATAGTTCCTGAGCGTTTGGTATTCGAGACCAGTTACAGCGATTGCATCGTTGTATTTCTCGCCCCACTTTTCCTCGGCATAGTTGATCCAGTCACCAATCAGAAAACCAATGGAGCGTTCGGCGTCACCGAGTTTTGCTCCGATGGATTCCCACTCGTCAATGGTGAGGTCGCCGTGGAACTGGATGCCCTTTGGGGTCATCGTAAATTTAGCGTCGTTTTCTTGTAGTGCGGTAAGGGTGTCCATGTTTTTTCTTTTTGTGATGTTTGGTTCGTGAGTTGCGGTAAGTCTTGCGTGCCTTCTCGCTGCGCATGGCTCGGGAAGGCGGAAGGTTCAGTTGCTGAGTGATGTCAACGCAGCGCTTCGAGACGGCGGCGCGGGTCACGCCATGGCGCTTGGCGATGCTCGTCATGCTCTCGCCGTTGTAGGCGCTGAGTCCGAGAGCGACGGCCAGGCACTCGACGGTGAGCCGGGTGTTGCCTTCCGAGATCAAGTCCGCGACGAAGTGACGGAGCACCTCGATGGCATCGTGATTGATCGTGTCGGTCTGTTCATCATCGCGATCGATCAAGGCCGCGATGTCGGGTTCATGGCTGGCCGCAGCTGAGTCAGCCATGTCTTGCTCTGCCGCTCCATTGCCGTGTCGTTGGACGCAGGATTTGAGCACGCCTAGCTTCTCAGCCTCGCGTCGTTCCTGCGGGGTCATGGACTTCACCCATGCCTCGTATTCGCGCTCATACTGGGCGTCGCGTTGTGATTGCTTTTTGGCGTAGTCGTCGGAGTTCATGGCTGACCTCCTTTCCGTCCAGCCCACAAGCCTGTCTTGTGATCGTAGCAAAGCGTTCCCCGTTTCCGAGCACAGCCAAAGACCTTCTCAGCATCATCAAGGGACATCCCGAAGGACTCGCCGATGTAGCCAAGAACCTGGCTGTTTTCTGGTCGATAGAGCTCTGGTCGATTTGGCCAATGATCGAGTGGAGGCATGAAGTCCAACTCTGGCCATAGGTGCATGTGCTTCGATGTCCGGGGAATTTTCCGGGTCTTTTTTGACCGATGTCTAGGGTTCATAATCACCCGTACGATCTGCGTCAACGATGACAGAAATCGTGCTGTCGCTCTTACTAGCGTAACAGCAAACGCGAATACTGGTTCACCAGTTCGCGTTGTTATACTATGTATAACTGTCAGGTTCCCAGTAAGGTGACTTACATAGGGAAAATACTTTTCGTTAGATTTTGAGGGTTCAAATGGGTTCAAACCAATTTGAATCCTAGGTTCAAACGTAGCGGAAATGACGGGTTCAAATTGCATAACGGCACCCCCTCCACAGGCGAGTTGCTTTGTCGAAAATGATGGGTCCGTTCTTCATGTTGGCGAAGCAGTAGAAGACGCGCTGAGCTTCCTTGAGCGTGCAGTCGCCATCGATCTCGGCGATACGATCCGAGAGGTAGGCGAGCAAACCCGATTCCTGCGGGATGCGTCCGTTCGGCAACGGGGGCATTTTTTCTATGGCCTTCTTATGATAGCCGGCTTCTACATAATCTGGATGCCTGTATTCTGCCACCCACGACAGCGCGGGCCTTTTTGTCCATTGTTGGACCAAACCAGCACCACGTCATTTCCAAACAATTTGAGCAGATTTTGTGAAATCAAATCCGCCGAATCGTTGACGCTGTTGCTATTCATGGAGGACCTCCTTTCACAGATAGTTGGGAGTCTGATCTTGTTTGCACATCACAGGCGACGGGAGGAATCAAATCCTATCGCCGTTTTCGTTCCCACGAACGATTTGCCGCAATGTGGAGAAGTTGCCTCAGCTTGTGATTGCTCAGCGGAACGTTGCACTGTTCCGATAACATACGCACACGTTTGCTGTTCGCTGCCGCAGAACAAGCTTTCTTCCTTGCACGCTCCCGAATCGAGAGTGGTTCCTTGCGAAGTAGAAAGCGCCAGGCAATGCGGTCACTACCGGATCGCCAAACAAAAAGGTCGAAGCGATTTTTTCCGTAATCGTGAGCAGATCGCAGCCAACATCTCGATGTGGTTTACGCTCTGGCTCTAGGAGCTCCATCGGCGGCGTGTGATCCACGGCAACGCGGGAGCCACCATTCTAGTAGTAATGATGAATCATGGCTTTTGTAATTCCTCAAATCAGATGTTAGATTTTTGCCCCAGCGTAAACGTTAAGCTGGCAAGAGCAGCATCGAGATCAGTCTGGCAATAACGCACCGCGCGACCGATGCGGATGAAGGGAATCAATTCCTGAATACGCCATGCGTAGAATTGGCGATTACGGATTCGAATATATTCACATGCCTCAACATCGGTTAGGAGGCGCATGTCACGGCGGTTTGATTGGAATTGCGTGTTAACGCACCAGTTGTCATGTCGACATGACAAGCGGAGTGAAACCCCAAGTATTCAGGCGAATTTTCATTTGCTGTGAATTTTAGGTCTTATCATAAACTGCCCCTTACAACGGATCGCCAACCGCCAGTCCGCAGGTGGCCAGACCTCGGGCGGCATGATCGCAAACCATTCTTTTGCCTCGTCCTCTGTCACTACTTGCCGGTAGTGGCGAAAGATCATTTTCGGGGAGTTGCCCGCCTCAAGAGCGGTTCGCGGCACGTCCCCTGTCTCTGCCACACGATAGCTGATGAACGAGTGTCTGAGGGCATTCTGACGCCATCCCCCGGGAATCTGAGCTTTGATCGCAGTATCATTCAAAGCCCCTGAGTAGTCGGAAATTTTCACAATCGGTCCAGTCGCCTCTCGCCACGGGGCGAGCCATGCTTTGAGGTTCTCGGTCAATGGGGCTAGACGGCGAGCGGCAGTCTTGGCTTTTCTACCGGCAATTTCAATGTGTCCTCGATCCCATTTGATGTCCTCCCAATCAAGACGATGGATTTCCGCCGACCGGATACCTGCGAATGCTCCAATGGCAATCAGCGGCAGAATCCGATGATTTGCGGCCAGAAGAATTTTCTGCATTTCGTCCGGAGTGAAGATCGAGATTTCAGATTCGTCCTCCTTAAACTTTTCGCTCTGTTCTGCTGCGGTCTTTCGATCTGGATGGATGTATCCGTGTTTCTTAGCAAAGCTGAACATGGTCACGATATTGCGCCGGATGCCATTCTTACTCACGGGGCTCAGGTGCTTGAGTCCACTGAGATAGCCATTGATGTCGGCAACAGTGACTTCTGAAATTCTCCCCGTGACCTTGGCGCCGAACTTATCCAGATGCCCACGGGCGCAGTAGACGTAGGAATCGCTCACGCCCTTGCGTTCGAGAGAGGTCACGAACTCATTCGCAACTTCGGCCGTGCTACGGTTGGGGAATCTGTCAGGGCCGTTGGTGGCGTAAAACCGCACGGCATCGGAAAGGGCAATCTCGGGGGCTGTTTTCCGAACCGCCGCCCATTCTTCCACCGCCGCCACGAGAGCAACTCCGAATGGTCTGACCAGTTCCTCGCAATGTTGCAGAATCTCGATGTCGCGGTGGGTCGCTTCTCGACCCGTAGCTTGCTTGTTGGAAAGGCGCACGCTGATCTGCTGCGCAATCAGTTGTGCTTCCGCAAAATCCGAGAAGCAGCGGGTTCGTCTTCGCCCGCCCTCATACCAGCAGATGTTGTTTTGCTTGTAGCCGTTCTTTCGCGTGAACGGGTAGATTTTCACACTGGCAGCGCCCTTGCCAATGATCACAGTTCCTTTCGGTTGCCGACGACTCTTGGTTTCCATATCCAAGGTCGCGGATGTCAATGGTTTGCATGAGTTGGCGTTGGAAATTCCATCCACCAACTCTTTTAAATTTCCTAAAATCGTTAATAGTGAATGACTTTCTATGGATGAACCTGATAGATCCGCCATTCTTCGCTTCCTGCGGCAGCTACGAATGGCATGCCATTGGTTGCTGGAGAAGGATGCGAAGAATGCCCTTCGTAGCTCGCAGAGCGAAGTAGGGCTGGTTCTTAGTTAAACAAAGAACCCTCTCGCTCATGCACTACGCATACATTCTTCGTTCTTTGTCCGATGCTGACAAAGAACTACTACGGTAGCACTTCGGATCGAAAGGCCCGATTTTCGGTTCACAATGCAGGAGGCAATGTTTCCACGAAACCATTTCGATCATGGGAACTTGCGTGGTATGGTGGATTCGCTAACAAGCAAACGGCTATCGAATTTGAAAAATATCTCAAAACGGCATCCGGCAAAGCATTCGCCAAAAAGCGACTGATTCCCTCGCCTTTCTAATTATTCCATCCCTGCCCATAGGGCTATGGGTTTGAACGCGTCCTTCGCTTTTAGCGAAATTTGAAAAAATCGCGTAGCGCAAACTGGCATGGCCAGCGGCAATCCCTCTCGTTCCGCCATTCCGTTGATCAGCGCAGATTTAGTATTTCTTTGTGGAGTCATTGAGTTTTTTTTGACTTAGGTTGTTTTCAGTCTCGCAAGATTGCCCTTGCATGGTCGAAGCACCTATTTCTGTCGCGGATTCGGAGTTTAATTCTGGGTATGGCAAATGGCCTTCAAGAACATTTGCTCAGAATCTGTTGGGTTGCCAGCTAATTTTCAGATCGGATTGGTTGCCGATTGAAAGTATATTCGTCTTGGCCGAAACCGGAAAGAGAAGGGCCGCTTAGTTGATCGGGCGAGTCGATACTGTGTTTCATTCGCTTGATTTTGTTGCTAACGAGCAGCTCCCATGACCTCACGGATTTACCAATTTCACACGCACGAACTTCCTCTGCTTTGTGCCAACGGCGGGAGTGATGCGGATGCGGACGATTTCGTGGATGCCATCGCCAGCGGTGGTGGCGGAGATTTCCTCCACGTCGCCGGCGGTGGATGACCAGGTGACAAGGTCTTCGCTGGTTTCGATGACATAATTGTAGCCGGGGCGGACGATGCGGCGGTGATAGTCAAGAGTGAGGTATTGCTGCCCGCTACTAGATTGAATAGATGAAGCGATAGAGATGGGGCCGATTGTCAGGGCGAAGGGATTTGAGGTGCCGAAGGCTCCGGTGCCGCTGCGGGTGGCAGAAAGTCGGACGGTGTCGCCGATGCCGTTGACGGTGACATTACCGGTCCAGGCACCGCTGCTGAAGGCGGAGGTGGCAGCGGGGGTGATGGTGAGGGCTTTGCCGCTGACGCTGGCACTGAGCGCGGCGTTGCTGGTATAGGCGGTGACGAGATCGTTGCCGCTGCTGCGGGCGTTGATCGTGACCGGGAAGGCCACGCCCGGGGCCTGGGTGCCGATGTTCGCGAACTCAAAGTAGCTCGGATCGTTGTCACGCACCGTGACCGGACCGCTGGCGCTGGTGAAGGTGGCGGCGCTGGCGGTGATGAAGACGGCGAGATCGCCATCGTCGGTGGTGTCGTTGACGGTGGTGAGGTTGAAGCCGCTGGCCGTGTTGCCCGCGGTGATCGTGACGGTGGCGGGGACGGTGAGCTTAGCCGGGTTGCTGGAGCTGAGGTTGACCACCAGCGGCGTGGTCATCGAGCCGGGGATAATGACGCTGCCGCCGCCATTGCCACCTTCGGTGATAAGGCTCTGCATATTGAGCGAGAGAGTGCGCGTCTCGTTGTCATTCACGAGCACGATGGTGCTGCCGCTGGTGGCACCGGGGGCGCTGGCGGTGACGGTGATGGTCTGCTGGCCGTCGAGGCGGGTGTCGTCCACGGGTGTGACGCGCACTCTACCCCGGCCTGTTCCGGCCAGGATGGTGGCGGAGCCCATGGTGTTCACGCCGTTGACGGTCCCGGTGGTGAAGGCCTCCGCCGGATCGCTGATGGTGAAGGAGACCACCAAGTCCTCGCTAGTCGCGGGGGAAATGGAGACGGTGCCCACGTTGGTGGGAGGATCCAGGTTCTCCTTGATCTGCGCAGGCAGGCTGAGGCTGAGCGCACCAGTCTCGTTGTCCGTGATGAAGGTGTTGGCATAGCTGGTGGGATACCCGGAGGCCGTGACCGTGACGATGGTGCCAAAGCCGCCGCCGGAGTCGAGGAAGCCATTGTCCGGGGCGGTGATGCTGGCCGTGGCGGTGGTCTGGCCCGCGAGGACGGTGACGCTGGCGGGCACGGTAAGCCGTGCGGGCGCGTTGGAAACGAGGTTCACGGTGACATTGCCCGCGGGCGCGGAGGGCAGGCGAACGGTGATGTTCTGCGTGGACCCCTCGGGATACTGGGCAGGGAGTTCGAGTGCCGGAGCGGTGGTGGCGTTGGCCTTCACCACGACATCATCGATGGCGATGCCCGCGTCCGGGGCCGGGCGGCTGGTGACACAAAGGAACTTGATGCGGAAGGTGCTGTTGTAGCTGAGCCCGTAGCGTTGAATGATCGGGTCGAGCACCACGCGGCGCATCGTGTTGGGCGAACCATAGGTGGTGGGCAGGGCGAAACTCGGGGTGCCGGGTCCAAGTGGCTCGGCGTAGATCGTCGGCGCGGCGAGATACCAGTTGGTGCCGTCCGCGCTGATGGCGATGCCGTCGAAGATGCCGTTGCTGGTGGTGAAGGGCTGGGTGCCGGGCGCGTTGTTGGCCACCTCTCCGGTCATGAACTTGGCCCAGTATTCGAGCGTCACGTTGCTGCGGCCCGTCAGGTTCAAAGACAGCTCGGCGGCGGAGAGCACACCTTGAAAGCCGGAGAGGACGATGCTGCTGTCGAGCATGAGATGCTGGGTGCCGCGCGGTGTGCCCACCGTGGTGATGGCCGCGCGTGGTGCGGTGGGCGGTGCGCCCTGGATCGGGAAGCTGCCCGCCGTGCTCCAAGTCGGCCCGAGCGTGCTGCCACTCTCGAAATTGTCACTGAAGATCGTCTCGGAACTGCTCGGCGGCAGGGTGGTGGGCGCCGGATTCACCGTGAGTCGCGGGCTGAATCCCATCGCGCCCGAAGCCTCGCTGGCCAGCATCCAGGCGGATCGGCCCACGGGGGTGTCGCCCAGGCTGCGTCGGGTGCTGCCAAGAGCCGGGATCGCGACCTGGCCGGACCAGACACCGTTGCTGAAGCCCGCTGGCGAGCCCGGCACCTGGCCGAGATCGCGCGCGAAGTAGATGTCCATCGCGGGCAGCTCCGTGGAGGTCTGCGTCGCAGGGCCGTTGGTGATGGACCAGTTCAGGGGATTGCCGTGGGCACTGGCGCTGGTGCCGGACAGCACGCGCGGGTTGGCCGACGCGGTGTAGCGCAGCGTGGCGGCGGTGCCGGTGGTGGTGTTGTCAAAGCTGATGTCCACCAGCACACTGCTCGTGCCATCAAACCAAAAAGGTCTCGTGAAGGCGAAGTTCGGCGCACTTCCGGTCTGGGTCAGGGCGGTGAAAACGGTGGTCCAGCCGTCCGTTTCCCAGGCCGCGCCTTCCATCGTCGTGCGCGGGCTGAGCTTCATGCGGATGTTGAAATTGCTCATGAGCGGACTGCCGCTGGCGGCCATGGTGAAGGAGATGGCCCCGAGCCAGCCCGGGGCACCGCCAAGTTCTTCCGCGGTGTAGAGCAGCGTGGCGCGCGAATCCTGCGCGGTGGTGTTGAAGACCTGCGAGGTCTGCGGCGAGGCATTGACCGGGCTACCAATGGTGCGGTCGTAATAGAGCACATGGGCGCGGAGGCTGGCGCTGCCGTTGAAGCCGGTCGAGACGGCATCGCTGTCGTCCTTCGCCGTCACCGTGGCGTTCAGCCTCGCATTGACCGCGCCGGACCCGAGCAGGCCGGACCAATCGAAGTGATCCAGCGGCACCACCACCACGTCGAAGGCATTGCTTTGCCCCGTGCGGCCAAAGCTGTCCGTGGCGGTGAGGACGATGCCGGTGGCCGCAGCGGTGAAGGTGAGGGTGGCCGTGGACACGCCATTGCTGAAGGTGCCAACGGCGGTCGGCGAAAACGCCACCGTGCTCGATGTGGCGGTGCCGCTCAGCGTGACCGAACCAGCCGGCGTGGCGATGATCTCGCCATTCACATCCCGCGCGGTCAGGGTGATCACGAAGGCATTGTTGCGCCGTTGCGGAGAGGCGATGGGGGCGAAGGTGTAGGAGTCGGCGTCGTTGTCGCGGATGGTCAGGTCCAGCGCCCCGCTTTGATAGCCCGCCGTGCTGGCGGTAACGGTGGCGGGCTGCGAGCCATCGCGCAGGGCATTGTTCACGATGGTGGCGCTGAAGGTGGCGCTTTGCTGGCCCGCCGGGATGACCACGCTCGATGCCACGGTGACCTTGCCCGTGTTGCTCGAAGCAAGATTCACGATCAGGTCGGAGGCGAGGGCTGCGTTCATGGCGACGGTCAGCGTGCGCGGCGCATCGCCTTCCGCCGCGATGGCAGGCCCGGTGAGAGTGAGACGCGGGCTCTCATCATCCGCCACGGTGACAGTGGTAGCCGCAGTGGCCCAGCCAGCGATGGAGGCGCTGAGTTGCACCGTTTTCGGGCCTTCAAAGAGCGTGTTATTGGGTGCACTGAGCAGCACCGTCACTGGAGCGGTGGAGTTTGCCGGGATCAAAACGGTCGCCGTCACAGTGAGCGCGGCGTTGTCGCTCTGCAGGGTCACGACTTGATCCCGGGCCGACGCCGTGGTGAGGCGCACGTTGGCCTCCACGGTGCCGCCGCCCTCGGTCACGACCGTCGGTGCGGTGAGCAGCAGCGTGGACGACTCGTCATCCAACACCGCGAGATCCCGCACCGCCGGGGAGATGCCGGAGGCGGTGGCAGTGATCGTGGCCGTTTGATGCCCGTCGGCGACCGGGTCGTTCACCGGAGTCACCGGGAAGGTCACGCTGGTCTGATTGGCCGGGATCGTCACGCTCGCCGGGACGGTCGTGGCCGAGGAATCGCCGGAAACGAGCGCGACGGTGAGCGGTGAAGCCTGTGCCGTGCTGATCCCGAGCGTGGCGGTCACCGGTCCCGCGTTCTCATTCACCGAATCCGCGAAGGTCAGCGACAAGGCCGCGCCGACCGGTTCACCGAGGATTTCGATGTCATCGAGGTTCCAGCCGGAATACGCCGTGGGCGAGGCGAGCGTCTGATGCCCCCAGCGCACATAGACGGCGGCCTGCTGGTCGGCCACCGGGCCGATCTCATACTCCATGCGCCGCCACGCATCGTCCGCCGCACCACTGTAGCCGGTGGCGAAGAGCGTCTGCCATGTCGTGCCATTCGTGGAGATCTCGATGGTGGCGTTGGCAAAGGTCAGCGGCTGCATGTTCAGCCACTGCCGGAAGCGCAGCCGCGTGTTGCGCAACGTGGAGAGGTTCACCGGACCCAGCGTGACGTAGTCCGGACCGGTCACGGCCACCGAGTGGTTTCCGGAGAGGTTCACGCCGAGCTCCTTCGTGCCGGTGGCGGCCACCCTGGGATCGGCATAGCCTGCGCCGCCTGCTGCCAGCCCGCCACCGCCCTGCGGGGTGCCGTAGGCCCACTCCCCGCTGCGAGCCCAGCCCGGATCGGTTTCCAAATTGAAGCGCACCACGGCAGGCGGCGCGACATTGAGCCGGGCACCGACAGGCTGGTTGAAGCTCGTGCCCTCGTTGCGCAGCACCAGCATCGTGCTGCGGCGGCCCGGAGCGAGGCCCGCGGCATTCGCCTGCACCGTGATCGTGGTGCTCGCCCCCGCCGCGAGCGAGCCGCTCGTGGGACTGGCCTGCAACCACGCCGCGCCCGGCGTGGCGCTCCAGTTCAGCAACGACGTGCCGGTGTTGCGCAGCGTCAGCGTGGTGGCGCTGGTGGTGCCGGGATCGAGGTTGAAGTTCCAGCCGTCGAGATTGGAAACCTCGAGCGCGTCCGGCACGGTGCCGGATTCGATCGCGCCAGAGGCGTAAAGACTACCGCCTGGAGGTGCCACCGCGCCGCTGCCCATCTTTCGCTTCGCAAAGGCCGTCCAGATTTCACCGCGATTCAGCCCGCCGCTGTTCACGAGGTCCGCTTGGAGGATCGCATCCCGCGCCTGCACGAAGGTCGGATTCGCCGGGGACAGCTTGAGGCCGTCCGTGACCAGTCGCAGGGCCAGATCATTGCCCGCCACCGCGCCGTAGCGGGCGATGAGGTTGGCCCGCATGTCCCACAGCATGCCGCACCACACCTCGCCCTCGCGGTGGACACTCGGGGTGTTGATGTTGTTGGTGTTCGGGTTCAGCGGCACCTCGGGATAGGCACGGTCGATGGAGAGGTCGATGTCTCCAAAGCGCAGTGGATTCATCGTCGTGTCCACCGAGTAAGGATAGCGGCGGATGCCGAAGTAAAAATTGGCATCGCCGAGCCGGCTCAGTTGATACGTCGAGTAGCCGGCCTTCGCATAAGCCGCCTGCGGATCGGCCGAAGCGGGTGTCAGCAGCGCCAGGCCATAGAAATCCGACCAGCCCTCGCCCATGCCGCGTGTGTGCCAGTCCGTGATGCCCGCGCCGCCGCCGACGAGGCGGTTTGTCAGGCCGTGGGCATACTCGTGGACCACGATGAGCCCGTCTAAATCGCCGTCGCGGTCCGGGTTTGGCGAGGTCCACAGATACATCTGCATGCGCCCCGGCGAGCCGTCGTCGGGCGTCTGGAAGTTCGCGTTGTTGCGTGATCCATTTTGCGCGTTGTCCTGGGCATCGGCGAGGACCGGGTCATTGCCGAGACCTCCGCGCGCGAAGTTGTTCGTCTGGAAATTGCCCGCCGACTCCGTGAAGCCCAGCTCGTAGAAGCGGTCGTGGATCATGTTGCAGTAGTAAAAGAGCTGCACCACCGCCGCGTCCTTGTAGTTCGCGGGATCTTGCGAGAGGTTCAGCGGCAGATCGAAGACGCGGGAAGGCGAGCCCTGCGGACGCGGCAGGTCGGGGGTGTTGTCGCCATCGCGGTCGGTGTGCGCCTCGACATTGTTGCCTCGTGTCTCGTTCACGCCGTCGTCGATCCATCCATTGGGCGATGCCGTGGTGTTGAAAGCCGGCGTCACGATCAACGAACGACTTCCCGCCGCCGGTTGCAGCGTTGAAACGCTTGCTTGCGTGGGCTGCATCGGCGTGGGGCTTTCACCCGTGAAAACACGGTAGCTCGCATCGCTGATGTATTCGGTGAGCGACTGCCGCACCAGCACCTCCGCCGTGCCCGCATCCACCAGCACGCGATACATTTCACCGCGTGCCTTGCTCACCGTCACCACCTCCCAAGCCGGACGCATCGCCTCGGCGCTCAGCGGCACCCACAGCAAACGCGTCGAGGCCTCCGTGAGCAGCGCGGCCTTGAACGCCTGCTTTTTCTCGGGTCCATCCGCCGGTGGTCCCAGCGCACGCACCGAGCTCTCCGTGACACGATCACCGATCTCCTGCCCCGCCACCGCGACCGCCTTGCTCGCGCTCACCGTGGGAGCTGCGAGAAGCTCGCGATAACCCGGCGTCCCATTCGCCGCCGCCCGCGCCGCATCCGGCACCACCTGGCTGCCGATGTTCACCAGTTCGCCCAGACGTGTCACCGTCGCCTTCAAAATGCCTTCAAACACCGCCAATCCTTCGTGCCGCTGCTGCCATACCAGCGTGCGCATTCCATTGTGCTTTGTTACATCGTCACGTGTCTTCACCGAGACATCTAAAACACTGGTATCATGCCCGAACAATTCGCGCCGCCCGTTCACAAAACTTCGAACCACCGCCTCGCCATCCTTGTCCGGCGTGTCTTTCGTCAAAAATGCACCCGGAGCCGCTACCCATTTCGGAGTGCCAGTTACGCGATGACGCTCCATTGTCAACCCCGGCACCTCTTTCTGCAACGACACCCATTCCGCGTTGAACACAGCCTGTGACGTCCCAGCGCGACGATCCACATTTGGTAAGGGTCGCATTGTCGGCATAGCACCCGTTTCTATAGCCTTTGGTTGATGCTTCAACTGTTGCCGCTCGTTGGCTTTATTCGTTAATGCGACATCATGGTCCGACTCGCTCGCCAACCAATAGAGACATAGTAGGCTGACAAAAATAATAAGAGGAATCACGATAGGCAATCGTTTTGTACTCATGGAGCAATAATGGCTGGTGCTTCGGTTTTATTAAAATCAGTTTTGTACAACAACAATAATTGGTCGTCAGGTCAGACTCTGCTTCAGCTTATGTCCTTATACATCGGCGAAGCGGCAATCGACGTCGTTGGTGTTGCTGGTGGTGGTGCTGGTGGATTTAGCACGGATGGAAGAGGATGCGGGCGGCTGGTTCGATGGCTTGGTTTGTCTGTCAGCTGGAGGTCTAGGCGGAGGCGGAGGCGGAGGCGGAAGAGGGGGCGCCGCGGGAGTCTCTATAGCGCTCGTCTTCCCACCGCGATTCATTCTAGGACTATCATTTCCAAGTCCGGGATCTAACTGGCTGCGAAGGTTGTTGAATGCCGCAAACTCGGTCTTGCTGAGCGCACCATTGGCGTCGGTGTCCAGCTTGTCAAAGATGCGGTCGGCGCTCTCGGGTCGGTTGGCGAAGACTGGTGGGTTGGCGGGATGTTGATGGAATCTCTCGCGGCTGATCACGTCCGCGCCACTCACCCGCATCAGCCGCATCAGCCGCACGAATTCGGCGATGACCTGCGCACGGCGGCCGAGGGGTGAGTTTCGATCTAGAACCATACCATCAGGATCAAGGTGGCCTTCGAGCGAGTAGGAGGTTTCGCTTTTAAGGGTGGACTCAATGAAGCTGAAGCTGACCACGGGCACTGGGTGGCCTGCGTGACCGCGATAAAGGATCAAACGCCGTAGCAAATGACTCTGTACGTCGATCTCCAGCAACGCGGAGCTGTATCTAACGTGTGTTGCGCCTACCTTCGGCTCGGCGTGAATGATTTCTGTCTCCAGGGAGTTATGCTCACGCCGCAGCTCGTAGTCCGTCAAAAACTCCCGCAGCAGCGTCTCCATCCGCACACTTCTTAGCTCACAGTCCGTCTTCAGCTCTTCCGGCACCTCAGCATCAGTAAGCCGTGCGCCGAGCTTTGGTGAAATCGTGAACCACAGAACGCCAGTCGCATCACGACCCCACGTCGCAGTTTGCCCCACAGAACGAATCTGTGTCCAAAAAGCATCACCCCGCGTCCACAGCAGCGCTTCCTGACGCGTCGTCGCGTCGCCATCACGCCCTGTACGCACCTCCACCCGATAGCAATGATCCATATGCGACGAATGTGTCTTCAACGCCTCGCGCACGATCGACTCCTCGCTCGCTGGTGTGAGCGAGACAAACATCAAGGCGCCGAACAACAGCGTCAGCATCAAACATGCCACCCAGGCCAGCGGAGCACGCCACAGCCATTTCCGCGGCTTCTGAGCATGCGGAAGTGCCTGTTCGATGCGCGCCACAAAAGCATAATCGGATAGCGTAGGCTTCAATCGAGCCGCAACGGATTCCCAAAAAAACTCCGCCGTTGGTTCAGCCTCCTGACGCAGCAGGCCATCCATCAGCAACTGCTCCCGCAAAGCCTCGACTAGACTCGCATCGCCCTGCATCGCCTCCGCGATGAGTTGATCGTCACCAGGCTCGGATTCTCCTTCGATGAACCTCTCGATTGCGGTTTTAAGTTCCTCAGGGTTTTCGCGGGATGTTGCAATCATAGTGTCTGGGCCTCCAATCGTTTCGTGATGCAGTCATGCAGGGCCGCCCGCAGGCGGAAGAGCGCCTGGCGAACGTCATTGGCTGTGCGGCCTTCCAGACTCGCGATGACCGACGGAGCCATATTTTCAAAATACCGCTGTTGCACCAACCGTCGCGACCTCTCAGGCAACTGTGACAGGCATTGTCTCAGCGCCGCCGCCCGCTCAGGTGTATCATGGGAAAGGCATTCCTTAGATTCTGAGTCCGTAAGAACTGCCGCCACATGCTCACCCAGAAGTCGCGCCCGCCGTTCCTCTTTTCTCAGCTCCTTGCTTACCAAAAACCTCGCTATGGTGCGTAGCCAGGCCCCAAAGTTAGTCCCGCGCTCAAAGGTCTGCAGCTTTCGGTATGCCGCAATGAATGCCTCCTGCGCCACATCATCCGCCACCTCAGCCCGCATCCCCAGCGACCGGATGAACGCCCGTAACCCCGCCTGTTCATGGCGCACCTGCTCCATGAACCAAACATGGTCCGGCTGATTTGGATCTGTAGATTCTTCATTCACACCTAATTATACCCGGAGCTTCCACTTCGTTACGAGGATGTGTAAAAAAAGCAAGCGGTCAGACCAGCGTAGCCAATGAGAATTTAATGATAGGGTTCATTTTATAGCGTGAACACAAGGCGGTAGAGACGGCAGGTCGCGTGCGGACATCAGCGGACTGATAGTGGCTGGTCCGTTCTCACGGGCGACAACGGATGCGATGACCTTGGTTGATGGGCGAGGCTACGGTGCGCTTTCGAGCAAGGGGAATGTGATGCTTTCGTAATCGACACGGCCGAACCGGGAGTCCCAATTGAAAATGCAGAGCTCCCGGCGGGTCGAATAGAGCGCCACGGTCGATGCGGTGATGAGTCTCCACTCTTCTTTTGACGCGTCATAGTAGCTGAATTTGATGGGCAGACTGACTGTTTTTGCCGTGCCCAGCGGATTGTGAATGTTCACTTGTCCGGGACCCACTCCAATTTTGGCTCCTCCGAGTTCGATGCCGATTTTCAGGGTCGTCATGTTCAAAAACATGGTATCACCGCCCTTGAGTGCCGCGAGATCCTGCACTTTTGCTTGAAAAAGCAGACCGTTCGGGTTCTTGGCGATGGGCATGAGAATGACCATGGCATCGGTAACGGATTCGGGAACCGTCGCTTGTGCCAGAGTCATGTAGGCCGGCTTCTTGGGATCCTCCTGGTTCGGGATTTTGCGCACGATGCGAAGGATGCCGTCCGCGGGAATTTTCACAGGATCGCTGGGAGAGAGTTTCGACAGGACTATTTGGCTGATTTCCGTACCCGATAGCACGCTCACGGGATTTTCGAGTCCCTCCGGCATGCTGGTGTAGACAAAATACGCGGCTCTTCCGCGTGACGGTTTTTTTTCCGGTTGCGCGGGTTCTTGTGCAGGCGCGGGCGAAACCAAAAGGCATCCCAGGGTCAGTGTGCGAAGCAGTTTGTTCATGGATGATAGGAGCGGTCGGATTAAATTTCGTTTTGATTCAGCCAGCGGAAGCTCTCGATCTGGAATCTCCGGCCGAAGGCGCGATTCAAGGGCCGCAGCGCGTTGTTGATCGCAAATGTGCCCGAGCCATTCATCGTAGTGGCTGACACATCAGAATCATTGGCGGGATCGATGTATTCCGGCACGCGTTGCACCACCGCCTCGCACCAGGCGCGCGCGGAAACTCCGCCATTGGCATCGAGGGCCTCGCCGTAGGCACGGATGCGGAACGTGTCATCCCGCACGTTGAGTGTGTTGGCGATGGGCTTGAGCAAATCGGACTGAATGATGTATCCCGGGACGCCCGCCAAGCGCGATCCGGTAGCTGCTTCTGGTGTCGCAAAGCTGTTGGTGCCGAGGTCGGCTTGCGTGATCATCAGGAGATTTTTGGGATTTTTGTAGCGGAAATTGATCGATCGCGAATCGGGATTCTGGTCATCGTAATCGATGGCACTTTGCAGCGCTCCCATGAGGCCGAGTTCGTTGGTGGCAAGGCGCCGGTTGATGAATTCGGAAAAGTTGAGAAAGGGACCGCGCGCTTTCACTTGTTTCACGCATTCTTCCGCCAGTGTTCTGAGCTGGTTGTCATCGAGAAAGCGAACGCCGCTCCAACCGTTCGTTCCATCCGGCATCGTGACGCCGCGGCCCGCATCATCCATCTCTTTGTCGGAAACTTCGGTGTCGAAGCGGGACAGGGCGATTCGTTTTCCTGAGGGCACCGCGATTTTCTGTAAGCTGCCGTTGGCGGTGCGATACACCAACTGGCGCTCGCGTATGCCGGCGAAAAGCGCCTGCCATGCCTCCACGGAGGTGCTGTTCACATTGAACATGCCGTCGACCACAAGATGTTTCGCGGCTTTCAGATAGCCGTTGGACGCTTGCAGATCGGTTTTGATGGCGGTTGGCTGCCTGCCGCCGTCATGGAAGCGGTAGCGCGAATTGGCCAGGCCTTGCTCGGCAATCAGACGGTCCAGGTTCGCACTGAGACTGACCGCCGAACTGGCGCCCGGCCGCGTCTGGTTCGCCAGCGAGGAAACAAAATAATCGTCCCATAGGGCGTCGTTGAGAAGAAACACGTGATCCCAGTAGTCGCAGTAGGCTTTTGTATCGACTTGCTCGGTGATGCTGGGGTTTTGGCGATCGATCACATCCTGGCTTTTCGAGTTGTCGATGAATCGGTACACATCATCGCGCCGCAGCATGGGATGCATGAACGAATTGCCGATGCCGGGACCGGTGACGCCGCTCTGGTAGGCGACGCGCTTGCTCTCCGCGCAGTACAGCGAGCATTGCGCCACGCTGCTGCCGTTTCCGGTAAACGATTGGGGAAAATTGGGGGCGAGTTGATCCGCTCTGAGCCAGCCGGGATTGATGCGCATGTTGGCGAAGCCCGCGAGGCTGCTGACCGGCGCGGTAGGCAGCTCTAACAAGGCAGCGGAAGTGACTTGCTCGTATGCGGGCGCTCCCGACCCGAGAAACGCCTTGTCCCCGATCTGGCCGACGATTTTACTGACGCCTAACGAGGTCGTGGCGCCAAACGTGACGATGTAAGGGCAGTCGAGCCTTTGGGTATGGGCGATGGTGTCATCCATGGACATGTACATGCCGCTGCCGAAGTAGTAAGGCGGAGAGTGGATCCAGTTGCGGCTGCGCCAGTCCTTTTCCCAATCGATGCTCGGATAATCGAACTGGAAGATCCCCTTGATGGCCATTTGCGCATAGGCCACAATCTTGGGATTGCCATCAAAGGTCCACTCCGCGAGATTGCCGATGCCCGGGGGGGTGATCGCCGTGTTGGTCTGGTCCGGAACGTGTGGGCTGCGTTGAAACCAGTCGTTGGAATAGGTCATGGGCAAGCCGCCGGATGCGGGTGTCAGCCGTGATTCCATGAACATGGCCCCGGGTGTGTTGCCATTGTTCACGCCGCCGCCCCACTGGGCGCAGGAAAACTCGTAGGAGACCGCGGGCTTTTCCGCGGGGGAGAACGTGCTCACCTGACTGGCCCCGCTGCCCACTCGCCAGATCCGCTCATCGCCGACCACCACATTCGGGTCGAAGCCCGGGGCGAGGTCCGCGGTTATCGCCTGACTTGACGTGGAGCTGTCAATGGTGGCTTTCATGGAAAAGACTTTCAACTCGCCCGGTTGGAAAACGATGTCTCCCGAGCCGCCGGATGTCAGCCTGCCATTGAAGTTCTTGGCATCGAAGTAGCCATTCATCGTTTTGTAGACGCCGTTGGTATAAAATTTCGAGTTTGTCGGCCACATTCTGTATCCTTTGCAAGACATCGTCATCATGCCGGAAGGAATGACCAGCTCGGTATTGTAGGGATTCCAAAAGGTGAATACCGGGCTGTAGTACTGAAGGCAGGAAAATTTCCCATTGGCCGCGGGGCGGGTCGCCAAACTGTAGATCAAGGTCAGCTTCGCCAGCACAGGAGCCCGCCAGTAGTGATTGGATCCGTCCCACGGAGGGTTGGTCACCGACATCGAGGAGGAAGAGGCGAAGTCGGTGAAGGGTTTGCTGCCCCTCCAATTCAGCGCGCCAATTTTCCCTTGTTCGGTCTGGCTGGCATCACTGCCCGTGCGATACATGCGATAGTAATGCCGCATATTCGTCCATGAGGCGAAGTGGCGATTGGGGATCACCGGTCTCTTCGCGACCAGATCCGAGCTCATCGGGCGGATGGATGGTTCGCGAATGTCGCTTCCCATCGAGAAATTGAACGGAGCGGGCATCGAACCGCCGGGGCGCTCGAACAAGAGGCTGAGATCTTTTTTCAAATGCCCTGATCGCACACTCGCGACCACGCCCTGGCTCTGCGCCGTGAGATCGAAGAAATGGTTCGCCACGGTTGTTGTGTCGATCTCCGCAGGTGCCAGACTCTGGGTGGTGACCAATTTGTCTGCGATCGCAGGATCGCTGTCGATGGCGGCAAAGCCATTGATGGATCCCACGCCCACTTCGGCGGTGTTCCCCTGTGACGCTTGCCACGCATCAACGGACAAATTGCGCGTCTTTTTGGCGAGGCTGATCTTCGCTTTGTGATTCTCCGGGCTGATCCACCATGCGTGTTTGCCATTCTGATTGACGGGTTTCAGATACGCACGGGTGATGTTTTCGGGATTGGCATTCGCGCTGGCACCCAAGCTGCCTTTGCCCACCATGATGACGGAATTGCTGTCATCCCATCCGTTCAGAGAATCCGCCGCGTTGGCATTGGTCATGCTCGCGGTTGGCATCGATAACAACCATGATCGAAACATGTTGGAGCGTTTGGGAATGTAAGTGCTTCGAATGGAGGGGAGATTGCTGCCGCCGGGTGGCGTATAACTGGTGTTCAGCCAATTCCCCCAGGAATTGTATGCGGCCAACCAGTGCGGTTGTGCGACGCCCTCGATGGCCGCCGTTTTCGGATTGCCATCAAAAATCGCCGCCTCGGCGCTGATGCGCATGTCGGGGCCCATCTGCTTTTGCAATTCACCGATGGCGATCATCAGCGCCAGCCGCGCGTTAGAGCGAGCGATCGATTGGCCATTTGTCTGTGCCGTCCCCCGCAGTGTCACCGATGACAAGGACAGCAGCCCTATCGAGATCATCACTAACAATACCAACAAGGAAATCGTTAGAATCAGCGTGAACCCTTGATTTCTGTGGAAAATGAATCGGTTCTTTTTCATGACGTGAAACGTTGCCTGAGCATACATTGTATGACAATGCTTTCGCATCGCAAGGAGAAAAATCATGATTTCGGTTTTTACAGCATGAAAAGTCATCATGATGCATTCTGCGAGCATTGGTCTGAGATCTTCTCTCACCCCATATGAGCGATTCGATCGCAAACCGGTATTTTTTTGAAGCGCAATCCCTTCCACAGTTCGGATTTTCCATTGATCATTCTGCGGATCATCGACAGGATCTCGTCAACCCGTTCGTAATCCCATTCCATCCAACCCATGAAAAACCGTACACATCTCTCATCGATCCTGGCCATCGCAGCCTTGGCCATCGCCACCGCGCAAGCCGAGGTGAAACCCAATCCACTCTTCTCCGACGGCGCTGTGCTGCAGCGTGGTCAGAAAATTCCCGTGTGGGGCAGCGCCCGCGATGGCGAGAAAGTCACCGTGGAAATGCAAGGGCAGAAAGTCAGCACCACGGCCAGCTCCGGCAAGTGGAGCGTGCGCCTGGACGCGCTTAAGGAAGGCGGTCCGTTCACGATGAAAATCACGGGCGACAATGCCGTGACCATCAACAACCTGCTCGTTGGTGAGGTGTGGGTTTGCTCCGGTCAATCCAACATGGAATGGACCTTTGCCAAGGCGCACAATGCGAAAGAAGAAGGGCCCAAGGCGAACTATCCGAACATCCGGATGTTCACGGTGAAAAAAACCATTTCCGCCAAACCGCTCGAGGAAGCGACCGGCTCCTGGGTGGTGTGCTCGCCGCAGACGGTCCCGGGTTTCTCCGCCGTGGGCTACTTTTTCGCCCGTGATCTCCATCAAAAACTCGGTGTGCCCGTGGGCATGTTGCACACCTCGTGGGGCGGCACACCCGCCCAGTCGTGGACCAGCCTGGAAGGATTCGGCACGCAGCCGGAACTCCAGGAATACGTCACGGCGGCCAAGCAGAAACTCGCCACCTATGATGCCGAGATCGCCGCCTTCGATGCGAAGACGAAAGAATTCGCGAACCAAAACAAGCAATGGATGGAGACGGTGAACAAGCCTTTCCAGGAAGCCACCAAACAATGGAACGAAGCCGCCGCCCAGGCCAAAAAAGCCGGTCAGCCCGCTCCTCCCAAGCCGACTCTTGCTTCGCCACAACCCAAGCCGCCCGTTCATCCGCTCGGCAGCCCGCATCATCCGACCGGTCTCTACAACGGCATGGTCGCGCCTCTCATTCCCTTCGGCATCAAGGGCGCGATCTGGTATCAGGGTGAGTCGAACGCCGGCAAGGCCTTGCAGTATCGCACGCTGTTCCCCGCGATGATCGCCGACTGGCGCTCGCGCTGGAACGTGGGAGATTTTCCTTTCCTCTTCGTGCAAATCGCTCCGTTCAAGGGACAACCCGCGGAAATCCGCGAGGCGCAGTTTCTCACCCTTGGAAAAGTGAAAAATACCGCCATGGCCGTGACCACGGATGTGGGCAATGCCAACGACATCCATCCCAACCAAAAGGAACCGGTCGGCCAGCGTCTCGCCCTCGCCGCGCGTGCTCTGGCCTATGGCGAAAAAATCGAATACTCGGGACCGCTCTATGATTCGATGAAAGCGTCTAACGGAAAAATCACCTTGCGCTTCCGTCACACCGGCGGTGGCCTCGTTGCCAAGGATGGTCCGCTGAAAGGCTTCACCATTGCCGGGAAGGATCAGCAGTTCGTGCCGGCCGTCGCCGAAATCCAGGGCGACACCGTTGTCGTTTCCGCCGACTCCATCGCCGATCCCCAGGCGGTCCGCTACGGTTGGGCGAACGTTCCGGATGTCAATCTGTTCAACAAGGAAGGTCTTCCCGCCTCGCCGTTCCGCACGGATGTGCCGTGATGATGCCTTGTCACGCACATGGGCTATACCCGTATCGGATTGATGTATGAAACACCTTTTGCTCGCTCTTCTCCTGATCAATGCCGCCTTTGCGGAGTTGCCTAACATCATTCTGATGATGGGCGATGACCACGGTTGGGAAGAGACGGGCTACAACGGCCACCCGCATGTGAAAACTCCGGTGCTCGATGAAATGGCGGCCACGGGTTTTCAGTTTCAGAATTTCCACGCCGCTCACTCGAGTTGCTCGCCCACGCGGGCCAGCTTCCTCACGGGCCGGCATCCGAACCGCATGGGCACGTTTGCGCCCGGGTGGTCGTTCCGTCCGGAAGAAATCACCAGCGCCCACTTGCTCACCAAGGCGGGCTATCATTGCATGCACTTCGGCAAGTGGCACGTCGGTGCCGTGAAGGCGGGATCGCCGGTGAATCCGGGGGCCATGGGATTTCACGAATGGCTCTCGCACGACAATTTTTTCGAGATGAATCCCTCGTTCTCGCGCAATGGCGCCGCGCCGCAGGTGATCAAGGGCGAAAGCTCGGAGATCCTCGTGCGCGAGGCCATGGCGGGAATCGATCGCGCGCGCAAGGCGGGCAAGCCGGTGTTCCAGGTGATCTGGTTCGGCTCGCCGCACGAACCCTACAGCGGCCTGCCGCAGGATCTGGCGCTCTACGATGATCTGCCCGCCAAATACACCAAACCCGTGAGCCTCACTTCGAACGAGACCGGTGGCTCCACCCGCCGACCGCAGGGCGAAGTGCTGCGCGAACGCTACGCGGAGATCACCGCCATGGATCGCGCCATCGGACTGCTGCGCAAGCACCTCGCATCGTCCGGCCTGCGCGATAACACGCTGCTTTTTTATTGCGGTGATAACGGCACATCACCGGAGAGCGCGCTCGGGTTTCCGCACCGCGGTGCCAAGGGCACGATCTATCAAGGCGGCACGCTGGTGCCCGGTGTAATGGAGTGGCCGGCGCGCATTCCCAAGCCGCGACGCAGCGCTTTCCGCGCCTCCACCAGCGACCTCCTGCCCACCCTTGCCGCCATCACCGGTCAAGCGCTTCCGGAGCGACCTCTGGACGGCATCGATCTCGCTCCCGCGCTTGCTGGCAAGGTTACCGAGCGTCCCAGCGCCATGGCTTTCTGGGAGTTTCACACCGCGCATCGATCGGGTGCGGAGCCCTACATCGATCCGGAGCTGCAAAAAGGCACCACGCCACTCGTGAAAAAATCCGGTGGCAAGGCCACGCGTGATTTTATCAACCTGCGCTACACCGCTATCACGGAAGCTGATTATCACGGCGCGCGTTCTTACATCGATGGCCGGCACAAACTCATTCTTCGCGATAAGAAAAACGAGACCATCACAGAGCTCTACGACCTCAACGCCGATCCTGCCGAGAAAAACGACATCAGCGCGCAGCACCCCGAGCTCATAAGGAAACTCAGCGCCGATCTCCGGAAATGGCAGGACTCCGTGCTTCAGAGCCTGATGGGCAAGGACTACCGCTAGAACAGTGGAACTCCGCCCGCCGGATAATCCCGCTTGGCAAAATATGCGCAGGTCGCTAGTCTCGCCCCGTTTCATGAATTCCACCACGCCCGTATATAGCAACATTTCCGGATATCTTTTCGCCAATCTCGACAACTTGAAAGAGTGGCGGGTGAAGCTGATGGAGGAGTGCAAGGCGCACCAACTCAAGGGAACCATCCTTCTGAGCACGGAAGGAATCAATTTGTTTTTGGCGGGTCAGCGTGAGGACATCGAGCATCTCATCGCGGTGGTGCGGAGCATCCCGGGGCTGGAGAAATTCCAGGCGAAGTTCAGCGAGAGCGATCATCAGCCGTTCAATCGCATGCTGGTGCGCATCAAAAAGGAAATCATCTCGTTCGGCGTGCCAGAGGTGGATCCGGCGAAATACACGTCGCGCCATTTGCCTGCCGCGACCTTGAAGCAGTGGCTCGATGAAGGCCGCCCGGTGACCTTACTGGATACCCGCAATGACTACGAGGTGAAGCTCGGCACGTTTCGCAATGCCATTCCCATCGGCGTGGATACCTTCCGCCAGTTTCCCGATGCCGTCGCCAAGCTGCCGGAGGATCTGAAAAAACAACCGATCGTCACGTTTTGCACGGGTGGCATCCGCTGTGAAAAAGCGGCTCCCTACATGGAGTTGCAGGGTTTTGAAAACATCTATCAACTCGATGGCGGGATCCTGAAGTACTTCGAGGAGGTGGGCGGCGATCACTACGACGGCGAGTGTTTTGTGTTCGATCACCGCGTCGGCCTCGACCCCAGCCTGCGCGAGACACCCTCGGCGATTTGTTTTCATTGCCAGGCCCCGCTGGAGCTGGAGGAACAACAGGATCCGCGCTACGTGGAAGGGGAGTCGTGCCCGTATTGTTTTGTGGGAGAGGAGGAAAAAATGCAGCAGACTCTGGAAAAGCGCAGGCTGGCGCTGGCACAGGTGGTGCATCCCTTGCCCGGCAGCGTGCCGTATGAAAACATCCGTCCGTTGTTCATCAAGCAGGATTTCGATGGCTGGACCTTGCTCGATCTGTTGGTGCGCCTGTTCCCTCACATCGAGGAAACGGAGTGGCGGCATCGGCTCGATGAGGGACGTTTTACCAATGCGCGAGGCGAGGTGGTGACGGGTTCACAGACCGTGCGCGGCGGCGAACGCTACGAGCAGCGCATGACCCTCGCGGCCGAGCCCGATGTGAATGCGGACATCCGTTTTCTCTACGAAGACAGCGCCCTCATCGTCATACGCAAGCCCGCTCCGCTGCCCATGCATCCCTGCGGGCGCTTTCATCGCAATACCTTGCAGCACATCATCAACCAGGTCATCCACCCGGCACCGCGCCCGGTGCATCGGCTGGATGCGAATACCGCGGGACTTGTCCTCTTCGCGCGCACACGGCCGATCTGCGCGAAGATGCAGCGGCAGTTCCAGCAGCATACGATGGAAAAAACCTATCTGGTCCGCGTGCAGGGCCAGCCCGCATGGCAGCATTATGTTTGTGAGGCACCATTGACCACCGCTCCGGATGTCGCCGGCTCGCGCGATATTGATGAAGAGGAAGGCCAGTCCGCCCGCACGGATTTTGTGGTGCTGCACCGTTATGCTGACGGCACGGCGCTGTTGCAGGCATCCCTGCACACAGGCCGCACCAATCAGATCCGCGTTCACCTGTGGCATCTGGGCTTCCCCGTTTGTGGCGATCCCACCTATTTGCCGGAGAAAAAAGTCGCGGCGACGCAGACCTTGGATTGCAGCGATAAGCCGATGTTGTTGCATGCCTGGCGCTTGTCTTGTGATCATCCTCATAGCGGACAGCGGCTAACCTTTGAGGATGAGCGACCAGCGTGGGCGGTGGTGCCATTCTAAAACGGTTCGTACACTGCTAAAAACAACTTGCCAGCGTGCTGATTCGCTATTACAGGTTCGCACGTCCTATTCCATGAAGTTATCAGAAATCCTTACTCCGAGCCATATCTTGCCTGATTTGCAAGCGGGTGATCGTTGGGAAGCGATGGATGAATTGCTGGATCACCTGATCAGCGTGGGAGATTTTTCTCCGGAGTGGCGCTCGGAAGTTTCGAACAGCCTGCGCCTGCGCGAGGCGATGATCAGCACGGGTGTGGGCGGCGGCGTGGCGATTCCGCACGCCTTTTCCGAGCACATCAACGAAGTGGTGGCCGTCTTCGGACGCTCGCGCGCGGGGATCGACTTTGAGGCCCAGGATCGCGAGGCGGTGCACTTTGTGGTGTTGTTCATTTCACCCCTGAAGTCCTACCAAAAACACCTGCATGCCCTCGCCGCGATCGCGCGCATGTTCACCAAGCCGGAAACGCGCGAGCGCATGATGTTTGCGAGCGATGGGGACGAATTGTATCAACTGTTCCGCCAAAAGGTCGTCGCGATCAAAGTGTGAATCTAACAGATTATGAATGATCCCATTGTCGGCATTGATCTCGGCACGACCAATTCCGCCATCGGCGTGGTCGATTCCGGATTTCCCCTGTTGCTGGCCGATGAAGAGGGGAAGCGCATCATGCCCAGCGCGGTATGGATCGGGGAGGATGGCTCGGTGGAGATCGGGAGAAAAGCGCTGCGTCGCCGCGGCGCGGATGGTGCGCGCGTGATTACCAGTGTGAAACGACTGATGGGGCGTGAGCTGGATACTCGGGAAAAACAATCGTTGTTCGGGAAATCGCCCGAGGAAATCAGCGCCCTGATTCTCGGCGAACTGAAACGCGTGGCGGAGTGGCGTCTCGGGCAACCGATTCGCAAGGCGGTGATCACCGTACCTGCGTACTTTCACGATGGACAACGCCAGGCCACCAAACGCGCGGGCGAACTCGCCGGGCTGGAAGTGGTGCGCATCATCAATGAACCCACCGCCGCGGCTCTTTGCTATGGCCTCGATCAGCTCGGCGAACGCTCTCGGGTGGCCGTGTATGATCTGGGAGGAGGGACCTTTGATCTATCGATTCTGGAAATGCAGGAGGGCGTCTTTCAAGTGCTTGCGACGCATGGCGATACCCGGCTCGGCGGTGATGATCTCGATCTCGCCATGGCCACCGCGATGGCAAGACGTGCCGGATTGGACTGGCAGGCGCTGCCGCAGGAACAACGCGTGCGTTGGCAGGTCGAGGCGGAGCGGGTGAAGTGCGCCCTGTCATCCAGCGAACGGGAAACGTTTGCCCTGCCGTTTTATGATGGTGTGAACAGTTTTTCCGCCGATGTGACGCGCGAGCAATGGCAGGAATGGATGCAGCCATGGATTGCCAAAACCATCGCCTGTTGTCACAAGGCTCTCAACGATGCTCAACTCCTGCCGCAGGAAATCAATGCCGTTGTCCTGGTGGGGGGCAGCACCCGCATCCCCGCGGTGCGCGCGGCGGTGGAGCAGTGTTTCGGTCGTGTGGCGGATGTTTCCCAACATCCCGATGAGGCGATCGCACTCGGTGCCACGATTCAGGCGGGCATGCTCAGCGGCGCGATGAAACAAATGGTTTTGTTAGACGTGACGCCGCTCAGCCTCGGCATTGAAACTCTCGGAGGGCTGATGAACGTGCTGATTCCGCGCAATACCACGATTCCTTGCAAGGCAGGGGAAACGTTCACCAATGCCGTGGCCGGTCAAAAAGCCATGCGCATCCGCGTGCTTCAGGGTGAGCGCGAAATGGCGCGCGACAACTGGGAACTCGGCCAGGTCGATGTGCCCTTTGAACCGGCGGCGAAAGGGCAGGCACGCATCGGCGTGCAGTTCCGTCTCGACGAAAACGGCATCCTCGAAGTGCTGGCACGCGATGTTTCCACGGGCATTGATCGCATTCTGGTGATCGAAAATTCCGCTGTGGACGTCAGTGATGAAAAAGTCGGGCAAATGGTCAGTGAATCGGTGGAGCATGCCTTTGAAGACATGGCCGAGCGGGTCTGGACCGAAGCGAAACTGAAAGCGGAAGAGCTTTTGCCCGCGGTGGAGGGCGCGCTCTCTATCGGCAGCGAATGGTTGAGCGAGGAGGAACTGCAAACCATTGAAGCCGCTCGAGCCGATGTGCGCCATGCACTGGAGGGGAAAGAAGCCCATCGCCTGAAACAAGCGGTGCAAGAGCTCGATCGCGCGACCGAAGCACTCGCCGCAAAAATCGTGGAGTACGCGATGGAGCAGGCCACGGGTGGCTTGGGCTCGTGAGATCGATGATTCGAATTTACTAGGAACCTAGTAATTCTGTCAGGTGGCGGAACACGTCGGTATTGATCACCATGCCGGAAAAGCGCTCGCTCTGCGGGCCTGTGGCCGTGACGATGGTGGGATCGGAGGTGTGTGTGGTGCCGGTCCAGCCGACGCCCGTGTGGTTGCCGGCGAATTGACCAAGTAGGCCCTCGGGCTTTGCCAACTGGTGATTCCATTCGATGGTTGTTGTTTTCTCCAGAATTTCCAGGAGCGCCGTTTTTTCATTCGCTTCGAGTTCGAAACCAAGACTCTCGCGCACGAGAGCGCCGATGTCTGGCTGTGGTTTTTTCTGCAAGCGCTCGAACAGGCTTTCGTGCGATTCCTTCATCTTGGCGATGCGCTGGAAACAGGTGGTGCTGTTTTTATACGAAGCGCCCATGCCGTTCAGGCCGGGATTCGAGTTGCCGTGATCGCTGGTGACAACGACCAGGATATCGGGATGGGCGGCTGTGAGGCTGAGGACCTGCGCCAGTGCGTCATCGAATTCGAGTTGCTCGTGGAGCAGGGCACCGATGTCGTTCAAGTGTGCGGCATGGTCGATGCGCGCGCCTTCGATTTGCAGGAGAAACGGCGTGCTTCCCTCCAGAAATCTCGTGGCAGCGGCCTTCGCCATTTCCGCGAGTGTGGGGATTTTTTTCTGCATTTCGGCGCTTTGCTGGCGGTCGATGGAGTAGGGGATGTGGCTGGGCGAAAAGGTGCCGAGAATTTTTTCCTCGCGCGAGCCGAGCAAGGCGTCGCGTTGCGACAGAACTTGGTATCCCGCTTTTTGATAGGCGGCGAAGAGGTCTTTTTTGTCCTTGCGCACCTTGCCATCAAAAAATGCCGAGCCACCACCGAGGATCACATCCACGCGATCGAGATACTGTTCCGCGATGGAATCTTCATTGTTGCGATCCGTGACCGCCGCGGCGAATCCCGCCGGTGTGGCATGCGTCGCGGTGGCGGTGGTCACGAGGCCGATGCGATGCCCCTTGTCCTTCAGAATTTTTCCGATCGGCGTGATGGCTTTACCAGAGGGGCTGAAATTGATCATGCCATTGTTCACGCGTTGACCTCCGCCCCAGGCGGAGGAGGCGGCGGCGGAGTCCGTGACCATGGAATTGGCCGATGCCGTATCCATCAGACCGCGAGCGGATTTGGGGTCATTGATCAGATCCCACCAACGTGTGCCGCGACCGCGGGTCTGTTGGGAAAAGGCCTGTGCCATCGTCAGCACGCCGGGGCTCATGCCATCGGACACCATATAGATGATGCCGCGCACTTTGTCTGCTTTGGCAAACGGATCGCTCTCCGCGTGAACGGACGGAGCGGCCAGCGAGCCGAGGCCGCCTAGCGATAAGGTCTTCAGCCAATCGCGGCGGGCGATCTTGGGTGCGTTTTTGTCATCTTGCATGGCGGGGATACGCTAGTCTGTGATGCCTGGCTTGCAAGAAAATGTTCGCCACTGAGCGGGGCATTATTGTTGCATGGAATCTCAGCTATCGTATCCTCACCGCCATGAAGCAGTGCTGGAAAATCTTTCTGATGATGTGGCTGGTCGGAACTCAGGGGGCTCACGCCCAAGCGCCGAATCTGATCTGGATCATGGCGGATGACCTAGGATACGGCGAACTGGGCTGCTACGGGCAGAAGGTGATTCCCACGCCGCATATCGATCGCATGGCGAAGGAGGGCATGCGTTTCACCCATTATTATTCGGGGGCCACGGTCTGCGCGCCGTCGCGCTGTGTCCTGATGACGGGACTGCATCAGGGGCACGCGCGGGTGCGGGGAAACAAAGCGGCGGTCGGGCTCACCAAGGCGGATGTTTCGGTAGCAACCGTGCTGCAACAGGCGGGCTACCGCACGGCGTGCATCGGCAAGTGGGGGCTCGGAGAGCACGATGGCACGGAGGAGGGCCTGCCGAAACATCAGGGCTTCGATCGGTTTTTCGGTTATCTCAACCATACCCATGCGCACAATCATTTTCCCGACTATCTGTGGCGCGATGATGCGAAGGAAAAGCTGCCGAATGTAGTCGTGCCCGTCGGTGCCAAAGGCGGAGGATATGCGACCAAAGCGGTGGCATACGCGGATGATCTGTTCGCGGACGAGGCTCTGAAATTTGTCTCGGAAAAATCGACGAAGCCGTTTTTTCTCTACTGGAGCATGGTTTCCCCACATGCGAACAATGAACGTCAAACGGCTCTGGGCGACGGGGCGAATGTCCCTGACTACGGAGACTTTGCCGACAAACCATGGCCGGTGCAGGATCGCGGGCATGCTGCGATGATCGCACGACTGGATCGCTACGTCGGGCGCATGCTGGAGCAGTTGCAAACCCTGGGCATCGCGCAAAACACCCTGGTGATTTTCACCAGTGACAATGGCCCGCACAAAGAGAGCGGTCATGACTTGACGCGTTTCCAACCATCGGGTCCGTTCACCGGCATCAAGCGCAGTCTCACGGATGGCGGCATTCGCGTGCCCTTCATCGCCTGGTGGCCGGGAAAGGTGCCTGCGGGTGCGAGTGCCGAATTTGTCGGCTCTTTCGCCGACTGGTGGCCTACAGCGGCGGAGTTGGCCAAAGCGAAAACGAGCACGAAGGTGGACGGCGTCAGCATCGTGCCCACCCTGCTCGGAAAGTCACAGGCACCCCAGGAGTTTCTCTACTGGGAATTTCATGAGGGTGGCTTTTCACAGGCCGCGCTCTATCAGGGCCGCTGGAAGGGCATACGCCGTGGAGGACCGGATCAGACCATCGTTTTATACGATACCGAAAACGACATTGCCGAGAAGACCAATGTCGCTGCGAAACATCCGGAAATCGCCAGAAAGATCAGCGACTATCTGAAACAGGCGCGAACGGAATCGCCGGACTGGGTGCCCGAATGGAAATCGACTGACGCTCCGAAGAAAAAGCAGCAGAAGCGTTAGATTTTTTCCATGCGTCGCAGAAGTTGTCGCAGCCGTGGCCCCAAGGTCACGCAGGCGACAAACAACCCCGCCGCCAGTCCCCACCACACGCCGCGTGCCTCCATCCGCCAGTGCCAGCTCAGCAGCATCGCCACGGGAAGGCCGATCAGCCAGTAGGCGACAAAGCCCATGACCGCGGGAATGCGCGTGTCATGCAGACCGCGCAACATCGAACTCGATGCCACCTGCACGCTATCGAACAGTTGGAACACGCCGACGATGACGAGCAAGGCGACAGTGAGCGAAATGACTGTGAGGTCATTGGTGAATTGCGCGGCCCAGTAGCTGCCGGCGAAGAAAAAAGCCGCGGCATTGAGCAAGCCGAAAGCCGTGGCCAGCAGCCAGCCGGATTGCACCACGGCGCGCAAACGAGCCGTCTCTCCCGCGCCAGCGACCGAGCCAGTGCGGACGGTGAGCGCCATGGACAAGCCTAACGGGATCATGAACGCCGCCGATGCGCAGGTGATGGCGATCTGATGCGCCGCCATCGCGATTTCCCCGAAGCGGCCCATCATGAAGCCCGCTGCGGAAAAGGCACCCACCTCGCATAGCATCTGAAAGCTGGCAGGCAAGCCGATGCGCGCGTGGGCTAACAAGTCCGCCTTCAGCGGTCGGCGAAACCAGGAATAGGGCACCCAGTCGCGCAGGCTCTTGTTCGTTTCAAGCCAGACGAAAAGCGCCACTACAATCAGCACGCGGGAAATGAGCGTCGCCCAGGCCGCTCCGTCCATACCGAGCTCGGGGAAGCCCCATTTGCCATAAATCATGATCCAATTGAGCAGGATGTTGAGCAGTACCCCGCCGAGAAAAATCCAGAAGGGCGGCCACGGGCGATCAAGGGCATCGGCGTGATTTTTCAGCGCCAGCGATGCGAGCGCGGGCAGCAGGGAAACCATGAGTATCGTAAAATACGAACGGGAAATTTCCACAACGGCTGGCGGTTGGCCGAAGCGATCCAGGAAAGGCAGCAGGACAAGCGATAGTCCGATGAACAGGATCGATACCGCAATGGCAATGTAGAGCCCGTTGCGGCAACTGCTGCGCGCGGCGGTCGGATCGCCACCACCCCGCGCGTGTGCCGTGTGTACGGAAATGCAGGTGAGCAAGCCGAGGCTGAAGACAAAGGGCAGATAGAAAATCGAATTCACGAACGTCAGTGTCGCCAGTTCGGTGACGCCGAGATGGCCGACCATGAAAGTATCCGTCACTCCCAACAACATCTGGCTCAACTGCCCGATCATCAGGGGCAGCGCGAGGCGCAGGGTGATTTTGGATTCGGTGAGCAGAGACATGAGCGGGGCGCGAAGTTCGTCGCCCGCATGAGAAAAGTCAATGACACTTCTGAGACGAATGCCGTGGCTGTGGGATTGCGCGATGATCCGGCTTGACGTGATTCGCATCATCATGCATGGATCTTGTCATCATCGAACAACGTATGCACTATCTGTTCCGTTTCATCATTTCCGCCGTTCTGCTTTGCGGTCTGCAAGCTAAGGAGGAAATTCTCAAGGACAAGCAGGGCATGGACTGTTTTGTTTATCTGCCCGATGCCCTTGATCCGGCGGTGACCTATCAGCTTGTGGTCGGCGTGCACGGCGCGGGCGGCAAAGGCAACGGCGCGGCGGGATTGAAGGATTGGGCGAAGCGCGGCGACGTGATCGTCATCGGTCCCTCGTTCGAAACGAAAGGCGAGCGCCCCTATCAGAACGGCGACGGCATTCATGCCGAAAAGCTCATCGATCTTTTCGAGACCTTGAAAAAGTCCTACAAGCTCCGCGACAGGATGTTTCTTCACGGTTTTTCCGGCGGCTGCCAGTTCACGCATCGCTTCACCATGCTGCATCCGAAGCTCGTTTGCGGTCTCTCCGCGCATTCCGGCGGCAGTTGGGCGACCGATGGTTTCGGCGAGATCAGCAACGCGGCGAAAGACATTCCCTTTGTCATTTCCTGTGGCGAAAAGGACACCGCGAAGTCCTTTCCCGAGGCCCTTTACACCCGGCTCGAATGGTATGGACGCTTTGCGCAGGAGATGGAAAAACGCAAGTTCTGTTACCTGGGCGCGACCTGGCCGAATGTGGGGCACAGCATCTGCGAGGGCGCCTGGGACCAGATGAAACAATGTTTCCAGATCGCCACGGGCCTTCCCGGCGCTTCGGCCACGGAGCAAGTCGCCATCAGTCCCACATGGAAAAACCTCGATCCGGAGCTTAGCAAAGCAGCGGCCACCACCGCGCCCAAGCCTGCCGCGGACGAGGCGAAGCGCGATGCCCTGCTGCAAGCGGCGTTTCAGAAAGCGGCTGCGGAAAACGTGCCGGATGAACGACTGATCGCCTTCATGAAACAGCACCCGCCCGTTTCCTGGAAAGGCAAGGCGGGGTCCGGGAAACTGCTGGTCCAGTGCGAGCGCGCCGCTCTCGCCTGGCATCAGGCGGCGAAAAGCAAAGGGCTCTGGAACGAGGTGAATCGCCGGCAGTTCGCCGAATTCACCGCCGGACTGGATCTGAAAACGGAGTGACGGCCCTGTCCGCATTCACCCGCATTTCTCCTTTACCATCACTGGCCGCACGGCTATCAATCGGGCGTCGTGCATTCTCTTCCTGTCGAACCTTCTCTCGAATCGTTTATCACTCTCGCGCAGTCGGGAAATGTGATCCCTGTCTATACACAGTTGGCGGCGGATTTCGAAACACCGCTGTCGGCCTATCTGAAAATCCGCGACGGGGCTCATGCGTTTTTATTGGAGAGTGCCGAAAGCACGGAAAAAGGCGGGCGCTGGTCCATCGTCGGCAGCAAACCGCGCAGCATTTTTAGTGCTCACGGGAAAACGATCACGATCACGCGCGATAGCCACGTGGAGACCATCATCGCCGGGGATGACGTGCTGGCCGAACTGGAGCGCCAGATGGCCCGCTACAAGCCGGTCCCGCATGGTGCGATTCCACCGTTTTACGGAGGCATGCTCGGTTATTTGTCCTACGACGCCGTGCGGCAGTTCGAGCCGAGCATCGGCATCGCGCCCACGGATGATTTGCAAATCCCCGATGCGCTCTTTTTGTTAGCCGACACGCTTCTCGTTTTCGATCACCGCCTGCGGCGGCTGTTGGTCATTGCGAATGCTTTCACCGAGGAAGCTTCCTCCGCCGAGGAAGCCTACATCCACGCGCGCGGCCGGGTCGCGGCGATGGTGGAAATTCTCAACCGCCCGCTGCACACCCCGGCGCTGAACGGCCTCACCGCTCCCGCCCCTGCCGTGGCCAAAAGCAACACCACGCAGCAGCAGTTCGAGGAAAACGTGCGCAAGGGAAAAGAATTCATCGCCGCCGGGGATGTGTTCCAGTTTGTGCCCAGCCAGCGATTTGAAACTCCCTACACGGGTGCCGCTGTCGATCTCTACCGCGCGCTGCGCCACGTCAATCCCTCGCCCTACATGTTTTTGTTAGAGCTGGGCGACTTCGCTTTGGTCGGCAGTTCGCCGGAAGTGCATGTGCGCTCGATCGGCGGCCGCATCGACATCCGCCCCATCGCCGGCACGCGTTGGAGAGGAAAAACGCCCGAGGAGGACGATGCGCTCGCCGCCGATCTTCTCAATGATCCCAAAGAACGCGCCGAACATTTGATGCTCATCGACCTCGCACGTAACGACGTCGGTCGCATCGCGAAACACGGTTCGGTGAAAGTCGATGACTTCATGATCATCGAGCGCTACTCGCATGTGATGCACATTGTTTCCAACGTCACTGGCACGCTCGATCCCTCGCACAGCGCCTACGATGTCCTGCGCGCGACCTTTCCTGCCGGAACCGTCAGCGGCGCGCCGAAGATCCGCGCGATGCAGATCATCAACGAGCTGGAGCCGACGAAACGCTGCGCCTACGCCGGAGCGGTCGGCTATTTCGGCTTCGATGGCTCGCACGACTCCTGCATCACCCTGCGCACCTGCCTGTTGAAAAACGGCAAGGCATACGTGCAAGCCGGTGCGGGCGTGGTGGCCGATTCCGATCCCACCTACGAATACCAGGAAACCTGCAACAAGGCGCAGGGCATGCTCAAGGCCATCGC
This sequence comes from Verrucomicrobiia bacterium, assembly GCA_947462875.1. Taxonomy (GTDB): domain Bacteria; phylum Verrucomicrobiota; class Verrucomicrobiia; order Verrucomicrobiales; family Akkermansiaceae; genus UBA956. The sequence goes on from CANHQJ010000029.1 coordinate 34,342, forward strand.
GCTCGCGAACACCATCTCCAACGATCTCTCTAACGAATCCTGACCGCCATGTTGCTGATCATCGACAACTACGATTCCTTCACCTACAATCTCGTGCAGTACTTTGGCGAGCTGGGAGCGGAAATGAAAATCATCCGCAACGACGCGATGGAACTCGCGCAGATCAAGGCGCTCAAGCCCTCGCGCATCTGCGTTTCGCCGGGTCCCTGCACCCCGAACGAAGCCGGTGTCTCCTGCGCCGTCATTGAAGCCCTCGGTGCGACCACTCCCATCCTCGGTGTCTGCCTGGGTCACCAAAGTATCGGTCAAGTCTACGGCGGCGACGTCGTCCGCGCCGATCGCCTCATGCACGGCAAAACCTCACCGATCCACCACAAAGGAACCAGTGTCTTTCGCGGTCTTTCGAATCCCTTCGAAGCCACGCGCTATCATTCCCTGATCGTCAAACGCGAGACATTGCCCGATTGCCTCGACATCACCGCCTGGACCGAAGAAGGCGAAATCATGGGCCTCGCCCACAAAGAGTATCCCGTCCACGGCGTCCAGTTCCACCCCGAGTCGATCCTGACACAGGAAGGCAAACAACTGCTGCAAAACTTCCTGGAGATATGACTGTGGCGGAGGCGTCTCGCCTCCAAGCCTTGTCTTGGCATTTTGGCAGGGAGGCGAGACGCCTCCGCCACATTGGATCACTGCGTGAATCCGACTGCCTTCATTTGCTTTTCTAGTTCGGCGGCGAGTTCTTTGGCCAACGGGCCGTCGGCAGGGAGGTTTTTCAGCTCGTAGGGGTCGGCTTTGAGGTCGAAGACTTCCGTCCACTCAGGGTGTTTCGGATAGATGACGAGCTTGGCGTTTTCCGTGCGGATACCGCGGCAGGTGGGGGTATCGCCTAGCTCTTTGCGGTAGTAGCACAAAAAGGACGTGCGCCAGTCTTTCGGTGCCTCGCCGAGGGCCAGCGGCTTGAAGCTGCGGCCCTGCATGCCGGGGTGGGCGGGCAGGCCTGCGAGATCGAGCCAGGTCGGCGCGAGGTCCTGATTGATCACGAGTTGATCGACGACTTTTCCTTTCGGGAAAAGTTTGGGATAGCGGGCGATGAAGGGGATGCGGATGCCTTCCTCATACAGCGCGCGTTTGTCGCCCAGGCCGCGCTCGCCGAGGAAAAAGCCGTTGTCGCTGGTGTAAAGGACCACGGTGTCTTCGGTGAGTTTCAGTTCATCCAAGGTATCCAACAAACGGCCGAGATTTTCATCGATGCCCTTGATGTGGCGGAGGTAGTCGAGGTGAACCGCGTTATCGACGAGGCCACGGCCCTGGCGTTTTTCTGGATTGGCGAAAGGTTTGCCATAAACGGCGGGGATGGCGCAGTTAGGAGTTTGCTGCGTTTTTTTCCCTTCATACAGATGGCGCAGGCGTGCTGGCAGGTTTTCGCCGCCGCGTTTGTTGTGCGGGCTTTTGAAACCGAGCACGAGGGAGAAGGGTTTTTGTGCGTTCTTTTTGACCCAATCGATCGCCATATCGGTGGAGACATCGTCCACCCAGCCTTTGGTGGGGGTGAGGGTGCCGTTGATTTCCATGGGGCAGTCCATGTATTGCCCCTGGCCCACAAAACTAGCCGAGTATGTGAACCCCGGGCGCTGGCCCTTTTGCGGGCCCATGTGCCACTTGCCGAAGTAGGCAGTCTGGTAGCCGGCATCGCGCAGCAGCGTGGCATGGGTGACCGAATTCACAGGAAACAGCGTGTTGTTGTCCATGATGCCGTTTTTGTGCGTATACTGGCCTGTGAGGAATCCGGCGCGACCCGGCGAGCAGATCGAGTGGGTGATGAAGGCATTGCGGAAGCGCACGCCCTCGGCGGCGAGACGGTCCATGTTCGGTGTCTCGAACCATGCATAGCGGGCCTTGTCGCCGTGCTCCTTTTGCACCACGCCCATCGCATCCCAGCGCTGGTCATCGGCGATGACGAAGATGAAGTTCGGCTTGCGGTCCGCGGCGTGGGCGGATGAAACGAGCAGCAACAGGGCGCAGACGAACGAGAAAAGGGGGTGGAAGCGAGAGGATGGGTTCATGGGCTTGGGTTTTTTTGATGACGGGCAAGATGCCTGCCCTATTTATCCCACCACAATCGTCTGCGCACGGTCGGGGCCGACGCCGACGAAGGCGACGGGAGCACCGCAGAGTTCGGCGAAGCGGGTCAGATAGGCTTTGGCGTTGGCGGGGAGTTCGTCGTAGTTGCGGCAGGCGGTGGTATCGACCTGCCAACCGGGCAGTTCTTCGTAAATCGGCACCGCTTTGTCCCATGCCTCGCGGTCGGCGGGTGGGAGATCGACGATTTGTCCATCCACATCGTAGGCGGTACAGATCTTCAGCGTCTCGTATTCATCGAGGCCGTCGAGGTTGGTGATCGCCAGACCGGTGACGCCATTGATCATGCAAGCGAAACGCAGCAATACAGTATCTAGCCAACCACAGCCGCGGGGGCGTCCGGTGGTGGCTCCGAACTCGCGGCCGAGGTCGTGCAGGTATTGCGAAAGTCCTTCGTCGCCGGTGGGGAAGGGGCCCGAGCCGACGCGGGTGGTGTAGGCCTTGCAAACGCCGATCACGCGCTGGATGGCGGTGGGTGGCATACCGGAACCCGTGCAGGAGCCGCCGGCGGTGGTGTTCGACGAAGTGACAAACGGATAGGTGCCGAAATCGACATCGAGCAAGCTGCCTTGCGCGCCTTCGAACAAAATGGTTTTGCCGTCTTTCCATGCCTTGTGGAGCAGGGGAATGACGTTGGTGATGTGCGGGGCGAGTCGGGCGAAGGCGTTGAGCACTTCATCGGCCATGGCCTCGGCATCGAACTGCGGCAGGTCGAACTGCGCCAGCACCTGGTTCGCATCAGAGACGCGGTGCTTCACCTGTTCGCGGAAGTACGAGGGACGTAGTAGATCGGCGGCGCGGAAACCGCAGCGGTTGATTTTGTCGGCATAGGCGGGGCCGATGCCGCGTTTGGTGGTGCCGATCTTGCGGTCGCCGAGCGCGGCCTCGCGGGCGACATCGAGTTCCTTGTGGAAGGGCAGCACGATATGGCAGCGGTCGGAAATGAACAACTTGTCGGTCGTGACCTTCACGCCCTGGGCTTCGACTTTTTCGATTTCGGCGAGAAGACCGACGGGATCGAGCACGACGCCGTTGCCGATGATGTTGAGTTTGCCATCCCAGAGAATGCCCGAGGGCAGAAGGTGGAGCACGTATTTTTTGCCATGGGCGATCACCGTGTGGCCGGCGTTGTTGCCGCCTTGCGAGCGCACGATCACATCGGCGTCCTCGGTGAGATAATCGACGATTTTGCCTTTGCCTTCATCGCCCCATTGCAGGCCGGTAATAATGGTGTTCATGAAAATGGATTCGGTGATTAGAACGGTAAAACGATAAAATGAAATCCTGGAATTTTTTGCGCTACTTCAATCAGCTCCACCAGGATGATGGCCATGAAAAATCCGGAGATATCACGCAAACTTTTTTCGAAAACCGCATAGTTCATGGGCAGTCCAAGATCCGCTTTGGTAGGACGTTTCAATGCCGGGAAAAAACGATTGGTGGTTCGCACGTAGGTGGTGAAACCGTCGCCAAACAGTTCGGAAAGACGCTGCTCCTCGTTTTTGATGACAAAGTGATAGTAAACAACAAAAGCTACGGCAACGATCAGCGCGTACAGTACGTGATTGGTCGCCAGAACGAAACCGGTCAAACCGAGGAACGAGAAAAAATACAGAGGGTTGCGGCAAAGAGAATAGGGACCGGCAGTGCAGAGTATCTTGTCCTTGCGACCGGCAATGTAGAGCGTGCACCAGACTCTTCCCAGACCTGCCATGATCAGCAACATAAAGCCGGTTATTTCGATAAAATCGGCGGCTCGTTCGGAAGTGATATGAGGTTTCGTGAAAAGCAGAAGCGCGATTAGTAAAATCGCAAACGCCTTGGATAGATTGGGGCGCAGTCTTTCAAACAAGGTTTTGCGCTTTTTGTTTGTTTTGCTCATGAATGTTCGTGTGGATAACGAAATTTTTTCACTTCACCGAATCGATCATCGCGGCGAATTCCTGGAAGAAATACGAGGCATCGTTCGGGCCAGGGGCGGCTTCCGGGTGATATTGCACACTGAACACCGGATGCTCCTTGTGGCGGATGCCCTCGACCGTGTCGTCGTTCAGATTGATGTGCGTGACTTCCACGTTGGAAGGCAGCGAATCGGCATCGACGGCGAAGCCGTGGTTTTGCGAAGTGATCGAGATGCGGCCGCTGCGCAGGTCTTTCACCGGTTGGTTGCCGCCGCGATGGCCGAATTTCAGTTTGAAGGTTTTTCCGCCGAACGCGTGGCCGAGAATCTGGTTGCCGAGGCAGATGCCGAAAATCGGTTTTTTGCCGATGAGCTGGCGCATTTCCTCGTGGATGTAGCCGAGCGCTGCTGGATCCCCTGGACCGTTCGAGAGGAAAATGCCATCAGGATTGCGCTTCAGCACCTCGGCGGCACTGGTGCGGGCGTTGAGCAGTTCGACCTCGAAACCGGCCTGGCGCAGGCGGCGGAGGATGTTGTACTTGATGCCGAAATCAAAGGCCACGATGCGATGGCGCACCGGAGCGAGCGGCAGGTAGTGTGTTTCCTGACCGGTGCAGGCGTTCGGGATGGTCCATTCGCGCGACTCGGCGGTCCAGAGGTAGGACTCGGGGGTGGAAACTTCTTTCACGAAGTCGCTGCCTTCCATCGGCGCGGATTGCTGGGCGTGCGCGATGGCTTCCTCGGCCGTCATTTCCGTGGTCAGGCAGGAGCGCATGGCGCCGCGCGAGCGCAGGTGCTTGGTGAGCGAGCGGGTATCGATGTCCTCGATGCCGAGCACTCCGTGTTCCGAAAAATAATCGGCGAGAGATTTGGTGGCGCGCCAGTTCGAAGGGTGTTGGCAGAGTTGGCCGATGACAAAACCACGCACGTGCGGCGAGGCCGACTCGCCATCGAGTTCATTGATGCCGTAGTTGCCGATTTCCGGATAGGTCATCGTGACGATTTGCCCGCGGTAGGAGGGATCGGTGATGACCTCCTGATAGCCCGTCATCGAGGTATTGAAACAGATCTCTCCCGTGGTCGTGCCGGCGGCACCAAAGGAAATTCCTTCGAAGGTGCGACCGTCTTCAAGTGCTAAAATGGCTCTCATGTGCGTGGCGGGGCTAGGCTAGTGGTTCACACTTCGTGATGCAAGGGAAGAACGAAATTCATGACATTTTCTGTAAAATCATCCTAAAATCGATCCACCGCGAGGCGATCCATGGCGAAGCCAGGGTCCGTGCGGTTCAGCAAATCCGCGATGATTTTACCGGTAATAGGCGCGAGGCTCAGGCCCATCATGGCGTGGCCGGTGGCGATGATGACGTTTTGGTGCTGCGGGGCGCGGCCCATATACGGCATGCCATCGGGGGAAACCGGTCGCAATCCGGCCCACGGGGTGACATCGGCAAAGTCTGCCTCCGAGAACTCAGGGAAATACGGTTGCACCGAGCGGATGATGCCTTTTACGCGCCGCGGGTTAATTTTGAGCGACAGGTCGCCGACTTCCATCGTGCCGGCAAAACGCAGCGTGCCATTCATCGGTGTGATGGCGACTTTTGCCTCACAAAAAATCGAACAGAGCTCCGGCAGTTGTTTCGGGTTTGTGAGTGTGAGCGAGTAGCCTTTTCCGGCTTGCAAGGGCAGGTGAATGCCCAGATCGCGCAGGATTTCCGCCGACCACGACCCGCCGGCGATGACCAGTTGATCGACGGCATGTCGTTCGCCATTGCTGTGAATGGCGGTCACTTGGCCGTTGGCGTGTTCGATGGAGTCCAGCGATTTGCTGTAAAGAATCTCGCCGCCCGCCGCGCGCACGCGCTCGCGCATCACGGCGGAAAAAGCCTGGGGATTGAGGTGGCAGTCATCGGGGAACCACACCGAGCCCGCGACATTCATCGTGATGCCCGGATCCATTTTTGCGGTGGCGGCGGCATCCAGGACTTCCGCGCGGGCGCCCAGTTCGTGCGCCATGGCGGCGACGGCGGCTTCTTCGTCAAGGCCGTGCTGGGTGTTGCAGAGCATCAACAAACCGCGCTGCCGGAGACCGAAGTCGGACTCTTTTGCCAATTCCGCGAACAAGGAGCGGCTGCGCAAATTCAGATCGAGCAACAGCTGTTTGCATGCATCGACATGTTCCGAATTGGCATGAAGATAGAACAACCATCCCCAGCGCATGAGGGAGGGGCTGAGGCGTGGTTTCACGTAGAAGGGGCTCTGCGGATTGAGCATCCAGCGCAGGCCTTTCGACAGCATGCCCGGAGCGGCGAGCGGGATGAAATGACTGGGCACGACCATGCCGGCGTTGCCGAGCGAGCAGTTGTCGCCTTGCTCCGCTTCGCGCTCCCAGACGGTCACCCGCATGCCTTGCTGCAGCGCGTAGTAGGCGGAGCACAGACCAATCACACCACCACCGATGATAAAAACATGCCGATCCTGATTCATAATGTCTCTCGGGCGCAACTTGGCATCGCTCGGGGAAAATGACCAGTATGATTTTTGAGATTACACAAAGTCTAACGGTAACAGGGTTCGCCGCAATTCCCGCGCAGCGTCAGGAATCCGTGGACAACGGCAAACGAATGAAGTATAAAAACCGCGTGAAACTTCCTCCAGTCGCACTCTTCTGCTTGCTTGGCACATCGGCGTTGCATGCCGAGTGGAAGGTGGCAACGGTCCGCATGACGGACCTGTTCCATCATCATCCCGAGGTGATTGCCTACCGCGAGGAGGTGAAGGAGAAAAAACTCAAGATCACCCAGGATGTGCGTGCCAAGGCGCTGGAGGAAAAGCGCAATGAAATCAAGCAGATGAATCTCGAATGGCGCAAGGTGATGTTGGATTTCCAGATGCGCAAGGAAAAGGACGAGAAAGGTCCCGAAGCGGAGAAGGTGCGCGAGTATCGCACACGCCGCAATCTCGCGGAAGATCAGGTGGTGGCGCTGACCCTGGAGTTTCAGGATTATCAGCGCGAGCAGCTTGCGATCATCAATCAGGAAATGGCGCACCATCACCGCAAGATACTGGAACGGTTGACAGCGGCGGTGCAAAAATACGCGACAGAACGTGGTTTCGATGTGTTATACGAAGTCAGCGGCAATTCGCACGTGGGCCTGCCGACCCTGGTGTACGTGAGGCCTGAGCTGGCGACAGACCTCACGGAAGAGATGAAGAAAAAGATCGACGCGGGCGAGTGCCGCTGAGTTCGATCAGCGCTGGGGGATGGAGTAGTAGATTTGCTCCAGAGCCATCACGGTGTAGGCGGTGGTCAGCACGGCGTTGGATTCCATCCAGCGGCCATTGTCGTTCACCCATGAGCCATCCTCGCGTTGTTTGCTGAGCAGGCGCTCGCAGAGATCCTTGCGCCAGTCGACGGTCTTGCCATTTTCCAGGGGGAGTTTGTCGATGCCGGCCGCGGCCAGGGCCTTGGACATGGTGTTGTAGTAGTAGTAAAGGCCTTGTGCGCCGACGCCGGGATTTTCATCGAGCGTGTAGTTCTTGCCCAGCCATTCTTTCACCGCAAGGACACGCGGGTCATCGGCGGAGACTTTGGCATAGACCATCGAGAGCAAGCCCGCGTAGGACATGGAGCCGTAGGAACGCAGGGGCACTTTGCCATTGGCATCGGGCTCCGCGGCGACCTTGCTTTCGTTCGGCCCGTAGATGAAGCCGCCCTTGTCTTTCGGGTCTTCCGTCGCCCACTCGCTGGAGTTGGTTTCTTTGAGATTTTGGCAACGCGAAAGGAAAGATACGGCAGCACCCCAGTCGAGATCCGGTTGATCGCCGTGTTTGCCGTCCTCGATCACTTTTTTCGAGAGAGCCAGGGCCTCGATGGCGAGGTAGGTGTTCGACATGTCCGAGCGGTCGTTTTTCGAGCCATAGCCGATGCCGCCATCGTTCGGTCCATCCGCTTTGCCTTTTTCGCCGGTATCCCACTGGTTGTTGATGAGGTGCTTGCGGGCGCGCACGATGGCGGCCTCGTAGGCTTCATCGCCAGCGGAGGCGAGTGCGGTGACGGAGGTGGCGGTGTTATAGACACTGAGGCCGCGGTTGTAGATGCCGCCGTCCTCTTTTTGATTGCTGAGCAGCCAGGTGAAGCCGGTTTTGATATGGGCGGGGCGCTCGGCACCTTTGAGATTGGGATCGCGCACGGCGGCGGTGAGCGCGAGTGCGGTGAAAGCGGGGATTTCCGGGTCATCCCAGTTCCCTTCCGGCTTCTGTTGTTTGGCGAGCCAGGCATTTCCCCGGGCGATGGCTTGTTTCATTTCCTCTTGCAGCGAGACGTAGGGAGAAACGTCGGCAAGGGATAGCGAGGCGGTGGCGAAAAGGCACAGAATGGCTTTCATGGTAACGAGTGGTTGATGGGTTACGGTTTGTGTGGTTGAATGATGAAATCGACGTTGGTTCCTTGGGCCGGCACGCGTTTGGTGTTTACCATCCAGACGTCGTCGTTGAAATTGTCCTGACCGGGATACAGCAGCAGGGAACCGCGACTGACAAAAATGGATGCTACGTCGCCCGTTTGTTCGGCGAGGAAGGCGCCGTCATAGATCATGGAGCCGCCATAGATCCAGGGTTCCTGGCCCATGGGTTTGCTGGTTTGTGCCTGCTCGATGCAATCGGCGAGGGTGAGGGTTTGTGTTTTTCCGTCCTTTTTCCACTCGACCTTGAGGTCCACTCGGGCGGCTTTTTTGGTCTCCTCCGGTACCACCGGGTATTCACCGCTCAGGATGCCAGGTTCTTTTTCAATCGCGTAGAGCTCTTCCGATGGCACGTAGCGCAGGAGTTTCATCACCACATTGATGTCGGTGGGCGAGCATTTGGTGATGAGGAGAGACTCGTGGATTTTGCCATTTTCATGAACGACGGCAAACTCGAGCAGTCCCTCTGTCATGTTGATGGTGCAGGGGACACGAACCTGGCGGGTTTTCGGATCGAAGATGATTTCGCCGAATTTCATGCGGCCGTCCTCGAGTTTGACCAGCGCCGGCTTGGCTTTCGGCGCGGGTTGTTCCGCCGCTGGAGCCGCTGGTGCCTCTGCCGCGGGAGTGGCTGGCGCAACAGGAGCCGTCTCGGCCGGTTCGGCCCAGAGGAGAGAGTGAAAACAGAGCAACAGGAGAGAGGATCGGATCATGCCAGTAGTATTATAACGTCACCAAGAGGAAATTCTTAGAAAAATCATGGTGCTTTTTGTGGAAAAGTTTGACTCCAGAGCGCCCAGGTGCGGCGTGTGATGGCGCTGCGCAATAAAAGCTCCGTATCGCCGCCGCTGGGGGGCTCGGCGAGGGGGCGGAGAGTGGATTGTGAGGCAACACCATCGCGAATGAGCTTGTAGATCTGCAAGAGTAGCAGGTTTTTCTGCTCTGGCAAATTTTCCGGCAGGGTGGGGATTGTCAGAGTTTTGGAGGCCGGTGAATCAGCAGAGGTTCCTTGAAACCAGAGGGCGACCGGTGGACGCGGTTTGTCGGCATCGGGTTTGGCCCCGGCTTGCAATTCAAGCTTGCATTCGATCAGTCCGGAACTTGTTTCATTCAGCGATGCGGCGATTTCCTGCAAGATGGGCTCGATGACCTTGGCGCGATCGCGATCACAACTGGCGTGAAGCACGATGCGTTGAGCGGTGAGGGGATCCACATTCCACAGTGGCACTTGGGGTCGGAGAAGTGCGATCGCCTTGCGCGCGGTTTCCTGTTGCTCGGGGGTGGCGGGGGTGGCATCGAGCACCCGTTCCCAGGCGAGCAGGGCCCGCTGCGCCTCGCTTTTGAGTTCGAGCTGCGTGGCAAGATCGACCATGACATCGGCACCGCGCTCGGCGAGTGGCAGGTAGCAATCGATGGCGGGGGATACGGTCAATTCGCCGAAATCCTGTGGCTGCAGGGTGGAGGGCTTCGGTTTGCCGGGCTCTTCCGATTCCGGCAGCACGAGCTTGGTGGGTTTTACCTTGATGGCGGCGCTGGGTTCCTCGGGAGCGATGGAATCGGTGGCCTTGAGTGCCACCAAGGTTTTTTCACGCACGCCGGCCAACGCCGAATCGGCGGGAGGATTGGTGAATTTTTTTTCTTTCGTGCCCTGCCACCAGATCAGACCCATGGTGAGGCCGACGAGTGGCAGAGTGACATAGATCGGGACGCGCACGGGCGGAACGGTAGTGGGTCGCTTGCCCCCTCGCAAGCACTATGCATACGAGAGACAAAAAAAGACACGGCAGATGCCGTGTCTTTTTAAGAAAGCTGGTTGTGAAACGCGATCAAGCGTCCATTGACTTGACCAAGGTCGCACGCTTGCCCACGCGTGAGCGAAGGTAGTTGAGCTTGGCACGACGCACTTTGCCGCGGTTGGTGACTTCGATTTTGGCGATACGCGGGGTGTGGACGGGGAATACGCGCTCGACACCTTCGCCGTAGGAAATTTTACGCACGGTGAACGAGGAGTTCACGCCGTGACCTTTGCGGCCGATGACGATACCGGCGAAGATCTGAACGCGCTCTTTGCCACCTTCTACCACGCGGCAATGTACTTTGACGGTGTCTCCCACGTTGAAGTCGGCGATGTCCGATTTCAGTTGCTCGTTTTCAATTTTGGCGATGATGTTCATAGTCGTGTGTAGGAGATGGTGGGTGAGTGGATTCCAGGCGGCTCATCCGATGAGCGGCGCGAGGGGCGCGCAAGCTAGAGTTTTTTTCCTACGATGGCAACCCTGAATTTCACTTTGTGCGATTTTTTTCAAAAAATCAGTCATTTTGCTGCAAAAACCGCAGGGCAGCGGGGCTACCGGGGTGGATGCTGCGGTAAAAGCAGGAATTACGCCCGGTGTGGCAGGCGCCGCCGCCGGCTTGTTCGACGTAGAGGATGACGGCGTCCTGATCGCAGTCGGTGCGCATTTCGATGACTTTCTGAATTTGCCCGGAGGTGGCGCCCTTGTGCCAGATTTCCTGGCGCGAACGCGACCAATAGACGGCCTCGCCTTTTTCGAGGGTGAGGCGCAGGGATTCGCGATTCATCCACGCGAGCATCAGGGGTTCGCGGGTATGGGCATCGATCGCCACGGCGGCGAGCAGGCCATTTTCATCAAACTTCGGGGCAAATTCGAGTCCGTCTTCGATTTGTTTTTTATCGAGACGCGGAGCAAAGCAGGAGTGCGATTCGTCGTTCACGCGCGCAGGGTAGGGGAGAAAGGGAATTTGGCAAGTCTGGAAGCAACCTTGGCGGCTCATCCTGCTGTCAGGATCCATCCATGCCATGCCTGTTGCCTCATAATTCGAGCACACCCAAAGGTTCCTGAATGATCGGGATCGTTGCCTCATAATTGAGACACCATAGCGGCTTTGTTTTTGGTGGTTGGTTTGGTTGCCCCTGCGGGCGCTTCGGAGCGTAGCGGAGGAGCG
>CANHQJ010000030.1 GCA_947462875.1 Verrucomicrobiia bacterium
CTTGCGCGCATCTTCTTTGTGTATTCTTCGATGCTTTTTTCACTCATACTCATGGCTGGCGCCATGGTGTCTCTATTTATGAGGCAACGGCACTCTCCCAGTCACTCATGGAAATATTTATGGTGTCCGCTTCAATGAGGCAACACGGCTCCGAATGCCGTTTCCATTCCGCTTGCCATGCACCCTCGTGCCGCGCTATCGTTCCAGTAACCCCATGACTGGCCATGACAGGACTCATCGAACTCAAGCTGAATGATCTGAATCAGCTCTTCAACTCCATGGATCCATCGCCGTTTCATGAGCGGGATCTGGATCGCAATGCGGAGGAGTTCATCGTGAGCTGGGCGCGCGAGCATCACCGGCAGCATGAACTGAAGCTTGTCATCCATCTCGCAAATGCGTCCCTGGCCGGGACCGATGCCCAGCAACGGGTCGCCGATTCGGTGGCGCACTATTTCGAGTATCAGGCGGAACTGACTTGGCGTGAATTCAAGCGGCTGATGCGCGAGGGGCGCACGGCCTTGCTGGTGGGCCTGTTGTTCCTCAGCGCCTGTCAGGTGATCGCCCATGTCGTGCTCCACACGCCGGGCCCGCCATGGCAGGGGTTCGTGCGCGAAGGGCTCGCCATCGTGGGCTGGGTGGCGATGTGGCGACCGCTGGAAATCTATCTCTATCGCTGGTGGCCCATCCTGTCCTTGCGCAATCTCTACCGCCGCTTGGCACGCATGGCGGTGGAGGTGCGGCTGCCTGTTTGATGTTCCGATTTTTGTCACTCACCCATTGATCCCATGAGCACTCCTTCCGAAAAACGGTTTCCTGAAAATCCCGGACTGGTCCCCACCGGCGCCGATTCCCGCCATCGTTGCCGCATCGTTCTGACCGGTGGCCCGGGTGGTGGCAAAACCACGGCGGTGGATTTGTTCCGTCGCGAGATTGGCGATGGGGTGGTGGTGGTGCCGGAGGCGGCGACGCTGATGTTCACCGGCGGGTTTCCGCGTTATCCGGAGCTCGATGCCGTGCGCTCTTCCCAACGCGCGATCTATCATGTGCAGCGGAATCTGGAGGATATCCAGGCGACGCGTTATCCGGATCGGATCCTGCTGTGCGACCGCGGCACGATCGACGGTGCGGCCTACTGGCCGGAAAGCGATGGTGATTTTTTCGCGGCTCTCGGCACCTCGTTGGAGGAAGAGCTGGCACGGTATGACGGCGTGATTTTTTTCGAAAGCGCGGCCGTGGGCGGACTTGGCATCGAAGGGGGCAATCCGGCGCGCCGCGAGACCCTGGAGGAAGCCGTGGCCCTCGATACGCGGTTGCGGACATTCTGGTCCCAGCACGAGCGATTCGTCCTGGTGCACCATCACCCGAGTTTTCTCCGAAAAATTTCCGTAGGCCTTGGCATCCTGGATGAAATGGTGACGGATCTGCAAAAGTCATTTCCCCTCACGTGACACCCCATGACCGGTGAGACCGGGGGCCGAAGTTTGCTTTGCCGCTGGGTTCGTTTTATGCGATCACACGTGGCTATGCCCACCACCGCCGCCGTATCATCACGGCGGCGAGGAGGCAGCCGATGAGGTTGAACACGAGATCCCAGCCGGTGTTTTCATAACCGCCGACGTTGGTGTTGGGAATGGTGAGCACGGCGATGAATTCGATGACTTCATTCAGCGCGCCGAAGCCCATGCCTCCTGTGGCGGCGAGGGTCAGCAGGCCGATGGTGGGAAAGACCGGCTCGTCTGATCTGGCACGCAGGTGCTGGTGCAGCCCGTGCCAGCAGAGCCAGGTGGTGATCGCAAAGCCATACGCGTGCACCAGTTGATCGTATTTCAGCAAATCGGGAATCAGCCACAGGCTATACAGCACGCGCTGCCCGCCATCGATGGGCCAGCTTTCCGGGACGCGCAAGAGGCCGCCGCACATGTGCGCCAGCCCCCAGAGCGAGAGGGCCCAGAGTTGCGCCGCGCGCAGTGGCATGCGGCGGTGGATCAGCAGCACGGCGCCGATGAGCACGATCATCGTCAGGATGTAGAAGAGAAATTCCTTATTGCCAAATCGCAGTGACGCCAGGATGGCCGCCAGCAAATAGGAGCCCGTGAATGCGGCCAGTGGTCCGAGTCGGACGGGTGTGGGTTGACTTTCCATGGCCTTGTTTGGTTCGGTTGATTCACTCGGTCATCGTCACGCGCACCCGGCCGAAGCGGCGTGGGCTTTGTGCGCGCGTGACGGAATCGATGACCTTGACTCGCTCCCAGCGATCGTTGATCGACGTCACATCGACCGTGCCCACCGATTGCCAGTCAGTGAGATCCGGGGAAAACTCATGCACGTAGGTCAAGGCCGCGCCATTGCTGTTCTTGCGGCGGAGGAACTCGATGGTGAGGCGTTCTTCGTCATTGATGGTTTCCTTGCGCACCAGCGGCAAGCCACGGAAGCCGGTCGCGGCATCGAGGGTTTTTTGCTCGTTGAAAATCGGATCCAGATGAAACGCATACTCTAACAGATTCAAGATGCCGTCCTTGTCGAAGTCGGCGAGAGGTCCGCTCAGCGAGGTGTCGGCGATCTGCGCGGGGGTGAAATACAGTTTCTGCCACGCGGCGAAGTTTTCCGTGGCGACCACACCGGAGCCCGTGGCGGTGCTGGTGATCCATGCCAGCGAGGCGGAGATGCGCGAGGAATAAAAGCTGCTGGGCACATCGTCAACGTCTTCGGGAATCAGGGTCCACGAGTTGCCTGAGCCCACTTCCATCCCCCCGCAATCAAAAAGAGCCGCCAGGTAACCGCCTCCCTCCGAAGAGTCGCGTCGAAAGTAGCCATCCACCGAAAAATGAATTCCCGCCAGCCGCCAGAGTCCTCCCTCTAACACAAACAAACCTCCCCCGGAATCGCCCAGGCTGAGATGGCACTCATGGGCGATGCCGTTCCGATTGAAATCACAATACAGCAATTGTCCGTAGGACGCGCCTCCATCCACTGTGCCCACCACCACATTGCGCCCCCATCTCTGGACGCCATCACCCGGTCCCCACAGCCAACCTTTGAGCTCGGAATTGTGGGTCAATGCCGTGCCGCGCTGCGTTCCTTTGCCATACACCGCCGCCACCGCGCCGATGTCGTTCACCCCGCTCGATAGCGGCGCAAAGGTAGGAAAGGGTTTGGCGTGATCCACTTCCCAGATCCGCAAGTCGGTGTTCGGGCTGCTGTAGGAAGCGATGGTCGTGTAGGTGTCGCCATGAAAATGGAAAACATCTCCGACGTTGTGTTCGACGATGTGTTTCGCCGAAATGAAAAAGTGCGGCGCGATGGGCACGCCGAGATAGCCATCCAGTGTGCCCTCATACTGCCAACCGGAGTTATCACCGGGCGTGCTCGTATTGTGCGTGGTGCTCGCCGTTTCCCAAAACATCACCGCAGCACCGGGGTTGGCACCTAGGAGGAGCGAGCAGGCGATGGCGAGTGGGCGACTGAAGGACATCTGCGATATGGATAACATACATCGCTGAAACCCATCGTGCAAACAGATTGCGCTGGTTCTGTCAGGACTCATCCGATTGCGACGAGCGATCCCAGAAAGCGACAAAAAACAGCACCGCGATGCCGCCGGCCAGCATGGCGGGATACATCCAGTAGGTTTTCCAGAGCTGCCCGGCGGCCGTCAGCACCGTGGCATCCACTTTGGGAATCTCCGCCGCGAACATGCGGCCCAGTTGCTGGCCGTAGCTGAGTTTTTCCGCAGGATTCGCCGCGCTGATCGCCGTACCGAGGGCATCGGAGGCGTCCTTCACCGGCACAAACTTCGCCGCCGCCAGTTTGTAGCCGAGATACATGCCCACGCCTTGCGTGAAAAACACCAGCATGCCCTGCGTCTGCCCGCGGATCGCTTCGGGGGCGGTGCGGTCGGCATACATGAAGCCGGTGACGAAAAAGAAATCATAGCAGATCCCGTGCAGCGCGATCGCCGCGAACAGCATGCCCACCGACTGCTGGCTGGCGCCGTAGGCGAAAAGCGTGTAGCGCAGCACCCAGCACAGCATCGCCACGATGATCATCCACTTCACGCCCAGCTTGCGGAAGAAAAACGGCACCATCAGCATGAAGATGATCTCGGACATCTGCCCGATCGCCATGGCCGAGGCCGGTTGCTGGAAGCCCATGTTCGACAGGAATCCGGAAGTGCTAGAGAAATAGTAGGCGAGCGGAATGCAGATCAGGAGCGAGCAGAGCATGAACACGAAAAACGCCGGGCGTGCGAGCAACTGGAAGGCATCCACCATGAACAGCGCGCGCAGGTTCACCGCCTTGCCGCGCGAGGGCGGCGGGGTGTGCGGCAGGAAAAAGCAGAAGAGCCCAAGCGCCAGTGCGGCGATGCCCGCCATGCGGAACAGGTTCAGGCTGTCCGACCATCCGAGGAAGCCGGCCACAAGACCGGCGGCGATCCAGCCGATCGTGCCCCACACGCGGGTTTTCGGAAACACATCGCGTGGCAGGTGCGAGAACGCGATGGTATTGCCCAGTCCCAGCGTGGGCATGTAGCAGAGCATGTGACCCGTGAACAAGGCCACGACCAGTTGCCCGTTTCCGGCGGTAATGGCGGATGGCACCAGTTGCATCAGCACGCCGCCGATGAGAAACATCACGCCCATGAGCCGCTCCGACGAAAAAAAGCGGTCGGCGATCAGGCCCAGGAACAGGGGTGCGATGATCGCCGCGATCGGGGCCGTGCCGTAGGAATCGCCGATGATCGAGGCGAGGTTGTATTTCCCCAGCACCATGAACAAGGTCGTGAACCAGGCGCCCCAGGTGAAAAATTGCAGGAACATCATCAGCGAGATACGCAGATAGCGGGAGCGAACATCAGTGGAAGTCATGCGAGGATTCCTAAAACAATGCGCAGGGCGCTGCAATCACGGAATTGACAAAGTGTGAGAATTCCATTGCCAAATGCGGGCACATTTATTGTCATCCCCGCATGTCTCTCCGCACCGCTGACTTCGATTATCATCTGCCCGAGGAACGCATCGCCTCGCGTCCGCTGGCGGATCGCGCCGCCTCGCGTATGATGGTGATCCACCGCGATACCGGCCTGATCGAGCACCGCATGTTCCGCGATTTCCCCGAGTATGGAAAACCGAACGACCTCATCGTGCTCAACGACACCAAGGTCATCCCCGCGCGTTTGTTTTCCCAGGATGGCAAAAGCGAGATCCTCTGCCTGGATCGCAGCAGCCCGACCTTGTGGCGCTGTCTGGTGAAGCCCGGAAAAAAAATGCGCGTGGGCGCGACCATCCAGGTGGCGGACGCGATCGGCTCGGTGGTCGAGGTGTACGACAACGGCGATCGACTGATCGAGTGGGATCGGGAAATCGACATCTACGAACACGGCCACCTCGCGCTGCCGCATTACATGAATCGCGAGGATGAAGCGGAAGACCGCGACCGCTACCAAACCGTCTATGCGAAGAACGAGGGAGCCATCGCCGCGCCCACCGCCGGACTGCACTTCACGCCGGAAATGTTAGAGCGCTTGCCGCATGTGTTTCTCACCCTGCATGTGGGCGTGGGCACTTTTCGTCCGGTCAAAGCCGAGCGACCCGAGGAGCACGAGATGCACTCGGAAAACTACCGCGTTTCGGCGGAAACGGCCCAGGCCATCAATGCCGCCGGGCGCACCATCGCGATCGGCACCACGGTAACGCGCGTGCTGGAGCATCTCGCCAAATCCGCCGGACCGGGTGAGCGCATTCCGGCAGGGGAGCACAGCGGCAGCACGGACATTTTCCTCTATCCGCCGTATCAGTTCCGCGCGGTCGATGCCCTGCTGACGAACTTCCACCTGCCGCAAAGCACCTTGCTGATGCTCGTCAGCGCCATGGCCTCGCGGGAATTGATCCTGGAAGCCTATCGCCAGGCGGTGGAGCAAGAGTATCGCTTTTACAGTTACGGCGATTGTATGTTGATTCTGTGAGCCAGGCAGGGATCTTTCTCCGTGTGATCCCTGCCTGTTGCGAAGGCTGGAATTGACAAATATGTTTCGGCGGACAGGATAGGATCGTGCGTTACGAAGCGTTGGTAGAGCAGGTCTGGGGGCGTTCATCCGTGGTGGCGGAGAGCAGTCCGCTGGCTTTGCCCGCCGAGCTGGAATTGCAGGCGCTGTGGTTTTCCGGAGCCTTCGGTCGGGATTTTGTCAGCACGACGGGCGAAGTGGTGCGGGTGATGCAATTCGGCGAATGGAATCGCGGGGCGGGTCCGGATTTCCAGCATGTGGTGGTTGGGATCCATGGCAAAGAATTCCACGGCGCGTTGGAGCTCGATCCCCACGCCAGCGATTGGGAAAATCACCAGCACGCGACCAATCCGGCCTACCGCGATGTGGTCTTGCACGTGAGTTTTCGCGGGGAAGGGCGCGATCATTTCATCCGCAATGACGAGCACAAGCTCATCCCGCAAGTGGTGATCGATGACGAAGCGCTCGCGCTCGCCCTGCAACGGCCGCGTCGTGAGACGGCCATCGCGCGGGCGGGGCGCTGTGTGGCTCCGCTCAAAAGCATGGATGCCGCGCACATCGCCCATCTGTTGCAGGAGGCTGCTCTTTTCCGCGCACAAAACAAGGCCCGCCGTTTCCTGCAAACAGCGGAAGTCCACGGTCGCGATGCCGCTCTCTTTCAGTCCGCCGCGCAGACGCTGGGCTATCGCGGCAATGCTGTCGCCATGCAGGTCCTGGCGCAACGGGCGAGCCTGACAAAGCTCCGCGAAATCCCTCACGGAACCGAGGCCATCCTTTTCGGCTGTGCCGGATTTCTGCATCCGGAGATTCATGAACAAGCGCGGGGAGCGACGCGCGAGTATCTCAGCGACTTGTGGCAAACCTGGTGGAAACATCGCGCGCAGTTCGAGTCATCGCGGGAGATTCCGTGGAAAATGCACGGCCATCGGCCGGCGAACCATCCGCACCGTCGTGTGGCCGCGCTGGCGGTGTTGGCGCGGCATTGGCCGGCCCTTCGCTCGCTGGCCCTGGCACGTCCGTTTCACCCGAAAAAATTGTTAGACGCCCTCGCGGCGCTGACGCATCCGTTCTGGAACCACCATCACACGCTCGCCTCGCAACCATCGGAGCAAACGATCGCGCTGTTTGGAAAAACGCAGGCACTGGAGTGGATCGCGAATCATCTCGCGCCACTGGCCTTGCATGACGACACGCATTTCGACTACGAGGCCTACGCCGCCATCCGCGCGCTGAGTTGCAACGAATCCGTGCGCCGTGCGGGGATCCGTTTGTTCGGCAACGAAGCGCTGGCGAAGCCGTGGCAGAAATCGCTCGCCCACCAACAGGCGCTGCTGCAGGTCTATCGGGATTTTTGTCTGGAAGATACCAGCGATTGCGCGCACTGTCCTTTTCCGGAACAACTCTCCCAATGGCATCCATGACCGACACCGAAGCTCTCGTCGCCCTCAACCTGTTGCCACGCATCGGCCCGGTGCGCGTGCAGAAATTGCTCGATCATTTCTCCTCGCCTTCCGCCGTCCTGGGCGCGCCCATCGATGCGCTGCGCCGCATCAACAACATCGGCGAGGAAACCGCGGCCATCCTCCATCGCTGGCAGGATCATTGCGATGTCAGCAAGGAACTCGCGGAAGTGAAATCGCGCGGACTCACGCTGCTGTCGAAGTTCGATGAAGGCTACCCCGCGCCGCTGCGCGAGGTATACGATGCGCCGAATGTCCTCTATGTCTGGGGTCGGTTGGAGGAGCGCGACAAGCATTCCATCGCCGTCGTCGGCTCACGGCGCAGCACGATGTATGGCACGCAGGCGACGAAAAAATTCTCCTATCAACTCGCCCATGCCGGCTACACGATCATCTCGGGCCTCGCACGCGGCATCGATACCACGGCGCATGAGGCGGCCGTCGCGGCGGGTGGTCGCACCATCGCGGTGATCGGCTCGGGATTGGCCAAGATCTATCCGCCGGAAAACATGGCGCTCGCCGAAAAAATCGCCAACGGCCACGGCGCGATCGTCTCCGAGTTTCCTCTCAACACCGAGCCGGACAAACAAACCTTCCCGCAGCGCAATCGCATCGTCGCGGCCTGGTGCCGCGCGCTGTTGGTTACCGAGTGCCCCGCGTGGTCCGGCGCGATGATCACCGCGAATCTCGCCAGCGAATACGGCAAGTCCGTGTATGCCATCCCCGGACCCATCGACAAGCCGACCTCCGCCGGCTGCCACCAGCTCATCCGCGATGGCGCCACGCTGGCGGCCGATCCCGCGCACATCATCGATGACCTCGGCGTCTTTTCCTTCGGCAAAAGTATGATGAACCTAGTAGAAGAAACGCAGCAGGAAATGCCACTGCTCGAAGGCGATGAAGCCACCGTCTACAATGTCCTCGGTAGCGAGGAAATGAGCGTGGACCGCATCATCGGCCAGACGGGTTTGGCGCCCGCGACCGTCACCGCCACGTTGCTGAAACTCGAAATGCGTCGGCTGGTCAAGGCATTGCCGGGCTTCCGATTTTGCAAGCGGTGAGAATCAGGCGATGTAGCGCGATTCACCACCAACGAGGGTGCGAGCCACCGAAAAATCCCCGCGCAACAGCGTGATGTCCGCATGATATCCCGCTTCGATTTTTCCGAATCCGGCGAGGCCCAGCGATTGCGCCTGGTTCCAGGAAGTCGCCTGGATGACTTTTTCGATCGGAAGGCCCGTGACTTCCACCACGTTGCGCAGGCCCTCGTTTGCGAGCAGAGTCGAGCCAGCCAGAGCGCCACCGACCTTCAGCCGGGCCACGTGATTTTCAATCACCACGTCCAGCCCGCCGAGCTGCATCGTGCCGTTGCCGATCCACGAGGCCGCCACGCTATCGGTGATCATCATCAGTCGCTCGATCGGCACCACGGTGAAGATCAGTTTCAGCATATCGGGGCAGAGGTGGATGGTATCGCAGATCAGTTCGATGTTCACCCGCGGGTCATAGAGGCCGCCGCCGACCACGCCGATTTCGCGATGGTGCAGGGGCGTCATCGCGTTGCCGAAATGCGTGAGATGTTTCAGGCCCGCGGCGATGCCCTCGGCAAGCTGCGCATAGGTGGCCGAGGTGTGCGCGGCCGAGCAAACGATGCCCGCCTTGGTCGCCATCGTGATCAACTCCCCAGCGCCCGGCATTTCCGGCGCGAGCGAGACGATGCGGGCGGGTGCGATCTCATGCAAACCGCGCAGCTCCTCCCAGTCCGGCAAACGCACGAACTCCGGATTCTGCGCGCCGGCTTTTTCCTTGTTGATGAAAGGCCCCTCGATGTGAAGACCGGGGCAGCGTGTGAGATCCTGCTGCTCGCGATACTGCGCCACCTTGCCCACAATCTCACGCAACACCTCGCGCGGCTGGGTAAGGGTGGTGGGCAGCCAGGTGGTCACGCCCTCTTCCAGTTTTTTCCGCGCGATGTGCCGCACCGCGTCTAACGAATTATCGCAAACGTCCGCGCCATCCGCGCCGTGGCAATGGATGTCGAACAATCCCGGCACCGCCAGCAATCCGGTGCCATTGATCACTGCATCCGCCGACGCAGCATCAGAGCCAACCATCGCGATCATGCCATCCTCGATCAGGATCGATTGCGCTTCACGGCGCTGTTGTGGTGAAATGACAGTGACATGCTGGATGAGTGTTTTCATGGGCTACGGATTTTGTATTACAAAGAGAAACAGATAAAGGCAAGTGCCGAATTCACTCACAGGGCATTTCGCCGGCTCGCCGACTCACAGGCCGCATAGACCCGTTGCAACACGACGGGGTCTTTGAACGAAAAATGAATGCTCTGCTGATCGATGCGCCGAGGCGCAATCAAGCGCGCCCAAGTGGCAGCCATGATCAGTGAAGTCAGGACGGCGACCACAGCAGCGATGATGGCATAGGCGGCGTAATCTTCGAACCGCACCGCCAGGAAAATCATCGGCACGCATGCCAAAAACACCAGCCAAGTGATCAGTACCCGGCGTCGATGCTGCCGCCGCTGCTTATCCGTCAAATAAAAGGTCACTTTGCCCGTTTTCTGCACGCACAGCACCACGATGATGAAAACGATGAGATTGATCAGCAGCAAAAACGCCCATGCGGGATGATACCATGTCAACTTTCGCGTGATCGGTTTCGTCAACTCCTCCGTCTCGCCTGTCTTGAGACAAATCGGAGGAAATGTGTAGTCGCGCGGAATCAGCAGGCACGAGCCGAGAACGGATACCTGAGTGAAAGCCGGGGGAGGCGTCCATTCCTGCGGCGTTTGATAGGGATCAGTCGAGGTGTCTTCCATGCGCGACTTCTAAACCATCCGGCATGCCTGATCCAGCAAATCCTGAGATTCCCGTTCAAGTATGCTTGGCAAAGTGCCGAATTGCGCCTAGTTTTCGCGGGTATGGTCACCCCTTTTCTCAACCGTGAACTCTCGTGGATCGAGTTCAACCAACGAGTCCTGCATCAGGCGCAGCGCGGCGATGTGCCCTTGCTGGAGAGGGTGAAATTTCTCGCCATCACCGCATCGAACCTCGATGAGTTTTTCCAGGTGCGCATCGGCGGACTGACCTTGCTGCAACGCGCGGGCCGCAAGACACCGGATGCCAGCGGCCTCACTCCCACGAAACAACTGGAACTCCTGCGCAAGCGCATTCTGCAATTCGTGGATGACCAGTACCACTTGCTGCACGGCGTATTGATGCCGCTTCTGGCAAAACAGGACATCCATTTCCTCGACCCCGCGCGCCTGAATGAATCCCAGAAAACCGCGCTGCGCGCGACCTATGAGCATGCCATCATGCCGGTGCTCACGCCCCTTTCCTACGATCCCGGCGAGGCTCCGCCCACGCTTCCCGCTCTCACTCCCATTCTGGCCTGCCGCATCCAGAATCCGGAGACTCATGAAAAACGCTACGCCTTCATCCCGCTGCCGGAATCGTTAGGACGCCGCATCGCGCTCACCAACAGCCCGAACACTTTCATTTTGTTAGAGGATCTTGTCGCGCTGCATGCGTCCTCGTTGTTTCCCGGTGAAACGGTCACGTCCACGGGAGTCTTCCGCCTCACGCGCAATGGCGACATCACCGTGGATGAGGACAACACCAACGACCTCGCCGATGAAATGGAGGAGGTGCTCACCGCGCGGCGCTTCGCCGATACCGTGCGTGTGGAAATCCCGATCTCCTGCCCGCGCGAGCTGATCGCCATCATCCGCAGCGCCACGGGTGCGGGGCGTCAGGAGATCTATACCATCCCGCGCGGACCGGTGGGACTCGCCAGCCTGATGGACCTCGCGTTTCTCCCCGGCTTCCACACCCTGCGCGATGAGGACTGGCCCGCGCAGCATTCGCCGGACATCGCGCCCGGCGCCTCGATGTTCGAAGCCATTTCGCAAAAGGACCTGCTGCTGTTCCATCCCTACCAGTCCTTCGATCCCGTGCTGCGTTTGTTAGAGGAAGCCGCCGTCGATCCACAGGTGCTCGCGATCAAACAGGTTCTTTACCGCACCGCGAAAAAATCACGCATCATCGATGCGCTCATCCTCGCCGCGCAAAACGGCAAACAGGTCACCGTGCTCGTCGAACTCAAGGCCCGCTTCGATGAAGCGCGCAATCTGATGCGTGCGGATGAATTGCAAAATGCCGGCGTCACCATCGTCTATGGCGTGAAAGGCCTGAAGACCCACGCAAAAATCTGTCTCGTCGTACGCCGTGAGGAGGGCTCGCTGCGGCGCTATGTCCACCTCGGCACCGGCAACTACAACGAGACCACGGCGAAGCTCTACACCGACATTTCCTACCTCACCTGCCGGCCCGATTACGGTCATGACGCTTCGCTGTTTTTCAACGCCCTGACGGGTCGTTCGAAGCTGCTGCGCTTCCGCCACCTGGTCCCGGCACCCACGCAGATGAAACCGCGTTTGCTGGAGCTGATCGCTTCCGAGGCGGACCGCGCCAAGCTCGGCGAACCCGCCTGGATCATGGCCAAGGTCAATTCGCTGCAGGATCCCGACATCATCCAGGCGCTCTACAAGGCCTCACAAGCCGGTGTGCAAATTTCCCTCAACATCCGCGGCGTGTGCTGCCTCAAGCCGAACGACAAGAAGTTTTCGAAAAACATCCGCGTTGTTTCCATCATCGACCGTTACCTCGAACACGCCCGCATTTTCGCCTTCCACCAGGGCGGGCAAAACGCCGTCTTCATCGCCTCGGCCGACTGGATGTCGCGCAATCTCGATCGTCGCATCGAGCTGATGATCCCGATCGAGGATGCGGCGCTGAAACGCCGCCTCACCGGCATTCTGAAGAACTGCTTTGCCGACAACAGCAACGCCCATCTCGTGCTGCCCACCGGACTGTCCACGCCCATCGCTCCCGCCAAGGGCGAAAAGCCCTTCCGCGCGCAGTTGCACTTTTTCCGCGAGGCGAAACGTCTCGCCAAGGCGCGGGAGCACGAGCGCTCGCTCACCTTCGAGCCGCACACTCCCAGTGCTTGACGTTTCCGCCCGCAACCGCTAGAAAGCGCACATGGATACACCATCGCCCTATCAAACGCCGCAAACACAGATGCCACCGCAACCGCCGAGGGATGTGCCGGATGTGATGCTGCGCGAGCCCGGAGCCATCAAGACTTTCGGTGTTCTGCACCTGGTGATCGCCGGCTATGGCATTCTGATGGGAGTCATCAGTCTGGTGAGCACAATCTTTTTCCAAGGGCTCTCCAAAAGTCTCACCACTCCGCGCGGAGCCGCCGGTCCCTCCGGTGCGGATCAGGAAATGGCGATGATGAACTACATGAACGACCTCAAGGTGTACACATACGTCTCACTCGCGTTCACCTTCCTCCTAGCCGTGCTGCTGATCATAGCGGGCATCGGCCTGCTGAAAGGCCGCGAAAGCGGACGCGTGATGTCACTCCGCTACGCCTGGGCCTCCCTTGTGACAAAAGCCATCACCTTCGCCATCACCATCGCTGTGGTCATGCCCGCGACCAAACGCATGACAGACACGCTCTATCAAGGCCTGCCCGGCAAGATGGGCGACACGATGGGCTCCTTAATGCAGTATTCCCAGCTTGTCACCATTCTTTTCACCTGCATCTATCCGATCATCGTGCTGGTGGTGATGAAGGGCGAGAAGATCAAGGAATACATGGCCGCACGGGCCGCGGCGTAAGCCACTACGCTGTCACCGCGCCGCGATCGTCGTTGAGACCGGATTTTTCCAGGAAGTATTCGTAGCCACCCGAGTACCGGGTGACGGTGCCGTTGTTGATGTGCAAGGTCGTTTCCGCCAGCGAGCGGATGAAGTGAACATCGTGGGAAATGAATACCAAGGTGCCTTCGTAGCTCTTCAGCGCGGAAACGAGGGAGTCGATCGAAAGGATATCAAGGTGCGTCGTCGGCTCGTCCATGAGCAGCAGGTTCGGCGGATTGACGAGGAATTTCACCAGGTTCAAACGCGACTTCTCGCCACCGGACAGCACGGGGATGCGCTTTTCCACATCGGTGCGCCGGAACAGGAAGGAGCCGAGAATCGAGCGCGCCTCATCCTCGCGCAGGGTTGAGCAGGCGGACATCACTTCTTCCAGCACGGTGTTGTTTTCGTTGAGCGATTCAGAGCGGTGCTGCGAGTAGTAGCCGAGTTTGGTGGCGTAGCCGACGTCGATCTTGCCGCCGTTGATCGGGATCACGCCGGCGAGGATTTTCAGCAAGGTGGATTTGCCCGCACCGTTGGGCCCCACGAGCACGATCTTGTCGCCGCGCTCGATGGTGAGGTCGAGGTCCTTGTAAATCTGTTTCGTGCCATAGGCCTGCGAGACTTTTTGCAGCTCGATGACTTTCTGGTTCGAGCGCGGTGGCTGCGGGAAGCTGAACTTGAAGGCCTTGCGCGGTGCGCGTGGTTTTTCGATTCGTTCGAGTTTTTCGAGGAATTTCACGCGCGATTGCACTTGTGACGCCTTCGAGGTCACTTGGCGGAAGCGATCGATGAATTCCTGGTGGCCTTCGATTTCCTTCTGCTGATTGCGATAGGCCTGCACCTGTTGCTCGTAGCGTTGCTCGCGTTGTTGCAGGTAGGCGGAGTAGTTTCCGGGATAGGTGATGAGCTTGGCGGCATCGGGATCGATCTCCACCACGGATTCGACCAAGGCATCCATGAAATCGCGGTCGTGGGAAATCATCAGGATCGCCCCGGAGTAGTTGAGCAGGTAGCGTTGCAGCCACAGCAGCGAAATCAGGTCGAGGTGGTTCGTCGGTTCGTCCAGCATCAGCAAATCCGGCTCCATGACGAGCAGGCGTGCGAGGTAGGCGCGCATCACCCAGCCGCCGGAGTATTCGTGCGCGGGTTTGTGGAAGTCCTCTTCCTTGAAGCCGAGGCCGTTGAGGATTTTTTTCGCCTTCGGTTCGAGCTGGTAGCCGTTGAGGTGATTGAACTGATCCTGTGCCTTGGCGTATTCGGGATCGGCGTGGTTGTCCTTGGCCTCGTGCTCGCGCATGGTGCGCAGCAGGCCCACCATTTCCGGTGTCACGCCCATGGCGATCTCGATCACCGTCTCATCGCCCGGTGAGCCGGCCTCCTGGGCGAGGTAGCCGGTGATGGCGTATTCATCGCGCTCGATGGTTCCCTCGTCCGGGGAATCTTCGTTCAAAATCATGCGGAACAAGGTGGACTTGCCCGCGCCGTTCGGCCCCACCAACGCCACGCGTTCGCCCCAGTTGATGGTCATTTCGGCTTCGCGCAGCAGGGTGCGGCCGCCAAGTGTTTTGGTCAATTTGTGAACGGAAAGCATAGGACGGGCGCGAACGTGGGCGAGAATCCTGTGATTTTCAAGAAGTTTTGCCAATACGATGCAATTCCGAAGGGGCGCTGCGGCGGCTGACTGATGAAAATCGCTCACCATCCCCGGGCATAAATCCGCTTGTCAGTGGCGTGAGCGATGGCACAATCGGCGTCCCATGATGTCACCCCACCCGCGCCGCGCCGGCGTATTGTTGCCTGCCTTTTCTCCGCGACGGGAGGGTGATCTCGGCATTGGTGATACCCGCGCGTTGGCGGAGTGGATCCGCTGGGCGGCGGCGCATGAGGTGGGATTTCTGCAACTCCTGCCCATCAATCAAACCGGTTCGGATGACAGCCCCTACAATGCCATTTCCTCGGTCGCGCTGGAACCGCTCTACCTGACGATGGAAGCCGGGGAAATTCCCGGACTGGAAGAGGCCGATGTCATCGCCGCCCGCGAGTCGTTAGGGCGAGAGCTCAGTCACGCGCGGTTGGTGAGTTACGCACGCGTGCGCGCTTGCAAAAACGAGCTGTTGCGCACGGCATTCGGTCGATTCCATGCGGGGGACTTTTCCGTCGAAAAAGAAGAGCTGCTCCGTTTCCAACGCGAGGAATCCGCGTGGCTGAACGACTACACGCTGTTCCGCTGGCTGATGGATGCCGCGGGTGGCAGCGAGCGCTGGGACCTGTGGCCCGAGGCCTTCCGCACTCCCGCCAGGGCGCGCGAGTTTTTCCATGCGCAGCGCGGCAAACGCGGGGATGCCGTGCGGCAGGAGATCCAGTTCCATGCCTGGGTACAGTGGCTCTGTTTCCGCCAATGGCGCGCGGTGCGCAAGCTCGCCGACGAGCAGGGCGTGCAGCTCATGGGCGATATTCCCATCGGCATTTCCTATCACTCCGCGGATGTGTTTTTCCAACCGGAACAATTCGATCTCGAGTGGTTCGGCGGCGCGCCACCGGAGACCATGTTCAAGCACGACCGCTTCATCCAGCAATGGGGGCAAAACTGGGGCGTGCCGCTCTACCGCTGGGACTTCATGGAGCAGCAAGGCTATCCGTGGTGGAAACAACGCATCCGCAAGCTGACGGAAATTTTCCACATTTTCCGCATCGATCACATCCTCGGATTCTATCGGATTTATGCCTTTCCGTGGCGGCCCACGCGCAATGACGAGTTTCTCGATCTCTCCGCGGACGAAGCCAAAAAACTGACCGGCGGGCGACTGCCGCAATGGGCCTGGCGCGATGACGGGTCCGAGGATAACCGACTGGCGAATCGCGATGACGGTGATCGCCGCCTGCGCGCGGTGATCGAGGCCGCTGGTGGTGGCGAGGTCGTGGGCGAGGATCTCGGCTGCGTGCCGGAGTATGTGCGCCCCCATCTCGAGTCGCTCGGCATCGCCGGCTTCCGCATTCCGCACTGGGATTCGGATCAGGGGCATGTCGTCGATGGCGCGCGCTATCCCGAATGCTCGTTCGCCACCTTCGCCACCCACGATCATGATACCATTGCGGCCTTGTGGGAATCGTTCCGGCTCAATGCCATCGGTGCCACTGCCACCGGGGAAGAGCAGCTTTCGGGGCAATGGAACATCCGCATGATGGCGGAATTCGGCGGCATGGACATCGATGTGGAAAATCCCCCGCCTTTCGATCACGATGTGCAATGGCACTTGCTCGATTCGCTGCTCGCCTGCCGTTCCCGCTACGCCGCCCTGATGATCACCGATCTTTTCGGCATGATCGATCGCTACAACAAGCCCGGCACCGTGGATCCGGAGAACTGGAGCTACCGCCTGCCATTCACGTTGGAGGAAATCGAACAGGACCCGGAAAAACAACGCGACATCCAACGCCTGCGCGAGTCCATCCGACGCTGGCGTCCGCTGGATGCGGGGGAGTAAGGAGAAGAGGTTTGCAACCCCTTTTACGGACCTTGCTCGCGGCGCAGGCAAAGAAAAAGGGGATGCAATCCCCTTTTCCTTGGTTGACAATGTGAGGAACGCGGCTCAGTGCGTCTTGAGGTGGAAGGACGTGCGGTCGGTGCCGGATTCCTTGCGGGTGTGGAGGCTCATCTCGTCCATCTCGCTCAGGGCATTGAGGCTGTCCTTGATCATTTTCTGATTGGCGGTGAAGTCGCCGGCGGCGGACTCGTTGCCTTCGAAAATGGCCTCCTTGTTCTCATCGACCGCTTTCAGCCAATGATCGGCGCAGGCGCGCAGGGCATCGAACTTCACGCTCATGTAGGCGCCGGTTTTGCCTTCGCTGGATGCACCGGCCTGCTGGGCAAGCGTGACAGCGTGTTTTTTCGAGGTGGAGGCGATGAACCATTTGTCATCGAGCGTCACCGAAGGCGCGAAGTCATCGGTGAACAAGGGACCGGAGAAGAACCAGGTGGTGAGGCCGTTTTCCTTGGAGCTCATCGGCTTGGGCATCGCTTGCTCGGCCTCCATCATGGCGCTGATTTGTTTCATGATGCTCTCGCCCGAGCTGTTCATTTTTTGCCAGGCGGTGACGAGTTTCGCGCGGTCCTTCACGGGCTTGACCCAGGACAAACGCGGGAATTTGCCGGCTTTGACCAGCTCCTGCGGTACGTTGGGCAAGGGAGGCATTTCGCCATTCAGATCCATGACGATCGCCGACTCGTTGCCGAGACCATCGCTCATGTCGACACTCATCGCCTGCCAGAGTTTCACGGTGTCATCGCTGAAGTTTTCCTCAAACATCGTGAAGTATTGCTGGAAGGCTTCGAAGCCGGGATTCTCCTCCACTTCCCAGGTGCTGACATTCTTGGCGATGGCGTAGGTGGTTTCCACCAGCGACTCCATATAGGAGTTGGCCTTGATGCCGTATGCGGGGTTGGAGGTCCAGTTGACGAAGATCGCGGTGTCCTTCGATGCGCCGAGCGCACCCATCTGGTTTTTCGCTTCACTCTGGATATTGGGAGCATTGCTTCCGCCGAAGGTTTCCAGCTTGAAGCCCTCATCGAGCATGGCCACGGCACCGAAGGTGCTGAATTTCGTCATGCCGGTGAGTTCCTTTTCGCGCTCGCTGATGACATCGAGCAGTGCCTCGATCTCGCGTGTATCGACTTTGCCGTTGCCCGCGATGGCATCGCGCAGTGCCTGGGCGATGGTGGCGATGCCATTGCCGCTATTGAGGCCTTCCAGTACCGTCTTATCGCTGTAGGCGATGGCGACGGGATTTTTTTCCAGATAGGGATCGACGAATGCCAGGGCATCGGAGGCGGCGAACGACTCCGAGGGAGTGGCGGCGAATTTCAGGTCCTCCTTGCGGCTGCCGACGAACAGCACCACGTAGTCATTCACCACACCCGTGACGGCGATGATGTTTTTCTCCGCGAGTGTTTTCCAGAGTTCCGCCTGCACGTCTTTTTCCAGCGATTCATCCATGCGTTCGATGAGTGCCTGATCCGCTTGCAGGTCTTCCACGAGTTTTTTGCCCGTGATCTGGTTGCCCTCGAAGGTGCGGCCATCCACTTCGATCTTCAGCTCTTCCGCCGAGGCCCCGACCATGGCGAGGTTCGAGGTCATGCCGGCGAAGGCCTGACGCACCTTTTCGCGGTTTTCCGGAGTGGTTTTGCAGCCGAGGAAAATCGGTGGCGTTTCCGATTTCTTGAGCAAGGCGAGTCCGCTTTGCGGATCCTTCACCATATCGAACATCGCGCCCTCTTGGCCTAACATTTCCAGATCCGGTTCCTCGCCTTTCAGCGAAGAAATGACCATGCTGGCGATGCTGCGGAATTGGAAATAGTTCTGGCGGTTGCTGAAGCGTACCAAATTGGCGGTCTGCTCGCCGGTGGACTTGCCCGTGGCGAGGAACAACTCCTGGTCGACGAAGTCGAGCGGTGTCAGGCCGCCGGTACCATCGCCCTCGACGGCATCATCCACGGCGGGGTTCTGCGACTTGAGGAAGCCGTAGAACTTGCTGCCTTTGAAGCGCTTGACCACTTCCGCGCCGTTCTGCACGAGTACGAGCGTCTCGGTATCCTTGGTCAGCATTTGGGCGAAGCCGAGCTTGGAGGCGCGGTCCGCCGGAGCCACGGTGACGGGTGGGATCGGCGGGGTTTCCGGAGTGACTTGTGGCGTGCCGGGCGCACCGGCTGCGGGTGCGGTCACCGGTGTGGCGGCTGGTTTTTTGCAAGAAACGAGAGCCAGTGCGGTGGCGAGAGGGAGTGATAAGTACAGCGATGTTTTCATGAATGGGAGATGGGAGTCTGAGTCAAAACGTAAGGAGGGGCGATGAGAAAATGGAGCGGATTTTCCGATCAGGGTTGGTCGATTTTTCCGAGCGGGCGCACCCAGAAATTCCGGTATTCCATCGGATCGCCGTGGAATTGCAGGCGGATGGGGGCTTTTTCCGGATGGGTTTTCGGATAAGTCGCGAGTTTTTTGTGAGTGCTGAGTCCGATGTAGGCGCTGTGGTTTTGCACCACGACGCCGTTGTGAATGACGGTCACGTGAGCGGGGGTTTTCACGACTTCGCCCTCATAGACGGGAGGCGTGAAAATGATGTCATAGCTCTGCCACTCGCCTTGCGGGGTGGTCGCGTTGACGAGCGGCGGCACCTGACCGTAGAGCGAGGCCGCCTGGCCATCGGGATAGGTCTTGTTCTCGTGACTCTGCAAGACCTGGATCTCGTAAAGCCCCATGAGGAATATGCCGCTGTTGCCGCCGCTTTGGCCATTGACCTTGCGGCCTGCGGGACAACGCCATTCGGCGTGGAGCTGGATGGCTCCGAAGGACTCCTTGCTGACCAGATCTTTTTTCGCGGCGACCATGGAGCCGTCCTTGATTTCCCACGTGGGCGATTCCCAGGCATCGAGATTGGCGCCGTCAAACAATACCACGGCATCGGCGGGTGGTTTGACAGAAACGGCACCGGCATTGGCCACCATGCGCGGTTGAGGGCGCGTGCCATCGTGCACCTCATACGGCACGCCCGGCAGGATCGGATTTCCCGACTTCACGCCAAAACCATCCGCCAACACCCATCCTGCGAGAGGCACCATTACTGCCGTTGCGATTGCACATTTCCATTTCATAGCTGCGCCAGTTAGGCGGAATACCGTAAAATTTCAATGCAATTGTGCACCATTTTGTGAGGAAATCGTCATACGGCGGGTGTCCGCGGCGCGCTTGGCGTTTTGCTCTTGAGTTTGCAGCCATAGTTTCGCAGTATCGGCGCCTGACACGAAGCACCTATCGCATGAAACATCTGCTCTTCCGAATCGTCCCCCTCGTCACGCTCGCAACCACCGCATGGGGGCAGGAGGCACCCGCCTTGTTCAAGGATATTCTCAAGCTGGAGCAGCCCGTGCGCGCGGAAATCATCGTGGTGCTGCCGCCGCCGGAGATCGAGAAATACATCAGCAAGGTCGAGCAGACCGCACAAAAGGACCCCGCCTGGTTCACGGAGTATTCGAAAAACACCAACCCCGGCATTCCTTTGCCCTATCATGAAAAACTCGGCCTGACCAAACAGGAATACGATGAATACATCGCCCTGTGGGCCAAGCGTGAGTTCAAAGCCGCGCAAGAAATCACCCTGCTGCTGCGCAAAGGATCGGAAGGCCGATGGAACATCATCGCCTCAGGCGCCGCCGGTGCCATTTCCACCCTGCGCTATGCCGAAAAGGAGGATAACTGGAAATCGCCGAATGGCATCCTGACGCGTCTTCCCGACATCAATGCCGACGCCAACAGCATCCTCGGCGCCTGGACGGGCAAGGAGTGGCGCTTTGAGGAAGAGACCAGCCTTTCCAAGCTGAAGGAAAACGTCGCCATCGGCCTTTCAGGTGATAAAAAGCATCATTTGATTGTCTATCGCGCCCAGGAGTTGACGGCTACCGGCACGCGTTTGCTCGATAAAAACCTGGTGGTGCGGGTGCCCGTGACAGCGGGCACGGCGATCAAAACCTCCGCTCCGGCCAAGCCTCAGACCACCGCACCGACGGCCCCGAGCACGCCCAAAAAACGCTAATCGCGACCCATGATGTCCACACCCGCCCTCCAGACGCGACTGCAACGCAGGCGCAGGTGGGTTCGCTGGATTGTCGTCGGCTTGTTTTCGTCACCTGTCGTATGTTTGATCCTGAGCAATGCCTGGCTGCAAAGTGGTTGGGGCAGGGGATGGATGGAGCGGCAGATTTTCCAACGAACGCAGCTCACCGTGCGCATCGGTGGCGCAGGCTGGCTGCCGGGCGGGCAGGTGTGGATCGATGACCTGCGCGTGGTGCCTACCTCCTCATCGCTCCCAAGCGATGAAGCGCTGCTGCACATTCGCTGCCTCAGCATCCGGCCCGCGTGGAGTTCGTGGATTCGTGGCTCGCGCAAAATTTCCGACGTCTGCCTCAGCTCGCCGCGCATCCATGTGCCCCTGGAGCGGTGGAAAGAATGGCTCCCCGCGCCACAGCCGCAGCCGCCCGCAGCGCCTCCTGCTGTCGTTGCCGCGGGTCCGCCCACCGCGCCCGCGACTCCTGCCATGTTGCCGGATTCTCCCGCGGTTCCTCCCGCGCCTCCCGCAGTGACAGAACCACCTTCTCCGACCGTTTGGCTGAAAATCACCGATGGCAGCCTCACCGTGAGCCATCCCTCGCGGTCGCTGCCATGGCTTCAGATCGAACAAATCAGCGCCGAGTTGCCCATCGGGGGCGCGCCCGCTTCCGGTCACTTGCAATGCGCCACCATCCGTGCTCTTGAGGAAACGCTGACCACCCGTGCCCGCATTGACATCCGTTGGCAGTATCCGCTGTGGGAAAGCGAAAGCGCCCCTCTCACCGCCGCCGCTCTCCATGCCACCGCCAAAGTGCAGATGGCCCGCGTCCCCGGGTTGCCTTTTGCCGCCGTGATCGCTCAGGAAAAACAAGCATGGCAGCACGAGAGCCCGGCGATCCAAGCAAACGAAATCCAATCGCTGCACCGCATCAATGGGTTTCTGTTAGGTCCGCAAACGTGGCAGGGTGAATCGCTGTGCGAGGCGCAGCAGCTCCGCGTGCGGGCGGGCGGAAAAGACCTGCGGTTTTTCCGCGCGCAATCGCGCTTCCTGCTGCGCGGCGGCATGCTCCAGTGTGCTGATTTGCGTTTGTTAGGCGATGATTTCGCCGTGTTGGGGAACGGGCTGTGCACGCTGCGCGGCGACTGGCTGGGTCACCTGCGTCTGCTCGCCCCGCGCGCTACCGCGCTGGATTGGCAGCAGCGCTGGGCTCGGATTTCTCCTCATCAGACACTTCCGTTTCAGACCATCCTCACGGAGGACAGGCCTTCTCTCGATCTCCTGTGCGGAGGAAATTTCAAACAACCGGGGATTTCGTTAGACCAGGGGAAAACCTGGCATGATCCCCGCAAGATCCATACGCTCCTACAACAACCCTTCACTCCACCCGCCCCATGAGAATCATCGCTGGATCCGCCGGCCGCATGGCCATCAAAGTACCGCACGATGTCGCGCGGCCGACCACCGACTTCGTCCGTCAGGCGATGTTTTCCATCCTCGGCGAGCGCATCATCGATGCCCGCATGGCCGATCTGTTTGCCGGCTCGGGAGCGCTGGGCCTCGAGGCTTTGAGCCGCGGGGCTTGCTCGTGTGTGTTTGTGGATGAAAGCCATCAGGCCACCAAGGTCATCCGCCAGAACCTGGAAACCACGCGCCTGAGCGGCGGTCGTGTGATCCAGTCGGAAGTGCTGTCGTTTCTCAAGAAAGACCAGCAGCGCTACGATCTGATTTTCGCCGATCCTCCCTACGCGAAGCACCCGCTTGATACCGAGCACATCGGCAAGCTCTTTTCCTCCGGCCTGCTCCTGCCGCGTTTGGAAAAAGACGGTTTGTTTTATGCCGAGGTCGCCAAAGCCACCGCCACTCCGGAACATCCCGACTGGAAACTCATGGACCGGCGTCATTACGGCAGCTCGGCGATCTTGCTTTTTCAGGCGGCGGAACTGGCGGAGTAGTCTTTCGTGCTGTATTGTCGCTTGACACAGAGAAATACAGCGGCTTGATTCCCAGCCCGATGCAAAACCCTCTCCGTGTCTGCCTGTTAGCACTCACTCTTCCGCTGGCCGCGCAGGGTCCTCCGGCAAATGACGATTTCAACAAGAGCATCAAGCTCGGTGCCATCGCCTCGCACACGGCCGCCACCAGCAATCTCGGCGGCACCACGCAGACGAACGAAAACACCCTCAACGGACTCATCGGCGCGACGATCTGGTGGGAATGGACTTGCCCCACCAGCGGATGGGCGCGCATTGACACCAGCGGCAGCGCCATCGATACGGTGGTGAAAATCAACAGTGCCAGCGGGCTGACCGGCGCCATGCTCGGTTACAACGACGATGTGAGGGATCCCGATGTCACCAGCAGTCTCACTTTCCTTGCCACCGCCAACACCACCTATTACCTGCAAATCGGCGGCTATCGCGGGGAACAGGGAAACATCCAGCTCGCCATCACCACAGGCACAGCCGCCACGCCCAGTCACTGGCCGAGCGGCATCATCTACACGCCCGGTTCGGCCGATGTGACGAATGCGAATGCCACGCTCGAAGCGTCCATCGCCGTCAGCGGCAGTTCCGGCATCCAGGGCTCCGCCACACTGGGATTTCTCCGGCCCAATGTCTCTGAGGTGAATCCACCCAACACCAGCATCGCCGGCTATACCAGCAACAACACCAACGCCGTCGTCTCCTGCACCATCCCGCAATTTTCACAATCCGGATCGTGGAATCCGCTCGTCACCCTCACTCCGCAAAGCGGCATCGCGCTGCTTTTCGGAGGCACCAATTCCGGCAGGCCGCACTTGCTCAGCACCTCCATGCTGCCCGTCCTATCCGTCAGCAATACCGGCACCAGCGATACCGCCGCGCCGGTGCTCACGGCATTTTCGATCAGCCCGCGCACCGTCAATGTCAATAACGGTCCCGTCCCCATCACCGTCAGCGCCACGATCACCGATGCGGTCAGCGGCATCGATCAGGTCGAGGTCTGGCTCTATCATCCGTTCAACTCCGCGTTCGACTACCTGCTGCCCGTCAGCCTCACCGCGGGCACGCTCACGAACGGCACATGGACCGGCACTGTTTCGCTTCCCAAAGAATACCCCAGCGAGACCTACTCCGTGAATGTTCTGCTCAAGGACCGTGCGATGAACGCCTCCGCCTACGGTGCTTATAGTACTTCGGAAACGCCGGGCGGAGACGTGAGTTTGGTAGTCAATGGTGGTGGCGCCTATTGGCACTGGGCGTACGAAACGATCAAACCGTTCAGTGACAAGGTCGATCTCACGCAGGACGCGAATGGCGATGGCATCGACAATCTCACCTGCTACGCCTTCGGCCTTGATCCGCTGGAATTTTCCGCCGCCGCGCCTTGGCCTGTCATCACGCTCGGCACCTCGCCCGCCGCGCTATCGGTCCACTACCGCCGCCGCCTCGCGCCCGACAGCGGCCTCACGTACATCCCGCAATTCGCAAACGGTCTCACTGACTGGACAGCCGCCGCCAATACGCCGGCCATCATCGGCGCCACCGAGGAGTGGGAGGAGCTGAAGGTGACCGATCACGAGACCACCGCCACGCAAACGCGCCGCTTCGCCCGGGTCAAAATCGAGTATGCGGACCCGTGAGGGCTTTTCGCTGGACAGACCGTCACATCATGGTAGAGTGACCCGCGTGATGCATCTGTTTCGAGTGCTGTTCCTGCTACTCACCTTCCTGGGTGTGGGGATTCGCGTTGCCGATCTGCATGCGGTCATGCATGACATCAGTCACGAGGTCTGCGAGCACGATCATGAACATGATGACGATGCCCCCACGCCCTGCCATGACCCGCAGCATCACCACCACCAGTGCGCCTGTGTGCAGCCTGTCTTTTGCTTGCCGGATTTTCCGGAAGTAAGCATTGCCCGCATGGCGGGCACTCAGTCCCCGCAGCCGGAGTGCTGCGATTGGGAGCTACCGGATGATCCGGTCTATGCGCTGGATGTGCCGCCCATCATCGGGTGAGAAATCGTACGCCTGATTGCGTACTGACACCGGCATCGCGACCTAACGCGTTCGCGGTTTCGTTTTGATTTTTCTCACTCAACTTTTTTGTATGGTCCGTTCCATTCTTTTTCTTTTTCTCTGTGCATCCATTGCTGTTGCTGAACCTGCCCTGATTCTTACCGAAGCATCCTTGGCGGGACGCATTCACGCGCAAAATCCCGACCTCAAGGCCGCGCGCTGGAAAATCCAGGAAGCGCTCGGCAAGTGGCAACAGGCAGGACGCCCTTCGCGTCCACGGCTGGATGTGCAGTGGATGCAAACGCCTGATTTCCGCGAAGGCGAGGTCAAGGTCGGCATGTCTCGTTCCTTCCCCATCACCCAGCGGCTCGCGTGGGAGAAGGAAATCAGCAAGTCCGGCCTCGAAGCCGCGGAGATGGAGGTGCGGCGCGCCGAGCAGGAACTGATTGCGGAAGCGCGATTGATTTTTGTCCAGGCGCTCGCCCTGAAAAGCCGCCGCCAGTCCATGGCCGTGCAGCAAGAGGAGGCCGAGGCCTTTGCCGATGCCGTGAAAAAAAACCAACAACGCGCCGAGGCCTCGGCGCTCGATGCCGCGCAGGCGAAACTCGATGCCGCCAGCCTGCTCATCGAACAAAAACAACTCGATGCCCAGGAAATCACCCTGCTCACCTCGTTGAAAAAATTGTTAGGCATGCAGCCCGCCGATCAGATCAGTGCTGGCGGCGAACTGCCGGCTCTGCATGATGCCGCGGCGGGCGATGTATCGCGGCGCGCGGATTACCAACAAGCGCTGCGCGCGGTCGATGGCGCCCGCAACACGGTGCAGCGCGAACTTGCCAATCGCTTCGATGACCTGGAAGCGGGCATCTATGTCTCGGGCATGCGCCAGCTCGATGAGCCTCAGGGCTATCGCAGCGATCTCATGCTCGGTTTCCAGCTCAGCATCCCCCTGCCATTCTGGGATGACAATTCCGGCAACATCGCCGCCGCCAAAGCGGGCGTGGAGCGCCGCGAACGTGAGGCCAAGGCGATTCTCGCCGATGCGCAAAACGATGCCAGCGGCGCGACGGCGGAAATGCGTGAGTGGAAAAAACTCGATCAACAGATCACGACCGAGCTCCTTCCGCTTGCGGAGGAACAACTCAAGCTGGCCCAGGAGGCATACGCCCGTGGGCAAGGGGAGCTCGCCACCATCTTCCGTGCCCGCGCCCAGAAACGACAACTCACGCTGGCGCGCATCGATGCCCGCAGCTCCTACCACCAGGCCCGCATCCGCCAGCAAGCGGCGCTGGGCAACCCCTAACCTCTACTTTTCCCTCGCATGAAAACAACCATTCTCTTTTCTTTGGCGACACTCTTGCTCGCCCCCGTCACACGCGCGGCCGTCGCGGTGCCCCCCGTCATCCTCACCGAACAAGGCGTCAAAAACCTCGGCCTGGAAACCGTCACCGTCGAGGAAGCCGACTTCGAAACCACCACCTTCGCCCTCGGCCGCACGGAAGCCATTCCCGAAAAACGCGCTATCCTCAGCAGTCGCGTGTCCGGTCGTGTGATCGAAAACAACCTGAAGATCGGCATGTATGTCGAAAAAGACGAACCTCTCGTGTTATTGGAAAGTCGTCAACCTGGCGACCCGCCGCCCAGCATCTGGCTCAAGGCCCCTGCCGCCGGAACGGTCATCGGCGTGAACACCAGGCTCGGCGCACCGCTGGAGCCGACGGACAGTCTCGCGGAAATCGCGGATTTGAAAACGATCTATCTGATTGTCACCCTGCCCCAGGCCACCGCAGGGAAAATCAAACAGGGCACGCAGGCGATCGTGCGTTTCCCCGTCCGCCCGGATCGGGAATACTCCGCCACCTTGCTGAAATTCACCGCCTGCCCCTGCCCTGATCCGGCCTGCGCGCTGGGACAGGACGTCTCCACCCGCTCGCAACAAGCCGAAGGCGCGGACCTCAATACCGCCGGCGTCATTTTCACCATCGAAAATCCCGACAACCAACTGCGCCCGGGCATGAACGCGGAATGCTCGATCATCATGGAAAAACGCCAGGGCGTGCTCAGCGTGCCGCGCGAGGCGATCCACGGCGGCACCGCCAACCGGCACGTCTACGTGAAACACATGAGCATCCCGAACGCCTTCGACCGCGTGAACGTGCAAACCGGCCTTGCGAGCAACGGCCGGGTGGAAATCATCGATGGACTCCTCCCCGGAGATGAGGTGGTCACCCGCGGTTCCTACTCGCTCGGCTTCGCGGGCAGTGGCGGCGGACCTTCGTTGAAAGAAGCCATGGATGCCGCGCACGGCCATGAACACAATGACGATGGATCGGAAAAATCGAAGGATCAGGAAAATTCCTCTCCCACTGCCGAGCACGACGATCACGCACACGAGGCCCACGGCATCAGCATGCGCGAGATGTTTTTCATGGCCTCCACCGGCATCCTCGCGCTGCTGCTGGTCATCACCTCGCTGCGCCGCCGCTCTCCTGATTTCGCCACGACAGAACTTTCCTGACCCATGCTCAACTCACTCATCCGCTGGTCCCTGCGAAATCGCGCGATCATTCTCTGCCTCTCGCTGCTCATCCTCGCGGCGGGTTACAAGACGGGCAGCGGGCTTCCCGTGGAAGTCCTTCCCGACCTGACCAAGCCCACGGTCACCATTCTCACGGAATCGCCCGGGCTCTCGCCGGAAGAAGTGGAGGCTCTCGTCACGCAGCCCATCGAGAACTCGATGATGGGCGTGTCAGGGCTGACCCGCATGCGCTCCACCTCCGACATCGCGCTCTCGCTGGTGTTTGCCGAATTCGAATGGGGCACCGACATTTACCGCGCCCGCCAATTGGTGCAGGAGCGGCTTCAGGTCGCGCGCGAACAGCTGCCCGATGGCACCCAACCGTATCTCACTCCCGTCGCCTCGCTGATGGGGGAAATCCTGCTCATCGGAGTGAAAAGCAACGACGGGAAAACCTTGCCCATGGATGTGCGCACGGTCGCCGACTGGACCATCCGCATGCGGCTCCAGGCCATCCCCGGCGTGGCCGAAGTACTCAACATGGGCGGCGGCGTGAAGCAGGCGCAAGTCCAGCCCGATCCCTGGCGCATGCAGGCCAACGGCGTCACCATCGAGGAACTGGAAGACGCGGTCAAAAAGGCCGCCTCCAATACCACGGGAGGATTCATCGACAACGGACCGCAGGAAATCATGGTGCGCAATCTGGCCATGACGGTGGAGCTCTCAGACATCGCCCGCACCATCATCAAAAAACCGGGCGGGCGGCCGATTGCCATCTCGGATGTCGCCACCGTCGCCTGGGGCACGGAACCAAAGCGCGGCGAAGCGGCGGTGAACGGCAGCCCCGGCGTGGTCATGAGCGTCATCAAGGCACCGGGCTTCGATACCATCGCACTGACGAAAAAAATCGAAGCCGCCATCGACGGACTCAAACCCACCCTGCCCGCGGGAGTCGAGGCCACCGTGCTGTTCCGGCAGCGCGATTTCATCGACAGTGCCATCGGCAACTTGAAAAAAGCCATCATCGAGGGCGCGGTCATGGTCACCCTGGTGCTCCTGCTTTTCCTCCTCAGCTTCCGCACCACCTTCATCACGCTGATGGCCATGCCGCTGAGCTTTTGCATCACCTTGCTCACCTTTGAGTGGATGGGACTGAGCGTGAACAGCATGACGCTGGGCGGACTGGCGGTGGCCATCGGCATGGTGGTGGACGATGCCATCGTCGATGTGGAAAACGTGTTCCGCCGCCTGCGGGAAAACGCACGGCTGAGAGAACCGTTGCCGAAACTCGAACTCATCGCACAGGCTTCCGGTGAGGTGCGCAACTCGATTCTCTATGCCACCGTTCTCATCGTTCTGGTGTTCATCCCGCTGCTCGGTCTTTCCGGTGTCGAGGGGAAACTGTTCGCGCCCATTGCCATCGCCACGATCATCAGCATGATCGCGTCTTTTGTGGTCTCCCTCACCGCGATTCCCGTGCTCTGTTCGTTTTTGTTGAAGGTGAAACCCTCGCGTGAAGAAAACGATCACGGCGACGGCAGACTCGTGCGTTTCCTGAAGTGGTCGCTGAAGTCCACCATCCTACGCTTCAGCCTGCGCCAACCCGTCATCATCGTGGCGGTGGTTTCGCTATTGCTGGCATTCGCCCTCCTGCTTTATCCGCAAATGAGCCGCGACTTCCTGCCCGCGTTCCACGAGGAAACCGCGGTCGTCACCACCGGAGCCGCGCCGGGCACCTCGCTCGCGGAGATGGAAATGATTTCCCGGGCGGTGGAAGAGCAGATCCGCCAGATCCCGGAAGTCCTTCACATCGGTCGCCGCATCGGCCGCGCCGAACGCAGCGACCACGTCGTGCCCGTCAACAACGTGGAGTTCGACATCGATTTCAAAAAGGACGGCAAAGGCCGCCCGCTCAAGGTCGTGCTCGATGACATGCGCGAGCGCATCAAAACCGTGCCCGGCACCTTCAGCATCATCTCCGGTCCTCTCTCCCACCGTATCAGCCATCTTCTCAGCGGTGTCACTTCGCCCGTCGCGGTGAAGATCTTCGGCCCCGATCTCGCCATCATCACGAATCTCGGCGAGCAGGTGCAAAAGGTGGCCCAAACCGTCCCCGGCCTGACGGATGCCAAGCTCGACATGCAAGCGCAGATCCCCCAGCTCCGCATCGAGCTCGACCGCGATCGCGCCCTCGCCCACGGCGTTTCCCCTGGAGAGCTGAACGCGGAACTTTCCACCTTGTTGGGCGGGACACAGGTCGCCCAACTGCGGGAGAACCAGCGTGTCATCGATCTTGCCATCCGTCTGCCGGAGAGCAGGCGCGGCGATGCCGAAACCATCCGCAACCTGCCCATCCACACCGTCACGGGCGCCCACATTCCGCTCCACCTCGTCGCCGATGTGCGGGAGGCCTCGGGCCCCAGCGCGGTCTATCGGGAAAACACCCAGCGCCGTTACGTGGTGTCCATCAAGCCCAGCGAACGCGATGCCGGAGCTCTGGTGGCGCAACTGGAGCAAAAAGTGCGCGATGAGGTGAAATTCCCCGAAGGCTATTTCATCAGCTACGAGGGGGACTTCCGCGCCGAGCAGGCCGCCGCCAAACGCATCGCCATCCTCTTCGCGGCCATTCTGGTGGTGATCGTGCTACTACTTTGGTCGTACTTCCGCAGCCTGGTGCTCGCGTTTCAGGTGCTGCTCAATCTCCCGCTGGCACTGATGGGCAGCCTGGCGCTGACCTGGTATCTCGTCGGCAACATCAGCGTGGCCACGCTGGTCGGTTTCATCGCCGTGGGCGGAGTCGCCGCACGCAACGGCATCATGATGATCTCCCACTACCTCCATCTGATGAAACACGAGGGCGAGGGCTTCACCTATGCCATGATCGAACGCGGCACGCTCGAACGTTTCGTGCCCGTCACCATGACCGCGCTCTCGGCCGGCATCGCGCTGATCCCTTTCGTCATCGCCATGGGCGAGCCCGGCAAGGAAATCCTCAGCCCCGTTGCGATTTGTATCGTCGGCGGATTGGTCAGTTCGACCCTGCTGGACTTCGCCGTCACTCCTGCCGTCTTCCGCCTGTTCGGAAAAAAGGCCGCCGCCAAGGCTCTCGCACTGAACGCCCCCGCCACCCACTGAAAAACAATCTCACGTCAACCAACAACCAAACCAAAAGAAAATATGAAAACGACACTGCAACTGACCACCGCACTCCTCGCCCTCTTCGCCAGCCCGCTGGCGTATTCCGCCGAGGACCATGATCATGAAAAAGAAGAACATGTGCACGAAGATAACGTCACCAAAGGCCCGAATGGCGGCCATGTGATCGAGTCCAAGGCCGGCTTTTCCATCGAAATCACCGTGGACAAGGATCGCAAAGCCCGGATCATTTTCCTCGACAAGGACAAGAAGCCCGCCGCGCTTGGCGAGCAAAGCGTCACGGGCCTCGCCGGTGAACGCTCGGCTCCGACGAAACTCGCTTTCGCCAAAGGCAAAGATGCCGATGCGAACGTTCTCATCTCCGACCAACCGCTACCCGCCGGTGCCCACGTGGCCATGATCCTCACGATCAAAACCGCCCCGGACGCGAAGGCGGCGGTCGAGCGCTTCGAAATGCACCTTCACTGAAGCGATCCACTGCTGATGACACGCGACTCGCTCTCGTCAGATGGAGTGACGATCGAGAAACCGTGGCCGTTATGTTCCGCTGAAATCTGTCTTGATATTTGCGACAAAACCGCCAACCTGCGCGGCATCCGTCCATGAGCATCCAACTTCACATTCATTCGAGCCGCGAGGCGGCGGTACGCACCGTGGCGCTGGAAATGGCGACCCTGATCCGCAACAAAGCGCATGCGGTGCTGGGTCTTGCCACCGGCGCGACGCCCATTCCTCTCTATCAGGAATTGGTGCGCCTCCATCACGAGGAAGGCCTGTCCTTCCGGCAGGTGACCACGTTCAATCTCGATGAATACCTCGGCCTGGAATCCACGCATCCGGAAACATACTGGAATTTCATGCACCGGAATTTTTTCGATCATATCGACATTCCCGCCGCGAACATCTACCTGCCCAGCTCGCACGTGGCGGAGTCGGAACTCGTTTCTCATTGCCTGGCCTACGAAGAAGCCATCCGTGCCGCCGGCGGAATCGACTACCAGATTCTCGGCATCGGTCGCACCGGACACATCGGGTTCAATGAGCCGGGCTCCCCGGCCGATAGCATCACTCGGCGCATCCATCTCGATGCCATCACGCGACAGGATGCCGCGTCCGCCTTCGGCGGCCTGGAGCATGTGCCCACGCATGCGATCACCATGGGCTGCGGTACCATCCTCGCCGCGCGCCACATTTCCCTCATGGCGTTCGGGGAAGGCAAGGCGGAGATTGTGAGGAGAGCCGTACGCGAGCCGGTCACCGATCAGGTGAGCGCGAGTTTCCTGCAGAATCATCCTTGCGCCCACTTCCATCTCGACCCCGCCTCAGCTTCGGCCTTGTGATGTTTGCCAAGGCAGGGACGGTTCTCCGAACCGTCCGGTGGTGAAGTGTTGGTTCGCTCCCCGACAATCATTCGAACCGTCCGGCATTCTCTGCGAACAAGGTCCGGGGTGAAGGTTGTTTCTGTTAGAGCAATAACAATGTCCACTCCACCGGACCGCTCGGAGAGGCGGTCCCTGCCTTACCAGGCGGTGAGCACCTTGAAGAGATCTTCGCGTTCTTGGATTTCCGCGGGGCTGATCGCCTGCAGCTTGCGCGTTGAAAATTCCTCGCACGTGAAGGAGGCGAGGATGGAGCCCTTGATGACGGCCTGGCGGATGTCCTCAAAGGTGAAGGCTGTTTTGCCCAGCGATGCCAGATAGCCCGCGAGAGCGCCGAGAAAGGTATCGCCCGCGCCCGTGGGATCGGCCACTTCATGCAGAGGAAAGGCGGCGGAGCGGAAGAAGGTCTGCGGGCTGACCTGCCAGCCTTTCGCCTCACCGGTGAACAGCATGGCTCCGAATTCGCCGAGCTTGATGATGACGAAGCGCGGACCTTTTTCCAGCAATCGCTGCCCTGCCAGAATCAGGTTCGAGGTGCCGGTGAATTCGCGCGCCTCGCCTTCGTTGATCACAAACAGATCGAGCTCGCGCAGCACGTCGTGCAGCCGCTCGTTGGCGATGTTGATCCACAGATCCATGGTATCGGCGATGACGAAACGCGGCGAGGCGGTGCAGCCGGCGAGCATCTGCAACTGGTTGTCCGGCGACATGTTGGCGAGAACTACGATGGACGTAGTAGCAATCGCGGCCGGCACCTTGACCTGCCAGTTTTCCAGCACGTTCAGCCCCACGCGGTGCGTGGTGCGGTCGTTCATGTTGGCATGGTACTCCCCCGTCCAGGTGAACGATTCGCCGGGCGAGCGCTCCACGCCTTCCAGAGTCACGCCGTTTGCCGCCAGCATGTCGAGATGGCGCTGCGGATAGTCGTGGCCGATGATGCCCACCAGATGCACGGGCTTGGTGAAATACGCCGCCGCGAGCGCCGCATAGGAGGCCGAGCCGCCGAGCAGTTCCTTTGCTTCGGCCTGCGGGGTGATGACGTTGTCAATGGCGATGGTGCCTCCGACGATGACAGGATGGGATGACATGGCTGAAATGTGTTAGAGAATCTCTTCGATGGGAATGAGGCCGTTGGTGGCGACGATGCCGTAGGAGTCCGGGTTTTGCGGGGACGGGGTGAGCGATACTTTTCCCCCGGCGGTTTCCACCAGCAGCTGACCGGCGGCGATGTCCCAGAGGGAAATTTTCGATTCCACATAGGCATCGAGCCGGCCCGAGGCGATGTAGGCCATGCCCAGCGCGGCGGAGCCCATCATGCGCATCTTGCGCGCGCGCACGGAGGCCTTGGCGAAGCGGTCCATGCCGGTACGCAGGGCATCGCCATCCTTGCCGCAACCGACGAAGAGGATGGACTCTTCCAGCGTGTCGCGTTTCGAGACCGCGATGGGCGCGCCATTGTGCAGCGCGGGGCCGCCTTTTTCCACGGTCCACGTTTCCTGCACCATGGGATCATGAATCACGCCGACCACGATCTCGCCTTTGACCCGCAGGGCGATGGAGACGCAGAAATGCGGG
The DNA here is from genome assembly GCA_947462875.1 of Verrucomicrobiia bacterium. Lineage (GTDB taxonomy): Bacteria > Verrucomicrobiota > Verrucomicrobiia > Verrucomicrobiales > Akkermansiaceae > UBA956. The sequence goes on from CANHQJ010000030.1 coordinate 33,431, forward strand.
ATGCCGTAGAAAAAATTCACCGTGCCATCGATGGGATCGACGATCCACTGGCGGTCCGATGCCTGATTTCCCGCAATGCCTTCCTCGCCGTAGAGGGCATCGTCCGGGCAGGCATCGAGCAGGATTTTGGTGATCAGGTCCTGGGATGTTTTGTCGAGCTGGAGCTTGATGTCGTGGTGGGTGGCTTCATCGACCACGGCGAGTTGGCCGAATTTTTCGCGAAGGAGTTTTCCGGCTTCGAGAGCGGCGTGGGTGGCAAGGGTGAGATCGGACATGGCAGGGCGGGGCGAGCGTGCTTTTTCGCCACGCCTGAGGCAAGCTCAAAGAGACGCAGGGAACAAACAAAAAAGCCGCTCAGGGTTTCCACCAGCCATCGAGGATGGTGGTCAGTGCCTTCACTCGCTCGGGGTCCTGATCGGCGAGATTTTTTTCTTCGGTGGTATCTTTCGTGATGTGATAGAGTTCGGGCTTGCCGGTTTTTTCCAGAGCGGCGGGCAGAATCAGTTTCCATTCGCCCTGCACGACCCAGCGCCAGCGCAGGCTGGAGGCGGGTACATCGAGATCGACGGCATTGTGCGTGAAGCAGGCACCGGTGATGTGATCGCGCTTGCTGCGTGCGGCCTCATCGCTGACATCGATCCCCGGAAGATCCTTGGGCGCGGGAATATTGGCGAGCGAAAGCACCGTCGGCAGGATGTCAATGGAGCTGGCCAATTGCGGCGCGTCCTGCGCTTTGATTTTTTTCGGCAAGTGGAACATGATGGGTGTGCGCAGGCCGCCATCGTAGGGAGATTGTTTTGATTTTTCGGCATACCTGGGTCCTTTGGGATTCTGGATCCAGCCGTTGTCAGTGACGTAAACGATGAGTGTGTTGTCGGCGAGATTGCGCTCCTTCAGGCTTTGCCGCAGTTGGCCAATCGTTTCATCAAACCACTCGATCATCGCCCAGTAGCGGGCTTGGTGGATGGACGGCGTGAGTTTTTGGTATTTGTCCAACAAACGCTGCGGCGGCGTGTGCGGATCATGCGGCAGCAGGGGGGCGTACCAGACGAAAAACGGTTTCTTTTCCTTGAGGGAGAGATCGAGGAAATCATCGATGGGCTTCATCGTCTTGCGACCGATGTCGAGCCCCTCATCGCCGTGGCGCGCGCCTTTGGTCATGCCATGGGTGAAGCCGCCGCGGGCGTAGGGACCTTGCCACCATTTTCCTGTTTGCAGAGTCAGGTAGCCTTGTTCGCCGAGTATGCGCGGAAGCGTGCGCTGCGCATCCATGAATTGGTTCATGCGCTCGCGGCCTTGGGCGAAGGTGGGTGAAGTGCGCGAGGCGGCGGGTGCTTTTCCTTTCAGCTGCGGCGGATCGTTCGAGGTGATCTTGTGCTGATGCGGAAATTTCCCGGTGAGAATGGTGGCAAGACTGGGGCAGCAGAGGCTGGAGGGCACGTAGCCGCGTTTGAACAGCAACGACTCCTTGGCCAGTTGATCGAGGTGAGGCGTTTTCACCTGTGCATGTCCCATGAAGGAATAATCCGTCCACGCCTGATCATCCGAGATGATATAAACGATGTTCAGTGGTGCTTCCTGCGCGCGGACGAGGGAGAGGGCGAGGAGAAACAGAAGGGCGATGAGTTTCATGGGTCAGGAAAGCACTTGGTTCAGCCAAAGTTGCAGATTGTAGTACATGGTGACGCGTTTGATCCGACCGTTGTGAATCGTGAAAAACGCTCCGGCGGGCAGCTGATAGGTTTGCCCTTGCGCTTCCGGCAGTCCGTCATCGGTGGCGAGATAGGTGCCGTGCACGATGAATTCCGCGGCGGCCCGCGTGCCGTCGTCGCTGGCGAAGAGTTGCAAGTCCGTGACGGATTCGCGGTAGCAGCGGTTCATGCGCACGAAAAATTCCCGAAACGCCTCGATGCCGGTTTCGCAACCGGACTGGTTGATGTCGTGGATGACATCCTCCGCCATCAGGGCCAGCATGGCATCGGTATCGCCGGCATTGAAGTGATCGTAGTAGGCGCTGAGCAGGGCGATGGTGTTCTCTCTGGGCTGCATGAATCGATTCTAATGGATGCCAAGCGCTTTTCCAGCACGATTTGCGGCAGGAAAAAACGCATTTTTTTTAGACTTGGTGATTGACATCGGTTGAGGCAAGATAACCGGCATGCCCACTGTTGCTATCGTTGGTCGCCCGAATGTGGGGAAATCGGCTCTGTTCAATCGTCTTGTCGGACGGAAAATCGCCATCGTACACGACCAGGCGGGGATCACGCGTGATCGCCTCTCCGCCCCGGGGAAGGTGATGAAGTTTCCTTGTGAGATCGTCGATACCGGCGGCATCGGTGCCACGCTGGATGACGGCTTCGCCGAGCAGGTCGCCTTCGAGGTGGACATCGCCATCGCCACGGCGGATCTGATCTTGTTCGTGGTGGATGCGCATGATGGCCTGACGGCGATCGATGCCGCGCTGAGCCAGAAGCTGCGTAAGGCCAAAGCCCCGGTGCTTCTGGTGATGAACAAGGTGGACCACGACAAGCACGAGGCGGCCTTTTCCGAATTCACCAAACTGGGTCTGGGCAATGGCATCGCGGTATCCGCGGAGCATGGACGTAACTTCGGCGAGCTCGTCGATGCGATCGATGCCGTGCTGGAACCGCTTTCTCCCGCCGAGGGCGAAACGCCGGAAATGCGCCAGCCCGATGGCATCCGCATCGCCATCGTCGGCAAGCCGAACGCCGGCAAGTCCTCGCTGGCGAATGCGATCCTGCAGGACCAGCGCACGATTGTGTCCGACATCGCCGGCACCACCCGCGATGCCGTGGATCTTCCCTGCAAGTTCAAGAACGAACATTTCACTCTCATCGACACCGCCGGTCTGCGCCCGCGGGCGAAACGCGACACCTCCGTGGAAGTGTTCTCGGCGATGCGCACCGAAAAGGCGATACGCCGCGCCGACCTGACCTTGCTGGTGATCGATCTCGCCTCCGGCATCACCGCGCAGGATCGCAAGATCGCGCAGTTGATTCTGGAGGAAAACAAACCGTGCCTGATCGTGCTGAACAAGTTCGATCTCTACCACCCCGGTGCGAAGAAAAAAGCCCGCATTGAAGAGGCGACCGAGCATGTGAAACGCGAGTTGTTTTTCCTCGATTACGCGCCGTTTGCGATTGTCTCGGCAAAAGAAAATGATTCCGTGGACATGATCCTCAAGGAGGTGATCAAGATCCGCAATCAATCGCAGAAACACCCGACCACCGGCGTGCTCAACCGCATCCTGCAAAAAGCGATCGAGAAAAATCCACCACCCATCGATTCGAAGCTGAAGCGTCGCATGAAGCTCTACTACGGCACGGTGGCCCTGGACAAGACCAGCGAACTGATTCCGGTGCCGACGTATATCCTGTTCGTGAACGACAAACATTTGTTGAGCCAGAGCTACGGCCAGTACCTGCGCAATCAGATGCGCGAGTCCCATCCCGCACCGGGCATACCGATCGTGTTTTCGCCCCGTTCCCGCGAGCGCCGCGACCTCACGCCCGGAACCTTCTCGCAGAAAAGCCACTGAGCCGCAGTCAGCGCTCCGCCGTCATCTGTGGGCCGATTTCCCGGAACAACTCCACCCACGAGAGCCAGATGGCGCTGTGGATGGTGGCCTTGCCCGCTTCTTTCATTTCCGTGAGAACGGTCGGTGACTCATCCGGCCAGTGGCCCATCCAGCCGTGCGCGGTGCCGCGGCTGCGCAGAAGGAATTGCCGCAGATCGTCCGCGCCGCAGCTGAGCGGGAAGGTTTCGCCGATGACGATGGGCTTGCCCCAATCGAACCGTTTCAGCAGAGCGAGCTCTTCCTCGACCTTGCCGGTTTTCGGATAGAGATGGGGCGAGACAAAGTCGAGAGGCGCGGCGGCTTTTTGATAGGCTCCGGGAAAGGGCAGCATGCCCAGGGTGATGAGGTGCTGGCGGTCGTGCTCGCGGATGGCGGCGACCATGCGTTTGGTCCACTCGCTCATGATGTCATCATGGCTGCGTTTTCCGGGCTCCAGGGTGAGGCGTTGGCAGAACTCGACATCGCCCATTTTTCCCATGTAGTAGCCCTCGGCACGGGTGCCTGCGGCGGAGGGTTCATTGACCAGATCGTAGGCGAACACGGCGGGGCTGGCGGCGCAGACGCGGGCGATGCTTGCCCAGAAAAATGCCTGCGTCTTCCAGCGTTCCTGCTCGTTCAGGGCATCATACCACGCCATGCGATCCTTGATCTTGTAGCAGGCCAGCCCGGTGATTTGCACGTGGATGCCGACTTTTTCCGCCACTTGCAAGAGGGCCTTGAGGTGATCGAGCGCCGTGGGGTTCATCGTATCGGGGCCGGTCATCAAGCGCGGCATTTCCGGGTGGATGCGCACCACGTTCGTGCCGGCGGCTTTCATTTCGGCGAACTCGCGCTGGATGCGTGCGGGGTCCTTTTCCATGCGATCGAGGACATCGACGGAGCTGTAATTGTGCCCCCAGGGCACATAGCGAGTGCCGGAAGGATGCAGCTGGAAACTCTTGCCTTCGGGAGCGAGGCGCACGTATTCGATGGCAGCGGCGAAAGATACGAGGGCGCAGAGGAAAGACAGTATGGGTTTCATACAAGCACTTTGCCCGTAATCCGTTGATCTTTCAATGATCAAATGCTCTCGTTCCGGTGGACGATGGAGCCGCTGGTCGGATTTGAACCGACGACCTATTCATTACGAATGAATTGCTCTACCCCTGAGCTACAGCGGCATCGTGCGGATGCGGGGAAAGGCTAGCGCAGACACGCCGCGCTGTGCAACCGCAAAATGAGAAATTTCCGGCGTTCGGGTTCAGGCGGAGCCGACACTCTCGCGCGGGGTGTAGATGGTGGGGAAGATCACCTGGCGCGGCTGGGCGAGATCATCGGCATCGGGATGCTCGATGCGACGGATCAGCAGATCGGCGGCTTCCTGGGTGATTTTTCGGTAGCGCTGGCGGATGGAGCTAAGCGTGGTGGGCAGGTAGGCGCAGAGCGGAATGTCATCGACGCCGACGATGGAGAGATCGCGCGGGATCTCCAGCCCGGCTTCCACAGCGGCGCGCATGCAGGCGACCGCGGCGATGTCGTTCATGGCGACCACAGCCGTGGGGCGGTTTTCGCCGCAGGTGGCGAGGAATTGCTGGAACGTGGCAAAGGCCTGATCGATGCGGTGACCGGTTTGCAGCAAATGGACGGAGGAGGCGGGAATGCCGGAGGCGGCGAGCATTTGCTGGAACAGGATCGAGCGCGAGCCGTCATAGGTGCCCTCGGCATGGGCGCTGAGGAAGGCGAAACGCTTGTGACCACGGGCGACCAGATCTTTCACGGCGTCCTCGAGGCCCTGGGTGAAATCGCTGAGCACGGCATCGGCGGGCAGCGCCTGTTCGGGCACGCCGTTGCCGAGCGCGACCACCGGCATTTTTTTCCCGAACATCTCGGCCAGATCGCCGCGGTAGGTTTCATTGTTGCTGAGCCACAGCACGGTGCCATCCACTTCGAGATCGACGAGCTCGGAGAGCAAGTGCTTCTCCCTCACCAGCGAGGAACGGCAGCTTTCCACCAGCAAGTCATACCCGCGCTCTTCCACGGCGGCTTCCAGTTCATCGGCGATGGTACAGAAAAACGGATTGGTCACGTCCTGGATGATCAGGCCGATGGTGTGGAAACGACCGGAACGCAGGGCGCGGGCGGTCTTGTTCGGACGGTAGCCCATTTCCGCCGCGGCGGCAAACACACGCGCCTCCGTCTCCTTCGACGCCCACGAATTCGGGCGTTTGTTGAGTATGGTGGATGCGGTGTTAACGGCTACTCCTGCTCTTTCAGCAACATCTTTGAGGCGTACGCGAATGCTCACGCCGGCGATATAGGAATATTCTTAAGGGATCTGCAAGCGGTAAATGAATATGACACAAAAAATAGACCACTTTTCGCATACGATGTATTCTTTTTTGAACACATTCGGTGATTTTTCCTGTCCGTATCGGCTCAAATCTGCTCGATGCGGAAGACGACGGGCTCGGAATTGACGCAATCGAGACGGGCGATTTCCTGCAGGGCTTGCTGGAGCAGGCCGAAGGGGCAGCTGTGCAGCAGGAAGACCATATCGACGAAAGCGGCATCGGGATTTTCCGGGTTCACGGGGGAATGCGTGCCGCTGATGCCGATGCGGTGCTGGGCGAGCACGGTGGCGATTTCCGCCACCACGCCGGGGCGGTCGGTGACATCGAAACGCACGTAATACGCCGTGCGGGTCTCCTCGATGGGCAGCAGGTGGCCTTGTTTGCCCCAGGGCAGGAAGCCGCGGTGCGGGAGCTCATGGGCGAGCGAGCGGGCGGCTTCCACCAGGTCCGCGACCACGGCGGAGGCGGTGGGATCTTCTCCCGCGCCGCGACCGTAGAACAAGGATTCGCCGACTCCGTCACCGTGCACCGCCACGGCATTAAACACGCCATTGACCGATGCCAGAATGTGGCTCTTGCTGACAAACGAGGGCTGCAAGCGCAGCTCGATCGCGTCATCATCGTGCTCGCGGATCACGGCCAGCAATTTCACGACGTAGCCGAGCTGCTTGGCGAAATCGATATCGATCGGCTTCACCTGCTCGATGCCCACGACGTGCATGTCGCGCGGCGAAATGGGGAAACCGTACGCCAGCGTGGCTAACAGAATCGCCTTGTGCGCGGCGTCCCAGCCGTTGACGTCGAGCGTGGGATCGGACTCGGCGTAGCCCAGTGCCTGGGCCTCTTGCAGAGCGGTGGCGAAGTCCAGCCGTGCCTCCGACATGCGCTGCAAAATGTAATTGCTGGTGCCGTTGATGATGCCGCACATCGCCTTGATGCGATTGCCGATGAAAGCCTCCTGCACCGTCTTGATGATGGGAATGCCGCCGGCCACCGCGGCCTCGAAATGAATCGGCGTGTTGTGCTGTTTCGACAGAGCGAAAAGCTCCGGTCCGCGTTCGGCAAGCAGCGCCTTATTGCCCGTGACCACGGGTTTTCCCAAAGTGAGCGCGCGGGCGACGATGTCATAGGCCAGGCCGGTGCCGCCGATGAGCTCCACGACGATGTGCACCGCAGGGTCATCGACCATCGCTTGCCAATCCGTGGTGAGCAAGGCGGGCGAGACCGTTTCATGGCGGGACTTGTCGAGATCGCGTACGAGGATGCGCACGACCTCCAGATCCATGTCCGTGCCGCTGCGTTGCCGGATGAGAGCGCCATTGCGATGCAGCGCGCGGATCACGCCAGTGCCCACAGTGCCACAGCCTGCGAGTCCGATGCCATAAGGGGTAGATGTCACGGCAGCAACTGTACTGCTGCCATGTGATCAGGGCAAGCCTGAAACTGGCGAAGTCTATGGAGCAGGGATTTGCAATCCCTGGAAAGGGGTTGCAAACCCCTTCTCCTTATTGCTCTTGTCATACACGGGCGGGCTTGGCACCGTGGCGGGGATGTCCGAGTTTTCCTATGCCTTGTTGTTCTTCGCGGGATTCGCGGGAGGCTTGATCGACTCGATCGCGGGAGGAGGCGGCTTGATCACCTTGCCCGCGTTGATGGCGGTGGGTGTGCCCGCTCACATCGCACTGGGCACCAACAAACTGCAATCCGCCTGCGGCACCTCGCTGGCGGTGTGGCGCTTTTACCGGGCGGGGCTGATGAAAACGCCCGCGCTGGGCTGGGCGGTGCTGGCGTCCTTTCTGGCCAGCGCCGTGGGCGCATGGGCGGTGACCATGGTCTCGAAAGATCTGCTGCGTTTGCTCATTCCGTGGTTGTTAGGCGCGGTGGCGATCTACACGGCGATGAATCGCCGCTTCGGTCTTGCGGCGGGCACACGACGCATGGGGCATCTGGCATTTGCGCTGTTGTTCGGTGTGATACTCGGGGCCTACGATGGTTTTTTCGGGCCCGGGTGCGGTTCGTTTTGGATGCTGGCGCTGGTCGCCCTGTTAGGCCTGGAGCTGCGCGATGCGACGGGCTACACCAAGGCGGTGAATCTCGCGAGCAATCTCGGCGCGCTCGGGTTTTTTCTTTTCGCCGGTCAGGTGCAGTTTGCCGCGGCGCTGGCGATGATTGGCGGGCAACTCTTCGGCGCACGCATCGGCTCCGGCCTGGTCATCCACAAAGGCTCCGCGCTGATCCGTCCGGTATTTCTCACCGTCGTCTTCGCGATGACGCTCAAGCTGCTCTGGGATGCATGGGGGCAGTCGTGAGGGGGGAATGCGATGTTTGGTCTGTCACTTTTTACGAATTGATTTCCTGAGGATACTTTACACCATTTGTTAGATCGCCGCACGCAATGTCTTCACCAGCGCCAACTACCATAGTCATGATACTGCAAGGTGTTTCACTGGTCTGTGGGGTCTTGGCGGCGATTAGCGGCTATCGAGCGGTTCGTTACATGACTGCGGCAGTTCGCTGTCATGCAAAAGTCACAAAGCTCGTCAAGATTTCTGATGGGTTCAAGCCCTTGTTCCGCCCTGTGTTTACCTTCAAAGATGAGTCGGGCAAAAAGCACACGGTTTCATCGTCGATCGCCAGTTACCCCGCTCCTTTTGTGGTAGGGGAAACCATCGAGATCTTCTACCCGCCCGGAAAACCGGCGCTGGCCGAGTACCGCAGTCATTTTTCACTGTGGGGATTGACGGTCTTTTTCGTGGCTTTCGCTACGATCACTTTTCTTCTTGCTCACGTTTTTCAAAAACAAATGGTATAGTAAAGCGAGCGATCGCGATGCATGGCAGGGACCGTCTCTCCGAGCGGTCCGGTGGGGAGGACATCGTTTATTCACCGACGCAACCAACCTTAACCCTAGACGTGGTTCGCGAAGAATGGGGAACGGTTTGGATGGATCTCTCACTCCGAACATGCTCCACCTCGCCGGACCTTTGCAGAGAAAAGTCCCTGCCTGATGGTGCGATTGCCGCCTTTTGCAGTGGTGCGGGGACTGATTTCTGTTACAGTCGAATGATGATGAAACGAGCGATGGCCATGATCCTTGGCATGTGTGGGCATGCGGGGCTGTGGGCGGCGACGGATGTGGAGAAGATACCGGCGGATTTGATCATTCCTGCGGTGACAGATCACGCGCCTGCGCCGGGCCTGCGAGTGAGGCAGTTTCACGAGAGCTATAAAGGCACGGAGGTGCATCACATTCTCTATCTGCCGACGGACTGGGTGAAGGGAAAAAAGTATCCGGTAATCGTCGAGTATGCGGGCAATCAGTGGAAAGACTATCCCGGAACGGTCGAGGGATGTCATCTCGGCTATGGCATTTCGGGAGGAAAAGGAGTCATTTGGATTTGCCTGCCATTTGTCGATGTGAAGAACCAAAGGAATGCCACGACGTGGTGGGGCGATGTGCCGGCGACGGTCGAGTATTGCCAACAAACGGTCAAACGCACCTGCGAAGAGTTCGGGGGAGATGCGTCGAAGGTCTATCTTGCGGGCTTTTCGCGCGGTGCCATCGCCTGCCACTACATCGGTCTACACAATGATGAAATCGCATCGCTGTGGCGCGGTTTTGTTTGTCACAGTCACTATGATGGCGTGAGGTCATGGGGATATCCGGAGAGTGACCGGGCGTCTGCGCTCGTCCGATTGAAACGCTTGGGCAATCGCCCGCAGTTCATCAGTCAGGAGAGGAGTATCGATGCCACAAAAGCATATCTCGCGTCCGTTGATCCGCAGGGAAACCATACGTTTCTCGCTCTGCCCTTCGAGAATCACACCGACACCTGGGTGCTGCGCGATCTGCCGGAGAGAAAGGTGCTGCGCGATTGGTTTCAGAAAACGCTGGAAGATCAGGCCTGTTGCCTCATAATTCGAGCACACCCAAAGGTTCCTGAATGATCGGGATCGTTGCCTCATAATTGAGACACCATAGCGGCTTTGTTTTTGGTGGTTGGTTTGGTTGCCCCTGCGGGCGCTTCGGAGCGTAGCGGAGGAGCGCCCGC
>CANHQJ010000031.1 GCA_947462875.1 Verrucomicrobiia bacterium
AGCTCGCAATTTTCTCATAGCCTTCCTTCCTCGGAGCGGTTACCCTTTCCGAGTTGGCCTCTGATAGTAGTATGTTCATTTTCATGTTTGGTATTCCTACAGGGGACTTGAACCCCATTTACAACGTGCCCATGCTGGGCACACACAAGTCGCTGGAGGTAACGCGGCTTCTGCCGCATGGGGAAAGGTTTGGTCACTCAATTATTTTCAGCGGTCGCGATAGTCGCGGAGCCGCGTCCCTCAGCTAGACGTTAAACATCGCTCGCACACTCTCACTATGAATCTTTTGTCACACAGTCTCATCGCGTTCTCGCTTTCGGTCGCCTTTGCCGCCGCAGTTGAGTATCCCTACCCCAACCCCGAACCGCAAAAGACCGGCTGGCCTCTCACTCCGGAGGAGCGTGCTTATGTCGTCGAGCGGCCGGAGCACGACCGTCGCCCCGGCCGCGAGGCGAACAAGCATCTGCCTCAGTTCTGGCCAGCAGTGCCCTCTGCGGGTGCGTTTGGTGGCGATGCTTGGCTCAGACTCCACGAGGCGCACGTTAAGACCGTGCAGGCCAACCAAGGCCCACTCGATGTGCTGCTCGTGGGCGACAGCATCACCATCCAATGGGGCGATGCGTGGGCTACGCACTTCCCGGGGCTCAAAACAGTCAACATTGGCATCGGCGGCGACAAGACACAGAACGTCCTTTGGCGTCTCGACCACGGTGGCGTCGCAGGTCTCCAACCGAAGGCCATCGTGCTCATGATCGGCAACAACAACATGTTCTTCACGCCTGAGACTGGTGTCGAGGCCGCCGCCAGAGGCATCCAAATGTGCGTCGCCAACCTGCGCGAGAAGTTTCCTGCCGCAGAGGTCATCGTCGCCAAGATACTTCCCGCCCACGCCCCCGGCGTCCGCTTCTACGAAGACATCAAGAAGACCAACGCGGCCCTTGAGGCACTCAAGCTCAACAGCGACCCGAAAGTTCACATCCTCGACCTCTGGTCTGACTTCACCACCGCTGATGGCGCGCTCAAGCCCGATCTCTTTTCCGCCGACAATATCCACCTCACCCAAGCAGGGGGCTACAAGGTGTATGCGGCCAAGCTGAAGCCCCTATTGGAGCGCGCCCTCGGCAAATGACCGCAACGGCTGACAAAGCGCGGCTGAACAAGCGCTGGGGCACCCTACATTCTGCCATGATTTCCTCGAATTCCAACATCAACCCTGCTATCGACGCCCAGTGGTGCGAGCGCTTGGATCTTGACAGGCCAAATAACCGTGCAACAGTATGTTCGAAATAAGCTAAAATCCATGAAAACAGTAGACACCAAATTGATTCATTGCTCCGCGCTCTTGGCATTCCATCTCTGCATTGCTCCCGTTGCTTTTGCTCAAACGCCCAATCAGGCAGACCTGGATCGCGACGGGATTCCAAATGTTTCAGACCTCGACATCGACAATGATGGGATTCCTAACGGGCGAGATCGCAACATCGATGGAGGAACCGCGCGATCGGGCCCTCTGCGAGGGAAACTCATCGGCGACAAGCTCCCCAATAATCACAGCGCAGAGCTTGACATGGATGCGGATGGGCTGCCCGACAATCATCCCGGTGAAACTGACATCGATGGAGACGGTCTCCTTGATTCGGATCAGAGACGCGAATGGGATATCGACGGTGATGGGCTTGCCAATGGCTTGGATGGTGAAGCGGATGGCGATGGGATTCTCAATGCTAAGGATATTGATATGTATGGAGATGGCGCAATCAATGACATCTTCCTTGGTGGCGGCGCGGAGGATGCTTATGCACCCGACGACTCCGTATTACCAATCATCAACTTCGTGAGTGCAGAGCTTCGCAGAATTTTTCAGATTCCCGCATCAGACACAGGTCTTCGGGTCAGAGTGCAAACTGAAAAATTTGGCACTTTGATCACAGGTGTTTGGCGGTATTTGAGTGCCGACAACATCCAGGTTTATGCCAATTGGTGTTACTCGGAAGAGAATCCGAAAGACTTGGTCGTTTCCGTGATCTACCAATACAATGGACCTTACTCAAACAACCCAGAGGACTATTCCAACCCGTCGTTTTATACCATTTCCAAGGAGTCGAGAGTTTATGCGCAGTATCCGCGTGGTCCTATAACCTTTGTAAGTTGGCTCCCCGGGGAACCCGCTGGTTTCTTCTACACGGAACCAAACGAGCAAGCCACCGGTTTTGCTCCTCCCTACGAGGCCTTGAGGACTGCGCTTAGCGCGTATCCCAACTCTTGGTCGGATCCGGAATACCTCGGCTTTTCCGGCGATCTCGCCACTACCCCCGGCCTTAGCAGCCTGCAGCCCTTGATCAGCCTGCAACGCATCATCATGCAGGTGACGAGGACTGGGTATGGGCGGCTTGAATCCCGGGCAGTTCGCTAACGCAGACGTGAGGTCTTTTTTTCGCTATAGTATTTTTCAGGACGGTGACGCGTTATTGAAGTATACAGAATCGGGCAGGCGGGAGATTCTAACTCCCGCACCCCACACCAGCGGCCCTACGAATCCGCAGGACGGCGGTTCCCATGCACCAACTGTTACCTTTAGGATCCTTGTGCTAGCAACTAGTTCCTGAGTAGTCATTGTTAGCGAATTGGGGTGACACTTTGAATAGCACCCAATGAACGAAACAGATGAAGCGTCTTAGCAGCAACATACCGTGGGCGACAATCCGTTTATCTATTGTTAGAACAAAGGCACACGTGCGCTTGCACTGGAACACGCCTCTGTTTCAATGGGATCGGTTCTCCGCAAACCATTTGACAAGATCAGTGATTTAGCTCTACGCCGCAACGAAACCAACTTATCAAACATGATCATCCGGAGCGGATTCGGCATCCTATCCGGGATTCATTCCCGCTACCACGCTGTATCTATTCTGCCGATGTGCTGGAGCCGCCCGGAGTGCATCGGGCAAGCATCAGACATAATGGCAACGCAGTGCCGCGAGTGCATACAACGCCGCTGTCTCACTGCGCAGAACAAGGGTGCCCAGGGTCGAGGGCTGGAATCCGGCCTGCAGGGCGAGCCGCGTTTCATCTAACGAAAAATCTCCCTCAGGACCGATCATGAGTGTGACTTGGTCGCAGCAGGACAGGGACTCGATCACCTGGCGCAAGGGCCGCGCTCCGGGCGCGAGCGAGGCAATGATTTTTCCGCCGCTGCGTTCTTGTGCGAGAAACTCTCTTCCATCCAGCGGTGCCTCTACGATAGGCATCCAGTACTGCCCGCATTGCTTGCAGGCCTCCTGCGCGACTTTCTGCCATTTCTGGGCTTTTTTGATCGCTTCATCGGCATCGTATTTCACGACGGTATGCCGCGTGACCAGCGGAACGATGCGCGACACGCCGAGTTCCACGGCTTTTTCGATGATCCAGTCCATCGTTTTGCCCTTCGTCACCGCCTGGGCGAGCACGATTGCGGGGCGCGGTGACGGGTGATGCAGCACATCGCCAATTTCTAACAAAACGGCATTCTTCCGTACATCGCGCAGCGTGGCGGCGGCACTGCGACCGCAGCCATCGAAAACCGTGATCACATCACCCGCGGTGAAGCGCAGCACTTGAGCGCAGTGGCGCGATTCCTCTTCCTCCAACTGCGCCTGAGCATGCCAGGCATCGGGAGGAAGAAAGAAGCGCGCCATGAGAGAAATCCGTTAGATATCGAAGAACCGCTTGGCCTTGGCGAAGAAGCTCTCCTCCATCGGCTTGTTTTTCTCACCGATCGATTCCCCGAAGGCGCGCAATTTTTCCTGCTGCTCGCTGTTGAGCTTGGTCGGCACCTCCACTTGCATGGAAACGTGCAGATCACCACGGCGGCCACCGCTGAGATTGCTCATGCCTTTTTCCTTCAGGCGGAACACCGTGCCGCCCTGGGTGCCGGCGGGGATTTTGATCGAGGCCTGGCCATCGAGCGTGGGCACTTTCGTTTCACCACCGAGCGCGGCGGTGACAAAGGAAATCGGCACTTCGCAGAGCAGATCGTTGCCATCGCGTTCGAAAAAATCGTGCTTCTTGATGATGAGGAAAACGTAGAGATCGCCCGAGGGACCGCCGCGCAGGCCGGCATCGCCATTGCCCGTGGAGCGGAGGCGAGTACCGGTATCCACGCCCGCGGGAATGCGGATCTTGATGCTGGTTTCCTTTTGCACGCGGCCCTCGCCACGGCAGGCATCGCAGGGATCGGAAATCAGTTCACCCGTACCGTGACAGGTGGGGCACTCGCTTTGTTGCACGAAGATGCCCGCCGAACGGGTGACCACGCCGCGACCGCCGCAGGTGTGGCATTTTTTCGTGCCGCTGCCGCTTTTCGAACCCGTGGTGCCGCAGGTGTCACAGGCGACGTAGCGCTCGATGAGCAGTTCCTTTTCGACACCGCGCGCCGCTTCTTCGAGCGTCATTTCCAGATCGTAGCGCAGATCGCTGCCGCGTTGCTTGCCGCTCTTGCGCCGGCCACCGCCGCCGCCGAACATGTCTTCGAATCCGCCGCCGAAGGCACCGCCGAAAACCTCGCGGAACAGGTCCATGGGATCGTGGAAACCACCGCCGCCTCCGCCGCCGCCGGGACCGCTGAAGGCCTGGTGCCCGTAGCGATCGTAGGCCGCGCGTTTGTCTTCATCGCTCAGCACGTCATAGGCCTCGCCGAGCTCCTTGAACTTTTCCTCCGCCGCTTTGTCGCCCTGGTTTTTATCGGGATGCCATTGCATCGCCAATTTCCGATAGGCTTTTTTGATCTCATCGGCACTGGCCGATTTGCCGACGCCAAGAATTTCGTAATAATCGCGTTTCTCCGCCATATCTGTTTATTCGGCTGAATCTTCCTTGGCTTTGGCGACGACCACATTGGCCGGGCGCAACAGACGATCCCGCAAGCGGAAACCGCGGCGCAGCACGCGCAGGACTGTGCCGGGGGCGACATCGGTGCTTACCTCCTCGCTCACGGCCTCGTGAATGTTCGGATCGAAGGCGAGGTTCAGCGCCACGATTTCCTCCACGCCTTGCTGGCTGAGGAAATCGGCGAACTGCTTGCGCACCATGTCCATGCCGATGTAGATCATCGAGCCGGGATCGTTGGATGCCGCCATCATGCCCATTTCGAAGTTATCGAGGATGGGGATGAGTTGCTCTAACAAATCCTGATTGCCGAATCGCACGGCCTCCTCGCGCTCACGTGCCACGCGTTTGCGGAAATTATCGAAATCCGCCGCCGTTCTCACGGCCAGATCGCGCCAGCGCGCCACCTCTTCCGCCATGGCTTGTGCCTGATCGCCCGCTTCCTGCTCTTCGGCCGTGGCAAGCGCGGGATCTTCCGGCATTTCCGCTCCGGTTGTTGTTGTTTCTTTTTCGCTCATACGCCCGTATCTCTACTCAGGAAAAGTGTTTCGTCAACTCCGGACTCATGCATTTGCCGGGTGCAGCAAATTCCACGCGCTCACCAGCGCGCGCAGTCCCGCCATTTCGATCGAGCTGTCGATGCCTGCGCCCCAGAGCAAACGGCCATCGTCCGCCTGCAACTGCACATAGGCCGCCGCGCTCGCATCGGAACCACCGCGCACCGCGTGCGAGCGGTAGTCGGTGACCTTGAAGTCCTTCAACCCACCGCCCTCCAGCGCATGAACGAAGGCGTTGATCGGCCCGTTGCCACGGCCGACGATTTGTTTCGGCTCACCTTGATGGATGATCGTGGCACGGCACTCGACCACGCCACGCTCATCGGTCAGGTGGATGAGTTCGTATTCCGTGACATCGAGCGGGCTCGTCACGTTGGCGAAATGCTGGTGAAACGCTTCGCCGATTTCATCCGCGGACATTTCGCGGCCCCACTGATCGGCGAGATCGTAAATAAATTTCCCGACTTGCGGATGCATCGTTTTCGGCAAATCCAGGCCGTGCTCGCGATCGAGAATGTAGGCCACGCCGCCTTTGCCGGATTGCGAGTTGATGCGGATGATCGCCTCGTAGCTGCGGCCGATGTCCTGCGGATCGATGGTCAGGTACGGCACCGCCCACGGCACCTCCTCCGTGCTCGCCGCCCGATCCTGATCGCGGCGGTCCAGGCCTTTTTTGATCGCGTCCTGGTGTGATCCGGAAAACGCGGTGAAGACCAGTTCGCCCGCATACGGCTGGCGCTCCGGCACAACCAGGCGGCAGCAGCGCTCGTACACATGGCGCACGGAGGCCAGATCGGAAAAGTCCAGTCCCGTGGGAATGCCATGGCTGTTCATGTTCAGCGCTACGGTGACGATATCGAGATTGCCCGTGCGCTCGCCATTGCCAAACAAGGTCCCCTCCACGCGATCCGCACCGGCGAGCAAGCCGAGCTCCGTGGCGGCCGTGCCCGTGCCGCGGTCATTGTGCGTGTGGAGGGAAATGATCACGCTATCCCGATCGCGGATATTGCGGCACATCCACTCGATCTGGTCCGCATGCACATTCGGCAGGCACCACTCGACGGTGTTGGGCAGGTTGAGAATGATTTTTTTCTCCGGCGTGGGCTGCCACACATCCATCACCGCATGGCAACACTCTAACGCAAAATCCAGCTCCGTATCGCTGAAGCTCTCGGGGGAATACTGGAACGTCCACTCCGTCTCCGGTGCCAGCGCGGCATACTGCGCCACCCACTGCGCGCCCTGCACGGCGATGGCTCTCGTGTCTTCCCGCGTGGCATTGTGGAACGTCACACGCCGCTGCAAGGTGCTGGTCGGATTGTAAAGGTGCACGATCGCCTGCTTCACGCCCTTGAGGCTCTCGTAGCTGCGCTGGATCAAATGCTCGCGCGCCTGCACCAGCACCTGGATCGTCACATTTTCCGGAATCCGGTTTTCCTCGATCAATCGTCGCACGAAATGGAATTCCGTATCGGAAGCGGACGGGAAACCGACTTCGATTTGCGTAAAGCCGATGCGCACGAGCATATCGAAGTATTCCAGCTTTTCCTCGATAGACATCGGCGTGGGCAGCGCCTGATTGCCATCGCGTAGATCCACCGAGCACCAGATCGGGGCTCGCGTGATGGACTGGTCCGGCCAGGTCCGGTCCGGCAGGGACACCGGCGGAAATGGTCGATACTTCGAGATGGATGAAGACTTCATAGCGGGAGGCGAACGGTAGCCATTGCCCCGCTGGTGTCAAGAATTGTCGTTGCCCTCCCTGACGCGCGTTAGCCGGTTCCGCCACGCCCCCAACAGCCCGCCCAGCCCCAGTCCCGGCCACAAGGTCAGGTCGCCGTGCCAGAGGACCAGTTTCGCATACAGCGTCACACCTAACAACAGCAGCGCCATGCTCGCCGTCACGCGATGGCGTGCCGTCATCCAGGCATACACCGCGAACAGCGCATGCCCCGAAACCGGAGGCAGTCCCCAGAGCGGTCGCGCGATGGCGATCGCCAGCACACACCCATCCGCCACCCAGACCGCCGGAGCAACCGTCCCTTCACGCAAGCGCCCCACGCACCAGGCCCCCGCCGCAGCCGCCGCGGGAGTGTAGTACCACAACCGATAGAACAGCGCCTGCTGCTCATAAAAAAACACCGCGTATCCCATACAGACCACGGCAGCGAGTCCGGCAAACAACAAGGTATGGTATGTCTCTTTCAACTAAGGAATGACCATAGATTTTCCCCATCCCCATTCCAAGGGGAATCCCAAAATTCATTCATCAATCCATCTCCCGCCTTGACTTTGCGAAGCAATCCTTCTAAAACGCTCTGCGTTATTGACTTGACGTCTCCTCCTTGATTCCTAGCCTCTCACGCGTTGTGACTCATTCGCACCATCTGCTATTCCCCTGCCCGCACTGCCGCGTTTCACTTTCCGTGCCATCGGAGCTTGCAGGGGTAACAGGTCCCTGTCCCGATTGTGGTCAAGAAATCACCGCACCCCTCGCGAATCCCCCCGCACAGCAGCCATCAGCGGGAATTTCCGCCATGCCTGCGGCACCTTCCTACGCCCCTCTCCCTTCCCTTTACGCATCTCCTGCTCCCGCACCGATTCGCGCGGAACCCAGGGAAACCACTCCCCGCAAGCCGATGGAGGAACTGCGTACGACCGCGGCAGCGTCAAGCCAAGACTACACACCGCCCTACGAAGACCACAGCTTCCCGTCTACCGAGGAAAAAGCCGTGCGCCAACTGCGCAACATGCTGCGCTTCGCCATACCCGCCGCGCTGTTGCTCCTGCTCGCTCTCGGTTTCCTCCAACTTTCGCGCTTCCTCAAAGCCAATAGCCTGACTCAGCCCGCCAAACCCGCTCCGACCCAGCCCGCAAAGCCGCCGGGCAAACCGACCGCCCCTCCAGCCGTGACGCCCGTCTCTCCCCCTCAGGTGGCATCCGTTAAACCGCCTGAACCTCCCGCATCTCTGCCTCCTGTGACTGTACCCCCTGCCACGACCACCACTCCCGTCATCCAGCCCCCCCCTCCAGCCGTCGAGCCTGCTGCGGTGGAACTCCCCCCTCAGGCTGGTGCCATCGCCAGACGCATGGTCGAACAATTTCTGGCCGCAACCACCTTTGACGAGCGCATGATGTATGTGCTGACCAAAAAAACGCCTTCAGAACTCCAAAACAGCTTTCTCTCACGCAAATGGCCCACGGCCCAGATCACCCCGGGCGCGCAGATCCCCCACCCCGCCGAACGGCTCACCGAGTTTTACTTTGAAGTGCGCTTCGGCGAAAACAGCGTGGGGTTCCCGCGCGAAACCACCATCCTCGTACACCAACGCGGCGATGAGGAACCCAAAATCATCCTCGAACCCATGCTCGATACCGTGGGCGGCCGCCTGCGCGATTTCGCCAAAGAACCTTCCAGCAAACCGCAGGACTTTTACGTGATCATGGACGCCAGGGTTCGCTGCTTCGACGATAAAATCCCCAATGCCGACAAAAAATGCACGTTTTTCCTCCGCGCGCACATCTCCGGCATGGATATCGCCACCGCATACGCCACGGACATTTCACAAATCCGCAAGCAGTTCGATGACCCTCTCGCGGGCTTCAAATGGAAAAAACCCATGCCCGTCGTGGTCACGCTGCAGTGGAATACCACCGAAGATTACACCCGTCCCTTCATCGAGGTGATCGATATCAAAGCGAAAAACTGGAACCCCTGAGCCGGCTTTTTGCCTGCACGGATAAATTATCGCAAATTTGTTGCATTAACCCCAGTTAGATGCTATCCTCTGCGCGTGAAAACAATTTTCTTCCTCCTGATGGCCGCATGCACCGCCTCCGCGCAGGTCAAAACGGTCAGCCTGCACCCTCTGCTCACCGATCTCATCCGGCAAATCGGCGGCGATCAGGTGAAGGTCATCGACCTCATCGGCAAAACCGGCGACCCGCATCACTTCGAGCCCAGCGCCGAGCAACTCAAGTCCACACAGGGTGCCACGCTCTACTTCGTCTCGGGCAAGGGCCTGGAGGCCTACCTGCCATCACTGAAAAACATCATCGGCTCCACCGCGAAGGTCGTGGAGGTGGGCGAGACCTTGCCCTCGATCGAAGGCTCCTGCTCACACTGCGAACACGAGGACGAGGCCGGAGAACATGCTGAGCATCATCACGACATCGACCCGCACTGGTGGCATTCCATCGAAAACTTCCGCCGCGCCACCTCCGTCATCGCCGCGGAGCTCAGCGCCGCCGCCCCCGCACAGCGCGGCTTGTTCGAAAAAAACGCCAGCGCCTACCGCACCCGCCTCGAAGATCTGGACCGCTGGGCACGCAAGGAAATCGCCAAGATCCCCAAAGACAAGCGCCACCTCGCCACCGCGCACGATGCCTTCGGCTATTTCTGCAAAGATTACCAATTCACCTCCTTCCCCGTGCAAGGGATCAATCGCGAACAAGTCCCCGGCACCGCCGAGCTCGCCGCGCTGCTCAAGGAGCTCAAGGACCATCAAGTCACCGCCATTTTCCCCGAAAAAGAATCCAACCACAAAATCCTCGCCACCCTCACCAAGGACACCGGCATCACCCTGGCCGAGGCCCTCATCGCCGATGGCACCAACGTGGACACCTACGAGGAAATGATCCGTCACAACATCAGCGCCATCGTCAAGGCCCTCACCCTCAAGGTGCCCTGATCACGCGGCTCTCACCTCAGCCTTACGACCTCAAACTCGCTGATGCAAATTGGATGGGACTACATCAAATCATATCCGCGCCCATGCCGTCACTGCCAGCTCCTCCCCCCATGAGCTCATCGTCCTTACGCCACTTTTCATCCATCGCTTCGAGCTCCTTTTCCCTCAGACTGAGTTGAAGCTCTTCCGGAAGGTCCCGATAGCAACCGGGGCATTTGCCAAAACCACGGGCGACAATTCGCTCCCCACAGTGCTGGCAGCGGAGCAACGCGTCACGACTTGTTCCTTCGTTTTTCATTTCACCACCGTTCCGGCAACCTTTGCTTTGGGCGAAATCTGTGGCGGAATAGCGTGCGCCAGCGCTACGGCTGCTAGTGAGATACCAAATGCAGTAAGGGCTTTGTGCATGATTTTTTGCAAAAGTTTCTAGCTCATCGTCGGCGGAAAGGGAAGACCGAATTCACGGAAGGACCTTGCCCGCCGCTCGATACTACGCCTTTGCGCCCTGTCTTCTCCACTGATCACTGATCACTCCGCACTCCTCACTTTTCGCACTTTCCCACAGAAAAACCTTGCATTCTCCTGTGATTCTGCTTTCTTCCCTGCGCCTTCACAGGACAGAACGGCTATGATGGCTGCGCTGAACCGAACAAAATTATGAGCGAAAATACCGTTAACCTAGCTGACTACAAACAACACGCCACCGATACCGGCAGCGCCGAATACCAAATTGCCCTGATGACTCAGCGCATTGCCCACCTCACCAGCCACCTGGGACTTCACGTCAAGGACAACTCGTCCCGCCGCGGCCTGCTGAAGCTCGTGGCACAACGCCGGAAGCTTCTCAACTTCGTTCAAGGGAAATCCGAAGAACGTTACCAGAAGATCATCGCATCGCTGGGACTCCGCCGCTAACTAGCACTTTTTCAAACGGCCACCGAGGATTCCTCCGTGGCCGTTTTGACAAAACGATGGTTTTTCCCCTTATGGAAATTCCCTCGTGGACAGCAACCCTCTGACACTTTCTTCACCTTACGGGTCTGTCCGAACACAACAAACACCCCTGCGGCATTCCGCCCCAGGGCTCAACGAATAGAAAATAGACAGACATGCAAATACACAATGTAACCATCGACGTGGGCACCAATCCCATGATCATCGAAACCGGCAAACTTGCCAAACTGGCTGACGGTGCCGTCACCGTCCGCTGCGGCGATACCATCATCCTGGTCACCGCCGTCTCCGCCACCAAAGTCAAAACAGGCCAAACCTGGTTCCCCCTCTCGGTGGAATACAAGGAAAAAGCCTCTGCCGCGGGTGTATTCCCCGGTGGCTACTTCAAACGCGAAGGCCGCCCTACCGAAAAGGAAATCCTCACCTGCCGCATGACCGACCGTCCGCTGCGTCCGCTGTTCCCGAAAGGCTACCTTTACGAAACGCAAATCGTCGCCCTGCTGCTCAGTGCCGACGGCATCAATGACGCCGACATCCTCTCGATGAACGGTGCCTCCGCCGCGCTTTGCCTTTCCGATATCCCCTTCGCCGGCCCGATTGGTGCTGTTCGCGTCGGTCGTATCGATGGCGAATTCGTCATCAACCCGACCCACGACCAACGTGCCGAGAGCGATCTCGACCTCGTTTACGTCGGTGGAAAAAATGACGTCATCATGATCGAAGGATCCGCTCTGGAACTGCCCGAGCCGGAATTCATCAAGTCACTCCATTTCGCCCAAGCCGCCGTGCAAAAGATCATCTCCGCCCAGGAGGAACTGGTCGCCAAGGCTGGCAAAGCGAAACGCGAATACACCGTCACGGTCGCCAAAGACGAGCTGCTGGAAGTCGCTTACGAAATCGCCGGCAGCCGCATCGAGGCCGCCATCTACGCTGCCTCGAAAGTCGAGCGCGGCAAAAAAGTCGGTGCCCTGCGCGATGAAGTGGAAGCCGCCATCATGGAGCGTTTCCCGCAAACCACCGAGTTTGAAATCGAGCAAGCCTTCGAATACCTCCAGAAGAAAGCCTTCCGCATTTCCATCATGGAAAAAGGTCTGCGCGCTGATGGCCGCAAAGTCGGCGACCTCCGCCCGCTCTACGGCGAAGTTTCCACTCTGCCCCGCGTTCACGGCTCCGCCATTTTCTCCCGTGGCGAAACCCAAGCGCTCGCCATCGCGACTCTCGCACCTGCCGATGAGAAGCAAGACATGGACAACTACGCTGGCGGCGAAACGGAAAAACGTTTCATCCTCCACTACAACTTCCCTCCGTTCTCGGTCGGTGAAACCGGTCGTATGGGCGGACTGAACCGTCGCGAAATCGGCCACGGCGCCCTCGCCGAGCGCTCCATCGCTCCCGTCATTCCTGCCGAGTCGGAATTCCCCTACGCCATGCGCGTTTCCTCCGAAGTCACCGAGTCGAACGGCTCCACTTCGATGGCGACCGTCTGCGCGGGCGTGATGTCCTTGCTCGATGCCGGTGTGCCGCTCAAGGCCACCGTCGGCGGCATTTCCTGCGGACTGGTGACGGACTTCGATGAAAACGGCAACATGAAAGCCTACACCACCCTGCTCGACATCATCGGCAGTGAGGACTTCTACGGCGACATGGACTTCAAACTCTGCGGCACCCGCGCTGGTGTGACGGGCTATCAGCTCGACCTCAAGCTGCCCGGCATCCCGCTCGCTATCCTCGAGGAAGGCATCGAAGTCGCGAAAAACGGCCGCATGAAGATCATCGATAAGATGGAAGAGTCCATCAGCGCTCCTGCCGAGCTCAGCCCCTACGCGCCACGCATCGTTTCCGTGAAGATCCCTGCGGATCGCATCGGCGAACTCATTGGCCCAGGCGGCAAGAACATCAAAGGCATCCAGGCCGAGTCCGGCGCCCAGATCAGCATCGACGACGACGGCACCGTGCACATCTACGCTTCGAAGCAAGTCGGTCTCGACCGCGCCAAGGAGATGATCGACCGCATGTTTGCCGAGATCGAAATCGGCAAGACCTACACCGGTCGCGTCGTCAGCATCACCGCCTTCGGTGCCTTCATGGAAGTGCTCCCTGGCAAAGACGGTCTCGTCCACGTCTCCGAACTGGCCGAAGGCCGCGTCGAGAAAGTGGAAGACGTCGTCAAAAAAGGCGATATGCTCACCGCCAAGTGCCTCGGTGTTGACGAAAAAGGCCGCGTGAAAATGAGCCGCAAGGCCCACCTCCGCGAGCTCGCCCAAAAAGAAGCCGCCGGCGAATCCACCGAAGGCTAATTCTAAGGTCTAACAAACTTCGCAAAACCCTCGCAGCCGCAAGCTGCGGGGGTTTTTTCGTGGCGGCGCTTCCTGTCCCGCTAAGCGGGGTCCAAGCGCCAAGCCAATCCACCGCAACAATTACTGAAAATAAAGCAACGCCCTACGTAAAGTGCCTGACAAAGCAATTTGTATCGCTAAAAGAACAGCATACAACTTAGCCGCATTCATTCATGGCCCAATCTCCAATCAAGCATAAAAAAAAACGCCGCTGGCTTATATCGCTTGCTCTGCTGGTTTTCGTCTTTTTGGCCACCCTGACACTTTTCCTCACGCCTGAACGTGCGACCGCAGATGACCAGTTCCTGTGGGAACATACGGGAGATAGTTGGTCAGTTAAAAAATATCTGGGAAGTGATCGAGATGTTGTCATTCCTAGTCAACGCACTGCTCAAATTTCCGTTCAATCTTGGCTTGGCGGACGCTTCAGTCGATGGACGGGAATCCAATCCATTCCGCGCTCGCAGCCTGTTACAAGCATTGGCGATGCAGCTTTTGATAAGAACGAGATATTGCAATTCGTGACGGTTCCCGAATCAGTTACTGTTATCGAAAGTTCTGCATTCCGCAGATGCTCTTCATTAAAGTCGATCAAGATTCCCTCGGCCGTCGCGAGGATTAAAAATGATACTTTTGTCTACTGCGCACGGCTAGAAATCGTGGACTTGCCAGAAGGACTGACTTTTATTGACGAGAAAGCTTTCTATGGTTGTAGCTCATTAGCATCGATCACCTTGCCATCATCACTAAAAGAAATATCCGATTATGCATTTTCGGAATGCACATCGTTGAAGTATCTCAAGATACCGGATTCCGTCAGAATCATCCGCCGATATGCTTTTCGTCAGTGCAGCTCACTGGAGACCATCATACTGCCTGATTCACTTACGTATATTACCCGCGGATTGTTTAAAGAATGCAAGTCTCTCCGCTCTATTCGACTTTCTCCGTTCACTACAATAATTGAATCAATGGCTTTTGAGCAATGCACGGCTCTTGACACAATGGAAATCCCTCCTTCTGTGACAATAATCGGCTGGGGAACTTTTGCGGGTTGTTCTTCTCTCAAGACGATCACGCTTCCAGACTCCCTCAGCGAAATTGCAGGCGATTTGTTTTCCGGGTGTGTTTCCCTAGAAGCCATCCATCTTCCTGAAAATCTGAACGCTATCGGCAGGTCCTCATTTCAGCATTGCCTTCGTCTTGCCTCGATCCTCATTCCGTATTCTGTTACATCTATCGGAGATTTTGCCTTCTTTCGTTGCCAATCTCTCAAGACCCTAGCAATTCCCGATTCCGTCAAGACCATCGGCGAGTATGCATTTTCCGAATGCATCCATTTGGAAACAGTCCGATTGTCTGCTTCCTGTGAAAAAATTGCGGATGCCACTTTTTTCGGGTGCCACAATCTCCGAGCCATCGACATTCCGTCATCCGTGAATTCCATAGGAGATGTTGCTTTCAGAGAATGCCGTAGCCTCACTGCGATAACATTACCTCGAAATCTCAACATGCTTGGCCATGGAGCATTTTCCAGTTGCAATGCTTTGCGAGCGATCAAGTTCGATGTAGATCAACCTAATTTCAAATTTGAAGATGGAATGATTTTTGATCGAAACATGAGCCGCCTTTTCTCCTGCCTATCAAGCAAAGAAGGTGAAGTTCGCATTCCATCCACTGTGACGGTCATCCATGAAAAGGCATTTTCTAGCTGCACTGAAATCAGGTCGGTCGTAATCCCTAATTCCGTAACTATGATCGGGGAAGGAGCCTTCATGGACTGCACAGGATTGCGCTCCATTTTCCTTCCGGATTCAATTTCCAAAATCGAGACATCCACATTCAATGGTTGTCTCTCGCTGGAGTCCGTCATTTTACCAAAGCATTTGAAAGAAATTGGAAGTTATAGTTTTTACCGTTGCCAGTCGCTGAGAACACTAGAAATTCCGGCAAGTGTTCATGAAATCGATGCCTCTGCATTCCGGCTTTGTAAAGAGCTGCAGTCGGTAACCATTTTGAATATCGCCACTTTGGTTGATCCCACGGCATTCAGTGATTGCCCTAAACTGTATCTCAAGCAGTAGGCTCTCTATGGAAAGGCAGTGTTACTCGCTCAAACTGCTTTCAAAACCTCCACACCAGCCAACCGCGCGGAAGCTTTCTCAAACGTCACCAACGGAAGGTTTACCCCGCAAGCCTCCGCAAGGATCAACCGATCCAGAAAACCGGGCTTTGCCGTGGCAAGTCCGTCGGTGCTGAGCAGCGACAACACCTGCGGATGCACCACAAACGTGCTCAGGGACAACAAAGTGCGCAAACCTCGAAGCACATCCGCTTTCGGCATTTTGTAATGATGTTGGCAAGCGAAGTAGGCCTCCATGATCACCAGATTCGAGACATAGACCTTGGCGCCCAAACGTTCCGTCTCCGCCAGATACGTGCGGGCGATCAACGCTTGGTCGGAAGGATGCCCTGTGAGCAATCTCATCACCACGGAGGTATCCAACGCCGCGCGGATCTCAGGCTTGCTCATCCCAGTTCTTGGTAATGGATTTCCTCATGTCTCCGGTGCTGTATTCGGTGATGTCTTCCGCCACCAGATGCGCGAGCGGAGCAGGGAAGTTCAGCCAGTCCACCGTCGGAGCGACTGGCGGTGCCTGTTTTTTTTGCCGAAGCCATTGCTCGAAGAGACCGATGGTGACCTCCCGCATCGTCAGCCCCTCGCGCGCCGTCTCCGCTTTCAACTCGCGGTAGAGCGCATCAGGGATTTGAAACGTCGCTTTCATGCCATACAGCTAGCTGTATTGCTGGCATAAGTCAAGTTGGCAATGGATGAATGGAGCAGGATTTCTGAGATCATTGGAATAAGGAAGGCAGGAATGCAGGAAATGGAGACGCAGTGATGTTTTTTCCTGTTTTCCTGGATTCCTCATGAAAAAATGCGTGATCCTCGCGTTTACATCCACCCGCCGTTTTCCCTTTACCAGCCGCGCACAACCTGCGCAATCTCCCCCCGTCATGCTCAAAGCCGGAATCGTAGGTCTGCCCAACGTAGGGAAATCCACCCTCTTCAATGCTGTCACCCGCTCACGCAAAGCGGAGGCCGCCAATTATCCGTTCTGCACCATCGATCCGAACGTCGGCGTGGTCACAGTGCCGGATCCCCGCCTCGCGGTGCTCTCGAAACTTTCCGGCTCGAAAAAACTCGTACCCGCCGCGATCGAGTTCGTCGATATCGCCGGCCTCGTCAAAGGTGCCTCGGAAGGCGCTGGTCTCGGCAACCAGTTCCTCGCCAACATCCGCGAAACCGATGCCATCGTGCAGGTCGTGCGCTGTTTTGAAAACGACGACATCATCCACGAGCTCGGCAGTGTGGATCCGGTGCGCGACATCGAGATTATCAACTCGGAGCTCATCCTCGCCGATATCACCGCGATGGAAAAACGCCGCCAGTCGCGCGAGAAAAAAGCCAAGTCCGGCGACAAGGAAGCGAAAAAGGAAGTCGAACTCATCGACGTGCTGCTGCCCCACCTCTACGACGGCAAGCCCGCCATCACCCTCCAGTTCGCCACCGAGGATCTGCCCTACATCAAGGACTTTTTCCTGCTCTCGATGAAACGCACGATCTATGCGTGCAATGTCGCGGAAGACGAGCTCGCCACCGCCAGCGCCGATCCCGATTCGCAGCCATTGGTCGCCAAAGTGCGCAAATTCGCCGCGGAACATTTCGGCGCGGAAGCGGTGGTCATCTCCGCCCGCATCGAGGAAGAACTCGTCGATCTCGATCCCGAGGAAGCCCAGGCCTTCCTCGCCGACATGGGCGTGAGCGATAGCGGCGTTTCGACCCTGATTCGCGGCGTCTATCACCTGCTCGGCCTGCGCACCTACCTTACCACCGGCGTGCAGGAAACCCGCGCCTGGACGATCAATGCGGGCGACAAGGCCCCCGCCGCCGCCGGCGTGATCCACACCGACTTCGAGCGCGGCTTCATCGCGGCGGAAATCGTGCACTTCGATGACCTCGTCGCCTGCGGATCCAAGTCCGCCGCCCGCGATGTCGGCAAGCTCCGCATCGAGGGCAAGGACTACACCGTGAAAGACGGCGACGTCATCGAGTTCCGCTTCAACGTTTGAGTCAACGAGTGACCCCACAAGCGGTCTCAAACCACGCCGGATTCAGCCCTGCAAGGGCCGGCTTCATGAGCTCCAGTTCGGCGGCCGGGCCGTGGATTTCCAAGCGTGTCAGGTCGGCCAAGCCGAGCATTTGCTCCAGCAAGGGACCCACGGTCGTCAAATGCGCCAGGGCGGCCGCGCCGCTGACGTAGGCCTCGCGGCAGAAAATTTCATCGCCGTGGGTGGTGAATTCGTAATAGAGGCAATCGGTATCCGGTTGCGTCGCCGCGACGAAGGTGGGCAACAAGGCAAGACAGGCCTCACGCTTGCCTGCATGAGCTTTGAAGTAGGGATGGAGACTGACGGACATAAGGATGATGAAGTGAGCCACCACTATGGCATGCATCGCCCCAATGACAACCGCTCATTTTCGCGATGCCCAGTTCCCTCTCACAGACCCGCCATGAAAAACCTAGGACTTCACCGGGTGCCACGCTTCGATCTTTTTGCGCAATTTCTCAACGATCTCCGGATGTTTGTCCGATAGTTCGTTTTTTTCGTGTGGATCGTCTTTCACGTTATACAAGCGGGTGGCTTGTTTGTCCCAGACGTGGATGTTTTTGTATTCGGTCGTGTCGCTGCCGTGGTGGCGCACGAGCAGTTTCCAGTCGCCCGAAACGCACCACAGATACTGCAAGGTGCCGTCGGGATTGTCGGGCGTCATGTTGTGAACGGAGTGGGATACGCCAAACACCGTATCGCGCGCCTTGCGGGCCTTTTCATCGAGGAGATTGAGGCCCTGCAATTCTTTCGGCGTTTCCATCCCCGTGGCGGCGGCGATGGTCG
Source organism: Verrucomicrobiia bacterium (assembly GCA_947462875.1). Taxonomy (GTDB): domain Bacteria; phylum Verrucomicrobiota; class Verrucomicrobiia; order Verrucomicrobiales; family Akkermansiaceae; genus UBA956. The sequence goes on from CANHQJ010000031.1 coordinate 18,361, forward strand.
GGAAAAAATCGATGGCGTGCGCCAGCTCGGCGGCGCGTTGCGGCGTCACGCGCCCGGGCCAGGAGATCATGATGGGCGTGCGTATGCCCATTTCAAACGGCGAGCTTTTCGTTCGCAGCGCGTAGCCTTTCCAGAGTTTTTGGTTAGGATCCTCCGCATTGGTGCTGGTGGCGGCCCAGCCGTTGTCGCAGATGTAGAGCACGATGGTATTCTCGCGCAGCCCCTGCCGGTCGAGGTGCGCCATGAGTTCTCCGCAGGTCTCATCGAACCACTCGCACATCGCGTAATACTTCGCCACGTCATCGGCGCGGTCGGGACGCTTGTATTTGTCGAACAAGCGCTTCGGCGGATTGTGCGGCGTGTGTGGGAGGAAGGGCGCATACCAGACGCAGAAAGGTTTTTTCTGTTCTTTGGCCATGTCAATGAAATCCGTGACGGGCTTCATGGTCTCGCGACCGATGACGAGCCCTTCATCACCGTGACGCCCACCGCGTGTCATGCCATGCGTGAAGCCGCCGTCCTGAAACGATCCTTCCCACCATTTTCCGGACTGATGGGTGAGGTAGCCTTTTTGCGTTAGCCCGCGGATGAAGCTGGGGAATCTGTGAAAGGAGGCGCGCAGGGGCTTGTCGAGCGCCTCACGGTTTTTGTTGCCATCCACATCGTTGCCGGTGATGCGGTGATCATAGGGCAGTCGCCCGGTGAGAAGCGATGCGAGCGAGGGACGACACAGAGGCGAGGCCACGTAGCCTCGCTCGAAGACGATACTTTGCGCGGCAAGTTTGTCGAGATGCGGCGTCTTGATGACAGGATGCCCCATGAACCCATAATCCGTCCAGCCCTGGTCATCACTGAGAATAACCACGACGTTCGGCGTCACTTCGGCAGAATCCAACAGCAAGGTGAGTGACAAAAGAAAGGCAAGAATCGATTTCACAGGCGCATGATGAACGCTAGGTCATCCGAGGGAAAGCGGATTCGAATCAAATTAGGACATGCGCCGTCGCTGCGATAAGAACTGACAAGCGCCAAAATCCTGTCCATCATCTCGGCATGAGACTGTTTCTTCTCGATGGCATGGCGCTGATCTACCGGGCGCATTTCGCCTTTATCACCAATCCCATCCGCAATTCCAAGGGTATCAATACCTCCGCTCTCTACGGCTTCACGAACACGCTGCTCACCATCATCGAAAAGGAAAATCCCACGCACCTCGGCGTCGCGTTCGATACCCAGGCACCCACCGCGCGCCACATCAAGTTTCCCGCCTACAAGGCGCAGCGCGATGCCACTCCCGAGGAACTGCTCGCCGCGATTCCGCAAGTGAAACGCCTCTGCCAGGCCTTCCAAATCCCCGTGCTCGAACTCGATGGCTACGAGGCGGATGACATCATCGGCACACTCGCACACCGCGCCGATGCCAGTGGTGAATTCCACACCTACATGGTCACGCCCGACAAAGATTTCTCCCAACTCGTCAGCGCCACCACCTCGATCTGGCGGCCCGGGCGCAAGGGCACCGATCACGAGATCCTCGATGTGGAGGCCATTTTGAAAAACTGGGAAATCACCCGCCCCGCGCAAGTCATCGACATTCTCGGGCTCTGGGGCGATGCCTCGGACAACATCCCCGGCATCCCCGGCGTTGGCGAAAAGACGGCGAAAAAACTCATCGCCGAGTGGGGTTCCATCGAAAACCTGTTGGCCAACGCCGCCAAGGTCAAAGGCAAGCTCGGCGAAAATCTGTTAGCCTATGGCGATCAGGCGCTGCTGTCGAAAGAACTCGCCACCATCCAGCTCGATGTGCCCATACACTCTTCCTGGGAAGACCTGAAACTTTCCACGTATAACGAAGCCGACATCAAGGAGCTCTTCGCCGAATTCGAGTTCCGCACTCTAACAAAAAGGCTGTTTCCCGCGGGTGCTGTCACAGAGGAAAAGCAAGCCAATGATCCGGAAGAATCAGCCACCACCACCTTTCACACCATCCGCGATGTGGCGCATCAGTATCACATCGCCGATACCCCGGAAAAACAACAAGAGCTCTTCACCGCGCTCGCGGCCCAGGCATCGTTTTGTTTCGATACCGAAACGACCTCGCTCGATCCCTTCGCGGCAAAGCTGTTGGGCATCGCCTTTTCCTGGAACGCGCATGAAGCCTGGTACCTGCCGCTTTCACCGAACGAGGAAATCCCCCAACCGCTGCGCGCGATCTTTGCCAGCAGCAGCGAAAAAATCGGCCACAATCTCAAATACGACCTCGCCATTTTGCAACAGCAAGGCATCCCATGCAGCGGGCCATTTTTCGATACCATGCTCGCCCACAGCCTCTTGCATCCGGACCAACGGCACAGCATGGACCGACTGGCGGAGGCGTACTTTCAGTATGCACCGATCAAGTTCTCCGATATCGCCACCCCGAATGCGCCCGCTGCGGCCAGCGATGATCTTTTCGCCTATGCCGCCAGCCAGCCCGCGAACAAAAAGGACCTCTCCGTCGCCCACATTCCCGTGGAAATCCTCGCCGAATACGCCGCGGAGGATGCCGATATCACCTGGCAGCTCGCCCAGCGCCTGCGCGAGGAACTGACGCGGTCGGGACAAAACTCCGTCTTCCAAACCATCGAGTCACCCCTGCTTCCCGTGCTGGTGCGCATGGAGCAGCAAGGCATCGCGCTCGATACCGCCGGGCTGAAAGAAATCGGCCTTGAGCTGCAAACCGCCATCGATTCGCTCACCACCAGGATCCACGAACAAGCCGGCGGTGCCTTCAACATCAATTCGCCCAAGCAGCTCGGGGAAATTCTTTTCACCAAACTGCAACTCGCGGAAAAGGCGAAAAAAACCACCACCGGCCAATTCAAGACCGATGAGGCCACCCTGCTTTCGTTAGAAGGAGCCCATCCCATCATCGCCGATATCCTCGAATACCGCGAGGCAAGCAAACTCAAGTCCACCTACGTCGATGCACTGCCCGGCCACATCCAGCCCAAAACCGGACGCATCCATACCACGTTTCATCAACTCATCGCCGCCACCGGTCGGCTGGCCTCCAGCGATCCGAACATCCAGAACATCCCGGTGCGCTCGGCCCTCGGGAAAAAAATCCGCAAGGCCTTCATCCCCGCCGCGGGCTGCACCCTGCTCAGTTGCGACTACTCGCAAATCGAGCTGCGCATCATGGCCGCTCTCTCCGGCGATCCCGGCATGATCGCCGCGTTCGAGCAAAATCTCGATGTCCACACCGCCACCGCCGCCAAGGTCTATGGAATTCCGTTAGAGGAAGTGACCAAGGAAATGCGCAGCCATGCGAAGATGGTGAACTTCGGCATCATCTACGGCATTTCCGCCTTCGGACTGAGCCAGCGGCTCGGCATTCCCCGCGCCGATGCCGCGAAACTGATCGACACCTACTTCGAGGAATACCCCGGCATCAAGACCTTCATGGATGCCACCATCGCCAAGACCCGCGAGCAAGGCTACATCGAGACGCTCTCCGGCCGACGCCGTTTCCTGCCCGACATCCATTCCGCCAACCAAAACATCCGCGGCAATGCCGAGCGCGCCGCGATCAATACCCCGATCCAGGGCACGGCGGCCGATATGATCAAGCTCGCGATGATCCACATCGATGACTTGTTAGAGAAAAAGTATCGCAGCAAACTCCTGCTGCAAGTGCACGATGAACTCGTCTTTGATTTGGTCCTGGAAGAACTGGAGGAACTGGTGCCAAAAATTCTGACCATCATGCAAACCGCCCTGCCCCTGCCGCACGGCGTGCCCATCGTCGTGGAAGCGGGCACCGGCCCCAACTGGCTGGCGGCGCATTAAATCAGCTCCCAGCGATCACCGACCGCACCTGCGACAAATTTCTCCGCAGGTATCCCGCATTGCTTCAAACTTTCCTCTAACAACAATGGCGGTTCGCCCGGTGGTTCATCGGTGAGCGCGAAGGTGCCCCAGTGCATGGCGATGGCTTGTTGGGTTCGCGTGTCCTGAAATACCTGCACGGCTTCGTGGGGATTCATGTGCATCGGTTTCATGAACCAGCGCGGCGCGTAGGCGCCGATGGGTATCATGCTGAGATCGAAGGGACCGAGCTGTTCGCCGATTTCGCGAAACACCGTGCAGTAGCCGCTATCGCCCGCGTGCCACAGCCGTTTGCCGCCGCCTTCGATGCTCCATCCGCACCAGTGCCCGCGGTTGCGATCGTTCATACCGCGCGCCGTGAAATGCTGCGCCGGTGTGGCGGTGATGGTGATCTCGCCCTCGATCGTCCCGCCCCACCACGGCAATTCGATGACATTCGCAAACCCCCGCTCCATCAGCCATGTGCGATGGCCTTCTGCTACGATGATCCTGGTATTTCGCGGGAAATGTCGCAGCGTTGGCAGATCGCAATGATCGTAGTGACTGTGCGTCAGGAGAATCAGATCGATGGGCGGCAGGTCACGCAACGCCAGCGGCGGCGGGACCCGACGTTTCAGTCCCGGAAAATGGAACGGAAACGGCGCGCAGTAGTCCGAAAACACCGGGTCGATGAGAATGCGCAAACCCGCCCCCATCAGCAGAAACGAAGCATGCCCCAGCCAATAGACCTGCCATCCCGCTGCGGGGATCGTTTGCAGCTCATGGGGATCAATGGCATGCCACGCCGCCCCTTGGACTGCCTGTGGATGAGCTAAATCCTCCTTTTCCCCCAGCCCGCATTTCCAGCGCAATGCATCGAGAAACCCATGCTGCGTGTGGGGCCAGGGATTGCGAAAGAGATCACTCATCGTTCATCGGCAGGGATGGCTCTCCGAGCCGTCCGGTGGTGTGCTCATACTTCGCTCGATTGGTTCCAACATCGTCATACATTCCTGTTTGCTGCGGATGTCCTGGATCAAGCGTTCGTCCTGGGTAATACATCGCTCACCCCGCCGGACGCCTCGGAGATGCGTCCCTGCCTGACAAATCACTTGAGCAAATCAACCACGCTCTCGCTTGCGGGATCCCAGTAGCGGATCTCTTTCACGACGCCGCCGGATACCGTCAGCACGGTGACTTTGTTCGCTTCTTGCGGGAAAGGCGTCAGCAGATTCGCATCGTCGCCGAGGATGATGCGGTGCGGATACTTGCGCATTTTGGGCAGGGCAAACATCCGTCCGATGCCCGGCATGCCGAAAATGTTCGCGACATAGACGGCTTTCTTGTTGGTCAGAAAATCCGCCCCTTGCGCCGAAAGGGCCGCATTGGCTTTTTTGCCCGTTTCCATGTCGAAGCTGACTAACAGATATTTCGTTTTCGCCGCTTCGAATTCATATGCCTGACCGTGTTGGTCATTCGCTTTGAATGCCGTGACCTTGCTGCCTTTCTTATACAGATCGGCCAGAGCCATGGTGGTGGAGAGACTCAGAATCAGGACGCTATTGAGAATGGTTTGCAATAATTTCATAAGTTGACAGGGCTGTGACGGGTGATAGCATACCAATTAATTCTTCGTTTGCAAACATTTGCCTTCATCGACTGAAATGCACCATCATTCACAGAAAAAATCCACGCATGAAAAGTCCCACCGACTTCGCTCGGCACTGGCTTTGCTGTTGATGGCGGTGTTTTCTCTCGGGCAATTTTTCCTCTCTGCGTCGGCGCTCTCCAGCCTCGCATCGCTGGCGGGACAGCACCAGGTTCTTTTCTCGGGAAACAGCGTGGTGTTGCATCACCCGCAGGGACAAACCGGTCCGCACCAGGGTCTCGCCAAAGTTCTCGTAGCCATCAGCCACGCCGATGAATCGGGCGACCACGTGTTGCCTTGTGTCGAAACGGGGTTCTGCGAGGAGCCACGCTTGAGTGAGCTCAGTGAAACGACTTCCCCGATGGCAATGGCCGGAGAAGAAAACGATTGTTATGAACGTCACAGCCTGCTCGCGATGCAAGCCAGTCATTGCAGTCTTCCCGCGACCCTCGATCATCCGCGTGGCAAGGAATTGACCCTGTCGCACTGGCGCACGGTCAAGCGCATGGTCTGATCGAAAACGGGGTTTCCCCCGCTTTTTGTGTTCCCAAGTCCAAGGACTGCCAGCAGGAGCAAAAACCGGGGGAAGCGGTCATGCCTTCTGTTACCATTCTCTTTTTTACAACCTACCATCATATGAAAACACTATTCTCTCTCCTCGCCATGATGACCATGGCTTCCGCTGGCACGATGAAAGTCGATACCCAAAAAAGCTGGCTCAAAATCGACTGCAAGGCCACAGGCCACAGTTGGACAGCGCAACTCAAAAATTTCACCGCTTCGTGTTCCGGCGATGACGCCACTCTCACGCCGAAAGCCGCTCAACTCTCATGGAAATTTTCCGATATCGATTCTGCCGAAGCGGACCGCGATAAAAAGATGCTCGACTGGCTCAACTCCGCTAAAAATCCCGGCGGTTCCTGGAAAATGAGCGGCCAATGGAAGGACAGCAAGGGCCAACAATACGTCAAAGGCCCGCTGACCATCGCGGGTGTCTCGAAAGAAATCACCATACCCGTGACTGCCAAAAAAGATGGCAAGAACGTCAGCCTCGATGGCGAGGTATGGATCGACACCACCGACCATGGTCTTCCCATCGTCAAAATGTTGGTGTTCACTGTCAATCCCAAGGTGAAAATCCGTTTCCACCTGGAGGGCCCGTCCATCTAACCATTTGCGAAATACACGATGAATGCAAATGATCGGTTGGCACGCCGTTGTGCCTGTACGCGTAGCATCGTAGCCACCGCGTATCAACAAGGAATGGGGAAAATGACGGGAGTCGAGCCGCGGCTCGCTGCCGCCCTGCGCGATGTATTGGCCAAACCCGGCTCTCTCACACGCGCCCTGATCGCTTACCTGATGGGGATGGAAATGGGGCTCGCCGAGGAAACCGCGCGCGGTCTCGCTTGCGGCATCGAGTATCTGCACACGGCCTCGTTGATTTTCGACGACCTCCCCGCGATGGATGATGCGCGTTTGCGGCGCGGCATGCCCTGCTTGCACGTGGCACATGGCGAAGCGGTGGCGATGTTGGCGGCATTGGCGCTGATCAATCGCGGCTACTCGCTCGTCTGGCAAGCTGTGGGAAAAACCCGCAGCACTGAACGGCGTGAGCAGGCATCGGCCCTCGTCGAAGAATGTCTCGGCACCGCCGGCCTCGTCGGCGGACAAGCGTATGATCTCTGCGGCTGGCGCGATGGTCAGACAGCCGATGATGTGATGGAAGTGGCTCGTCGCAAGACCGCCACACTCCTGCGTTTGCCCTTGGTATTGCCTGCGATGATCGGCAATGGCACGCAGCGGGAAATCCAGTTGCTGGAGCGACTGGGTCTCATGCGCGGACTCAGCTACCAGGCGGTTGATGACTTGAAAGACGTTATGCTTTCGGAAGAGAGCAGTGGCAAGTCCTCAGGTCGTGATGAATTGATGGGACGGCCGAATCTCGTGGCGGCGGAAGGTTTCCAAGCCGCCTTGCAACGCCTTCGCAAGATGATGCGCATCGGCGATGCCGTGCAAGAGCGCCTTCCGGGCAATGCCGAGCGCTGGGGCATGCTCTCGATGCTCCGTGTCACCTTGCCCATGACGACGAAGGTCGTTACAGGTATCGCCTAACCATATTGTATGATGCATCTTCTGCGAATGATTCTCACCAACCTGCGGCGGCATCGTGTGCGCACGGCCATCGGTGCCGCGGGCATTGCGCTCGGCGTGGCGACGATGCTCAGCGTCGTCGGCTTGCTTGGTGGTGCGGTGAAAATGTTTGAACGGATCCTGCGCAGTGATGCGGAAATGGTGGTGTTTGAAAAAAACGTCAGCGACTTGTTTTTCAGCAATGTAAAGGTCGAGATCGCCGATGAGTTGGCGCAGCAACCGTTTGTGAAAAGCGTGCAGCCCGTGCTGTTTGCCATCGTCGCGACGCCCGATCGCCCGGTGGTGACTTGCTTCGGCATTCGTGCGGAGGATGGTCGCTTGCAAAAAGGCGAGTGGCTGCAGGGCACGGTGGAGAATTTCCAGAGCGATCGCGATGGCATCGTGCTCGGCGAACGAGCGGCGGATTTCCTCGAAGTCAAGCTCGGCGAAAGCGTCGAACTCGGTCAGCACCGTTATCCGGTGGTCGGCATCGTTCGATTGGAAAACGGCTTTGAAAACGGCGGCGTGTTCATGCCCTTGAAAGCGTGTCAGGATGCCTTTCACAAGGAAGGTGTGGCCAGCATTCTCGCGGTGGCGCTGGCACCGAATCATGAACCGGGAGAGGTGAAACGCTGGGTCGCCGATCGCTATCCGAAACTCACGGCCTTGGAAAACGATGAGTTCAGCAAAACGTATTCGCAGTTCAAGATTCTCAAAACCACGGCCTGGGTGGTCGGCGGATGCGCGTTTCTGTTAGGCGGATTGAGCGTGACGAACACGATGATTTTATCGGTGTTCAGTCGCATCAAGGAACTGGCCGTCACACGCGTCTGCGGCTTCTCGCGTTCGCAGGTGGTGGGCATGATTTTTGGCGAGTCGCTGATCGTTTCGCTGATCGGAGTTTTGTTAGGTTGGGGCTTGAGCACGGGCGGGCTGTGGTTGCTGCGCGAAGTGCCGGCCTTACAGGGTTACATCGAGCCGCGCGTGGGCTGGCAGGAAGTATTGGGCGCGACGGTGCTGGCGGCGCTGACGGCGTTGTTTGGCGCGATTTATCCCGCGTGGTATGCCGCGCGACTGAAGCCGGCGAGTGCCTTGCGATTCGAATAAGGAACCATACCATGATAGTCATCGATGATGTTTGGAAAAGTTTTGACGACGGCAAAATCGCCGTGCTCAAGGGCGTGAGCCTCGAAGTCAAAACGGGTGAACTGCTCGCCTTGTGCGGCACTTCGGGCTGCGGGAAATCGACCTTGTTGAGTTTGATCGCGGGGCTGGAGGATTGTGATCGTGGTGAGGTGCGCATCGACGGGCGCGTGTGGCAGAGCGAACGCGAAAAGGTGGCACTGCTGCGACGCGAAATCGGCTTTGTGTTTCAGTTGCACCATCTGATGCCGGACTTGACGCTCGAAGAAAATTGCCTCGTGCCCGTGATTGCGGTCGGTGGCTCGATGGCGGCGGCGAAACTGCGCATGCGCGAACTGGCGGAAATGACCGGTGTGGCGCATCGGCTCGATCGCTCGGTGCGCGAGCTCTCCGGTGGCGAGCGTCAGCGCGGGGCGCTGGTGCGCGCGCTGATGAATGATCCGAGAATTCTGTTAGCCGATGAACCGACGGGAGCGCTGGATGAAGAGAATCGCGAGATCGTTTTCCAGCTTCTGTTGGATTTGGTGCGCAAGGGTGGCAAGACTCTCGTCATGGCGACGCACGACAAGGAAATGGCACAGCGCTGTGATCGGGTCTTGCAGATGCGCGATGGAAGAATCGTGAGCTGATGAAGGATAGGCCGGCCATTTCTTGTGCGATTCGACACGCCTTCGGGTGGTTGTTTTTCGCGAACCTCATCGGCGTGGTGATGGCTTTATTGTTGGTGTTTCCTCAGGCAGGAAATTTTTCGGGTGGATTCACGTATGGTCGCTGGGTGCCGCTGCATTTGAACTGGCAACTGTATGGCTGGACCAGTCTGCCGCTGATTGCGTGGTTGTTCTCGATGTATGAAGTGGATCGCTTCAGCAAGACGAGTGCGTGGGCAAAAGGGGCGGTGGCATTGTGGTCGCTGGCCTTGGCGTGCGGTGGATTGTCGTGGTTGATGGGGCATTCGTCAGGGAAAATTTTCCTCGATTGGAAAGGCCCTGCCCTGTGGGTGTTTCTCGCCGCGCAGGTGGGGTTGTGGATTGCGTTGGCACGAGCCTTGCGGAAAAACACAGGCGAGTGGACCTCGGGCGCGCGATTGTTCCGTGGCCTGGGACTTGGTTTATTGGCGTTGGTGCCATTTTCGCTGTGGCTGACGACATCGCCGCAAACCTATCCGCCGATCAATCCCAGCACCGGCGGACCGACGGGAGCCAGTCTGTTAGGCAGCACGCTCACGGTGGTGGCACTGTTGTTGCTGTTACCTCGCACCTTTCGCCTCACAGGAACGCCGCGCAGTGGAAGATGGTATGTGGCCTTCTGGGTGTTTGAGTTTGTGGCATTCATTCTGTTAGAATGGCGCGGTGGCACACATCGTCAGATCGAACAGATTCTCGGACTCGCCTTATTGATTCCGTGGGTGTGGTTGATCCCGCGCTGCTGGTCGGATTTCACCTGGCCCAAGGAAACCGTTTTCTGGCGTCGGTCCGCCTTGTTGTGGTGGGGCGCGCTCGTGTTGTTAGGTTGGGCGGACTTTTTACCGAGGATTTTGGATCGGATGAAATTCACCAACGGACTGGTGGCGCATTCGCACCTGGCGATGGCAGGGTTTACCAGTTCGTATGTGCTGCTCGTGAGCGTGGCGCTGGGGGGGAGAAAAATGAGCGAACTGTTGCGTCCCGGTGCGATGCTGTGGCAGGGCGCGGTGATCGTGTATGTGATGGCGATGATCGCTTGCGGTTGGCTGGAAGGCGCGGAGTATTCGTGGATGAGCGAAATGCCGCTGTGGCGCACGGCGCTGTATGTTGTTAGACTTTTGTGTGGCTTGGTGATGCTGGGAGTTTCCTGGCAGTGGTGGTGGGGAAATTTCTACGGAAGGAAACACGATGAAGCGTAAATTATTTTGGTGGAATGCGGGTGTGGGCGCGATGGATGCCTGCACGGGGTTGCTGTTGCTGTTTGTGCCGACCTTGACCTTGCGCCTGATGGGCCTGCAAGCGATTGGTGCCGAGGCGCGGATCTTTTTGTCGTGGATGGGGGCGTTTGTGTTTGGTGTGGGCGCGAGTTATTTTTTCGCCTTGCGCGGGCGCTCGCCTGAGGAGGGCGAAATGATTTGGAAAATGACGGCGCTGGTGCGTGCGGTGATCGCGTGTTTTGTAGTGACCAAGGTAGTGCAAGGTGCGCTCGAACCATTGTGGCTCTCGGTCGCGGCGACGGATGCGTTCGTGGCATTGGTGCAACTGATCGGAATCAAACAACGATGGTGGCAGAAGTAACACAATCTTCCCGACGCACGGGGATCGCTGCCGCGATATTGGTCGCGGGAGTGTATGCGTATTTTTTATTGTTCTCGCAGTTCGCGTTTTTGGAAATCGTGCAGCATGCGGGCTTCGGAGAAATGCGAATCAAGGCAGTGCTGGGAATGATGGCGGCAGGTGGCATCGCGGGGGCTTATTGCGCGCAGCGGGATCAAGGAATACGCCTCTTACGCATGGGGTTGGTGGGGTGCATGATTGCGGCCATGCTATCGATGATGGTCCACGATCTGTGGTCCTTGGGATTCGCATCCTTACTAATGGGATTGTCGTTAGGTTCCGTCACGGTGTGTTTGGCAGCGCTGTTGCCGCAATGGCTGCCGCGTAAGGAAGGTTGTTGGTATGTGGGGATCGGCACGGGGCTGGGTTATGCGCTTTGCAATCTGCCTGCCGTTTTTCTCGCCACACCGCAGCAGCAGTGTGGAATCGCTGCGGTTTTTGCCCTTGTCGCGTTTGGTGCATCTTGGTTGTTGCGTGATGTTGCACCTTTGAAGCGTGAAGTGAGCAAGGCACCGGGTAATCACCGCGCTGTGTGGGTCGTGCTGGTATTCCTCGCGTTTGTATGGATGGACTCGGGGGCGTTTTATGTGATCCAGCACGCACCGGATTTGAAAAAAGCGACGTGGGGTGCCGAGAAGTTATGGATCAATGCCGGGCTGCATTTTTTCGCGGCGGTGCTGGCGGGATGGATGTTAGCGCGCGGGCAATTTCGATTATTGCTGTGCGCGGCGGCGGTGATTCTCGGCGCGGCAGCCTTGTGGGTGAATGATGTTTCGACACGTGTGGTGGCGGGCTACTTTTATCCGGTGGCGGTATCGTTTTATTCGACGGCCCTCGTCTGCTGGCCGGGGTTGCTCTCGGGAAAAACGCAGGCGTGGCAACGGGCGGCGTGGGTGTTTGCGATTGCGGGATGGATCGGCTCGGGCTTGGGCATTGGCATGGTGGAGAACTTGCATCGCGTGCCGGTATGGTTTGTGATAGTGGCCTGTGGTGTGATTTTACTCGGCTTGTTCGGTGGCGTGAAAAAAGGCGCTTGGGTGATGATTCTGGCACTGGTGGGATTTTTTCTGTTAGAAAATAATTCAACTCCACCATCAACCACCACAGCCGTGGAACGCGGACGACAAGTCTATGTAGCGGAGGGCTGCATTCATTGTCACTCGCAGTACATCCGCCCCCAGAGCATGGATGAAGCGCTGTGGGGCGAGGCGAAAAAGCCAAGCGATGCCTTGCAACAGCGACCCGTTTTGATCGGCAATCGCCGTCAGGGTCCTGACCTCACGCACGTGGCGGGACGTCGATCCGCGACGTGGCTGCGTTTGCATTTTCTCGCCCCGCGCGACCTGGTGCCCGATAGCGTGATGCCGTCGTATGCGCATTTGTTTGAGGATGGGCGCGGCGCGGATTTGATCGCGTATCTCACACGCGACATCGCCGATGACATCACGGCAGTGCAACAATTGAGTCAAGCGTGGCAACCCGCTTCGGTGGCGCAAGGTGACGTGGTGTTAGGAAAGCGATTGTATTCGCAGCACTGCGCAGTCTGTCATGGCTATGATGGTCGCGGGCAAGGAATGCTCGCAGCGCAGTTGACAAAAGCCCCCGCCAATCTGGCCGAGGGACCGTGGATGTGGTCAGCCAAGCGCGACGGCGAAAGCGAAGCCGTGAGCATTGCCCGCGTCGTGCGCTTCGGCATTCCCGGCACCGACATGCCCGGCCATGAAACATGGACATCGGAACAATGGCAGGCGGTGACGAGTTATTTGTTGCAGTGGCGTGGGGAGAAGTGACGATCCATTGATTCACTCAACTCATGCATTGCCTCATTTCTTGCGCATCAACGCTGCACCAACTCGTCAGCTAGGGCATCGCCCTAGAACTTCTCCGCCCATCAAATCTGAGCACTGTCGGGGCGGCACTCCCGCGCTCTTCCTGATCATGTCCCGCCCCTACAGGGCTTATCATTCGAGGAAACGCCATACCCAAGGCGTTGCCTTGGGCTGACGACTCATGGCGCCGTTGGCGCGCTGGATGGTGGATCACTCGGAAGTGACTCCCAAAACTATTTCACTCACCATACCGTTCTTGAAGGTGAAATTTATGCCATCATAGAGGGAACCCACAAGAAAGCTATCGCCACCACTACCGTGTTTGCTTGCCTCTTTAGCATAGGCTTTCTTGACCGCAGTTTCTGCACTTCCAATCTTGATCCCGCGAGCTGTGGCGAACTTGCAGGGTTCAGTGGCGCGGATCATGTGAACATTTTGATTCGAACCAACAAACTCCATGGTAATGGTCAGGCCCTTGGCGGGATAGTTCCAATCTTGCACGCTCGTGCCGGTTGCCGCCTGCATCTGTTTTTTACCCTTGGATTCAGGTTCACCCAAAATTTTTACTACTTCAGATGGCTTCTGACCGAGGGACAAGGAGCCAAACGACTCTTCGGTAACTCTCTTTTTGCTCCCAATGGACTGATCTTTTTTCGTGGTATTGGGCGTATTATTATTGGTCGTATCTACAGGGGTGATGCTACCACCGCAACTTACGAGAAGCAAACCAATGGAAACAATAGATAATGTTTTTTTCATATTGTTTAGGATGTGAGGGGATTATTTCCGGAAGCATTACAATGGCTAATGCTGTGGGGATTGTAAGTCGGTCCGGAATGGAATGTCAATTTTTTTGCAAATGATGGAAATAGGAGTGGAATTGGTCGGGCTAGGGTCTAGACAATGGTGAGTGTTGTAGCCAGAAGATATTTGTCAAATTAGTGGGAGAATTATAAAGGCTATTTGGCAGCTGCGTTGGTAGGTCGCCCCTACAGGGCTTGGATGGAATGGGTTACACTTTTCCTAGTACTTTGCACTATGCTGGTAAGAGGTTGTACCGTCGGTACGCGGGATGAATAAACTTTTCCCGCGATGGCGGACGATGCGGGCTTCCTTGATTATCCTTTACAGCGGAAACCATGAAAAGTAGAACCGTGTCATCGACATGTGTATGTTACTCAGAAGCTTGATGGTGATCGCGATGGTTGCGGGATGGGCGCATGGCGATAACGCGACTCCCCGAGCCGCCAGCAAGCCGAACATCATCATGATTCTCGCCGATGATTTCGGCTACGGCAGTGCCGGTTGCTATGGCGCGGATGGCAAACTGGTGCGCACGCCGAACATCGATCGGCTCGCGCGCGAGGGCCGACGTTTCACCGATGCCTGCACTCCGTCGAGCGTCTGTTCGCCGACGCGCTATGGCATGTTGACGGGACGGTATTGCTGGAGGACCTCACTCAAACAACAAGTGCTCAACGTGAAGGATCCCTTGCACATCGAAACCAACCGCACGACGGTCGCATCGTTGCTCCAGCGCAACGGCTATGCCACTGCCGCCATCGGCAAATGGCATCTCGGCTATGGTGCAACCTCTCCGGCGGATTTCACTGTCAAACTCCGCCCCGGCCCGCAGGACATCGGCTTCGGCTATCATTTCGGCGTTCCGTCCAACCACGGCGACCTTACCGGCGTTTTCGTGGATGGCGAGATGGTGGCCGGATTGCGCTCGGCAACGCTGATGCCATTCGGCAGCAATTACTACGGTGGTCGCCCGTTCATGGGGCTCGACGCACCGCAGCGCGACGACTCGACCGTGATGGAGGTGCTCACCGATAAGGCCGTGGGTTGGATCGAACAACAGAAGCGCGACAAACCGTTTTACCTCTACTTCACACCCGTGGCCGCTCACGAACCGGTCACCCCCTCCGTTCACACCAAGGGCACGAGCAAGGCCGGGCTGTATGGTGACTGGATCCACGAGCTGGACCGCAGCGTCGGGCGCATCCTCGATGCCCTCGATAAACAGCAAATCGCCAACGACACGCTGGTCCTCTTCACCAGCGACAATGGGGGCGAGAACAAAAACACCCGCGGCGGGCAGGCGATCGCCATCGAGGCCGGCTTGCGGATGAACGGTCCGTGGCGCGCTGGCAAGCACAGCATTTACGAAGGAGGGTTTCGCGTGCCCTACCTGATCCGTTGGCCTAACAAGATCCCGGCGGGCACGGTCTGCGATGAAATGATCAACTTGACTGATACGCTCGCCACCACGGCCGTGTTGGTCGGTGAGAAACCGATCGGTGAAGACAGTTTCAACGTCCTGCCCGCCTGGCTCGGCGAGAAGCACGATCAACCGCTGCGCGAGTCGATGATTTTGCATAGCTCGGACGGCACCTTCGCGGTCCGTCAGGGGCCGTGGAAATGGATCGAGGGCAAGCCTGGCAAACCCGGTCCCGCGAAGAACCGGCCATCCGATTCCACGCCCCAACTCTACAACCTTCAGGACGACCCCGCCGAGCAGCGGAACGTGATTGGCGATCATCCGGCCGTGGCCCAGCGTCTTTCCGCGCTGTTGCAACGTTTTCGAAAACAAGGAAACAGTCAGCCATGAAAGGATCGTCCGTCCGCAGCACACTAAAAACACAAGACCGAACAAATCCATTACAAGCCATGAACCGTATCCGCTTTATCATCCTTACCCTGCTTCTGGCACCGCTGGCACCGCTGGCCACGCTACAGGCTGCCGATTCAACGAAGCCCGCGAGCAAACCGAACATCTTGTTCATCGTTGGCGATGACATGGGCTACGGGGACGTGGGTTTCCATGGCTGCAAAGACATCCCCACACCGAACCTCGACGCGCTGGCTGCGGCCGGAGTCCGCTTCACCAATGGCTATGTCAGTGGCCCGTATTGCTCTCCAACACGGGCGGGGTTGCTGACAGGGAGATACCAGACCCGCTTCGGCCACGAGTTCAATCCCGGCGGCGGCGGATCCGGATTGCCATTGACCGAGACCACGATCGCCAACCGGCTCAAGGAGGTCGGCTACGCCACCGGTCTCGTTGGCAAGTGGCATCTGGGACCGCATCCGCAGCAACGCGGGTTCGATGAGTTCTTCGGATTTCTCGGCGGCGCGCACAGTTTTTTCGAGGCCGGAGGCATTCTGCGCGGCACGGATCCGGTCAAGGAAATGGACTACACGACCGATGCCTTCGGCCGTGAGGCGGTCGCTTTCATCGATCGGAACAAGGACCATCCCTGGTTCCTCTATCTGGCCTTCAATGCGGTTCACACGCCGATGCATGCCACCGACGAACGCTTGGCGAAGTTTGCCAACATCACCGACACAAAACGCCGCACCTACGCCGCCATGATGTTGGCGCTGGACGATGCGATTGGTGTCGTGCGAAAAAAACTCGCCGCCACCGGCCTCGAACAAAACACCCTCATCGCTTTCATCAGTGACAATGGCGGGCCCACCATGCAAGGCACCACCACGAACGGTTCAAGCAATGATCCGCTGCGTGGCAGCAAACGCAGCACGCTGGAAGGCGGTATCCGCGTTCCGTTTCTCGTCGCCTTTCCCGGCAAAATCAAACCCGGCGTTTACGAACAACCGGCGATTCAGCTCGATCTCACCGCCACCGCGTTGACGCTGGGCGGAGCCAAGACCGACAAAGTCGAGGGCGTCGATCTGCTCCCCTTTCTTGCCGGGGAAAAGAGCGGCGCGCCGCACGACGCGCTCTACTGGCGCTTCGGCCAGCAAATGGCGATCCGCGCCGGCGATTACAAATTGGTCCGCTACGATCCTATGGCCGATTCCGGCGCAGCAAAGCAGAAGAATCAACCCAAGGGAGCCAGGCTCTACAATCTCACCAAGGACATCGGCGAGGCAAACGACCTCGCGGCGGCGATGCCGGACAAGGTCAAGGAGTTGCAGGCAAAGTGGGATGCCTGGAACCAATCGAATGTCCCGCCACTGTGGGGTGAAGGCAAAGCCAACAGCGATGGTCCCGAACCTTCCGGTCAAAAGAAGCGGAAGAAGAAGCAGGCCGATGAATGATCAGGAATCTCTTTTCATGTTTCGCCTCATGGCTGAAACATGACTTGGCGCTGGGAAAGCGCTGCCACCATCACACGTCCAGCTTGCCTGTCGAGTCGCCGATGCGTTCGGCTTGCACGCCCATGCGATCGAGCAGGGACAGGTGCAGGTTGGTCAACGGCGTGTCTGCACGCGCTTCGAGCAAGCGACCCGCTTGCAGGCTGCCATTGCCATGACCGGCCAGAATGATGGGCAATTGATCGTGATTGTGGCGGTCTCCATCGCAGATGCCGCCGCCGTAAACGATCATCGAATGGTCTAACATGTTGCCATCGCCTTCTTTGGTATTTTTCAGATTCGTCAGGAAGCGTGCGAACTCGGCGGCGTAGTATTCATCGATCTTCGCGATCAGCGCCAATCGTTTTTCATCGCGCTGGTGGTGGGAGATCCCGTGGTGCGCCTCGTTCACACCGATCTCGGGGAAGGTGCGGTTCGAGCCATCGTGGGCTAACAGAAATGAGGCGATGCGGGTGCTGTCCGTTTGGAAGGCGACCAGCATCAGATCATACATCGCGCGGATGTGTTCGCGATAGGAAGAAGGCACGCCATTCGGCACGTCGATTTCCGGACGCTCTTTGCGGTGTTTTTCGGCGCGCTCGATGCGTTGTTCGATCTCGCGCACGGAGGTGAAATACTCATCGAGTTTGTTTTTATCCGCTCCCGTGGCACGCGATTGCAGGCGCTTGGCGTCATCCATGACGAAGTCGAGGACCGATTTTTTGCGAAGCTGGCGCTCGGCATTGCCCTTTTCATCCTTCGATCCGAAGAGCGCCTCAAACACCATGCGCGGGTCGCGCATCGGCGGTGCCGGAGTGGTATCCGAGCGCCAGGCGAGGTTGTATTGATAGGCGCAGGAGTAACCGGAATCACAATTGCCGGAACGCCGCGGTTCATCCGTGGAGAGTTCCAGCGAGGGCAGACGTGTCATGTTGCCGATCTGGCGCGCGGCGATCTGATCCGCGGAGACGCCGATGCGGATGTCGGCCCCCGAGGTCTTGCGCGCTTGGCAACCGGTGAGAAAAGTGGCGTTGGCACGCGCGTGATCGCCGGCACCATCACCATTCGCACGGGCCTTATCGAGGGCCAATCCCTTGATCACCTGGAAATGATCGCGCACGTTGGCCAGCGGCGCGAGCGAGGGGGAAAGCTCGTAATTTTTCCCCGAACCGGTAGGAAACCAGAGCTTCGTATTCACTCCATTCGGCAAATAGATGTAGGCCAAACGCAGCGGCGAACCGGGAGCTGCCGCTGCCGTAGCGGCGCGCAAGGGCTCCAGCATGGGCAAGGCCAAGGTGGATGCCAGACTTTTCAGAAACATGCGTCGGGAGTTCATGGTGCGTGGGAGTGGTGTGCGGAAGGTATCGCCGAAAACGAGGCGCGCAACTGCTATCTACGGCGAATCTCATCATGGGCTTTCATTTTTGTGTCATCCGCACCATTGGAAAATTGTCCTCATCTTGGAATGGTCAAAGTCCGCGCAATCTGCTCCACTGCTCGCCGTTATGGAGAGTTTGTTATTGCTTGTGATTCCACTGGTCATTCTGTTGCTGGTGGTGGTCATGATGTACAACACTCTGGTCAATCGCCGCAACCAGGTGCGCTATGCCTTTTCCTGTATCGATGTGCAGTTGAAAAGGCGCTTCGATCTGATCCCGAATCTGGTCGAGACGGTCAAAGGCTATGCCACGCATGAAAGCGATTTACTGCAAGCCGTCACCGCCGCGCGAGCCAACGTGGCGCAACCAGGTGCCTCATGGACGCAGGAGGAAATGCTGCAACAACAGGTGCAATTGCTCATCGCCCGCGCGGAGGCCTATCCTGATCTGAAAGCAAACCAACAATTTCTCATGCTGCAACGCCAGCTCAGCGAGTGCGAGGAACAAATCGCTGCCGCCCGTCGCGCCTACAATGCCTCGGTGATGGATTACCAGAACAGCATCGGCATGTTCCCGTCCTCGATCATCGCCTCGATTTTCCAGTTCCAGCCCATGCCGTCCTTCGAAGCCGCGGTCGCCGAGCGCCACCCCGTCGATGTCAAATTCTGATCCCTCACTTCCCGTGCGAGTCCCCGATTTTCCCCAACTCCTGCAAGACCTTCAGCCCACCGTGCAGGCACTGGAGCAATTGCGCGCGGACTACAACCGGAAGCGACAGACGGCCAATCGCGTTTCGCTCGTCATCGGCGCCCTCGGCGGCGTGGCGGCGCTGGTAGCGCTCAGCAGCACGAATGAACCCGTCGTGACTATCATCGCAGTCGTGGTCACACTTCTGCTGATTGTCGGCTGCCGATTTATCATTCTCAGCAACTCCCGCGAGATATTCCGCAGTGGCATCAAAAACGAACTCTACACCCGGGTCACGGCCGCCATCGCGCCGCAGATGGTATTTCAGCCGCATCACTACCGCAGCGAGACAGAGCTGGAACAGACCGGCCTTATCAGCTCGCGCATCGATCGCTACAGCGGACAAGACCAGTTTTCCGGCCACATCGGCAAAACACCCCTCGTCTTCTCCGAAGTGCATGCCGAACGCCGTGAAACATCCACCGATTCCAAAGGGCGCAGGAAAACCCGCTGGGTCACGGTATTTCGCGGCATCTTTCTGACGGCGGAATTTCACAAGCATTTCTCCGGCTACGTCCTGATCGAGACCGATTTCGCGGAGTCGACCTTCGGCTGGCTGGGGCGGAAAATGCAAGGCCTGTCCGGCGACTTGGTCCGTCTGGAACATCCGGATTTTGAACAAGCCTTCAAGGTCCGCGCCAACGACCCCGTGGAGGCCAACTACCTGCTCACGCCTTCGATGCAAGAACGACTGCTGAAGCTCAGGGAAACATGGGGCACCGGGATCCAGCTATCGCTCATCGCCGGTCATGTGCATCTCTTGATTCCACAGGGGCACGACTGGTTCGAATGCGACCCCGATCGCGCTGCGGACGATCAGCATCAGCTCCAGGGGTTTTCCGAGCAATTGATCAGCATTCTGCGGATTGTGGAAGAGCTCGATCTCAATACCCGATTGTGGACCAAGGAGTGAGCCTCAGAGATCGGCGTGGGAGTGTTCCCCCTCGATCACATTTTCTGAATACACGATGCAGTGCTGCAACCGCGCCCCCGCTGCCACACGACTCTGCGGCCACAATACCGAGTCGCGGACCTCCGCCCCCGCGCCGATCACACTGCCCGCACCGATGAAACTGCGCTCGATCACCGCATCCGCCGCCACCACCGCCGTCGGATGGATCGCATCCCCCAACAACAATTCCCGATGCGCCCGCAAGTAGCTCTCGCGCTCGCCCAGATCGAACCACTCGCCCTCATCCAGCACCACGCAGCCGATTTTCCCCAACTCCGCGAGACGCAGAAACGCCGGAATCACCGACACCACCGTCTCCTCCGGCAAAAAATCGAACAGCGCCGCATTCATGCAATAAACGCCCGTGAACACATGCGTGCCCTCGGCTTTCCCGAGGCGATTGCGTATATCGATTACCTTGCCATCGGCACAAGCGATGTGTTTTGCCGTCCCCTCCGAGCGCAGCGCGAGAGTCACCGGCAGGCCCGAACGCTCATGCGCTTCCACCAACTGCTCCAGCGGCATGGTGGAAAAAATATCGCCATTGTGCACCAGCACGTTTTCCTCCCCCATCCACTCGCGCACATTGCGCAAGCCACCACCGGTCTCTAACAACACCGGCTCGTGAAACAAGCGGATCGCCGTGCCCTGCCAATGCCCCAGCACGACCGCCTCCCCATTGCCCCCCTGTTCCGGCACCGCATGCCAGTCCTCACAACCCCAACCCCACATCGGATCCTGCCACATCCGCGGCAAATGATGCGTGTTCACGGCAAAGTCATCGCAGCCCAGCGTCACACAGGCCTGCCACGCATGCTTGATCAATGCCTGATGCCCCAGCGGCACCAGCGGTTTCGGCAGTCGATGCGTCAGCGGCTGCAACCGCGTCCCCAATCCCGCGCCCAATAAAAACGCCTTCGTCACGCCCGTCTTATGCCCCGCTCCCTGAAGCTTGGCGATTCCTTTTTTCGCATGGTGCGCACGATTCATGCCGCCTGATTTCACCAATGATAAACCTGTTGCCTCATAATTCGAGCACACCCAAAGGTTCCTGAATGATCGGGATCGTTGCCTCATAATTGAGACACCATAGCGGCTTTGTTTTTGGTGGTTGGTTTGGTTGCCCCTGCGGGCGCTTCGGAGCGTAGCGGAGGAGCGCCCGC
>CANHQJ010000032.1 GCA_947462875.1 Verrucomicrobiia bacterium
ACTTCAGCGACTTTCATCCCCGTATCGGTTTCTTTGAGGATCGCAACAATTTGGCTCTCTGTGTATTGGCTCTTTTTCATCGTTTCGTTTGCTTTCTAGACACCAAAACCTCTCATTTCAATCTGTTTCACCTGCGGGGACTCTTACAACATAGCCATCCATTCTTCAGGAGTTTTTGTTATGAATTCTTCAATATCTTTTCCGAGTTTTTTTTCTCTTGAGCTTCTCGATCTCTTCCGCAGTGAAGACATGTCCCGTTGATTTCACATGCGCCTCTTCCGCTTCGCTGAGAACTGACATGTAGTCGAATTCTGGTTCATTGGCTTGGAACGTAGAATCTGAGATTGCCTTCTGTTGGCTCACTTGCTTTTGCTCTTTGTTTAGCGTGTTGCTCATACTGTGTGTTTTTGGAGTATTATTCCATAATTTAAAGACTGCAACGCCTACGCCTAGTAAAATGATGCCTATTGAAATTTTGTATTTCATGGTGCTTTTGCTCCTGGTAAGTTAAGCTCCCACTACTCACTAGTGTTTTTGTATTTTTTCAGCATTCTTGCGAGCACAATCAGTATACCGAATAACAGAAAAGATAAAATGACATTCTGCATACTAAATTTTTTCTCTCCAGCTATTTCATTTTCCTCCACATCACCTGTGAACGAGCCATCTGGGGAATTTCGTTGGCTAGTATTTCTATTGCTGCTTCGCTTTTGATTTTCTGATTCTTTGGCGAGTCGGTCCTTGAGCTTGGTGAGGTTTTTTTGAGCGTTAAATTTGTTGGTCGGGTTTGCATCATTGAGAAATGACTCAATAAGTGGTATATCTGTAGCATCCCCTTCTCTTGCTAATAGCTCCAAAGCATCACAGATGAAGCCAGTATGCGAATCGTTATTGGCAATTTGACGTTCTAACCATGCTGGCAGTTGCCGCCGCACTTCTTCAAGAAATGGCTGAGCATCACCTGCGGGGAAATCTCTGATCCATAGTAGTGCCGCCGATTTGAATCTGAGACTAAACCAGATTTCACCACTATCTCCTGCATCGGGAGTAGGCTCTCTCTTGAGAACTTCCAGCATCAGTGGCAGCGCTTTAACACCCTGTTCACGACACCATTTAAATTCATCAAGGTTGAGTACGGCGTATGTCCCATCACCAGCATAAGATCGTATATCCAGCGTAACACTCAAAAACCTTTTATTAAAAGGATCGCCTAAAAGATCTTGGTAACGCTGTTCATTGTTGATTTGTGGCTTGAATCTTTCTAAATCACTAGGATTAGCTTCCAATACAATACAAGAACAGGCAAATAAAATTAGTATATATCGAATCATTGTATTTAATTATTATTAGTGTTTTTGATAAATTGACTATTGTGCATCCTTTTTTCCTGAAAGAGCATCAACCTCTTCGTGTCATTACGGTATGAATCTTCATAACTGACTCCATCAGTAAGAAGATTGCGTTTCGCCTGGCGATACTCTGGCACCTTCTCATCATTAGGATGTAGAAGACCTAAAACATGACCTAATTCATGAGCTAGTACAGCTTTACTAAGTCGTGAAGTACTAATTAGAAAATTGCCTTTGTAAGTTGCCGAAACAGTATCACTCCAATAACTATTAGGATAATCTGCATGTGGCATAACTTCTGCATTATCCCAGAAGGCCGTGCCTTGGACTTCGCCGCCGCGGCTACTAGCAGAATAAATTCTTCCATCAATATAAAGACCGATCACATCAGTTTGATTATTCGGAGTTCCAAATGCATTGAGGATAACTTCTCCTTCTGTATGCAAAACACCTGGATTTTGTTCAGTGCTTAATGTCAATCCGTCGCTTAAATCTACACTCGAATTTACTTGATAAGCACCAGTTGTAAAATGCACATCAATTCCCACTTGAGCATATATCTCCCTGGTCACTTTTATGTCTTCCACCATCTTATCGAGTGCTAACTCAGACGGTCCATTTTCTCCCTGCCAAAGAAGAATCAAGTCAACATGAACGTTTTTTTTCTTGTGAACTGGCAATCTGCCGACGAGATCACCATTCGCTTGCTTAATGCGAAATTCTGCATGACTTCCTAATGCTGCTATATGCGTTTGGTCGTTGAGCTGATTATCGTTTTTGAATTTGTTATCAACGGTGTCAGCTACAAGAATGATTGGCTTCGATATAAATCCATCTGATGGGCCATAGGGATTAACATCTCGTTCTAGCCTCACCTCTGTCGCATTATCATTATATTCGGCCTCGCTAGCACCAATGGTCGAAACGAAAACTTTTCTTAACTCCTCAGGTAAGTTCTCTGTATTTATACGAATTCTGAAGCGATCTACATCTGTATAAATGCCACTCATACCTTCAGGGTGCTCATTTCTAAATTCGTTTTCTGAGAACGCATTTTCCCACTTGGCAACTTTCAGCTCGTTAGCGTTAACCCATACATCGTTTGGATCATCTTTTACCTGTATCTCAACCGGCACAAGTAACCCGATTCTCAAAGGTCCATTACCCTTTTTGATTTTTGCAACGGCCAAACCTTCATCATTGATACCTAAGAGTTCCGCTTCACTGTAATCTTCTCCGAGGATATAGAGCAGCGGTTCCCAGCGAAGACCATTCCAAACGTTAAAATTTTCGTCAAAAATCCACCCTTGGCGGGTAACGGCACGAAAGCTTTTTGTGCCAAAGCGTTTTGTGGCAGCGGCAAATGCTCCGCCGTCTTGAGATACGACCAAGCCGGCAATTCCTGGCCTTGAGACGAGCGTCCATTGCTTTTCTACTCCTCCCATAACTTGTTTGTGTACGGCAGTTGTGGCTGTGGTATATGTCTCTGCCGAATTGGGAAGCAGTTTTGCCATGTAGTTTCCATTCGATTCTTTTTTCCAGTAATGGCTATTACTTACGATGTTTCCTTCCTTATCGATGGTGGCTCGCGCTGTGCTGGCTTGCGTATCCTGCCCAGGAAGTGCCGTGCCATTCGGGCTGATTCGCATTAGTTCGTCGATTGAGTGATTCAGCCAATTTATGCCCACAAGAAGTCCATCGCGCACATCGGAGATCATGTCTTCATAGTTGGTGGGGCATTCCCAAGGGTGGAAGGTATCAGTGAGGGGATCGTAAAGCGAACAGTCACTGGTGTCTGTGCTTTGTCTGAGTGGAACAAGATCACCGTGAAGATGCGTCACCCAGATGAAGTCTTTCTCGCGCACGTTTCTTTCTTTATCAATGATGACTGCGGAGTATTGAAAGTCAGGTGGCGTCCGTCTGAATAAAATGGTTCCGTTTGGACTGTGATCGACGTAGTGGAGTTCCTCGGGCTTTGTTACGGGAATTTCGATGACGGCAAAAGTCGGGCGGCCTGTTTTTTGCCAGTTGACCACGTTGTCTGCCGGATCAGCATCAACACTGTTTTGTAAGCCGTCGGCATCCGAATCTTCTTCGTCATCAGTGACTCCGTTGTTGTCAGAATCAGAGTTGATCGGGGCTGTTCCAATTTCAATTTCAATGGAATCCGGTATGCCATCGCCATCTGTATCAGCGCTGAAAGGATCAGTACCGAGTGCGATTTCTTCGGAATTCGTGAGGCCATCGAGGTCGCTATCGAGATCGGTGACGGCGACTTGCCAAAAGACGTTTGTGGGAATGGAGTTATCGGGCTGGGTGGTGTTGAGGCCGATGGTGTGGGTGTTTTGGCTGGTGGTGATCGGGGTGCCTAGATTGGTCCACGTGACAAGATCGGTGCTGACTTTGAGTTGGTAGTTTTTTCCGATGAGGGTGGGCCATGTCAGGGTGAAGGCTCCGGGGACGAGGCTGGGGGTGATGGTGATGGCGACGATGCCATCGGGCGGGTTGGCTTGTAATGGGTCTGTGCCAGCGATGGCCTCTTGGGCGTTAGCCCAGCCGTCTTGGTCTTCGTCGTTTGTGGCGAGGAAGGTGTTAGGGAAGAGTGTGCCGTTGTTGTGTTGTTTTTCCCAGAGGTCGCTGAGGCCGTTGTTGTTGGTGTCGAGGATGGCGTGGGCGTGGAATGCGGATATGGCCGCAAGGATCGCGAAGACCCTACTTCGCCGAAAGGCTACGAAGGGCAAGCTGCTAAGGGCGCGAAGGTGGGAGGGAGTTTTCATTTGCTTTCTCCTTCTTCGGTTTTGGTGGGGATGATTTCGAGTTTGGTGGGGGCGACTGGGGCATCGGGGGTGACGGTCCAGTGTTGGATGACGATGTCGGGTTTGGGATCGGGTGGATTAGCGAGGCGTTCCGCTGCTTCTTTTTCTTGGAGGGCTTTGATGCGGATGTATTCGCTGATGAGGTCTTTGTGATGGTCTTGGTAGATTTCGTGGAGGCCGATGATGGGGGCGAGGTCTTCGGCGGTGGGGTTGCCTTTGGTGACGATGAACTGAGGTGATGTGGTGGGATCGGCGGGTAGCTCGGGAATGACGGGCGGAGTGTAGGTTTTTCCGGCACGGGCATAGCGGGCGGCGGTTCTGGCGGTGTTTTCCTCGCCGATGCCGAAGAGCAAGCTGTAGGTGATGCCTTTTTTTTGGAAGCTGCGGAAGGTGTTGAAATGACGGAAATTAACGTTGCTCCATACTTCCCAGGGGCGGGAAACGTTTTTCTCGCGGGTCATTCCGCGAATGAGGGTGTTGGTGCCGTCATAGACGGTGCAGGAAAGTAAGAGAGAACGGTGGAGTTGAGCTTTCGCAGCGAGTTCCGCGCGGCGGGCGAGTTGTTCCGGCGTCTGAGGTTTCTGTGGTAGCGGTTCCGGCAGCGGCGGTAGAGTGATGGGGGTGATTTCTTCCAGGGTGATCTTTTGGCCGTCGGCGGTGAAAGTTTTATTCTCGATGACGCTTTCGGGCGCGATGTCGAGCTGCAAGACGGGCTCGGGTGGTTGCTCTTTGATCGGCTCGCGAATGATGGGAGCGATGAGTGTGGCGCGTGAGTTTTCTTCTTCGGCAGTAATTGCGCCGATAAGCAGCATGGGGAGGATGAGGATGGTTTTCATCTGTGGCGTAGTGTATTAGAATGATTTCCTCACAGGTGGACGGGGAGTTGAGAAGCCGCACTACGTCGGCCGCAACGGCCTTTGGCCACTCCCGAGGAAGCGGCTTGGATCCCGCTGAGCGGGACCGCTGCCTCCCCGGCATTTCGGCAGGTTTGGCAGCAATGTTGCGGTCATTGCTAACTGCGTAGTGCGAGGGTGCTCAAGTCCTATTGCCCTTGCGCAGACGTACAGATACTGAGCGAAGATAGGTACGTTGCAAGTCGAAACACTATATTTCTACTGCCACGAGCGATAGCTTTGCTCTCTAATCACTTCTTCTCCACCAGGCGGATCTGATAGATCTTCGGCCAGCATTTGCCGGTGACGAAGAGCTCGCGTTTGTCGGCATCGTAGGCGATGCCGTTGAGGACGAATTCGGGGTCGCGGCGGGGCGATGCGGCATCGATGCCGGTGAGGTCGATCACGCCAACGACAGTGCCGTCCGCGGGATTGATGCGCAGGATTTCCTCGCTGTGCCACACGTTGGCGAAGATCTCGCCCTCGATGAATTCGAGCTCGTTGAGCTGCGTCACGGGCTTGCCCTCGCGGCGCACCGTCACCTCGCGTTGCACGCGGAAGGTGGTGGGGTCGAGGAAACGCAGGCGCTCGCTGCCATTGCTCATGATGAGCGACTTGCCATCGGTGGTGAGCCCCCAGCCTTCGCCCTGATAGGCGAAGTTTTTCTGCCACTGCAAGGTCTTCGCATCATAGACGAATCCCTGCTGGTTTTGCCAGGTGAGTTGATACAATTTGCCATTCAGCTCGGCGACGCCCTCGCCGAAAAAATCGTTCGCCAGATCTTTTTTCAGCAGAACGCGGCCGGTATCTTTTTCGACGCGGCGTATGCTGGTCGCGCCATTGCCGCCGGTGCTTTCCACCCACTGCCCTTGTGACATGAGCAGGCCCTGCGAGAAGGCCGTGGGATCGTGGGGAAATTCTTTGACGACTTCATAGGTGAGCAGCGCGTGCTTTCTCCAGTCCGGCTCGGCGCGCTGCTCGGTCACCACCGTCACGGGCGGCAAGGCCTGCGTTTTTTTCTGGCAGGATACCGCCAGCAAGAGGAACAAACAGGGCAGCACTTTCATGGCGGGAAAAAGGTTCATTCATCCACGCCTAACAACTCGAGGATGCGCTGGAGGTCGTCGTTGCCGTAGTATTCGATTTCGATGCGGCCTTTTTTCGGCGCGTGGGAGATGGAGACCTGGGTGGAGAAAAGCGTGCGCAGGCGGTTTTCCAAATCGCGCAGATGCGGTTCGAGATCGCGCGGGGTTGTGGCGCTGGCGGTGCCGTTTTTCGATTTGACGGCGGGGGGATTCGAAATTTCCTGCACCAGCTTTTCGGTGGCGCGCACGGTGAGGGATTTGCGCAGGACTTGATCGGCGGCCAACAATTGTGACGCCTGGTCTTTCAGCGAGAGCAGTGCCTTGGCGTGACCCACGCTGACGCGGCCCTGGGCGACTTGCAGTTGCACGTCTTCATGGAGATCGAGCAAGCGCATGGCATTGGCCACGCTGGCGCGGGACTTGCCGACGCGCGTGGCGATTTCCTCCTGCTTCAGCGCGTATTCTTTCGCGAGGCGCACGTAGCCGGCGGCCTCTTCCATCGGGTTGAGATCCTGGCGTTGCAGGTTCTCGATGAGTGCCATTTCCAACACGTCGCGATCCGAGGCCTCGCGCTCGATCACGGGCACCGTCGCCAGGCCCAGCTTGCCGGAGGCGCGCCAACGCCGCTCTCCTGCGATCAACTCCAGAGTTTCCCCGACGCGACGCACGATCAAGGGCTGGATGATGCCGTGCTGGCGGATGGACTCCATCAGTTCATCGAGCGGAGCTTCGACGAAATGCTTGCGTGGCTGCAGCGGGCTGGGCACCACTTGCGCGTGGGCGACATCGCGCACGAGCTTGCGTTCGTCCGGTGAAATCGTCGCCTCGGGAATCGAGTTCGCGCTCGCTTGCTTTTTGATCAGCGCGCCGAGTCCTTTTCCGAGTGCAGGTTTGGTAGCCATGGGGCGGTGAGTATGAAGAATTGCGGGAGAAAAATCAAAGAGGATTTGCGATGGAACGAGTGTT
This sequence comes from Verrucomicrobiia bacterium, assembly GCA_947462875.1. Classification (GTDB taxonomy): domain Bacteria; phylum Verrucomicrobiota; class Verrucomicrobiia; order Verrucomicrobiales; family Akkermansiaceae; genus UBA956. Next base: position 7,110 of record CANHQJ010000032.1, read on the forward strand.
TGAGCCGCAATCCCTTGTCGGGCCTTGCTTTGCGCGCATAAAAAATTTCCTGCCGCTGCGCTCAGGGCTTGGCAAAGAGCAAACAAATCGGCGAGGGAACCGCGAGTGTGTGACCGGTCTTGCCGAGCTTGCCGGACTGCGGATCGATGGCGAGCACCTGCACGTTGTCGGAATCCTGTCCTGCGACGAGCAAGAAAGCTCCTCCTGGTGCGACGGCGAAATGGCGGGGTGTTTTCACATCCGTCACGAGGGCTCCCAGCTCGCTGAGGGCTCCCGTTTTCTGATCGATGGCAAAGGCCGCGATCGAGTGATGGCCGCGATTCGACGCATAGAGAAAGCGCCCGTTCGGATGGATCTCGATCTCCGCCGTGGTATTGACGCCGGTGAAATCCGCGGGCAACGTGGTGAGGGATTTTTGCGCGGTGAACGTTTGGCCCTCGCGCAGGAAATGCGTCACGGTATTGGTGAGCTCATTGACCACATAGACCCAGGGTTGCTGCGGATGGATCGCCAGGTGGCGCGGACCATCGCCCGCGGCGGAGGAGAAAAAGGGCAGTTGCGCGGCGGTGAGCACGGCGGTCGCGGGATCGAAACGATAGAGCAAGGTCTGGTCCAACCCCAAATCCGGCACCAACAGGCTCTCGCCGGAAAAATACACACCATGCGCGTGCGGGCCGGTCTGGCGCTGCGGGTGCACGCTTTTCCCCTCATGCTGGAGGAGCGTCACCGATTCGGAGGGGATGCCTTTTTTGTCTAACAAAAAGCTAGCCGTGCTACCGCTGCCATAATTCGCCACCGCGATCATGCGCGCGCTGGGATCGACCGCCAGGTGGCAGGGGCCCTTGCCACCGGAGGGAACATCGCCCACAAAAGTGAGCATGTGGTTTTTTTCGATCGCAAATGTCGCGAGCGTGCCCGTGCCGTCAGCGCGCGCGCCGATGGAATAGAGCAGTTTTTTCTGCGGATGCAGGCAGAGAAAGCCGGGGTCCTTGTAGGTCGCTGCCAGGCGCAGTTGGCTGAGCGCGCCCGTGCTGTCATCGAACTCCGCCAAATAAATCCCTTTGCTCTCGCGATCCGTGCGCGTGCCGATATACAAGGGGTGAATCGCCGCCGTAGCGCAGTGCGTGAATCCGAGCAAGATCGTCAATAGTTTCATAATTTGAGAGCCATAGGTAAAGGCGATACGCGGCCCATCGTCGAGAAAAATCGGCACTCGTGCACAGGAACCGCACTTTCGGGCGTACGATTTTCCACTGTCGGCAAAACTGTGTCTTGCGTTTCCCCGGCATCCATGGCATGAATGTCTTCGACAAATCATAGCAACATCCCACACCTACGATCATGAATGACCCCTATCCTACCAATGCCGGCAGCCTTGATCCACAGGCTGGATTCGCCCCCGCACCCTCGGTCTCACAAGCCGCCCACGATCTGCGTGTGGCAGCCGAGGAAAAAATCAAAGATCTCGCCGGCCAAGCGGGCGCGCTGAAGGACAAAGCCTTCGAGACCGCCACCCAGTTCCGCGATCAAGCAACGGAAAAAGCCCGCGAGGCACGCACACTGGCCACCGAAAAAGCCATCGCTCTGAAAACCAGCGCCACGGAAAAAGCCGCTCATTTCCGCGAAGTCGCCCAGGAACAGTGGACCGACACCCGCGAACGCGCGCGCGAAGTCCACACCACCGCGGAGGACTACATCCGCGAGCATCCCACCAAGTGCGTGCTCGGCGCCCTCGGCATCGGATTCCTCATCGGTCTGATCGCCCGTCGCTAAAACGCCACGTTTCATGAGTGAGGCATCTCCAGAACCGGCTGCGGATCACCCCGCTGCCGTGCATGATTGGCAATCCGCCATCGCGGAGTTCGCCGCCTCGCGCATTGAGCTCATTCGCTTGGAATCACAGGATGCCGCCCAGCTCGCCGCGCAGAAAACCCGTGACGTCATTCTGCTGACCTGCACCGCGGTGCTCGGGTGGCTCTGTCTGCTCGCCGGACTCATCGGTGTGCTGCACCACTTCACCCAGTGGTCTTGGTGGTGCTGCGCGCTGCTGTTCGCTTTGGTCCACGCCGTCCTCGCCGGGATTTTTGCCGCGCGGCTCAAGCGCCCCGGCCCGCCCGTATTTCCCCTCACCCGCGCAGAATTTCATAAAGACAAACTATGGATGCAAAGCCTCAAAACGCCGCCCTCGAAGCACTGATCCAGCGCAACGATGCCGCGCGTCAAGCACTCGCAGGCCATTTGCAAACGCTGCGCCATCGCATGGACTTGCCCGCGCGGCTGAATGAAAACATTCGCAACAACCGCACGCTGTGGTTCGCCGGCTCCACGGCGTTCGGCTTGCTGGTCAGTTCCTTTTTCCGCAAAAAACCTCCCGCTCCCGCCGCGGTTCCGCGCCCGCGCAAGGGACTCATCGGCCTCGCACTCACCACGGCCATCACCCTCGCCAAACCCGCCATCAAAACCTGGCTCTGGAACGAAGCCCAAAAACGCATTCTCCCGCGCGGCACCCAGCGCCCGCGCTAGGCGCATTCACGCCATTTCTCTGATTGATTTTCTCTAACCATTCTCTAAAAAATCCTCATGTCCCACACCGTCCTCGATCACGTCGATCAATACCTTCGCCTCGGCCAGGAATACGGCGCCTCCGATGTCCACCTCGCCACCGCCTTTCCTCCCGCCTGGCGCCGCAACGGGCAACTGCAGCCGATCTGGGATGATCACGCGCCGTTGACGGAAGAAGAGGCCCTCATGCTCGCCAAATCCTTCCTCGGAGAATCCGAATGGAAACGTCTTGAGGAAAAAGGCGACGTCGATTTCGCCTACGACAATGGCGAAGGCCGCTTCCGCGCCTCGGTGGTGCGCCAGCGTCTCGGGCTGGACATGGTCTTCCGCATCATCAGCACGCAAATCCGTTCGATCCAGGACATCGGCCTGCCCATCGACCACATCCTGCCGCTCACCCGCTACCACAACGGCCTCGTGCTCGTCACCGGTTCCGTGGGTTCCGGAAAATCCACCACTCTCGCCGCGCTCGTGGATTTCATCAATGGCGATCGCGAGGACCACATTCTCACTCTGGAGGACCCCATCGAATACGTCTTCGATTCCAAACAATGCCACGTCAATCAGCGCGAGGTCCACTCGCACACCGAGTCCTTTGCCAAGGCCCTGCGCGGTGCCCTGCGGGAAGACCCCGATGTGATCATGGTCGGAGAAATGCGCGACCTGGAAACCATCCAGCTCGCCCTCACCGCTGCGGAAACCGGACACTTGGTGCTCGGCACGCTCCACACCGGCAATGCCCCGCGTACCCTGGACCGGATCCTCGATGTGTTCCCCACGGACCAGCGCGACCAGATCCGCATCATGGTCTCGGAGTCCCTGCGCGGCATCCTTTCCCAACAACTCGTGCCGAAGGCCGATGGCTCAGGCCGCGTGCTCGCTCTCGAATTGTTGGTGAACACACCCGCCGTGGCAAACTGCATCCGCGAAGGAAAAACCTTCATGCTGCCCGGCGTCATGCAAACAGGTAAAAACGTCGGCATGATCACCATGGATGAATCATTGCGCCGCCTCTACATCCAGGGTGTCATCACTCCCGAGGAATGCCTCTACCGCGCCGAAGACAAAATCCAAATGCGCGCGTTTTTCCAATCCTAACAGAATTTTCACTTCCCACCTCTCTCTCCTATGGCCCGCATCGATGCCTACTTCCAATACCTTGTCGAATCCAAAGGCTCGGACCTTCACCTCTCGGAAGGACAACCGCCGAAAATCCGCGTCCACGGCGGCATCTCGCCCATTCCCGATCAGCCAATCCTCTCCGGCGAAGACTTCCGCTCCCTGCTCGCCGAAATTTGCGATCCCAAGGCATTTGAAAAATACCTGAAATCCGGCGACCTCGACTTCGCCTACGCCATGGACGAGGCCTCGCGTTTCCGCTGCAACTACCTCAAGCAAAAGAACGGCCTCGCCGCCGTGTTCCGTTTGATCCCCACGGAAATCATGTCGCTGGAGTCCCTGGGAGTCCCCGCGGTAGTAAAGGAATTCGGCCACATGCGCTCGGGTCTGGTGCTGGTCACCGGCCCCACCGGCTCGGGGAAATCCACGACTCTCGCGGCACTGCTCGACTACATCAATACGAACTACGCCCGCCACATCATCACGATTGAGGAGCCCATCGAGTTCGTACACCGCAACAAGCGCTCCATCCTGACCCAGCGCGAGGTTCCCATCCAGACGCCCTCGTTCGCCGATGGTCTCCGCGCCGCTTTGCGCGAGGATGCCGATATCGTGCTCGTCGGTGAGATGCGCGACCTTGAAACCATCTCGCTCGCCCTCACCGCCGCGGAAACGGGGCTTCTTGTGTTCGGCACCCTGCACACCAACAACGCCCGCAAAACCGTGGACCGGATCATCGACGTGTTCCCTGCCGATCAACAATCGCAGGTGCGCACCATGCTCGCCGCCTCCCTGCGCGGTGTGCTCGCCCAGCTTCTCTGCCGCCGCTGCGATAAACCGGGCCGCACCGCCGTGCACGAGATCATGTTCGCCACACCCGCTGTGGCCGCCATCATCCGCGAAGGTGCCACGCAAAAGCTCAACGACGTCATCACCGGCGGCAAGGGTGAGGGCATGCAGTTCATGGACGAATCGATCTGGTCGAAGCTGCGCGAAGGCATCATTTCCCCTCAGGAAGCCTACATGAAAGCCATCGACAAAAATCGCTTCAAAAAATTCCTGCCCCCCGAACTCGCCGCCCTCGGCAATGCCTCCGGCGAATCGCAAGGAACGCATTGACGTGGCGGAGGCTTCGAGCCTCCCGGCCGGACAGGAGTCAGGAGTCAGAAAAAAATCAGTGATTTCAGAGGTATCAGTGTCACAGTGGTTTTACCAAACGAACGTCATTCATGCCGCCCACGATGAAACACCCCGCCCTCATTCCCTCGCTTTGCGCCGTATTCGGGTTCCTGCTGGCCTGGTTCGTAAAACCGAATCCATCGTCGCCCGCAGGGGAAAATGTCGCCGCGTCCCACAAATCACCAACCGGCATTTCCACTTCCAGCGCCTCAGGCCGTGATCGCCCCGCTGCAGGCAGGGGCGGCTTCGATCCCACCACGCACACGGAGGAAGGCATCCCGCTCCCACCGGAATTGATCCAGGCCCGCGCCCAGCTCGCCGACACCGCCCGCAACAGCCTCGCTTTGAAAGACCAGGGCTACGTCCAGCGCCTCGCCGAATTGTTAGGCCTCACGCTGGAACAACAGCAGACGATGCAGTTGCTTTACCAACAAAAACGTGACGCCCTCAACATCTACGCACCCGGCAAGGGCATCGATCCCCGCCGCATGCTGGAGGAAGCCGAGGTCGTCGAAAAACGCTTCAACGAATCGTTGGCGCAGGTTCTCAGCAGCGAGCAAATCGCCAAGCTCAACGCCTACCGCCAGCAGCAAAACCAGAACCGCACCCTCGCCACCGCGCAAAAGGAATACGCCGACGTGCTCGATAAAATCGACCTCAGCCCGGAACAACAAAACGGCGTGCTCCAGGCGCTCCAGCAAACAGCCACCACCACCCAGAGCGCGTTTCTCGATAAAACCGGACTCTATGCCGAGACCTTCGATGCCATGGGCTTCGGCTCGGTGGGCGATGCCATGAGCGTGGCCGCCACCGCCCAGGCAACCCTCTCGCAGGCCAGCGACCCCGCCACCACCATGCAGGCCCTCGTCCAGGCGCGCAAGCAGAGCAGCACGCAAAAAATCGAAGCACTGCGCACCCTTCTCTCGCCCGCCCAGTTGGCACAATACTCCGCTTTACTCGAGGCCCGCGATCAGGCCTACTATGCCGCGATGGCGCCCATGATTTCCTCGCCCGCGCCCATCGAACCGCCCGAAAAATAATCACCCGTCATGCTAGTCATCAATCAGGAACCCATCGATCCATCCTTGATCGAAGATGCCTTCCAGCGCATCAAGACGACTGCCGAAATGCTCACCGAAGTCTCCTGCTGCGAGCGCGATGACGAATTTCTCGCCCAGGCCGAAGAAGAGGTGATCGATGGCATCCTGCTCGCGCAAGAAGCCGAAAAACGCTTTCCCAAACTCGATGAATCGCTGGTGAAATCCGCCATGGAAAAGTCCCTGCGGCAGTGGCGCGACAATGGCGCCTCGTGGGAACTCATCGAAAAACACCACGCGCAGATCCACCAGGAAACCACCGCCTCGCTGCGCATGGAATGTTTCACCGATCAGCTCTTCGCCGATATCGCCGAGCCCAGCGATGAGGAAATTTCCGCCTACTACCAGAGTCACCAGCACGACTATTTCCAGCCGCCCGCCGTGCACGCCCTGCACCTGCTGCGTTTCGCCGATCATGCCCAACCATGGATCGAATACTCCCATCTTCTCACCCTGCGCCAGCAGGTCATCGATGGCGCGGACTTCGCCGCGCTGGCAGCAGAACACACGCAAAAGCACAACAAGGAAATCGATCTGGACTGGATCACCCTCGAGCGCGCGCTGCATCCCTTCGAAGCCATTTTGTTTTCGCTGCGGGAAAAGGAAGTGAGCCCCATCATCAGCCACGACAACGCCTTGCATCTCGTCTATCCCATCGAGGTCAGACCCGCCGTGCAAATTCCCCTGGAAGAAAAAGCCGGGGAAATCCGCCAGCACATCATCCGTCAAAAAAAACAACAGATCCTGCGTGAACTCGCCGCCACACTGCGCGGCACCGCCGTCATCGAACGCACCGCGTAAGGAGCAGGGAGCGAGGACTTCAGTCCAACGCCTTAAGGGATTCTGGAGTTCCGCAGCACCAACGGTGCGCTACATGCCAGCCTAGGGCAACGCCCTAGGAACTGGCATGTAATGAATCCAGAACCCTATCAGGGTGACACAAATGGTGGATAGTCGCGCCGTGTTGTTACGCCCGTTTAGGGCTTTGAAATCTTGGGCCAACTTGTTCCTAGGGCGTTGCCCTAGGCTGGCTTGTGTTAGGCCTTTGGCCTTGAAGAGCTGATTGATCCGAACTCGGTCCCTTACAGGCATTGTACTTCCGTCCGCATGAGGTTGGACTCGAACCGTGAAACAAAACGGCTTCCTGTTGCCAGGAAGCCGCTTGCAAAAACATTGAAAAACAAAAACAAATAATCTGAAAGCCTGAGTGAGTGGCGGAGCGGACGGGACTTGAACCCGCGGCCTCCAACGTGACAGGCTGGCGCTCTAACCAACTGAGCTACCGCTCCCCGTTCACTCGGGCGCGCGGAAACTAGGTACAATCTCCGCGTTTGGCAATAAGAAAATGAGAAAAAAGTGAAAATTTCTCATTTGTGACGATTCAGCCCCAATTTTCCACCGCCGCCTCCAGCCCCGCAAGGTCTTCGATGCTGGTGATTTGCGCTTCTTTGTCGATCTTCGCCACCAAGCCGGCGATGACTTTACCGGGGCCGAATTCGATGAATTTCTGGTGACCCATGGCGCGCAATTGCTGGATGGACTCAGTCCAGCGCACGGATCCGGTCACTTGTTTTTCGAGCATGCCGCGGATTTGCTCCGGTTCACTGACGACGCAGGCGCCGAAGTTGCACACCACCGGCACGCGCGGGGCCTGCATGGGCACGTCTTTCATGGCGATGGCGAGTTGATCCTGCGCGGATTGCATCAAACGCGAGTGATAGGCACCGGCAACGTTGAGGGGAATCGCACGACGCACCCCGAAGTCTTTGGCTTTTTCCACCACCGCCGCGATCCCCGCCACGGAGCCGGAGAGCACGATTTGTCCCGGGGCGTTGAAATTCGCAACATCCACATCGCAGTCCGCCGCGAGGGCGCGGATTTGTTCTTCCTCGCCGCCGAGCAAGGCCGCCATCGAGCCCTGCGTGTTCTGACAGGCTTCTTCCATCAAGGCACCGCGTTTCGCCACCAACCGCAGCCCATCGGCAAAGGAAAAGGTGCCCGCCGCCGAGTGGGCGGTGAATTCTCCCAACGAAAGACCCGCGGCGGCATCGATGCCGAATCCGGCGACGCGCTCGGCGAGCAGCGCCATCGCCACCAGACCATGCAGATAGAGCGCCGGTTGGCAGCGTGAGGTGCGGGTGAGCTCTTCCTCGGGGCCCTCGAACATGATTTTGGTGAGGGAATAGCCCAACACTTGATCCGCCTCATCCATCATCGCGCGCGCGGTGGCGGATGATTCATAGAAATCCTTGCCCATGCCCACTTTTTGGGCGCCTTGTCCGGAAAATAGTGCGACGATACTCATGTCGCCCGCACTGTAGGCTGAGCGCCATTCCCGCGGCAATGCAAAAAACGTGGTTCATGGCGCGCAAGGAAAATACAAGCATTTGCCCTTGCCGCAGTCTGTCCGGAAGAGCATGCTCTGCGCCGTGGCGGAGGAAATGGAACTGGAGGATCTCGACAAGCTGCGGCTCGCGATCGATGCGCGCGATGCCTCCGCCTTGCTTGCCGTTGCCGGTGAAATCCACTACGCCGACCTCGCCCACGCCTATGAGAACTTCGATGACGAGGACAGGGATTTTTTGCTACAGACGATAGGCCCGGAGCTGGCCACCGATCTGATCGGCGAACTACCCTGGACGCTGATCGAGGACGCGCTCTCGCACTTCAAGCCCGCGCAGCTTCGCATCATTCTCGGCAACCTGTCGGATGACGACCGGGTGGACATTTTCCAGATCGTTTCACCGGAAAATCAGCGCCGCTTTTTTTCCCTGCTGGGCCCGGCGGATGAACAGCTCACGCGCAATCTTCTCAAGTACGAGGAAGACACCGCCGGCGGACGCATGACCACCGCCATCGGCCGCATCACCGCCGATATGACGGTGAAACAGGCGATCACCGTGCTGCGCCGTCACCAGGATTCGGCGGAGACGCTTTCGCGGATCTTTGTGGTGGATGAAGAAGGTCGCCTCGTCGGCAAGGTGCGTCTGCGCGATCTCGCGTTTCATCCGTGGGCAACGCCGATCCACGACATCATGGAGGATGCCGATGAGCGGGTCCTCGCCACGATCGACCAGGAAGCGGCGGCTCGCATGCTGTCGAAGTACGACTTGATCGTGCTGCCCGTGGTCGATGAGTTCGATCATCTGTTAGGCGTCATCACCTACGACGACGCCATGGAGATTCTCCAGGAAGAGTCCACGGAGGACATCGAAAAACTCGCGGCCATCGGTGGTGAGCAATCGGAGCTGAGTTACCTCAACACCTCGGCGCAGAACCACTTCCGCCGCCGCGTGATCTGGTTGGTGGCACTGGCCTTTGTGTCGATTTTTTCCGGCTATGTGATGTATCGTTTCAGTGCCGTGCTGAATCAGGCCTATGTGCTGAGTTTGTTTTTGCCGATGGTGGTCGCCGCAGGCGGAAATTCCGGCGGACAAGCGGCGACGATGGTGATCCGCGCCATGTCCCTGGGCGAGGTCAGTGCCGGCACGGCCTTGCGCATTGCCTGGAAGGAAATGCATACCGGACTGCTGCTCGGCGCCACCCTGGGCGTCGCGATGGGAGCGTTCATTTATTTTCTCCTGCCGCTCATGCAGGTGCAGCACGACATCACCTACACCCGTCTCGCCGCGACAGTGAGCGGCGCCCTGTTGATCCAGGTCTTCTCCTCCACCCTGTTGGGCGCGCTGCTACCCCTGGGTGCCAGAGCCATCCGTCTCGACCCGGCGGTGGTCTCCTCGCCCTCGCTCGCTTCCACGGTGGACGTCACCGGGATGTTGATCTATTTTACCGCCGCCCGTTTGATTCTTTCCCTCTAACCACTTTTACCCATGCGCAATCTCAAGGACGGCATCCGTGCCCATGTTCGCATCGACTGGAATGGTCTGGTGCACAAGAGATTCCGTGGCACGGATGCGGACAAACGCTACGCCAACGAGGTCGCGGTGCTGAAGGTGCTGGACGAACGCGGCTGCCCCTACACACCGCATCTGGTGGAAGAACACCCGGAGGAATTGTATTTTGTCAGCACGAACTGCGGCAGTCCGGTGCCGGACCTATCGCGCGAGCGGGCCGCGGCACTGTTCGCCGAGCTGGAGCGCGATTACGGCGTGCGCCACGGCGATGCGGAAGCCCGTAACATCACCTACTCACCGCAGCTGGGCCGCTTCTGCATCATCGATTTTGAAATCGCCGAAATCCTGCCCATGCCGGAGAAGGAAGTGTGATGGCGCATGATTGCCTTTTCCATTGAAGTGCGCGCGTTCTGTCGTTACAATCCGCTTCAATGAAGGACGAAGCAGAGGTGTTTGCCGGTGTCAGGGCGAGGCAGTCGCGCAGCAAGGTGCCATGGGGTTGGCTAACCTTGATCGTGGCGATGCTCTCCGCCACGGCCATTTTGTTTTCTCCGCTGGCGGGGAAAATCAAGCGCGGCTTGCTGAGCTTGCGCGCGGAGAAAGGGAGCAGCGTCGTGGAAGAGGCGGACCTGGAACGGCAGATCGAGGACAGGCTGCGTGCGGAATTCGAGCAGGAACTCGCGGCCAAGATGCGCGAGATCAAGAAACAACAACGCCCGCCTGCTCCCGCACCGACTCCCGTCGCCGAGCCGCCTCCCGCAGCACCCGCGCCGTCTCCGGCCGGAGTGGATGTCACCACGCTGCGCAGCGGCATTCCGTTTCACTCGGAAGTGGTCGTCGCCAGCGGCCAGCTCGCCTCGCTGGAGCGCAACGATAAGAACAGCTACAAAGCGGAATACAAACTCACCGTCAAGGTCCCTCAACCCGCGAAGACTCTGGCGGAATTGCAGAAGGTCAGCCCGAAGATCGAGAAGTTGCTGCCGAAACTGCCGCAGTTGTTAGAGAAAAGCCTGGTCTCGCCGAACTACCAGACTCTCTACAACAACAAAATCGCCCGCATCAAGAAGGATGCGAACGAATTGCAAGAGCTGATCAGCAAACACAATTTTTACGATCTGGAAACCATGCTGCACCTGCGCGATCCGGCCACGAACCGGCGGGTGTTTCTGATACAATCGGAAATGGATGTGGTATCGGACGGCTCCGACGGGGATCGGTTGGCGACGATGCCCGCCGAGATCGTGGAGTCCACCAACTACCAGCCCTTCACCAGCTACGGCTGGAAAAAAACCGGCACCACGGCGAATCCGATGATCGCGGGTTGGGAAAAACGCATCGCCACGGCCGAGCAGGAACTGGCCCTGCCCGCCACCGCCGCGGCGAGAAAAACCTGGCTGAAAGAGCGCATCAGCTACCTGAAGCGCGGCATCGAGGACATGAAAGCGCGGAGTTTTCTCATCGCGGAATACGATCCCTTCATCGTCATCCCCGTGCACATCCTGACCGCTGAGAACGACCCGTACGCGCCGCGCATCGGCGATTACGCCGTGGTGATTCACAATGAAAAACTCTATCCGGCGATTGTCGGCGATGGCGGGCCGACGTATAAGGCGGGCGAAGCCTCGCTGCGCCTGGCCAAGGAAATCAATCCACGCTCCTCACCCTACAGCAGACCGGTATCGGACCTGAAAGTCACCTATCTCGTCTTCCCTAACAGCCGCGAGGAAGCGCGCAGCGCGCCGGACTATGAAAAGTGGAAAAAGCGCTGTGAGGAGCTTTTGTTGGAAATCGGCGGCCTCGGCGAGGGCTACACGCTGCACACCTGGACAAACACCTTTCCCACCCCATGAAACCAGCGTGGATCATCGGCTTTTCCGGCCATCGGAACCTGGCGCACCCCGAGCTGGTGCGACAGTCATTGCACACGGCACTGAGCACATCGATGGCTGCGGTGAGCGAGGCGGGCGGACAGGCGCACTTGTATGTGAGTGCGGCGTATGGCGCCGACCTGCTGAGCATCGAGGTCGCGGAATCGTTAGGCATCCCCGTGCATCTTGTCCTGCCCAAACCGGTGATCACCGATGAGCAGGGCGGGGTATCCTTTGTCGAAGGGTTTGCCAGTGATTTCATCAATGCGGCGTGCGAGCCGATGCGGCGCGAGTGGGAGCAGGCGCTGGCCTACATCCGCAAGGCCGAGCGCGGTGAGGATGGCTGGACGTTTCGGCTCGTCAACGGAACGCAAGTGGATCCCGAATGTTACTACGATGCCGGCATCCAGATCATGGAGGCGGCGGATCTGTTTCTAACAGTATGGGACCGACAACCGGCCCGGGGACTGGGCGGCACCGCCGAAATGGTGGAGCAGGCCGACAAGCTCGGGCTGCCGATGCAATGCATCGATCCGGAAACGGGCGCGATCGAGGCGGTGCGTTACGAGAGCTTCGCGCCGCGGCTGGATGAGGGGCAGCGCTTGATGCAGTCACTCAAGCTCGATCCATCGCTGAACAGCAAGCAGCTGTTCGATGCGTTAGATACCCATGCGAACCATCACTCGCGGGAATTTCGCAATGCCGTCGTCAAGGGCATCTGGTTGCATGCGCTCGCGACCATCACCGCTGCCATCGCGGCCCTGCTGCACGGCACATCCCTGGCTGCCGCGCAAATCGTCGCCTCCCTGGCGCTATTCGAATGGGTGCTGGTGGTGCTTGCCTGGATGAAAACGAAACGCATGTCGCGCGGCGATTGCCACACGCAATGGATGCGCTCGCGTTTCGCGGTGGAGCTGATGCGCGCGATGTTCGGTTCGATCACTTTGGTCGATCCGCTCAATCCTCCCATCGCCCGGCACAAAAAGGAATGGCTGCGTTTCGCCGTGTCCGCCGGATTGAAAATCGCCGCCGAGAACAAAGAGCAGCGCACGTGGCAGCAGGAGCGCGATGCCTATGTGGCCTCCCGCCTCGATAACCCGCGCACAGGACAGATCCCGCATTTTGTCGAAAAACAAGCCGCCGCCGCGCCGTTGTTCGATCGCCTGAGCCGCGTGCAAAAAATGGCATCCTCCTCCGCGGTGATATTCGTGTTCGGCGCGTTTCTCTACAAAGGCTCGCATGCCATGCACGGCACCATCACCGGTGACAAAATCGACGTTCCTCAAGGTATGGCCAATGTGGCCGTGGTGTTCTTCTTCAAATTCCTGCCCATCGCCCTTCCCTTGATCGCGGGAGTGGCCTCGGCGCTGCGCAGTGCGAAAGATTGCGGCCGCCGCAAATTCCGCTACCTCGAGCTCGCCAACCGGCTCCGCATCGCCCGCGAACAATTGGTGCATCTCAAGACCGAATCCTCGTGCCGTCGCTGTGTCGGCTTGATCGAGGAAATTCTGCTCGATGAATTGATCGAGTGGCATCTCTCCGAAAAACAAAACGGCGCTCATTGAGAGAACGCCAACCGGCACGAATCGCAAAACAGCGCGCGCGGGAAAACGTCATCGCGGTGGCAAGGCGGATTCCTCCTCCCCCAGCTCCCGGCGGAAATCATCTTCCAGCCACTCGCAGAACTCCGGCTCCATGTCCTCCAGGCCGCGCTTGTCAGACTTCACCGCCTGCACCGCTGCGGCGCACATCATCGTGGGAGTCGGCTGAATGTAATGCATGGGCACGCAGTTGATCCGGCCATCGAAGTTCACGGGAAATCCTCCGTTCACGAAAGTCGCCTCCTGCCCGATGAAATGAAATTTCAGATCGCTGTGCAGTTGCCGCTCATCCAGTCCCTCCCGCACAATCCAGATATCGTCCTCATCATTCGCATCCGCCAGCTCCACAAACTGCTCGCGCGAAAGCTCCACCGTGCCGGAAGTGGCGCTGGCGAGATAGGCCCCGTCCTCCAGGAGCACGTGATCGCCCACACGGAACGACGCCCGACCCGAACAACCGAGCACGAGACGGAACCGGTAGCCTCGCTCGCCGCGGTTCCATGCCCGAAAGCCCGCCGCTACGGCGCGACGCATTTTCCCCTCATCGACATCATGGACATGCACCCGGTCCGAGGCAAAACCCAGCACGGTTCGCGCGAACTCGGCGACCTGTTCCCCGATCGCGCCATAGCCTAACACCAGGCAACGGTCCTTGGGGCTCACCGTGAGTTTGTGCGCGAATTTGCGCTGCAGGGCATCGCACACGGCCAGGCCTATGAATGGCGGTTCCAGCACCGTCTTCGGGCGGGACTTTGCCACATTCACGATGGGAAACTCCCGCGCGCAGGCCTCCAGCGAGGCGTCCTCTTCCATCTTGATGATGCCGCGCGTGGTTTGCTCCACGATCGAAATGCGCGGCAGGCGCAACTTCATCGACGCCAATGCTTCGATCAGATAGGAGCCGTCATCCAGCACCAGCAAATGCTCCGGCGGGTTCTTGGCAAGCTCGCGCAGGTAACGCTGCACACGCAAGCGTTGGTACGGCGCGTAATTGTCCAGCAACCGAAAATCCCCGGGCACCATGTTTTCCGCGGGCACTCCCATCTTGCGGAACTCATCGCGCACCCGTTCCGTGGAGGTGTAGGGGATATCGATCCAATGCAGTTGTTTCGGATCGAGCCCCAGATCCAGCAACGCGCGTGTTTGCGGCACCTGATTGCCGAGCTGGTGTTGCAGCATCAACGCCGTCACCCCCGCCAGCGGTTGCTCTTGCGCGGCGCGTTCCATCCAGCGGCGCAGCACGGGCAAGTGATGCACGATGTCATCCGTATCCCGCCATTCACGAAACCGCTGCATACCCGTCATGCTGTCCATCGTGGTGATACTAAAGTGTCGGCCCGGATTGCCAAGAAACTTTTTGCCGTCCCGTCTTCCTCTCTCCCCCGCTCATGCGAGAGATTTTGTTTCACTTGTGATTGCCACAGGGCGGGAACTTTGCTAGTGTGATCCCATGACTGACGAACAGGACACACGCGACTGGACTGACAACACGGCCTTGGTATCGCCCGCTTTGATTGGCACCGCCGCCGGATTGTTGTTAGGAGAGCTGATGCATCGCGGCGCTCGTCGCGGCATCGCTTTCGGTTTGCTGGCGCTCGGCATCGCCGCGCTGGCTCCCTACACGGTTGGCGAAATCAAGCAGCGCATCAATTCACCCAGCACCAAACGCGGGGCCCAACGCCGCCTGCGCACGATCCGCGAGGCGGGGGCATTCGGCTTCGACGATGTGGATGAGGAACTGCGCGAGCAAGGCCTGCTGTGAACATTGTCGTCACGGGCAGCAACGGACGCGTCGGCGGCGCGCTCGTGGATCACTTGCGCGGTGCCGGCCACAAGGTGATACCCCTGTGCCGTCAGGATCTTGATCTCGCACACTTGCCCGCGCTGCGTGAGGC
Organism: Verrucomicrobiia bacterium; assembly: GCA_947462875.1. GTDB lineage: Bacteria > Verrucomicrobiota > Verrucomicrobiia > Verrucomicrobiales > Akkermansiaceae > UBA956. Next base: position 22,285 of record CANHQJ010000032.1, read on the forward strand.
GCTGGAATCACTTGAATACGATGCGTGGATCAATCCCGCCGCCATGAGTTCGCCGGATCAGTGCGAGCGCGATCCCGCCCTCTGCCATACCGTCAATGCCACCGCGCCCGCGCTGATGGCGTATGTGTGCCGCAAGCGCGATACCTATTTTCTCCATTTCAGCACGGACTATGTTTTCGGCGGCGAGGAAACGGGGAAGCGCGGTGAGGAGGATGAGGCTCATCCGCTCAATTTCTATGGCAAGAGCAAGCGCGCGGGAGAACTCGCGCTGCTGAGCAGTGGCGCGCGTGCGGCGGTGCTGCGCGTCTCCTGGGTGTACGGCGCGCGGGTGCCGGCTTTTGTCGAACAATGCATGGCCCGCCTGCAAAACGGCGAGCGCGTGGAAGCCATTGCCGACAAGTGGTCCATCCCCACGGCGATGCCGGATCTCTGCCGCTGGGTCGAGCATCTGCTCATCACGCAACCAAGCGGCATACTGCACGCTTGCCCTAGCGGCGAGCCGGTGAGTTGGCACGGCATCGCGGTCGCAGTGCATGAGATCATGCGGAAAAACGGACTGCTCGATGGCGATGCGGAAATCGTGCCCACGGCTTTGGCGGATGCCGGTCATTTCCTCGCGCGCCGTCCCATTCATACCGCGATGGAAAACCAACGTCTTTCCTCACTTCTGCCGCATCCCATCGCCGACTGGCGCGAGGCACTGGAACGCGTGATCGGGGCGAACAAGCGCGGTTAGAGTTTCATCGGCACCGGTGTGGGAATGCAGGCCTCGGATTCATCGCGGGCGCGGAGCTGAGTCGAGCGATTCACGCACAGCAACAAGGCCACCGACCAGAGGGAGAACATCAGGTTGGTGCCGCCGTAGCTCACAAAGGGCAGCGGCAGACCGGCGTTGGGAAATTTCCCGACCGTGACGCTGATATTGATCATGGCGGGGAGCAACAGCATCATCGTCACGCCGATCGCCAGGGCCCGGCCGAAGACATCCGGCGCATTCAAGGCCACAAGAAACCCACCGATGCCCAGCGCCACGTAGCACAACACCACGCCCAGCGTGCAGTAGAGCCCGCATTCCTCGCCGATGACAGGAAAGATGAAGTCGGTATGCGCTTCGGGGAGATAGCCGTGTTTTTCCACGCCATTGCCCAGGCCCACGCCCTCCGGTCCGCCATTGCCAAAGGCCAGCAACGAGCGCCATTGCTGGCGATTGGTGTCCTGGTATTCCTTGAGATTTTCTTCCAGGTGCATCCAGGCGTCGATCCGCTCGCGGCGGGTCTCATCCTTCATCACCAGGGTGTAGCCGAGGAATCCCGCCAGACCGATGACAGGAAACAGAAACCGCGCTCTCACGCCCACACAGAAAAACAATGCCGCGCACGCCAGGCCCAGCGCGAATGCCGTATCCACATCCTTCTCACACAAAATCAGCAACACCGGCACACCCGCGACAATGCCGGGATAGGCAAAGCCCTTGAACAAAGTCCGCACCTCCGTGGCATAGCGGGCATACCATGCCGCGAGACCGAGCAAAGTCGTGATCTTGCCGATTTCCGATGCCTGGAACTGCGGCAGTCCGGGAAATTTCACCCATCGTTTCGCGCCATTCACCTCGATGCCGAAAGGCGGGATGTAGCATAATGCCAATAAAACGACTCCTCCTAAAAAGACCCATGGTGCGAACTTGCGCAAGAGTTCCGGCTTCAGCAGATAAACGACCACGCCGCCCACCAGGGCCATCACCAGAATCTTCGCCTGCTTGCTCACCAGCAAATGCGGTTGCTCCATGCCATTCGCCCAGTAGCTCGTGCTCGCGAGCATGATCATCCCCAGAGCTACGAGGAGCCCCACGGAAATCAGGATCAAATTGGCGGCGAGTCGCGGCATCAATGCTGTTGATTGGGAATACGGAGAACCTGGCCGATTTTAAGCGACTTGTCATTTTTGATGCCATTGCTGCTCATCAGCAGGTCCACGGAAATTTTGTGCGCGCGGGCGATCTGATAGAACGTGTCACCCTTGCGCACCTTGTAGGTTTTGCCGGAAGCACCGTTTTCCTCGATCACAGGTGTCGCACGCGGTGCCGTTTCCAGATCGAAATTCGGCCGCACGAGAAGCGCGCGCGGGGATGGCCCATCGGGCTTGCCGCCATCGCGCAGGCGCCGCATTTCCTCCGGCTCCAGCGCCACGATCTCGCGCGGCGGCACACGCAGCACCAGACCAGAGCATAAATTCACGTTGTTGTTCGCCGTTCGAAGAGCCTGCTCGCTGATGTTCCATTTGCGTGCGATCGAGAGATACGTATCACCCGCGAGCACCATGTGCCTGTCATCGCCGCGCTGGATTTGCGGCAGATCGGTCATGCTGGCCAGTGCCGTGGAACCGAGATTCGGGCGTTCGGTGCTCACCGCCGCCGCCGCGGCGGCCAATGGTTTCTGCGAGGGAGCTGGTCCGCCGGGATCCTGCGTCAGATTGCGATTTTCAAAATAGCGCTGCGCAAAAAAGCCGGCGATGCCGATGACGTGGACCAGGGCGATCACGATCAAAACGCGCCCGACGTTCATGCGCGGAATATCGCCATCGAGGTCAGCGGGATTCGCGGCTGCCGTCGCGGCGGGCCGCTTGATCTTCGCATGCAGGGTGCGGAACAAGCCCCTTTTCAGAGGTTGGCGTTTCACGGGTAATTCTCGAGGTTTCATATAGAGTGTTGTTAGTGGAGTTGTTGGACAAGCTGACGGAAGGTATCGCCGCGGTGTTCGTAACCGCGGAATTGATCAAAGGAAGACGTGCCGGGAGAAAAGAGAATCGTGGAGCCACGCGGGGCAAGCTTGCGTGCGGTGGCGATGGCTTCCTCCAGCGACGCGACGACGGTGGTGGGCACACCTTGCGCCAACACCTTGCCCAGCGGCCCGGCGATTTGGCCGAAGGTCACCGCGGCGATGGCTTTTTGCTGAAGCAGCGGCACGACGGGGGTGTAGTCGAGGCCTTTTTCCTTGCCGCCGGCGATCAGCACGACGGGACGCGTTTGGGAACGCAGGGCGCTTTCCAGCGCATGCAGGTTGGTGGCTTTCGAGTCATTGAGATACTCCACGCCATCGAGCGTGCGCACCAGTTCGCAGCGGTGCGGCGGCGGCACGTAATCGGCAAAGGCTGCCTTCCAATCGAGCGGTCTCCCGAATTCCGAACACGCCGCCATGGCGGCCATGATGTTTTCGGCATTGTGCAGCCCGCGCAGGCAGGTGTCGTGCTCCACGTGCAGCATGGTTTGCCCCGCGTGCTCGATGGTGATGCCATTCGATGTCCAGTCGCTCTCCTCGCTCTCGGTGGAAAAAGTCACCACCTTTCCCGATAGAGTCGGCAAATTTTCGCCACGGCGCACCACCGCCACAGAATCCGCATCCTGGTTTTCAAAGATACGCAATTTCGCGTTGTGATAGCTTTCGACAGTTGGGTAGCGATCCATGTGATCCGGCGCGAAGTTCAGCCACACCGCGACGTGAGGCTTGAAGCGATCGATCGTCTCCAACTGAAAGGAACTCGCTTCTAACGAAATCACTTCCGGCATCGGTTCCTCCATCACCACCTCGGCGAGCGGTTTGCCATAATTGCCGCAGGGCACGCAGGAGATGCCATTGACCGTAAAGATGTGGCTGATGATCTCGGTGGTCGTCGTTTTTCCGTTCGTCCCCGTGATGGCAATGGTGAATCCCGGATAATAATTCCAAGCGAATTCCATCTCGCCAACGACCTTGCCCGCCTGTTGCGAAAAGGCTCGCACCAGCGGACCGTAGGTGTCGATCCCCGGACTCACGATCAACAGATCGCAGCGCACCGATGCACCCGTCTCCACGGTGGCACGGGGATGAGTGCTCACGGCATCGGAAAATCCCGTGATCGTTTCCGCCTCATCATACACCGATACCGACGCGCCTTCACGCAAGGCCAAGGCCGCGGCCGCGCGACCGCTGCGTCCCGCGCCGAGAATTACGACTGATTTTCCTGTGAGTGTCATCGGATTTTCAAAAGGGCTAAACCAAACAAAGCGAGCATCAGCGAGAGCAACCAGAAGCGGATGATCACCTGGCTCTCATGCCAACCGCCCAGCTCGAAGTGATGGTGGATCGGCGACATGCGGAAGATGCGTTTTTTTCTCGTCTTGAAACTCGCCACTTGCAGGATCACGGACATCGCCTCCATCACAAAAACCCCGCCGATGATGACCAGCAGCAGCTCCTGCTTCGTCGCGATCGCCGCCGAGCCGAGCGCGCCACCGATCGCCAGAGATCCGGTATCGCCCATGAAGACTTTCGCCGGGTGGCAGTTGAACCACAGGAAACCCAGCCCCGCGCCGACCAGCGCCATGAGAAACACCGCGAGCTCGCCGATGTACTGGTTGTGCGGAATCACCAGATAATCCGTGGCGAGGAAAAAATGCCCCGCCAGGTACGCCAGCATCGAGTAGGCCAGCGCCGTGGTGATGGTGCAGCCGGTGGCGAGCCCATCGAGACCATCCGTCAGGTTCACGGCATTCGAGCAGCCGATGATGATCAGCGCGAAAAACGGGATGATCAACCAACCGAGATGGAAAAGAGGCGTTTTGAAAAGCGGGAAACAAATGGCGTCAATGCCGATCATTTCCTTGCCTAACTGAAATCCGTGCGACGCATCGCCGAAGCCGGAAATTTCCTTTTTGAAATAAAGGAAGCAGGCGGCGATCAGGGCGATGATCAATTGCCAGAACAGTTTTTGCCGGCTGCTGAGACCATCGGATTTTTTCTCCTTCACCTTCTTGTAGTCATCGCAGAAACCTAACAACCCGCAGGCGCCCATGGTGCAGGCGCAAACCGCGACAAACGGGTTGAGCGGATTGGCGCAGAGCAGAGTCGCCAGCAGCACCGAACCCAGGATCATCACGCCGCCCATCGTGGGAGTGCCGATTTTTCCGCCGTGCAGCTCTGCCAGCTTGTGCACCTCCGCCGCCGTGCGGATCGGTTGGCCGAGCTTCAACGAGATCAATTTCCGGATCACGCGCGGTCCTATCATCAGGCTGATGCTGAACGCCAGCAAGCAGGCCACGGCCGCGCGGAAGGTGATGTAGCGGAACAAATTCAGCGCGTCGAAGGTATGCGCCCAGCCAAGATCACCGCTGGCTTTTTCCGCCTCGTGCGCCTCTTTCCAAAATTGATAGATCCAGTATAACATCAGTCGTTGGGGAAAACTTGTTTCATCACGCGCTCCATCGCGGCGGTTCGGCTGCCTTTGAAAAACACCACATCGCCTGCCTGCAACCGCGCGGTGAGGAAGGCGGCCGCTTCTTCCTGTGTGGCGAAATGCAGGGCTGTGGGTCCCGCGTGCCGCGAGATGAGATCGGCATCCTCACCCACGGTGATCGTTTGCAAGGACAAGCGCGCCGCGCACTCGCCGACCCGCTGTCCGCCTTCCGCGGCGTGTTCACCGAGCTCGCCCATGCGGCCGAGCACGGCGTAGCGTTTGCCGCTCGCTGCCTCGCGGGCGAGGGTTTCCAGGCCGGCGATCATCGACTCGGGATTCGCATTGTAGGTGTCGTCAAAAACGGTGATGCCGCGACTGACAAAACGGCGCAAGCGTCCGGTGGTCAGGCTGGCCTGGCCGAGACCGCGCGCGATTTGATCGACGGAGAGTCCGCACAAGTATCCTGCCGCCGCCGCCAGCAGCGCGTTCGCCACCATGTGCCGTCCGGCGACGGGCAGATCGACTTTCGCCGAGGCCTTGCCGCAGACCAACAGGAATTTCATGTGCCCCGCTTCCTCGCGCACATCCGTGGCGCGCACGACATCGTTTTCGCCACCGGTGCTCATGAAGCGCGCGCGCGTGAGGCTGCGGATCAGGGGCAGAAAGTCACAATCGTGAGGCACGATGAGCGTCTCGTTTTCCGTGAGCCTGGCCGCGATGGAGGCTTTTTCCCGCGCGATGTTTTCGCGTGTGCCGAGAAACTCGATGTGACTGGAGCCGATGTTGGTGATGATGCAGATTTGCGGCCTGGCGATGGCGGCGAGTGGTGCGATTTCGCCGGCATGGTTCATGCCCATCTCGTAGACGGCGGCCTGATGCGACTCGCGCGTTTCCAGCACCGTGAGCGGCAGGCCGATGTGATTGTTCAGGTTCCCGCGCGTGGCACAGGTGGAAAATTTCTGCGAAAGCACCGCGGCGGTGAAATCCTTGGTGCTGGTTTTTCCGTTAGATCCTGTCAGGCCAATCACATGCAAGTCGAGCTGCGCGCGCCACCAGGCGGCGAGCTGTTGCAGTGCGGCGAGGGTGTCATCGACCAACAACACCGCGCCGCCGTGGATCATCGCGCCCGACCACTGCGAAACCACGACAACGGCGGCACCTTGTTGCAGAGCTTGTTCGGCAAAGGCATTGGCATCGAAATTTTCTCCCTTGAGCGCGAAGAACACACACCCTGCCACCAGCTTGCGCGTGTCCGTGCAAACGCCCGCATGCGCCCAAGCGGCCGCGTCACCGGCGACCAATGTCGCGCCGATGAGGGCCGTGAGTTCTTGTGCGGTGAGGGCTTTCATGGCTTAGGGATCTTTGCGGCGGGGCTTGTGCGTTTTGCGCGGCGGCAGGGATTCGCGGAATTTCGCGGCGGCCACCACGCGATCGCGCAGGGCGATGGTGGCTTCTTTTTTGTCGTCGAAGTCGATCGTGCGATCGGCGAATTGCTGATACGTCTCGTGCCCTTTGCCCGCGATGAGCACGATGTCTCCCGCACGCGTGGCGGCGATGGTATCGTGAATCGCTTTGGCGCGATCGACAATCGTGACGTGGTGCGTGCCTCCCATGCCGGAAACGATTTCGCGGATGATGGTTTCGGGATTTTCACTGCGCGGATTGTCGGAGGTGACAACGCAGAAATCGCTGAGCCGGGCGGCGACCTCGCCCATGAGCGGGCGTTTGCGTTTGTCGCGATCACCGCCGCAGCCGAAGATGGTGAGCAGACGCCCCGGCTCCAACTCACGGAGCGTGCGGCAGGCATTTTCCAGCGCATCGGGCGTGTGTGCGTAATCGACAAACACCGTCGCGCCGCCGGCATTGCCGACATTTTCCATGCGTCCCGGCACCTGAGTCGCGTTGGCCATGAGCGGCACGGAATCGCGCAGGGGAATGTCGCAAGCCGCCGCCGCCGCCAGCACGCCGGCGATATTATAGGCATTGAAGCGTCCGATCAATGGCGCACGCACCAGGAACTGGCGGCCTTTGTGATTGAGCTCGAACTCCATGCCGCGCGCCGTTTGCCGCATGTTGTTCATGCGATAGTCACAGTGCACGCCGAAGCCGAAGGTCCACACCGGCAGCTTGCCCTTGAGCGAGTCCGCCAACTCCGCGCCGTAGGGATCATCGAGATTGATGATGGCGACCGGTTTTTTCCCTAACGGATTCGCCGCCACGGCATCGAACCACGCTTTTTTCGCGGCGAAATAATTTTCCATGGTGCCATGGTAATCGAGGTGATCCTGCGTGAGGTTCGTAAAAATACACGCATCGAAGGGAATGCCGGTGACGCGGTGCTGATGGATACCGTGCGAGGAAACTTCCATCGCCACGCCACGGCAGGCGTGATCCGCCATGCGGCGCAGGATGCCTTGCAGTTCGATGGGTCCGGGCGTGGTGCTGGAGGCGGTCTCCACCGTTTCCCCGTCATCGATGCGCACCGTGCCGAGCATGCCGGCGCGGTGCCAGATCTGCTTCATCAGGTAGTGTATCAGAAACGCGGTGGTGGTCTTGCCATTGGTGCCGGTGACGCCGCAGAGTTTCATTCCCGCCGCAGGATTTCCGGCAAGGGCCACGGCGCATTGGGCGAGTGCGTGGCGGGCATCGGACACATGGATCCAGGTCATCGCGTTGCCGAGATCGGCGGGCGGTGCTTTTTCCGAAACCACGGCCGCCGCTCCTGCCGCGAGGGCTTTCATCGCGTAGTCATTGCCATCGGCGCTGCTGCCTTTCAATGCCACGAACACGACGCCCGCCTTCGCCTGACGCGAGTCATCCGTGACCGCGGCAATGTCGAGATCCGTGGGGCCGGAGACCACGGGGCGTAGGAAGAGGGAGATGAGATCGGAAAGTTTCATTGATTGGCAACGGAAGTGGGAATCGGCTCGGTGGGCGTGAGGTGCATGTGCTGGGCGATGCGTGCGGACGCTTTCGCGAAAATCGGTGCGGCGATGGTGCCGCCGTAACGCGAGACCTTGGTGGTTTGCGGGTCATCGATGACCACCACGCAGACGAAAGCGGGATCCTTCGCGGGCATCATGCCGGCGAAGGAAACGGTGTAGCGGGTCTTGAAGTATTTTTTCGTTTCGACGTTGTATTTCTGCGCCGTTCCCGTCTTGCCCGCCACCTCGTATCCGGGCACGGCGGCCTGGAGCGCGGTGCCTTCCTTGGTGACCACGGAAGTCAGGCACTGGCGCAGCTTTGCGGCGGCATCCGCGCTGATGACCTGGCGCACGACCTCCGGCTGCATCCTTTCGATCGGCGTGCCGTCGTTGGCGATCACGGCTTGCAAGAGTTGTGGCTTGAGCAGCTTGCCGCCATTGGCAACCGCCGAATAGGCACAGGCCACTTGCAGGGGCGTGACGTTGACCGCGTAGCCGAAGGTCATGCTGGAGAAAGTGGTCGGGTTGTCCGTTTCGCGGAAATAGCCCTTGACCTCGCCACTGAGCGGCACATCCGTTTTCGCACCGAAACCAAAGGCGCGCACGTAATCATAAAACCGCTGCATGCCGAGCTGCGAGGCGATTTTGTAAATGCCGATGTTGCTCGATTTCCCCATCACCCATTCCGCAGACAGCGTGCCGTACGGGTGATGATCCTTCAGTTCCAGAGTGCCTTGTTTGTAAAAACCGTTGTGACAATAAATCGACGTGTTAGGCGTGATGAGTTTCTCATTCAAGGCACCAGCGGCGGCAATCATCTTGAACGTGGAGCCGGGCTCATAGACCATTTGCGTCGCGAAATTGATACCGTTCGTCGCGATGTTATCGAGCGTGTTGAGATGGAACGAAGGATAATTCGCCATGCCGAGAATGCCGCCGGTATGAGGGTCCATCACGATCACGCAACCGCGTGGCGCCTCATGCTCGCGAATGCCGGCGATGAGTTCCTCCTGGATGATGTTCTGGATTTCCATGTCCAGGGTGAGCTGCACGTTCATGCCGGAGCGCGGCGGCAGTGTCACGCTCGGTTCCGGGGTGATGAGCAAGCCGCGCGCATTGGTGACGCTGGTGCGGTGGCCGTCTTTCCCCGCGAGAATCGGCTCAAGGGCTTTTTCCACACCGAAGGCACCCACTTCCTTGTCGTAACTGTAGTTGCCCTTGGTGATTTCCTTGATGATGGTATAGCCGACCACATGACTGGCCAGCTCCGGGGAAGCGTAGCGGCGGCGCGCGGATTTCTCGATGCTGAATCCCTGGATCTTATGGTCATCGATCACGCTCTGCACGCGATCGAAGGTTTCCTCTTCCATGTTGCGCTCGATGACGAACCACATGCTCTTGGGATTGTTATCGATGCGCTCGCGCAACTCCTCGCGCTTCAGGCGCAGCGCGGGAGCGAGGTGGCCGATGGCGTAGGCGATATGTTTCTGCACGAGAAGTTTTTCATCCTGCGTGCGCAGGATTTTTTTCACCAAAGGCCGGAGCTTGTGGCGCTTCGCTTGCTCGGTGAGATTGGTCCAGCCGGGCTCCACGCTCAGTTCATCCCAGGCGAGAGCGTAGGCGGCGAGCTCGGGATTGTTCAGGGCGTAGCGATCCACGCGGAGCTTGGCCAGTGTGACACTGCGCGCGATCAGCTCGTCATTGCGATCGAGTATGTGCCCGCGCCCGCCGGGCAGGTACGTCATGGTCGTGTTGAAATTCTGCTCGGCTTCCTGGTAGCGTTTGCGATTGAAGTACTGGATATCCATCAAGCGCAAGGCAAGCGCACTGAAGCCTGCAACGATGAGCAGGAACAGCAGGGTGCAGCGGCTGTGAAAGGAACGAATCATCAGTTAGGGACGCAGGGCTTGCTGCGAGACGGCGGGGTTTTTGGCGCGGATCACCTGGATGCGGTTGGAAGGCGTGGAAATCAGATCGCTGCCATTGCGCTCCAGTTTTTCGCGCAAGTCATAGCGGGCGAGCTGGCGATCGATTTCGGCCTGGATGCTGGGAATGTCATCCTGCACCAGCGAGGCGATGCGTTTTTCCGTGGCCTCGATCTCGCGGGCGGTCTGGATTTGCAAATTCCGATAGGTCACATAGGTCACGGCGCCGGTGGTCACGATGGCCACGGCGATGAAAAAACTGATCCAGAAAAATGTGTTCGATCGGTGCGTGGTGCGGGTCTGGTTCATGGGGCGATGAGGTTGCGGTTATTACGCAGGGCGACCCGTAGCTTCGCGCTACGGGCCCGGGGGTTCGAGGTGAGTTCGGCTTGCCCTGCGCTTATGGACTTTCGCACCGGCAGGGTGAGGTGGTGCTCCGGGTTATCGCGCGGCGCGGGCCAGGTGGGGTCATCGATGTAGGGCTTCGCACGATGTTGCAAAAACTGTTTCACCATCCGGTCTTCCAGGCTATGGAAGGTGATCACCAACAATCGGCCACCGGGGGCGAGGCATCGCACGGCGGCTTCCAGCGCATCGTGCAGCAGCGACAGCTCCTCGTTGATGCGCATGCGGATCGCCTGAAACGTGCGGGTCGCGGGATGGGTGCGGCCATGCCTGCCGAGAGCGGACTCGATGCACGATGCGAGATCTCCCGTGCGGGTGAATGGTGTTTTGCGGCGGCGCTCGGTGATCAAGCTCGCGATGCGGCGGGCCTGCGGCTCTTCGCCGAACTCGCGCAAGACCTGCACCATTTCCGCCTCGCTGGCGGCGTTGACAAAATCAGCGGCGGTCATCACCGCGTTCGGCCCCATGCGCATGTCGAGCGGACCGTCTTTCTGAAACGAAAAGCCGCGCTCGGCGCAATCGAGCTGATGCGAGGACACGCCGAGATCCAACAAAATCCCCTGCACCTGACCCGAGGCGGGCAGGCCGGGATGCTCGGCCATCTGCGAATAGTTCGCCTGAAAAACGTTGAGCTTGTCCGCATAAGCCGAGAGCCTGCGGGTGGCATACGCGATCGCTTCAGGATCGCGATCGATGCCGAGAACCGTGGCACCTTTTTGCAAAAACAAGGAAGTGTGGCCACCGCCACCGAGGGTGCCATCGATGATCACATCGCCGGGTTTCGCGTCCATCCATTGATCGACCTCGGCGGGCAAGACAGGAAGATGATATGGCGGGAGAGGAGCCGTCCCTTGCTCCTCATCCCGCCCAGCCATAAGAAAAGTGGTTGGCTTGCGATCGGTGATGCGCTGATCCAGCGCCACATCAGGCATCGCGGGTGCCGCAGCCATGGCCCAGGCCCGGGCTGGCATCACGGCGGAAAAAATTGGCGGGAGAGGAGCCGTCCCTTGCTCCTCGTCCCGCCCAGCCATAAGAAAGTTCACCCATGCGAGAGGCTTTTTTTTTGCCATGCCCGCACCATTCGCTTCCCCCACCAAACGAGCTAAGGCACCACGCACCTGCGTCCGCAGGGTGGTCAAGCTCGTGAATGTGAGAGGAAATGTCATAAAAAATGTTAGAAAATACCCAGATCGCCAAAGGCCTCGTTGACATTGGATGTCTGCTGCTCGAGCACTTTGCCGTAGTCCGCGCTGTTGAAGATATCGAAATACTTGCCGCGCCCGACCATCGTCACCGTGGACTCCGCCTCTAGATTGGCGCGCAGGCTCCATTCTTTAGGAATGAGCAGCTTGCCCTGATTGTTCACGCTCACGGGCAGAATCCCGGCATGCAGCAATTCCAAAGCCTCGCGGATCTGACCCATGCTGCGATTCGGATACTCGCGAATGTCGCGCTCCATGTCCGCAAAGGCCTCCAAGGTCAGCACCCGCACGCAGGGAATGCCATAGCGCTTGGATTGCTGCAAAATCAACTGCGCCCCTTCTTCCGGACGCCAGTGCGCAGGGATGGCCACCCGATATTTCGGGTCCATCTTGTGCTCCTGGAAGCCGTTGAATTGGGAAAGGACGATGCTCATACGCTATAATACGCTTGCGTGCATTTCAGTACACCTGAAAAACTTTTCGAGGTCAAACATTTTTTACGGGTACACTTCATTTTTTTTAGCCTTTTCCCGCGGGCATCGATTCCGACAAAAAATCATTGAAAATCAACGACTTACAGAAATTATTTTGCCGGATAATTCAATCAATTTTTCCCGATATTTAAGGTTTCCGAAAAATTTAGCTTGCCTTTGGAGCAAAAGTCTCCGGAATTTTTTTAGGAAAACGTTTCCGCCCATCGGCTACCGCCTGTTGCCTCATAATTCGAGCACACCCAAAGGTTCCTGAATGATCGGGATCGTTGCCTCATAATTGAGACACCATAGCGGCTTTGTTTTTGGTGGTTGGTTTGGTTGCCCCTGCGGGCGCTTCGGAGCGTAGCGGAGGAGCGCCCGC
>CANHQJ010000033.1 GCA_947462875.1 Verrucomicrobiia bacterium
CGAAGTGGAACCACCCGGTCCCATTCCGAACCCGGAAGTGAAACGCTTCAGCGCCAATGGTAGTGAGACGATAGGTCTTGTGAGAGTAGGTCGTCGCCAGGTATATGCCCCGCATTCAGCAATGAATGCGGGGCTCTTTTTTGTACGTGGCAGGGACCGCCTCTCCGAGCGGTCCGGTGGGGTGCGCATCGTTTTCTCCCTAACGCAACCAACCTTCACCCCAGACCTTGTTCACAAAGAACGGCGAATGACGCGGATAAATCTTGGTGACCAAACCAAGCTTTCCCCACCAGAAGACACTCGTAGATACGGTCCCTGCTACAAAAAAAGTCGTGCATTGCATCATTCGCACGCTAGCATATCGACATGGAATGCTTTATCATTGGATGCTTGGGAGTGGTTGTTCTGATAGTGCTTTTGGTGCGCAAAGGATCGCGCCGAGGTGGGGCACATGATCACTTTCACGGCTCATCTTCCGATAACCAAGTCTGGACAGGACATTCCGATGACTCTCGCAGAGAGGAAGACAGCGGAGGCGGCAGCTGGAGCAGCGACGATAGCAACAGTGACAGCGGCAGCAGTGACAGCGGAGGTAGCAGTAGCGATTGAGCTACCGCAATTTCATTGCCAAGTCAGATCGATCTGCGACTACCCGCTCAAAGCCCATAATTTCTCCCGGGCTCGGGCACGATGGCTTCGGTGCTGGGGAGTTTTTCTTTGAGCTGCGCGGCGAACCAGGCGACGGCATCGTCGTCACCGTGGACGAGGAAGGTTTTTTTCGGTTTCACCTGGAGGATGTAGTCGAGCAATTCCTCGCGCGTGGCGTGGCCGGAGAAGTCGAAGGTATCCACATCGCAGAGCAGTGGCACGGCGGGGAGGCGGTCATCCATTTTCACGAGCTCACCTTGTTTGGCAGCCTTGATGCGGAAGCCGGGCGTGGCGGAATCCGTGTAGCCAACAAAATAGATCGCGTTTTTGCGGTTCTCCATGAAACCTTGCGCGGCAAAAGTGTTAGATACGGTGTTTTCCGACATCATGCCGCTGGAAAGAGCGTAGATGCAACCGGGATGAAGGGGAATGGGCCCACGGCGCTTGCGGTTTCCTGTGACGAGATCCATGTCTTCGAGAATCTCGAAGTCGGGGAAATTCCGGCGCGACCCTTTCATGTGGCGATCGTAAATCATCGTCATCTTGGTGCTGAGTCCGCCGATGTAGACGGGCGTCTTGCGCGGGATGAGTTTCTTTTTCTTGAACTGATGGATCATCGTCAGCAGTTCCTGCGTCTTGCCGATGGCGAAAACGGGGATCAACACCGAGCCACGGCGATCGATCACTTCGCGAATTTGCTCTGCCAGGCGTGATTCTTCGGATTCGCGGGTGTAGTCGGGGCGTCGTGCCTGGGCGCCGCGTGTGGTTTCGATGATCAATGCATCCACCGGTTCATTCGGCAAAACAGCGCCTTTCAGCAGCGTGTGGCCGCCAAAGTTCAAATCTCCGGTGTAGAGAATTTTTTTCCCCTCCGCGTCTATGGTGATCGCCACGGAGCCGAGAATGTGTCCGGCATCATGAAAGGTGCCACGCACGGTACCGGCGGCATCGAGATCGAACGGGCGCTCGTAGCCACGCGTTTCGAAACGCGGCTCGAGTTGCTCCAGTTCTTCGTGGGTGAAAAAGGGATACTCGGTGATGCCCAGTTCGACGCGTTTGCTGTTCATCACGTTGACCGAGTTGTGAAGCATGGCCTTGGCCAGATCCGCCGTGGCGGGGGTCATGTAAATTGGCGCTTGCGGGTGGCGGCGCAGCAGAAGAGGCACCGTGCCTGTATGGTCGAGGTGGGCGTGGGTCAATACGGCGGCATCCACGCTGCCATCTTCCACAAACTCGAAGTGCGGGGTGGCTTGTTCGCCCTCGTGTTTCGGGTGCATGCCCGAATCGAGCACAATCTTCGCTTTTCCGGTATCGATCAGATACGAATTGGCACCTATTCCTGCGTGCCTGCACAAACTTTTGAAAATCATTCGATATGAGTCCTAACTGCGAACAGGGTGGAACAGCGGCGCAAGCTTGTCAACTGCGTACCGCAATCGGGCGCGCATACTTTTTGCTTTTCCTGCCGCAGTCTTGTGAAAGAATCTTCGTATGGAAATTTTGACCATAGCGCAACTGAAGGAGCAGGCGGGTGATCAGCCGTTTTATGCGGAGATCGATGTGCAGTTGCAGTCACGGTCAAACAAAACGACCAAAACGAACAAGCCGTATCTGGAGCTGGCGTTCGCGGATTCCACGGCGGGCTTCACGCTGAAACTATGGGAAGACAGGCCGCTCTTCTCTGCTGCGCGCGATTGGCCGGATGGGGTGATGATACGGCTTGCCGGCAAGTGGACGCAGAACCAGTACGGTCTTGATGGCAACGACCTCAGCGCGCGCGTGCTGAACAAGGAAGAGCGCGAGCTTTTCCTCTCGGGTGATCCTGACTTGCAGATGAAGCAGCATCACGATTGGCAAACGATCCTCGATCTCTGCGCCACGTTGCAAGATCCGCGCCTGAAACAAGTGACGGGGATGTTTTTCGAAAAATTCGGCGACATCTTCCGCCGTACCGCTGCCGCCCGGCGCAATCACCACGCGAGACGCGGCGGTTTGGTGGAGCACGTCGCGCAGATGATGCGCTCTGCCGAGGCGCTCTGCGGCGTCTATGACGGATGGAATCGCGATTTGCTCATCGCCGGTGTGTTGTTTCACGACTGCGGCAAGCTCTGGGAAAATTCGTATCCGCGCGATGGCTTCAATCAAATCCACAGCCTGCGCGGAGAAATGTTAGGGCACATTCCCATCGGCATCGAGGTGGTGAACACCCTGTGGCGCGAGATGATGGAGTCGGAAATGGCGGCGGATTGGCTCACGTTGGATCCTCATTCGGAGGAAGTGCGCTTGCACTTGCTGCACCTGATCGCCAGCCATCACGGGCAATACGAATTCGGCTCGCCCACACTGCCACGCACGCCCGAGGCCTTTGCGCTGCATTTCATCGACAACATCGATGCCAAGATGGAAATGCTGAAAGACGCCTACGCGAACGCCAACGAGATCGCGCCGAACATTTACGAGAAAGTGTTTCCTCTACCCGCCAATCTCATCACCCCGCTCCGCACATACGAGGTCCCGGTGTTGATTGCCGAGACCCGGGAGGAGAGTGGTGAAGCGCCGACGGGCGCCATTGTGGGGGAAGAGATCATTTCGTGAAGACTCCCTTGAGGTCAGATGCTTATTTTACCACCTCAAACACCCCGCCGCCTAACAATCGGCCGCCATCGTAGAAGGCGCAGATTTGGCCGGGGGAGATGGCGCGTTGGGGAGTGCGGAAGGTGACTTCGCATTTGCCGTCGTCGCGCGGGATGACCTCGCAGGGCTCGGCTTTCGCGCGGTAGCGGGGTTGGGCTTCCATGAGGACTTTTCCGCCGGGGGATTCGTTGATCCAGTTGAGCGTGCCGACGGTGCAATGTGTGGCGTAGAGGCCGGGGGAATCCTGGGTGTCCCAGCCGACGACGAGGCGGTTGTTCGCCAAATCTTTTGCGACGACCACATAGGCCATGCCCTCACGGGGCGAGGCAACGCCGTGGCCTTTGCGCTGGCCGAGAGTATAGAGGTGCAGGCCTTGATGGCGGCCGCGGAGTTTGCCTTCGGTATCGACGATGTCGCCGGGTGAATCCGGGACGTAGTGGCGGAGGAAGTCGCTCATTTTGACGGCGCCGATGAAACAAATGCCCTGGCTGTCTTTTTTCTGCGCGACGGGGAGGGCGAGGCGAGTGGCGATGGCGCGGGCTTCGGGCTTGAGCATTTCGCCGACGGGAAAGAGCGCGTGGGCGGTTTGCTGCTGCGTCATCATCGCGAGGAAATAGCTCTGGTCCTTGTTCGGATCGGCGCCGCGCAAGATGGCGGCACTGCCATCGGAAAGGGTTCTGCGGCGGGCATAGTGACCGGTGCCGACGAAGGAAAAGCCCTGCGCCAGGGCGTAGTCGAGAAACACGCCGAATTTCATTTCGCGATTGCACCAGACATCGGGATTCGGCGTGATGCCCTGGCGGTAGCCATCGATCAAATAATCGACGATGCGCTGGCGATACGAGTCGATCAGATCGATCACGCGAAACTCGATGCCGAGGTGTTTCGCCACGGCGTGGGCGTCCTCGATATCCTGCTCCCACGGGCAATCGCCGGGGATGCCCTCCTCGTTGATCCAGTTCTTCATGTAGCCCGCCACGACTTCATGACCTTGCTCCAACAACAATGCCGCCGCTACGGCGCTGTCCACGCCTCCCGATAAACCGACCAATACTTTTGCCATACGCGGATCAGGGTTGTGGCGGAGCTACCGCTTGTTGGAGCGCGGCTGTCAGAGGGGAAACGTCTGCGGCATCCAGCGGGTGTTCCACGATGAGACCGAGCACCATGCGGCCGTACACCGTTTCGATCGGGATCACTTCCAGCAGTCCGGTCGAGCCTACTTTCATGTGCACGTGGCTCCATCCTTCCGGCGAGCGCTTGGCCGCCATGGCGAGACTGCGCGCCATGAAATGCAGGCGCTCGTGATCACCGTCATCGAAAATGACGGCGCCGTCTTTATCTAACACAAAAAGCCCTTGCACCCTGCCACGCGCAACAAGCCACTCGCGGAAACGGGAGAGACGCTCGAGAAATGGACCTCGCACCCGGGTGGTGGGAGTGACAGCGGGAGCGGCGACGCGTGGTGGTTCTGCGGGTGCTGTGAAAACTGTGACGGCCGGGGGAGGGGGTGTTTTTTCCTCGGCGGGAACGGGCACGGCAGGTGCAGAGGTTTTGTCATCGGCGAACCCGACAAAATCGCCATTGAATCCGGCATCAGATGATGTTTCCAGCGTGCGAACAGGGGAAGTCATCAGCGCTTCGGCCAAGCGCCTCATTTCCTGTGCGTCCACCCATGGCTGCAGCGGGTCCATCAGGCACGTACGTTCGATTGTTGCCACTTCGCTTCGATTTCCGCGCGAAGACTGTCAAACACAGCCAGCGCTCCCGCCCCGTCTTCGAGGATGCCGACGGGCAATCCCTTGGCACTGGCGCGCACGAAAATCCCATCGCGCGGCACGCTGGTCTGGAATACCATGCCCTGTGGCAGCAACTGGCGCAGGGCCTGCGCGGCCTCGCGGCTTTCCGCCAGATCTTGCTGCAGCATTGTCAGCACCACGCCCAGCACGACCAGGCGCGGATTGAGCATGCGAATGCGGCCGAGCCCCTCTAACATTTTAGGCACCGAGCGCACGCCGAGCGGCTCGGATTGTTGCGGGATGAGCACGGCATCCGAGCAGGCGATCACGTCCGCCGTCACGCCGAACAATCCCGCTGCCGTATCGATCAAACAGACTTCATACCCGCGCATCGAGACCGCCCGCATGAAAGCGCGGCTGCGCGCCAGATGCGCACCGGCGATGCCGCCGCCCGCCTCGTAGTTGCTGGCCTGACCGGATGCCACCAGGGAAAAGGTGGCGAGGCGCGTGGGTATGATCAACTTTTCCAAATCCAGGCCGGGATCCTCGAGGAAATCATAAAACCCCGGTAACATGCGCGACTGCCGTGTCAACGACAGCCCCACGGAACCCTGAGGGTCGGCATCAACCAGCAAGGTGCGCACTCCGGCACGAGCGAACGCATGGGCCAAGTTGATCGCCACCGTCGTCTTGCCGACGCCTCCTTTTTGACTGGTTATCGCTATACTGATCACAATGAAAGAACTCCCGCGCCCATCATAGCGGGCGCTTGCCGTTGCGAAAGTCTTTTCTTCACAAGTCGCAGCATGATATCATTTTTTGTGGCGGCATGGTGGTGCGGACGTTTTTCAGATGCTAGCGGGAGGCGGACTTGATCAGTTGGCTGGGCTTCATCCCGGTATGGCGGGAAAAGTAGTTGTAGAAAGCGGCCTGGGACGAGAATCCGCAGCGCTGTGCCACCTCGCCGATGCTGGATTTGTTTTCCATGAGCAAACGGCGCGCATGGGCGATGCGCAGTTGATTGATTTCGTCGATCGGCTTGATGCCGAATGCGTTCCAGTACTCGCGATTGAACGTTTTGGCGGAGAGTTGGGAGCGCTCCACGAGCTCATTGATGCTGATGCCCCTGATGGCATTTTCTTCAATGTAGCGGCGGATTGCGGCGAGAATGGTGCGTCCTGATTTTCCCACGGTGCTTTCCCTCTCTATCAAATCGGCTCCGCGAACGATCACTTGAGATTCGGCGATATGGCCCGTGCTGATCCATTCCACCATCAGATCCACCGCTCTGCGGCCGATCGCACGCATCGGGGCGAGCACGCTGGTGAGCGGCGGGTGCGACAATTCGCCGATAACTTCACCACCGCCACCCATAATCGCAAAATCATCAGGCACGCGGAAGCCGCAATAACTCGCGACGGAACAAACCAAGTGCCCCATGTAGTCGCCACTGCAATAAATGCCCGATGGCTTGGGCAGCGATCGCAGCAGTTTTTGCAAGTGGGTTTCCTCCGCGTAACACAGCAGCCTGCGAGGATCCGCGCTCGGGCCTTTTTCGCCACCGATGTCGCGCACCACGGCGTCAAGACCCATGCCTTGCGCGATGTCCGCCATCGCCTGCAAAACGCCTTGCGTCGCCGGGCGGGTGCCGAGGCCGTGCCCTAAAATCACCAATCGTTTCAAGCCGAGCGATTGAAAGTGGGTGATGATCATTTGATTGACGTCATCGATGTGTGGAGAGACTCGCACAACGCCCGGCTCATCCGCCCACTCCATTCCGCAATTGATCACGGGTATGCCTTGCTGCGCCAATTCCCTCACAAAAATGTCGCGCGGCTCGCACCAGACGATGGCACCATCGATGGGGAAATTTCCCTCCGGCAACGGGCTGACTCCCGCGGTTTGACGCGGCAGGTTGATGAAATTCCAGTCAGGAAATTCCATATGCCGTTCGATCACGCCTGCGGTCAACATCTGCGAGTAGCCGACATTGACCGGGAAAATCAGGGCGATGGTTTTTTTCGTCTTGGGCATGAAGCGGTGGAGTTGAGGGATACGATTGATAACAAAACGTATAGGCGACGCGAATCTTTTCCACTAAATGTGTAATTCTTTCCGCGAGAAGTAGAATGACGCTGTGGCCAGTCAGTGGTTAGATCATGTTCATTCGCCTTGCCGGAGCAAAACTGTTTTCATGGTGGTTTTGGCGAGGTCAGGACGAAAGAAATTCCTACGGGGAATGGGTTGGGAAGAAATTCCTGATTCTGGGCGAGAAGCATTAAGGGGTTTTTGCTTCTCGCCCCATCTTTGTGCAGGCCGTCGCTTTTTCAGCACATTTGCCCAACCTTGTGCGGGGTGAGGCCTCGTAGGCATTGGTGCGGTAAACGTGTAAATCTCTTCACAACAAGTGTAATGACATGGCGTGGAATGCGCTGACATACTTTCACACCTGTCCGACAGTGAAAACGTCAGTGAGAAAACTGTTGGCGGTTAACCATTCACTCCTGTGTCCCGAATTCCCGTATTGCCATGAAACTCCGAAAATCACCCTTCGCCATCGCCGCCATCTTCGCTTCACTGTGCCTCACTCACGCGCATGCGGCCACGGGAAGCTGGAATGTCAATGCTGCCGGCAGCTGGGGCGATGCCGCCAACTGGAGCGGCAGCATTCCGAATGCCGTGGGCGACGAAGCCGTTTTTTCGTTCGATATCTCTACAGGCCGCACCATCAGCCTCAATGGCGATCGCACCGTTGGCAAAGTGACCATCGGTGACCCAGTTACGACATTTTCTGCTTACACCATCGCAGCCGGTTCTCCCTCGGCATCGCGCTTGATTTTTGATCAAGGTGACAACGCAGGGGTTTCTCTGTCCTTCCCCGTTACTAGTTCCACTGCGAACAACAACATTTCCGCTGCATTGCTTTTGAAGGGGAATCTCTCGATCACTGCCAGCGCCACCACCACTGCGGTCCAGACGCTCAGTGGCACGATCTCGCAAGACGCCAGCAACCGCTCCATCGCACTCGGTGGTGGCGGTATTGTAACGCTCAGTGGACTGAACAACTACCAAGGCGGCACTCTCATCAATGCGGGAAAAATCAATGCCAACACCTTGCTCTCCTTCGGCAGCGGTGATGTGACGGTGAACTCGGGCGGGCAAGCGAACCTTGCTGTGGCGGTGAACTACGCGAACGCCTTTAGCCTGGCAGGAAATGGTTTTGGCATCACGGAAACAAGTAACACGCAGTCTCTCGGAGCCCTGCGCTATGCCGGTTCTGTGACCACGGGAAACATCTCCATTCAATCGGCCGGTGCCCGCATCGGCGCGCTCAATACCACCTTCGGCATCCACACGGGCAACCTTGGTGGCGCGGGAAATTTGGAGATCAACAGCAGTACGGCGAATCATAGCGGTGGTTTTACTTTTACCGGTGATCTGAGTAACTACACGGGAACTGTGACACTCCGCCAAGGAACGCTCAAGCTTGGCACGCTCGACATCGGCGGCAGCCTCAGTGTTATCGATGGCGCACGCCTTTACCTGAACACCCTGCGCGCCGATGGTGCCTCGCCTGTGATCGGTTCTGATTCATCCGCTTCACGGAGTCTTGCCTTGGGCAGCAGCACAGGAGCCGGCATATTCCTCAACCCCTCGGCTACAAGTGTCACTTCCGTTGAGGGAAATCTTGTCTTGAACGGAACGCAGACCGTTCACTTCACCACCGCGCCTGCCGCTACCAATTCCTTGCTCACCTTCACTGGCACGCTCACGGGCGCAGCCTCGCAATTCGAACTCCCCGGCGGCATCGCCAGCTATCGGGCTGGCACGGCCTTTCAGGTCGTATCCGGCACACCGAACTCTATCCAATTCAACCTCGCCTCCGAATCGCGCTCGTGGACTCAGGCTGTAGCGGGAGACTGGAACACCACGGCTCTCAACTGGGACACAAAGACCACCGAAACATTTGTGAATGGCGACCGTCTCACCTTTGGCGACTTTAACTCTACTGCGGAAACGGTCACCGTCACGGTGCCAACGGGCGTGACCGTCGCACCCACGTCGTTGACTTTTTCGAACAGTGTCAAAAATTACCTCTTCAATGGTGCGGGCATCATCGCTGGCACGGCACAAATTCTCAAAACCGGAACAGGAACCGTGACCATCGCCAATACGGGAGCCAATGGCTTTTCCGGCGACATTCGCATCGAAAACGGCATCTTGCACCTTGCACCTTCCGTTGCGCTCAACACGACCCGCTTCACCATGACGGGCGGGCAGTTCGCTTCTGCCACCACGGCAGCGCTGACCGTCAATGCCAATGCCCAGCTTAGTGGTTCCGTTACCCTGGGCGATACCACCACGGGACGTACGGGATCGGTGACGTTCATTGGTTTGCATGGTTTTGCTAACGAGACCAGTATCACCGTGGCTCGTCCGGTATCGGTGAATTTCTCAGGTCGCAATATCATTCCTGCGGCACTCACGTGTGCAACCCCATTCGACGGATCTCAGAATGCGAATTTGTCATTCACGGGAGAAAATCAACTCACTGCCGATACCACCATCAATGTCACCTCGGCTTTCAACTCCAGCAATCAGGTCAATTTCAATGGACCGCTGGGTGATGGTGCGAATTCGTATAAATTGACAAAGCAGGGCGTGGGTGCGTTGCGTCTTTCATCCGCTAATTTTTATGACGGCGGCACCCTTATCAGCGGCGGCACGCTTTCGGTCAATAGTCCCCTTGCTTTTGGCACCGGCGATGTGGCAATTGAAGGATCGGGCCAAGCGTATCTTGTCGCTGCCGGGACGTATGCGAACTCGTTCTCGATCCGGGGGCGCGGGCAAACTTTGAACGGCTTTAATGACACGAGCGAATCAGGAGCCATTCATCTCAACGCTTCCAACCAGATTCTGAGCGGCACGATCACTCTGACGGGAGATGCGCGCATCGCCGGCTACTTCAGTTCCTCCAATAACGTGATCAGTGGAAACATTGTCGAAAGCGGCGGTCCATGGAAACTGGAACTCGGCAACCCCGGAAGCGCGAACGGAACGGGCACGCTGCGCCTAACGGGTAACAACACCTACAGCGGCGGAACTTTCATTAGCAAAAAAACCGTGCAGGCGTTTTCCACCAACAGTTTCGGCGCGGGCGAAGTGGAGATTTCCAATGGGTTCACTTCGAATGGCGCGACTCTGGCCACACGCGTGGAGGTTGGCGCAGGCTTGGAAATTTCCAATGATTTCTATCTCAACCACGGTGGTCGTACCAATGGCACAGCAGCCACACAAACATGGGGTGCGATTACCGCGTTTCCCGGTGACACTACCACAGCATCGGTCGTCACTCTGACCGGTGATGTGAGAATTGCGAAGACTCCCGCAAACGGCGGTCATTTCGCCGTGCAGGGACTCGCCACCAACGTGCTCCGTGTGATGGGTGCCATCGACTCGACGGTGCCGGTGATTGTCGCGAACGGTCTCGTGGAGTTCGGTGGCGGCGGTCTCTACACCGAGCTGCAACAATGGCGCGATACCCTGAAACTGGCCGCCAACGACGGCATTTCTACTACTTCCATAGTAGCTAAGGGGGCGCAAGCTGCCGCGATACTTGATCTCAATGGCTACAACCAGACACTCACAGGCATCACGCGTCCGACGGGAACGAATGCCGTTTCCGTCACGAACAGCAGCACCACCACCGCTTCCACGCTGACGCTGGCACCACTCGTTGATTTCAGCTACCCGGGCACGTTTGTGACGGGCGCCGCGGCCCTGAATCTCTCGATCGGCGGCTATGCGGTCACCAGCCTGAGCGGAAACTCCAGCGCGTTCTCGGGGACGACCACGGTCACCAATGGCGGCATTCTCGAGCTGACCGGCACACTCGGAAATACCGGCAGTTCCCTGGTGACGGGGTCGGGTTCGACGCTGCGAGGAAAAGGAACTTTCGGTGGCAACGTGAGCCTCGGCGCGGGCACCACGATTGATGTGAATCCCGCCACAGCGGGCAATCTCACCGTGGTGGGCAATCTCACGGTGACCGGTCCTGTGACCGTAAACCTCACCAATGCTCCGACAGGTCCGGTGGTGGTCATGTCCTGCTCAGGCACACTCACGGCCTCCGCCGGAAGCTTTTCCGCACCAGCCTATCCCGGCGCCACCTTTTCCGTTATCGGCAATCAGGTGACCGTCACTGTTTCGGCGGAAGAGCGGACCTGGACGGGTGTGGGAGGAAACATTTGGGACATCAACAATACCACCAACTGGCTCAACGGGGCCGTGGCTGCCACTTTCCCGAACGGCGCCAAGGCCATTTTCAATGATACGGTGGGGAGCAATCAGACGATCGATGTAGCCTCCACCATTCAGTCATCGAACCTGACCTTCAGCAACACGAACCGCAGCTACACCTTCACCGATGCATCCACCGGTTTGATTCAGGCGGGTTCCCTCGTGAAAAACGGAACAGGCTACGTGAACTTTGCCGTGCCGGTTTCCTTGGCGACGGGCATGACGCTTAATGCCGGCAGGGTTTCCTTCAGTTCTCCGGATTTCACTCCATCCAACATCAATCTCTCAAGCGCGGTGACTGGTGCAGGCACTCTCGCCATCGCGGCGGGACTCAATAATCCGATCACCGTCTCCGGCGCGAACGGCGCCTTCACCGGCACGCTGGCCGTCAGCAGGGGCAACATGACCGTGTCCACCACGGCAGCGAGCGGCACGGCGCAGATCGCTATCGGCGACGCTCTGACGACATCGACCGACGAGCCGCAACTGACACTGTCCACCGGAGTCAGCATCGCCAACGCGGTCACTGCCAACTCCGCGGCGAATCTATCGAAAATCACCGGACCCGGGGTGATCGGTGGTGCGGGCAGCATCACCAAGAACGGATCCGGCACGCTCGAGGTGTTCAACGCCAACACCTACACTGGCGCCACCACGGTCGTCGCCGGCACCTTGCGCCTGCGTGCGGTGAATGCGATTGCCTCTGCCAGCACGATCACCCTGGGCACGGCGGCCAGTGGTGTCAATGAAGCGGTTCTGGAACTGCCCGCGGGTGCCAGCGCCTTCCAGACGGTATTGTCCTCGCCGCTTGTTTTGGGTGCCGCCGCGACTTCTTCCCAAGCGACCCTGAAAAAAATGGCGGGAGAAACGGCGAGCTTCGATGGCTCTGTCACGCTCAACGGGCGCAGCTTGCGCGTGGCTTCCCCCGGCATTCGTTTCGGCGGCGCGGTCACGGGGAATGGCAATCTCGTGGTGGATACCAGCGATGTTTCCACCCCCGTCATCCTTAACAGCACGGCGAGTGATTTCAGTGGCAATATCTCGGTGCTTTCGGGGGTGTTGCAGAGCTCTTCGACTGCGGGCGTTCGCAATTGCATCCCCGATACCAGTTCCGTTTCGTTAGGCGCGGATGCCGTGTTTTCGTTAGGCGCGAGCGATGCGATCAATCAACTCACCGGCGCGGCATCTTCCATCGTGCGTGCGGCCAATGGCAATGTGGTGCTCTCGGTGGGCGCGGGCAATTCTTCGTTTGTCTACGACGGGCGAATCCAGAACGGTTCCGCGGCATTTACCGTGGCGAAGATCGGCACGGGCACAATGACGCTCAATGGCAACAGCAGCCACACCGGATCGTTGCAAGTGAAAAACGGCACGGTCTTGCTCAATGGCAGCTCTACCGCGCGATTGGAGATCGAAGCCGGCGCGGTCTTCGGCGGCACGGGCAGTATCTCCGATGCTTCGGTTCCTTCAGGCGGACACATCCCGCTGTATGGCACGATCGCACCGGGCGGTTCTGCTATCGGCACCTTGACCATTGGCAACAGCATCGCCCTCTATAGCGCGAGCATGCAGTTGCAAATCGCCGATTGGAATTCCACCACACCCGGTACGGGGCATGATCTGTTGATCACACCGAACGTCCTTTTCGTATCAGGCAATCTCACGGTGAAATTGGACTGTGCCGGTATGACCAACTTCAGCGAGACGCCAAAAACCTTCACCGTGGTGCAGGCGGATCAGACACAATTCGGTCCTGGCATCAATACCCAAACCTTCCAAGTCACCAACTTCGCAGGCACGGGCACCTGGAGAATGCTGGGGCAGGGGAATACCTTGCAGATCGTTTACACACCCGCACCATACTTCGCTTGGGCCTCACAAAAGGGCCTGACGGCATCGAACAACGGACTGGAAGTGGATCCGGATCACGATGGCATCAACAATCTTCAGGAATACTACTTCGATGGCAATCCACTTTCAGGCAGCTCCAGCCCGCTGCCGCAAATGACCGCGGATCCCAACTACGTGATCTTCCGCTTCCAACGCCGCGATGATGCGGAGGCGGACATGTCGGCACAGGTGGCCCAATACAGCAGCACTCTCAGCAGTTGGAATTCTGTGCCAATTCCCGCCGCGTCGGTGGCGGAGGATGGCAATGGCGTCATTGTGAACGTGGCGGAAAATGGCACCGGTGCCGATGATGTGGAAATCAAAATTCCGTTAGGCAGTGTGCCGGGTCGCGTGTTCGCCCGTGTGCAAATCACCAAACCGTAATACTCCCCGCCCACATCGAAAGGCCTGGGTATTTTCTCCCGTAGAAAGCGCATGCGATTGTTGATGTTGTGGGTGGCGATGGTGATTTGTGCAGGATGCACGAAGAAACCCATCGAGGTGCAGGTGATGACGTTTAACATCCGCTACATCAACATGGGTGACCAGGGCGCGCGGGCATGGGTCAATCGCCGCGATGCCGTGGCGGATCTGATGCAGGCCCAGCCATTGGATTTCATCGGCCTGCAAGAGGCGTTTCGTCCGATGATCGATCACATCCATGAACGCATGCCCGGCTATGGTGAGATCGGCGTGGGGCGGGAAAACGGCAAGGAAAAGGGCGAGTATGCCGCGATCCTCTACAAGCAGGAGGCATGGGAGGTGCTGGAGCACGGCACCTTCTGGCTGTCCGATACACCGGAGGTGGTGGCATCGAGCACATGGGGAAACAAAGTCACGCGCATCTGCACCTGGGGGCTTTTCCAGCACAAGCATTCATCGCGCAAATTGTATGTGTACAATGCGCACTTCGATCATGAATCACAAATGGCTCGTGAAAATGGAGCCGCGTTGGTGTTGCAACGCATCCGGAAACAGGATCGGTCGATTCCCGTGATCTTCACCGGCGATCTCAATGCTGCGCCGGAAAATCCCGCGATCCAACAGATCACGGCGCACGAGTCCGCACTGCGCGACGTATGGGGCGTGGTTCATGGGGCCGCGCCACCAGGCGATGCAGGCACGGTTCACGGCTTCAGCGGTCGCCGCGATGGCGCGCGCATCGACTACATTTTCGCCACACCCGAACTCACGCCCCGCTCCGCGATGGTTCATTACGATCAACGCGATGGCAATTATCCCTCGGATCACTTCCCCGTGAGCACACGGTTGGTGATGCCCTGACGGATCAGACAATCATGCCAGCACCGACGGTTTCGTTGGTGCCGGGGTCGATGAGGATGAAGCTGCCGGTCTGGCGGTTGCGGCTGTAGCTGTCGTGAATGAGCGGCACGGCGGTGCGCAGGGAAATGCGTCCGATGTCGTTCATGGCAAAGGTTTCCAATCCCTCGACTTTGTGAAGGGTGTTGATATCGACGTGGTATTTCACTTCCTGAACCACGGCTTTGGTTTCGCGGGTGGTATGGCGGATGATCAGCTTGGCACGGTGCGGCATGGGCTTGCTGGAGAACCAACAGATCATCGCCTCGATGTCCTGCGTGACTTCCGGCGGGTTGTTGTCTTTCACCAGCATGTCGCCGCGGGAGATGTCGATTTCATCTTCCAAGGTGATGCAAACGGACTGCGGGGCGTAGGCTTCTTCCTTTTCGCCATCGGGCGAGTGGATGGCCTTGACGCGGGTGGAAAAGCCGGAGGGCAGTACGGTGACGCGATCGCCGGGCTTGAATACGCCACCGGCCACGCGGCCGGCATAGCCACGGAAATCATGCCACTCATCGCTCATGGGACGGATCACCCACTGCACGGGGAAGCGGGCATCCACGTGGTTTTCCTCGCCACCGATATACACATGCTCGAGGTGATAGAGCAAGGCGGGGCCTTGGTACCATGGCATGTGCTGCGATTTATCGACGACGTTATCGCCATTGAGCGCGGAGATGGGGATGAAAGTGATATCGACGATGTTGCCGAGGCGCGATGCCATGGCACGGTAATCCTCGACGATCTGGTCATAGACCTGCTCCGAGTAATCGACGAGGTCCATCTTGTTGATGGCGACAACGAGGTGCTGGATGCGCAGCAGGTTCGCGATGAAGCTGTGACGTTTCGTTTGCTCGATCACACCCTTGCGCGCATCGATGAGAATGATGGCGAGGTTCGCGGTGGAGGCGCCGGTGACCATATTGCGGGTGTATTGGATGTGACCCGGCGTATCGGCGATGATGAACTTGCGTTTCGGCGTGGCGAAGTAGCGGTAGGCGACATCGATGGTGATGCCTTGCTCGCGCTCGGCCTTGAGGCCATCGGTGAGGAGAGCGAGGTTCACGTGCTCATCGCCGCGTTTGCGCGATGATTCCTCCACGGCTTCGAGCTGGTCCTCGAAGATGGACTTGGAATCATAGAGCAAACGCCCGATGAGTGTGGATTTGCCGTCATCGACGGAGCCAGCGGTGGTGAAACGTAGTAAATCCATTTTGAGTGTAAAGTGAGCAGTGTGAAGTGAGCAGTGGTTTGACGATTGGAGTTTGTTGAGTGGCACTGATCACGGATCACTGCTCACTCGGCACTTTCAGAAGTATCCTTCTTTTTTTCTGTCTTCCATTGCGGTTTCGGAGCGTTTGTCATCGGCGCGGGTGCCGCGTTCGGTTTGGCGGGCGGCGGCGACTTCGGCGATGACTTCATCGAGGTTGGACGCGTGCGACTCCACGGCTCCGGTGCAGGTGGCATCGCCGATGGTGCGGAAGCGGACGATGCGTTTTTCCACGGTTTCGTGGTCCTGGGGTTTGAGGAAATCGGTGACGGCGAGGAGCTGGCCGTTGCGTTCGAAAATTTCGCGTTCGTGGGAGAAGTAGATCGAGGGCAGGGGGATTTCTTCGCGTTGGATATACATCCAGATGTCCATCTCGGTGAAGTTCGAGAGTGGGAAGATACGGAAGTGCTCGCCCGGGTTCTTGCGACCGTTGAAAAGATTCCAGAGCTCGGGGCGCTGGTTTTTCGGGTCCCATTGGCCGAAGTCATCGCGGTGGGAGAAGAATCGCTCTTTGGCGCGGGCCTTTTCCTCATCGCGGCGGCCGCCGCCGAGGCAGGCATCGAACTGATATTTTTCGATGGTATCGAGCAGGGTCACGGTCTGCAACTTGTTGCGCGACGCGTTCGGGCCTTTTTCCTCAACGACTCGGCCGGTGTCGATCGATTCCTGCACGAGGCCGACGACGAGGCGGGCACCGACTTTTTCGACGAATTCATCGCGGTAGGTCATCGTCTCGGGAAAGTTGTGTCCGGTATCGACGTGGACGAGCGGGAAAGGCATTTTTGCCGGCCAGAATGCCTTGCGGGCGAGCCAGGCCATGACGATGGAATCCTTGCCGCCGGAAAAGAGCAGAGCCGGGTTTTCGAATTGAGCGGCGGTCTCGCGGAGCACAAAAATGGCTTCCGCTTCCAATTGATCCAAGTGACTGAGCTGATAGTTGGGCATGATGAAAATTGGGGCTGAGAGAGCGAACACGCGCCGCACGGACGCGAGGGTAAGTCATTTTACCGATTCGTCAATCAAAAAGTATAAGTTCGGTGCTTAATTTACTAATGATTGATAAATGATTGGAAATCAATGGCTTCTGCGCCGAGCGGTGGCTTGAAGCAGGGCGTCCACGCATTCTTCCAGATCCAGTTCCTCGCTATCGAGGATGAGATCTGCCTGCATCGGTTCCTCGAAGGAGCTGTCCTTGCCGGTGAAGTGCTCGATTTCGCCCTTGGCGGCTTTGGCGTAGAGGCCTTTGACGTCGCGAGCGGCGCAGGCTTCGTAGCTCGCCCTGACATAGACTTCGAAAAAATCATCTCCGAGGATGCCGCGGGCGACATCGCGGAGTTCGCCGCGCGGGGTGATGGCGGAGACCAGGGTGATGATGCCTTGGGCGGCGAAAAGTTTGGCGACTTCGGCGATGCGGCGGATGTTTTCGAGGCGATCGTCATCCGAGAATCCGAGATTGGCATTGAGTCCGGCGCGCATGTTATCGCCATCGAGAATCACGGTGGCGCGTCCTTGCTGGTGCAGCACGCGCTCGGCGGCATTGGCGATGGTGGATTTACCCGAACCGGAGAGTCCGCAGAGCCAGATCACGATGCCGCGCTGCCCGAGCAAACGCTCTTTGTCCTCGCGTTGCAGAAAGCGGTGGAATTCCGTGTGGATGTTTGTAGTCATGACTGCTGATCACAGCAGGGCAAGGGGGTGTTTGTAAAGAAAGAATTGGCTGCACTCTTATCCGTGTGGGCTCCGCCAATAGCCCGGGAGTCACGGTGTTCGGTAGCCGTTCGAACACCCGGACCTTCACCATCAATGATGGCGGGACCTTGCAGTTCAATTCAGGTACCATTGTGGCCTCGGGTTACAATCAGATGACGGCACCCACGTTGATCATCAACAGTGGTGGCATTGTCACCAATGACGGCATTGCCACCAACAACGCCCTCAACAATGTGGAGTTGCACAATGGCACCTTGACCTCCACCACGGGGCATGTGGGCTCCACCTCCGGCATTCCTGTCTACGGCGCATGGAACCTCAACGGTTCGATCTTATCCACGGGAACCTCCACCATTTCCACGACAGCACCGGATCGCGGCTGGGTCATGCTGAAGGTCACGGGAGACACTACCACGAACTTCAATGTGACGGATGGAACCTTGACGGTATCCGCTCCGGTGGTGGACAACCCGACCGATGGAAACATCGGTTCTCTCTGCAAAACGGGCGATGGGAAATGTCAGCACGCTCACAGGAGCCTATGGATTGAGTTTTGCTGTGGTGGGCTTTAGCGATGTGGGTGCCGACAAGTGGGAAAAAGTCCTGAGTCCCACGAAAAAATACGTCTTCGATGAAACCACGGGAGTTCTCACGTTAATCACCAACGGCTATGCCTCATGGGCCGGAGTGAACGGCGCTGGTGCCAACCTGAATGATGATCATGACAATGACGGCGTGCCGAACGGCGTTGAGTATTTCCTCGGCGGACCAAGCGGCAATACCACGGGCTTTACGTCCTTGCCAGGCGTCACAAACACAGCAGGCACGCTGAGTGTCACCTGGGTGATGGGGGCAGGCTATGCCGGCGTGTATGGCACCGACTTCACGGTGGAAACGTCCGATACCCTCACGGGCTCGTGGACCACGGAAATCACACCGGGCAATGTCACCATTTCTGGCAGTAACGTGACCTACATCTTCCCCACACCGCTCGGCACGAAGAGATTCGTGCGACTGAAAGTGACGGGGCCGTAATGGCACGCTGCCAGTGTCGCGAACGACAACCACTCCTCTTTGCCCTCCAGCCTGTGTGCTGGAGAGCGATTTTTGTGATCACAGGATCAATTTATCACATAGTCTTTCGAGAGCGGTACGCACTTGCCGACATGCCGGTCTCCCGTTTGAAAAAATTGCTGAACTTCGCCATTTGGTCGTAACCGCAGAGGCGTGCGATGCGCTCGATGCTGAATACGGTTTGGCGCAAATATGACTTGGCTTGTTCTACACGGACATGCCGGATTTCTTCACCCGGCGTGCGGCCGAACAATGCCGCAAAACGTTTGGAGAAGGTGTGCTGAGACATGGGTACGAGTTCCATCAGTTCATTGACCGTGATGCCCTCGCACGCATGCTTCAGAATCCACTCGCGTGCCAGCAGCAAGGGGGCGTCAGGAGATTGAGCAGAAACCGTCGATTGCCGTATCGTCACGGGCGGTGGCGAGATCGCCACTTTGCGTGAGGCCAAGGGTCGTCCTTGCAGCAAATCAAGCACCATGACAAGTGCCGCGCTGCCGATCAATTGCCCGGGTTGGGAAATGGTGGAAATGCCCGGGTGCCCCATTTGCGCTTCACGCAAGTCGCCCATCCCCATCACAGCCAGCCCATGCGGTATCGCCATGTTCGCCGCATCGGCCACATCGCAGACGAGACGCGCCAACACATCATCCTCGCAACAAACGACCGCTGGCAAGGTGAGGCCTTTGAGGAAGCGTGAGAGCCGGGATTTGATTTTTACGGGGATTTTTGAGAGTCGGACCTTGCCTCCGCGCAGCTTGCCCGTCTCGAAACTGATGGTTTTCATTCCTGCGAGCTGGCATCTGGAGAAAAATTCTTCCCTATGCTTGGTATGCAGTGCGCTCGCTGCGGTGGCCCAGCCGACATAGGCTGCATTCTTGCGCCCGAGCTCGATTACGTGATCTATCACTTGTTGTCGCACTATTTCACCGTCAAAACCCACGCATGGCATGATTTCTTCGGGCCACTCACCGTTGGTATTGACCACTTTGATCCCTTTGCGCAGCAGCTCCTCCACCCACCGGTCATCACGATCCAGCCACACAATCGCTCCGTCAAAATCCATCGCGTGCCCGGTCAATGGTTGGGGGTCACCATAGGTGTAGCCGATGTCGATCAACTCCACGCCGGGGAGCCGGACGGCATGATCGATGGCCCCCTGCGTCAACCGCAGGGCATACTCACCTTCGGTGGGCATGATCATCGCTATGCGCAAGTGTTTTGCACGTTTCACCGTGGCACTCTAGCCAACCATGCGACCGAGTGCAATTCAGAAAACGTAAAATGAAATCTCAGAACCTAAAAATTGCCCAAAAAATTCTTCTTCCGTATCATAAGTATAAGCAACACGTACCTTATCTATTCTTCCAGCCATACCTGAACCCCTTGCAATTCATGAAAAACCGTTTCTCACGCACAACACTTGGTCTGCTATCAACGATCACTTTGTCTCTCACCTCCGTTCATGCTGTCAGCGGCACCTGGAGTGCCACCACCGGCTCACCCGCCAGTTGGGCCACTGCTTCCAACTGGGGCGGTACTGCCAACGTCGGCAACACCGCAGGTGATGTGGTGACGATCACCGCCAACATCACGGGTACAACCGCCTACACGATCAGCCTCAATGGCAACCGCACGATGGGCAGACTCATTCTTGGCGATGTCACAGACTCTAGTTCGGCCTACACGCTTGCGGTCGGCACCCCGACCACATCGGCACTGGTCTTTGATCAGCCCGGCACCGGCACGGCGTTTCTTCAGACGGTGGGAACCGGCACAGGCACTACGGGTGGCAATACCATTTCGGCGTTGGTGAGCCTCAATGATACTCTGAGAATGTATGGCAACCATAACATCGCCACCACGATGTCTGGCGTAATATCGGGCTCTTTCGGACTGGAAATTGATAATGACGATGGCGTCACGGCTGCGGGTCCGGCTATGGGGATCTCTCAATTTAACTTTTCGGCAGCCAATACGTTCAGCGGTGGTGTCACCATTGATGACGCACGTGCGGCGATTACCAACGCGGCGGGCTTTGGCACTGGCACAGTGACCGTGAACAATGGTGGGGGCGCCTGGATCAATGCGAGCAGCTTGACCATCGCCAATTCGTTCAATCTCAGCGGCACGGGGTGGTTGGAAGGCAACGGCTATCTGGGCACCATTCGTATTGGTAGCAACACCATATTCAGTGGCAATATCACACTTTCTGGAATAGCGGGCGACTCCTCTGGCACAGCCCCAGATGCCAGCCTCTTCCCACTTGCCGCCTCTTCCACTGCGGTAGCCGCGACGGTCAATGGCACCGTCTCCGGTGGCGATTTGCTCCTCGGCTCGTTGAGCGTTGACACTGGCGCGACGACCTGGACTGGCAACGAGACGTTGACACTCAACGCCGCCAATTCATACGGTGACACAATCATCAAACCCCTGGACCTCCCCACCAGCGGTCAGATCGCACTCTCCATCGGCGGTGCCACCACCAATACCACCGCCACTCTCGGCAGCGGTGATGTTTATTTGATCGGCGGCAAAGGAGGCAAGATCGCGGCACTGAGGATTTTCCGTGGAAACGGCTATACTCTGACACAAAACATTCAGACACTCACTAACGGTGGCACGGTCAACAAGACCGCCTTGATCGCTGATGTCACCGGCACCGGCTTGACCCTCAATGGAAAGTCGGTGCAGGTCACCGAGCAGGTGCGGCTTGGTGGAAATGCGAATGGTACCACCCTTACCATTGACAGCGGTTCTTCGGTCAGTGCGGATCAGTTTTTCACCGGCAACGCAGCGAATAACTCCACCACTGTGAACCAAACCGGTGGCACTGTGACCGTATCCAGTGAAGTGCGAGTCGCGCATTTCGCTACGGAAACGTCGGTCTGGAACATGAGCGGTGGCACCCTCACTCTCACTGGCACACCTACAAGCAACCCCTACTTTACCACGGGAACGAATGAGGACAGCATTGGCAAGGGCACACTCTACATCGGCATCGATGGTCAGGGAACTTTTCAGCAGACGGGTGGTGTGGTGAATGCCGCAGCCGTTGTCCTGGACAATCGTACCAACAACATTTCCGGCACCAACATGGCCACCGGCATTGATTTGTATAATCTGAACGGCGGCACGCTGAATCTTGGCTCGCCCACTTCCACATGGGGCATCCAAGGCAACGCGAGTTCCCAGTTTGTGTTTGGCGGCGGCACTCTCAAAGTCGGTGCGTCCCTGCCCATCACGGTGGCCATGAGCGCCAATGACACCGGTTCGGTGCTCGATACCAACGGCTTCACTGTGACTCTGCAAAGTGGCATCGCTGGCACGGGCGCTCTCGCGTTGACCGATAGCACCAACACCACGGGCAAGGTGGTGTTCGATCTCTCCAGCAATGCCACCGTGACAGCCGCCCTCTCGGGCACGCGATCGGTGGAAAAGACCGGCACTGGCTTGCTGACCCTGGCTGGTGCCAATACCTACAACGGTGCTACCTCGGTCACCGCAGGTGGCTTGCGCCTCACGGGCTCCGTGACCAGTGATGTGACGGTGGATGGTGCCGCGTTGTGGACGGGTGGGGCGATCACGGGGAATTTGAGCGTGGCACCCACCACGAATGGCACGGTCGTTTATGCCGGCGTGCCGACTGCCGTGACTGGCAATCTGACATTTGGCGCGGCGAGCCTCAATAAGGTGAATCCGGTAGGCAATGGCGTGCCGGCCAACGGCACGTATCCTCTCATCACCTTCACCGGCGCGTTGACCGGTGGTCTGGGAAATCTGCAGATCGACCCCGCTATCGTGCCGCTATACCGTCAGACCTTCGGCCTCACCGCGTCTGCTAACAGCATCGACCTCACCGTTTCCGGCACCAGTCTATCGCTCGTCTGGAACGGCGTGGGTGCGGGCGCGGGCACATGGGATGTGGCCAGCTCCACCACTTGGGCAAGCGGTGAAAAATTCTTTGCCAGCGATACCGTGACATTCAATGACAGCGCAGCCTCCGCGGCCCTCGGCAACGCATCGTTCACCACCAATCTCACCAATTCCCTTGATAACGACTTGGTCTTTTCGGCCAAGACGGCGGGTGTGGGCGGGGAAGCCGTATCGATCCGATACGTCGTGCCTACCGAAGTGGAGCAACCATTGAGCGTCGATGTCACGGGTAGTGCCATTACGGTCAATCTCGCCACCGATGCCGGAGGTTTTGTCATCACCGTCGCATCCGAGGTCAAAGCTGCCATCGAAGGGAATGTCGCGGCCAATGCCCTGGTAAGCGTGGTGGATGCCGGCGCCGATAACGGCACAGGCTTTGTGGCTGCCTTGCCACAGACATTTTTGAATTTGGCTACCGTGGAAACGGTCGCCATTCCCACCGATGTCATCGTATCCCCGACTGCGATGACCTTCGCCAACAATGCGCTCGATTATCAGATCGATGGCCCTGGCTCGATCAGTGGCAGCGGTGGTTTGCTTAAATCCGGCACAGCAAGGGTGACCATCAATTCCACCAATAGCTATAGTGGAAACACGGTCATCGCCAAAGGTGTGTTGGTCGCAGGAGCCAGCAATGCGCTCGGAACGGGTGGCATCATTTTTGGCGATGCCACGACCTTGGCGGCCGACACCTGCACACTTTCGCTGGCAACAGGACCGCTCACTCTATCCAATCCGACCATCGCGGTAGCTGACACCTGCCTCAACGCCCGTATCATCAGCACCGGCGGTACCATCAACAACACCACGATCACCAAAAAAGGTGCGGGCAAGTTGACCATCGGCCACCCAACGGTTACCAGTACGATCACCAACTACATCACAGGCACCTCCAGCGTGTTAGTGGAGCAGGGAAATATCGCCTTCAGCTCGATGAGCGCCATGGCGAACAACATACCTGTCACCCTAGGCAACAGCAATTCGGGATCGGTCAACACCGTGTTGGAAATGCCAGTGAACGGAACGGCTACCGGTGATGCAACCACACTCACCGCCGCCATTACTTTGGGAACTTTGGGCGTGGGAGATACCTCGCAGGCAATCCTTCGCTATGTCGGGTCAGGAGCCAGCGGTGCCTCCGCTTCACTTGCAGGTACGATCAACCTCAATGGGCGAGACCTCTATTTGGAAAATACCTCACATATCACGGGCATCCCGCCGTTAGGGACAGCCGCGCGCCTCTGCAACTATACTGCTAGGATCTCAGGTGCCGGCGATGTCCACGTGCGTTGCGGCACGAACATCGACGGTACTTTCAATGCGACACCGCGCTGCCGCATCACCAACGCCTCCAATGACTGGGTGGGGGATCTTTATGTGGATACCGGCATGGTGCAAATTGGCAATGGCTCCGCTGGCACCGCTCTCACCGCGATTCCCAACACTTCTGTCATTCGACTGTCCGCAGGCACCCGATTAGGCCTTGGGGGTGCCAGTGAAACGGTGGCAGGATTGGTCGGAGGCGGGGCTTCAGGTTCTCTTCCTGCCGCCATTATCAATAACAATACGGGCGGTGGTGGACTAAGCACTTTAACGCTCTCAGGCACTGGAGACTATGTCTATGATGGCACCATCGCCGATGAAAACGCCACCCGTGGCTTCGTGATTGTCAAAAGCGGCAGTGGCACGCAGACATTCAACGGGCCGGGTACCTACACCGGTATCAACAATGGTGCCACGCCTACTGTGGCCACCGTATCCATGAACATCACCGGCGGCACGGTCGCCGTCGGCCACGACACGGCACTGGGTGCCGGTGCGGTGAATCTCAACAGTGCCACCGGGACGCTGCGTTCCGCGGATGCGAATGCCCGCACTCTGGCCAACCCGGTGACATACTCGACCAATTTCACTCTCGGTAGCCCCACCACAGGAAATCTGCTGTTCACCGGACCTGTCAATGTCGGCAGCGGGGCCAAGGATTTCAAGGTCCTGAATGCCGTCACGGAGTTCAGCGGGATCATCTCCGGTGGCGGAACTCTCATCCGCAGCAAGAGCGGTCCCGGCACACTCATTTTCAGTGGTGCCAACACCTACCCTGGCACTACTGCCGTCAACGAGGGCACTCTGTTGGTCAATAACGCCAGCGGCAGCGGCACAGGTACTACTGCCGTCACCGTGGCCGAAGCAGCAACGCTCGGAGGTTCCGGTACGATC
Source organism: Verrucomicrobiia bacterium (assembly GCA_947462875.1). Classification (GTDB taxonomy): domain Bacteria; phylum Verrucomicrobiota; class Verrucomicrobiia; order Verrucomicrobiales; family Akkermansiaceae; genus UBA956. The sequence goes on from CANHQJ010000033.1 coordinate 24,739, forward strand.
AGCGGCGCTGTGACCACCAGCGGTCCCACGGCGAAGATCGCCCCGGGCAACTCGACGGGTGCGCTCACCATCGGCAGTCTCGACCTGAGCGCGGGCGGATCGGTAGCCATCGAGATTGACGACGCCTCCACGCCCAAGAACGACAAGCTCGTCATCACCGGCACTGCTGCCAACAGTCTGAATGTCACCGGTGCCACCCTAAACATCTCTGTGACCGGCACGCCCACCCAATCGGTCTATGTGCTGGCTTCCTGTCCGACGGGCGCCCTCACCGGCACCTTTGCAACTGTCACGGGAATACCTTCCGACTACGTGCTGGTATACAACTACAACGACGGTGTCAGTGCCAACAACATCGCCTTGGTTGACAAATACATGGGCTGGCTCGGCGGCTATCCGGTGATTACCGGTGCCAATCGTTCTCCGGATGTGGACTATGACAACGACGGACTGGATAACGGCATCGAGTTCATGATCGGCGCTGATCCCACCGTATCCACGGGGGCGGCGACGCCCGGTTATCCGGTTGGCACGCCCAGCGGTGGCAATTTCGTCTATAGCTTCAAACGCAGCGCGGCATCGAAGATCTACCCGGTGACCGTGGAAACCAGTGTCGATTTGGTAAACTGGCCACTCGCGAAAGCCTACTTGATTCCCACGGTGGATGGCACCACAGGAGATGTCACTGTGTCTGGCGAGACCGTCACCGTGACCATTCCGATGGCGCCGGACGCGCGGAAGTTTGTCCGTGTCAGTGCGGCGATTCCTTTCAATCCCTGATGTTCGTGTCATCCGGTTCGGGCGGATCCGGGGATTTTTCAGGTGTGTTTGTCATTTCAGCCGTTGGTGCGTCGCCGATGGGTGGGAGCGGATTGCCCACCATGTGGCCGATGACAAAAGCGAGAAAGCCGACGCATCCCATCAGCCCGAGAAACACCATCAGCACCACGCCGAGCGGTGGATGGAATCGCGGGTGAATGCCACGGCGCGAAAATTTCCAGCTCACCCCCAGGGCCAACAGTGTGCCGAGAATGATCGTGATCAAAAATGCTTGTTGGTTCATATGCGGATTTTTCTAGGGAGAGTGTTGATCGGGTAGCGGCCGGCGTGGCAGCAGCAGGGAAAACAAATCAATGTCGATCATCTGTGGCTGGCCGAGGAATTCCAGCAATACCTTCACCCGCTCGATGCCTGGCATCACCTCCACCACGGAACCCTTCAGGCCTTGCAGCGGGCCGTGGGCCAGCTCGACCTCATCGCCTTTTTCAAAACGAGGCTTCACCGTAAGAACGTCGTTCTGCGAGTTCTCCTGCCATGTTTCCCTCATCTCGTCCACGAACCACTGCGGCACCGGCGGGATCAGGCTGCCGAATTTCACAAAGCCACGCACTCCCTGGCAGTAGCCCACAGCGCGTTGCCGTTCCACTAACGGAAAACGCGCCAACACATAGCCGGGGAACAAGGCCTCCTCCCACCAGATCTTGCCGCGGCGTGTCGCCTTGCGATAGCGCAGCATGGGGCAAAACACCTCCACTCCCTCCAGTTCACGCAAATGCTGGGCCGCCAGGCGCTCGCGCTTGGTCTGGGTCCGCACCACATACCACTGAGGTTCCTCTGTCATGTCATTCGCCCAACATACGCTGAATCAGCGGCAGCACAATGCGGCCGCGGCTCATCCACGCTTCCAGTTTCTGCAAGCGGCGCCGATAGAATTTACGCAGTTCCGCATCTTCCTCTTCCGCTGCGTTTTTCATCAGTTTCCCGACCTTGCCCTTGCCGCTTTCCAGATGCGGGCGCACCTGTTCGCGGATGAAGCCTCCGACCAACCGTTTGAGATCCACGTCCGGTTCATACCGGGTGCGGCGGCTGCCGTTCGCCTCCGCCTCCTTGACCGCTCCCAGCTCGCGCAGCATGCGCAGCCCCTGGCTGGCGGAACCCTTGCTCAGGCGCAGCTTGCGCACGACGTCGTCGAGCGATAGCGCTGCAGGAGAAACGAACAACAATCCGTAGATTTCCCCCAATGATTTCGGCAGGCCGATGACCTTGACGCCATCGACAAACACGTCGATCACCTGACGATCCAAGGCGGTCAGTTCCGCGTCATTTTCCGCAGCATGCCTTGTCGCATCCATAGCGGGATACTAGCGACAGGAATCATTTGTTCAATTCTTTTTGAACAAAATTCCGCCAATCGTTCACGGCGAGCCGGATGCCGCGCGCCTTGTGCAGGGTTTCCTCGTATTCCATTTCCGCCTGCGAATCGGCGACGATGCCCGCGCCCACATGATAGTGCAGTTGCGAGTTTTCCCGCACCAAGGTGCGGATGGCGATGTTGAACTGGCTCTCCTGATTGTAGCCGAGATAGCCGATGGCTCCGCAGTAGAGGCCGCGCGGTACGGGCTCGATTTCCGCGATGATTTCGCAAGCCCGTTTTTTCGGCGCACCCGTGATGCTGCCGCCGGGAAAACAGGCGGCCAGAAGATCGATCTCATCCGCGTCCGGTCGCAAGACTCCGCGCACGGTGGAGACCAGATGAAACACCTGCTCCAGCGTCTCGAGTCGCAGCATTTCATCCACGCGCACGCTGCCGAATTCGCAGACCTGGCCGATATCGTTGCGCAACAGGTCCGTGATCATGACCAGCTCGGAAATTTCCTTGGCGGAAGTTTGCAGTTCGTAGGCGGAGCGGCGGTCTTCATCGGCATCCGCACAGCGGGGACGCGTGCCTTTGATCGGGCGGGTCTCCACCTGTCGTCCGCTGATGCGCAGAAACGTTTCCGGCGAGGAACTGAGAATCTCGCGGCCTGCGAGTCGCATCCACGCCGCCATCGGCGCTGGCGAGCGGTCACGCAGACGTTCGTAGAGTCCGAGCAACGAACCATCACCCTCACAGGTGGCGATGAATTGTTGCGTCAGGTTGACCTGATAGATATCGCCTGCCGCGATCCATGAGCGGATGCGTTCGACGGCGGATAAAAACGTCTCGCGTTTCATGACCGCGCGGAACCCGGAGACCTCGCAGGGTTTCTGTGGAGCGGGCGGACGAAGTTGCGACGAAAGTTTCCCCTGTTCCCGCCATTGCTGTTGTTCGTGCTGATAGACCAGCATCTGCGGGTAGTGGCCGAAAACGAACGAGCCATCATACTCGATCCAGCCACAGAGCCCGCCGAGCGGATAGCCGCAGTCAACGGCTTCGCGCTGCCGTGCGCGCCAGAAGCCGCGCAGGTGTTGCCGGTCCTCCAGATGGTGAAGATTGCCGCGCACGAGAAACTCCGGTGCCGCGGCGATGATGGATATGGCAGGGCCGGCGTTGTCCGGCGCATGTCCCGATGAGTCGAAAAACACGAGGCCGTCTAGATGCGACAGATGCGCGGCCACTTCCAGCGGGGACATTTCCTGCCAGGTTTGTTCGAGAATTTGCTGGTCCGCGCGCACGACGGAACCTGCACCATCAGCAAGCCGTCGTCAATCCCTGCTCACGCGCGGTGGCCGGTGGCGGACATTTTTTGTTCAGAATGCCTGCATGCGCAGCGCTTCAAGGGCGCGTGTGATGAGAGCCTCCATGGCCAGCAGGCTGTTGTTGTCGAACTCTGTCGCACAGCAGAAGCGTGGTATCCTGTTGTGCCCGAGTTCTAACAGTTGATCCCATTCCTGCAGCAGGGCGGGAGTCGTTAGCTCGGCACGATGGTAGAGGAAAACGACGGGAAACTCCCGCAGGTCGATGCCTTGGCGCTGCAGGCTGCGGATCGTTTGCACCACTGTATGCAAGCTCGCCTCGCGCTGGCTCGGCTCCATGTCCATCAGCAAAAGTATGCCATCCGCATTGCTCAACAGCACCTCCTGAAGAGCGTTGTATTGCCGCTGGCCGACGAGGCCGTGCAGGGAAATGCGCAATTGCTGCAAAAGTGTCGGTGAAAAGCGTATGGTTTCCATGCGCAGCGCATCGAGTGTGCCGAGTTGGTAGTTCCGCAGTACGGCACCGCCATGCAGCCGCGCCAGATCGCGGAACAGCGCCATCAGGTCCACCGAGGGCGGGGCGGCGATGACCAGTTTGAGCGCATGATCATGAGCCGAGGATGCGCTGGCGCTCTTCATGCGGAATGGTGTTAGAGCGAGCCCATTTTATCGAGCTCGCGGGCGACAATCATGATGGTCTCGCGTATACCGGGAGCAAAGCCGCCATCGGTTTGCACCGCGAGAATCGTATTGCCATCACGCACGAATTCGATCGGCACGCTGCCGCTGTACAAGCGCAACTGACCACCGCCGAAGCCGAGAGCCTGCAGGGTGCGTTTGAGAGTATCAAGAGCTCCCACCTCGTGACTTCCGATGCGCGCCACGTGGCGGATGCCCGGCAGTGAGCGCGTGCGCTGGAGAATTTCCTCAGCACTCATTTCACGATCCACACCGAAAATGGCGCGCAGCTCCAGTTGGCGGTAGGGAACGTGTTCTTCCGGGAGATCGATGGTTGGCGCCATCATTTGACCGTTCAGCGATTGCTGCGGAGGCATGGCATGAGCTGCCATGGGCTGAAGTGCGGGAGCGGAAGGTCTCGCGGTCACGGGAGCCGGGGCAGGTGCCACTGAGAAAGGACTCTGTGTCGCGGGTGCCGGTGCCATCGTGCCCACGGTGGCAAAGGGGCTGGAGGCCGGATCCTGGTAGCCTAACGGTTGTGCGGTTTCGGCAGCGATTTGGAACGGGCTGTCGGCAGCCTTCGAGCGCGGCGATGGAATTTTGGCGGGTCTTCCCGCCTCGGGAACCAGTCTTTCATGCGCCTCATCCGGCATGGCGGCAAAGGGAGACTGTGGCACGAGAGGCGCTGCCGCAAATGGGCTGCTCGGCGCGGTTTCGGATGCGAAAGAAAACGGATTGGCTGCGCCGTTGGACTCGCTTGTTGCAAAGGGGTCAAAAATGCCTCGTGATGTGCTCATAGCGTTGGGAGGGGTGATTCGGGGGCGGGTGATGTTGGGAAAACGCCATTGCTGGCTCGGCCGCTATCTTACCTATCAATTCCTTAGCATCAAGCAAATATCGTAAATACATCTTGACATTTTTGACAGAAAGCTGGGCCGCATGCACGGGGCGGCGGGGATCATTCCAGCGACCTGAGTTGCTTGCGAATGGCCATCTTGGCCGCAGGCGAGAGGCGGTCGAGAAACAGGATGCCATCGAGGTGATCGATCTCATGCTGAAAGGCGCGGGCCAGCAGGCCATCCGTTTCCACCTCGATCTCCGCGCCATCCAGTTGCTGGAAACGCACCCGCACGATCGAAGGGCGCCCCACCGGGGCGCGCACGCCGCGAATGCTCAGGCAGCCCTCTGTCTCGACCGCGCGTGGTCCATCGAGTTCCATGATTGGGTTGAGAAATACGAGGGGCATGTGCTCCACCATGTCCACTTCCTCGCCATTGATCGTCATGAAACTCACGCACTCCGGATCGTGCGAGACATCGATCGCCGCCATGCGCAGGGCGCGGCCGATTTGCGGCGCGGCGAGTCCCACGCCATTGGCATGATACATCGTCTCCAACATGTTTTCCGCGAGTGTGACGATCTCTTCCGTGATCTCCGTGACCTCAGCGCATTTTTCCCGCAGGACGGGATCACCGATTTGAACAATATCTAACAACATAAGCGTTTTCTAACAATTAGGGGCCGGGGGTGGCGGAGGATTTTTTGGCACGGGTGGGCATGACCTTGATACCCAGGCGGCTGAGAGCGCCCCAGATCTCCACCATTTTTCCGAAAGGCGCCTTTTCATCGGCCTCGACCTCGAGTGTGCGGTCGGGATTGAGCTTGCGCCAGGCCTCGAGGTAGGAATCGAGCAGGCCTTCCGGCACGGCGGCGCCCTCCAGCGCGAGATTGCCCGTGGCATCGATGGCGAGCACCGACATTTCCGCCAGCACGGTTTCAGTGGGCAGATCCTTGGCAGTGGGCAAGGTGATTTGCATTTGGTGGCGCGGGCGCTTGAAGTTGGTGGAGACGATGAAAAAGATCAGCAAGATGAAGAGGATGTCGATCATGGGGACGATCGGCACGGTGGAGCTCTTTTTGATAGGGCGGGCGAACTGCATGGGTGCGGCGGTTAGTGTTTCGGCGAGCGCGCTTTTTGGCAAACATGGACAAGCTTGCTGAGCAGCATTTCCAGCTCGGTGGTGAAACTCTCAATTTTGCGATTGAAAAAGCTCTGGGCGATCACGCAGGGAACGGTGATGGCAAGGCCGAAGATGGTGGTGTTCAGCGCCACGGCGATGCCTTGGGCGATGCGCTGGGCGTCGCTCATGTCGCCCGCCTTCCCCATTTCCTGGAACAGAAAGGCCAGACCGCTGGCGGTGCCGAGCAGGCCTAACAAGGGTGAGACGACGATCACCACATCCAGTTCGGTCATACCGGTGCTGAGGTGGAGCAATTCATGGCGGGCGGTGGTTTGCACGGCATCGCTGATGTCCGTTTGTGACTTGCCGCGGTTCCTGACGGCCACGGCGGCAAGGCGTGCGAGAGCGGTTTTGCCGCGTTCGAATTCCTCCAGCAAGGGCTCCACCGTGCCCGCTTCCACACACTCTTCGAAGCGGTCCACCTGAGCGGCGAGGGCCGGCGGGATGATGATGGCGCGGCGCAGCGATAGAAATTTGAAAACGATGATGGTAAAGCCGACGACCAGGCACAGCAGCAACGGATACATGAACATGCCTCCTGCGTGAAAGTATTCCCATACCGTTTGCAGGGCGCTTTGGGTGGATACGGGAGATTGGGCAAGGGTAGGTAGGTGCGTCATATCAGAAGTAGAAATTGTATATCAGCTCGATCGGTTCGTCATCGATTTGTGCTTTCAGCTCGGCGGGGATGGGCGGGATTTTCGCTTGGCGGATGGCGCTGAGGGTGAAGCCCTTTTGCACCTCGCCGGCATCGACCATTTCCACCACGGAGATCGTGCGCACCGAGCTGTCCGGAGCGATGACGAAGCGCACGGTGATGATGCCGGGCGTGATGAAGTCGCGGTATTTGGTGCAGTTGCGGTGCCACTCGGCCTCCACGGCACGGCTGAGTGCGCTGTGATAGCGTCCCATGGGGGTGTTGGCGACGTTGAGCGCCGAGCGGCCCTTGCGGGAGATCGAGCCGCTGAGTTTGGTTTTGCTCTGATTGCCGCGGAAGCCAGGCTCGTTCGGGTCCTGTTTGGGAGTGGGCTTGGGCAATTCCGGGCGGGCCGTTTCCGCCATTTCTTTGTTTTGTGTGTCCGGCTTGCTCGCGGGCTGGGGCTTGAGGGCTTCTTCCGCGGGCTTGGGTCGTTCCACGTCCTGATCTCCGGGTAGCGTGGGAGTGGAAGTGGCTGCCATTTTTTCCGGGGACTCGCCCTTGTTTTCGTCTGGTTCCGTGGGCGGGGTGGTGGGCTGGGGTGGCTCGGTGACGGCGGTTTTGACGGGCGATTCGGCAGCGGTCGTGGTGGCGGGTGTGGGGGGCGTGGGCGGTGCCATGGCTTTGGCGAGCTCGCGGCTCTCCAGTTTGCCATCTTGCGCACGGCTTTCCGTGGTTTCGATTTCGCCGGGGCGGCGGGGATCGCGGCCCGCCTGGCTGGGCATGTTCGGCGCGCCGGCGACGGGGAGGGCGTCGCTGGTGGCGATGGTATCGCGTTCGCCGATGAAGTCGGCTTTCTCCGGCGGGGCCGATGCCTGATCGGCAGAAGTGCGGGCGAACGAGGGCCGCTGCTTTTCTGCTGCGGGTGGCTCCACTGCGGGCTTGGGTGTCAGCGGCGCGGGCGGGGCCATGACGATGACCACCTGCTCTTTCGGTTTCGGCGCGATTTTGGGACTGTGCTTGGCGAGGAGTTGTGATTGCAGTGCGAGGAAACCCACCACCACCAGCAACGCGAAAGTGATAGCCACGGCAATCGCAAACGAAAGCAACCAGAGTTGTCGTTCTTTTTCCCAAGCATGAGATGTAAGCGTCGCTGCCATCGGCTGACAGCATTATGAGCGCATTTGTGAGCAATCACAAGGAATTAGGGCTCGGATTTGTGATTTCTTTCTTTGCAAATGCTGCGATCCCGCTACAGAATCGCGCCCATGCGAACCCATGGGCTGATTTTGATTTTGCTGGCATTGCACTCGCTGGCCTGCACCCGGAAAATGATCCAGGTGCCGATCAATGCGCCGGTGAAACCTGTCGCCAAAAAAGAAAACGCCACAGTTGCCGCTCCCGCGCCTGCTGACGATTCGCTGGATCTGGCCAATCAACTGCGCGATCCGGATATGTTGAATCGGCTGGATGATCCGGCGCAGCAAGACGCTCAGAAATCCCCGTCCAAACCGAACACGAACAAACCGGTGGTGATCAAAGGGTCTGATCAGCCGCCGGAACCGCCGAACAGCAATCGACCGACACCAGCCCCGCCGTTGCCGCCGATCAACGGTGCCACTGGAGGTAAAACCCCGGGCTCCGGTAACTGAAGTTCCACGAGCTTCCAGAGCGGTGGCATCCACTGCCGTATACGCGTGGCTGCATGCATGGGTTGCGATAAAACCAACCTGTGCCGATCGTCCATGGACCGAAGGGATTCCACGCATTGATATACCAATCGCGCAAACGACTGTAGCGCCGACCCGCATTCCATGGCTGCGCCGCCGCGCGGATCAAGGCCTGATCGTTGGCGACCAAATCGCGCGGCTGCGTCGTGGGGATGGCGTCCGCAGGCAGTTCGCCCACGGGTTGACCCTTGGCATCATACCACATCTCTTTCTCCTCCGCCGCAGCGATGTGCCATGCGATGAGTGTGATTAAAAGACAGCGTCCTTTCATGACTACCTACCCTAAACACGCGGCGAAAATTCTCCAGTGCAAATGTGAGAAAAAATTCGTGAAATTTTTCTAAGAGACGAAACACATTGCGCGTTACTGCCCGTGAGAAGAGGCGAGTGCATACAATTTTGCTGGTAATTTTCCACAAAACTTCGCACATTCGTCTCGGAAATTAGTAACAACAACCTCCAAACCGAAAAAGTCCCATGAGTCTCCACGCCCAACTCAGCCCCGAAGCGCAAGCCCGTCTTGACGCGATGAAGCGCAATTCGACGATCTCCTCGATCATCATTGCGGTGCTCTCCATCGTCCTCATCGGCCTCCTGCTTGGTTTCATCTTCATCCAGCCGCTGTTTAAGGAAACACCGGTCATCGTGAGCTATAGCGCGAACATCCCGGCGGAAGAGGTGCTGGAAACGAAAAAAGTCAGCACCAATTCCAAACAAAAGCCCTCGGCTCCTTCCTCCTCGAGCGCGAAAGTGATCGCGGCGGCCACCACCTCGAACGTGGCGATTCCCGTGCCGGAAGTGGATGTGCAACAACCGTCCACCGATTTCGGAAATGGTGATGACTTCGGCGATGGCTGGGGCTCCGGTGGTGACGGCGGCGGCGGCGGCGGTGGCTTCGGTGCCATCCCTGC
>CANHQJ010000034.1 GCA_947462875.1 Verrucomicrobiia bacterium
ACCTTGCGCGCATCTTCTTTGTGTATTCTTCGATGCTTTTTTCACTCATACTCATGGCTGGCGCCATGGTGTCTCTATTTATGAGGCAACGGCACTCTCCCAGTCACTCATGGAAATATTTATGGTGTCCGCTTCAATGAGGCAACACGACCGAAAGATCCATTGAGCTAAAACATTGACGGGAATCAAAGCCTGTGAAACGGTGGCGCGGATGATTGCACGGATACGCGGCAAGGTGTGGGAGGCATACCCGAATCGGCTGATTCTGGATGTGCAGGGCGTGGGCTATGAAATTCAGGTGCCGCTCAGCACCTTCGATCGCCTCCACCCCAGCGAGGGGATCACGGTGGAGCTGCGCACTTATCTGCACATCCGCGAGGCGGCGCACACGCTCTATGGTTTCGCCACGGAGGAGGAGCGCGATGTGTTTTTGCTGCTCATCGATCGCGTCAGCGGCATCGGTCCCGCCACGGCGATGTCGGTGCTGAGCGGCATGCCGGTTTCCCGTTTCAAAGAGGCGGTGGTGAATGCCGATGTGGCCGAGCTCTCGCGCATCAAGGGTCTCGGGAAAAAAACCGCCGAGCGCATCGTGCTGGAGCTGAAGGACAAGGTCGGCGTGACCGAAACCTGGGAGTCGGCCGCGGGCGGCGGCATCAGCAACATCGCAGCGGATGCCGAATTGGCCCTGATCGCGCTGGGCTACAAGCAAGTCGAGGCGCGCAAGGCGGTGAAAAAAGTGCTCGAATCCGAGAGCAATGCCAGCGTGGAAGAACTGATCCGCGGCGCGCTGCGTTTGATGTCATGAACCCCGCCGCTCCGCAACTTTCGCTCGATTTCATCCATTCCGCCCTACCGGCGGAGGGCTTGTTTGGCGCGGGCTCGTGGCGCTGGTCGCCCGAGCCCTTCGTTCTCTCCTCCTCCCAGGTTCGCGAACTGGAGGGGCTCGGTCACGTGCTCGCCCAGTTCCAACGTGCCAGCGATGCGATCTACCGCCGCAGCGCGAAGGGGAAACTCCCAACCTGGATCGCCGAGAGCCTCGACCGCGGCAAACCGGACTGGCTGATCGAAAACCAACGCCGTGGCGAAAATGCCGGACAGTTTCCCCGCATCATCCGCCCCGATCTGCTCCTCACCGCCGAGGGTTTTGCCCTGACGGAAATCGATAGCGTGCCGGGCGGCATCGGCATCACGGCCTGGCTCGCGGCGCAGTACGAAGCCGCGGGCTTTTCCGTGCTGGGCGGAGCGCGTGGGATGCCCGATGGCTTCGCTAGCGTCTTGCCGGCGGGTGGCGCGGTGCTGCTCTCCGAGGAATCCTCCGACTACCGCCCCGAAATGGCATGGCTGCTCCGGCAGCTCGGTGGCGAGCGAGGTATCGAGCCCGCCGAGTCTCTGCGAGCCGAAGAAACGCGCCCGCTCTATCGGTTTTTCGAATGTTTCGACTGGCAAAACATCCCCGCCCTGCCCGACTTCGCCGCACGCGGCGGCACCCTCCAGGCCCCGCTCAAGCCGCACCTGGAGGAAAAGCTCTGGCTCTCCCTGTTTCACCTCCCCGGCCTGCGCAAACTCTGGCAAAAAGAACTGCGCGGCAGCCATTACGAGCGCCTGAAGCAATTAATTCCGACCAGTTGGTTTATTCGCGATATCGAGCTGCCACCCGATGCCGTTTTGCCCGGTTTGGGCGTTTCCTCGTGGCAGGAGGTGGCGGAGTTCAGCCAAAAAGAACGACAGTTGGTGGTGAAAATTTCCGGCTTTGACCCCACTGCCTGGGGCTCGCGCGGGGTATTCATCGGCCACGATCTGCCCGCGCACGAGTGGCGCGAATGCCTGGAACGGGCGCTTCTGGATGCCCAGCACGCCTGGGTGATGCAGGCATTCCGTGAGACGAGCATCATCGAGCACCCGGTCTATCAAGCGGATGGCTCGGTGGCGCTGGAGCGCGGCCGGGCGCGGCTGTGCCCCTACTATTTCAACGATGAACAAGGCTACACCCGCCTCCACGGCTGCCTCGTCACCATCGTGCCCATCGACAAAAAGAAAATCCACGGCATGAGCGATGGCGTCCTGACCGTGGGAGCCCTCAGCGCAGAGTGAAGTCCGCTGCGGCGACGATCGAGCCATTGATCTTGATTTCGAGACGATGCAGGCCCGGGTAATACACGCGCGTCGTGATCGGGCGAAACGAATGCGCTTTTTCCAAACGAAGAACCTCGCCCGGCGCGAGCATGAGATCTTTCCAGCGGAAAACTTTCGGCGTGAGTCGTCCGTTGGCTTTTTGGTGATGCAGCACGTAGTCGAGCCGCAGCGTTTGCGGCGTTTTGGCGCTAGAATGAAGGTGTAGCGAAAAGGGCAGCGAGCCACCCATCGCCAGTTCATCTGCGCCGAGCGAGAGCGCGGTTTGTTTCAGGCGAGGCGCGGCAAGTTCATACAGTGCCAGGGCCTCCGGATGCCCTTGTTTCAGCAAATTCCGCAGCGCATGCCGCAGCAGCCGTTGGCGTTCGGTAGGCGCACCACTGTTCCAACGCCGCGCCACGTCCAGCGCCACCAGCGGGTGATCGCGAGCGATGTCGTTGAGATGATTCGCCACCGATTTTCTCACATACGGCGAGGTATCATCGCGCAACGCCTCTAACAAAGGCACGGTCGCATGCGGATCCGCGATGAAGCCCGGCAACCGCATGCCCCAGGGCAATCGCGGGCGAGCTCCCTCGGAGACCAGCCGCCGCACGTGCTCGTTTTCATGCTGCGTCCACATTGCCACCACCTTCATCACCTCGCGCGGGCGCGCCAGCCACAAGTGACGGATGCCGAATTCCGAGGTGAAACGCATCGTCATTTCCTTCAGCAAATCCAAGCCCAAGGGCCAATGCGCGCCGCACTCGCGCCCCGCGTACTCCGCCAGCGGCATGATCATCCAGCCCTGAACGCCCTCCTCCGTCACCCCCAGCTTCTGCGCATTGCCATCGCAGGCAGGATGCAAGGAAGCGCGGATCACCTCCGCCGCGCGCGGAAAATCCTGCGGCAAGGTCGTGCACAGCGCGCGATAGATCTGATCGCAGCGCTGCTTCAGCTCCAGCGCTGCGAGATTTTTCAACGCCAGCGCCTCAAAGCGTTTGCGATCAAAGGTCGCATCGTGCCGCCCGATCACCTGCCCCAGGCACTGGATCGCACCGCGATGAAAAACTTCCTTGAACGGCTCCATACCCCCGCATCCTGCACCTCCACCACACGCCGTCAAGAGCACAGAAAAAATCCTCGCTTTCGTCAAGAGCATCGTCTAACGTTCCGCCCATGAGAACGATCACTGCTGTTGTTGCATTGGCCAGCGGATTGGTGCCATCGCTCGCACTGGCGGGGCGCGAAACCCCCTTTGATTTCGGTCCCGGCTACCTGACCTTTTACCTCGACAATGATCTTTTTGGCAATCGCGACCGCGATTACACCAACGGCGCGCGCCTGTCCTGGATTTCCAGCAACCGCAAAATGAAAGACATCGGTGCCATCCAACGCGCGCTCCGGCCTTTCACGGGCGATGAGACATCGCTGGAAGCGTTTCAGAAAATCACCGGCTTCGACGACCCGGAAAATGTTCACTACAACTACGGCTTCTCCATCACCCAATTGATGTTCACACCGGAGGATTTTCAGTCGCAACCCCAACCGCTGGACCAGCGCCGCTATGCAGGCTGGCTGGCGCTCGGATTTTCCCTCCATACCAAGGACGAAAACTGTCTCAATACCGTGGAGTTCCTGGTCGGCATGACAGGAAAGTATTCCTACGCGCATGACACGCAGGATTTCATCCACGATCTGCGGGACATCGAGGACTTCAATGGCTGGGATGGACAGATCCCCACCGAGGTGACAGCGGATTTGGCTTTTGTGCAACGCCGCCGCCTGCCCTTCGGGAAATTCAACAATGTCCTGAGCATGGATGGATTCAGCGAATGGGGCGCGCGCCTCGGCACCTTCCGCACTTCCGCGCAGATCGGCGGCATGATCCGCTGGGGTTTTTACCTGCCCACGGATTTCAGCGATCCCCGCCTCAGCGAAACGGCATACACCCACAAGTTCTTCACCGAGGACGTCGAAACAAGTCCCTGGTCACTTTATTTTCTCAGCGGTTTCCGCGCCTTGGCCGTGCTGCACGATGCCACTCTCGACGGGCCTTTGTTTCATGATTTCACCACCGGTAATACCCGCGAGCCCTTCGTCGGTGAAGTGTATGCCGGCATCGGCTGGCGCATCCGCTCGGTGGAAATCAGCTACGCCCACACCTGGCGCACGGAAGAATATAAAGAGCAAAAAGGCGATTCCAATTTCGGCACCATCAGTGTGCGTTTGCAATTCTAACCGATCAGCCGCGTGCGTGATTTGCTGCCCCATGACCGTCCCGCGCTGGTGCTGGCACCCATGCAGAGCGTCACCGATCTGCCCTTCATGCGCGTGATCGCGCGGCGCGGCGGACCGGACTGGTTTGTCACGGAATTTTTCCGCGTCCATCCCGCCTCCAAGCCGGATCGCTACATCCTGCGCTCGATCCGCGAAAACACCACCGGCATTCCCATCTTCGCGCAAATCATCGGCTCGGATGCCGATGCCATGGTCAAGGAAGCCAAGATCCTGCTGCGCGAAAACATCGCCGGCATCGACCTCAACCTCGGCTGCCCCAGCCCCACCGTCTGCGGCAAAAGCGCGGGCGGCGGATTGCTGCGACACCCTAACGAAATCGACCGCATGATCGGCATGCTGCGCGATGCCATCCCCACCCGCTTCACCGTCAAGACCCGCGTCGGCTATGCCGATGAAGGCGAGTTCGGGAAACTGTTGGAAATTTTCCGCAAGCACGCCATTGATGGCCTCACCATCCACGGTCGCACCGTCGCCGATCGCTACCAAACCCCCGTCCGCCCGCATTGCGTGGCCGCTGCGGTGACAGCTCTTCCTTGCCCGGTCATCGCCAATGGCAACGTCGTCAATGCCAGCGCCGGCATCCGCTACCAGACACTCACCGGCGCGAGCGGTCTGATGATCGGCAGAGGAGCCATCCGCAATCCCTGGATCTTCGATCAATTGCGGGCCAAGTACCTCGGCGGCGAAGCCCCGCAGCCGCGCGCGCAGGACCTGCTCGCATACATCGAGGAACTCTACGCCGAGCTCGCGCGAGAGAGCAAGGAATACCATGAACACCATCACATCCAGCGCATGAAAAAAACCATGCTCTACATCGTGCAGGGGCTGGGCGATGAGTTCGAGCAAGCCATGCGCCGCATGCGCACCGAAGCAGAATTTTTCCACCTCTGCCGCAGCTCGCTCGATCACGATGCCCCCATCCCCGATGTCCCGCCCGAGCAATCGAAACTCTTCTGCGGCTTCCACGAGCTGCTCACCTTGCCATGATCCGCCCTTGCATCACGCTGGCATTCGCCTGGTTCAGTATCTGCCTCGCCACCGCCGAGACACTGGAGGAAATGCTCGCGCGTGTGAACCGCAACTACCAACTCCCCGGCATGGCCGCCATTGCCTTTCGCGGCGATGAAGTCCTGGAACAAGCCTGCACCGGCATCCGCTGCCAAGGGAAAACCGATGCCATCACTCGCGATGACCGCTTCCACCTCGGCTCCCTCACCAAGTCCATGACCAGCAGCCTTGCCGCGTTGCTCATCGAGGAAAAACGCATGGCGTGGGACGACACCGTCGAAAAACTGTTAGGGAAAAAAATCCCCGCCATCCACAAAGACTACCGCACGGTCACACTGCGGCAATTGTGCGAACACCGCGGCGGCATGCCCGCACACAGCAATGACTCGCTGTGGAAAGAACTTTGGAGGCGCAGCCTCACGCACGATGCCGCACAAAACCGCCTCTGGTATGTCGGCGAGCTTCTCAAACGTCCCCCTGCGCAACCCGTGGGCACCTTCGTCTATTCCAACAGCGGCTACATGGCTGCCGGATTGATGATGGAAACCGTCACCGGAGAAACATGGGATGTAATGCTTCAAAAGAAATTGTTAGAACCGCTGGGCATGACGCACACCGGTTTTGGCCCTGCCGCCACAGCGGACGCGCCGCTGTCACAACCTTGGCCGCACACCGATGGCAATCCCATCGCCCCCGGTCTCAGTGCCGATAACCCCGCCGCCCTCGGTCCCGCCGGCACCGTGCACGCCAGCATCGGCGATCTCGCCCGCTACGGCCAATGGCACCTGCGCGCCGGAGAAAAAAAAGAAGTGCCCGCACTTCCTCCCGCGTCCTTCGCCCTACTGCACCAGTCACGCCATTTCCTCAGGGGGCAAGGCGGCTACGCGTTAGGATGGAATGAAGTAGCCCGCCCCTGGGCGAGAGGAAATGCCTGGATGCATACCGGCACCAACACCATGAACTACGCTGTCATCTGGCTTGCACCGCAGCAAAACCTCGGCTTCGCCGTGGTCACCAACGAAGGCCAACGCAATGCCGGCAAAGCCACCGACGACGTCTGCGCCTGGTTCGTGAAAAAATACGCATCCGGGAAATGAAGTTTCCCGGGGCAGGGACCGTCTCTCCGAGCGGTCCGGTGGGGTAAACGATCTTATCGCCCTAACTCAATCAACCTTCACCCCGGCACTGTCTTCGCAAACAAAACGGAGTGATTCGGAAACCTCTCTGTGACCGAACTGGCTCCTCCCCGCCGGACCGCTCGGAGAGACGGTTCCTGCCTGGCACGCCTCACGGCAAAATATCACCATAGATGCCCGGGTCGCTGCCCTCGATGACGGTGGCCCCGCAGGCTTTTGCGTAGAATTCGCGCGGACCCACACCGCCGATCACCGCATAGGCATAGCCCATTTCTCTCATGGATTCGAGACACTTGAACAACAAGGCCTTGCCCAGACCCATGCCGCGCGCGGCTTCCTCCACTCCGGTGGGGCCGAAGTAGCCGCGCATCGTCGTTTCATAGCAGGCGAAGCCGAGGATGGCCTTGTCCTTGGTCGCGATGAAGCAACTCACGGGCTGCCGTGTGAGCGCCACTTCGATCTCGCTCACCCACTTCGGCGAGAAATGCTTGCGCGCGAACTCGGCGACGGTGTGTTTTTCAAAGGCGCGGGCGCGGCGCAGTGTCACTCCGTGCGCGGCCACCGTTTCATACAATCCCGTCGCATCGGGCAGCGCATACAATCGAACCAGCATGTCAACCATGCGTCCATGCTAGCGACTTTCCCCACCGCTGCCAACCGGCAAATGCGCGAACGCGGGAGGAAACACGGAATTGCCTTGCGCCGCACTTCGAATCTTTTTATCGATGGGCGTTGCCAGAGCCTCGCCTCACAACCTCTCTCTTCACACACTCATGGAATACGCAACCCGGCAACGATGGATGGAATTGGTCGAATTTCTCGGCGGCAGCAAGCTTGCGGCCCAGCAGTGGTTTGATCGCTTGGCCCGCTGTTACAACGAACCGCACCGGCGCTATCATACGTTCCAGCATCTGGAGGAATGCCTGGAAGAGCTGGATGAAATCGAGGGCGATGAGGAACGCCTGGCCCTGATCGAGGTCGCCCTGTGGTTTCACGATGCCGTGTGCCAACCGGCCTCCGCCACCAATGCCACGCTCAGCGCCTCACTGGCCAAGGAATTTTTGTTAGAGTGCCAGGCGTCGGATTCCGTGATCGAGTTTGTTCACGACATGATCCTGTCCACGCAGGATCACCTCGCCAAAGACGACCCGGATGCCGCCATCATGATCGCACTGGATCTGAATATCTTCGCCCGCAGCCCGCAGCGCTATGCCGCTTACGAAAAACAACTGCGCGAGGAATCCGCCGCGGTGCCCATGGCGGAGTATGCGCCGCGTCGTGCGGCATTGCTTCAAAGCTTCCTCGATCGCCCGGTGATCTACGAGAGCGAAACCATGCGCGACATTTACGAAGAGCAGGCGCGTTTCAATCTGGAAGAAGGGATCAAGCGACTGGAGCAGGGAAATCTCTAGCCCGCGATTCGAAATGATCAGCGTGAGTTAGCGCCATTCGGGCCACTGAAACCACCCAGGGCAAGGGCAGGTTCAGTCTGGGATCTCAGCGCGCCGCCACCAGATCGTAGCCGCGCCAGTCTTTGATGGTGACGTGGGCGAAGCTGCCGACGGGGATGTCCTCGGGGACGTGAACGGAGCCGTCGATCTCCGGCGCATCCCACTCGGTGCGGGCGATGCCGGGCTGCTCCACGAGCACCTTCACCGCCTTGCCCACCTGCTCCTGATTCACCTCGCTGGCGATGCGCTGCAGGGCTTTCATCGCACGGCTCCAGCGCGATTTTTTCGTGGCATGATGGATGTGGCCGTCCATTTTGTTGGCGCGCGTGCCTTCTTCTTTCGAGTAGGAAAAGACACCGGCGCGCTCGAAGCGGAATTCCTCGATGAAATCCAGCAACTCCTGGAAATCCTCTTCCGTTTCGCCGGGGAAACCTACGATGAACGTAGTACGAATGCCGATGTTCGGGATGCCGGCGCGCATGCGGCGGAGCAGGTCGCGGATGTAGTCGCCGGAGGTCACGCGCTTCATCGCGGTGAGCATGCGATCGGAAATGTGTTGCAGCGGGATATCGACGTATTTGGCGACTTTATCGCATTGCGCGATGGTCTCGATCAATTCATCGCTCCAGTGCGCGGGATGGGTGTAGAGCAAGCGCACCCAGAAATCTCCCGGAATTTCATTCAGTTCGCGCAGCAAGCTGGCGAGCGAATGGCCTTTGGTGGAATCGACGGGGGAATTCGGCTTCGGCCGCGATTCGTCCCAGAGATCCATGCCGAAGTAGGTGGTGTCCTGCGAGATGAGATTGATCTCCTTCACGCCCGATGCCACGAGTGCCTTGACTTCGTTGACCACGGACTCCTGCGTGCGCGAGCGATGGCGACCGCGGATTTGCGGGATAATGCAGAACGTGCAGGTGTGGTTGCAGCCCTCGGCGATTTTCACGTAGGCGAAATGATCCGGCGTGAGACGCATGCGCGGCGTCGAGTAGTCGGGAATGTACTGCGGCTTCAGCGTGACGAAATCGCGCGGGTCCTCGGTGGCGGAGGGACCTTCGGTTTTTTGCACTTCTTCGGCATTGTTTTTGCCTAACAGATTTTCGATGATGGGCGCTACCTTGGTGATCTGGTCGAGGCCGATGAAGGCATCCACTTCCGGCATGATGCCGGGCAGGTCCTTGGCGAAACGCTGTGACAAGCAACCGGCGACGATGATTTTCTGGCGGGCGCGGTCTTCATTTTCCGCACGCTCCTTGACGGCCTCGAAAATGGCATTCACGGATTCCGTTTTCGCCATGTCGATGAACGAGCAGGTATTGATGATGAGCACATCGGCGAGATCGGCATCGGGCGTGAGCGCCATGCCAGCTTGCGCGAGGTGGCCGATCATGACTTCCGAGTCGATGAGATTTTTGGCGCAGCCGAGAGAGATGAGACCGACAGTGGTTTGCATGGTGGGGCAGAGCGATAGCGCAAAAGCGGGCTCTTGAGAATCAGAAAATCAGGAATTCTCCGTGCGCTTGGCGAGTTTGTGTTTGAGAAACTCGATCACCATGGGCAACAGCGAGAAGCCGATGATGCCAAACACCACGAGTTCGAAGTTTTCCTTCACCACCGGTATGCTGCCGAAGAAATAGCCTGCGGGAATGAGCAGGCCCACCCAGAGAACGGCTCCGGTGACATTGAAGGACATGAATTTTTTGGCGTCCATGTGTCCCATGCCCGCGACAAAGGGCGCAAAGGTGCGCACGATGGGCAGGAAACGGGCGATGATGATCGTCTTGCCACCGTATTTCTGGAAGAAGTGGTGGGTTTTATCGATGTATTCCTTTTTCACAATGCGCGGGAATGTTTTCATCATCCAGCGTCCCGCGAGGCGGCCGATCCAGTAGTTCACGATATCGCCGAGGATCGCGGCGGCCAGCATCAGGAAACCGCAGATCCACAAGTTCAGATTCACCGTGTGCGATACCGCGCCTACGGCAAAAAGCAGCGAGTCGCCGGGCAGGAAAGGCGTCACCACCAGACCCGTTTCGCAAAAGATGATCGCAAACAAAATGCCGTAAATCCAAGGGCCGTAGAGCGCCACGAGTTCTGCCAGCTTCACGTCCAAATGCAAAAAGTAATCGAGAAACTCCTTCACGCGCGCCAGCATCGCGAGGAACGGCTAAAGTGCAAGACAGGAAGGAGGAAAATTTGTGACGGCGCATTTTGCCAAGGTCCGTGCTTGTCAAAAATCGCAGTTCGATTGAACATGTCCGCATGTCGGACTTCGCCACTCTCCAGGATATGCTCACGCTGGAGGAGTGGCAGGATCGTTTCGATGAGGAAATGATCGCCGCCGCTCGCAAGATCATCAAGGAGCGCCGCGTCGCCGATCTGGCCGTGGATGTGATCGATGCGCAAAACCTCGCCATCACCGCGGCGTGCGCGGGCAAGCCTCCCGCACGCGTGGAGATCAATTTCTGGGAGCAACACGATGGTTGGGAGATCGACACCTCCTGCTCTTGCACCGTGGCCCATTTTTGCGAACACGCGGCCGCCGTCCTGCAGACGTTGTCGATGCAGCAGAATTTGCTGCGACTCACCGATGGCCGGCAAGCCGCGCTCAAGGATCCGCTCACGCTCGCCAAAGCCAGCGCGTTGCTTCCACAGGATCGCCAGGACATCAGCACGCTGGTGACCACGCCGCGCTTCCGCCTCGATGTCTGCCGCGAGCCTGTGCGTGATCGCAGTGCCGCAATGATCTGCCAGTATCTCGGCGAAAAAGACCCGAGCGAGTGGGTCTTCGCGCGAGCGGTGGCCATTTACGACAGTTACGAGCTGCCCCTTTTTTCCTCGCATCCCGAACAGGAACGCCGCTGCACCGATGCGAAAGGTCAGCCCGTTCTGGTGCGACGCGATCGTGCCAGCGAAACCATCGCCGCATTGGCCCTCCGCGAGATCGGCCTCAGCGCGTTTGACTCCACGCCCATGCTGCGTTTTTTGCACGGTGCGCAGAAACGGCAACTGCCCGATGACAATCCCTGGCTGCCTTCCCTGCCGCCCTCCGCCGCCGCCTCTTACTGGCATCAATTCCGCGCCTTCCACGCTCCTCGATTGTTAGAGCGCGGCTGGAAGATTTCCTTCACCGACAATGTGGGCCATGAGGTCTATGATACGCTGCCGGACGACTGGGACACGGCACTGCTCGAAATGGATGGCGAGGGCGGATGGTTCTCGCTCTCCGTCGGCTTTCAAGTCGGCGACAAGCCCTACGACCTGCTCCCCATTCTGGCGAAGCTGATCGAGGAGGATTATCTCGAGGAAACGCTCGACCGGCCCGATAGCGGATTTGTGCTGGCCCCGCTGCCCGATGGCTCGGCATTGAAAATTCCGTTAGGCAGGGTGCGCTCCATTCTCAAGCACCTCGTCGCCCTGATCGATCCGAAGCACATCGGACCCGTCCGCATTCATGCGCTGGATGCCGTGGCGCTCAGCGCGGTGGAGGAGCTGGGACTCGACACCCCGCCGGCATTGCTGGAACTGCGCGCGAAGATGCAGGACTTCACGGGCATCGAGGAAACACCCGCTCCCGATGGCTTGCAGGCGACCATGCGCGAGTATCAGATCACCGGATTCCGCTGGATGCAGTTTCTCGCCCATCATGGACTGCACGGCATTCTCGCCGATGACATGGGTCTGGGGAAAACCATGCAAACGCTCGCCCACCTGTTGGCCGAAAAAGAAAGTGGACGCAGCAAAGGACTGCCCTCCCTTGTCATCGCGCCGACCTCCGTGGTCTCGAACTGGCGCGCGGAAGCGATCAAGTTCGCTCCCTCGCTGCGCCTGCTCGTGCTCAGCGGCACCGATCGCAGCAAGTACTTCCGCAGCATGCCATATGCCGATGTGGTGCTCACCTCCTATGCCTTGCTGCATCGCGATATAGAAAAACTCAAGGCGCAGCCGTTTCACCTCGTCATCCTCGATGAGGCGCAATACATCAAAAACCCGCGCGCCCAGGTGGCACAGGCCGCTTGCAAACTCACGGCCCGGCACCGGCTCTGCCTCTCCGGCACGCCCGTGGAAAATCATCTCGGCGAGCTCTGGAGCCTCATGCGTTTCCTCATGCCGGGATTTCTCGGCAACGAAAAATCCTTCAACGAGCGCTTCCGCAAGGCCATCGAAAAACAAGGGGACGAAGCGCGGTTCGATGCCCTCAAGCGCCGTGTCGCGCCACTCATCCTGCGCCGCACCAAAGACCAGGTCGCCAAGGAACTTCCACCGAAAACGATCCTCGTCCATCTGATCGAACTGAGCACCCCGCAGAAAGATCTCTACGAAACCATCCGCGCGACCATGGACAAGCGCGTGCGCGATGCCATCGCGGCCCGCGGCATCGAACAAAGCCAGATCCTCTTTCTCGATGCCTTGCTGAAGCTGCGCCAACTCTGCTGTCATCCGAGTTTGCTGCCGTCCGAGTTTTCGAACCAGATCACCGAGTCGGCCAAACTGAACTTCCTCACCGAACTGCTCAGCACCTTGTTAGAGGAAGGTCGCCGCATCCTGTTGTTTTCCCAATTCACCAGCATGCTCGCCATCATCGAGCGACACTTGCAACAGCAAGGAATCCCCTATCTGATTCTCACGGGTAGCAGCAAAGATCGTGGTGCGTTGGTAGAACAATTCCAGACGGGCAAAGTGCCCTTGTTTTTGATTTCGCTGAAGGCGGGCGGCACGGGACTGAACCTCACCGCGGCGGATACGGTCATTCACTATGATCCCTGGTGGAATCCGGCTGCCGAGGCACAAGCCACCGACCGCGCCTATCGCATCGGGCAGGACAAGCCGGTGTTTGTCCACAAACTCCTGTGCGAAAACACCGTCGAACAGCGCATCCACCTGCTCCAGCAGGAAAAAGCCGAGCTCGCCAACACCCTGCTCTCCCAGGCCGATCGCAGCGCCAAGCTGGACCCGTCAACGCTGCGCCAGTTGCTCGCACCGATCGAGGCGTGAGGCACTACTTGGCGGGAGCTCGCCACGGCGTTTCTTCGCCGCGCTTGATCTGGCGGTTCAGGGCGTTAGTGAGCTCTTCGAGTATGGCGGGGTTGGTCGAGGATACATCGTTTTTTTCTGCTGGATCGTTTTTCACGTTGTATAGTTCATACGGTTGCGCAGGATGATTTCGGAGGATTTTCCAATCGCCGCGGATGAGGGCATGATAGGCATTGCCGAGGTAGGGTTTGCCGCCTTCGCGGCGGACGAAGTAGAGTTCTCGCTCCGGCGTGTGCAGCGGCTGACCGCGCAGGAGTGGAGCGAGGCTGACGGCATCGATTCCGGCAGGCACCTTGGCCCCGGCCAGTTCGAGGCAGGTGGGGAAGATGTCGAACAGCAGGCCGGGGTAATCGCTGCGGGCACCGGGCTTGATTTGGGCGGGCCAGCGGACCAGGAAGGGAATGCGCAGGCCGCCGTCGTAGTGGTCTTGTTTGCCGCCGCGCCATGGGTCGTTATTCTGGGCATGGGCAAGGGAGCCACCGTTGTCCGCACCAAAAATGACCACGGTGTTTTTGGCAAGACCGGCGGCATCGAGCGCATCGAGCAGGCGGCCGATGTGGTGATCGAGATGCTCGACAAAAGCGACATTGCGCGCGCGGGCCTCGGAGAGCTGCGGGGCGCGTTGTTTGACTTTTTGCAGCCATTCCTCGGGCGGTTGGATGGGGAAATGCGGAGCATTGTAGGCGAGGTAGAGGAAAAACGGCGCGGTGTCCTTGCGCTGACGGAACGAGTCGATGGCCCAATCGGTGAAGATCTGTGTGGCATGACCCTTTGTTTCGACGACTTCCTGATTTTTCCGCAGGTAGTTGTTTCCGTGGCGCTGGTGCGTGTAGTAGTCGTCCATCATGTCGCCGAGGAAGCCGTGGAAAAAATCAAAGCCGCGTTCGTTCGGCAGGTTGGGTGTGGTGAGGCCGAGATGCCATTTGCCGACGAGACTGGTGTGGTAGCCGGCGCGCTTGAGTTCATCGGCGAGTGTGGGGACTTGGGGAGCAAAGTAGCCCCAGGTGTTTTCCGGCTGTGTGCGGATGACGCCGGGCACGCCCACGCGATCGGCATAGCGGCCGGTCAGCATCGCGGCGCGCGAGGGCGAGCAGACGGTGCAGTTCGCACGCATGGTGGTAAAAAGCATGCCCTCGGACCCGATGCGGTCGATGTTCGGCGTGCGGACGACGGTGTTTTGATAGGCGGAGACGTCGCCGTAGCCGTGATCATCGGCGAGGATGACAAGGAAGTTCGGCCGCGCAGTCTCGGCCGCTGTGAGCAACGCGCAAGGGAAAACGCAAAAGAGAGCGGTGAGGATCGCGACGATGGGGCGGCAGCGGTGGCTCATGCAAAAGCATACGGGTGAAATCGAGAAATCTTCGAGCATTGCGGTTTGTTTTGCGGCAGAGAGCAATAAAGCCTCTGCCACACGCGGTGACAGAGGCTGAAACATGGTGTTCCTGGCAGGAGGATGAAGGAAATCAGGAGTAAGAGGATTCCACGCGCTGGGCGACGTCGCGGTAGCCGTAATCGACTTCGTAGATCTGCTTGAAGCAATCGAGCGCGGCGGCCTTGTCCCCCATTTCGTCGTGAATGAGACCTTTGTCGTAGAGCACTTCCTTCTTGATGTTGTCCATGCCGTGCAAATCGGCGAGGGCATCGCTCAATTGCTTGAGCGAAAGGTCGAACATCGACTTGGCCTTGAAAGTGCGGCCTAGCAGAAGAAGTACCTTGGTGCGGATGTGCGGATTGCTCTTGGCTTGTTGCAGGTGAGGAATGGCGGCGCTGTAATCGCCCGCATTGTAGAGGGCGCTGCCGAGCTCGAACCGCAGTTGCGGGTCGGTGGGGTTTTCATCCACGCGTTGTTTCGCATTGGCGACCATTTCCGCGGAGCGGGCCTTGAGCACCTCATCGAGTTGCGCGCGCAGTTCCGCGTTGTCCGGATCGGCCTCGACGGCGGCCTGGAGCGTGGCCATTTGCTGGGCGATGAATTTATCCGACATCTGGCGTCCCTTGGTCTTGAGCGCGGCGTCGCCGTTGCTGAGGCTGAAGGCCCAGTCATAGAACGTGGTCGCGTTTTCCCAGTCTTCGAGTTGCTCGAAAATATTGGCCAGCTCCTTGGCATTGCCGAGGTTGTTCGGGTCCTCGTTGTAGCGTGCGATGAGTCGATCGCGTTTTTCGTACATCTGATCCTTGGTCATGCCGGCGCGGGAGGCGGCTTCGAGTTCCTGGAACTCGGACTGATCTTTCATCAGATCGCGCACGCTGGAATTTTCCGTCCAGTTCTGCCGTTGCATCGAGTGCTGGGCGGCGCAGTCCTTGGAGCCTTTGATGGCTTTGGCGTCGGTGGGTTCGGCCTTGAGGATGTCGTTGTAGACTTCCCCCGCGGCATCGGCACGGCCGCGTTCCAAATAGAACAGGGCCAGCTTGTGCATGTTTTTGGTGTTGTCCGGATGGCTCTTGCGCACGGTTTCCAGTGCGAAAGCGGCGCTATCGAACAATTCCATCTTGAGCAGGCAATCGTGCAGAAGATCATTGAGACCATCGTTGAACGGATCTTTTTCCAGTTCTTTTTCGATCAAAGGCACGGCGGAAGCCGGATCTTTTTTGGCGGCTCCCTGCAGCTTCATGCCCGGACCACCGGACTCCATGCCGAAGATTTTTTGTTTTTTCTTCGGACCGCCGGTGAGGTATCCTTCGCACTTGCGCAAGAGTTCGCGGCCGACGAGGAATCCGGGATTGTCCTTGAGGATCGCCTGCAGCAAGGTCACCGCATAGGCATGATTTTTCACTTCCACCGCGGAGAGGGCCTTCAGCCAATAGGGACGTACGGATTGTGGCAGTTCTTTGTCGGTTATTTCGGGCATGGTGTTTGGTGTTTTTGAAGCTGTGGATGTCCGCGCGGATTGTGCAAGGCGGGCGGCGTCTTGGCAAGCCCGCGTGAAAAAAAATCGGCGCGCGGCTCAAAATACGTTTTCGACGCGATTCACGATCGGCGGTTTTCCTTCCTCGAGGATGATTTCGATGACGTCGAAGCGCCAGGGGATGCGGCGGGTTTTGAGGAGCTTGAGCCAGGAGTTCGCGCCGCGCTCGATGAGTTCCTGCTTGCCGCGGTCCACGGCATCGAGCGGACGCCCCACGCCACCGGCGCGGCGGGTTTTGACCTCGATGAACAGGAGCAGCTTGCCGCGCCGCGCGACGATATCGACCTCGCCGCCCTGGGGCGCGCGGTAGTTCCGATAGAGAACCTTTTCCCGTTGCGCGCGGAGCCATTGGCAGGCGATGCGTTCGCCGAACTCCCCCACTTCCTGCGGCGTCCACGCGCCACCGTCCTTATGAATCAAGCGGCAGGGAGAGTTGAGCAACCGGCTGAAACGAGCGACGATGAATGCGACAGGGCCCGTGAAGATGGAGTGCATGGAGGTGCTGCTTTGTACCATAGCCGCTGTGACGTTCAAAGCCATATTGCGGAAATTCCCTGGCGTATTCCGCCATGCGCTGATCGCGACTGACCTTGGCGATGATGCTGGCGGCGGCGATGGAGAGGGATTTCCCATCGCCCTTGACGATGCCCTGGTGCGGGAGGGGAAACTGTTTCACAGGCAGGCCGTCGATGAGGCAATGATCAATCGTGATCTGATACTTTTCCTGCAAGGACAGGGCGGCGGCGGCCATGCCGTGGTGGGTGGCGCGGAGGATGTTGAGGGAGTCGATGGTGGCGGCATCGATCTCGACCTGCGCCCACAGTACGGCGGGATGCCCGATGAGCTGGTGATACAGTTCCTCGCGTTTTTTGGCGCTGATTTTTTTGGAATCGTCCAGACCCGGCAGGGAAAAACCGGCGGGCAGGATGACGGCCGCGACCGACACAGGCCCGGCGAGAGGCCCGCGTCCGGCTTCATCGATGCCGCAAATCCGCGAGTGCCCCAACGCACGGGCCGCGTTTTCATAGTGCATGTCGGGCATGATGGTGTTTGATTGGGGAAATGGTTAGTGGATCGGTGTTGGTAAGCGCTACTTGTCGCGCAAGGGAACCCGTAAACCGCAATGCAGGCAGGTCCACGAAAAGCAGTTAACGTAGGTGAAAGCGGGAAACTTGCGACAAGGGCGCGAGTGGAATTTCTGGCGGCATCGGGGGCAGATGAGACTACTCTCCCGCACACCCAGGACGAGCCATACACCCGCATACAGGAGAACAGCCATGAGCATGGCATTGGATTCTCCGAACAAATAGCCCAAGATCGCGCCATACGGAAGCCAGCAGATGCAGAGCAGCAAGGGTGCGAGCTTGATGTTGCGGATACGCCGGAGTTCTTGTTTCATGGGATCGGCATCTGGGTGATGCGGGTGATCTGCGGAATGGGGTGACACGGTGTTTTATAAAAGTTCGGTAATTTCCACAGGTGTAATCAATGCAAACGTCCTCCGCAAGCGCGGATTCCGAGCGATGAAACACGGGAAGGATAGAAGCGGCATCTTTTGCGCGTATCAGAACGAACACCTTGATGGGTGACTCTATTGATCATGAATACAAAATTTTTCCTCTGTTTTTGCGTGCTCACATTCGGTGCTATGGCGGCGCCTGCTGATAAAGCCACGTGGATCGATCCCGAAGTGGCCTTGCGCGAGGATCCGGACTTTGCCGTTCAGGGGGAATACCGCAGTGCGGCGGAGGCGAGCCCGATGGGCGTGCAGGTGGTCGCGCTGGGTAGCGGGGCGTTTGACGCTTATCTGCTAGAAGGTGGCTTGCCGGGGGCAGGCTGGGAGCCGGGGAAAACACGCACGCGGCTCACGGGAGCGCGCCAGGGACAGGCGATCGAGTGGAGCGATGAAACGAAAAAAATCCAGTGCCGCTGGGAGGAGGGAAAACTTCTGGTGACTCTCGCCGATGGCGCGAAACACACGCTCACGCGCCTGGAGCGGAAGAGCCCTACGCTGGGCAGCAAGCCACCTGCGGGCGCGGTGGTGTTGTTCGATGGCACATCGGCGGACGCATGGGAGAAAGGAAAGATGGAGAATGGTTTTTTGCAGGCGACGAGCTGCATGAGCAAACAGCACTTTGGCGATTACACGCTGCATGTGGAATTCCGCACACCCTACAAGCCGCAGGCGCGCGGGCAGGGACGGGGCAATAGCGGCATTTATCTGAACGGGCGCTGGGAGACGCAGGTGCTGGATTCCTTCGGTCTGGAAGGGCGCGACAACGAATGCGGCGGGGTGTATTCCCTCTCGCCGCCGCGCTTGAACATGTGCCTGCCGCCACTGGCGTGGCAGACCTATGACGTGGATTTCACAGGAGCGAAGTTTGACGCGGAGGGCAAGCGCGTTGCCTGGCCGCGTGTCACCGTGCGACTCAATGGCGTGGTGGTGCATCAGGATCTGGAGTTGAAAAAGGACTGCACGGCGGCGGCACCGCTCTCCGCGCCCTTGCAGACGGCAAAGGGTCCGATTTTCCTGCAAGACCATGGCAATCCGGTGGTCTATCGAAACATCTGGGTCATGCCCCGGGAGCAGGCGGGCAAGTGATGCGCCCGGCCTTGCGTCGCAACGTCCTGCCGCCGGGCAGGTTGATGCTGTGGGTGGCGGGATCGGTGAGTAACACGCGGCACCGATCTAACAGATCCCGGGAAATGCCGGTGACTTGCTGCTGGAGCAGGTAATCGCGGAAGACGAGATTTTGCAGTGCGGCGGGCAAGGCCTGCAGGACGGGCACGTGCAGGCGGCCTTGGGGATCCAGGGCGCGGATTTGCCGTAGGGCCCATGTTACGAGGGTCTCCTGATCCTGCTGCGCCTCGATCTGCCGCAGCAGGGTGGGTGTCACGTCACGGCGGGCGACATCGCAGAGCAGCGGCAGCACCTCGTGACGGATGCGATTGCGGGTGGCGATGGGCTGGGCGTTGGTGGCATCCTCGCGCCAGCGTTCGCCGTGTGCCTGCAACCAGTGCCGGAGTTCCTCGCGGCGGGCGGAAAGCAGCGGTCGGATGACGTGGAGCGGACGGCCGGCGATGTCCATGGTTTGTTCGGCACGCATGCCTTTGCTGCCATGGGAGCCGCGAAGAAGATTCCACAATAGCGTTTCGGCCTGGTCATCGGCATGGTGGGCGAGCAGGAGACGCGGGCAGCGATGGGCGCGTGAGACTTGAGAAAAAAACTCGTATCGCAGATCGCGCGCGGTGGTTTCGAGCGAGGTACCGCGTTGGGCGGCGATGGAGGATATGGGAAGTCGCGTGCTTTCGAACGTTAGTCCGTGGCGTTTGCACAGTGCCTCGACAAATCGCGCATCACCTCGCGAGGCATGGCCGCGCAACTGGTGATCGACGTGGCAGACCACGAGCTTGCGCAAACCGGCGGCCACCAGAAGGTGAAGCAGCGCGACCGAGTCCGCGCCACCGGAGACTCCGACAAGATACTTCCGCTGCGGCGGGAGCAGTGCGATGAGTTCTTCTGAGGTAGGCAGGGGCACGGAGTCATTGTAAAGGGTCGCTGCGGCTTGGCAATGCGGGACTGAGGGGATCGCGATTGCTTTTGTGCGGTGTGTGGGTCATGATGCCGACATGTCCGCGAAGTTTTCTCTTCATGAACGCCTGGCCCGAGGCTGCGTTGACCTGGGTGTGCATGGCATTTGTCGTGTGTTGCTCAAGGATCAGGCGCATTTTCCGTGGATCCTGCTGGTGCCGGAAGTGCCTCCCGAGGTGACGGAACTGCACCATCTTACGGCAGAGCAGTACCGGCAGGTATGCGAATCAATCCGCGTTTTTTCCGCCGGAATGGCGCAATGGCCGGGGGTGGAAAAAGTGAACGTCGCCGCCATCGGCAATCAGGTGCCGCAACTGCACATCCACATCGTGGGCCGGCACAGCGGCGATGTGGCGTGGCCGGGCGTGGTCTGGTCTTGTGCGGAAAAAAGGGCATACGATCCCCGTGAGATCGAGGCTCATGGCGCGCGCATCCGCTCATGGATGGCGGCGGCACGCTTGTGAGTCGGATCCTGACATTTTCTGCCTTGTGGCAAGAAAACTGCTGATCGCAATGATGTGGATCCCCCCCAAAAAAAACCGCATATACTCATGAATGAAATTCATAGTGAAAATCAAACGACGTTTCTATTGTAACATGAGCGATTTTTATTTGATGAGTGGCCAAATTGCGGTAGTTTCGCTTGTGCAAATAAGTTGCAATATGCAGAATGTTTCGAAGGAAAAACATGATAGACAGGAATGAGAGAGAAAATGTGACGGAGCAGCCGTTGCCGCATCGGGTGCCGGCACCGCGATTCTATTTGCCAAGTGACCATCATGTGTGCATGAGTGCGTCGGTCACAGCTGAACCCCAATTCCATGGCCTACTAACCAAATGAAGCACTCCAAGGGACCCACAGGAAACTACATCGAGCGCATCTACCGGGCGCTGGAGACCGTATCACAGGAGACGTCGCTGGACCCGCTGGCGCGATGTGCGCCGGTGCTGGATCAACAAGGCTTGCGCATCACTTTGTACCGGTTCTCTCTGGCGAAAGCCGTGTGGCAAGCGCAGATCGATTCGCCTGTCATTGTATGGAGCGAGCCGGAAAAGCGGTTTTTGATGATCCTTCATGCGGGAACATTCCGCGTCAGGCTGATCACCCAGGGCGATGCCGTCGATCATGTCACGACCCTATCGCGCGCGGCCCTGGCGAAGCGTTTGGGTCTGAGCAGCGTGAATCAGGAACTGGAGGTGGGGTTGATCCATCCGAAGCTGATGTCGGAGTCGGCGAGCACACAAACAGCCTTGCGTGAAATGCGCGAGGCGGGCCATTATGACGACGATTCCCATCACGATCCGCATGATCACATGCCGCCGTTTCGCCGGTTGCTCAAGATCCTGCGACCCGAGCGGAGGGAAATCCTGTTGTTGCTGGTATTCGCCGTTTTCTCCGGCATTCTCTACCTGGCATTGCCGCTGGTGATTGATAATGTGGTGACGAATTTGGCATTCGGCTCACAAACCAAGCCCTTTTTTCAGGCCCTGGTGGTGATCGGTCAACTGCTGGCAGCCTGTTTGCTATTGCAAGCCTTGATCATCGGTTTCCAATACTATGTGGCGGAACTGATCCAGCGTCGAATCATTGTGCGCATCGCCGGGGATCTGTCATACCGCCTGCCGCGCGTGGCGGTGCGTGCGATCGATC
Source organism: Verrucomicrobiia bacterium (assembly GCA_947462875.1). Classification (GTDB taxonomy): domain Bacteria; phylum Verrucomicrobiota; class Verrucomicrobiia; order Verrucomicrobiales; family Akkermansiaceae; genus UBA956. Next base: position 21,186 of record CANHQJ010000034.1, read on the forward strand.
ATTTGCACGCTCCCGAATTGGTGAACCGCTTCATGGACTCGGTCACCGTGCAGAAAAACACCGCGTTTTTCTTGCTGGACGGCATCAATGTGGTGGTGGCGACCGTGATCGGTTTGCTGTTGCTCGCGCTCTATCATCCGTATCTCATCGTCTTTGTGGCGATCCTGATCCTGCTGATCGTGGCATTCACCTGGCCCTTCGGTCGCAAGGCCGTGGACTCGGCGATTCTGGAATCGCGCTGCAAGTACGACTTGGTCGGCTGGTTCGAGCAGGTGGCCACCTACCCTTTTATGTTCAAGGGCCGGGGCGGCTATGAAATGGCGTATCAGCGCACCAACCAGCTGGCCGCGCAGTATGTACATGCCCGCCGCTACCATTTCAAGCTGGTGCTGCAGCAAATCTCTGGATTGCTCTTCGTCTCGGTCATTTCGAGCGTGGCGCTGCTGATTCTGGGAGTGACGCTGGTGTTGCGCCAAGAGCTGACACTGGGGCAATTGGTGGCGAGCGAGCTCATCATGAGCAGCATCGTGGCCTCTGTCATCAAACTCGGGAAAAAACTGGAAACGTGGTATGACACCCTGGCTGCGACCGATAAATTGGGGCACTTGCTGGATCTGGAGACCGAGACCGAAGAAGGTGAGGTGGTCGCTGTCGCACAGGACAGCAAGGGCATGAAAGTGGAAGCAAGAGGCGTGAGATTCGGCTACCACAAAGACGATCCCATTTTCCAAAATCTCAGTTTCACCCTGGAACCGGGAACGCGTGCCTGCATCTGTGGTCCCCAGGGCAGTGGCGTCAGTTCTTTGCTGGACCTGTGTTTCGCGCTGCGCGATACGGACGACGGTTACCTGAGTTTCGATGGCCTGGACATGCGTTCCTGGCATCTGGAATCCCTGCGTCACTCCATGGAACTCCTGCGCCGCGATGAATTCGTGGCAGGCTCCGTGATGGAAAATCTCCGCCTCGGGAGAACGGATATCACGGTGGACGAGGTCCACACGGCCCTGAAAACCGTAGGCATGCTCGATGAGTGCCTGCATCACCCCGATGGCTTGGAACGAATGCTGCAAGTGGGCGGCTCACCCTTTTCCACGCGTCAACGCGTGGCCCTGCTGATCGCGCGCTCATTGGTGCAGAAGCCCCGCTTGCTGTTGATCGATGAAATTTTCGACGGACTGGACGAGCGCACCTTCGGTCTGATCACGAGTGTGGTGTTTGATCGCAAGCGACCCTGGACCGTCGTGGTGGCCACCCGCATGAACGAGGTGCGTGAAATGTGTGAACAACGAATCGAACTCTGAGAATCGGAAAACGCTGCTCTACCTCCTGATTTATGAACTCTCCCACTCCCATCAAAAAGCAACCATGGCAACAAAGCCGGCTGCCCGCGATCAATCTCACGGGCTCGAACCGGCTGCCGCATTTGTTCAGCCGCGCACTGGTCATCGCGTTTTTCGTATTGATCCTCTTCGTGGCATTCACCCCATGGCGTCAGTTCGTGCGCGGCTCGGGCCGGGTGATCGCCTATGATCCGCTGGAGCGCCGCATCAATGTCGAGGCGCTGGTCTCCGGGCGCGTCAGCAAACTGCACATCAACGAGGGTCAGAAAATCAAGCAGGGTGATCTCATTGCGGAAATCCAGGACAATGACCCGAATCTTCTGGAGAATCTCCGCGCCCAACGCACGGCCGCGATGAATCGCATCGACCTGGTGAAAACCCGGGTCGAGGCGCTGGAATCGCAAATCGCCCAGCAAACCATGGCCAAGGAACAAGCCCTGGATGCCGCGCGCCAAAAAGTCAGCGCGGATAAAATCGCGGCGGAAACCGCCATGCTCGACTACACCCGCGTGGACAATCTTTTCCAAAAAGGCCTCAGCTCGCGCCGTGAATTCGAGGCGGCGATCCTGCGTCGCGACTCCACCGCGGCGAACTTGCTCTCCTCCGAAGCCACCCTGAAACGCACGGAAAACGAGTTCAACGCGCTCATCTCCTCGACCACCGCCTCGCGCCAGTCCGCTCGCAGCGACATCGCCAAAGCACAGGAAGAGCTGACGGGGCTGGAAATCCGCGTCAGCCAAAACATGCGCCAGGTCATCACCTCGCCGCGCGATGGCATCGTGCTGCAAGTCCCGGTGACGGAAGGCAGCTACTTGAAACCCGGCGATCCGCTTTGCGTGGTCATTCCAGACACGCAAACGCGCTATGCCGAGGTGTGGGTGGATGGCAATGATGTGGCGCTCATCCGTGCGCGCAAAGAAGTGGATGGAGTGGTCACTCCGGGCAGCCCCGTGCGCTTGGTGTTCGAGGGCTGGCCGGCCATTCAGGCGATCGGCTGGCCGCAGCTCGCCGTCGGATCCTTCGGCGGCGAGGTGATGTATGTGGATGCCACCGACGATGGCGAAGGGAAATTCCGCGTGCTGGTGGCCCCCGCCGAGGACGTGGTGGACCGTGGCGATGGCAATGGCCCTGTTACCGTTCCCTGGCCCGATGGCGACCGCTGGCTGCGTCAGGGAGTGCAGACGAATGCCTGGGTCCTGCTGGATGAAGTGCCGCTGTGGTTCGAACTGTGGCGCCAGATGAACGGATTCCCCGCCATCGGTAAGGGGATGAAAGAGGAAACCGAAAAACTGAAAAAGAAATGATCAGGCGCCACATTTCCCGTCTCGGTTGGCTGTGCTGTCTGCTGGCACCGTTTTCCTTACACAGCGCGCCCTTGCAACTGGATGATGTGCTAACGACGCTGCGCACCCAGTATCCGCCGCTGGTGGCTGCCTGGCTCCAACAGGATATCGCCAATGGCAAAATCCGTCAGACTGTGGGCGCCTTCGATCCGATGCTCATCGCCTCGCTGAATTTCCGCCCGCTCGATTACTATGAGGGAGCGAACATGAGTTTCCTCGTCGACCAGCCTCTGCTCTCCGGGGGCAGCGTGTACGCGGGCTATCGCTTGAGCACGGGAGATCTGCCGGACTATGACCGCAAGGACCGCACCTCCTCCTCGGGGGAAGGGGTCCTGGGCGTGCGAATCCCTTTGCTGCGTGACCGGGCCATCGATTCCCGCCGCGCCAATATGGGCAAGGCGGCGGTCGATCGCGAGTTGGCCGATCCTTTGATCCTGCGCCAGTATGTGACGTTCCATCGCAGCGCGCGGATCGCCTACTTCAACTGGATCGCCGCGGGAGAGCGGCTGGAAGTGGCGGAAAAGGTCCTGCGCGTCGCCAAGCAACGCGATGAATTTCTCAAAAAACAATCCGAGGAGGGTGCCATCGCGCCGATTGTCCTCGTTGACAACCGCCGTTTGGTGGTGAGCCGGGAAATCGCCGTGCTCAATGCGAACCGCCGGTTTCAGGCCGCCTGCATCGAGCTTTCTCTCTTCCATCGCGACCCGAAAACCACCGAGCCCATCTTGCCCCTGCGCGCCCAGTTGCCGCAGGCCTTTCCCAAGCCCCAGGCGGTCGATCAGCTCCAGTTCGTCTCCGACCGTGGCCGGGCCGTTTTTCGCAGACCGGAAGTACGCGAAATCGATCTCCTGCTGCGCAAAGGTGACATCGACAAAAGCCTCGCCAACAACAACCTGAAGCCGAACCTAGATCTCGCCATGGAATTGAATCAGGCGATCGGTCACGATGTGCCCAAGGACATCGAAGAAACCGAGATCATGGGCTTGCTGCGTTTTTCGGTGCCCATCGGCCGGAACGAAGCGAAGGGGCGGCTCGAAGCCATCGAGGCGAGCATCAAACAGCTCCAGCAACGCCGGAAATTTGCCTGCGAGCAAATCACAGCGGAATCAAACAACACCTATCAGGAGCTGCGCACCGCTCTGGAAGCCCTGGATCAGACCAAACTCAACGTCGATCTGGCCCGTCAACTCGAGGCCGCGGAGAACGAGCGCTTCGCCCAAGGGGCCACTGACCTGCTGACCTTGCAGATCCGTGAACAAGCTACCTTTGATGCGGAGATCCTGGAAATCGACGCGTTTCTGGCATTCTATCGCGCGCTGGCAGACTATCAGGCCGCCGTCGCCGCTGATGCGCCCTCCCACTTGCTCAGCAGTCAAAAATGACACCGCATAAAAAAAACATCTCTCATGACGGGCATGAGAGATGTTGCTATGATAGAAGCTATGAATAAGAATACCGATTAGAAGGCGTAGGTCACGGAAACGCCACCGTAGACATCATTGCGGGTTTCGTTCACGTTGAGATCTTTACGGGTCTCAAGGCCGAAGTTGCATGCGATGTAGGGGGTCACGGTGACGGAATCGGTGGCTTTGTAAGGAGCGGAGAGAGCCGCGCGAACGTGCGTGAGGCCTTCTTCGTCAGAGCCGTTGTTGGTGTAGTAGTCGATGGCGTAGCCCATTTGCACCACAGGCACGAGCGAGAGCTTGTCGTTGACTTCGTAGGTGTAGTCAAGGCCGGCCTCATAGTACCATCCGTCGATTTTGGTATCGAACCAGCTGCCCAGATACAGTTTGAAGTCGCCGAAGCTCTTCGTCATGGTAAGGCCGATGTCGAGCGCGTTTTTGACTTCCGCGTCATAGATGCCGCCTCCGTTGGAAACACCGTCGATTTCACCGGAGAAGGTTTCGAAGAAGTGGTAGTTGGTGACCACCAGGCCGAAAGTCGCGAAATCGTGCTCGTAGCTCAACGAGGCGATCAGGTCCATTTCGGAGTAGTCGAGTTCCCCGCCGCCGCCAGCGATATTGGTGTCAACGGTCTCCGTGTAGAGAGCGCCGAGGCCAAGGGTCAATTTGTCGGCAATCGGAGCCGAGAGGTTGACGGCACCCCAGAAGTTGTTGTTGGAGAACCAAAGACCGCGGAAGTAGTACGAGCTGTCAAAGCCAGCGCTGACGCTTCCCGTGATCCACGGTTCGGTGGTTGCCGTTGTCGCCGTTGCTTCCGTGGTGCCCGCAGCAGCGGCACTGGTAGCGAGGATTGCCAAGGAGGACAATTTCAATAGTGTTTTCATTCGTATGGTGTTGTTTTTAGTTTGTTTGTATCAACCAGATTGACCTGTGACGGAGCCACAGCCATTCAACACATTCATAAGCACGTGCCGTGCCAACGTAAGAAAATGACTTTGTCATGCATGGATTGATTGCCGGGATGCGCCCATACGGTGACGCTCCTCCTTGTCTGTAAGAGGCTTCCCGCGAATTTTCAGGAGCGGATCTTGCGTCTGAAAAACATCCCCAGCTCTGGGATACAGGCTTTTGCCAACACTCCCCCGTTGCCCTGAGATCGGACTGTCGCCTCAGTGAGAGGTGGAGCAGTTGCCATCGGCACAGCTCGATTGACCGGGCACGCGATTCCACGGCATTTTCGACATCAGGATGGCCAGACCGCACCAGCCCGTGGAGCCGGCCATCGTCAGGCCCGCACCGAAAAAGGCGCAGAGAAACACCCAGTTCGGATGCACCGTGAGCGCGAGGATCGCACCGGTCAGCACGCCCAGACCGATGGTGAGCTGCACCTGCTGCATCAGCGGCAGCCCTTTTTTTCCGCTGGTCACGACGGGCAGGCCCGCTTCCTTCCAGCCGAGAATGCCGCCTTCCAGATTGCGCACCTGGGTGATGCCGAGAGCCTTCAGTTTGTTCATCGCCTCCGCACCGCGCTTGCCGCCACGGCACATCACGATGACGGGCACGCCGCGATCAATCTCCTGCACCCGCTGTTCGAGCTGGCCGAGAGGAATCAGCTTCGCGGCGGGAATGCGCATTTCCGCGTGTTCGACCGGTTCGCGCACATCGATGAGACAGCACTCGCCGGAAAGCAAGGGCTGGAGTTCGCGGGGCTGGATGGTATCGGAATGCGTATTCATACTGGTGCGATTTTTTTCTTGTGAAGTTGTGAAACAAGATTACCATATCGCCAGATAACGATATAGCAAACAATTTTTTTGAAAAAATGAAGACACGGAAAAAAGCCGCCAGCTCCAAAACGCTCACTCCGCTCGCCCTGGAGCTTATTGCCAGCCGTTTCCGCGCGCTATCCGAACCCGTGCGCCTGCGCCTGCTCAATCTGCTGATGCACAAAGAACAGTCCGTCGGCGCTCTCGTCGCCGCCTCCGGCTCGGGGCAGGCGAATGTCTCCAAGCACCTCGCCATCCTGAAAGAAGCCGGCATGGTCGGCACCCGCAAGGAGGGCCTGCAAACGATCTGCTTCATCGCCGATCCCATCATCAACGAGCTCTGCGAACTCATGTGCTCCCGCCTCCGCGAGGAAATGGAACACAAGGCCGCGGCCTTGAAGGCGACAGTGAAGGTGTGAGAATACCGGAGTTTTCGCATGCGGAAAGAAAAACCCCGCCCGGACGAACCGGACGGGGTGAGCCAAGCGACAAGCAGCGACAAACTTATTGCGGAAGAATCAGGCGGTAGAATTCCTTGTCTTCGATTTTCGGGAAGGTGATATCGAGCGCACCGGCGGGATCCCAATCGTTTGCCTGAAGGGTGGAGGATTTTTCGATGGGCAGGCTGAGGGTGACGTTGCCATTTTGCACTTGCACCATCAGGTTGCCGGCACCGCGCAGGTCTTGGATCGACGCGGCGGTGTAGAGGCTGTAGCTGCCGGGGTTCGATGTCACATCGGTGCGACCCGCGGTCCGGATGCCGGCGAGCGCGGCATTGATCTGGGCGGAGGTGTTGATCACATCCGGATTCAGACCGAGCGATCCCACTTCGATGATGTTGCTGTAGCCGTCGCCGTCGCTGTCGGTGGTGCCTTGGAGGATGCGGCGGTCCAGTCCCACGACGGTGTCAGCCTTGGCGAAAGCGGTGACGTTGTGGAAGGCGCGCATGTATTCGGCGAAGGCATCTTGCTCGGTGCCAGCACCATTCACACCACCGAGGGCGCTGATGGCGGAGGTGTAAGCATTGGCCGAGCCGTCGGTGGTGAGATCCACGCGATTCGCCGAAGCATTCGTGCGGATGGCCCAAGGATAAGGGTAGGAATCACCGCCAAAGTCCGAGCCGGTCGGCGAGGAATTGGCGAGGAAATTCAGCGTGACCAAACGAATCGGACGATTCGGATTGAGCAAGATGCCGTTCGAGACCAGCACTTCCGTGGGATTGCCGTTGGCATCCACCAGCGCCGCATAGCGGATGCGAGTACCGCCAGTGATGGCGGTGATTTGCGTGGGGCTGCCGGAGCTGGTGTAGCTGATCGCGGTTTCCGCAAGGTCTGCCACGACCGTGATGCCGCCGAGCTGGCAGAACTGGCCGGGGGTGGCCTTGTCCGCACCAACGCCGTTGCTACCCTGGACGCCGTGCTCCAACAGAACCTTGAGCTGTGCTGCGGTGACCGTAAGCAAGCTGAGGTTGTTGTTGAACTTGAGCGAGTCTTCCACATCGAGCTGCGAGATGTCGCCCGCGGTTTTGAAGGCCGAGGGATTGGCAGCGGTGGGTTGGGGGACGCCGTTGGAATCCACCGAGCCGATGGAGTTACGGATGCCGCCGCCATTCTTGATCGAGACCTCCACGGTGGAGTCGATCTGCTTCGCATACCAGAGGTTGGCATCAGCGGAGAGATTGCCAAAGTTGGTTTCCTGCTGGCGGACGTTGGTGCGGCGGCCTTCCAGATAGACGGAGGATTTGCCGATGATGAGGCCGTCTTTGGCAACGATGACGGCGTTGACCGCATCGGTGACCGCTTTCACGGTGCCGCCGCGTGTGCCGGTGGCGTAGGGATCCTGTGCGCCCCAGGCAGCGGTGACGGCTGCGGCGTTCACGGTAATATTGTTGCTCGCGGCATCGATGCCGGTGATGTGACCCTGGGCATTGAAGTCCACGATGAGCTGACCGAGGTACTGATACTGACCTTCGCCACTGACGACGGCGACGGTGCGTCCATCGAGGTCGGTGGCGGTGAAGGGGTAATTTTCCGCAATGCTGTCACCGGGCTGGAGCACGGTGCCGGGCTTGGCCATGATGGTGCCGGAACCACCGGCGACAATGATGTCCACGTGGCGCATCTTGGTGGCTAACAGTTTTTCGTTTTCCACCTGCTGCAACTGGGTGGCCATGACGATCTTGTTGCATCCGGCGGCGACGAGGGCGTCCACGGTGGGCTGCAAGTGAGCGGCGAGCGCATCAATGTCATAGGTGCGCGGGGAAACGACGACGGCACCGGTGGGGCCGGTGACGGTGACGAGACCGGGCGAGGAGATGCTGGCGAGGTCCGGCGGCGTCACGCCGAGCACGCCGATTTTTTCGCCACCGCGCTCGATGATCGCGGCCTTGGCGAGTTTAGCATTGGTGGGCGAGGCGCTGAGACCGGGGTAGTTTTCGTTAGGATGCGGTGCGAAGGCGCCGATGTTGCGGATGGCGCTGGTGAACCGCGGCGCGAGATCGGTCACCGCGGGGGGAACGGAAACGGCGGCGCTGAAGTCGAGGTTCGCACTGAGAAACGGGAAGGCCGCGCCGTAGTGGCGCATGTTCGTGCGACTGGTTTGCGGCACTGGCAGCACGATGTTGCCGAACTCGGTAGTGCCGAGGTCGAACTCGTGGTTGCCGATACAGGTGGCATCGAAGCCGATGGAGTTCATGATCGCGATGTCCGGACGACCGGGGTTCTCGCGCAGGTCGGTGTTTGTCCCGCCGGCATTGTAGCCGAAGACGAAGCCTTGCGCGGTCTTGAGTGCATTTCGCGTGGAAACATCATTGCCTGCGGACAAAAACGCACCGGGGATGAAGCAGTCTCCCGCACCGATGGTAATGGAGGCGCTGTTGCTGGAGATGTCTTCGAGCTTATCGACGAGGGCGGCGAATTGCGGTGCGGTGACGATGGAGGAGGTGTCAGCCTCCATGTCGGATGCGTGCAGCACTTGCAGGCGGAAGGAGGGTGGATTGATTTCATAAACACCCACGCCGCCAGCGACACCACCATCAGAGATACCTTCATAACCTACGATGGCCATAGTAATTCCGGTGGGGCTATCGGCAGCATCGACGATGGTGACGGTCTCGGGCGAGATCAGGCCTTTGCCGCTGTCGTTGATGTAGCGCAGGACTTGAGGTGAAGCGGGGTTGGTGATATCGACGACGATCACGCCGTTCTGGCGCTCCATGCCGGCGACGGCGATGACGGTGCCATTGGCGAGAGTGGTGACAGCCACGGCTTCAGGCTCGGGGCCTTTGTCATCGGAGCGGGCATCGAAGGCGGTTTTCAGTCCGCCATCGTTCGCATTGTGGCGCTGGGGATCGCGTTGGAAGAGCTCATTCTCGAGTGGCAGGTGGGAAACGAAACTGAGCGAGTGATCGGCTTCTTTTTTCCACAAGGAAAGCCCGCGGGAGCCCATAGTGACGATCTTGTTGATGTCGGAGTTGGGTGCCGTGGTCGGGAAAACTGGGCCGTTGAGCGATTGATCCCGCAGGACGTTGAGACGACCGTAGTCGTTGTTATTGGTGGAAACGGAGAATCCGGTGGCAAAGCCATAGGTGCTGGAAAAGGCAGCCAAACGCTGGATATCGCCATCATCGACGCGGGCGTCTCCTTCATCGGCGGTAATGACATACACTTCACCATCTTTTGTCCATGAGGCAATGGCATCGGGCATGTGCAGGCCGAAGGCGGGATTGGTGACGTCGAAGATGTCATCGTTGTCCGAGGCATCGATGGTGATGGCGCGCTGGCCGAGGTCGGTGACTTTTTCCCATGCGAGCGTGGCGACATCGAAGGTGGCGATGGCGTTGTTTTCTTGCAGGCCTACGAAGATCTTCGTGCTATCGGGCGAGAAGGCGAGATACTCGGGCTCGATGTGGAAGTACTTCGCCTTGGTGTTGGCGGGATCGAAGGACGTGTGATCGCGCAGTCCGGCGATGAGAGTGGGCACGCTGCTGAAGTCGATGGTATTGACGGTGAGCGTAGAGAAGTTAAAGGTGGCGATGTTTCCGGCGTTCACGGCGGAGGCATCGATGAACGTGATCGAACCGGGTTGCTGCACGCCATCGAAAGCCGCGACGTTGACGCCGCTACCAGCCCAGGCGTGCTGTCCTTCATTAGCGAAGGCGATTTTTCCGCCCTTGATTGTGACCATGTCCGGATGAGATCCGGCGGCTGCGGAGCCGAGAATGGTGCCGTCGTTCAGATTGAAATACAACACACGCCCGGTCTGAGGAACAGTGGTGGTATAGTTGGTGCCGCCTACGTTGACGGTGGATGCGTTGATTGCGGTGGCCACGCCGAGACCGGAGCCGTCCTTGTCAAGAGCCACGCCCGTGACATCGCTATAAACGAAGCCCGCGACAGGATTCGCCGCGAACCAGGCGGCGATGTCCACCGTGGTATGATTGACAAACTGCGTGCCGTTGTGGCGCATCAGGCGGATGCCGCCCGCGGAGTTGTCCGTGACAGCGAGCGTGTCGTTGGTGGGAGAAAAGGACACCACCTCACCGGCGGCAACTCCCAGTGGAATGACTTGGTGCTGGCGCAGGCCAGTGACCTGCGCGTCGAGCGGGACTTGTGCGAGACCCATCAGGGTCGCAACGAACAAATAGTGAGTGAATTTTGCTTTCATATGGTGGACGCATTTCGACAATGCAATCGCACGATAGAAACCGTGGCGTCATCGGCAACCGGTTTGCTGTGACAAACATTTCACGCACGTGACGCAACATGTCACGGTGTAGATGATATGTGGTTTTTGTGTGACAACCCTGATGCGGTGACGGCACAAACTGACTGACAGAACGTCACGAAGGATGGATCAGGCTAACGGCAGAAGCACCTCTGTTAGGCGGAATCCTATCACGGCAGGAAACGCGGGCTCACTGAATCGACAGCGACCGGGTGCCGTGCGTGCTCGCGGTGCGCCGGTCGTCAGGCGCGGCAGGGGCTTGGGAAACATCCACCAGGTATTCGTCCTCAAGCCAATTCCGGCCGAGCAGCAGAGGATAGGTGAGACCGGAGCGGTCATTGAGATTGACGCAGACCTGTTTGCTGCGGCCTTCGTGTTGGACGGTCATTTCGACATACACCCGCTCCTTGGTGCCGCCGGAGTTGCGCACGCGCGCGGTTTTCGCCAGTGGCAGACGCAACGGCACGCGAGCGCCGTCCTGATTGACCGCGATGAAATCGACGATGCCATTTTGAATCAGCACCGATTCGGCATGCAGCGAGGTGCTGGCAGCGCCGGTGTCCACGCGAGCGACGAACTCCAGCGCGGCCTCCTCGATCCCGACGCGCGCCGTTTGACCGATGACCTGCTTTTTCTCTTCCTGCGCAAACTGCATGCCGCCCCAGCCGAGACCCAGTGCACAAAGCGCAAGAAACCATGTCGGTGATGTTCTGCGATTCATTCTCACCCCATTACAGCAAGAACCGAGCCGATGTTACGGAGAAGTGGAAGAATTTTTCCGATGTGCTCCATCGGGCAATGTCTCCAGCCATGGCGGCATGGTAGAGGGCGTTGTTTGCAGCGCGATTCATCCATTTCAAGCCCAAACGGCATCTATGTCTCAAACGCTGTATGAAATCGCATCCTCTGCCATCATCAGGATGATCCTGATCTCCTGCGTGCACTGCGTCTCCAAGAGAGAGCCACCAGCCAAAAGGAAAAAAGTTGTATGGGTTCGGGAACGGTGGGCGAACAATCGATCACAGCGCGCCGCGTAAAAGCGTGAGCGGGCAAGATCCTGCCGAGTAACTGATTTCCGCTCATGATCTCAAACGCACGGTGAAACGGCGACTGCGCCCGAAGCGTGAAGTGCAGATCCCCGCTGGAAACTTCATACGTCCGTGTCAGCGCCGACGGCTTCTGCGCATCGGCAATCACATGTTCGGACTGCTCAAGTGTCCACTGGCCACTGAAGAACCCGTGCTTCCTGATGTCGTATTCCATGTTCCCGCTCGCGATCACGCCCTGCTCCGTCAACCAGTCATACGCGATCGCAGCGTGTCCCGTAGAAAGTCCGCGCATCGTGTAGTCCCACGAGCAAAGTGAATTCGGCAAGCACTCAATCACGGTCGGATTTTGCATCGTGATCGGAAAAACGTAAAGAGCATTCCCATGGAGCGCTAGCCTGCTTGCCCAGGCACAGAAGAAAAATCCCCTGCTGTTTAAAATTTTGATAATGTAGCGGAGTGAATTCCGCGCTCCCTTTTGTAGCAAAACCACCCCTGCCCCACTGTTTTTTTGCGTTTTTCCCGAGGTGAGGGAATTGTTTTACAAAAGAAAAGCTCGAAAAATCATTCGAAAACCCTTGATAAATCAATGAATCCTAAAAAATCTCAAAAAAACTCAAATTGGTGCTTGCGCTGGCGGCGAAAATAGAGAGAATCCGCGCCCCACATCGCGCCCCGCGAATGACTTTTGTGTCAAACGCCGCGCTTTATCAACCTTTTGCTATCGGGTGCAGCTCCGGAAAACAGGCTCCTGCGAAGAATTTCGCGGCCTGCGGAATGTCCCCTGATGGCAGACATCTAACCAACAATCGCAGGAATCTCATGCCGACCATCAACCAACTAGTTCGCAAAGGGCGTAAAACACCCGTGGACAAGTCCAAATCTCCCGCCCTCGCCAACTGCCCGGCCCGCCGTGGTGTTTGTTTGCAGGTGATGACCCGTACGCCCAAGAAGCCCAACTCCGCGTTGCGTAAAGTGGCCAAAGTACGTCTCACCAACGGTTTCGAAGTCATCGC
>CANHQJ010000035.1 GCA_947462875.1 Verrucomicrobiia bacterium
CGGGCGCTCCTCCGCTACGCTCCGAAGCGCCCGCAGGGGCAACCAAACCAACCACCAAAAACAAAGCCGCTATGGTGTCTCAATTATGAGGCAACGATCCCGATCATTCAGGAACCTTTGGGTGTGCTCGAATTATGAGGCAACAGGCAACTGCTGCTGTGGATTTTCCAACCATGTTCGGTTTTGCGCCAGTGGACGATGACGGCATAGCGACCATTCAGCCCCTTGAGCCAGCGGCTGATGGAGACTTTCACGTCGGCGTCGAACTCCATGGTCGCATGTTTGCCGTCGATGGTGGTGGTGAGTTTTTCCGCGCGCTGGATCGAAATTTCCCGGGCGTTTTCGGAAAGGAAAGAGAAGCCGCTGTTGAGGTCCTCGGGAGAAAAATTGCCATTGGCTTCATCGATGGGCGAGGTGATTTCGACTTGTCGGTCGAAGTAGCCGCCGATGGAGGAGCTCTTGATGAGCCGCGAGCTGCGCGTGGTGCCCGGATCGAAGCTGAGGTCGGCGATGAGGTCATCGAGCTTGCGTTCGAGAATCCGTTTGGGTTGGTAGTACCACCAGGCAAACAAGCCCAGAACGAGGAGCGCGACGGCGGCGAAGCGATAGAGTGGTTTCATGAAGAGGGATCGTTGATGATGTTATGGTAGCGCCTGGGTTGGTAGCGTTGGGCGAACAAAATTTCGGTGGGGATGGCGTTGGCGGATACTTTCCACATGGGATAGGGGCCGGCTTCGTAGGCGAGGATGACGGAACCCGGTTTCTGCCAACCGGCGAAAAGCAGCACGTGGCGGTCGTTGAGGAGAATATCGCCGGGTAGCAATTGCCCCCAGGAAATCTCATCCGTGATGCGGGGGAGCTCGGCGGTGGAGTAGGGCCAGGGGAGTCGCCAGCAGCGGGAGACAAAGCCCGAGCAGTCGATGCCTGCGGCGTGTTTGCTGACTACGGCATCGCCACCGGCACGTTTGAGGGGGCTGGCGATATCGCCCGCCGCGGCACCGCGGGCGATCTTTTTCCAGAATGATTGCGGGGTGTCAAAGCCGCCCCACTGGTAGGGCATGCCGGTGTGCGATTGGCCGCTGACCCACCAGCCGCGCGCGTAGCCGAATTGTTTCAGGCTTTGATCGGGCGTTTGCACCTCGATGCCGTCGCGATCCGCGCCGTGCAGTATATTGTTCTCCTGCGGAGTCCAGGGCAGATTCGCATAGGTGTAGGCGATGGCGATGCTCTGGCTGCGGGTGACGCTGCGCGACGGACCGGGGATGTGCCCGGGGCCGGTGTTGGTCGATGAGCAGCTTTGAAGCAGGAGGATAAGGGCGAGCCAGCGTATCATGGGGCGGGGGAGGGTTTGGCAAGCGTTTCTAACAATCCGGTGCAGGCGTCCTCGATCAGGTCGATGACATGGGCGAAGCCTTCATCGCCGCCGTAGTAGGGATCGGGCACGCGATCGGCCTGAAAGCGAATGCCGAAGTCCGTGAGTTTGCGGATTTTGTGTTTGTACTGTCCCTCGCGATCCATGCGGCGGACATCCCGTTCATTTTCCTCATCCATGACGAGGATCCAGTCGAACACTTTCAAATCCTCCGCTTCGATCTTGCGGGCGGTGCCGAAAATCGGATAGCCGCGTTTGGTGAGATGCTGGCGCATGCGGTGGTCCGGCGGATTTCCCTGATGCATGCCGATGGTGCCGGCGGAATCGATGAGAAATTCTTTCGCGCGCCCGGCGCTGCGAGTCATGTGATCGAAGACCATTTCCGCCGCAGGGGAACGGCAAATATTGCCCATGCACACAAAAAGAATCCGAGATACAGGCGTTGGCATGACACAATTCTGAAATGATTTGCGGAATTCACAAGCAACTTTTGTTGCCGACGGTGTTACCATTATTGAACATCAATTATTATTATGAATCAAAAACTGCTTTATCCTGCACTCACTTTGTTTCTCGGAGCTACCGGCGGATTTCTCGTGGGGAAAAGCGGCAAGCCCGCGGAGTCCGATGCCGCTAAAACTGCTGCGGAAATGCTTTCGCGTTCGAGTCGTTCAGGCTCCTTGACGGACTCGAAGTCGAGCCGATCCTCCGGAACCGGCCGTCCGCGCTCTGCCGATGACATCAACCAAATGCCCGGGCAACTCCAGCGTATGCAGTCCTTGTTGGAGTTTTACGCGGGTCTGACTCCTGAGCAGCTGGAAGAAGAGGCGAAAAAACTGGAAGGCATCCCGATGCCCGAGCGCATGATGGCCTCCTACGTTTTATTCGCGAAATGGGCGGAAACGGATCCCATGAGCGCCATGGCATTCTCTGATAAAATGGGTTTCACCGGGATGTTTGTGCGTCCCACCATCATGCAGAGCTGGGCCAGTGTGGATCCAGTGGCGGCATCGAAGTACTACTCGGACAATCCCGGACAGTTTGCCATGATGGGCATGTTCGGTGGTCGTGGCGGCGGCGGTGGGCCGATGGGCAATGGCGCGGCCTCGATCATCGCCGGCGAGTGGGCGAGACAAAATCCCGATGATGCGATGGCATGGGCGAAATCCCTCAATGGTTCGGAAAAAGGCAACGCTCTCGGTTCCATCATTTCCCAAGTCGCGCAAAATGATCCGACAAAAGCGATGGCCTTGGCTGGCACCTTAGAGGGAGACGACAAGGCCCGTGCGAACCGCCAGATCGCCGAGGCTCTTGGATCGAAGAGCTGGGATGAGGCGCAGCAATTCATTGCCGGGCTTCCGACCGACCAGCAGGATGAGGCCCGCCGCCGTGCTTTCGAGGGGCTGGCGAACAAAAATCCCGCGGAGGCCGCGAAGCAACTGGCATCCTTCAGCGATGAGGAACAACGCAACCGCGCCACGGCGACTGTTGCCGAGCGTCTGTCCCGTGAAAATCCGGCCGAGGCATTCGATCTGGTGATTTCCTCGGGAGCTGCGGCGCAAGACGATGCCATGCGCAATGTGATGATGAACTATGCCCGTCAAGACAGCGCCGGGGCTCTCAGTGCCATTCAGAAAATCCCGCAAGGAGAAGCGCGCGATACCGCGATCGGCACCTATGTTTTTGCCAGCAACAGCACGAACTACTCGGAAAACTTCGCACTGGCGGAGACGATTACGGATGAAGGCTCCCGTGCCCGCGCCATCGGCGTGAGCGCGGCGAAGTGGATGACCACGGATCCCGAGGGAGCCAAGGCGGCGATCCAGCAGTCGACCTCACTCAGCGATGAAATGAAAACACGCATCATCGAGGGTGGTGGAGCCATGCGCGATTGGGGTGGCCGCGGTGGTCGTGACGGCCGTTGATTTCATGCGTTCCATCCATTGACAATGCAGGGCACCTGTCGCAAGGTGTCCTGCGTTTTTATGAACTCATCGCCACGGGAAAATCATGGCATCGCCCGGATCGAACTGGCCGTTGTGGGCAGTTACGGCTGGCAGGTGCGCTTGCAGCGCCGTGGGCAGAAGGTGTCGCGTTTTTTTGCGGATCGCATCTTCGGCGGTGCGGATGCTTCCTTGCAGGCGGCACGGCAATGGCGCGATGATCAGCGGGAGCTATGGAGCAAGGATGACTCACCGCGCACCTGCGTGTCCTCGCCGCGCAATGCCTCGGGCGTGGTGGGGGTTTCACGGGTGATCGTAAGATCCGGCACCGGCGCGGTTTATCACTTTTGGCAGGCGACCTGGTGCCCCGCACCCGGACAACGGCAGTCGGTGAAGTTTTCCGTGAAAAAACACGGCGACCACATCGCCTATCGCCTCGCCATCGAGGCCCGTCGCATGGGCATTGGCGGGGGGGCATCCGATGGGGATTCCGTGTGACCTTATTTCTTCTCCAGAATCTCCAGCAACTTCTCGCGGTTTTGGCTGTTGTTGAGCTGGTTGAACAGAGCTTCCGCATCGCGCTGAGCGAGATCTTTTTGCAGTATGGCGCTCACGGCGGGGCGCAGGTCATCCGGTGCCGCGGCCAGAGGTTTGCGAAAGCCTTGCGGATCGACACGATTCAAGGGATGGGCCGCATAACCCGCGCCGATGTCCACGCCGTCTCCGGTGCGGATTTCATAGTGCAAATGCGCCGGGTAGATGCCCTCCGCGCCGCCCACGGCACCGATGATTTGCCCACGTCCGATCAAACTCCCCAGCGGCACATCGATGCGCTGCAAATGCGCATACATCGTCTGGAAGGCCTTGCCGTCCGGCAAGCGATGCGAGAGCACCAGCACACGTCCCCAGCCGGGAGAGGGGATGCCGGAATAGACGACAAGGCCGTCGGCTGCCGCAAACACGGGATCGCCGAGATCGGTATTCATTCCGCCGATGCCATTGAGGTCATCGCCGGTGTGATGACCGCCGCGCGTCTCATTCATCGCCCAAAACGGCTGCGCGTTGTAAACGAGAGCGCCGTTTTCCGAGCCCATGGGCTCATCGATGCGATCCACGATCGGTTGGTTCAGTTTTTGCCATGCGCTGAATTGGTGAAAACGGAAATCCGGTTCGCCATCCTGGGGCATCGCGAGCGGGCGATTGGCACCTTGTGCCGAGGAAAGCTGGAAATCCGTTAGATTGAGCGATGGGTTGGAGAGATGCAAGGTCAGCCCTATGACCAATCCGGCGGCGATGAGAATGAACAGAAAGATGGCAGGGCGTTTCATGTGATACGGGCGACACGCTAGAGTGAATGGGGAAAAATGGCAAGCACGGTCATTGTGCGAAATGATTCAGCAAGTAGGAAAGAACCAGAACCTGCGGGATCGAGAGCAGGGGCAGGATCAAGGCGCAGACCCAGCGGCCTGTGGTGCTCTTCAGCGACATGATTTCGGTGTAGTCAGTCGCGGCGCCCGCCATCAGGAAAGTGAAGGCATTTCCCGGCGCATTCGCCTGGCGCAGCAATTCCGCGGCGAGTGGTGATGAACCCTCGCTGCATACCTCGATAACCGTCGTGACAATCAAGGTCAGCCCCAGTCCCCAAAGCGTCGGGCCGAAATGCTGATGAAGCAGGTGAGGCGGCAAAAACGCCCGCACGGCCGCCGTGAGCACGAAGCCTAACAGAATCCAGCGCAAGACCATGCGTGAGTCACGCAGCCCTGTGAGAAACAAAGCGCGCAGATTGGCAAGAGTAGGCCGGAGTGCCGGTGCCATGCCGCGCAGGGAGGCGCGATAGGAAAAATGCTGCGGCAGCGCCACCGTGTGTGGATTCGGCGGAAGCCACTTCGCCGTTGTCAACAACTCCACAAGATACCCCGTGACAATCCCTACCAAAGCCGAGAGCACCACAAAGCACAGCATCCATTTCCATCCGATCAAAGCGGCTAACAGCAAGGTGAGCGAAAACGAATTCCACGGACTGGCGATGAGAAATGCCACGGTTTGTCCGAGTGAGGCACCGCGTTTGTAGAGTCCCATCCCGACCATGAGAATGCCATGATTGCACAGATCCAGCATCACCCCGGCTCCCGTGGCGCGAAAGATGCCGCGCAGCGTGCCAGGCTTCCCGAGCAGCGCGGCCACCAGTTCCTTCGGCGTATGGGCGAGCACCGCCATGAGTCCGATGCCAAACAAAATCGCCCACCATGACTGGCGCAGCAATTGCACACAAGTAGCGGAAAATGCATCGAGCCACAGCGGTTGTCCGGTTTTCACCAGCGAAAACAAACAGCCCGTGAGAAAAAGCCCCAACGAGACCCAGAGAACGTAGTCGAACGATTTCCGCGAACCACCACCGCAGCAAGAAGGTGCCTCGGCAGATACCGGACGGGAAAAGTCCGCGCGCAACAGATCGAACTCCGGAGGACTTGGAGTTTTACGCGGCGCAGGTGGACCACCACAGCAATCGGACATGCACGAGTTTACTCGCGGGATCACTTCTTTGCGAATGATTTTTCCGCATGCTCATGGAATCGGATTGACGCGACGATGGTTCACATGTAGGCTATCCAACATGAAGCAACTGCTAGCTATCGCGATTGCCAGTGCCTGCGGATTCAGCAGCGCGTGGGCGGGTTTTTCCGAAAAAAGAATGGAGATGACCATGCGCTCCGTCGAGCGCACCGGCAAACTGGTTGCTTTTGTTTTTTATGAAGACTCGACCCAATACCGCGAACCGCGCGATGTTGATGCCGCGGTCGTGCGCAATGCCGCGGTCAAACAAGCGATTCCGCGTTCGGATGTGGTGCTCGTGGAGATTGTCAAGGGCGATAAGGATACCGACAAAATTCCCAAGTGTGTGAGCCGCGAGGGCAAAACCCCTCGTGCGGTGATCACGGATGCCAAAGGCGAAAAAGTCATTCTCGAATTCCAAGGTGCACCGAATCGCGATAAGGAAAAAGAGATCAAGGACAAGATTGAAAAAGCCACGGCAAAACCTAGCGAAGAATGACGCAAGCAATCCCATACCTCCAATCATCATGAAAACATTCATCTTCACCTCCATCATCGCCTGCCTCGGCATCTCCACCGCCCTGGCGGGATTCTCCGATCGCAAGCTGGAATCCGCCAAAGCTTCGGCCGCGCGCTCGGGCAAAAAAATCGCGTTTGTTTTTTATCAGGATTACTACCTGCCGAATTGCCCGAAATGCATCGCCACCGTCAATGCGAACAATGCGGCGATCAAAAAAGCCATTCCCCGCTCGGAGGTGGTGATGGTGGAAATCGAAAAAGGCGACAAGGACATGGACAAACTCCCCGCCTGCGTGGCGAAGGATGGTCCCGTGCCGCGCATCGTGGTGACCGATGCCGAGACCGCCAAAGTGGTGGCGGAGCTCAAAGGCGCGCCCGATCGCGACAAGGCCAAGGCATTTGAAGAGCAGGTCAAAGCGGACAGTGCCGAGTAGCACCAGAGCCGGCTCAGAAGCTCCACACCAGCGGGATGATGACCGATGCCATCACCCAGGTGATGACGTTCATCGGCAGTCCCATGCGAATGAAATCGCTGAACTTGTAGCCGCCGGGGCCGTAGACCATCATGTGGGTTTGGTAGCCCATCGGCAGCATGAAGGCGCAGGAGGCGCCAATGCAGATGCCGATGATAAAAGGCATGGGATTGACTTCCAGCGATTTTGCCAGATTCACCACGATCGGCACCATCATCAGGGCCGTGGCGTTGTTCGATAGCACTTCTGTCAGCGTGATCGTCAGAAGGATCACCGCGGATAGCGCGAAGTAGGGGAGAATCTCCGGAGAGGAGACGGCACGTGCTGCGTTGACAAATCCATCCGCCAACCATTTCGCGGTTCCTGTCTGATCCATCGCCATGCCCAGTGCGAGCATGCCATAAAGCATGAAAATGATGGGCCAATCGACCCCGGCATAGGCCTCGCGCATGGAAATGATGCGCAGCCACAGGATCGCGACCGCTCCCACGAGACTGGCGATGTGCATGGGCACGCCGGGGATGATTGTCACGCTCAGGACGACGGCCAATAGAATCGCCCATGTGAGCGAGGCGGACGAGCGCAAGCCGGGGGCGGGCATGGAATCGGCGCTATCCGTGAGCACAAAGTTGTGGCTGTCTTGCAAGCTTCGCAAATTGTTGCGAGGAGTGAGCACCAGCAGGGTATCACCGTGATCGAGCTCGGTTGTCGCCAGGCGCTCGGTGATGTTTTTTCCATTGCGGTGAACGGCAAGTACCACGCAGTTGTAGCGTTGGCGGAAATCCCGCGCTGCCAGGGTCTGGTTGATCAGTTCCGATTCCTCGGTAATCACCAGCTCGGTGACGACACCCTCGATTTTCGACAAAGTCTGGATGCCGAGATCCGGCAGCAGTTCCTCGGCGGAGTTCGCCTTGTTGCGCCTACCGTGCACTCCGATGAGAAATCGATCGTTGGCCTCAATCACAATCTGGTTCACTTGCGCCATGACCCGCTCGCCATTGCGGCGGATTTCCATCATGTGAATGCCGGATTTGGGATTGAAAATGGGACTGTCCAGAAGGCGCTGACCGATGAGAGGCGAATGTTTGTCCACCAGGATGTGAAACAACGGCGTGCTGCGCTGCTTGTCATCCAGCACACCGATGACAGACGTGCGATTCGGCAGCAGTTTCGGGCCGAAAGCGATCATGTAGCCCAGTCCGACAAAGCTGAGCGGAATCCCGATCCAGGCGATTTCAAACATTTGCATCGCGGGAAGTCCGTAGTTTTTCAGAGCTCCGCTGACGACAATGTTGGTGGAGGTGCCGATCAAGGTGCAGCAGCCGCCGAGGATGGAGGCATAGGAGAGGGGAATCAGCAATTTCGAGGCGGGGATGTCCTTGGAGCGCGCCAAGCCGAGCGCCACCGGCAGCATGATGGCAACGATGGCGGTATTGTTCATGAAGGCACTGAAAAAGATGGTGGTGCCGCAGAAGATCAAAAGCGTGGAGCGCAGTCCACCTCCCGCCATTTTCTGGATCAGCCCGGAAATCTGCCGCACACCGCCGGACTTTTCCAGCGCCGTGCCGATGATGAAGAGGGCGCCAATGGTGAGCGGGGCCTCGTTTTTAAAGACATCGAGCACCGCTTTGGAATCGACCAAGCCCAGCAGGACCGTGATGCACAAAATGGTCAGCGCGATAAGATCCGCCGGCGCGATCTCCTTGAGGAAAGCGTATAAGGTTACTACGATGAGTAACAAAGTAAGGATTATGGGCATGGAAAGAGCCATCTCGCGGCTGTTCTTAGCGGTTGGCGAGAAAAAGACAAGTACAGAGTGCGCAAAGCAGGGTCCTGATCTGTCAGTGCCATTCAGTGGGGAAAACCAATCCATCAGGGACGATGACGGTTTTTTCACGCGAACTGCTGCCTTTATCAATCGAGAGTTGCGAGCGGGAGCACTGCAGGGCCTGCGCGAGCAGTTCGATCACGGCTTTGTTCGCGGCGCCGTCAACCGGTGGGGCCGCGATTCTCAGGCGCAGGACTTTGCCATGCAGAGGATGATCTTCCCAGCCGATCACGGCGTGTTGTTTGGCGTTCGGATTGACGCGGACGTGAAGTTTCACGTAAGATAACTATCGCAGGATCATGGAGCGAGCAACTCTTGTGTGCATGTCATCAGATACAAAAAAAGCACCCACCCGCGAAGGTGAGTGCTTGATACGGAAGACGATTTTTTTAGAAGTGGATCGCGTGGCCCTCGGCGGCAAGGGTGGCCTCGTGGATGACCTCGGACATCGTCGGGTGGGCGTGGATGGTCGCGTGGATGTCTTCGGCGGTGAGTTCCTGATCGAGCGCCAGGCCCATTTCGGCAATCAGCTCGGTGGCGTTTTCGCCGATGATGTGAGCGCCCAACAGCTCGCCGTGTTCTTTGCCGTAGAGCAGTTTGGCGAAGCCATCGGGCTCACCGGCGGCGATCGCTTTGCCGATGGCGGCGAAAGGAATCTTGCCCACGGTGTAGGCGATGCCTTCTTCCTTGAGTGCACGCTCGGTCTTGCCGACGGAGGCGACCTGCGGATGGCAGTAGGTGCAGCCGGGGAAATTTTTGACTTTGCGCGGGGTGTGGCCTTCGAGGTAGAGGCCTTCCACGGCTTGCACGGCCTCGAACGAAGCGGTGTGGGCGAGCCAGGGCGGACCGGTGATGTCGCCTGCGGCATAGACGCCGGGGATGGAGGTTTGGTAGCGCTCATCGACGTTGATGTAGCCGCGGTCGCTGAGTGCGGGCTGGATGCCGCCGGGCAGGACGGGCTGCACGCCGATCGCGACGAGGCAGACATCCGCGGTGATGGTCTCGGTGGTCTTCGGTCCCTCGACGGAAATTTCCACATGGGTGCCGCAATCCTTGGTGGCGGTGATTTTGGTGTTGGTGAGGCAACGCACGCCTTGTTTGGTGAAGGATTTTTCCAGAGCATCGCCGACTTCATCGTCCTCGACGGGAAGCATGCGCGGCAGCATTTCCACGACGGTGACCTTCGTGCCGAAGGCGTTGTAGATGTAGGCGAACTCCACGCCGATGGCACCGGCGCCGATGATCACCATGGACTTCGGTTGCTGCGGCAGCACCATGGCTTCTTTCGAGCCGATGACCGTGGTGCCATTGAAGGGCAGGGGCGGCAGCGGGCGCGATTTGCAACCGGTGGCAATGAGGATGTGCTGGGTTTCGGCAATGGACTTGGAGCCATCGGCAGCGGTGACTTCGACTTTTCCGGCAGCGGGGATGGAGCCGAAGCCGCGTACGTAATCGACTTTATTTTTTTTCAGCAAGTATTCGATGCCGCCGGCGAGTTTGTCGGAGACCTTGCGCGAGCGATTGATCACCGAGCTCCAGTCGTAGGAAAGTCCTTCGATCTTGAATCCGAACTCCGCCGCGCGATGGGCGAGGGTGTGATAGAGCTCGGCGTTTTTCAACAAGGCCTTGGTGGGGATGCAGCCCCAGTTCAGGCAGGTGCCGCCTGCGCGGTCCGCTTCGACAACGGCGACTTTTTTTCCGAGTTGAGCTGCGCGGATTGCAGCAACGTAGCCCGCAGGGCCGCCGCCAATGACGATGAGATCGTATGCCATGATGTGTAATGAAGTGGTTCGGCGGGGAGGTTGGCGCGATTAGGGGCGATTGTCAAAACTTCGACGCAAGAAATTGCAGAAATTGACGGATTCGGTGGTTTTCAGGACGCGATGCTGTGATAGAATCCGGTCATGATGCAGCAGGGCGATGATTTCCGGATGGCGCGCAAGGTGGCTTTTGCCGATACGGATGCGAGTGGACGGGCGCATTTCACGGCGATTCTGCGCTACGTGGAGGAAGCCGAGCACGCGTTTTTTTCCTCGCTTGGCATGGCGGTGATCAGCGAGCAGCACGGTTGGCCGCGGGTGCATGTGGATTGCGATTACCGCGCGCCGTTGGCCTTCGGCGATGAGATCGGCTTGCAGCTTGTTGTGCAGGTCGTCGGAAAGACTTCGTTGAAATACACTTTCACGGTGAAAAAGGGCGAGGTGCTTTGCGCGGAGGGATCGATGGTGATCGTGCGCGTGGAGGGCTGATTATTCCGCAGGCTCGGTGCCGATCTGTAGGGGCTTGCCGCCGGACGCAAGAAGCATCCAGGCGCGGTCGCCTTCGAGGTCTTGTCGCCAGAAAATCTGGTAGGCGGTGGGGCTGGTCTCATGCACGCTGAGAGCATCGCAGGGCCCGCCCTCGTAGTGGATTTTCGTTTGCGCGAGGCTGTTTTGCATGAGTTTGTATTGCGCGCTGAGATCGGGATGCTCGTTGCTTTCGGGATTGGCGTAGAGGGCTTTGGCGGGAGCGGGCGTTTGCAAAACGGCACCCATGTGGCGGCCTTCAAGCTGGGAAAACACTTGTGTGCCTGCGACGACGACGTTTCCCACGACCATGCCGCCGGAATTTCCGCTATCGGCATTCATCATCGCCAGTGGTGCGATGCGGCAGCCCTCGATGCTGCCAGCGATTTCATCCGCCTCCTCGGGGATCATGGTGCCCTCCCACAGATCGAAGTTGCTGGCGAAAAACATGCGGCCGGCGGCGTTGGTTTGTGGCGCGGAATAGGCTTCATTGCGGCGGCAGAAAACTTCGAGCCATTGTTGTTTTCCGGGCAGCAAGGTGAGCAGGGTAAAGCGGTTTTCGTCCTGTTTGGTCCCATGCAAAAAAATCGTGCCCGCAGGAACGGTGGTTTTGACGAGGGTGCAACTGAGATCGAGGCACTCGAATTTTTGGGGCAGGTCCATCCATTTTTTCGCCGAGGCCTCTTTGCCATCCCATATCCACAGCGCTCTCTTGGTGCACAAGACGATTTCGCCCCGGGGATTGCGGGTCAGGGCGGTGATGGCATCCTCGCCGATGTTTTTGACGGGTTGGATGGTTTGGTGTGTTTTGGCAGCCGGGACTATCTTGTGAACGCCGGCTCCCTCGCTCATGGGCAAGAGATAAATCGTTTTTCCATCGGCGGAAAATACGGATTGTCCGGCATGCGCGGTGAGGATGAAGCCTACGCTGAGTAGGATGTGCTGAAGCGTTTTCATGAGGGTGGGGTGCTTAGCCGAGGCGAGATCCGGCGGGGAAGACGAGGTTGAGCAAGAGGGTGAGGAAAAAGTTTGCCACGAGTATGAGAAGGGAGGAATACACCATCGCGCTGGTGGTGCCGCGACCGACACCTGCGGCTCCTTGATTGGCGTTGAGACCCTGATGGCAGGAAACGATGATGATGATCATTCCGAAAAACACACCTTTGATCAGCGCGATGGCGACATCGGTGAGATCGGTGAAATTTTCCATTTGGTATTTCCAGTATGCTTCGCCGATGCCGAAGGCTTCGATGCCCACGACATTCGCGGCGATGATGCCCAGGGCGGCGGATTCGCCAATCAGCAGGGGAATGGCCACCAGCATGGCAAGCAAGCGCGGGGTCACGAGGTAGTCGATGGGATTGACGTTCATGACGCGCAGGGCATCGATCTGCTCGGTGACTTTCATGGTACCGATTTCCGCTGCGATGGAGGCACCGACACGCCCGGCCAGCATGAGTCCTGTGACGACAGGGCCGAGCTCGCGCAGCATCGCCACGCTGACCAACGCGCCGCCCATGGTTTCCATCCCGAATTTGGAAAACTGGAACAACGATTGCGCGGTGAGCACGGCACCGGTGAAGGCTCCTGTGACCATGACGACGGGCTGCGAGCGAAAGCCGATCTCGGCGATTTGTTGCAGAATCAGTCGCATGCGTTTGCGCCCGTGCCACAGCGACTCACCCACGCTGGCACTGAGCAATGCCAGCTCGCCCAGGTAATTGACAAAGGCGATGACCAGGCGGCCGATCTGTGAGACAACAAACACGGATCTTTATTACGCTATCGGCAGCGGAAATGAAAGCAGGGATTTTCACACGCTATATTTCGAGAGCGTTGAGGCAGGAATCTTGCAAGGACATGCGCGTGACGATGAAATGATCGCTCAGTATTTCGCCACGGGAGAATCGGCTTTGAGTTCGGCGGCGACGGGCACTTCATCACGAAGTTTTTGAATGTCATCACAGGTTTTCTGCCACGCGGCATCAGACCATTTCAGGGGGCCGTTGAGTTTTTTGCGGAAGCGTTCGATGCGGGCCAAAGCATCATCGATGACACCGATCGGTAGCTCTTTGAGGGCGCTGACGGCGGCGTCTGCCGTTTCCATATGGTGGCAGATGAGAGCGATATCGTTACCCGCGGAAATGGCTTGTTTGACATCGGCGCCGCGACCGTAGGCTTGTTGGATCGCGCCCATGTCGAGGTCGTCGGTGAGAACGAGATGCTTGTCGAAGCCGAGCTGCATGCGCAGGAAATCGTGGATGATCTTGCGCGAGAGCGAGGCGGGATGTTCGGCGTCGAGTTGCGGGAAACGCACATGACTGGTCATGACGGCATCGAGTTCCGGCATCAGCGCGGTGTAGGGGAGGACGTCGTGGTTGAGTAAATCTGTTAGACTGACATCGGCGATGGGCAGGTCGTGATGCGGATCGCTTTGCGCGCGTCCGCAGGAGGGGAAATGCTTGGCGCAGGATGTCATGCTGCGTTTGCGCATCCAGCGGTTCCATAGTCCCGCGTGATCGATGATGCGTTGCGGGTCATTGCCCCAGCAGCGCTCGCGCAGGGCGTTTTGCAAGCCGGGGAAATGATCGATGTCGAGCACGGGTGCGAAATTCAGATTGCAGCCTAACAGCCGCAACAGATCCGCCGTGAGTACGCCTGCTTGCGCGATCCATCCGGGATTCGCCGCCGCTCCCAGATCGACAGCCGACGGGCAAACGGGAGCGATGTCTTTGGTGCGCGTGACGCGTCCGCCTTCTTGGTCGATGGCGATGATGGGTTCGTAGGAAAACAACCCGCGAATCTCATCGGTGAGCCGCCTTGTCTGTTCGGCATCGACGATGTTGCGCGAGAATAAAATCACGCCCGCAGGCTGGATGCGCCGGAAGCGCTCTGCTTCTGCCTGTTTCAGGGCCGGTCCTTCGATGCCGAGTATGAGCAATTGTCCGTGCATTGTCTTCTAACAAAAATTACGCGCATCTCGGGCAGACGCCGAAAAACTCCAGTTCATGGTAAAGGTTTTTATAGCCGGTTTTTTCGCTGATTTCCCTCTCCAACTGATGCACGGGACAAGGGGCCTGGATGGGCTCGATGCTGCCGCATTCGGTGCAGATGAGATAATCCTGATGCCGCCCCGGAATCAATAACGTGAAATAGGCGGCACGCTCGTGAAGCCCGAGGCGCCGCACGATACCGATCGCTGTCAAGCGCTGCAGCAAACGAAAGACCGTGGCTTTGTCGCATTGATCGGTAAGGCGTTCGGATTGCGAGAGCTCGTTCAAGGTCATCGGGCGTCCCGAATCGGCGAGCGTGAAAAGCAGTTGCTGGAGAGCCTTCGTGCGACGCAGGCCGGTGGCACGGCAGCGATCGATCAAATCAACGATGATTGGTGAATTGGGCATATGTTTTGTTAGAGTAAGGGAATCTGTGACTCTGTTTGCAAGGTCTTGGGAAGGGGTGCCTGGATTTTGTGGTAGGCCGATGCCATGGCGACACGGCCGCGCGGCGTGCGTTGGAGAAATCCCTGCATCACCAGAAACGGCTCATGGACTTCCTCCAGGGTCGATGCGTCCTCTCCCACGGCTACAGCCAGTGAGTTCAGGCCTACGGGGCCACCATTGTATTTGTAAATGATGGCCTCGAGAATGCGTTTGTCCATCTCATCAAGACCGTCCTGGTCGATCTCGATCATGGCGAGCGCGGCATCGGCGGTGTTGCCGTCGATGACGGAGTCCGCGCGCACCTGCGCATAGTCGCGTACCCAGCGCAGCAGGGCATTGGCGACACGCGGCGTGCCACGCGAGCGGGAGGCGATTTGCCATGCACCCTCCTGGGTGATTTCCACATCTAACAATCCCGCCGAACGCTTGATGATCTCCGCCAGTTCGGCTGTGGTGTAATAGTCCAGGCGGTTGAGAATCCCGAAACGCGAACGCAACGGTGCGGTGAGCATGCCCGAGCGTGTGGTGGCTCCGACCAGTGTGAAGCGCGGCAGCGTCAGTTGGATCGATCGCGCCGAGGGCCCCGAGTCGATGATGATATCGAGGCGGAAATCCTCCATCGCCGGGTAAAGGTATTCCTCGATGGCGGGGTGCAGCCGGTGGATTTCATCGATGAACAAAATATCGCCTTTCTGCAGGTTGGTGAGAATGCCGGCGAGATCGCCTGCTTTTTCAATCTGCGGACCCGAGGTCGTGTGAAGGGTGGAACCGACCGCCTGCGAGACAATGGTGGCCAGCGTGGTTTTGCCCAATCCGGGAGGGCCGGAGAGCAGCACGTGCGTGAGGACATCGCCGCGCAATTTCGCGGCCTCCACCATGAGCATCAGCCTTTCTTTTACCTTTTCCTGACCGATGAACTCGGAAAAGACCGGCGGACGCAGCGACACATCAAAGGTGGTCTGCGGTGCGTTGGCTGTTTGTTGGTAGAAATTTTCCGACATTGCGGGAGAAGTGCTGCGGGGATTGGAACATAGTTGCGAAAAAAAGGGCAGGCAAATATTTTGTGGGATGATTTTCTCTTTTCCCAGATGGTGATAATCGATTTACCGCAGAAGGCGTGGATAAAAACTACTAGATTCATCGTAGTTGAAGAAATGACGTGGGAAACGTCACTCAAATTCGTGAAATTCGCTTGAATTTTGATCTTTTGCGGGTGATGGGCACTCATTTATGCCGGTTTGTTGGAAATATTTTTGCGAAAAATTCGTTGATAAATCAGGGGTTGCAGCGGATCTCCAAAAAAACTTCAAAAAAGGAGAGAAAAATCGTTGACGTTTTTTTGAAAATGAGTAGTCTTGCCCCGCCGCGGTGAAGCGCCCGGCACGTGAGAGACTCCTCAGTTGATCGCGACTTTATCGGAAGTCGGCAGCGATGCCCTGATCTGA
>CANHQJ010000036.1 GCA_947462875.1 Verrucomicrobiia bacterium
CACTGACTTTGATGCCGCTATCGGCTTCTTTGAGAATCGAGACAATCTGTGTCTCGGTGAATCGACTTTTTTTCATAGTGGTGTTTGGAGTGATCCCTACAACCTCTCTACTCTATTTATGCCCTGTCGCGCAATCAGGGAAGTCGACAGGATGCCTACCCGCTTATGGAAGAAATGGCTTTTCAGAGTCTTTCAAATTCTTGAAAAGGTTATTCTTGAGGTCAAATTCGAGATTGGTGTCGTTGGGTGTAGGGTTGAAATACGAAGTGAATTTGATACGCCCGCGGATGTCGATTTGCACATCGGTAATGAACTTTGCATAGTGGGCAGAAATTTCTCTCCCCTGCTCATCGAGCTTTACCCGGGTCTTGATGAAGAAACCTAGTTTCTCGTCGATTTCGAGTTGTTCCGCCGAGGTTTTCTGCCAATGGTATTCTTTTTGGTAACCGTCTTTCGGTGCATGATGCGGCATGCGCATTTCTGGGACGGGTAAACGAGCGTAATCAGTCTGCGGAGATTTGCTGTAAATGAGATATTTTTCTTTTTCCGCAATGATGCCACCTTGCTCATATGGCACACGCATTTTTACGGAGCCTTGCCATTTGTAGAGTCTGAATTTAATAGCTTCTTCATAAGTGGAAGTTCCTTTACGCAATTCATAAAATTCATCCCTAGATTCGAGATAAGCTGACTTTTGCCTTTGGTTTTCAGAATGTTCCTTAGTGATTCTATCTAGTAGAATTTTTTGCTCAGCAAGGGTTTCTCGATTCACATGGATTGGCGCAGTTGAAAGATAAAATTCCACATCTGAAGATATTCCTAAGCCGTAAGGCTTTACCCAGTCAATTTTTTCTAAATCAAAGCCGATCCATTTCTCTTTATCTGGGATCGGAATATCGTTTTGTTTCGAATAGAGCGGGATAGGGTTGATGATTTTACGGAGTTTGATGGAATGATTTAATTCTCTCAACGGAGAAGCTGTGTAATCCTGTGGGCTTACAACATTTGCCACTTCATCTTCAAAAGTGGGATAGTAATCTTGACTGGAAGTTCGTATCCATATAGTTGCCAGACTTTTTGCGCTAGTCTCTGCATATCCCTTATTGTCAGTAACTGCCTGTTTCCCATTATTATTGGTTTGCGCCATGTAATCATGTGTTACATCCACATTGACTCTCGGAACGGGATTCCCGGTGTCGTCTATCACTTGAACTTTTACTTTTGTTTCGTAATTTGGGAGTGTGGTTTCTTTGCATGCGTAAAGCGACAAAGACATTGCAATGTATGCTGCTAAAATATTTAGTTTCATTGATTTAAATTTCCTGTTATGATAAATTTTTCATAGAGTTTATAGACGTGTAATAATGCAATATCACGCATATCGCTATGTAGCCATCTACCGAATTATATGTCGTTAGAGTTATTGCCTCGACCCTCCGTTGGCCATTGATTGCTATCAGTTCGCATAGTTCCTTCCATATCGAAATTCCCTTCAGTGTCGGGAATGCTGTGTGTCGCAGCAGCAAAAGACAAAGCCGGTATGCCACGTGCTAAAAGGATGTATTTGACTTTGTTTTCCCCAGCCAAGTTACTGCCAACGGAATTTTGCCCTTTTGCTGGATGATGCAATACAGGCTCATCAAACTTCAAGAAGAAGGGTTCTTCTATGAGCCCAGAAACATCAATTAAGGCAGCTTGCTGCGCAGTGCTAGGAACGTGATGTCCAGCATTACCTGTCATTTCAAAATTCATGTGAGTAATGTTCGTCGCCCATCCACCTTGGGTTAATCCCGAAGGTTGCATTGCAAACAGGGCGGCACTTGTTCCTCCCTTCACGTATTCTTGTGCGGCCCAAGAGTAGGAGGAAAAACCATGCCCTGATAGGGCGGTGGCCAGAACACTAGCAGTGGAACGATTCGGATCAGCATCTCTCACAACATCATCTCCCGCAGAGTAGAAGTTGTAGTGAAAGGTATTTTCTTTTACATCTTGGAATCGATTTTTCCAACTGAGTTTACTACGATTGTCTTCTGTGGGCAAAAGTTCATGCCAATTTGCTGCAAGTAAGTGCTTGAGAGGTGGATCAGCGAGGTTGTTGGGATTGTAATCCCAGTAAGATTTCCAACTACTTTCCACCATCCTGCGTTTTTCCACGTTATCGATGCCAGTAGTGGTATAAGCCTCGCGCGCAACGGCGGCGTTAATTGAATAATATCTTGAAGGGCGAAATCCACCATCCTGAATGGCGTGGCTGACTACCATATTTCCTAGGCTGTGGGCAGCAATGGTGACATCTGCATTTCCTGTGAACGATGATAATGCCCCACCAAGCACATCTCCCGTTTGGAATGCTTGGAATACTGCCCGGTGGTAATTGGGCAACAATTCATCGCTGTCCCATGTGATGCCTACAAATCTCGCCTTACTGCCGAGTTGGTGCATGCGCTTGAAGACTTCTGCATTCCATCCTCGGGATTTTTTAGGAGACACGTTGAACCCGTGAACGAAAACGAAATATTTCGCATTCGTCTCAGAATCGGGGTAGGCTGGTGGCTCGGTGATTCGAGTGAATGTGCCCTCGGCATCGCGATTCCGGGGTGTGCCGTCATATTCTGTAGCAGCATACATCAGATTTACTGTGCGATACATGTCCTCCACTTTGCTAATACGTATAGGCAAGCTTACCGAACTGACTAGTGTATTTCCGTCTTTTTTGCGGATTTCCAACTTAAGCGGATGCTCAGTTGCATTTCTACCTTCAACAAGTAGAGCTCCTTTGCCTTGAGCCAGACGATCCAACATATCATCAGGGATGACCCTGCCATTCAAAAAATCAAGCACGTATTCCGTGTTAAGTTTACTGACTTTTCTTGCAAATTCGATATCTGTATGATGCTTATCACAAGGTCCGTAATAATTTTCCAGTTCGTAATCTTTCACCCAAGCCACGTTGAAATTAGCATCAGAGAGCGTAGGGAGTGTTTGGGTTATTGCGTAGCGGTAGTCGGTTTTCGGTAGTATTTTTAAAGAATCTCGAATTTGCAATGTAAGTGGAAAGAAATCAACGAGATCACGTTCTTGATCAATGTAATGATTGCCGCAATCACACTTTAACGAGCTGTCTCCAGAGATGTCATTACCGCCCGTTTCGTGCCAGTCGTTGTCGTCGTTGATCCATATGCGCCATGGTTTTTGTTCGGTGATTTGGCCCTCGTCTTCTTTGCTGAATTGGCCGTCGCGGTTGGCATCTACTAGGATGGCGGCACGGAGTAATATAACTCGTTTGGGTTCGTGGGTGGTTAGGAATTCTGTTACGTTGTCGTTGTTGTCGTCACTGGGGGCGATGTCTTGGGGGTCTAGGAGTTTGTTGGTGGTGTCTACGGTTTTGGTTTTGGGGTCGTAGGCATCGATGAGGGTGTGGGTTTGATTTCCGCTGAGGGGTTCGATCACGAGGTGGTAGTCGAAGTCGGCTCCTTCGGGGTTGCTGAGGGGACTGGTGGAGTTGTTGGTGGTGCCTTGCCAGTCGATTTGGAAGGTGTAGGTTTTGTCGCGGGGGAGGGATTTGGTTTGTTCTTTGTATTGGCCAAAGCCGCCGCTGCGGAGGGTGTAGATGCGCTTTTCGGTGCCGTCTGGCTGGAGTTGATAGACGTGGAGGACGTAGTCTTCGCTGGCACTCTGACTGCGGTCGCCTACGCCGAGGTTGAGGGTGAGGAGATCTGCGGCGGGGGGGCGGGTGCCGTTGTCGGTGGGGTTGTTGGGGTTGGAGCCGTCGTCGGTGTCTAGGTTGCCGTCAGGGCCTTTGGCTTCGGGGCCGTCGTTGGTGGCGTCGCCATCGGTGTTGGGGTTGGTGGGGCTGCTGTTGTGGCGGTATTCGTTGATGTTGGTAAGGCCGTCACTATCGGGATCGAGGTTGGCATCGGCGGGGTTGAGGGGATTGAGGTTGTGTTGTTTTTCCCAGCCGTCGGGAATGAGGTCGCCGTCGCTATCGGCGCGGGCGGGATCGGTGAGGGTGGTGGTGATTTCGATGACGGTGGGGATGCCGTCGCCGTCGTGGTCGGCATCGGGATGATCGTAGTGGCAGGGTCTGAGGATGTGATAGAGTTCTCCGGGTTCGCGGAGGAGGTTGTTGTTGTGGTCGCGCCAGAGGCGGTAGTGGGCTTCGTGGCGATCGGGGATGTTGTCGTTGTCGATGTCTTGGTTGTAGAGGGCGAGGTTTTCTGCATCGCTGAGGGCGCGTCCGTAGATGCGGAGGCGGTCGATGCGGGCGGAGAGTTGGATGTCACTATCGGTGTAGTTTAGGCCTAGGGTGAGTGGGTTGAGGGTGCCGATGGGTTTGAATTTTCCGATGCGTGCCCAGGGCTGGGTGTTGAGGGGGGCGTTGTTGATGTTGTTGCCTCCGCTAACGCTGGTGGGTATGCCATCTACGGTGAGGGTGTAGCGGCTTGCGTTAGAGATGTAGGCGCGGGTGAAGCTGATGTGGTGCCAGTTTCCATCGTCTAGGTGATGGGGGACGTTGATGGTGACGAAGCGGCTCCATTCTCCATTTCCGCCTGAGGCTTGGTAGCCATCTACTTTGAGGGTGGGGTTGGTGCCGTTGTGGAAGTAGGTGTGGAGGATGGGATTGGAGCTGGAGTTGGAGCTGTTGGCGTTGTTGCCGTAGCTGAACCAGGTGCGTATGCCGCTGGTTTGGTGGAGGGCGCCTGGGGTGAACTGGATCCACATGGACCATGTCTGGCCGACGAGGTTGTGGAGGTAGGTGGCGGGGGGCATGATGGCGTGTGCGCCGTTTGTGAGGAAGTGCAGGCAGGAGTGGGGCATGCCGTGAACGGTGCGCCCTATGTCGTCTGGACCATCGAAGGATGCGCCTGTGTTGGCAACATCGATGTTGCCTACGGCGGTGGTGGCGGTGGGGGGAAATAGGCCGACTGAGGCGGCGGTGGCGTAGGTGTTGAAGTCCCAGCGGGCGCGGAGGTTGTTAGTGTCAACGGTGGTGAGGTTACTGGGGAGGTTGGCTCCGTCGGGATCGGCAAGGGCGTTGTTGGCGAGGGGGGTGGTGTCTGCGCCGTCGGGGATGCCGTCTTGGTCGGTGTCGTTGGAGAGGGGGTTGGTGCTGTTGGTGATTTCTTGGCCATCGGGGGTGCCGTCGCCATCGGTGTCGGCTAGGAGGGGATTGGTGCGGAGGTTTTTTTCTGTTAGGTCGCTGAGGCCATCACCATCGGTGTCGGCGAGGAGGGGGTTGGTGCCGTTGGCAATTTCTTCTCCGTCTGGGATGCCATCACTGTCTGTGTCGGGGTTATTGGGGTTGGTGGTGAGGGTGTCTTCAAGTCCATCGTAGAGAGCGTCGGCGTCGGTATCGTAGTTCAGGGGATCGAGGGCGCGGAGGAGTTCGGCTTTGTCGTGGATACCGTCGTTATCGCTATCGTTGTGATAGGGATTGGTTTGGAGGATGTGTTCTTCGGCATCTGTTAGATCATCGGTGTCGCTATCGTAGTCACCAATTTGGAGGCGCCAGAAGAATGCTGAAGGGGGCTGGCCTGTGGTGGTGGAGAGGCCGCTGACGGAGCTGAGTTGTGTTTCGTGGGCGAGGACGACATCGTTGATATCGAGCCAGGAAAGAAGATCTGCGGAGCCTTGGAGGAGGTAGGTTTTGCCGAGGATGGAGGGGTGATGGATGTGGAAAAATCCTTGGGCGGGGTTGGGTTGGATTTGTGGGATTACGATGCCTGTGGGTTGGTTGGGATCGAATGGGTTGGTGCCCGCGATGGATTCTGTTAGGTTGTTCCAGCCGTCTAGGTCTTGATCGCTGGTGGAGAGGATAGTGTTAGGGAGTAGTGCACCTTGGTTGTATTGTTTTTCCCAGACATCTGACATGCCGTTGGTGTTGATGTCGAGGATAGCTTTGGCTTGGGTTATGATGAGCGCGGCGATTGGCGCAAAGAAGCGAATGCTGGTGGGAGCTTTCATTTTGTGGGCTCTCCTTTCGTTTCGACGGCGGTGCTGGCGCTGGGGTTTGTGGTCCAGTGCTGGATGATGATCTGTGGCTTGGGTAGCGGTGGGGCGGCGCGGCGCTCGGCTTCTTCGCGTTGTTGTTGTGCGGTGATGCGTTGGTGTTCGCTGATGAGGGTCTGGTGGTGGTCTTGGTAGATTTCGTGGAGGCCGATGATGGGGGCGAGGTCTTCGGCGGTGGGGTTGCCTTCTGTAACGAGGAAGGTGGGCTGGGCAAAGGGGTCTGCGGGTAGTGAGGGTATGGCGGGTGGATGGTAGGTTTTGCCGAAGCGGGCGTATCTTGCGGCGGCTTTGGCGGTGTCTTCATGGCCGATGCCGAACATGAGTGAGTAGATGACGTCGTTTTTTTTGAATTGATGGAGGGGATTGAGGTGGAAGAAGTTGACGTTGCTCCATGCTTTGAAGAATTCTACGGGTGTTTTGCCTTGGCTGGTCCAGGAGATGAGTGTGTGGCGATGATCGTAAACGGTGCATGAGAGCATGAGCATGCGTCGTTTGGGCGCCAGGGCATGGCGGGCAGCACGGGCTTCGATTTGTTCTGGCGTTAGGGCGACTGGCGCTGGAGGGGCGACCGGGACGGGCGGAAGTGCGACGGGGGCGATTTTTTGGACGATAACGGTTTGATCGCCTTTGGTGACGGTCTCGGATTGAATGATGTTTTCCTCGGGGACTTCGATGCGCAGGACGGGTTTTGGCTCCGGCTGAACGATTGGCTCGCGGATGATGGGGGCGAGCAATTCGGCACGGGGGGGAATCGCATCCTGTGCCGAGAGTGAAGTAATGAGAAGAAGCGGAAGGAGGTGTGAGGCTTTCATCATGAAGTGAGAGATTTGTTAATTTCGTCCTTACAGGTGGAGGGGAGTAGTAAAGTCGTACTAGGTCGACCGCAACGGCCTTTGGCTACTCTCGAAGAAGCAACTTGGACATACGCCACTGCCTCCCCGGCCTTTCGGCTGGTTTGGCAGCAATGGTTGCGGTCATTGCTAACCGCCTAGATTCAGGTTTACTAGACCTCATCCGCAGGCGCGGATAGACGTAACGTAAAATTTTCAGCAATTGGAGCAAGCGTAAATTTTTGCACTAATAAATTTGCATCGAATCCTTGAAATTCCCCGCGTGGCAGACCATGCTCCGCCCATGCGCATCTTGACAGGACTACAGCCTTCCGGCAAACTTCACATCGGCAACTACTTCGGGGCGATGGAGCCGGCGATCCGCCTGCAATCGCAGGGCGAGGCGTTTTATTTCATCGCGAACTACCATGCGATGACCTCCCTGCACAATGGCCCGGAGCTTCTGGCGAACACGCGGGAGCTGGCGGTGGACTTTCTCGCCTGCGGGCTGGATCCGGACAAGGCAGTGTTTTTCCGGCAGAGTGATGTGCCGGAAGTGAACGAACTGGCGTGGATTCTTTCGACGGTGTGCCCGATGGGGTTGCTGGAGCGCTGCCATTCGTATAAGGACAAGGTGGCGAAGGGTCTCTCGGCGAATCATGCGCTCTTCGCCTATCCGGTGCTGATGGCGGCGGATATTTTGCTCTATGACTCGAACCTCGTGCCCGTGGGCAAGGACCAGAAGCAGCACCTGGAAGTCACGCGCGATCTCGCGGTGAAAATCAACGAGGCGCTGGGCGAAGGGACCTTGACGGTGCCCGAGCCGATGATCCGCGATGACTCCGCCGTGGTGCCGGGCCTGGACGGGCAGAAAATGAGCAAGTCCTACCACAATACCATCCCGATGTTCGGCGAGGAAAAACCGCTGCGCAAGCTGATCATGAAGATCGTATCCGACTCGACGCCGGTGGAGGACCCGAAGCCGATCGAAAACTCGACGATTCTCGCGCTCTACAAGCTCTTCGTCTCCGATGCCGAATACCAAGCGATGGTCGAAAGTTTCCAGGCTGGCGGATTCGGCTACGGGCATTACAAAACGCAGCTGTGGGAAGCGTATTGGAACTACTTCGCGCCGATGCGTGCGCGGCGTGAGGAAATTCTCGCCGATCCCGGTTATGTCGACGAGGTTTTGCGAAAAGGAGCCGAGCGCGCCCGCGAGACGGCGAGCCATGTGCTGCATCGCATTCGCAAGGCGACGGGCCTGAGCGCTTGATTACGCCGAGGGCTCGATGTCCATCACTTTCACCTGCGCCCACTTTTCCTTGTGGGTGTCGATGAAAACGAGGTGATCGGGATCGATCTGATAGGCATCTTGCGCTGCCACATCGGTAAAGGTCATGGAAAGGGCGTAGTCCCAGCTCAGATCGATGACCGGACGCGGCATGACGGCGGCGGGACGACCCCACAGTCCGCGCTCGATGCCCGGGAGCTTCAGCAGATCGCGGAGTCCTTGCTCAAATGCGGCGCGATCGGCAGCGTTTTTGTTTTCCTCTTTCAGCCAGAAATAAACGTGATGTTCCATGCGCAGAGAGTTTTCATGTTCGCGCGGAGCTGTCTAGTGAAAATGGTGGCATTGCCCGCATTGACAGGGGTGGATGCATTTGCTACTTCGTGAGGCATGCGTGAGTTGATCAAGCGGGTGCTGCGTAGCGAGACGGAGAGAGAATCAGTGACCATCGCCGGATGGGTGCGCACGCGACGCGACTCGAAGGCGTTTTCGTTTTTGGAAATCAATGACGGCACCTGCCTTGCGAACTTGCAGGTGGTGGTGGATGCGGGCATCGCCGGCTATGATCAGGTGGAGCGCATGCTGACGGGGGCATCGGTGGAAATTACCGGTCGATTGGTGGCATCGCTGGGCCAGGGTCAGCAGTGGGAAATGCACGCGGATCAGATCCGATTGATCGGCGAGGTGCCCTCCGATTATCCCTTGCAGAAAAAAGGGCACAGCCTCGAATTTTTGCGCAGTATTTCCCATCTGCGTCCGCGCACCAATCTGCATGGAGCCGTCTTCCGCATGCGCAGCCGCATGGCCTATGCGATCCATCAGTTTTTCCAGGAGCGCGACTTCACCTACGTGCACACGCCCATTCTCACCGCCAGCGATTGCGAGGGCGCGGGGGAAATGTTTCGCGTCACCACCCTGCCGCCTGACAAAGCCGCGCAGGATGCCGAGGACTTCTTTGGCAAGCGCGCTTATCTGACGGTGAGTGGTCAGTTGGAGGGGGAGACGTTCGCTTGTGCGCTATCCAACATTTATACGTTTGGGCCTACGTTCCGGGCGGAAAATTCCAACACGTCCCGCCATGCCGCGGAGTTCTGGATGATCGAACCGGAAGTGGCGTTCTGCGACTTGCAGGGCGATATGGATCTCGCCGAGGCATTGGTGCAGCATCTCGTGCGGAATGCCTTGGAAAAGAGCGAAGGAGATCTCGCGGTGTTTGAAAAATTCGTCGACAAAGGTCTGCGTGAGCGACTCGAGTTTGTGGCCGAGCGACCTTTCGAGCGCGTGACCTACACCGAGGCGGTGCAGCTGCTGCTCAAGAGCGGCAAAACATTCCAGTATCCCGTCGCCTATGGGCTGAATTTGCAAAGTGAACACGAGCGCTGGCTGACGGAAGAATACTTCAAGAAGCCGACCACCGTGTACAACTACCCGAAAGAGATCAAACCGTTCTACATGCGTCTCAACGACGACGACAAGACCGTCACGGCCATGGATGTGCTGGTGCCGGGCATCGGAGAGATCGTGGGCGGCAGTCAGCGGGAGGAA
The DNA here is from genome assembly GCA_947462875.1 of Verrucomicrobiia bacterium. Classification (GTDB taxonomy): domain Bacteria; phylum Verrucomicrobiota; class Verrucomicrobiia; order Verrucomicrobiales; family Akkermansiaceae; genus UBA956. Next base: position 9,673 of record CANHQJ010000036.1, read on the forward strand.
CGCCTCGATGTGTTGCTGGAAAACATGAAACGCCACCACCTGAATCCGGAGGATTATTGGTGGTATGTGGATCTCCGCCGCTACGGCAGCGTGCCGCATGCGGGCTTCGGCCTGGGCTTCGAGCGCATGCTGATGTTCGCCACCGGCATGGCGAACATCCGCGACGTGATTCCTTTCGCCCGCACGCCGGGGTCCTGCGATTTCTGATCAGTTTTTGGTGATTTTCCAGCGCAGGTAGCGATTGAAATCGCCCATCGGACAGGTGGCTTTCATGAAGCCGTTTTCCATCTGGATGACGACGTGGTTGCTTTTCCAGTTATCGAAGGTCTCGGTGTATTCGGCGGAATAGGTGATGCCATCACGCATGGCCGGCAGTGGCATGACCAGCGTCATCGTGCGCGCCAGCGGATCGACTTGCAATGGTGGTATCTGGGTCACGGTGGTGGGGTTTAATGAAAAGGCGTATTCGATGCCATTCGCGATGCCGTCCTTGTCGAAATCAGCATCAAATGCCGAGCCTGCCAATTGCGGGTAAGTGTACTGTACCCATGCATAAAAGCCTACCGGTTCGGGCGCGGTGACGGTCAGCTGGAAATTGGTGGACTCGGTGAGTTCGCCATCATTCACGGTGACGGTGATGGTGCTTTGGCCGGACGCGTTGGCAAGCGGTTGGATCGCCAGACTGCGATTGTTTCCCGATCCCGTGACCGAAATGAGATTGCTCGTGACGAGATTCGGATTGCTCGAGTTGGTGGAAATTTGCAGAACCGCCGGGCTGTGATCCACATCGTCCACGGTCACGGGAATGTCGTTGGCAGTCGCATTTTGATTGATGGATAGGGGGGCGATGGCACTGATGACGGGAGGATCATTGACAGCGGCGACCTGGACGGTGAATGTCTGGACGATGGTGTTGTTGCTGGCCTGGCCGTCATTGAGGGTGACGGTGATGGTGGCGGTGCCCGATTGATTCGCCAGGGGCTTGAAGCTGAGCGATCCCGTGCTGTTCGGGCTGGTGTAGGTGACGGCGGGATGAGGGATGAGGCTCGTGTTGCTGGAGCTTGCGGTCACCGTGAGTGCCTGGCTTTCGCTCTGGCCGGCGCTGATTCCCGCGAGCGAAATGACATGCGTATTGGCATCCTCCAGCAAGTTGACCGGACTCGCGATAGTGTTAAGAGTCGGAGCGGCATTGTTGGACACCACCGCCGTCATCATGGGGCTCGCGGTCATCCATACGTTGCCGATTCTCGGTTGCAGGCGCAGGGTGTACTGGTTGCCGGGGGATAGAGTTTCTCCGGCCGTGGTGGCGTTCAGCGTGACAGAGGAACTGTTCGCCGGATAGGAGGTGAGCCTGCGTGTGCTCAACCAATCGACATTGGTGAACGTAACATCATCGATAAACGCACCGGAGACCGCGGTGCTGTTGGTGATGAAGCCCTGCGGCAGTGTTTTGCGCAGCAACAGCCGCACGCGGGTGGGTTGATTGAGGGTGGCGCCGGGCAGGGCATACGTCAGTTGCGTGGTAAAGTTGGCCTCGGTTTCCTGGTTGGTGCTGGTTCCCGCTCTGGCGGTGCCGGGAATGTCGATCCACTGGCCGTCGTTGTTCAGGCAATACTGTGCCACAAAAGTGGTGTCGCTGTTGACGAAACTCAGCTTGCGGTAATAGCTGATGCTCGCATTTGTTTTGGGCAAGAGGACGCGGTCGAATTCCACCCATTGTTCGTTTTGGCTGACATTGGTATAAGCGAGGTTGAGGGATTTGCTGCCCGTGCGTTTGTAGGTCGTGGAGCGCAGGTTGTAGCCCGTTCCCGTGACGGGACCGGGAATGATGAACGATGCGGTGGCGTCTTCTCCTCCTTCCACGGTTGAGGCGGGGAGAGCGGTTTTTTTGCCGACTTCGAGCTGATACTCCTCCGCCACATCCACGGGGCCGATGAGGAAATTCCGGCTGCCGCCGGGGTCCACGGTGAGTGTGCCACTCAGTGTAGGCGGTGTCAGAAGATGATTGGCGGAAAAAAAAGTGATGCGGTAGCTGTGGGAGGTAGGTCCGCCGCCACCGATGTTGGAGACGGTGACGTCGTAGCTCGCATCGGGTCCGCCGGTGAGCATGTTCGGCACACGCCAGACGATGCCGTTATTGCCATAGCCTTGGGTGCGGTTGATGCTATCGACGGTCTGGGCCACCCCGTCTTTGGTCACCGTGATGGTGGCGTTGGTGAAATTTCCTCCCGGATAACTGAGAGACCAATAGGTTGTGGCATGTTGCCAGGGAAAGAAGCCTGAAGTCGGCCAGGCGATAAACCTGGGTGAGACGGTGGCCAATTCCTCGGCGCGTTGGCTGATATACAGGGTGTTGGTGGCGGGATAGGAACTGGACCGCGGAATGTCGCCGGTGGCGAAGTTCGTCGCCCTGTCATAGAGGATCCATCGGCGGTGTCCGGCTTCTTGATTGAACACATCCTCCTGCATGTAGGCATCCATGGCCGGTGGTCCATAGACGCCGTAGGCGACATTGCCGAAGTAGCAGCCATTGCCCCCGGCGCTGGTGAAGCAGGGAAGCCCGGTGGATGGCTGGTGGGTGAGTGTGTTGTTCCGGCTGAGAATGAGCGCGGCTTTTTGCGCTGCAAGCGTTTTGGTGGTGGCCGCGGATGCTGCGTAGGGGTCGCCCGTCGTCACGACCGTGGATGCGCTGTTCATGCTGATGGTCGCGGGTACTCCGGCGAGCGCGCGGAAGTAATTGACACGACGCTGCATCAGGGTCGTGTATGCCGCCGGGAGGGTGCCTTCGGAGCAGGTTCCGACACTGTAGGTCAGATTGATCGCGGTGGCGTAATTCTCCGAGGCCTGGTAGATGTTTTGATAAAACGAAAGCACGTCATTGCGACTGCCGGTATTGACACTCAGGTTGGTCGCGGGCATGGGTGTTGCGACACCCGGAGTCCAGCCATTGGCCCAGGAGGTTGTGAAAAGGATGCCCAGTGTCACATGCCGCGCTATTGGCATGGTGCGAATCTACTGCCAGAGGCCGGAGTCGTCCAGTGATTTTTTTGATTGTCAAGGAAAAGCGGAGGTGGATCAGGCCATTTTTTTGTGTCATCGCGATTGTTTTGGGAACCGTTCAGAATCAGGAATAAAGTGGGCGGTTTGTTCATTTTTTCTTGAACAAAACCCGCCGCAGGATACCTTTGCGGCGGACGAATCTGTCTCTTGAGATATCTTCGTGACTCCCTTCATTTTCCTGTATTCCCTGCGAGGTTTTGCCGCAAAAGGCGGCATGCGACCAAGGGCGGCAGCGTGAAAAATTTCCGTTAGAACATGTCGATTCATGGAGCCTTCGTCACAAGTTGATTTTTTTATCGTCGGCGCGGGCTTTTCCGGGTTGGTGGCCGCCGAGCGCCTGAGTCAGGCGGGATTCACCTGCGTGGTGGTGGACAAGCGCGATCACGTCGGTGGCAATGCCTATGATTGCTACGATGAGGCGGGAGTGTTGATCCATCCGTATGGCCCTCACTACTTTCGCAGCAACTCCGCCCGCATCGTCGCCTATCTCTCGCAATTCACCGAATGGCACGAGGTCTCCTACCAGATCAAAAGCTTCACCAAAGGGCGTTTCTGGAGTTTCCCGATCAATCTCAATACCTTTGAGGAATGGCTGGGAAGAGAGTCTTCCGAACTGGAATGGCGAGATTACCTGGACACGCACAAGGTGGAGATCGAACATCCGCAAAACTCGGAGGAAGTGATTCTCAGTCAGGTCGGCTGGGATTTTTACCGGATCTTTTTCGAGCCGTATACTCTCAAGCAATGGAAGCGGCATCCCCGCGAGTTGCAAGCCTCGGTTTGCGGACGCATTCCCATCCGCTTGAATCGCGATGACCGCTACCTGACGGAGTCGTTCCAAGCCATGCCAGTCGAGGGCTACACGGCGATGTTTGAAAAAATGATGGCCCATTCGCCGAATCTTCAAGTCCGCCTGGGTGTCGACTACAAGGATGAGCAAAAAAACTGGCAGTATCGGCACATGATTTTCACCGGACCGATCGATGAGTATTACGATCATTGCTATGGATCTCTGCCCTATCGTTCGCTCCGTTTCGAACGCGAAACACACAGTGGTGAAGAACTGCGCGCGCGCGCGGCGATTTCCGGCAAAGAGGGTCTCTGGCAGCCGGCACTGCAGGTGAATTATCCTGACCTCGATGTCACCTACACACGCACGGTGGAGATCAAGCACGCGACCGGTCAGAAAATCGATGCCACGACGGTGATCCGTGAATTTCCCGAGGACTGGACCCCGGAAAAAGAGCCGTTCTACCCCGTGCCCACCGATATCACCGCACAACTCTACACGCGCTATCGCCAACTCGCGGATCAAGAGACAAACGTCTCATTCATCGGCCGCCTCGGCACCTACCGCTACTACAATATGGATCAGGTAACCGGCATGGCTTTGACCGAGGCGGAAAAGCTGATTCAGCGTTATCAATCCGTATCCTGAAAATTTCCATGAATCAAAAAACAGCAGTCATCACCGGCGGAGCGGGGTTCGTGCCTTCGCATCTCATCGATCTCTTGCTCGCGGACGGCCTGCGTGTCATCGCGCTGGATAATTTTGTCACGGGTCATCCGCGCAACATCGCGCACCTGAAGGATCATCCGCATTTCTCGTTCCTCGAACAAGATGTCTCGCTGCCCTTCGATGTGGATGGCGCGGTCGATTATGTGTTCCACATGGCCTCTCCCGCCAGCCCGATCGACTACGTGCAAATCCCCATCGAGACGCTCAAGGCAGGATCCTATGCCACCCACAACGCGCTCGACCTCGCATTGCGAAAAGGTGCCACATTTCTGGTGGCATCCACCTCCGAGGTCTACGGCGATCCGGAAATCCATCCGCAACCGGAAAGCTACTGGGGGAATGTGAACTCGATCGGCGTGCGCAGCTGCTATGATGAAGCGAAACGCTATGCGGAAGCCGCCACCATGGCCTATCACCGCGCCAATGGGCTCGATACAAAAATCGTCCGCATTTTCAACACCTACGGCCCGCGCATGCGGCTCGATGACGGTCGTGTGGTGCCCGCGTTCATCGGCCAGGCATTGCGCGGCGAGCCGATGACCATCTTCGGCGACGGCTCGCAAACCCGCTCCTTTTGTTATGTTTCCGATCTGGTTGCGGGAATTTGGAAACTGGCACAGAGCGATTACCATCTTCCGGTCAATTGCGGCAATCCGCACGAGATGACCATACGCCAGTTCGCCGAGGCCGTCTCGCATCATTTCGGCATCCCTCTGAAACTCGATCAGAAACCGTTGCCGCCCGATGACCCGAAAGTCCGCAAGCCCGACATCCGCCTGGCGAAAGAACTGTTAGGCTGGGAGCCGGTCGTGGCGTTCGATGACGGCATCCGCGAGACGATCGCGTATTTCCGGGATTTGGTTTCGTAACTTTGCCTCAGCACTACTGCTCACTGCTCACTGCTCACTGCTCACTGCTCACTGCTCACTGCTCACTGCTCACTGCTCACTGCTCACTGCTCACTGCTCACTGCTCACTGCTCACTGCTCACTGCTCACTGCTCACTGC
>CANHQJ010000037.1 GCA_947462875.1 Verrucomicrobiia bacterium
GAGAATCACCATGAGCCGCCGAGATATTCACTGACGCATCGCTACGGTCACCCGTCGGTATTCTTTGTTGAAAACCAGGTAGGTTGACCCTTGCTCTCCCCCAGCCGATTTGAAAGCCATGGACCTGATCTCCCGTTCGATCGCCAGAATCCAGCATGAATGGATGGGTCGGCCGGAGCATGTTCTCTTCTTCGGTCACGGAATCGGTGACGATCTCTTGTGCACGGCGGTGGCACGTGAACTGAAGAAGCGCGGGGCTGGACGGATCGTCATGTTTAGCAGGCATCCGTCACTATTCTCTTTCAATCCCGAAATCCATGCCGTGTACGGATGCGGATACGGAACAGTCGGGCGTCGGCGTTATGCAGGTTACTCTACGATCATTCCGCAATATGCCCGTTACGACGCATTGATGGACAAGGATATCAATCAACCGGCTCATTTTATTGAGACCATGTGCGGCATGGCAGGGATTTCTGGGGAGGTAGAAATCAAGCCTTATATCTACCTGACAGATGACGAAAAACGGAAGGGGAAGCTGGTGTCCCGACAACTGGTGATTCACACGGGGGGGCTCACGGGAGATGGAAGGATGATGAACAAAGAGTGGTGTGAAGGGCGATTCCAGAATGTTGTGGACCGTCTGCGCGGAGAGGTAAATTTCGTGCAGCTTGGAAATTCTTACGAACCTCCACTGACAGGCGTCTTTGATCTTAGGGGCAAGACGACCCTGAGAGAGTCCGCAGGAATCCTGTCGCAGAGCATGGCATTCATCGGGTTGGCGGGCTTCCAGATGCACCTTGCCCGCGCCGTTGATTGCCGGGGCGTAATCGTCTACGGAGGCAGGGAGGATCCCGCCGTATCGGGCTACGAGTGCAACGAGAACCTGCAAGGGTTGCCTCCCTGCGCCCCTTGTTGGCAGAGATCAAGGTGCGACATTAATAGGGAATGTATGAGGATGATTGATGTTGGTCGTGTTGTCGAGGCGACAAAACGTCAGGTTTCCTTGTGGGGGCATCCAGTTGTCTCCGAGAAAACCCTCATAACAGCCGATTCACTCCTCACCCAAGTGCTGACCAGCACAAGCCAATCCCCATCATGACTAAAAACAGCTCCCCGCTCGTCTTTGACATAGGGATGCACAACGGCGACGACACCGCCTTTTACCTTTCGTGTGGTTTCAAGGTGGTTGCTGTGGAGGCCGACCCGTCGTTGGCCGCCCAGGCAAGAACAAGGTTCAAAGAGGAAATTGCGCTCGGAAAGCTCGTCATTAAAAATGTTGGTATCTGGGAAAACGAGGGAAATGCCACTTTCTGGATCAATTCTAAACGAACCCATTTCAATTCGTTTGATAAGGAGATAGCCGGTCGGTTCGGTGATGAAATTCATCCTATTCTAATCCCCTGCCAGAGCTTCAAAAGCCTTATCGGCGAATTCGGGGTTCCGTACTATGCAAAAATAGATATCGAGGGATACGACATCATCTGCGTTCGCCAACTAAAAAGCGAAATTGCCCCGCAATTCATTTCCGTGGAGATGACGCTGTCTGATAATCTGCCTTTCGCCTTATCTGAAATCGGTTATTCCAAGTTCAAGATCGTTCGGCAGCACGGATTTGTAGTCCCTGAATCAACATCCCTCACCTTTACGGAGTTCGCATTCCGTTTCCTGACCAGAAAGGCCAATCACAAAGTCCATCTACGCACGTTGCGTAAGAGAGTCTCAAGAAGGACAGCTGCCACGCTTCTGGCGCTAGCAAGAGTAGCGTCTGTGTGGGGTGAAAACGACAGGTTTCAATCAAAAATGAACCCAGATTGGATTTTCACCGAAGGTTCCTCCGGAAGTTTTGGAGAGGATTTGCCGGGTTCATGGATGAAACGGGATGAAATCATTAAGATCTGGTCCCGGGATCTTGAATATTATCAGAAAATCGGGAGGGAGTGCTGGTGCGACCTTCATGCAACGTACTAATCTTTGATTGTTAGGCTGTCCCAATGAATTCAGGGATATCAGTAGTAATCTGTTGCCACAATAGCTCCGCAAGGATTGTGGAAACGCTTCACCATCTGATGATTCAGCGATCGAGCCGCAACATTCCGTGGGAAGTTCTTTTGATCGATAATGCCTCAACGGACGGAACTCATGAGGTCGCACTTGGTTGTTGGCCGCCTGATCATCCCGTGCCTTTGCGTATCGTGAGGGAGCCTCGGGTCGGTCTTGGATATGCAAGGGAGAGGGGGATGCGTGAAGCCCTCTACGATATTGTGAGTTTCATCGATGACGACAACTGGGTGTGCATTGAGTGGGTGAGCAAGGTTTACGATTTTTTTACAAACAACCAGGATGCCGCCATGATAGGAGGGCCGTCCCTGCCTGAATTTGAAAATGATCCCCCAGACTGGTTTCATCCGATCCGCGCGTTCTACGCTGTGGGCAATCAGCACGAATGCAACGGAGACATTACGGATACTCCCGGAACACTTCTCTGGGGTGCGGGGATCAGTCTCCGCAAGACAGCCTTTGATCAACTCCTGAAGGACGGTTTTGTCTTCGAGTGTTCGGGGCGCATGGGCGGCAAACTCACGGCCGGAGAGGATTCCGAACTCTGTTTTGCTCTTCGTGACTCGGGATGGCGCATCTATTACGATAGCAGATTTGAGTTGAGGCATTTCATCCCTCAAGGAAGGCTACACTGGTCCTATGCCCGTCGACTCTTTTACGGAATGGGAAGCGCCTCGCCCGTGATCAATGCTTATCGAATCGCACCGTTGGGGACAAAAACCGGCGTTCGTTCCGTGCAATATCTCAAGGAAAGCTGGGCGGCGCAGTTCTTCAAGTCCTTGAAACAACTCATCCAGGTTTTCTATTCATCTCCGCTTGACTGCATCAAGGGGAGCGAGGGATGCATGAATGTCCTTCGATTTGATCGGGCTCTCGGAGAGTTTCTTGCATATCTGCGCCTTTTTGGGGGCTACAGGGGCCTGATCTGTCGTCTCAGGCATGCTGCGTGGAATAGGCAAGCCGTTCATCCGAGCGGCAGGCAAAGATCATGACAATCAAGGCCGATCCCAAAATTCTTATTGCCACGGCTTTTCCTCCAGATGTCCCTGGGGGTAGCCCTTGGCTATTCTACCAACTGCTCCGGGGTGCGGATCCGTCCAGGGTCTCTTGGTGGTCCATATCAGGAAGGGCTCCTGAACATACCCGCGAGCGGGTAGGGACATGCCGGGAAGGGCGAATGCCCTCGCGATTGGTACCACACAGGCGTTTTGTCGCGTTCAAGTGCTTCCTGCTTGAAAAGCTATGGGTTCCTTTCGCCGCCGCAAGTCTTCGCCGTATCATCGCTGAACAAAAGCCGGATCTTCTCTGGATCTTGGGATACGGATGGTCGATTCCGGTCCTTCATCGTGCTGTCCGCGATCTTGCGATCCCTTGGCATATCAGCGTCCATGATATGGCCGATACCGATAGTCAGGTCGCCTCATTGGGAAAAGACCGTGCGGCCAGATTCCAGCTGATGCTGGAGGATCTTTATACAGGGGCGGCCAGCCGGGATGTTTACACCGAGGAGATCGGTATGGAAATGCAGCATGTCACCGGAAAAAAACACGACCTTATCATCCACTGCGGAGCCGAGCCCGAAGAGATGGAAAAAATAAGGAATGGTAGGCCTGCAAAATCGAATAACAGGATTAGGATCGGATATCCCGGAACGATTATCTCCGAAGATACGTTTGCACGATTCATGGAAGCTCTGAAACTGCTGCCAGCAGAGATCAAAGAACGCATGGAGGTGCACCTCTTCGGCTCGCATTCTTATCGGAAAAGGCCGTGGTATGATCCCGATCTGATCGTCGAGCACGGCTACCTCCCGGACGACGAACTGGACCGACGCTACAGGGAATGCAACTGGGGACTAGCGATCATGGCACTTGATGAATCCAATCCCCGCTACAATAAGTTCAGTTTCCCCTGCAAGTTTGCACGCGCCCTCTCCTCGGGGCTTCCAGTTCTTTGCGTGGCGCATCCGGAAAGCACACTTGCGCGTTTTGCCCTCAAATATCAGTTTTCTCCGGTCATGAGCCGCAGGGATACGGAATCCATGGCCCGTGAACTATTCAGGGTGTTCAATCAGGAACAAAATCCTCATGAAGTGAGTTCGGAAATCCTTGAATGTGTGGAAACCTATTTTAACGCGCAGAAAAACAGGGAGGCGCTTTTTCGTATTTTCCGAACGAACATCGCCACTGAAGATTGAACAACAAGCCAGCCATGAGGATTATCTTTGCCATACCCTTGGTCTACTCAAACAGCGGTTCGTTTTGGGAAAGGGATCTTGGACTGGTGGTGCTTGCCTTGCAGAAAATGGGTCACGACGCTTGGTTTTGCGCGATCCGAGGCGATGAGATCCCTCCTGAGGGGAGACCTCTGATTATGGCTTCACGGGATGAAATGTCATCACCAGCCTGGTGGAAGGGCCAGAAGCCCGATGCGATCGTCATCAACACCTGGTCGGCCCCCCGTCATGATGCGATCCGCAGGGCGGCGGTTTCCGTCGGTTGCCCTGTGATAGAGAAACTCGACACGGACGGCGTGAAATCCCCGAGGATTTATCCGTGGCATAGTCTTCGTAGGAGTTGGGTGAGCTACGATCTGAAACATCCCTTGCGAAGCGGGCTCCCGAGAAAAGCGGAGAGTCTGGCGCGTTTTCTTGTCACATACCTGTTTCCCCCGCTGCTGGATCAACCGATGATCCGATGCATGGAACGCGTTCCCGTCTATGCGGCGGAAACCCCGCTTGCATCGGCGAGGGTCCGACGTTTCCTTCGGATGTACTATGCGATGCCGATGCCGAGGGTGGTAACGGTACCCCACCCCGTGAACATGGGATGCATGGGTTTTTCAAGGGAGGATGCCAAAGTGAACCAGGTGATCGTCGTGGGCCGATGGGACGACGCCGTGAAAGGATGGAAACTGCTCAAGGAAACGGCGGAACGCTTTCTTCGGGTCGAACTCGGATGGAAAGTCCTGGTGGTTGGTGCGGGTGCCGAGGTCGAGGGAGCGGTGATGGAGAGGCGATTTCCAGGGAGGTTCGTGATGATGGGACGACTCGGTCATGAGGAATTGAACCGGCACCTGAGGGCCTCCAAGGTTTACTTGCTCACCTCACACTCCGAAACCTTCAACATAGCCGGCGCCGAGGCACTCTGCTGCGGATGCAGTGTGGTGGGCCCAGCACAGATTCCGAGCAGTGCGTATTTCGCATCCTGCGAATCCGGAACGGTGAGCTACCTCCGTACGCCGGATCACATGGCCGATGCTCTGGGTGCCGAGGTCGCCGAGTGGGGCGGAGGTGCAAGAGATCCTCGGCGCATTGCCGAAATCTGGTCCTCGAAAGTCGGCTCTCACGCCGTTGCCGAAAAGTACTTGAGGATACTGAAGGAAATGCAGGAGAGATTCGGAAAGATATTGTCTGGGACATGAGAATTGCCTTCCTGACGACGGATAATAGGGATGCACATCGTCGCTACGATGATCCAGATCCTTATTTCGGCCCTGCTCCGACGGCACTGCTGGAGGGATTTGCGATGCTTGGGGGAAGGAAAAACCCGGAAATTGAGAAATTAGGAAATGATGAAATTGGGACTAGCGGATCGATTGAACTAGGAACCAGGAACGAAGAACCAAGAAAGCCCCCCGAAGAGCGAAGAACCACAAACTACCAACTACAAACGGTTCCCCCCTTCGAAATCCATGTCATCTCCTGCACCCAACGGCCGCTGAGAGCACCCGAAAAGATTGCTCCCAATATTTGGTATCACAGCCTTCATGTTCCGAAAATAGGCTGGCTCAGGACCGGTTATCAGGGGTGCATCAGGGAGGTTCGCAGGAAACTCCGTGAGATTGATCCCGACATTGTCCATGGTCAGGGGACCGAAAGGGATTGTGCCATCAGCGCAGTCCTGTCTGGTTATCCGAATGTCCTGACCATCCACGGCAACATGAGGTCCGTTGCAAGGGCTCTCGGTGCGAAGCCGGGCAGCTTTTACTGGTTAGCCGGAAAACTGGAGCGATTCGCACTGGCAAGAACCCGTGGCGTGTTCTGCAACTCGGAATACACGAGGAGCATGGTGGGAACAATCGCCGCGGACACCTGGCTGGTTCCCAATGCCCTATGCACGGCATTCTTTGCTAATATTCCATCAAAAACCCGGGGCAAAGATCCCCTACTCCTCAGCGCTGGCACAATATCGCCTTATAAACAGCAACTGGAATGCCTTGGCATGATGAGCAGGCTTCATCGCAAGGGGCACCGGTTTGTTGTCAATTTTGTGGGTTCATTGGATGCAGAAAGTAATTATGGGAAAAAGTTTTTACAGGAAATCCGAAAAGCTGAGAAAATGGGTTATGCCCGATATCTTGGAAATATCGGTGTACAGGATCTAATTGACCGGCTTGATGATGCTGTCGCGCTGGTCCATGTTCCCTCCGAGGAGGCTTTTGGTCTCGTGGTGGCCGAGGCATTGGCCCGAAATGTCAGGGTCTTCGGATTCTCGGTGGGAGGCATGCCCGATATCGCGCGAGGAATCGAGGGGGCGGAGTTAATGGCCCCCCACGATTGGGAGGGGTTGGAGGGATCGATTTCACTTTGGATCTCGAAGGGCGCCAAAATAACGGAGAATAGCGCGGAGACGATGAGGTTGCGCTACCATCCCGAAGTGATCGCGAGAAGGCACTTGGAGATTTACAGTCAGGTGGCCCGTTGAACATACGTCTTCCAATCATTCATCCAAAAAGGAAACCCCATGATATGAACACTTCCCCGTCAGATTTCATTTCATTTCTTGGTGATAGAAAGCCATGCACTCCCCTTCCGTTGACCGGGGTTCAACTCATCGACAAGACCAAATGGATCCTTGCTAAGGTTGCCGGAAAATCGATCCTCCATCTCGGCCCGACCGATTCACCCGCTACCAAGCGACATGCGGAGGAGGGGCTTTTGTTGCATCCCAAGCTTCGGGGTGTTGCCCGTGAGTTGATCGGACTTGATCTGGATCCGGAGGCGATATCGCTCCTGCGTGACCAATACGGAATTGATGACATCATTCGCGGCAACGCTGAGGAGCTGACACGTTATTTTCCTGACAGGAAATTCGATGCGGTCGTCGCGGGGGATATTCTGGAGCATGTCAACAATCTCGGACTGGTGCTTGCATCCGTCAAAGAAGTGCTCGCACCAGGCGGAGAGTTGATCATCACGACGCCGAATGCCCTTGCGATTAAAAGGGTGCTCGGTGCACTTGTTCTGAAACAGGAAAGGAATAATCCCGACCACATGTATTTTTTCTCCCCGATGAATCTGTGGCAGGCCGCCACACGATTTGGTTACCGGATTACCGAGATGAAGTCCTTTATGTACGACGCACCGGGTGACCGGATGAATCGTCTTGGGAACCTGGGTGCCCGGGTGATCATGGGTATCACAAAAAACTATGCGCTCGCCGACGAGTTGGCCGCCGTGCTTCGGCCGGTTGGCTAGCCGCCAACTAAGGCAACGGGGCACCTTTCAGGGCAGGGACGATTAGGGTTTGGACGTAGTCCTGAAGGCGTTGGTTGGTAAATCTCGTTGAGAACCGCGCAGCCTTTCCGCAGTCACTCAACCATTCTTCAGGGGAAGACTGCCACCGTGAAAGAGTCTTGCAGGTTTGCCGAGCGAACTCTGTTGCGTTTGCAAAGCAACCGGTGACGCCCGACTCTGGACATGCTGCATCCCGGTTGCCCCCTAAGGCGGGGGTTATGCAAGGGAGGCCCTGGGCCTGGGCCTCTATCAAGGGAATGCCTCCGGAATCGTGCATGCTGGTGGCTAAGAAGGCGTGATGTTCTCTGGCTTCCCACAAAAGCTCGTCCCGGGTCATGAATCCCGCGAAATCGATGTGTGAGGAAATGCCGAGATTCTCTGCCATGGATTTTATGGACAGTCCCACTGGAGATTTCCAGTCGCAGATCATGGTGAGGCGTACTTTGATGCCGTGATCCAGCGCAGCCTTGAGTGAGGTCAGGGCAAGATCCGGCGCCTTCCACCAAAGAGGCCTCCCCTGCCAGAGCAAGCGAATGCACTCGGGTATTTTGTCCTTCTGATCCCTTCGAAGTGTCTTGATGCCTTCAACATCCACTGGCTGGTCGTAGGCATCAGGGAAGACGACCTGGGTGTGTCGTGCGCCCATTCTGAGGAGAACCTGCTCGGTCTCCATCGAGGTGGCAAGGACCAGAGAAGCCGATTTCATTGTGTTTCGGAGCGGGGGAATAACCGCGAAGGCATTGTTTAGGATCGGACGAGTGAATTCTGAACACTTGTGGGAGAAGGGGGCTCTTCTGCTAAGGAGCAGACCAAAAGGTGAGCATTCCCCGCCACCGAGTGGTCCCAGCGTGTAAGGAATGCCGAGCAGATCGTAGCGCGGGAGAACCCTGAAGGAGCCGATGTTGACATGGCTGAGGCCGACTATGCGTTCGCCGGCGATAATATTCCGAGCGATGGCCAGAGCCTCCCCTAACCATCGGCCATACTGGATATATCCCCAGGGAAATGCCCAATTTTCAATCTTGGTTTCGGGATGATGAAAGATCCATCCCTCCCGCTGCGGTATCTCCTCATGACGGCAGAGTTCGGTCGCATGGGGTGTTGTGATGATATGCAGCTTGTAGAAAGAGCTCAGCGCGCAGGACCACCACCATCCCTTGCCCGGTTCGCTTCCCGAGTGAGGATGGATGCTTTCCGCGACGACGATGAGGGAAGGCTTGTCCATCGGGAGTAATGAGGGGGGTGAGGATGGCCAAAAAGGTTTGTACGGAGACCAATTGAGATATCGCACGGGATTGCCCCATGGGCCATGACAAAGGTTCTTGAACTGGATTAATGCATGAAACTGATTAATCTGAAATCACTTATGAAAACCCTCCGATCCTTCCGGAGATGAGCACGCTCGCCGATTCCAAAACCTGCGGCAAGGATGGGGGCGTGATGTACCGGTTCACGCTTCGGGATAAGATCATCGGTGCGATCCAAGGCCTCAGGATGAGGTTCTTACCTAGAGAGGTTCTTCTGGCGGGTCCCTACGTGGGGGAGTTCGGCCACGAACTCATGGACTGGCAGGCCTGCATTCGTGCTAGCGTTCCCCGCTACCGCGAGGTGCATGTCATCACGTATCCGGGGAGGGAGTTTCTCTATCCGGGCTGCAAGGTGCATTTTCACGGGATCCCTTTGGAAAAGGCGGGTTACAAGCACGGTCGATTCTCTCCTGCCGAGCTCGACGCTATGGCGCGCGCCAAGGCAACCGAACTGGGGCTCCGGGATTATGACCTGCTGGGCATCCGGAACGCATGCACGCAATACCATAGGAAATACATTCTTACTGAGAAATTTGAGATTCTTGGGGAAAAACCGCGGAATGGCCCTTCCTATGACGTTGCATTTCATTTCCGCCAGATCCGAAAAGAAGGACCCGATGTATCCCGAAATTATCCGCTCAAAATGTGCGACATGCTGGCATCTCATTGCCGAGCCATCGGATTGAAGGTTTGCTCCATTGGCCACCCGCTGTATTCCTATTGCCCGGAGGGGGTGGAAGATCTACGTAGTGAGGATCTCTCTGCCAGCGTGAGGGTGATCGCCGACTCGCGGATCTTGGTCGGAGAGTTGAGCGGACCCATGCATCTTGCCCAGCTTTGCGGGATTCCCATCCTGATCTGGGCGCCCGATCAATGGAGGATCGACAACTGCAATCGTTGGAATGTCTTCGGGGTTCCGACCTTCATTGCTGCAAACAACACTTCCTCCCCGGCGCCTGGACACGTAATGGAAGTGTTAAAAGACGCCATGGAACAGCTTTTTCGGAGGTTGCAGAACCTGCCTAAACCATGAGGTTTCTTCATCCATCATTGCTTCCTGATCCTCTCTCGCATTTCGGTCACCCACCCTTTTTCCTGAACCCCTCCCGTCCATTGCAGGCGGTCATTTGTCTACCTGCAATGGAATCTGGTGTTTGATAACCGCTCCATGACCATCTCGATCATTACTCCAAGTTACGGCCAACTCGACTGGCTGAAGTTGTGTGTTGCTTCGGTGGCTGATCAGAATCAGCAACCGAAGCAAGGGAGGTGGAAGCTGGAAGCTGGTAATTTGGGGAGAGATGCGCCTGCGGAGCAGGGGGGGCGAGTGGCTGAGTCGAGATCTGTAGAACTTCAGCATTTTAAACATTCCTCCCTAACTTCCAACTCCCAGTTCCCAGCTACTGCTCAATCGTCTTTAACGATTGAGCACATCATCCAGGACGGGGGGACTCCTGGGATTGAGGAATTCGCCAGGGAGTTGGGCGTGGAGCTCAAAACGCGATACGGCGGCGATTTTGTTTCAGACCTTCAGGCCTTTGAACTTTTGCACCTTCGCACTGTCTCCGGTTACACGCTGCGCGTATTCAAGGAACCGGACGCCGGCATGTACGACGCGATCAACAAGGGGATCGCCAAAATGAGCGGCGATCTCTGGGCATGGATCAACAGCGACGAGCAGTATCTTCCCGGGACGCTGGCCTATGTCGCCGAGTGGTTCGCCGGGCATCCCTTGGCTGACATCCTGTGCGGCGATGCCCTGCTCACGGATGACTCCGGCAAAGCACTCTCCTACCGCAGGATTGTGACTCCGTGGTGGAATCATACACGGTTGGTGCATCTTTCCTCACTGAGTTGTGCGAGTTTTTACCGGCGTTCCATCGTGGAGAGGGGAGGTGTTTTTGACACGGGTTGGCGCTCCATCGGGGATGCCGAGTGGATGGCCCGGATGATGAAGGCCGGTGTCCGGATCGAGGCTTGCGGGAAGCTCTTCTCGACTTTCGCCTTCACGGGTCAGAACACGAGCGAGTCTCCGCTCGCCAGGAAAGAATCCGACGAATGGAAGAAGGCGGCTGACGCCCCCTCCGCATGGATGATGCTGCCGGTGATCGGAGTGCATCGTTGCCGGAAATTCCTCGCGGGCGCCTATCGTCGCCGCGATGTGAGTTATGCGATCCACCGTCAGGGCGAAGGGCGGAAGGAATTTCGCGCCGAGGGGATCGGTTGGGACTGGCCCTCCGCCCTATCCTCGCTCCAATCGGCTGCTTCCAAGATGGCGCCCAACCCTCACGTGCCTTATGTCGACTCCACGAGAGTCCTGGGCACCTCCCTCATGGAGACAACCTATGAGGATCTCTCTACGGTTCTCCTGGAGGCGGGATCAAGTGGTGGGGGAGTGCTCGCCGTCGATTTTGCGAACACCCATGTCGTGACCATGCGGCGTCATGATCCCAAATTCATGAATCTCACGGCGTGCATCGACCTGATCGCGCCGGATGGGATGCCCTTGGTGTGGGCAATGAATGCCAAGGGTGCGAATCTAGAGGATCGGGTTTACGGGCCGACCTTCACGCGGCGCTTCCTTGCCACATGCCCCGCTGATAAAACCCACTATCTGGTGGGAGGTTCCGAGGAGTGCGGTCGCAAGTTCCGGGAGCAGATGCTGGCGATCAACCCTTCGCTGAATTTCGTGGGCGGGTACCATGGACGCTGTTCCGGAGATGGTGAATTGGACGATCAGAAGAAGGTGACGGCCGACATTCTCGAAAAACGCCCCGATTTCATCTGGGTGGGCTTGGGGACACCCAAGCAGTATGCATGGATCCATCGGATCAAGCCGCAGCTCGATCACGGGGTGCTGTTGGCGGTCGGCTTTGCCTTTGATGTGAATGCGGGGATGAAACCCGATGCTCCCGCGTGGATGCAGCGGCTTGGTCTCACCTGGATCCACAGGATGGCCTCCGAGCCGGGGCGGCTGGCAGGACGGTATCTGAAATGGAATACGCTCTTTATCAGCTATTGGATTGCCGAATTCGTCGGCGGAGGGGTTCGCTCGGTGAAACTTCA
>CANHQJ010000038.1 GCA_947462875.1 Verrucomicrobiia bacterium
GTGGGGCCGATGATGAAGTTGCCGTTTTTGGTGGGAGACGGGAGTGCGCCGTCGGCGAGTTCTTTGGCTTTGACGTAGCCGGGGGAATGCGGATCGCGGGTAGGAGGCGGCGTGCGCTGGGGCTTGGCCGGCGGGGTGGGGGGCGGCGCGGGAGTTTGCCCGGAGGCCGCGGTGGCCAGGAGGGCGAGGAGCAGGAGGGAGAGAGAATGGGATCGGATCATGCAGGCTATGATCTTATACCTGGACGCTGGTTCGTGTCAGTCGCCCGGGATCGTGCGCGGCACTTGCGGTCCGGCTGCGAGGCCGAGACGGACAGAGGGTCAGGGATGATCAGCAAAACGGCAGCGGGGAAGCCGGCTTGCTTCCCCGCTGCCGTTTTGGGTTCGAACTACTTAGTCAAGATGAAACGACCAACCCCTGACCTGAGCCGCGGGTTACGCTGACAGGTTAGGAAAACCAAAAGCGGCGCAGAGCCGCAAAGGTCAAAGGAGTTGGTCTATGAAAAAGGTACTGTACTTGGGCCTGGATGTCCACGCGGAGACGATTGCCGTTGCGGTAGCCGAGGGTGGGCGAAGCGGCGAAGTCCGCAGTTTGGGCACAATCGCCAATCGGATCGAGGCGATCCGCAAGCTGGTGAAGAAGCTGCGGGAGCAGGGCGAGGTCCGGGCCTGCTACGAGGCCGGCCCCACCGGCTATTGCCTGTATTGGCAACTGACGCAAATGGAAGTGGCGTGCCAAGTCATCGCCCCCAGTCTGATTCCTATCAAAGCCAGCGAGCGTATCAAGACCGACCGCCGCGACGCCGAGAAGCTCGCTCGCTGCCATCGCGCCGGAGAGCTAACCGCCGTAGCCGTACCGAGCCCAGAGCAGGAAGCGTTGCGCGATCTGGTGCGGGCGCGCGAAGCCGCCAAGAAGGATCAACTCAAGGCGCGACACCGTCTAGGCAAGTTCCTGCTGCGTCATGGACGCAAACCGGAGGGTATCAAGGCCTGGACCAAACAGTACCTGGAATGGATCAAGATCAACGTCCACTTCGCACACAAAGCGCTGGAGGTGACTCTGCTGAACTATCTACACGAGGTGGAACACGTGGCCAAGCGCATCGTGCAGTTGGAGACGGCTATTGACGAGGCGGTGCGGGAAGCCCCAGCGGAGTTGCGTGCGGTGATCGAAGCCTTGCAGGCGTTGCGGGGGGTGGCGCAGACCACGGCAGCGACGATCGTCTCGGAGTTGGGATCGCTGACCCGCTTTGCCAGTCCAAGGCAGTTAATGGGCTACAGCGGCCTGGTGGCGAGCGAACATTCCTCTGGTGGCAAAGTGCAACGTGGGGCGATTACCAAGTCGGGCAATGCGCATCTGCGGCGGGTGCTGGTGGAGGCCAGTTGGTCGTATCATCACCGGCCCAATGTGACGGGCTTTCTTTTGCGGCGGCAAAAGAATCTTGCCCTGAGCGATGAGGTGAAAGCCATTGCCTGGAAGGCGCAACACCGGTTGAACAAGCGCTACAAGACGCTGACGGCCAAGGGGAAAAACAAGAACCAGGTGGTGACCGCTGTGGCGCGAGAACTGCTGGGGTTCATCTGGGCCATCGCGATGCAGACCGAAAACAAGACGCTCGCCGCTGGGCAGGGTGGCATGGATAAAACCCATGCCACCCATCACTCCAGCGTGGGGCCGGATCCTCGCCCGTCAAGGCCAAGCCCTGCGGGTGCGCTCCGCGCAGCCTTGACTGGCTCCGGTCCGGCGAGAACCTAGTCGAGAAAAACAATCCAAGAACCTTTCAACAGATGACTTCACTCTGGACAGCGGCGCCGAAGGCAGCGTGGATTCCACGAAAAGAAGAATCCTCGTTAGCTTCTATGCGGTACGAGCCACGGCTCCAATCCGCGCGCTTAGGCCGAGGCAGCTCCCGACGAATCATGACCCTGCGGCATCGACCCGCGTATATCAGACGGATCTTCCCCCCAGAACCAAGCACTATTCTGCCTCTAATGTGATGATTTAGCGAGGGTTGTGGCTCGGTGGCGGCTGTTTTCCGCCTGACTACGTTTTACTTGGTGGGCAAGCTGACTTTGAGGGCATCGAGGATCTTGCGTTGGTGCTCGTCGGGTTTGGGCAGGCGCGTCACCGCCGTCTTTTCGTCCACGTCATAGAGGAGGAGAGGCAGGCGGCCCAACGCCGCCAGTGCGTCCGAAACAGTAACCGCCTTCGGATCCTGTGCCGTGGTTCCGAACACGGCCGCCAATCTACGTTCCAACTCGCGTTGTAGTTTCAGGGCCAGCAGGCAGCAGAATACATGTCCGCGCGTACGGCTCTCCTTGCGGACAAACAAGGGCCGGATCTCCAGCAACCCGGTCTTCATCGTGCGAAAGTCCCGCTCCACTTTCTGCAACGCCATGTAGCTGGCGTGGACTGCTTCCGTGCTGAGTTGTTCTTTGGGCACATCGGTCACAATGACGTAGCAGCCAGCCAGTTCCAATCCATGCAGCTCTGCCTGCGCATTGATCGTTTCAACGATACGCCGCCCATCCAGGCAAAGTGTACTCAGCCCGGCCATCTTGTGCCGCTTCACCCACGCTTGCAGCGTCAGCAAACCTGCCTCCGGCTGGCGTCGAGTCGATTGCTCCACTAACTCATTACGCCGCGCTATCTTGTCTCGTAACTTCGTCAGTTTATCGTCTAGCCGGTGCCGAATGCGCTTGGCTTCCTCAGGATTCTTGCGCAAGATATAGCGAACGCCGTCGGCCTCTGCCTCGCAGACTTCCTCGGCGAATAGTTCAAGCTGGAGCGTTTTCTTCGACAACAAGAGACGGATCTGGGGATCGGTCAGCGCCGTGATGTAACGGTACCCGGCTTGATCCAGTTTCTGCTTGCCGACCTTCTTGACCATGCCGCGGTCGCCGACGAAGATCACCTCGGCGATGGAGAACTGCTGGCTGAGGATTTCGATCTGAGTGGCAACGCTGGAGGGATCCGACGTGTTGCCGGCAAAGACGCGAACGGCCAGCGGTTCTCCCGCCGAATCGGCTAACAGGCCGATGACGATCTGCAACTTTCCGCGTTTGCCGTCGCGATTGTAGCCGAACTGGCCGAGTGCGTTCTTCTCTCCTTCCAGGTAGGAACTGGTGACGTCGTAGAGGAATAGGACGGGGGGTGTTCCGCAGCGGGCCAGATAGTTGCGCCACAGTTTGGTTTCGATCTTTTCCTGTCTGGCGCAAAGATCGTCGAGCGCGGCGTAGAGGTCGTCTTCGTCGAAACCGGATAAGCCGAGCACCTCGGCGACGGCGTGGTCGCGGGCCCACCGGAGGGCGGAGAGGCGAGAGCCTTGATGGGCAACGCGAGCCAGGACCAGGAACAGAGCGAGTTTGCCAATACGGGTGTGGCCAAGCGCGGCAGTGATGCCAAGATCGGAGGCGACCTGATGGAGCGCATGGAGGAGGCCGAAGACCGGACCGCAGGTGGGTTCGGAAGTGGGGTCGTGATCGAGTTCGCCTCGGAGGAGACGCCGGAGGGCGGCGATGCGGGGAGCCGGCCAGGAGGAAATGTTGAGAAGGGTGCGGTTCTTGACTTTGCCGTTCTGGCGGAAGGACTCGCGAAGGAGGACGGCCGGAGGGGAATTTCGATTGGGAATCTCCGCCACGTACATGACTTCATTATATCGCAATAAGTCACGCCAAGCAACAACACCATGAAATCTTACATGACTACATAAACTAGAAGAAAAATAAACAACCCGTGTGGATACAATCACTTCCAACTAAATGGGGGGAGGAAGATCCGTCAGATTGAACGCACTGGCGTGAATCAGAATCCCCTTCCGGATGTTATCCCGCCCTCGTGGGTGCGTCCGCCA
>CANHQJ010000039.1 GCA_947462875.1 Verrucomicrobiia bacterium
AAACAATAGTATCTTGCAGTAGATCATGTTACAGAAATTAGACATACAGAACTATATTTTAATCGACGAATTAAGCATTGATTTGTCTAAACAACTATCTGTCATTACAGGTGAAACAGGAGCAGGTAAAAGTATTATCATGGGTGCTTTGGGATTAATTCTAGGTGACAGAGCCGATAGTACTGTTTGCAGAAACCCAGAGAAAAAATGTTTTATCGAAGGCACATTTCATCTTTCAAAGACCGATCAATACAAAACCTTTTTTGAAGAAAACGATATTGAATTATCTGATGAACTCATTATTAGAAGAGAAATTAGCGCGCAAGGAAAATCCAGGGCTTTTATCAACGACACACCTATTAATTTAAACGAGTTAAAACAATTAACCAATCAATTAGTAGATCTACATCAACAATTTGATACCTTAAGCTTGGGTGATACCGACTTTCAACGTTCCGTAATTGACGCTTTGGCTGGATTACACAAAGACCTTGGACCTTATCAATTGAATTTTAGTTCTTGGAAAGAGCATGAAAAAAAACTACAACAACTAATCGAACAAAAAGCAGCATTTGATCAAACAGAGAGTTATAAGCAACATTTATTGGAAGAATTAGCAGCACTAGATTTAAAAGAAGATGAATTAGAAAATATCGAACAGGAATTAAAGTTTTTAGAAAACGCTGTAACTATTAAATCGCAATTGGATGCTAGTGTAAAAGCATTAGATAGTTCAGATAACCCCATTGTTCAGCAAATCAAACAGATTGCGAATAACTTAGAAGGCATTAGTAAATGGCAACCTGAATTTGATGGCTTATTATCAAGATTAAAAGCTGCGCAAATTGAACTTGCAGATATTGCTTCTGAATTGGAAAGATGGCAGGATAAAATTGATTTTGATGAAAACAAAATCATCACGCTACAAGAAAGATTGTCTGCAGGATACAGTTTGCAGAAAAAACATAAGGTACAAAGTACTAAAGAGCTAATAGCCATTCAACTGCAATTAGAAACAGACTTACAAGCTGTCTTAAATATTGGTGAAGAAATTGCTGCAGTTGAAAAACAAGTGATTGCCGAATCTTTGGAAGTGAAAAAATTAGCTACCGATTTATCTGTTCAAAGAAACAAACAAGTAGAACCATTTACTAAAAAAGTAAACAGCTTATTAAAGCAGGTGGGCATGCCCAATGCTTCCATTAAAGTGGCGATTGAAACTATTCCTTACACTATTTACGGACAGGATAAAGTAGATATTTTATTTGATGCGAATAACATGAATAAATATGAACCTATTCGCAAAGTGGCGAGTGGTGGTGAATTAAGTAGATTGATGTTATGTATTAAATCTTTGGTGGCGCAATCTATGGATTTACCAACGATGATTTTTGATGAAATTGATACCGGTATTTCTGGAGAACCAGCAAAACAAGTGGGTATATTATTACAAGATTTAGGATCAAAAAGACAGGTACTTTGTATTACCCATCAACCTCAAATCGCTGCCAAGGGACATAGTCACTTATATGTGTACAAAGAGCAAAAAGGTACAGCAACCAATACCCATCTTAAAACATTATCTCAAGAAGAGCGTGTGCAGCATATTGCTCGCATGATTGGTGGTGATCCACCTTCAAAAACTGCATTAGAAAATGCAAAAGAGCTTTTAGCATAATTATACTATTTTTACAAGACTAAATAACCCAATATGGCTTACAATTTATTAAAAGGAAAAAGAGGTATTATTACTGGTGCTTTAGATAGCAACTCCATTGCATGGAAGGTGGCAGAGAAAGCACACGAAGAAGGTGCACAATTTGTATTAACCAATGCACCTATTGCAATGCGTATGGGTGAAATAAATGGCTTGGCAGAAAAAACTAATTCTAAGATTGTTCCTGCAGATGCTACAAGTGTGGAAGAACTAACTCATTTGTTTACAGAGTCTCAACAAATATTAGGCGGCAAGATTGATTTCGTTTTACATTCTATTGGAATGAGTGTGAATATCAGAAAGAAAATTGCTTACCCTGAATTGAATTACGATTATTATGCAAAAGGCGTAGATGTTTCTGCAATGTCATTACACAAAATGTTAAGCGTTGCATACAATATGGATGCCTTGAATGAAGAAGCAAGTGTGGTAGCTTTAACTTATGCTGCTGCGCAAAGAACCTACCCTTTTTATACAGATATGGCAGATATCAAAGCATTGTTAGAATCTATTGCTCGTAGCTTTGGCTACCATTATGGTTTAAAGAAAAGAGTACGTGTAAACACCGTTTCTCAATCTCCTACTAAAACAACTGCTGGAACTGGTATCAAAGGCTTTGGCGATTTCTTTGATTATGCAGACGCCATTGCTCCACTAGGCAATGCAAGTGCAGAAGATTGTGCTAATTACTGTATCACTTTATTCTCAGATTTAACCAAGATGGTGACTATGCAAAACTTATTCCATGATGGTGGTTACTCTACTACTGGTGTAAGTGATTTGATCATGCAAAAAGCAGGTATTACAGAAGGATAATTTTAATCAATCAAAGAAATTTTTATTAAAAAATTATTCAAAAAGTTAATTCAATTTGAAAATGAGCAATAAAGAAATCAATCCTAAACTAGTTGAATCTATAGGTTATCTTGGATCCTTATTAAGTTGTATCACATTTGTACCCCAAGTATATTTGTCTTGGAAATCACATAGCGTAGGTGACTTAAGTTTAATTATGGTATTGATTGTCAACTTTAGTTGTATTGTTTGGTTAACTTATGCTTACTTAATTAAAAGCCGTCCGGTATTAATTGCCAATACCATTGTTTTAATCTTAAGCTTAATGCTATTGTATTTTAAATTGACTTTCTAAGAATATTTTTCGAGATTTAAAAAAAGAGAGATTGCAAAATGCAATCTCTCTTTTTTTAAATTCATTAGAGGGTACTAAATTTGATGCGCTATATTCAAAAAAAGCGCATAAAATTTAGTACTCGTCCTCATTAAACATAAAATCTTCTTGGCTTGGATAATCAGGCCATATATCTTCGATACTTTCAAATACTTCTCCTTCGTCTTCTAACTCTTGTAAATTTTCCACTACTTCTAAAGGGGCACCGCTCCTAATGGAGTAGTCGATTAATTCATCTTTGGTTGCAGGCCAAGGAGCTTCTTCTAAATAGCTAGCTAA